>NZ_KQ465129.1 GCF_001308875.1 Lysinibacillus sp. ZYM-1 | reverse complement strand
GACCTTCCTCTCCCAGCCGTAGTATCCTATACCCGATTTTCACATTTTCATTCTCTGTGGTGTAGCGCCGATTTTGCGCTACATGGATGGCTAACGGTGCAGTTTAGTTTCAGTAGAAAATAGTTATTGTTCGACTAAATTTAATAAAATAATGTGAATTAAGGGGGATGCATATGATTAAATACCCATTTTTAGAAAGAGATGCAACCATAGGAGTCACGGCACCTTCATCTGGGGTACAAGTAGAGTTACATGATATGCTTAAACATTCATGTGAGCGTCTGAAACCGAAAGGATATAAAATCATTTGTGGTGATACGGTTTGGACTCAAGAAAAAGCCAAATCCGCACCTGCCGAAAAACGTGCAGATGAGTTTAATGAAATGATGCGTGATGATCATATAAATATCATTATTCCTCCATGGGGTGGAGAATTGTTAATTGAAATACTTGAAAAAATTGATTTTGAAAATATAAAAAATAAATGGGTATTAGGTTATTCAGATATAAGTGCATTATTATTAGCAATTACATTAAAAACGGGAATAGCTACTGCTCATGGTACAAATCTTGTAGATTTAAGAGGGGAATATACAGATGACACGACTGCAATGTGGCAGTCTGTATTGTCAACAAATATTGGAGAATCTGTCCTTCAACATTCCTCAGCTAAATATCAAAAAGAATGGCAACACAATTCTCAGTCTCCATGTGTTTTTAATTTAACAGAACAAACCTATTGGAAAACTGTGTCAAATCAAAAAGTTAAGGTATTTGGTCGTTTACTTGGTGGATGCATAGACGTGATAAGGCATTTGATTGGTACAGCATATGGTGATGTACAAAACTTTAGAAAACAATATATCAGTGGAGAGCCTGTATTATGGTATTTAGAAAATTGCGAACTGAACACAACAGATTTAAGAAGGTCATTAGTACAGATGAAGTTAGCTGGTTGGTTTGAACAATGTTCAGGTATTATGTTTGGTCGAAGTGATGCGAATACACCTGTAAATAACTACACAGTTGAAGATGTTTATAAAGAACTTTCTGATGAGCTTGGAATACCAATTATTTATGACGTGGATTGCGGTCATCTTCCACCACAAATCACTTTCATAAATGGTGCTTATGCTGAAGTAGAAGTGGAAGAAGGTAAAGGGATTGTTTTGCAATACTTTAATCAATAAGCAGATAAAAATGCCTTGTTGAACTAACGAGGTGCTTTCGTTGAATATTCGATTTCCGAAATGATCAATCTTTATTACAAAAAGCCCTATACAGAAATGAAAAATAGCCCCTATTTGATCAATATTTGTTCAAAATAGGGGCTATGATTTTCTATAAGAATCAACATTTATAGCTGTGTTTTAATCAAACTTTTTTCCAAGTTAACACCTTTTTTTCATCCAATTGATTGGGTTTATAGCGATGATTTTCCTAGTGATCTTTCTTGGGAATTTATAGATTAAAATATTTCTTGGAAAATTAATTAGATATTTATTTTTCACGTGTATCCTTACTAATAACAAGGGAAAGGAGCAGCGTATGAAAAAAATTGTAAAGAAAATATTCGTTTTTTGGGGGGCAATTATATCGCTCGGAATAGTAATTGTCTGTATCTATCACTATAGTTTGTTACATAAGGAGGAAGCCATTTTACACAATAATGGCACGATAGTGAACGTGGATGGTCAAAACATCAATGTCTATCAGGAGGGGGCTGGGAAGGATACGTATGTATTTATGGCAGGCTCTGGTATTGCAGCCCCTGTTTACGAGCTAAAAGGGTTATACAGTAAATTTTCGCAGTACCATCAAATTGCTGTAGTGGATCGAGCTGGCTATGGCTATAGTGATAGAGCCGATGACAAAAGAGATATCGATACCATTCTTAAGCAAACAAGGGAGGCGCTTCTGCAAAGTGGTCTTCAGCCGCCCTATATCCTTGTCCCTCATTCCATTTCGGGACTTGAAGCTATTTACTGGGCACAAAAATACCCAGAAGAAGTAAAGGGGATCATTGCACTAGATATTGGTTTGCCTAGTCAATATGTCAAGCATAAGATGGGCACCTTCGATAAATGGATGATAAAGGGGATGAGCCTTGCTACTAGGGTAGGCTTACACCGACTAGTACCATCACAGGTGTATAATCCGCAAGTTCTGAAAATGTCTTTTTTAACGAACCAGGAAAAGGAAATCTATCAGGCATTGTCCTTTAAGCAATTTTTTAATGAGGATATGAAAAATGAGCTGTTACAGGTCTATGAAAATAGTTTACAATCAGAACAGCTTCCAAAACCGAAAGAAACGTCCATCTTAATTATTGATGCTATTGCGAAGGACAATATAAATTCAAAATATATAAAGCAACAGCGGCAGGATTACGCAGATTTTGCGAAGCAATTCACCCATGCAGAAGTGAAAGAGGTAAGTGGTACGCATAGTATTTATCTTTATCAACCCGAAGAAATCTATCAACTAGCGATAAAATTTATGACAACGAATGCTGATTAGAAAGGTCGATAACATGAAAGGATTTAGGATTTTAATTGTAGAAGATGATCCCATGATTGGTGATTTACTTCAAAAAATAATGCAACGTGAAGGCTATGAAGCCGTGTGGAAAACGGATGGCAGGGATATGATGCGGCTAATTCAGGAAGTCGATTTAGTCATTATGGATATCATGCTACCAGGAGAGGATGGCTATCAATTAAGCAAAAACATTAAACAATTAGGCTTAAACATTCCCATCATTTTTCTATCGGCACGTAGTGATATAGAAAGCAAACTAGAAGGGCTAACAGTTGGGGAGGATTATCTGACAAAGCCTTTTGACCCACGCGAGCTATTGCTAAGGATCCAAAAAATGCTTGTTCAACAATATGGGACGTTTACGCAAATACAACATTTGTTCATTGATGGGGAGCATCGTAAAGTATTTTATCAAAGTCTGCAAAACGAAATTACATTAACAGCGATAGAACGGAAAATCTTCTTTTATTTATTTGATCATCGTGACAAAGTCTTAACAAAGGATCACTTTTTTGATTATTTATGGCCGTTAGACGATCGCAATCATAATATTCTCAATGTCCATATAAAAAAGATTCGAACAAAGCTTTATGATCCAGCAGGCATCATTCTGCAAAATATTTATGGAGAAGGGTATCGTTTAAATACCTATATTAAGAAATGACCTTAAAAACCAAATACAGAACTTTATTATTTATGGCGATTGGGAGTGTGCCAATCGTATTATTAGGCATTAGTGTATTCATGTCCATACTTTATGACAAGGCCTTTAAAACGAAAAATGACGGCATTCCCTTCCATGAATCCTTTGCTTATCCTGTTATGCTTATTACGTTTGTGCTGTCTTTAGGGCTACTCGCAGTGCTATTTTCAACATCCATTCATTCATTATTATCTAAAATCACAATGCTAAATCAAACCATACGAGAATTAGCCAGTAATGCACGGATACCTGATACGTTAACAGTAAGCAGTGAGGATGAGATCGGACAGTTAATTCAGTCTGTCAATCTCTTAATTGAGCGTACAACGTATCGGGAATTAGAGCTAGCTCAACAGCAAGAGCTTCAAAAAGAGCTACTTCAAAAATTGAGACATGATATCCATACGCCATTGACGGCGATTCGTTTGCAATTGTTTTATTTAGAAGATCAACTACAAGAGCAGCCAAAATTGGTGGAATCGTTAAATGCACAAATTCATTATATATCAAATTTAACGAATGAATTTCAATTACAGTCTTTTGATACAAGCGAAAATGCCTATGTCGTTCAAGAAGAAGTTCAGCTTGTTCTGCTAGTAGAAACCATGATAAAGAAGTGGGGTTATTTATATCGCATGCAAAATATAGCCCTCCATTTTTATCATGAAAATTCACAGGTGATCTGGATTAGTAATGAATTATGGCTACAACGTTTATTCGATAATGTCTTCCAAAATACGTTAAAGCATGCCCAGGCATCGAAGCTAGACGTAACGATTAAAGACGGGCAGGTATTCATGAGCGATGATGGCATTGGTTTTGATCTTGACGCAGTTCATAATGGACTTGGACTCAAAATTATCCAGGATATTGCTAGAACATTGAGCATCACAGCTTCCTTACAATCTAACAAGGATGGGACTACCTTCAATTTTACTCATCAATAAAAAACAACGGCAGTCTTAGCCGTTGTTTTTCCGTTTATGCAGATTTTCGTTGTTGGAGTAAAAAGAGCGCAAGGCCCAGTAAAATGACTATGATACCGATTCCTTGTTGGACGGAAATCATTTCATCTAAAATAAAATACGCTAGAATACAAGTCCCAATGGTTTCTCCTAATATACTCATGGAGATGACAGTTGTACTTAACCATTTTAATAGCCAATTAAAAATTGTTTGCCCGAAAATCGTTGCAATAACAGCTAGTCCTAACAGTGACCACCAAGTGGATGCTGGATAGTCGAAAAATGGTTCCTGCATGAAGAGAGCGTAAATGGCTAAAAAGATTGAGCTACTGCCATAACCAATAATGGAATAGGTAATGAGCGATAAATCTTTACGTACAGATTGCCCAATAAAAAAGTAGGCTGTAATAATGCCAGCCGCTATAAAAGCCAGGATATCGCCATAAAGTGCTTGTCCACTTATTTGGAAATCTTGCCAGCCGATAATGAAACAGCCGATGATGGCTACGAAGCAGCCAACAATGGCGCCTTTTGAAAACCGCTCTTTAAATAAAAAATAGCTTCCTACTAAAGAGAATAAAGGCTGTAACGTAACAATAACCGTTGAACTTGCCACTGATGTGTAGTTTAATGATTCAAACCATAAGACATAATGACAGGACAAAAATAAACCTGATAGAATGCCAAGTCCCCACTGTTTTTTAGTAAGGCTAGCCAGTTCCTGTCGTAAGCCCTTCTGTGCTAATAAAAAGGGAAGGAGCATGAGCATTGCAAAAAATAGTCGATAAAAAGCCGTAATGGCTGGTGGTGCATCAGCAAGCTTGACAAAAATTGCTGATGTAGATAAAGCAAATACAGCAAAAAACAACGAGATGTAATAAAACATGATGTACTCCTATGCATTTACAAGATTAATAATGTCAAACGTATTATAGTGCAGTCTACATGAATAATACAGTTTTTTTAGAATGTTAGCACAAATATCAACCATTTACTAACAGTTACTAGTTAATTCTTTTCAAGCAAGGATTCTATCACCTGTTTTAACTGCCTAACAGCGGACTGTTTGTGGTCGTCTTTTTTATAAATAAAGACAGTTTCAATGACCTTATTAAGCGAATCCATGTCATAATAGTGCAGGTCAGGACACGGATAAAGTGCTAGTAATTTCGTATTTAACACGGCCAACGTATGTTCAATTTCTAGAAAATCAAGAATACTACTGACGGATTTAATTTCTTTCATAGTAAAAGGGATTTCCTTAGTCGTAAGCCATTGGGCTAATGCCTGCGAATACATACAGCCTTTACTTAAAACAAGGAGAGTCACAGGTGTTCGTTGTTCAAAATCGATGACATGCGTAGGGCTCGAGATGACTTCATACGTCTCCGTTGCAATTAAATCATAGTTTAAATCGGCATAATGTTTCATGGGGTTACTAGTTAATGCACAATCTAACTCAGCATGATGTACTTTGTGATTTAACAATGTACTTGATTCTACTGTGAAATCGACATCAATAGGACTATGACTTGTTTGAAGTGAATTCATGATGGACGCACCATATATTTTAATGGTGGTATGGGATGTACCAAAATGAATGTGTGCTTGCGTGGATCCTACTGTTTGTAAAAATTCATCATAGTGTTGGGCAACTTGCTTTAAAAATAGTAAATAGTGTTCGCCTACCTCTGTCAGCTTTAAGCCTTGGGGTGTTCGTTTAAAGACTTCCTGTCCAATCTCACTTTCCATTTTCTTGACTTTCGATGTTAAGGCTGATTGTGTATAGTTGGTGATTTCAGCGGATTTACTCAAGTTTTGCCTCTCTAAAAGCTCAATTTTTAAGGCAATTTCTTCAATGTTCATATTATTTGTCACACACCTATTAAATTTTTTGATAGCCGCTATCATTTTCCTCCATTTTACGAATGCTTGCTGTCACCGTAAACTCAAGATAACAAAAATTATACTGCACAAATAAAGCGGTATAGCTTACGGAGGGTTTACATGCATACATATTATAAATGGATCATTTTGCTGGTGGCTACGCTTTCGCAAACTGCCTCAACCTTTGTCACATACGGGATGGGGCCGGTTGCTTCCTTTTATCAAATGGAATGGCAATTATCGTCATTCCAAACAGGATTGATTGTATCAGCCGTGAATATAGGACCGATTTTCTCGATGCTTCTCTTTGGCTATCTCATGGATAAAAAAGGGGAAAAACAGATAATTGGATGGGGCTCTATATTACTTGGCCTCTGTACTTTTCTGCTAATTCCTGTGAATCATTATACGACATTGTTAGTCGTATTAATAGTTGTTGGTATTTGGTATGGTAGTGCCCAAACAGGAGGGAGTACAGCCATTGTGAAATGGTTTCCGGACAAGCATCGAGGCCTAGCTATCGGTATTCGCCAAACGGGTATTCCGATCGGTGGTGCTCTCGCTTCCATCATTCTTACCTATTTATATCATCATATCCATCTGACTGCCGTACATTGGACACAAGGTTTGGTGGCGATTGGTGGAGGTTTGCTATTTTTGTTGATGTATCAGGAGCCAAAACAGCATACATCGGCTGTCGCAACACCAATACCATTTAAAGAAAAGATGAAGGCTATTAAAGACAATCGAGCACTCTATCCCATTTTTTTTGTAGGTATTGTGATGATGTCTTTACAAATGATCCTCATTGCCCATTTGATGAGTTACTTACATCAGGAAGGTGGCTATTCATTAACAGCAGCAGGGAAGTATTTAAGTTTGGTGTTGCTTGGAGGGATGATAGGAAGGATTGCACTTGCTTGGATGAGTGATCGATATTTCGCTCAAAAACGCGAGCATTTACTAATAATCGTCATGCTTGCCACGTTTGTGATGGTCGCCTGCATGCCTGTTGTCATAGATGCCAAAAACTTCATGATGATATTTTGCTGTATTTTAGGCTTTTTCGCACTTGGCTGGTATTCCTTATATATAGCCAGTGTAACGGAGCAGTCCGAACCTCAATCTGTGGGACTTACTGTTAGTGCCGCTTTAACGATTAATCAATTCTTTATTGTATTGGCCCCATCTATTTATGGTTTACTCGTTACCATTTTTTCAAGTCATCAGATGGCCTTGGATATGGTAGCTATGATGGTAATTGTGGGGGCGTTTTATTTATCTAGAACAACCAATAGTAGCCTCTCTTCTGAAAGTTCGGTAAAATAATGGAAAAATAGGAAATGAGGGTGTTGCGGATGAGCAGTTCAATTTGGATTAATGCGGAAGCAGAAAAAGTATGGCAAGCGATGACAGAGGGGCCATCCCTCTCTCAATGGTATGCGCCGGGCTCTACTTGGGACATCCCTAAACTGGCAGCAGGGGAAAAGATGACCTTTACTTTAATGCCTAATGTCCATAATCAGCTATCGGAGCCACTGCCAATGCAGTTAACCATCCAGCAAGTCAAAAAGCATGAGATATTTTCTTTTTACTTGGAAGTGCCTGAAACTGTTATAGCTATGACGTTAGCAGAACAACACAATGGCACAACAGTAAGTTTCAATATGCAAGGCTACGATGCCTCCTTAGCTAATTTGAAAGCATTACTAGAGGACAAAGACATTCCGTATCCATCGTAAATGCTACGTCTCAGGTCTTAGATAAATATCAAACGCAGGGACGTATTTTAAATTAGCCACTCCTATATAATGAAATTATTGGTAGAATATATAGCGGGAGGAAATAAAATTGAAGAAATTAGTTGGTTTAGGTGTCGTGATGGGCACATCAGTATTCGTATTATCTGGGTGCTTTTCGTTTATTCCAAGCAAGATGCAAGAAGAAGCTATTTTAGTGGAAAAAGATAAAGCAAAGGCACTAGAGGTAGACATTGATTTAGGTGTCGGTGAAATGAATGTAACAGGTGGTGCCAAGGAGTGGGTTGAAGGCACTGCTAACTATAATATTAAAAAGCTAGCTCCGCAAGTTAACTATAATTTAAGTGGCGATACAGGGGATATCGAAATCAAGCACAAAGGCTCGACGAAGCTTTCCCTCTCTAACATTAAGAACACTTGGGCAATTCAGTTAAATGACGATATCCCTATGGATCTGACGGTAGAAACTGGTGCGTCCTTAGCGAATCTTGATTTACAGGGGCTACAGCTAGAAAAACTAGATATTGATGCAGGTGTTGGCGATCTTACTGTCAATTTAGGTGGTGATTGGCAAAAAAGCTTTACGGCAAACATTGAAACTGGGGTCGGCCAAACTACCGTTATTGTTCCATCTAAAGTTGGTGTTAAACTGACGACAGAAAAGGGCATAGGGTCATCCACTATTGAGGGGCTTATTTCAAAAGGCAAAGGTGTCTTTGTCAACGAAGCCTATGAAAAGGCAGATGTTGTACTAGAAATCAATTCAGAATTAGGCGTAGGAGACATTACGTTTAAATTAGATAAATAAAGAAAATTTAGTAGGCTACGCTAGAGGCAGTAGTCTACTTTTTTGTGCGTCCCAAAAAAAATACATAAAAGTGAAACCTTTTACTTGGGTGTATGACTCTAAGTAATGAAAGGAGGGAAACAGCGTGGAACATGATTTATTGATCGTCAAACAAGCAATTGCTGGTCATAAAGAAGCTTTTGAACAGCTACTCGTTCTTGAGGAAGAAAAACTTTATTATACGGCACTTTCTTATGTAGGAAAAAAAGAGGATGCGCTGGATGCTATTCAAGAAGCGGTTTGTAATGCTTATTTGAAAGTTCATCAACTAAAAAATCCAGCATTTTTTTCTACATGGCTGTTTCGCATATTAATTCATGAGTGCTATCGATTGCTGAAAAAGGGGCAGAAAATGATTCCGTATGAGGAAAGGGAATTACTAGATCGGTTACATGATCAAAAATATGTCATAGGTAATCCTATTGATTTATCAGAGGCCATCCAACAATTAAACCATTCACAGCAGATGGCCATCATTTTATTTTATTATCACGATATGCCGATTAAAGAAATTGCAGACATGATGGAAAAGCCTGTGAGCACCATCAAAACCTATTTGCATCGTGGTAAAAAACAGTTAAAGCGACAATTAGAAAGGAGTGCATCAATCAATGAAAAAGCCATTGACCCTTCCTGAATTTCCAAGAGAAGAGGTACGAGAAGCGATTACACAAGGTATTCAACAAGCACAAGAACAAGGTAAACCAATTCAAACGAAAAGAAGAAGCAAGCGTAAACCATTCGTATTTATTGCCAGTGCTGTGGCTGTTTTTAGTTTAACCATTGGCACAGCCTACGTATCACCAACATTTGCGAGCACATTGTCCAAGCTACCAATTATCGGTTCCGTGTTCAATGACTCAGGATTGCCTGGGCTAAAACAAGCCAGTGAACAGGGGCTAACCAAAGCTGTTGGCGAAACACAAACCATCAATGGGATTGCGGTCACAGTAGATGAGGTACTTTATGATGATTCACGTATAACGGTTGGGGTAACGATGGAATCTGAGCGGGAATTGAGTGAATTCTATTTTGGAGCAGGCTTGGAATTTACCATCAATGGTGCCCATCCAACTGTCAGCTCTGGTGGTTATTCTGAAAATAGGTTAAGTCCTACCGTTCGGACTGGTATTGCGACGTTTGATGTCAAACAGGTTGAGGAAATGCCAGATTCCTTTCAATTAGGCTTAACATTAGAAGGCGAAATGGGAGAGAAGTGGACGTTTTCGACCCCGATTGAAAAGATTACAGAGATTGTCCATGTTCCTGTGAACCATCGGCAACAGGTTGATGGCATTGAGCTTGATGTGTTCAACATCTCCTTCAGTCCATCGGGGATCTCACTTGACTATGAGGCAACGATGAACGGAATCCTCGATAACCCACCAGCATCTATAGAATTCTTCATAACAGATGGGCAAGGCAGGGAGATTGTTTCCCATTCGGGCGGTGGAAAAGCGCAATTTGATGATGGGGTGTGGAAATTAAGCAGCACAAAAGCCTTTGATCCAATAGCACAACACGTTGAAAAATTAATCATTACGCCTTATATTTCTATTCCAACAGGAGGTGGGAGCGTTCAAATAGACGCTGATGGCAAAGAAACACACCTTCCATTCAATCCATCAGCCTATAAAGAGGCGAAGTTCCAACCATTTACAGTAGAAGTACCAGTACAATAATAATCATGATAGGAGCGTCAAATACATCCTTTGTATTTGACGCTTACTTTATGGTAGCTTTAAGAAAGCAATTGTTTTGAAGGAGCGAAAGTAGTGAAAATTTATACATACAAGCAACCAGTAGCCATCGAGTCAACAGAGACCATCCAAATTATCAATGAAGCAGGGGCGGTATCGTCCACTGTTCAACGTGTTTATTCCAATGCACTAAAAAAAGCATTTGACCGTACAATGGACTATCGTTATTTTGTTCGCTTTGATGTCAATGATTGCAACGGTCGACCGCTTTTTACGTGTAAAAAAGTATCTCGTCGTGGGCGCGTACATTTTCGAGGCAAGGATTTTGTGTCAGGCAAAGATTATATGATTGCCTATGATGGCTGGCAAATTATGATTCCCGATTTACTGATTACAAATGGTGAACATCAAATCAAGCTCAACAAAGAAATGGAAGACTGGTCTATCTTTACACTAAATGAGGAGCCAATCGCACGTTGGCAAGCCACTTTCTGCGAAACTCATTTTGACATTACCCTACAAATTGAAGACAACAGTCCTATTCAGCACGAGTCCTTTTTCATTGCGATTGGTCAGGCTGTGTTGTTTGTGGGAGCTTAACAAAAGAATAAGGTAAAAATGAAATCAGCTTTCTATTGCAACAGGAGTAGGTCTCCAACAATTAGTTCGTTTCGGCTGGCTTGTAAACAAAGGAAGACGAGTAAGTTTAGAAGGCTGGGCGATTGGATTTGCAGTTTCTGGTTTTATTCTTACACTTTTAGGTGGCGCTATGACGCTCACATGGCCATTATCGAAAGTAGGATTTCCATTTGATGATATTATCTTTGGTGAACCTTCACTCGCATTTGGGGTCATGTTACTAGCAGGTGCAATTATCCTTTGACGCATGGCAAACCGATTATTGAAAAATGAACAAACAACAAAAGATATTACAGTGGATTCAAAAGTCATACTCGATCAAATTGTGGAAATGGCACGTCTAGTTTCTTATTTCGCTGCAGCAATGGGACTGGCATTAATTTCGATTGCGATTGCAGGTGTCTATTTCCAACTATTTGCAGCGCCACCTGAAGAACCGATTTCAGGACGCTTTGCAGACTACCCAATGCTGGAAGCTTCATTTATCTCAGGGCTATACGCGCTTAAGGGTATAGGCGCTATTTTATTACCATCCTTAGCGAATAGAGAATCATTTGTGGTGAAAGTAAAGGGTGCTATTTGGACAATTACGGGTATACTTTTCACTCTATTTGGCGCTTTAAACTATTTCACTCATATCGGTTTAATTGTCAATACGCTTTAATAAGGATTTAGTGGAGTCCGTTCTACGATTATGATATAAATAACAACAAGAAGGTAGCCGTAAAAAAGAGGCTACCTTCTATTATTATCAACGTGAAGAAAGGTTCTGATTTTGTGCTTACTATTCTACCGGCTAAAGAAATATACTTCAAAGGAAATGAACACGCAATATTACTTTTACACTCCTTTACAAGTCATACAAGAGATATGAAGAAAGTTGCGACGAAGCTACACGAAAAGGGTTATACATGTTATGTACCACTATACAGAGGTCATGGTCATATTCCAGAACCGTTATTACAGTACGATGTTGAGGACTGGTGGCAAGATGTGGTGAAAGCCCACCAATTTTTGCGGAATGAGGGCTATCAAAAGATCTCCGTAATCGGCTTATCCATTGGTGGTATTTTCACATTGAGGCTTGCACAATTAGAAAAGCTAGAGCAAATCATTATTATGTCGGTACCAATTGATAAGGAGCCAGCACAATTAAAACAAAGAATCATTGATTATGCCTATAATTATAAAAATATCGAGGGGAAATCAGCGTCTGAAATTTCAAATGAAATGCAGCCTTTTAACGATATGCCATTGGACTCTATGATTGCATTTCAGCATTTTATTAGAGAAACGATGCAACAGCTTGATAAAATCACGATTCCCATTGCTATTTTCTACGGTGAAAGAGACGAGGACTTATACGCGCACAGTGCTGAAGTTATCTATCAGCATGTTCATTCTACTAAAAAGGTCAAAAGAGGCTTTGAAAACTCCAAACATTTAATGACATTAGGTAGGGAACAAGATGAAATCCTTCAGGAAATAATGTTTTTTTTATAGTGAAAAACTTACCATTTAGAAGTATTGACTACTAATAATAAATCATGTTATTATTATCTCGAATTAAAGATAAATTAATTCGAGATATATTTTTATGTGAATGATCTCGCAGTATTGACAAACCCTAAATTCTAAAAGCGTAACAGATAGGAGAAATTTTAGATGTTAAAGATCGCAGGACACCATCATATTTCAATGATTACCAAAAATGCTCATGAAAATCATCAGTTTTACAATCATATTTTAGGACTTCGTCGAGTGAAAAAAACAGTCAACCAAGATGATCCAAGTATGTATCATTTATTTTATGGTGATTTGACAGGTAGTCCTGGTACAGGCCTAACATTTTTTGAATTATCGCACGCTGGTCGTACACACCGCGGTACTGATGCGATAACAAGAATTGGTTTACTTATTCCTTCTTACGATAGTTTAGTGTACTGGAAAAATAGATTAGATGAATTTCATATCGAACACAGTGATATAACAACATATGGTGATACTGATGCTATACATTTTGAGGACCCAGATGGACTACGCTTAGTGTTTTTAAATAACCAAGATAAGTCTATTCCACAAGAATGGACAAAGTGGCAAGATTCATCTGTAGAAATGGCCCATCAAATTTTAGGGATGGGACCTGTGGAGTTAACTGTTCGTTCTTTAGACGATGCTGAGAAAACATTGGTGCAATTGTTTGGCTACATAGAACGATCAAGATCTGCAGCTGAAGCTATTTTTCAAGCAGAAGAAGGACAGTTACAAGGGCAAATTGTCATAGTCGAACAGGATGGTCCTAAAGAAAAGCCTGGAAGAGGTAGTGTCCATCATTTAGCAATCCGTGTGAAAGATAAGGAAGAGCTTGAGCAGTGGGAACAAAGAATTCAAGAATTTGGCTTTCCCATCATTAAAAAAGCGGATCGCTATTATTTTTCAAGTATTTACATGAAAGAATCACATGGCATAATATTTGAACTTGCTACAGATGGTCCGGGCTTTGTCGTGGATACTTCTGTGGAGGATTTAGGAACACAGTTAGATTTGCCACCATTTCTAGAGGAACGACGTCAGGAAATTGAAGAAAAATTAACACCTATTGAATAACAATACTACAGATTTCTACTTTAGCATTCTAAGTAGGAGGGAAAATATATGCCCTTAAAATATGATGTCCATGTGGATAGACAGTTGTTGGAATTAGTTTGGAATAATACGAATGATGCTATTTTTACGATTGGTTATGACGGCCAAATTATGAAAGCGAATCCGGCCTTTACTTCGATTTTAGGCTGGGATAAAGAAGATTTAGAAAATCAACATATCTCGCCTATCTTTACAAAATGTTCGTATATAGATGCTCAAAAAACGTTAGAAAAATTGAGATTAGGTAAAAATATTACGTATTATGTTACGGAAAGAAAACGTAAGGATGGTCAAATCCTGAAAATTTTAGCTTCCTACAAAGCAGTCCATTCAAAGGATATATTGGCTGTAGGAATGTATAAGGATTTTACCGAGCAAATAATCATTCAACAAAAGCTACAAGCGAATAAAGAATGCTATCAAAATTTAGTGGAAATGATTCCTGATGCGCTAATTGTTGAACAAGATGGGCTTATTTTATATGTCAATAAACCAGGGATCAACATGCTCGGTGGAAATAATCCAAATATGTTCGTCAAAAACAACTTATGGGATTTGCTAAGAAGTACCGATCAACAATCTTTGCAGGAAAAGGTTTATCAGGCAAAAGAAGATAAAGTTACCATTGTCGAAAAAGTACAACGAGTGGATGGTCATGTTTTTTGGGCAGAAATTTCTGTCATGCCTACGATCTTTAATGAAAAATTTGTGAATCAATGGTTAGTAAGAGATATTACCCTCAAGAAAAATTATCAAGATCAACTCGAATATATGGCTTATCACGATCCATTAACAGGATTAGTAAACAGAAGGTTCTTTTTAGAACATGTAGAACAAATAATAAAAAGGGCAGCCAATCATCACACCCAGTTTGCCATCCTCTATCTGGATATGGATAAATTTAAAAGAATAAATGATGAGTTTGGTCATGATGTTGGAGACGAGTTATTAAAGCAGTTTGCTGACAAACTATGTCATTCTTTGCGAAAAGATGATATTATTTGTCGTATCGGCGGGGACGAGTTTCTAGTATTTCTAAGTGATGTCCAGAACGAAGAGGAAATTGAAAATATTATGCGGCGAGTTTTTTTTCATTTGAAAGAACCTTACATCATTCATCAGCATGTATTTTCTGTCACGACAAGTTTTGGTGTCTCTCTGTTCCCCAAAGACGGTGATAATGTAAAAGTATTAGTGCGAAAAGCAGATCAAGCTTTATATGTCGCTAAAGAGAAACGAGATTCTTATGCACTATTTGATGGTTTATAGGACCATCATTTGGGGTAATGAAGAAGGAAAAATGAGGGGGCATTTGGTATGGGTTACCGTGCATACAAAGGAGAAAAAATAACAGTTTATTTTGACAAAGACATGTGTCAACATGCAGCTGAATGTGTGAAAGGCCTGCCAGAGGTGTTCAATGTCAATGCAAAACCTTGGATCGCACCAGATCAAGCAGATGTGAAAAATGTAGAAGAAGTTATCAATCGATGTCCAAGTGGCGCATTAAAATATGAAATTTAAAGGAGCATCATGCCATGGAAATTAAACAAGGTAGCCAATCATTTTATATCGGAAACGAAGAAAATAGCGAGGCAGAGGTACACTTCGTGCGTGTAGGGGAAACTCGTATCATTCTCGACCATACACATGTAGGCGAGCATCTAAGAGGCCAAAATGTCGGACAGCAATTGGTCAAAGCCGCTGTCGAATATGCGAAAAAAGAAAAATTACAAGTCATCCCTTTATGTCCTTTCGCAAAGGCTGAGTTCGAAAAGCATCCTGAATATCAAGAATTGTTAGGCTAAAACAAGCAGTCGCACCCCAATACTTTGAGGTGCGTTTTTATTTTGGTTTCTCTAATTTAATTTTTTCGAAGTCCACTTCGAGCTCCTTCTTTTGATTGTTATCGTAAAGCTAGCAAACCCCGTCGAATCTGTGTTTTCACAGTGCCCTCAGGACATTGCAAAATCGCAGCAATATCTTTGACGGAGTAGTCCTGATAAAAACGCAGTAAGGGCACCGTTTTATATTTTTCCTCGAGCTGGCAAAGAATCTGCCATAAATCTTAGAAATTTGAACATTTTGGAAGGGATAAGGTTATTCAAAATAGAAGGTCCATATAGAGGCAAACATAAAGGAGTGATTGGTTGCGATTAACAAAAGGAATTACCGGCTTTGACGCCGATCATTTAATCGAGCAGGATATGCGGATGTTTCAGTCGATGGTGTATCATTTAGCAACAAGTGAACAGCGAGCGAAAGTACGGCAATTTATCGATCCACTGCATTTTGTCTACATGCAAGCAGTGGTGGAAATAGACGGGGAGATGGTGACAATTCTTCACCATCGATGGATGCCGTATATTGCTTTTGCAAAATTGGATGAAGGGCTTAGCTTTGCCTTTTTATCGAGGCCACAGCTACACAAATATTTTCCGATGCGCAAATGTTTGGAAGCGACAACCCTGAATACGTTAGTGAAGAAGGATCAAGCATTACATAGTCTTTCTGCGATGGAATGGAAATACATTACTTATTTCAAAAGTCAAACAATTGGAGATGTAATGTTTCATGCATGGGATTGATTAGTACAAATTGCTCATGGTGAAAGATGCTATAAAATACACAAAATTGACCAAGTTATTTCTGGAAATATAGCAAAAATTCCTAAAGCCACCAATCTTTCTTTTAAAATGGTAGATTACTTTTTATGGAATAGATTCGGAAAATAAGGAGTTTTTGCAGATGTCATTCAAAACAATTAGTAGAAGAATTGTTTTTTCCTTTAGCATTGTTATTACGATAATGGGGTTATACATCGTGTACAACTATTTTGCCATTAAGCAAAGTAACAATGCGACAGAACAAATTGTTCAGCAAGAATTACAACTATTAACCACAGATTACGAGCAAGCGCAAACCATTGACTTAAGAATAGCTGCAGCTAGAGGGTATGTATTGTCTGGCGATGAAAAGTACAAAGCTATTTTTCATGATAATGTAGCACGTGCAGCAAAGAACGAAGAACAACGATTAGCCTTAACAAGCTCAGGGGAATTTGGCAAATTTGCAGATAAGGCGAAGGAATGGAATCGCTATATTGAACAACAAGTATTTGCCGTTTATGACAAGGGCAATAAGGATCTTGCTATCCAAAACTTAACGAAAATGGATGCAACGGCAACGACCATTCGTGAAGGCTATGAGGGTTTAGCAGAGCAACGTAAGCAAACCATCAATGAGGTAGGCGCTGACATGATCGTTGCAGGGGAAAATAAGCAGCTAATTGCCATTGTCGTAGGTGTATTCATTTTTGTTATTGCTATAATTGTTGAGCTATTAAGTGCTCGCGGTATTTCGAGACCCATTATTACATTGACTGAGCGAATGCAACGTATGACTAACGGTGATTTAAGCGATCCTCCTTTACAGATTCAGTCAAAAGATGAGGTGGGCCAGCTGATGGAGGCGACCAATACAATGGCGGACATTTTGAATCGCTTATTGAAGCATATTCAAACGGTATCGAATGACGTGGCGGCCCATAGTGAGGAACTATTGCAATCCACATCAGAAGTAAAGACAGGCACAGAGCAAATTGTAACTACTATGACAGAAATTGCGAGTGGTACAGATGTGCAGGCCAGTCATACGGCAGATGTCGCTACCTCCATGAACAACTTTGCTGGAAAAGTAACTGCTGTTCATCAAAGCAATAAAGACATTCAGCACTATTCTCAGGATGTCAAAGCTTTAACCGAAGAAGGGCGAAACTTTATGACCGCCTCCACTAAGCAGATGGGAGCTATTCAACGTATTGTGAAAGATGCGGTTGATCAGGTAGATGGATTAAGCAAACAAACACAAGAAATTTCTAAGCTTGTTGCTGTCATTCAAGACATTGCAGCGCAAACGAATTTACTTGCATTGAACGCAGCAATTGAAGCAGCCCGAGCTGGACAACAAGGGAAAGGATTTGCCGTGGTGGCCGATGAGGTCCTAAAATTAGCCGAGCAAGTGGCATTTTCTGTTGATGATATTACGAATATTGTAAGTAAAATTCAGGATGATTCTAATAGGGTAACGGCTTCTCTTGAACAGGGATATGGCGAAGTAGAAAAAGGGACTGTTCAAATTGCGACGACCAATTCAACATTTCATCATATTGCAGACGCAATCGATGCCATAGCTGCAAATATTGAAGGCGTGTCATCCGAGCTAAATGAGGTCGTTCACAATACTGTCACGATTAGTCAGTCAGTAGATGAAATGGCTGCAATCTCTGAACAGTCAGCAGCAGGCATACAGGAAACATCCGCAACTGTTGAACAGGCTGCAAGCTCAATGGAGGAAATTAAACATAGTGCCGAGCATTTAGCGAAAATGGCAGAACAATTAAATGATTTGATTCGACGATTTAAACTGTAGTATTTTGCCTCATTAATTTCAAACTTCCATCACATTTACCCTGTATACTTCTGTATTGGAAGGTGGAATCATTTTGAGAAAATATTTACTTTTATTACTAATGAGTACTTTATTCATGGCACCTGTTGCCTATGCCCATACGATGGATAAAAGTACACTGTTTACGGATGTCCCTGAAACAGCCTCAAATATTCAGGACATTATGGTGTTACATAGTATTGGGCTTCTTGGGTATAATGGCAAAGATATGGCCCTAAACCCAACTGACAACTTATCACGCAAAGATTTTGCAAGCTGGGTAGGTGGCTTCTTTGGACTTGAGGGAGCAACAGTAGATGAATTAGCTCAAGCAGCACAAAAGGAGGACTACGTTTCTTCCTTAGATGGAGACATTACGTACAAGGAAATTAATACTGCACTTTTTCATCAGAAACTCGAATTAGAAAACCCGGATGCAACAATGACGAAAGAAGAGTATATTACCTTCTTAACGGAACACTTGTCCTATGACATGGGCGGCCACATGCTTCCTCAAATGGGCGGCTTTTCTGAAGGTCCAACTGGTACGATTGAAGATGTTGTTACAGGTGACGAAACTGGAATCATCATTGACGGTGAAACGTATATGCTGTCAGGACACCCTCGCATCTTTGCCGATTCAACTGATGCAAAAAGCTGGGTAGGTCAACAACTAGAACGTTCTATTTTTACGACAGCAGGCAATCACCATCATGGTCATGATAGCGATCAAGAAGAAGGACATGGTGAGCATGAAGAAGGCCATGGAGACAGCCATGATGCGCCAGCATCTAATGCGGCCACACTCCAATATGTGCAAATCAGTTCTGCGCAAGTGGCTACAGATGACACCAAAGAAGTGCAGTCATCGAATGCAACACCAAGAGAAGAGCAGAAAACAGCTACAGATGATAAGACATCATCTAACTCAAGCACAGTGTGGATCATAGCCATCCTAGTTGTCCTCGCAGCTATTTTCGCCTTTGTTTTTGTAAAACGAAAAAAATAATAGAGATGATAAGAACCAGCAATGATCTTAGTTATACGATCATTGCTGGTTTTTTACGATCCGCACGCATTTTAAATAGTGGCTTTCCTTTACGGTTGCAAACCGTCATTAAATTTTCAATCTTCATCCTCTAAACACAGCATAATCCAGTAATTTTACACAAAATTGAATAACCACAAGCCTGTTCGGTATATAAATAGGATATGATCATTTTTAGGCTGAGGAGTGTGTAAATGGCAACACTTGTAGTGAAGAGAAGTATTATGCATCGTTATCAAAGCATTGGGCAGGCAATTGAAGAGGCTGCGCCTGGGGATATGATTGAAATTCGGGATGGCATTTATGAGGAGAGCTTGGACATTTCAAAGCGACTGACATTGTATGGGGTTGGTCATGTAACGATTAAAGGTGGCGTTTTTATTCGCTATCAAACCCATGTGGATATGCGTAATTTACGTTTTCGCCAAGGGCAAGGACTCTATGTGAAAGGCGATTTACAGTTAGAAAATTGTATTATCGAGGAGCAATTGATTCGTACACAGATTATGGTGAGCTATGGTAGTTTGCTGATGCAAAATTGTGCTGTCCTTGCTACTCCACTGAATCATTTTGGTCTGCGTGTTGCGAATGGTTCCAGTGTTATTCTCGTTGATACAACGCTGGAGCGCCATGCGAAGGCTCAAATTATTGCGCAAAACTGTGAAATGACTTTAAGCAATTGTCTGCTGCTGGAAGGGAAGAAACATGGTATTTTCGCGATACGTCATGTGAAGATGGTGATGGAGGATTGTGAAATTCATGGTCATGATAAAGAACAAATTGTAGCGGCGAATAGTGAGCTAGCGATGACCAATTGCCTGATTCATCAAGGGCAAGGGGTTGGGGTTCAATTATTTGACGGTACTGTTTTACGAATGGATGGCTGTGAAATTAAGAATCATCATGACACCAATATGATCGTGCATCGTAGTGAGTGCATGTTATCTGATTCTATTTTTTCAGATGGGCAAGGACACGGGCTTTATCTTGGTGAAAAAACAGAAGCTAAGTTATATGATTGTCAGTTTAATCGTCATGTGAAAGCTCAAGTGTTAATAGAAAATAGTAAGGCTGAGTTTCGCAAATGTCACGTACGTAATGGAATGGCCGTTGGTATTTCCATAGTGGATGAAGCAGATGTTTCCATGACCCAATGTCAAATTCAAAACCACCAGCAATTTCATTTCATTGTGGATGCAAGTGGGCTGCAGCTCCGCCAATCTACCATTCAATTTGGGCAATCAGGTGGCATTTATGGCAATGATCATGCCAAGATCATGCTTCAACATACAAACATTCGAGAACTGGAAAGCCATCATGTTTACATCAACAATGCTCGTTTATTTACACAGCATTGTACGTTTGAACAAATGAGAGGGAATGGGATAACTTGTATTGATGCTATTTTTGAGGTAGCCAACAGCTATTTCAAAGATTGTCAGGATAGTCCATATGCTATTATGTGGTCAGATCGGTCGATGGGACGTATCGAGCATTGTAAAGTAGACGAAGCGGCACGACCTTTTTTAGCATTGTCCAATAAATCTTTATTAGAGATACGTGATACAGATTTAAGTGCAGTTAAGGCTCCTGCAGTGATACAGGAAAACAGTCAATTGTTTGTTCAAAGACATGTTCAGACAACAACATGGCATAAGGACACGACTTCTAAAGTGTCACAAATAGAGGTCGTTCGAACAAATTATGAGAAGCCTATAGAAATGCAAAAAAATGATATTAAAAAAATAATTTAATAACCGATTATACAACTAAGATAAGTAGTTTCAATTTTGAAATTACTTTTTTTATGATTCGAATCCTGTAGGTTTCAACTTTTCTTATACGGGTAAAGTAATATATTTGGGCAAAAAAATGCTTAGATGATAAGCTAAAAAAACACTATAATTCGACAAAATGACTGATTATTTTTATAATGGTATAGACATCTTCTCTTCAATTTCTGCAATATTCCGAAATATTTGGGTGAAAAAGCAGTTTAACCCCTGTAAATGTTATTAAGAAAATAATAAAGTTTCAAATTGTTGTAAAAAAAACATTAAGGAATAATGGATAATAGATTGATTAGTTTCCATGATTTAGCCTATAATTAGTAAAAATGATTCATAACACAAGATGATTATATGTTAATTGTGAAATGTGTGTAATTTTTTTACAATAACAAAAAGGAATGGAGGTGATAAAAGATGTTTGGGCTGACAAAAGAAGAAATTCTATTAATGTTAGAGGAAATAGAATTAGCAGAGAAGCAAAAAAATGTAATTGCTGATATCTTACATCTGAACAATATGCGAATAGAACAACAGCTGGCATTATTGATCCATTTAATTATCGATGAGCGCGAACGAACTATTTCTAACAATACATATTTAAATTAAATAAAATATAGATGCAAAAAATCACAAGTGAACGATTCGAAACACTTGTGATTTTTTTATTGGTGTTCTTATATTTTTTTTGTAAAACAAATGATACGATTTGCTTCTGTAAACCCGAGTTGTAGATGTACTTGTAGACTTTCGTTATTGTCCCATTCACAGTCACTTGCAAATTCTGAGCAGCCCATTGTCTTGGCCCACTGTTCACAATGTGCCACAAGCTCTCTAGCAAAGCCCTGCTGTCGATACCTTTGCATCACGAATAAACCTTCTAAATAACCAACTGGACTGGAATGAGTACCTTCTACATAATCTGTTCGCAACTGACATTGGGCAAAGCCAATCGCTTTGTCACGATCATAGGCAAGGAAAATCGCGGCACTTTCATCCTGAAGTAGTTGTGTCATGTTTTCATAAAATTCTTCTACAGTATGATTGGGCCAGAGCAATAAAGCTAATGTTGCTGCTGCTAGGGCATCCTGTTGCTGTGCTTGTTGAATCATCAAAGATTCCTCCCTCATATTGATTTGGTAAAAAATGAAACAAAAATCTATTTTACACGTACAAACTTATAAGAGCTTCGGTAGTTGATGTGCTTTCTATTATTATATAGTGGGTATACATGTAAAAAAAGTGAAAAATCCACATCAGCTGTGAAGAGAGGGGAACCTATATGTCATTATTACAATCGTTAATTGAACAGGCAAAAAAACCAAATGGATGGATTGGCTCATGGATGCTACGTATCATGAATATCGCTCATAGTGGCATGAATAGGTGGTTTATTCGGCAAGGGGCCATCAATGATGGAGATCGTGTGTTAGACATAGGATGTGGCGGGGGAAAAACACTCCAAATTTTATCGAAATTGAATCCCAGTGGTATAATTTATGGGATAGATATTTCTGCACAGGCAATAAAGGAATCTATCAAAATGAATGGAGCCCATGTCGCTGATGGCAGTATTATTGTCAGGGAGGCAAGTGTGTCTCATATTCCTTATGAGGACCAATTTTTTGATGCCATTACAGCTTTTCAAACCCATTATTTTTGGCCTTCATTGGAACATGATGTTGGGGAAGTGTGGAGGGTATTGAAAAGCGGTGGGAAATTTATTGTCATTGCCGAGCTATACAAAATGAATTATCATATGGAAACTTATCAAACACCAGCAGCTATGAAGGAGTTATTAGAACAGACCGGTTTTCAAACTGTATATATAAGTGAAAAAACAAGTAAAGGATGGCTATGTATCACAGCCATTAAATAATACATAAAAATTGGAGGTATTACGATGAAAAGATGTGCTTGGGTCAAGTTAGACCAACCTTTGTATGTAGATTACCATGACAAAGAATGGGGGGTACCCGTCTATGATGATCAGCATCTATTTGAGATGCTTTGTTTGGAGGGGGCACAGGCAGGACTTAGCTGGTGGACGATTTTACAAAAGCGTGAGGGCTATCGAGAGGCATTTGATCGTTTCGATGTTGAAAAGATTATCTACTATACAGAGGACAAGCTTTTGGCATTACAGCAAGACACACGAATCGTGCGCAATAAATTAAAAATAGCAAGTGTTGTAACAAATGCTAAAGCCTTTTTACAAATAAAAGAAAAATATGGCTCGTTCTCTGAATATATTTGGGGATTTGTCGATCATCAACCACTGATCAATGAATGGGCATCTATTGCAGAGGTACCAGTGACTACAGATATTAGTGATCGCATGAGCAAGCAATTGAAGAAGGACGGCTTTAAATTCGTCGGCAGTACTATTTGTTATTCATTTATGCAGGCAGTCGGCATGGTAAATGATCATACAACGGATTGCTGCTGTCGACAGCAGGAGCTTGCCCATGACCATTAAACATATTCAAGCTCAGCTAGCCAAGCAAGCTACAATTTTTCAGACTGGCGGCATTCGACCAACCCATGAACTATTAGAAAGCTGGATTGGCTTTGTGGGGTGGTCCTTACCAGAGGAGCATCGACCTTCTGGCTTTCAACCGCTCGCTACATTGTTTTTGAAAAATTTGCCATATGTACCTACAGCACTAAAACCTTTTCAATTGATAACGCTATTTGTCCATGAGAGTATTTTGGATCATTTAATGGAGGATGATCTGAGCCCCTTTTTCGAAATAAGGACCTACACGGCATTAGGAAACTTAGTCAAGCGGGAATGGCAGCACGACCATATACGAGCCTTCCCACTGCAACCAGAGCTTATTAGTAATGATTACCCAGTATGGGATGGGGGAGGCATTCCTGCACAAATAGAAGAGGAAATATTAAGGTTGGAGCAAGAAGAGGAACTTGATTATTTTGACGATATCTTAGAAGACCTTTATCCGCTTCATAAAATTGGTGGCTACCCAACCTATTGTCAAAGTGGTTATGATTTTGGGGAACATACGCCATTTGTCTTCCAAATTACCTCAGATGCCAAGGCCCAACTGAATATTGTTGATAATGGCAATTTTTATTTCTTCTATAATCCAACAGAACAGACATGGCGCGTCTATTGTGATTTTTATTAAGACTCGTTATGGTTTTGCTCTTTGACCTATGGTGCTATCGATTATGCGCTGAATCAAAAATAAACCTAAATACGCGCCTGTTATTAGAAAAGTGGGACTTAAGAAAACGGCGTGAATCGTTGTCATAAAGACAGCATCCTCAAGAATAATCTGCATTATGGAAGTAGCGGCAATATAGCCAAAAAGAATGGCGGACACGACACCCAAAGCATTGAAAAAAAGCCGCATTTTATCACTTTTTTGCTGAAGATAGACCATGAGGCTAGGTATCACAATGATGGCAACCAATATGATTATTTTCATCAAATCACATCCTTTCTCTTAGGATGCCCTTGTTAGTTGGTGCATAAACAAAGATCACATAGGAGGGGAATAAGATGAGATGGCAAGGTGGAGAGGTGAAAAGAACAAAGAAGGTGAAAAAAATGGAGCATAAAACGGTCGTCAAGAATGGCATTGGCTTTGGTTCTGTATTAGCGATTACGATTTCATGGAGTGTCCACCATTCCATCATATGGGCCATCATCCACGGCTGTTTTAGCTGGTTATATGTTCTCTATTATGCGGTTACTCGTTAAGTATTAAAGCATACCTATCAACTAAGTATTTGTTTAAACCAAAAGAATATGGGGTACAAACAAAAGTAACGTTCATAAATATTGCCTAGCAAGCATAAATAACAAAGTGCTCTTTTTCAAGAGAACAAACTTATCTGTATGAGCGTAGAAGAAAGGTTGATAGCATGACACATCAAGTAACAGCTTTAAGTAATGTGAATGGGAAAGCTACAGGGGTGGAAGGTATTTTACAAAATGTAGCATTTATTTTATCGACGTTTACGGTACCTTGCCCACAACGGGAATGGACTATTAAATCTGATATTCGTAAGCTCTTTCACCGGATGAAGAAAATGAACACAAAGCGCTTAATTGAATGTATCCAGCGTTTTGAACCGAGAGCAGTCGTAGTGGAAGTCGATTATTTGGGCGATGTCTATAGAGGAAAACTAGAGCCCATTGTGAAAGTGATTATCAATGAATAAGCATATAAATTCTGCCAGGCTACAACCTGGCAGAAGATAAAAAGTTAGTTGGTGTCAATTGAACGGATTTAGCAATCTTTAGGCAGGATTGGCTCTTCTAATCACAATAATTTGTTGGCAATCTAAGATAATTTGAGAAGCACCGCCACGAGTTACTTCCAAGAATGTTGCACAGCAAGTTTTAGGATCTAAACTTATGAAAAAGACGTCAGCTAAGCTAAAACCACTCGTTAATACTACGTCTACAAGTGTGCCAACAGGTAAGCATCTTAATTGATGGCAGATACAGCCTTTACATTTGTTTTTGGAACAGTAGTCTTCTTCATAGCATTTTTCTTCTTTTTTGCAAGGGCATTTCTCTTTCTTATGTTCGCATTTGCACTTATCACATTTATGCTCACATTTCTTTTCGCAGCATTCTTCCGACTTGTATTTTTGTTGACCCCAGTTCATATAATGATTAAATCTACAATCTTGCATTTTCTAATCTCCCTTATTGTTAGTTTTTTAGTATTGGTCGCGCAACCCTTACACTTATAATCTATGAATGCTTCAAATAGACTTCTTGGTAATTTGCCCTTTAAATAGAAAAATGAAAACTTAGCCATACATACATAACAGTTTTTAAGGTTGAAATAGTAGATTTCCGCCTGTAAATATGATGGTGAAATGGAGCGAGTGAATGAAGGGAATACTTCAAGGCTTCTTTCTACTAATGTGCGTTATTGTGGTGATTGCATGGCTGATTGTCCAAAAGCAAGCTTCACCCATACCCGTAAGTTTTTCTAATGCGCCAACCTATGCGGAAGAGTTGAGTGAAAAATTACAAGCGACTAATTTTACACAGAAGGTCATACAAGCTATACGGCAGGCTGGATATTCCCCAGACAGTACGATTGGCTATTTAGTAGATTCTCCAAACCATCAAGTCATCACCATTCAGTTACACAATGGTAAGGAAATTGAAAAAAGCACAGAAAGTGAGATTCAAACCATTATCGATGAGTTAGCCAAAGAAAATAAAATGGATGCATTTATTGTGAATGTTGAGCTACTAGAAGCAAAATAAGGTAAGCGGGGGACACATATTTTATGTGTCTCTTTTACATATATGGTGCATGCTATAATGTAAAGGGAGGTGAGATCTATGAAAATTTTAGTTTTGGGTGCTACAGGTCGTGTGGGAAGTCAAATTGTTGAGATGGCGTTAAAAGATCATCACGAAGTGACGACATTCGTCCGTGATCCCCTTAAATTACAGCTAGACAATAAGCATTTACATATCTTTCAAGGAAATGTCTTAAACAAAAAAGATCTCGAGCAGGCTATGGTCAATGTGGATGTAGTAGTGAGTGCGTTAAATACAGATGGTAATGACACACTATCAACTAGTATTTCGTTCATACTTGAGGCTATGGAGCAACAAAAGATTAAAAGAATTATTACAATTGGGACAGCGGGTATTTTACAAAGTCGTGTGACACCAACGATTCTTCGTTATCAATCGACTGAATCCAAACAAAAATCTACTTTTGCCGCACAGGAGCATCAGCGTTTGTTTGAACAATTACAGGTATCCAACGTTGATTGGACAATTGTTTGTCCAACCTATTTACCGGATGGCGCATTTACAGGAACTTATCGAGTGGAACGTAACTTTTTGCCAGAGGGAGGCGCTCGAATATCAGTAGGCGATACAGCCGACTTTGCCTATAAACAAATCTTTAGTGAGGAATTCATGAAGATGCGAGTAGGAATCGCCTATTAAAAGGGGATTAAAAATGAAAATCATTCACACTATTATGGGCATGCTCATCATAACTATTGGGCTTGCCTTGATCAGTACAACAATGAATGCATTTGGTAGAAATATTATGGTAAATGTTTATGGCACATTCTTATGTTTATTGGGGTCGGCTATCTAAAAAAATTGCGAAATTTGATAAGCAATAGCAATGGTAGCTAAATATTTCCACTATTAACAGGGTTTTAATGAGAATAGCGGATACTTATCTTTCTGTGGGTGAGAAAGTATATGGATATTTTCCTTTTTATTGAAGGTTTGCTATACTTTATGTCGAATATATATCATTAAAGAGGTGATTGTATGGACAAAGAGATATCAAACAACTGTCAATATCCTAAACACCTAACAAATCAAGATGGAATCGAAAAGACAGAGTTATATGTCATTAAGATAACAAAGGAACAAGTGGATAGGTTGATAGAGGATATCGATCAAACATTAAAGGCGTCTATCTGACGTCTTTTTTTTTATCAAAAAGGCCACTTCAATGGGGAAGTGGCCTCAAAAAAGGAGCGTTTCTGGGAAGGCTAGATTTGCTTCACATTACTATACATATGTGGAAATAGATTTGTCAGCTAGCCATTTGTCCGAATGATAGATAAAATGACGTGACTATCTATCTTATGTACAACCTCAATCTTTTTGACATGAAAAGGAATAGTTGAGAGCCAAATAATCGCGTATGATTTTAGGCTGTCCACCATTTTCAAGACAAAGTTTACTCGCAATTTTAATTTCCTTCTGATTATAGTGGGATTGTGCACCAATTAAAAATATGCCTGACAGAATGAATAAAGTGCCGATCGCCAAAACATATTTTACGACCCTTTTCAATACACGTACCTCCATTTCAAAAAATAATTCCTATCACTAGTATATGTTGAGTGATGAAAATAATATGTTCGTTGACATGTTGTATACGTTTGTATACAATTACTTTAAATTTAAGTATACATTTGTATACAGAAGGAGTGTCTAATTAATGAGAGATTCAGGTTTTAGAGAACATAAGAGAGAAGGACATCATCGTGGCGGGCGTCATAGAGGAATGGAGGGTGCGTCACCGCGTGGAGCGAAAACGTTCCGAAGAGGTAAGGCGATTGCCTTTTTAGAATCATTGACTATTAAGCGTGCAACGATTAAACAGCAATTAGAGCAGCCCGAATTTCAATCCATTCAGCAAATTTTAGTAGGTGAATTAAAGGCTATTGATATGGTTATTCAAGAATTTAGCCAGCTTTTTGACATTCATGAAAGTGAAACAATAGAAACAGAAGACAATTCACAGACGGAAGAGGGAGGCAACGGACATGAAAATCATAAATAACTATATTGATACGGTATTTTCACAGCAAGATCCGATTCTAGAGGGTGTCATATCCTCCATTATGGATCAGGGCATGCCAGCTATTTCTGTTTCCCCATCCTCAGGAAAGCTCTTGACGATGCTTGTGTCGATTGCGGGGGCTAAGGATATTTTAGAAATCGGAGCATTAGGTGGGTATAGTGGCATCTGTCTGGCAAGAGGAATTGAAGGTGAGGGCACATTAACCTCACTAGAGTTAGAGGAAAAATATGCACAGCTAGCTGCACAAAATCTTGCCAAAGCAGGTTTTATTGAACAGGTGACACATCTCACTGGCCCTGCCCTAGAGAGTCTTGAAAAGCTTGTAGCTGCTGGAAAACGTTTTGATTTTTTCTTTATTGATGCAGACAAGGATAATTACGAACATTATCTTGCGTATTGTATAGAGCTAGCGAATGCTGGTGCTCTAATTGTCACGGATAATGTGCTAGCAGCGGGCAGTGTTGCTGACCCAGAAGCGACACCAAAACGTTACACGGCCATCATGAAGAAATTTAATGTTCTGGTGGCAAATCACCCACAACTTGAGTCCATCCTTTTGCCAATTGGAGATGGAATAACTGTTTCAAAAGTAAAAAAATGATAAAAATGAGTCCTCTTTTATGGTAAAGTATGGGTAGAAAACAAAAAGGGAGAGATGCTTTTGAAACAAGCGTTAGTCGTGATTGATGCACAGCAAGAACTGATAGAAGGTAATCAGGAGGAGCAAGCAGTTTATCGCAAAGATGCATTACTAGAGACCATCAATAAGGTTATAAATAAGGCAATCGAAGCGAATGCCTCCATTATTTTTGTTCGTGATCAAGATGTGGCTGGTGGGGAAGGAGATGGCTTTCAGGTACATAAAACAATCCAAGTTCCAACGTCAGCTGTCTTTTTTGATAAACTCGCTACCAATGCATTCTACAAAACAGGTTTGCTTGACTATTTAAGGGAACATGAAGTGCAGCATTTGGTGATGATGGGCTGTAAAACAGAGCACTGTGTGGATACAGCAGTGAGAACTGCCACTGTTCACGGCTTCGATGTCACAGTTGTGGGGGATGGACATTCCACAAACGGTTCCGAGCACCTCACACCAGAAGCGATGATCGCTCATCATAATGATTTATTACATGGCCATTATAATGTTGACCATTTCTCGCTTGTGCGTCGTTCAGACGAAACCTTATTTGCACCTACCCATCATAACTACCGCTAACATAAAAATGACCGAGAACCCAGGTTCTTGGTCATTTCTGTTTCATTTTGTAAATCCACAGTACATACAAAGAGGTTGTCCCAATAATAGAGCTTTTTAAATAAATGAGATAGGTGGCAAATCTAGAATACTAAAAAATGTATGATAAGCTATGAGGGCCACTGTGTGAGCAGTGACCCTAAGTATCAAGTCAGGAGGTGTAAGGCTAAAATTAGCTTTACACTAGTATATGTATGTGAAAGTAGCTTCGAAAGTTAGTTTTCTGCCTGTTCGATAGATTATTTTTTGAAAGGCGACTAAATAGGGCACGAAATGTCGGATGACACGATTCTATTCCTGTTATTGTTGTGGAAAGGGAGGTTATTCAAGTGGATTCATTAACAAGATTAAATAAGGCGATTGGCTATATTGAAGCCAATTTGACAAACGATATTGACCTGAAGGAAGTGGCAAGAATAGCCTATTGTTCTGAATATCATTTTAAAAGAATGTTTTCATTTTTAGCAGGAATTTCGCTATCCGAATACATTCGTCAGAGGCGTTTGACACTGGCTGCTCTTGAATTGTCAAATGCCTCCATGCGAATTCTCGATATAGCAGTAATGTATGGCTATAGCTCAGCAGACGCTTTTACAAGAGCCTTTCAGCACATGCATGGGATTACACCTTCTGAGGCGAGGCTAAGTGGTCAAACTTTCAAAGCCTTCCCACGGATGACCTTCCAACTTACCATCCAAGGAGGAAATGAGATGAATTACCGACTCGAGCAAAAAGAAGCATTTCACATCGTAGGTATGATGAAAAGAGTACCGATTGTTTTTCAGGGAGAAAATCCGGACATTGTGGAAATGGCACAATCCTTAACAAGGGCAGACATTGAGCAACTTAAAAAGCTGTCCAATGTAGAACCAAAGGGCATCATCCAAGCATCTACCAACTTTTCGGAGGGGAGAATGGAGCAGAAGGGGGAACTTGATCATTACATTGGTGTGGCTACTACAGGAACCAATCCTGGGCATTTTTCGCTGCTCGCTGTTCCTGCCAATACGTGGGCTGTCTTTAAAGTGGTAGGCCCATTCCCACAAACACTTCAGGAAACATGGGGGCGTATTTATGCTGAATGGTTCCCGTCAACTGGCTATGAACAAGTAGCTGGTCCTGAAATTGTGCACCATGCTAGCACCGATTTCTCCTCACCAACCTTTACAAGTGAAATATGGATACCTATTCAAAAAAATGAGCCTCTAGCATAATGCGAGGCTCATTCATGTATTTTCGTTCCATTTGGCACCTGCTGATCTGGCATTAATAAGATTACATCTCCCGCTACGGGCCCATTCTATAACTCTCCTTCATTCCATTTCTATGACGATGTTATCATTGTGTGGAAAATTAAAAAGAAGAGCACTATTTAGTGCCCTTCTCTTCTTATCGACGATGCTCTACCAGGTCAATAGCTCCTAACACAATGTGAGCTAAACCAAAGCCGAAAATGGTATTGGCTACCATTTTATTTGAACCATGCTTTTGCTTCATGGCATATCCTGCCGCTGTGACAGCCGACCCGAGAATAGTTGGGATTAAACCTTCACGAATATTATTCATAAAATTGATCCCTCCGTCGTATGATTCGGTATGAGTTTCACACCATACTTACTATGAACCTTTGGAGCTCATCCTATACGAATAAATAGTAGGGTGAACATATTCGTACACTATTTATTCTTGAATAGGTCGTACTTCTATTTGAGCTACAATAAATTCTTTCTTGGTAGGATCAAATTTATATGTAATATGGAAATCAGCTACATACATAGGGAATACGCTAGCCGCAAGCGTCAATTTTATCTTTTGATTTTCTAAATAGTAAATAGTTATCCCACCAAAGCCTAGTTCATTCTGCTGTAATTCTAGTTCTGGATCGACATCATACTCAAAGTGAAATTCCTTGCCCAGTGCTTTACCGGAAATACTTAATGTACCATCATCCTTTTTCATAATTTTTGACTCAATATGGTGTGCAACAATGTCTTCATAATTAGGAACCTTTATTTCTTGTAAATCCTTATCTACTACATGAATATCATAATTATCTAGCTCAGTTCCTCTGCCAGTTTGAATGATAATGACAGCTTCCTCATCGCCATCTTCCGTAATATCTATATAAAACACTTGTGGATCGGTTCCAGTATCACCAGGGTTGTACCAATTAAATTTTTTATCTTTACCATTAAAATCCAGTTTCACGCCATTTGCTACCTTATATAGTTTTATTTCTTTATTTTCTGAAGTGCCAATTAAAGTTGCATCCTCTTGTGTTGGATGGGAGGTTTCATTCGAAACTTGTTCTTGTGTGTGATCCTCACTAGGATCTGGGTTGCATCCTGTAAATATAACCGCACTCAACAATAGCATCGCACCAATTTCTTTTTTCAATCTTGATCTGCACCTTTCTTGTTTTTTGCAAAACTTATTTAGTAAATAACCATAATGAATGTTACGAAATGTTCATTCCAATTTACAAATGATATTCCATTCACGTAGCTTTCCTCTACTTATTTTAGTTAATCTTTAGAAAAATGTATATGAAAATTTTGGTATTATTGAAACGAAATGGAGCTGTTAACTGTATACTAGAGTAAGGGGGGATAAAATGAAATATGTCGGCTATGGAACCATTTTGTCAATTCTTGGTGTTGTCCTTTCAATCCTAATATGGGGTACAGAAAAAGCACATTTGCTTTCTGGGATGCTAGGAGGATTATTCATCATCTCTGCTTTGTTAATGTCTGGTGCAATGGCGAGTGGGGATAGAATGCGTGCCAATTTCGCATCGGAAACGAAAGAAGATAGAAACGAACGCAATCATATAATGAACAACGCTTTATTGCTAGCATTACCAAATATTATTGTGGCAATTTTTGCGTATTATATGTTAAGCACTGCGCCTGATTCGCTCTTTCGGTGACAATAATAGGTCTATCTGTCAGTTTACCCATTCAATCCGTCACATTTTGGGTGCACTCTAACTCAATCGAAAGGATGTTGCCTACCATGGATGAAGAAAAAGATTATTATCCAGAAGCTTCTAGATATACACTTGCTGTTGTGCTCTTAACACTAATTATTTGGGGCATCTATGATTGGCGAAATACAAATAGCAGCGGATTTCAATTCATATTAATAAATGAAATTGTTATCACACTTGGGATTACTCGCTATATGTTGAAGAAAAGAGATCAAAGAAGAAAGCGCTCTCAATAATCGTTACATATATAATCAAAAAACGTGTCACATCTACCCTAGGTGTGGCTTTTTTTGTTGCATTTAATAGTTATGAGTACATTTGCAATAGAGAGGTGGTACTATGCAATTAACAGATGGCACACGGACATTTGAAACGGACATAATTGATGAAGCTGCCCAAAAGAAAGAACGGGATCAGCAGGAGCGGGAGATGCTCAATGCCTTTGCTCGCTATGCATACCTTCGATACAAGCAAATACGGGATAAGGTCAATCCCCGTAAATGCAAATACATGTATATCCATCAAGTGCGCCAACAATTAACTTCACCAGCAAGACTGCAGCGTGTTTGTAATCTTTTAAGTATGACTGATGAAGAAGTCCTGTATATTGTAGAATTTGTTCACAAGCATTTGAAATACGTCAAATAAACCTCATCAATGGATGGGGTTTTTTTACATAATTTCTAGGGAGAATTGTTTCTCAATGACCCACTACTTATAGTATGATGAACGTGGATAAAGGAGTGAAACTATTTGAGATTCATTAAATGGCTCGTTGTTTTTATTATTTTCATTGGTATCGTTGGATATGGTGTATTACATTTTGGCACGAAATTTGCTTCCGAAAAAATTGTAGATACGCTATCGACAGAATTAGAGAATAGTGGACAAATGGAAGAAATAAAAAATACGATTGAAAACGACCCCGAGTTAAAAGCCTATATGGAAGAAGCGAAAACAGTGGATAGCAGTACATTACCGTTTACAACGAAAGAAGACGCTACCAAGGTAGTCATTCAAAAAGTAGGCATTACAGAGCTAAACGATATTCGTGTGAAATTACAAGACGGCTCGATGACAAAGGAAGAGGCCTTACAAACGGTAGAAGGAAAATTATCAGATGAAGAAATAGCTGCATTAAAAGTTATTATTTATAAAGAACTATATGAATAAACTAGGCAAACTTGAAATTGTTTGTCTTATAGCAGAGGCACTTACTAAATGGTAGGTGTCTTTTTTCGTTCCTTTTTCTAACATGCTAAAAATATCGCTAGGATTTTCTGCATAAAAATGAACGTTTTAATACACCAGCTATCGCAATTATGTGCAAAGGGAAAGGTATTAAAAGTTTATTCAGATGGTCCTTCTTTCTAGATTACAGAACATCTTAGTAAATTTCTTTAAAAAAAGAAGAAAGAATTGTCCCTTTTTACCACATTAACTTGTATATAAATAGTATAGAGGTTAACGGAAAGAGGGGTAGCAATGATCTATAGAGTAACGAAGCATGAAAATTTTGTTGTGTTGGACAAGGCCTTTTTAAATGATGATCAATTAAGCTGGAAAGCGAAGGGGCTACTTGCCTATATGTTGTCATTACCAGATGATTGGGATTTTTGTCTCGCAGATTTAACGACACGTAGTAAATGTGGACGAGAAGCGACTTCAAAAGTTGTGGATGAGCTGATTCAGGCAGGCTATCTTCAAAAGGTACAGGAGAGAACGAAGGATGGAAAATTCGGTAAGGTAGAGTTTTTCGTATTTGAAGCCTCAAAACGTGCTGTCCTGCCGTCAACGGGTTTTCCGTCAACGGCAACACCACAAACGGAAAAGCCCACACTACTAAATAATCAATTACTAAATAACCAATTACTAAAAAATAGAGATGATGATAATAAGCCACTTACGGCCTATCACTTTTACGAACAACAAGGCTTTGGCTCACAATCAGCCTATATTACTGCAAAAATCCGTTCCTGGCTCGGCATCTTTTCGGAGGAAATGGTGCTCCATGCGATGAAGCTAGCTGTGGAACACAATGTGCTACGCTGGCGGTATGTCGAAAAAATTTTGCTCAATTGGCACCGTAAAAAGCTAAAGAACATGGCAGATATTGCGTCAGATCAATTGCATTTTAAAGCTCAGAAGCAAAAAGTGACGCAAAGTCTAGCAAGTAGACGTCAAGAGATTATTCCAAAGTGGTTTCATCATCGTCATGAAGAGGAACGGCCCTTTGAACAGCAGCCAACCATTAATTTTGAAGAGGAACGCCAAAAAATATTAGCACTGCTTGAAAGTATTTAAAGGCCTATTTGTCGGAATACCATAAAGGCTTCGTCAATGAAAAGTAGTCATGATCCTGTAAAATCAAATGAATTCTTGCTAAAGCATCGTCAAAGGATTGGGGATCATATTGGCGTGTCCAAGCAATGGTTGAAATGACATTCATCGCGGCATACAAGGCATAAAGACGCCAAAATAGATCGTCAGGAGGATGCGCGAAATACCCATCTATTTGCCCGATACAATAGGGGATACTATGCCGTCTACTAAACAAGGCCAAGTTATAAAAGTCATGATAGGGATCACCCACATCATAGCCATTGAAATCTATAACCCCATTGAAAGTATTATGGTGGCAAATGATGTGACCAAGGTGGTAATCATCGTGAAGAAGAGTGATAGGGCGTTGCTTTAATAGCTTCCATTGTTCCTCAATAAAGCTTAATAACTTAGCTTCTTGCGGAATTTGATAAGAATCCTGTTGATAGGCTTGTAAATAATTGGTGAATTTCCTTTTTTGAAACGCTTCCCAATGTACTGTTTGTGGTGGTAACACTTGATGAATTTTTCTTAATTCTTTTCCAGCAGCCAATCCGAGATGAAATTGTTCAGTGTCCGAAAGTTGCTGGATGACCTCGTCAGCGGGAGTGCCTATTAAAAAGCTTACTACCATCGCTGAAAGATTATCGTCACGGAGGACCCTATAATCAATAGCTTGATGTGTTTGAACACCCTGTAGGCTTAACTCTTGCAGTAAAGTAAATTCTTGCAGTCTTTTGTCATGATGTGCTAGATCTGATAGTCGTACAAAATAGGGTGTGTCATCAACTGTTACGATATATTTGGCATCAGGTGAAAAACCTTTGTCGACTTTTTGGATAGCAGTATAACCGTGTAAACAAGCTAATCGGCTGATGACGTCTTCTCCAATCACTTTTTTTCCTCACTTTCAATCGTTTAGAAGATACAAAAATACTATAAGGAGCCATGCTTTGTCAATGTGCCTGAATTGGAGAGAAGTGGTCATTCCTTCATCTATAAAAATAGCAAATGTGAGCACAACTAACTAGAAATCACTTGTTAACTTGCATTTACTAAGTATAAGTGAATGTCATACTCTCAAAAACATTCACTATCAGTAGCTTTACTTGTTTAACGGAAAGAGAGGTGACATAGAGCAATAATCCATTCAGCCCCGTCAGTACAACCATGTCAGCAAGATAAAATGCCCCAGATAGAAAGTTGATTCTCCCTTACAATTGACACAACTAATCATGAATAACATGGCTGTCATTCGCAAAAAAATGATAGGAAAGGATGGTGCATAATGAGTTATGTTATTGAAAAACAGATGATGTCAGGTTTACCTAATCAGCCACTCATTGCCATAAAATACGTGGTCGCACATGAATCAGGTAACAGCACCAACACAGGTCCAAACGCATTAGAAAATGAAATTGCCTATATGAATAAAAATAAAGCCAATGCCTTCGTTTCTCACTGGGTAGGAGGAGGTGGACGGATTGTACAAATAGCACCTGTTAATCGTGTCCAATATGGTTGTGGTCCAAATGGGAATCCGTATAGCTATGCCCAAGTAGAGTTAGCACGGACTTCCGATAAGGAACAATTTAAAAAGGATTATGCGGCTTATATTTGGTTATTGCGTAAAATGGCCATAGAAGCAGGTATTTCTACTGTTTTAGATGGTATCGGCAACGGCATCAAATCCCATCGGTGGATAGCCGATAATTTGGGCGGCACCACACACAAAGATCCTTTTGCCTATTTAATGAGTATGGGCATTACCGAAGCACAGTTCCAACAAGACATAAAAAATGGCCTTGAGGAGGAATTAACAATGTCACAATATAATGAGCTGAAACAGGAAATAGAAGTTTTAAAAACCTTATTAGCCGCTAAAGCTAATTTACAATCCGACAAAGAAGTAGGCGCATCTCATAAAGAAGCATGGGCATGGGCCGTTAAGGAAGGTATTATCCGAGGAGATGGCAGTAAGAATATGAATCCGTCAGGTGTTCTCACACGAGAGCAAATGGCTACAATGCTCAAACGTTATTACGATAAATTTGTCGAAAAAAATTAATTATGCTATAATAGTAGAAGGATAAAGTTCGTTGGAATAGCGTGCTTTATCCTTTTTCTTTTAATCAAGATCTTAAAGAACTTTGTCGAAACGAATAAAAGAGGGGCGGGGGTCAAGATTTTAACTAAAATAAGAAAAGTGAAATTTGAGCAAGAAAGAAAAAATCCATTATATAACGTGGTCATGGAGTGCCCAGAGGGAAAACAATTATATGTAAAATTTGATTATACCTATAAGACTAAAAATTTCTGGCCATTAGAAGTAAATTATAATAAGAAAAATTATGGAGCCAAACTGGCATGGTATACAAATGAAGTTGAAAATATGACAGTTGCTACATTTTTAGAGAAAATTGCTAATAAAATTAATAAAAGATATCAGTTCGAGTTAAAACAACACTAAAAAAGCAGCATCCTTAAAGGGAAGCTGCTTTTTGCTTGTTCATTATTTCATTGTAATATAGACAGTTAATGCGGCTTCATCAAATGTTACATCCGCGCCAAGTGCCTGACTAACAAAACGTAAAGGCACCATTGTCGTTCCTTGATAAATTTCAGCAGGGTGGCTAAGAGCAATTGTAGATGTCGTCCCATTTGCATCAACATATGCCGTTTTGTTGCCAACGCCAATGACTATTTTTTTACTGTCCTTCGTCGCAGTTACTTTTTTAGTGGCACTATCATAGGAAACCGTTGCACCAAGTGCCTCAAAAATTGCTTTCATCGGTACTAAGGTTGTGCCATTTTTCATATATGCGCTTGGCGTATAACTTTGTTTCACATTATTTAAATAGACTGCTACTTTAGTCAATGCGGGTGCTTGTATGGCTTTAGGTGTCTGTGTATAGTGGCTTTGACCACCTGTGGAACCACCACCTTGATTGCTGCCATTACCATTATGATAATGGTAGCCTGTACAAAGACCTTTTGCCTTTGATTTCTCCGAACAATTATGACCACCATTGCTATCTAAACGCCCTGGATGCGCATCAGCAATAGAAGTAGTAGCGAAAAATAATGTAAGCATCGCTAAAGATAAGACCAATTTTTTCATGTATATCCTCCTATTATCAAAATATGTAATTATTATACTATTAAAAAATGAAATATGATATATTTTTATAGTAAATTAGTAGTAAAAGAAACGTATACAGTAAATCTTCTTGAAATATAAAAGGCACTAACAGAGAAACTGGTTAGTGCCGAATTCCGAACTTGTATGGTCTATACTTGAAGTGTCAAAAGAAAAAAATCGCTTCAAGTATAGATTCAGGAGTGTTTAACCAACGTTTTAATGAACAATTTATTTATGAGTAGTAGCTTTAGTGAAAAATTTACAACTTTAAAGAGCCTTTCTAAATTTTATAGTAGAAAGGCTCTTATATTTTTTTATAAACAATTCATTAAATCAATGCCGAAAGTTAAAGGTAAACGCAACTGATCTGAGGGCAATAAGCAGTTGGGCAAGAAATAATTGAAATCCTTTTAACATCTTACATATTTGCGTTTAAAACCAAGCTTACCACGATCGATTTCCTTTTGAATATTTTCAGCTGCATTCAGTGTTGTGCTTTTTTTGTTGTCTCGCTTCATTTCCACTGGACCAACTGTCTGTGCTATTTCGACTGCTTTTTCGTGCAGTGGTACATAGGAAATAGCGACTGTGTATAGGAAATTATTCATCGCAGATTTTGTTCGTTCTGGCGCCGCGTGAATCGTATTCTTCACCACTTCCAGCATGTTGGCTAACTTGCTCTCAGAAAATTCGCTATCTTTGCGATTTCCTAAAAGCCAACAATAGCAGCTCCAGCCTGCTGACATTTTCAGCTCTTCACCGCTTGCAATCCAGGCATCGGCCACCTCTTGCGCAATAGGTGCTTCCGCTAAAGTGACTGCCACTACATAATCAGACAGCATATAAAAATAAGCCGAATCTATCCATCGATCAAAATCAGTCACAGTCATTGCCTTTGGATCTGCAATAATTCCCGCAAAGTACATGGCATCATAGTTACCGGTAGCATAAAGCTCTTCCGCTAAAGCTTGATCGATTTTTATTTTTTTTGCAATAGGTTTCATGGCACCAGTTGCCACGCCAAAAAGTGGCTCATGCGCTCCATTCGACATATACATTTTCTTTGTTCGTTCTTTGCCCAGAGCCTCCAGCTCCTGCATTACCAATTCTGCATTCATCGAAGCACTTCCTTTTTTATCTGATTTATACGTCATTCCTATTATCCTATAAGGGGTGCCATTTTGTCATGGTTGATCTAGTTTTGTATGGAAAATATAGTTTGCTCTAGCATTTATCCTACTAAAGAAATAGGAAGTACTTATCTTTAATCGTTTAAAGTCTATTCCAAATAAACATAAATTGTGCTGCATCCGATTCGAGGGCTAGTTGGTGATAATCAGTCGATTCATCTTCTGTAATCAAGCGACCTTTTTGAACATTTAAAATAGCATGTTTTACAGAATCGGGATGTTCAATTGAATAGTGAGAATCCTTTAGTAACGTCAGGGCAGATCGACATTTATGTTTATCGATTCGTTCATTTTTTCCTTTGAAATATAGCTTTATGAGGTAGGGGGTATCGTCGATGATTAAACCAAGCTCGGGGTTTGAACGTACGGTTAAATCATCACAATACCAATTAGATTTCCCAGGTTCAAACCACTGTACCTTTTTATTTTTTAAAAATTTTAAATAGGCTTTTACGGCTTCTTGGTAATTTTTCTGACGTGCAGGAAGGGCATTATCTACAATGTCGAGTAGATAGCTATCATTAAAATGCTGTTCATATCCATGGTATTTTTTTAAACCTTCTCGTAATCCTTTCCAATAATCCTTAATTGGATGATAGTCACCCTGATATTTAATGTCTTTCACAAACTTCGTCTTGGCGGCACTTCCCTTCATCGTGAAGTCCGTAAATTGTGTTAAGCCAATAGATGGCTTTGTAATAATCGTCATTTTTACATCACCCTTCTTTCGAAAAAGTTACTTGTTATAGATTAGTATTATATTGAAATGGGGAAATTTATATGATTGCAAGAAGCCTGACGAGAGCCGGGGTTATGGATAAGAAAAGAGATACTACTACTATAGAAAAATCAGTTTTTTGAAAAAGTGATGTTTAGATATGATTTGGCTGGGAATATAAATAGCGAGCTAGTCAAAGCTCAAAAAAAATTTAGGAGGAATAGAAATGGCTAACAAGCAAAACAATCGCAACAGAAACAACAATGAAAACATGACTGTCGAAGAAGCGGGACGTAAAGGCGGAGAAGCTACCTCCAGAAATCATGATCGTGATTTTTATGAAGAAATAGGACGTAAAGGCGGCGAGGCTACGTCTAAAAATCATGGACATGAATTTTATCAAGAAATTGGCCAAAAAGGTGGAGAAGCTACGGCTGACAACCACGGCGAAGAATTTTATGAAGAAATAGGCCGTAAAGGTGGAGAAGCTCGAAGCAAACAGCGTAGTAATAACACCAACGGTAACCAAAGTCGCCGAAATAACGATAATAATTAATCAATTTTAAATAAGATAGGACCCTTCACACACTGGGCGCTTGTAGGTTTTTACTACAAGTGCCTTTTTTTGTTGAGCATTTCCTCAAAATCTACAAGATGAATTTATTGAATTTATACTAGTTGTAGTATATATTTAATCCGCTTCTATTATCGTTTCATTAGATTGTTTTTAGAGGAAATGAGGATTGTTCATGATAAAACAACTGAAAGAAAAAGAACTATATGATATCATCAACTCCGTCATGCAGGTTGTTGGCATGACGATAACTATAAAGCAAGATCATTCAGGGATTAATATGAGTTATAACTTCATTGGGGATTATGTAGGTTTTGATGCCGAGCGATTAATCGGGGCTAGGCATGAACTTCCGCTTCCGCCGTCACTGGAAGTATATGTAAAAACAATGACCTTACACGAACTTGGTCATGCGGTTGATCGTGAAGCATTGCATGCATCTCTTCCGCGTACGATTGAAATTTTTACGATGAAAAAACAACACCCTTTAAAAGAAATTTATCTTCAAGAACATCTTTTATCGATGTTGTTGGAAGAACATGAAATGAATATTCGATTTGAGCAAACAGCATGGGACAATGCATGGGAGCTCAATGGCATACACAACCTAGTACCTGAAGAGGACTTTCACTATATAAAGCAACATAGCCTAGGGACTTATAAAAAATTATATGAGCAAGATTTACAAGCCTATCACCATCTTTTGAACCAGTATGTATCTCAATTAGCATAGCTGGAAATGATTATTTCATACCTTTCTAAGAATGAGATCTAACCAATTAGGGCAATGTAATACTACTTGGAGGTGATCATTTTGACAAAGGGCAAGCAATATAAACGTCAATCAGAGTTGGCGGAATTAGCGACAGATTTAAGTCCAGATGATTTAGATGTGCGTGAAGATAATGCTTTAACACAAGAACAAAAGAAAAATTCGAACGAAAATAATCGTGCGAACCAATCAGTATCACGTAAATCTCAATCATAAATCACTCACCACAATCATTTTCGATTGTGGTATTATTTTTGTCTGAAATTTCACTACAAGTAGACCAAAGCCAAAGAGGAAGGGTGAGATTATGGCATAAAATATAATGGACTGATACCAAACCTTTTGAAACGTTTCCCAAAACGACCATCCACCCTGATGAACGGATGCCATCGAAACAATCGACAATTCTACATAAAATAGCACAAGCACTAGTAAAAACAAGGTATCCAGAGAACCATCAAATGAATAAATGTTACAATCTATATAATGAATGAGGGGAGTTGGAAAAAATGGCTTTTTTTATTATGTTTATTGGCATCATCATAGTCGTTGGGATTATCAGTAATTTGAACAACAAAACTAACAAATCTAACGAGCACATTCACTATCTGCATTCAACAAACGATTTAAATGGTAATGATTCACACACTATCTCACAGGGGAACAATCATTGTGCTGATAACAGCTCAACAGTTAGTGATTCGTCATGCGGTCCATCTGGAGATTGAAGATAGACATCCCATATTGTTTAAAAGTAGAGGAAATGCACGAACCTGATGAACAGATTCGTGCATTTTTCATATGTATAGTATTTATTTTAAAGATTTTGTTTCGGCATCAATTAAATATTTTCCAAAATCTACATTGGGGGCGATGGGACTAACGCTAATTTGCCATCCGAAAATAGTCTTTTTCATACTTACACAAGAAGTTGTATTGATCACAGAGGAACCTTTCGTTCTGAGAAGTAAATAATAGACATCTTTGATATCCGTTTCTACGACCTCAATTAATTGCGCTGAATCATTATTGAAGTGTTGAGTAATGTAGTCGTTAATGGCTAGATCGCGGCTAAAAAAGTAACGATTACTTTGCGTAAAGCCAAGGATGATCGCCAACATCAGTATACCAGCTAGTAGATAACGATATTTCTTCATAGTAAGTCTCCAACATGTTGTAGGAGCATATAATTGACAGCACATGCTGCGATAAAGCCAATAATGCCAGCGACGATTAATATACGCCCGTGTTTCGGGGCATCGTAGTCTCTTTTTAGGACGACCCCCATACAAATCTCAATAATGGCTAAATAGATTGGGAAGACAATTGACAACACTACCGAAAGCCAGCCTATCGTCACGAGAATATTTTTGCCATTTTTTTTATTGTTCATACTACGCCTCCTTTTACCATTCTTAATAGTATACAATTTATACATAAAAAGGAAAAGTATGTACATTATTGACAGATAGTGCAAAAGGAATAAAATCGTTTCATATACAATAAAACAATTCATGATAATAAGGAAGGGGAACCAACATGGGCTATTTATTGGATTTACGACAATGCGGCTCGGTAGAATTAGGAGATTCACTTGAAGAGGTGGTCAGATTGCGGAATAAGATTCCTACCAGGATTTATATAAAGGAAGGGAAAATTACAAACTTTGAAGAAATAATTAGGATAATTTATTGGGGGTATTTCAAAATGTTTATCGTAAATGTTGAAGGTGCTGTAAGGAAAAATGATAAGTGGCTTATTATTGAAAGAAGCAAAAAAGAGGAACAAGCTGGTGGTCTACTTTCTCTAGTTGGAGGTAAGGTAGAGAAAGAAGGAAATTCGTCGGACATATTAGAGAGAACAGTGAAGCGAGAAATTTTAGAAGAAGTCGGAGTGAATGTAAAAGACAGGCTAAATTATGTACATAGCACATCGTTCGTAACAGATAAAGGGGAAAATGTAGTGGATATTGTTTTTCTTTGTGAATATGAATCAGGGGAAGCATTTCCTAAAAGTACTGATGAAGTAGAAAAGGTATTATGGTTAACTACTGAGGAAGTATTAAGCCACCCAAATTCACCAATTTATTTAAAGAAAAGCATTAAACAAGCGGAGACTTTGATTAGAATTCATCTTAAATAAATGCTTTTACTTATTAAAAATAAGTATATGGTTGGAGTGAGGGGGAGGGGGTTAAATAAATGAAAAAAATTATAGTTGTAATAATTATAGTTGGAATTTTAGGCATCGGGGTTTATTTCCTATTTGGACAAAGTGGGAGTGATGAAAAGCTCATTTATGAAGGGGAAAGTGATAATTGGAAAGTTGAATATACATTCAATAATGCAGGTAAGGAAAACGTACAAAGTTCTATTGACTTAAAATATCAGAGGTCAGATGTAGGCAGTGTTGGAGAATTTCAATTTGCTGTACAAACGAAACTTGGTAAATGGGGTCAAGGTATAATTGAGTTGGATGAAAACGGACTTTATACAAGCTCTAATTCTACAATAAAAAAAGGGGTTTTAACCGAAAAGGATAAACCAGTTTTCACAATTAGTTGGAATGATAATGAAGAGGAGATTATTTTAGAAAGAAAATAATGAAGTCATTTGTAGTTTGCAAAACTTATTAAGCTCTAACGAGGAGGTATTTGAATAACGATATTCCACAATCGGGCGCTTTTCCGTAATTGATCTGCACCCCAAATGTTAGAGTCGTGTCTAACATTTGGGGTGCAGATCAAAATTAGGAAAGCGTCTTTCTTCATGAAAAGGGCCATATTGTTGAACAACACCTTTAAAGAAAATTGGATTTTTATGTGAGAGTATAGATAAGATTGTGAAGGATTGTAGGTTTTTAAATTATATAAAGGAAATTTTTTAAAGATTAACATTTCTGTTATTCTTTTTTTCTTTTGTGATAGATTTATCGTATTCATTTCGTATTACATAGTAGGTACCAATAATCATTGAGCGGGGTGAACAATTGAAAATTACAGAGAACAATGTTGTACAACACATACAGAAAAAAAATGAAAAAGCAATTCCTTTTATTATTAATCAATATGGTGGTTTACTTACAGCGATCATTAAACGTCATTTAAATTACCAGCAGCAAGATTATGAAGAATGCCTTGATGATGTTTTATTATCGATATGGAATAATATTCATTCCTTTGATCCTAATAAAAATTCATTCAAACAATGGATTGCAGCGATTGCAAAGTATAAAGCAATTGATTATCAAAGAAGACAAATTACCATACAAAATCAGCAATTTTCAGTTTCAGAAATTGATGAATCCATGGTAAAGGCAAAACAACCATCAGAAGAAAACTACGTTGAGGAACTCCTTGAGCAATTGTCAGCTAGTGAACGGAAAATCTTTGAAAAATACTATTTAGAAGGAACCCCTTCAAGTGAAATAGCAAAAGAATTTGATGCGCAAGAGTCTTGGGTTTATAACAAGCTTTCCAGAGGACGTAAAAAGCTTAAAAGTTTTTTAGTTCAAAAAAATGAAGTGTGAGGAGTGAGAATATGTCTATTTATAAAGATTTAAATGATATGAATATTGATTTGGAACAGTATGAAGAACAAAACCTTACAAACTTCGAGAAAAAGAAATGGGAAAAGCGTATATTAAAGAAAATAAGTAAAGAAAAGTCATCTCACGTAAAGAAATATTTAGGAGTTACAGCAGCTGTAGCAATGATTTTTAGTTTGATTATTGTTACGGGTTTAATTTCGCCAACGATGGCTGCGACGATGAAAGAAGTGCCTTTATTATCATCTGTTTTTAAATTTACAAGGGATCTTGGTTTACACGCCGCAGATGAAAAGGGACTCTCAACAAAATTGAATACAAGCGTTACGCATGAAGGCTATACATTAAATGTAACAGAAGTAGTGTATGATGGTACACGTGTTGCAATTGGGATTGAACGCCATCATAAAGAAGGTGAATATTCAAAAGAAAGTTTATCAGATCAGATAAGTAAGATTGAGTTTTTACTAAATGGTGAACCATTGGATTACCCTAATTTTAGTGGTGTTTTTAGACAGCCGAGCAAGGATAATGATTCGGAAACTATTGAATTTTCAGATTTAAAAAACCGAGGTGGAAATCCTTTCCCGAAGGAGTTTAATTTGACATTATCAATTACAATAAATGGCGTTTCTGAACCTTTTAAAATGGATATTCCAGTGAGTGATATTGGTAACTATGTAAACCTACAACCTAATGTAAGTAGAAAATACAAAAATAATCAGCTTACTATTGAACAAATTATACTAACGCCCATTACAACTAGTATTACGACAAGAATAGTCTTGCTTGATAAATCAACTTCTGTAGATTTCCGGGAAGGAATTCAGATCGCAGTTTTTGATGAACAAGGGCATGAACCAAGACTAGTTCATGGCAATGGCCGCCATGAGACGAATAAAGGAACTAGCGATTTGATCATGGATTTACGGGTTCATCCATTTGAAACCTTACCAAAAGCTATTACAATCAAACCGTATATTCATCTTTATGACGATGAGGGATCATACCAACTGGATGAAAACGGAGACCCGAAGATTCAATACATTCCAGAGCTAGAAATAACAATACCAATTAACTCAAAAGAATAAAAAAGTAAAGAAAGTGAGGCAAAGCTCACTTTCTTTACTTTCTAGTACTTCAAACTATCTTTTTACCTCAAAATAATAAGTACCAAGTTGTGCTCTGTTAGATTTAAAAGCTTTAACTTGAGCAGTTCCTGTATTTATCATAATAGCTTTATTACCAACAAGACGTACAACATTATTTCCATACAAAACATACCAATGAGTACCTTACATAGCGTATTCAGAGCTATAAGTGATTTTAGAAATAAGCCCATATTTTAGTTATTCCATTAAAGGGCGCTTTTATTTAGGAACGCGTCTTTTTCTTTTAAAGGGCCAGATTGTTGAAGTAGATGGTACAATGGGAGATAGAGTTTAATGATGTGAAAATAGGGGTGGTTATAGTGAAGTTAAAGGCTATTAAAGCAGCAGAGCGATTTATTAATCTGCACTTTCCTTATTGTCAGGGAGCTGTATTGGCTGGAAGTGTTGTTAGAGGTGAAGAAACTGATTCCTCAGATCTTGATATTGTTATTTTTGAAAAAAATATAATGGCATCTTATAGGGAGTCATTCATTGATTTCGGATGGCCAATAGAGATTTTCGTTCACAATTTAACTTCCTATAAACATTTTTTCGAAATGGATTATAAAGATGCCAAACCTTCTATGCAAAGAATGATATCTGAAGGGATTATATTAAAAGATGAAGGAATAATAGATTCTATAAAAAAAGAGGCCAAAGAGATTTTAAAAAAGGGTCCTGAAGAATGGACGGAAGAAGAGGTTATGATAAAACGGTATTTTATAACTGATGCTCTGGATGATTTTATAGGTTGTAATAATCGTGCTGAGGAAATATTTATAGCCAACTCATTAGCTGATCTTGTTCATGAGTTCGTTTTAAGAACTAATGGATATTGGATAGGTTCTTCGAAATGGATTATACGTGCCCTGAAGCATTATGATGTAAAATTTACGGAAGAATTCATAGAGGCCTTCGATGACTTTTATAAAACAGGTGAGAAAGGAAAGGTTATTCAACTAACTGAAATTGTTTTAGAACCATTTGGCGGTCGACTGTTTGAAGGTTTTTCGTTAGGAAAGGAAAAAATATAAAATAACATTCTCTTAAACAAACGGGCGCTTTCCCGGAAAACTAGGAAAGGGGCTTTGTCTTTATTTGGACACGGTGATATTGAACGCTGCATTCATAAGGAGGAGGCATTGTTATGGAAATATACTGGGTAAACGGACAATATCAAGAAGATGAGCGGATTTTTGATTCTCAGTTCGAAGTTTATGAATGGACTGACTCATTATATCAAGATTTCTCAAATGGCTTTTTAAGAAAAGAAAATATCGGTTATGCAACTCCTGATGTAAAGGTAATTGATTGTTTAACGGAACTAATACCACAATGGGCGGAATACACGAATGTACATGTTACAATGCACAGAGATAAGATTGAGGTAGACGGTAAAGAAATATATAGATTTTGGACTTCATATAGTAGATAAAATTAATCAACAAAACCAGCCTTCAAAATGATAATTGCCGGTAACCCCTAAATCCTCTTTGTAGTGTCATAGCTTCGCTTGTTATACGAGATCATTGTCCCAACCAGCCTCAAACATGTTTCTACAAGTAGGGGGCGAACTGTTTTGCGGACGGGGTCTTAGCCCCACGGGCGCGAACGTTCTACCCCGGCTACCGTTATCATATATCGATATAAAAAATGGTCAACCAGAAATATTTTCTGGCTGACCTTATAATACGAACGGGCGCGATTCTGTAGCAAGAATCAACGCTCGTTTTCATTAAAGGGCCACTTAAGGGAATAAATCATGTTAAAATTGAATCAATTAAAAAGCGAAGGTGGGAGTAATATGGGCTTAGCTTTGGAGATTGCACGTATTTTACTACCTGTTGTAATAGTGGGTGGGATTGCAATATTTGTAGTTATGAGAATGAAACATAAATATAAAAAAGGCACCCTGGGTAAAAAAGAATCCAAAGGCGCTCAAAATTTCTTAGATAGTTTAATACCACTTGGAATGATGATTGGTTGTGCTGTTGCTGTACTTCTCAGCATGTTTTTCCCAATCCCCTTACTGTCTACAATAGGTTTGGGATCCGGAATAGGTTTATTATTTGGATATTTTGCTTATGAAATTTATAGCAAAAAAGGAGAAGTTTAAATAGTTATCTTCTAGAAAAGGGTGCATTACTTTAATAAGGAATGCGTCCTTCTTCATCTAAGGGCCATAATGCTGAATAATACTTTTTAAGTAAAGTTATCAAACGAGGGCTTAAATGATCTTACGGTTATTGTAGGCTCTAAGTAGTATTGGGTAAATTTTGAAACTAATAAGAAATTCAATCGTATATTGGTTACTAATTACTTTCGGGAGGTGTTGAGAATGTGGGAGTTAATACTGCCAATCCTTATTGTATATGGGGTCTTAATTTGGACATATTTCAACCCAGAAGAAAGTTTATTAAAGGGAAGGCGAAGGATGTACAAAGAAGAACCTCAATTAACTGAAAGTGCAATTCGTAATACAAAAGCGAAAGCCTTAATCCGTAAAAAATATAGGAGGGTCGCCCATGGATAAAAATGAATTAATCTCACTATTCCACAAAGAACTTCGACAAGAGGCTCAAGTAAAAGGTTACATAAGAGAGGAAACAGAGCATGTGGTGCGCCACATTTCACATTTTGGTGAAAAAGGGTTCATTGTCTCATCTAATGTAAACGAAGGCGATGTAAGAGAAATTATTAAGAACGAGTTAAACTATTTTAGTAACCTTGAGCAGGATTTTGAGTGGAAGGTGTATAACTACGACAAGCCTGATAGTTTGAAAGATATTCTTAAACAAGAAGGATTCACAATAGATGATCCTGAAGCACTAATGGTCATGAAGTTAGATAATCAGCACCCCTTGCTTAATAATGATCAACACTTCAATTTAAAGGAAATAACTGATGAACAAGGCATTCAAGACATTATTGTTCTAGAAGATGCCATCTGGAATGTACCGCATGCTGAGCTGGGAGAAAGACTTTGGAGAGATAAACAGAATAATCCTGAATCCCTATACCTTTATGGAATTTATGAAGATGGTCAGCTTGTAAGTGCTGCTTGGATGTACTTAGAGAAAAACTCCTCCTTTGCTAGCTTATGGGGAGGTTCAACGCTACCGTTGTTCCGAGGAAAAGGTTATTATACAGCACTTTTAGCTACTCGAGCAAAAAAAGCATATGAAAATGGGCATCCTTTCCTTACTGTTGACGCCAGTCCAATGAGTAGACCTATCCTAGAAAAGTGTGGTTTTTTATGTCTTGCATACTCTTATGGCTGTCAGTCACCTTCTACCAAGTAGTAGAGCCTCTTATTAAAAAACTAGCAAATAGAAGCTCATGTGTTATTCCGTTAAAGGGAGTGATTGTTGAGCAACACAATTACGAAATGATCAAATTTTTTAAAAACGAAATAATATCTGCTGATAAAGAATCCATTTTGATCAATTTTTTTCAAACTGGATTCTTTATATTTATGTAAAATGCTGGTTTGTGGGATTTTTTTGATCAAACTTTATTTCAAAGCAACAGCATGGAGACGAAGTTTATAATGTTATTGCAGCCTATGAATGTCGCAGCTTTACTGGTGAATTAAACTATGATCAAGAGGAGGCAACAGCTATAAGTTTCTTTTCCTTAGATCAGCTGCCAAAGAGAATGAGCCCACCTGACAAACAAATCATAGATTATTACCTTCATAAGGGTGTAAAATAAGTATTAGATAATGAGCGTATTTGGAGGGAATAGATATGATACGATTTGAAAATGATTATGCGGAAGGTGCCCATCCTCAAATTTTGAAAAAATTAGTGGCAACGAATGAGGAGCAATCACCAGGTTATGGTATGGATGAGCATTCGGAAAGTGCTAGAGCCTATATCAAAAAGGCTATAGCTGCTGAGCAGGCAGATGTTCATTTTTTAGTGGGAGGTACACAAACGAATACAACCGTTATTGCCTCCATCTTGCGTCCACATCAGGGAGTCATTGCTGCGACTACTGGGCATATTGCCGTCCATGAAACAGGAGCAATTGAAGCGACTGGTCATAAGGTACTTACTCTGCCTAGTGATGATGGTAAAATAACAGCTGCACAGGTTAAAGCCTGCTATGATGGTCACTGGCAAGATAGCACACATGAACATATGGTACAGCCAGGTTTAGTGTACATATCTCATCCAACTGAAAATGGAACAACCTATAGTAAGGCAGAATTAACTGCATTAAGTAAAGTTTGTCGGGACTGTGGTTTGCCGTTGTTTCTAGATGGTGCACGTTTAGGCTATGGTCTAGTGGCCCAAGATAACGATTTATCCTTAGCAGATATCGCTCAACTATGCGATGTATTTTATATTGGTGGTACAAAAATAGGTGCACTTTTTGGTGAAGCGGTTGTGATCGTGAATCCTGCATACCAACGGGATTTCCGCTATATGATCAAACAAAGAGGAGGGCTACTTGCCAAAGGTAGATTACTAGGCCTTCAATTTGAAACATTATTTGAAAATAACCTTTATCTGGACATTGCTCATCATGCCGTAGACATGGCTATGCTGATTCAGCAGGCATTTATCGATAAAGGCTTTGCATTACGCTACGATTCAAAAACGAATCAGCAATTTCCAATTTTGCCGAACGATTTACTCCCTACTTTGGGCGAAAAATACTCATTTTCCGTTTGGGAATTATTTGATGATACGCATACGGTTGTTCGTTTTTGCACAAGCTGGGCTACAAAAAAAGAAAATGTTGAGCGTTTAATACAGGATATCCATCAATTAGCATAGTAATGAAACTGCACTTGGGCTTACTAGGTGCAGTTTTTTCCTATTATTCCCTTTAGATGGTTATAATGAGATTGAGAAGAAAGGTGGGATTGAATGATCAAATATGTAGCACTACTCAGAGGCATTAATGTAGGTGGACATAATAAAATAAAAACGGCTGACTTAAGGGAAGCTCTTATACCACTAGGACTACAAAACATTCGCACATATATACAAAGTGGAAATATTCTGTTTGAATCGAGTGAATCAGAAGAATTCTTGCACAAGCAAATTCAAGAAACGATCCAAACCGTATTTGGTATAACGAGTACAGTGATGATGAGATCCGCCGAAGAACTTCAGCATATCGTGAACAACTGTCCATTTTCTCAGCAAGACATTGCTGATGCAAGTGCCACTGCAATAGGGGAAAGCCTCCATGTGGCATTCCTATCAGCCGCTCCTACTGAAAAAAATGGGGATAAGTTATTATCATATGCAAATGATAAAGAGCGTTGTGTCATTATTGGTAGAGAAGTTTATCTTTTATTCTCCGATAGCATCCGTAATGCTAAGCTCAACCAACAATTGCCCAAGCTTGAGGTGCCAGCAACAGTTCGCAATTGGAAAACAATGATGAAGCTTGCCACAATGATTGATTCATGAGGTGCTGAGATGAGGCGAAATCAATTAAGTTTTTTTATTTATCCTTTTGTCTATTTCATTGTAAGAACGATTAATCAATGGAGAAAACAAGAATCTATTACATGGGGAGAAAATGCAACGATGATGATGATAACGATCGTCATTATCTATCTCTTTATTTTGTTGTGGAATTGGGCAAAAAAGCCGTATCAATGGGGGAAGAATAATAAAAAGAGAGCATAATTCCAATTTCCTATTCAATTGGAATTATGCTCTCTTTTTGATTTACAAATAGTAGTTTGTGCGATTAATCATTTATTTTTGCACCTGTTCAAATATATACTGTTGTATTTTATGAGCAAGTTCAATCGCACTTTTATCCTTATCGCTTTTTAAAGTCCAGTTTATATGTACCATCGCATTTGCAGTATACAGTTGAGCCAGATAATCAATAGAGACATTCGGCTCGCTTAGTTTTTCGTTCAAATAAGAAAAACAGGCTTGGTATAAAATCGTCTCTAATTCTACACGCAAATCGGCTAAAGGAACATGAACATTTAACAGTGTAGCAATCTCTGTCTTATTTGCAGCAGTTTTGTCCAGAATCATTTCAATTACTTGAGCAACATACCATTTGTGTCATTTTTATTGTTAAGGTGATCCAATATTAGAAAATGGTCTTTCTCAGCATCCTTTTTCTCTGTAATTTAAAGCATAAAAAAAGCTGAAGCGAAGATTCGCTACAGCCTTGAATTGGTTGACCCTCTGAGGTTTTCCTAAGTATTATAGCATAACTACTTATACTTTGTATAGATGGGGAAGGATGAGATGTTCGTATTGCAACAATTAAATCAATCTTTGTAACTGCTTCTTCATGATCTCTTGATATTGCAGCCTGCATTTTCTACTCAACATGATGGCAGTGATATCGAAAGTACTCCTCATAATGTTGTTCATGGTTAGCATAATAATTTTTCAAGAAGTCTACTGTCGGTTGATAATGTTTAACAATATGTGTGACTGTATCGAAAATCATCATACAAAAACCTCCACTGTTTAAGTTTGAACAGACAAAAAGGATGAAATCATACTACCAAATCCACTCAAATCTTTATCTTCTCTTTAAAATATCCTCTAATACTTATTTAAATTTCTCTGGTTGGGCTACTTTGATGGATGTAGCTTCACCACATTTTTTACAAAACGTTAAAATAAGCGGAGATCCAGTAGCCATGATTGAACCGATAGGTCGTACATTTCCTTCACTCGTTAGACTGCCAATTTGTCCGGAAGAAAAAGTATCATTTCCACAAGCTTGGCAAATCAATTTATTGTTTTCCATATAATCACCTCGTTATGTAATATATGTAAATGTTAACATAGAAAAGCTATATTTTGCATTCAATTCACTAGTCTTTTTAGTTTAAAAATAAATAGTTTAATGTTAAACTATTTTACAGAGAAGAAAGAGTTAGTTGTTCTTTTTTGTAATGAGGAGGAATTGAAAATGAATCGAGTAAAAAATAAAGTAGCGTTAGTAACTGGTGGCGCATCAGGGATTGGTTTATCAGCAGCAACATTATTAGCAAAAGAAGGCGCAAAAGTGGTTATTGCTGATTTCAATATAGAGGGTGCTAAAGAAGCAGCAGACACTTTGGTCCAAGAAGGGTACGAGGCTGCAGCGATTTTCCTGGATGCAGGAGATGCTTCTTCTATTGAAGCAGCGGTAAACTTCACGGTGGATCAATACGGCACATTAACTGTATTGTTTAACAATGTTGGTCTAACTAACTTACAGAAGGATTTGGATGTAGTGAATATTGACTTAGATGAATGGGATCGTTTAGTCAATGTGAACTTAAAATCAATATTACTTGGAAGTCGTTTTGCGATTCCACACATGCAAAAAGCAGGTGGGGGCTCCATCATTAACACAGCTTCCATGGCTGCATTCGCTAGTGATCAAATACGTACAGCTTATGGTGCCACAAAAGCAGGTGTGGTGAATATGACTAAAAACATCGCCACACAATATGGGAAAGATAACATTCGCTGTAATGCTGTCGCACCAGGTCTCATTTTAACGCCTGCAGCGAAAAACAATATGCCAGATGAAATGCTTGCGATCTATTCTAAATTTAATGCTCTACCATACCATGGAGAAGCAGATGATATTGGTTACGCAGTAGTATTTTTAGCCTCTGATGAAGCGAAATTTATGACTGGTCAAACACTGCAAATTGAAGGTGGACATTATTTGGCAAATCCAACGATTGCTGATACTAATAACTGGTTAGCCACTTTATAATTTAATACTTCAGAAAAGAGGTTGTCTCACAATGGACAACCTCTTTTCATCTGTTGTTAAAGGTAAATGTTATATTTGGTGCTTGCCCTAATTCTTGATATAGTTAATATAAGAACAATTATTCGGTAATTTTTGTTGAAGGTAAATTGCCACACAAAAAAACCAAGTCTACAAATAGGTTGACGCTATGCTGACACATCATCTTCTGTTAGTGGCCAACTAATTAATGAATTGCAAGAAACCAGTTTTAAAATGATTTTAGTGACCTCGATGTGAACAAGTTTTGTTGTGAAAACTAGAGTTGAAAAAATCATTGGCTCCTAAACAATCCTCTTGTAACAGACGATTAGAGAACAAAAAACTTGTATAAATGGGGGAACAATAATTTTGAAAAAGTTTCGTGGAAAAAAGCGTTATTTCCGTAACTTATGGGGAGAAGTAATAGCAGAGCAATATGATTTAGACTTTGGCAAAGAGGGTTGGTTTGATTTGTGGCACACCCATCTTGATTTTTACGGTCATGGGAATAATAGTTTGAAAATACGAAGAGAGCATATAAAAGCACATATAGCTTTATATAACAGTTTCTTAGAGAAGCTCAGAACAATCGAAAAACCATATCAATTGTGGATTGAGTTAGTTGATGAAGACGCTAGTTTCGATTCCGTTTATATTCATACGCCCAATCCTAATGAGGACAACTTTCCACTGAAAATAGAAAATATAAACTGGGATAGTCCTGTCCCAGAGTATTTCAAGGATTTAATAAACCTGAACGAATTTCATGTAGGACACTATAAGTGGGAATCAAATAACAACTATCTTAATCCAGTCTATAAGTAATGGGGTTAAATTGTAAGATTTGTTACTTAATATGAATAAGGAAACCCGCAAAAATTAGGTTTCCCTCAAATTTTATCAAAAAAGTCAATAAATAGTGCCTTATAGATTTGTTTACATTTGCGGGGCTTTCAACCCAAACTGTGCCCACTCTTCTTTGGCTGGACCGTAAATGCCTGGAACAGTTAACCCAGCTTGACGCATTAGAACAGTCATTTGTCCACGATGATGGCTTTGGTGCTGCAATAAAAATAATAAGAGGGAGCCGTTTGGGATGGATTGACCAATAAATTCAATCGTTTCATGCATCGTCTGGTCAGTCCATTGTGTTTTTAATGCTTCTACAAATGTCTGGCTCGCTTGACGATAGCTATCCGCGATAAATTGAGCAGAAGTGGGAACAGGAAAATCTTCTGCTGGCGCTTCGAACGTTAAGTTGGTATTAGCCGAAATAATTCGAATGGCCGTGACAGTATGCCAAGCTATGCGTCCTAAAGTCCAATTTTCAGTAGTTACTTCCTGATGAAGCGATTCATCCGTAAGTTGATTGAGTAATTTCTGCGTAGCAGTAGCTTCAAATGTCCAAGATTGTAAAAAATGCTCTACTGTTTGAAACATAAAAACCCTCCCAAAAATAAAGTCTTTCATCCAATTATATACATTTTTATGCTTATAGGATTATTATTTTATAAATTATGTTCCCAAAAGAAAAACAAAATAAAGTACGCAATAAATAGTAAGTGCGATGGAAGTAACGATATACATAGTCCATTCCCCAATCGTTAGTTTTCTTTTCCACCTCGTTAATTTAAGCTGTCTCCGATACACCATAGCAGAAATAAGAATCAATAAAAATGATAGTTCCTTTAAGGACCCTAAAAAGGTTATCAAATCATCAGCTCCTTCAGGCTGTAGCAATATATGAGCCAAGCTGTATTGACATGACAAGAAAAATTCGTGACATTCGCCAGAGTCTGAAGCAAGAAAAGTGCGCCTCTATACAAGATAGAAACGCACTTACTTTTAGTCTTCTCGAATGACCATAAATACACCACTAAAAATGAATAGGGAGCCTAGCCAAAACGAAAGACCAATTGTCTCATCTAAAAGCAGCCAGCCTAAAAATGTGCCAACAATGGGCTGAAAAAAGAAGAATAAGCCCCCGCTGGAAGCGTTCATTAGTTGAAGCCCTTTATTCCACAATAGAAACCCAACAGCTGTTGAAATAATTCCTAAATATAGCAAGCCACCCGAAATAGTTGGCTGTAAAATACTTGTTAGATCCAAATCTTTTAACCTTGGAATGACGAAAGGTGTCAATAGTATAACGGCAATCATAGATGAATAGGTTGTCACAACAATTTGTGAGTAATGACTTGGTACTTTTTTCACGAACACAGACATTAATGCCCATGTTAAGGCAGCAACCAATAAGTAGATGCCGCCTAATTGTTGGGTCACATCGATTCGACCATTGCCTACTATGACACAAACGCCAATCGTTGCAAGAACAATGGACAAGCATTTTTTCATCGTAATGTTTTCTTTCAATATCAAACGGGCAAAGACAACCATAAATGCAGGTGTCGTGGCTGTAATAATCGCCCCCATCTGAGCAGTGGAAAGCATTGTGCCCATTTCCTGTGTAACAATCGAAAGGGTATTCCCAATGAGTCCAATAAGAAAAATAAACAGCCAATCTTTTTTGGCAATTTTCCAAGATTGCTTCATGGCGATGCCAATCAAGCCAAGTGCTAAGACTGCAATCATATAACGAATCCAAACAAGCTCCAATGGTGGAACGACCTCCACCACTACTTTGACAACTACATACATAGCGCCCCAAATACTCGCAGCAAGCGATAAAAAGATGGCGCCGAATACTTTATTTCTCATATTTTTTCCTCCGTTTTCATAGTCACCTATGTCCTTAACGGAGAAAAGCGCTTCTACCGTTAAGGAAGAAGAAGTGTTGGAACGTCCTGTTCAAATAATGGAGCAAACATCATTTTTATCACACCATCCTATTGATATTTTTTATCAGTATAAAAGAAAAGTCATTGCTTTCATAGAGGCTATTCAAGTGAGCTATAGGTAAAAATCCGTATGCAATAGCAACGCTAAATTCGAGCCGTTCTAAACAATGCTACAACACTAAAAATAAAACCTGTCAATCCGCAAATGAAGAAAATATAGGCTACTAGTAGGGACATAGATTCTAGGTTGTTGGTAAAGATTCTATAAGCTCCAAATAAAAATAATACCAAAGCACTAACTAAGCTAATCAATGTTCTAATAGTCATAAAAATCACCCCTGAAATATGGATTATTTAAATGGTAACATACTATGAATTGTTGGCAACTTAATATTCGGAAAAGAGGTCTTCATGCTAAATAGATTCCGCATTTTGTGCCTCATTTATAAAAATAGAAGCCTTTGGAAAAAAGGCTTCTTGTTTGTTCTGATAGGGGATAGACAACCTATAAAAAATAATAAAAGAGTAAGGGAACCAATAAAACGAAAATGGAGCCTACGCCAAAAACAGAAATTACTTTGATCATGTCATTTTTCAAGAAAACACCACCTTAAGTAAACTTTCCATATGCTTAGAAAATGAATTTTGTTTGACTGATTTTAATCAATCAAAGGCGCCCTTTTCAATACCATTTTACTAAAAATAGAAGCTAGCACTTGTTGAAACAACATACCGAAAACGACAGGCATCGCTACTTTGCCTGGGAAATATGTTGTGGCAACAATAACGCCAACGGCAATATTTCTCATGCCTCCAGTATAGACAAAGGTAGCCATATATGAATAATCTTTTAGCAAATAGCGTCCTATGAAAAAGGCGAAAACATAGCCTGATACAGCAATCAGAAACACTAACAGTATAACGAACAGTAGATGTAAATTGAAATCTTTTAAGTATGGAGAGATTGCACTACTATTAATCATAATAACTGCAAATAAACACAGCTTTGAAAATGGCGCAAGCTTCTTGCCGATTTTCTTGGGTACTTCACCTTTTGAAAGTTCATTCACCAATATACCTAAAATAGTAGGTAAGACAATCATTAAGATTAAATTAAGTATAAGTGATGCAACATCTAATTCAATTTTTTCACCTGATACGATGAAGAGTATTAAAGGTAAGATGAATGGAGATAGTAGCGTATCAATTAAAATAATCGACAAGCCTAACGGTAAGTTTCCTTTGCAAATATTTATCCAAATAACACTTGTAACGCCTGTTGGAAGTGCCACCGCTAGAACAAAGCCAACAGTTAACAAATGGTCGTCAAAAATAACAGTGGATAAGAAGTAAGCCCATAAAGGCATTAATAGGTGAAGAAAAATAATGGAGAAGATAATAAGCCCTGGATGCTTCACAAAGATTTTTACATCTTTAAATTTCATATTTAAGCTTCCTGAAAATGTCATGAATGCAAATAGCCATGATACGAGGAATAATAAATTTTGTCCAATGCTTTCTAATAATACACCTAAAACTAAACTTAATGGTGTCAAGATCGCAATGTATTTTTGGAGAAATACATTTAATTTTTCTAACATGAAAAGACCTTCTTTTTTATCTGATTTTATAACTTTATTATAATAGTAGCTGCCGCATAATAGGCGTATTTACAACAAAAAAGCAGAAGGTTCACTTCTGCTTGATGACTAACGTTGTAAATGGAGAATGGGATAGAGGCGACCTTGACCATCTGTTGGAGATTCACTGACAATGGAGAATCCATTTTTTAAGTAAAATATTTTTGCCTGTTCATTGTCTTTATTGACATCAACAGATTGGATATCAAAATTTTGGATTAGTTGTTGAATAATTTGCTTGCCGTATCCTTTTCCAATTTCACGAGGATCTAAAAATAACATTTCTAAGTGATGATTATGGTAAGCTGAGAACCCAATAAAAGCTGTATCCAAATACCAAAGTTGTACATCCAGATGGGGGAAATACGCAGGGATTTCCTTTTTTATGGCCTGTAAATCTTCTAACTTTAAAAAATCATGTGTTGCTAATACGGATTGTTCCCAAAGGTTTAAAATATCTTCATAGTCATGACTAGTGGCTTGTCTCATTTGCATAATTATCATAGCTCCTTTATTTTTTATCACGCTCCTTTCCTTGTCTTATTTTATGATCTTCATGACATAGCTCCAGGACATATACAGTAACATGTTTTCACTTCATTTCAATAATACTTTTTTCTAGATTATAGCAGATTATGAAAGAAAACAGCCCTTCAAAATTGAAAGGGCTGCTCGTGGGGGGCATTGTTGTAAAATTTCGTATTAATGTGGAGCTTTTGTTTGAAGCAATTTCAGCCCCATATAAATAAATAACATTCCTGTTACCTTATTCAGAAGGCGTCCAAACTTTTGATTGCCCCGTAATTTTGACGTCACATACGAGGAGAAGTAAGCAACAAATAAACACCATACCAGTCCTGTTGCTGTAAAAGTAAGGCCTAAAATGAGGAACGGAATGGGTCCTGATACGTGAACATCTATGAATTGCGGAAGAAACGCAATAAAAAATAAAGAAACCTTTGGGTTCGTCAGACTTGTGAAAAGTCCCTGTATATAAATTCTTCTTAAGTTTAATGGCCCCGAAGATGCCTCTAAATCGACATTTGACTGATCAAGTATCATCTTTATTCCTAGATAAGCGAGGTAAATCACACCGATTATCTTAATGGCCGTAAATAATAGAATAGATTTTGTCAGGATTAGTGATAATCCAAAAGAAACCAATAACGTATGCACTAAAGAACCAGTGATAATACCAAACACAGAATATACACCAGCTCTTTTTCCTTGAGCAATGCTTCTACCAATAATATACATGGTGTCCGCACCTGGAATTAGATTCAGTAAAATCCCAGTTAATAAAAACATTTCATAATTAATAATACCAAACATTTAAGCACCTCTATCTCTTTTTGGGGTGCCCTTATTGATACTAAAGGAAATGAATAAAAAATAAAAGGATTTTTTTATTGAAAGAATTTTTGCAAGTCGATTTTCTAAAGGAGAAAGAGCCAGGGAATTTATCGAGTATTTACATGTCTTTTATCAGCTTCATTAGCAAATGGAATCCATACAATTCCCACGATAAACAACATATTGCCCGTCCATCTTATCCATAGATAATAGGGATGGTCTTTTAAAAAGAACAGCGAAGTAAGGATAATAATCATTCCAATCCCAATCATCAACTTTAAATATATCGAAATTTTTGACATGCATATACCTCCTTCATTATTTCTATGCTAGATGGAATCCTACATATAAACAAACTATTTGAATTTATGGCGTTGCTATCGAGAGGGGGAGCAATGTGAAACACGAAGTAGCTCCAAAAATAACAGAGGTACTTCTTGACTCATTGATTCTGTCTTAATTTTTTACTACTTCTTTTCGTTTAAAAATAACAACGAGGATATTTAATAGAATCGTACTAACTAATAATATTTGGACCGCAAGTACGGAACTACTTGTGATATCCATAAGAGCACTCCAATCCTCAATCTTAACGAGATGAAAATTATAAAATAACTGGAAACTTATCGAAATAGCACAAGCACTTAGACTTAGCGTGCTAATCATTAATCTATGATTTTGGATTTGTTTTGAATTACTTGCAAGACTAACAATTGGTAATGATATTGCTAATAATCCTAGGACAAGGCTTCCAACATTGAGCATACCAACCATTGAACATCTCCCCCTTTTTAACTTAAGAACGAAAGTAGTATGGGGAATGTTTCAATATATTGTAAATTTTATTTTACTGAACCTTCCAAATAACTTATGTAAGTCATGTAAAACATATGAAGGGTCACTTTGGTGAGGAGTGACCCTAAGTAACAAATCAGGAGGTTGTTAAACTAGTTTAGCTTAACACTACTATATATATGTTGAGTTCACTTAGTATAGCTAGTTGATTGCCTCTTCATTATTAGAAATTTTAAAAAACTATATGGTAAAAGCAAGGAGGTTGAAGTGACCCTGAGCAGAAGCGTTATGAGAGTTTATTAGGGTTTATTTAATAAAATCTTATTTTTAGCATAAAGGAAAGTTGAAGGTTATTTTAGGATACTTATTTTCAGTAAAAATCTGTAATACCAATACAAAAATGAATAAGGAAGTAAATAGGAGAGAAAGGTAAGATAAATATTCCACCCGTTTCGGTACGTTACTCTTTCAAAAAAACAAATACTAATTCTAAAAAAGTGGTGAGCAAGGTCATTAAAACTAGAACGAAATAAGGTTTGTTCGTTTTTTTTATGAAAAAAACACAGTAACAAGCTAGCACAGGATAAATTCCTACATCAAAAGGTATTGAAGCGAAACTTCTTTGAGTAGGAAACGGTAGCACCTCCCAAAAGTCAAAATAAAATCCGAGTTTATTTATGAGAGAGGCAACGACGCTAAAAAAAGGAGCGAACAAAAAAAATAACATTTTATCTTTTTTGTAAAGATGCATGATACAGATCATCCAAAAAAGTAGATGTAAAATCATTACTTTCCCTTTCATTTTATTAATTAATATCTACATAATCTCTATTTTTAAACGCTGTAAGTTATACTGATTAGCCTGAGGGAAAAAAATAATAAAGTTTCACGATAATGGGTGTTATGATTAAAGATTTTCTAAATGCAATACGAGTTTTCTTAATAGGGTTCTGAATTTAACAATACCTAACATAATTGGGGATAGAATAACTAATCAAGGTTGAAACTAATGGAGCTGGGAGTTGATGTAATGAGCGGAAGGGATAAACGAAATAGACTAAGCGAAGAAGCAGATAAAAGTGGACTGTCGTTATTAAAGTCATGGATCAGATAATGGAAGTCCTGTTTTGTTAGCGGAAATTACGGGTAATTTTAAACGAGGTACCGAAAAATTGGGTAAACATATTACATGGCATTAAGATAAATGAATGATGTAAATGATTTTTTCGATATAATAATTATGCAAATCTAGTATCGAAAAGTTATATTGTTTTTTCCTTTTTAAGGTAGAAACGAAGAGGGTAATCAGGATTTTTCATACTTAGACATCCATTTATAAAAATACAATCAGTTGTTATGTCCAATTATAAGGGACTTTAAATTGAAAGCGAATTTTCGAATTTGAATTTTTTGTTAATTATTAGCTCGTTTTACCATTCTTGTGGTAATTCATGTTATTATATATTGGAATAATAAATATGGAGGCGGTATTATGTATTACAGCAATGGTAACTATGAAGCTTTCGCACGTCCTAAAAAACCTGAAGGAGTAGATGGAAAATCTGCTTATCTTATTGGTTCGGGTCTAGCCTCGCTTTCAGCGGCATGTTTTTTAATTCGTGATGGCCAAATGAAAGGTGAGAACATTCATATTCTTGAAGAGTTAGATATTTCAGGAGGTAGTCTTGATGGCATACTTAATCCGACAAGAGGATTTATTATTCGTGGTGGTCGAGAAATGGAAGATCATTTTGAATGCTTATGGGATTTATTCCGTTCCATTCCTTCATTAGAAATAGAAGATGCTTCTGTTTTAGATGAATTTTATTGGTTAAATAAAGAGGACCCTAATTATTCAAAATGTCGATTAATAAAAGATAGAGGTCAAAGACTTCAAGATGATGGGCAATTCACATTATCAGATCAATCATCAGAAGAAATGATTAGATTATTCTTCACGCCTGAGGAAAAATTAGAGGATAAAAAAATCACAGATGTTTTCTCGGAAGAATTTTTTGAATCGAATTTTTGGCTCTATTGGTCCACTATGTTTGCATTTGAAAAATGGCATTCTGCTATGGAAATGCGTCGTTATATTATGCGTTTCATTCACCATATTGGTGGGTTACCAGATCTATCTGCATTGAAATTTACAAAGTATAACCAGTATGAATCGTTAGTGCTACCTATGATTAAATATTTAGAAAGTCATCAAGTTGATTTTCAATTTAATACGGTTGTGGAGAATGTTTTGGTGGATAATGTGGGAGACAAAAAAGTAGCTCATACGTTAGTTTTAAGAAAAAATGGTATGAAAAAGAATATTGAGCTAACAGAAAATGAATTAGTGTTTGTGACAAATGGTAGTATCACGGAGAGTACAACATACGGTGATAATAATACGCCAGCTCCTATTAGCAATGATTTAGGAGGAAGCTGGTCACTGTGGAAAAACATCGCTGCCCAAGATACTGACTTTGGACGACCAGAAAAATTCTGTGATAATCTTCCAGAAGAAAGCTGGTTTGTTTCAGCAACTCTTACGACATTAGACGATCGTGTGGCTCCTTATATTGAAAAAATTAGTAAAAGGGATCCATATGCCGGCAAGGTCGTGACAGGAGGGATTGTCACAGCTACAGATTCTAGTTGGATGCTAAGCTATACGTTAAATCGACAACCTCACTTTAAAAATCAGCCAAAAGACCAATTAGTTGTTTGGATTTATGGCTTACTATCAAATAAACCAGGTGATTTTATTAAAAAAAGTATCACGGAATGCACGGGTATTGAGATAGCACAAGAGTGGTTGTACCATATGGGTGTACCGGTTGATGAAATTCCAGATATCGCGCAAAATTCTTGTAATACCATTCCATGTTATATGCCTTATATCACTTCTTACTTCATGCCAAGAGCAATGGGGGATCGTCCATTAGTTGTGCCAGATGGATCTACTAATTTAGCCTTCATTGGAAACTTTAGTGAAACAGCAAGAGATACAGTTTTTACTACGGAATATTCCGTGAGAACAGCGATGGAGGCCGTGTATCAATTATTAAATATTGATCGAGGAGTACCAGAAGTATTTGCATCTGCCTTTGATGTTCGCACTTTATTGGCTTCAACTGCACGCTTACTAGATGGCAAAAAGTTAACAGATATCGATGCGCCATTTATCTTAAAACAAATTGGTAAATTAGGTATTCACAAAACAAAAGATACGGTCATTTACGATTTGCTGAAAGAAAGTAAATTAATATAGACATGTGATAATGGTTGAAATCAGCTCACTCAATAGACAAAGTCTTGAATTGGACTTTGTCTATTTTTTATGAACGCACATATATCTCAATCCTAGAAAGAATTAACGGGATTAAATAAAACTATTAGTTTTAGTAAAAATATGATATATTGGACGCGAATAATTAAAAAATTATTAGATGGAAGAGTGGGAAATATGAAAAAACTAGTTATTTGTTTACTAGCGCTGGTAGTAGTATAACAGGTAGGTTCTGTCAATAGTACTGCCTATGCCAGTGAAAAAGATTATGAAATCTACAATGGTAAAGTCGTGAATGCTAGACTTCATGCACCTATACGAGCTGTAGGTGACAAGATAAAGGCACAGGTAAATTGGGATAATGCTACAAAAACGGCTACTGTCATCACGGACAAGACTGTGATGAAAATGACACTTGGCTCAAAGGTATTAAAGGTCAATAATGATCAAATCCAAATGGATGTCTCGTTACTTTTAGAAAATGGAAGCATTTTTTTACCAATTAGATTTATCGGTGATGCATTAGGGCATAGTACTTATTGGAATAAAAATGCTCGGATGGCTAGTTCCTATTCAGAGCAAAATCGGTTCGTTGTTTATGCACAACCTCTTTTTTATCGGGATGGCTATAAGCTACTAGATGAAGCGATTAACAAAGTAAAAAATTTATCCAATGTTGCTCAAAAAAGACAATACTTAAAGCCGTACTTTACTGATGAAATGATTAATTTAATTATTATGAGAAACGTAACCTATACGGATTTGTCTCAATATACAACAAGTTATAATTATTCTTATCCAAAAGAGACAAATATGTATATCTATCGTAGCGAGCGTATACCTGATCAATCTAATTACATTTCTCAGCAAATTTTAATAACGAAGAGAAATAATCAATGGGTAATAGGTTCTTTCAGCGAAGATATTTATGAACCGATGCCATAAAACGAAATAAACACCAAAAAAGTCGCCTCATCATATAGGCGACTTTTTGATTATATTCATCTGAAGGATGGTGCACAAGCTTTTGTGAAAAATTGTTAGCCCAACAAAGCTTGGGAGGAGCTGAATTGAATAGCTCTTTTTCTCTATAATTCAAAGCGCATGGTATGGTTCATATCCTTAAACCCATGTTTTTCATATAAAGCGATGGCACCTTTATTTCCAGACAAAACGTTTAGCTCCAAGTAATCTAAGTTGCGATAATCAGCCCACTTCTTCGCTTCTAACAGTAAGGCAGATCCAATCCCTTGGCTTTGGTATCGCTTTCCAACTATCACATCAATCAGAAAAGCATATTTGTGTTCAACCAAGCAAGTATAGGGAGGAGTCGCCATTTCCTTTAAAAGTAAAAAGCCAACAATTTTATGATCTATTTCAGCGATTAAAATATCAGAATCCTCTTCAATGATTGTATAGCGAATAAAATTTACATCTTGTTTAGCAGGTCTGATATATTTAGGTTGTAGAATGGACATATCTGAAAAAAGCTCTTGGTATAGCACCTCGATTTGCGGAATGGCATCGAGTGTGGCGATTTTTATTTCCATAGTAGTATACCTCCAGTATGTTTTAGCGCTATGTAATATTTTACATTATTGGATGAATAATAGAAAGGGGAGAGGCCATGAGATTATGGCATGTGGATTTAATAGCGTTTTTACCAAAAGGACAACTACTTTCACAATGGCGAGAGTTAAACAGCATATTTGCCAAGGAAGATAAGCATATACTCATTAATTATATATACGAGTATCCTAAAGACGACTTGTTTATTTATACGGAAAAGGTCATTGGGGAAATGAAGAAGCGTGGCTATCAAATTAGAGCATATGAAAAAATGAATAAATACTTTGAAGATTTAGGGCCAGTCCAAGGAAGGTCACCCTTCAAACATCATCATAACGGCGAATATCTTGACATTTGTTTTTATAATTTAAAGGAGAAATTTATACGTGGTCAGAAAGATTATGAAGAGGACTTGTATCATCAATTATGTAAGTTTGTGAATAGTAATCATTAATAAGATAGGAAAGGTGGAATTTTCATGCCACAGGCAATTATTTTTGATGTAGACGGGACGATTTTAGATACAGAACAGGCGATTTTACAGTCACTGCAAAGAACTTTACGTGAAGAAACCCAAAAAGACTATCCTTTTGAGGAATTGCGATTTGCCCTCGGAATTCCGGGGAAAGACACATTACAACGACTAAACGTCGACGATATTGAGACTGTTCATCAAAAATGGTCTGCAGCCGTTCTTGATTTTTCACATGAAGTTTCAATCTTTGCCAATCTTGAAGCGGTTATTCAAACTTTAGCAAGAAAACCATTAAAGCTGGGCATTGTCACATCGAAAACAAGTCAAGAAGTAACAGATGAGTTTGATCCTTTTGGGATCAGTGATTATTTCAAGCAGATTATTAGTGCCAGTGATACTAAGAAACATAAACCTCACCCAGAGCCTCTGTTAGCATGTCTGGAATTATTGCAGGTTGCCCCAGAAGATGCGATTTATATTGGAGATTCTATATATGATCTGCAATGTGCAAAACAAGCAGGAGCGAAATTTGCCCTTGCCCTATGGGGTGCCAAAACGACTAAGGGCTTTGAAGAGGCGGATTATGTATTACAGGAACCGACGGATATTTTGACCCTCATTTAGAAAAAAGGTGTATCACCTAAGTGATACACCTTCAAACATTAATCCCAAATATTCGATATCGTTACTTTCGCAGATCGTAAATAATCGAGTAATTGGCCAGTATGAACTGACTCATGATAGGCAATCCTCAGCAACATATCACCTAATTTCCTTATGTATTCTACATCTGATCGGTCAATTTGTATATTTGTTAAATCCTCATTAGCGAATGATTGAATTGTTTCGATAAATTCTTGTCTAAAAGGCTCTGCTAATAATAATTCTGGTTCTAGTGTGGCGTATGGCTGATTTTCAAATGGCGATTCATAATCAGGGAGATTCCCTTTATTTTTAATCGCCAGATGGTAATAATGTTCGGTCGGAAGTTATTTCTACTAATTCAAAGGACGATTTTTCAATTGTTTAGTTAAAAAATCGATAAACTTTGCTCGCGCTTGTTTTTTCTTTATAATTCGATGCACACGCCAATCACTTTGAAGATATTTTCTGACGTGGCGATTTGCAAAAAATAATCTGCGGTACCGATCATGTCGGTAGATCTGTTCAAACCAGTCATACTGCCGCAACCTTTCAATATTGTGATCGATTTTGCTTGTATGTAAAGTGGTTCGACCATTAAATGCATCTGATAAAATTTCTAAAATAAAGTCTAACATGGACTCACACCTTTTATTTGAATACTCCTATACTAATTAATAGGGGTGGGTGATTCAATGTCCGAAAAATGGAAGAGGCACTCGATGAAAGTGCCTCGCAGTAACAAATCAGGAGATGCCTTGTTAAACGAATTTCGCTTAACATTACTATTTATATGATAGGGTAACTTAGTTTTATAGACCATCGTAATGGTTTCACAATAAAAACTTGGATCTTTTTAAAAGGAGGGGTATCTTTGAAAAAATGGTTGATAGTAATGGTGCTGATTCTATTAGCAGCTTGTCAAAACCAGGAAAAAAATGGTATAGCTGAACCTGTGCTGAACTGGGAAGGATACAATTATATTGTGACAAATGAACCGTTAAATCCGTTTGACATTGCCGAAGAAATTGGGAAAATTGAGGTCCAAAAAAATGAGCTACCTTCTAACCACCAAGAAGGCTATAAACTTCAACGGGGAACGTCTATATACAAAATAAAAAACAAGGACATAACAAATGATATTGATAGTGTTATGGCTGTAGAGATAGCAGGAGAATATAAAGTAGCTAGAATGTTAATGAACAATCAATAAACTAGGTACTCATTATTTATGAGTACCTAGTTTTTTGTATGAACGAGGATGAAATTGTCTATGTAATAAGTGGGTACCCATGAAAATGCTGCTGACACCTATAATTCTTAATAAAACATTTTTGAGGAATAGCGTGTCGTCAACTGTAATAACGATTAATATGAGACCAATTGTTAGTAAAGCGGCTCCAATGACTCCCTTTATAATTCTCATTAAGAAATTGGATTTAAAACGTTGCAAAGCCGAATCGCTCCTTTCAGAAGAGCAAAAGGGTCACCAGGCTGGTATAAGTGACCCTTTCATTATTTTATTTTGAAGGGATATTTTTTATCAAGGTGCTAATGGGATAAATTAGTATCCTCTACTCATAAAAGTAGCGCCAACGATAATCAAAAGAATGAAAAGAACAACGATTAACACGAAAGTTGAACCGTTATAGTTATTGCCATAGTCGCCGCCATAATAACAGCCGTTGTTCATATTACCTACATTTCCTACATTTCCGTATCCGTATCCCATTGAAAATCCCTCCTTTCTACACCCTATAATATGTTGGAATGGCAGAGAGAGAAATGTTATTTACCCTATACTAGTCGATTTATTTTCAAGAATATCATAAATAGAGGGAAATTCCATTATTTGTCGAATGTCTAAGGGGGAAAAGAGGGTTTTTATGAAACAGGAAAAGTCACGCAAAGAATTTTAAGTCAAACATCTGGGAAAGAACTAGTAAACGACAATCGAGTCGACGATGGGGAAGTACTTGGAAAATTGATTGATGTGATCAAACAGGGTCCTGATTAATTCTTAGACAAAAAATGGGCAATGTTTTTAGAAACAGTTTTACGTCCAGATTATTATGTAGATTGTGAACGATGTAAGGTATTGGGTAATATTCTATGTGTTAATATTTCTCAAGAAGAACCAATGATGATTACTTCATCATTTTTACATCCTTGCTGATCTTCGATTTTTAAACGATTTATGGAAGTGATACGGGAATTCGCATTTTACTTTATTACAATAGGAAATAGCCTAGGTCTATCGATTCTTCAGGCACTATGAAAAATTATGAATCGAAGTACATAGAGTGAGGAATGAAATATGATAAAATATTAACATTAGCATTTATGTTGGAGGGATGATATTGAAAGCAGAAAAAAGTTTAAGGTTTTGTGAAAAAGGACATAAATTTTACAAAAGCACGGACTGTCCAAGTTGCCCTATCTGTGATAAGGAAAATAAACCGACTAGTGGTTTCCTTTCAACACTCAGTTCCCCCGCAAGAAATGCCTTAGTTCGTGAGGGGATTGATACCTTGCAAGAACTAGCCAACTATACCGAAAAAGACATATTAAAAATTCATGGAATTGGACCAGCCTCCATACCAAGTATGAGATCTTCATTGGAAGAAGTCGGGTTATCATTTAAAGAATAAAAGATTTTATAGTGAGGGAGAAAACATATATGACAAATAAAGAATTATCCGTAGAACAACGCGAGGAACTATTACAGACATTGCAAGCTCGCTTTGAGAAAAATATGAATCGCCACCAAGACCTTGAGTGGACGAAAGTACAAACTAAACTGGAAGCTAATACGGAAAAACTGTGGTCGCTCCATGAAATGGAAACAACAGGAGGAGAACCAGACGTGGTTCATTATGATTCAAAGACAGATGAATATATGTTCTATGATTGTTCAGTGGAAAGTCCAAAAGGTCGCAGAAGTGTATGTTACGACCGAGAAGCATGGGAAGCAAGAAAAAATCACAAACCAGAAACTACAGCGATGGACATGGCCACAAACATGGGCATTGAGCTTTTAACGGAAACACAATATCGAGAATTGCAGGAACTAGGGAATTTCGATTTAAAAACATCAAGCTGGATCCAAACCCCTGAAAAAATCCGAAAACTTGGCGGTGCCATCTTCTGTGACCGTCGCTACGACACAATCTTCGTGTATCACAATGGGGCAGACTCTTACTATGCTGCTAGAGGTTTTCGTGGATCGCTAAGGGTTTAGTGTTGTTTTTTTATGAATAGGATGGAAAAGAAAAAATTATTTATAGTTATTGGATTTTTAAAATTTAACCAGGTAATCAATTCTTTGGTGCCTGGTTTTTTATTGTATAATTTAATAATAATCACATAGTGTTGAATATATAAGTACTGGGCCAGCTGCAAAGATTTAAACCTATAAACGGGCTTTCACTAATGAAAAAGAACAGAAAAATGAAATTGGAATTTAAGACATGTTAACTAGAAAAAATGTTGATAGTAAAAAATTTCACTTTGTACTAGACAAATATGATTTTGTATAATATAATTAAGTTAATAAAATCAGTCGTAAAGAAGCAATGAATTCACATATTACAAAGAGTAATCGTGTTTTTTTGATACTTTTTGTAATATGTGAATTTTTCTTTAGAGATGTAAGGTTTTATTTAATACAATTAATGGAGGTCATTCAAATGACACAAGGTACAGTAAAATGGTTTAACTCAGAAAAAGGTTTTGGTTTCATCGAAGTAGAAGGCGGACAAGACGTTTTCGCTCACTTCTCAGCTATCCAAGGTGAAGGTTTCAAATCACTTGAAGAAGGCCAAAAAGTAGAATTCACTATTGAAGATGGTCAACGTGGACCACAAGCTGCAAACATCGTAAAACTTTAATATTTGCAGACTTCAATACCTTTATAGGGTAAGAAATAACCAGGCGCTCATTTATGAGTACCTGGTTTTTTTGTATATGTTAGGAGCGGTGAGTAAAGCGTTAAAATGTGTTAACAATAATATTATTCAAATTAGTGGGTAAGCATAAAACGACGCAGCGTCTAAACCATGTTGAGCTGCTGTTTGATTAAAAGAAGTTTATATTTATGACAAAAGTGGTGTGTTAACTACACAATTTCATCCATTATTGTTCAATTAATTAGAAAGTTTTCATGTTTCTGCACAGGCACTCCAATAAAATTGAGCCTGGATTTTTACATTAATTAATTAATTACTTAGTGGAATTAATTAGCTATTACTAAAAATACGATAAAATTCAATACATACAAGCCCATAAATCCAAGACCCATTTTTGATAATTTAGTTTTGATTGAAAAAGCATTTTGAAAACCTTCTTTAAAAAGATTTACAGCGAAAATAGATACTGCTATTAAAAACGATGCCATAGCAAATATTAAAGCAATTTGTTCCAATAGAAAAACCCCCTGTGTTGTTCTGTATTGTAAAATAACTAGGATATTAATTAAACCTAAAAGCAATAATACATAGCTCAAACGAATACCAAAAACTTGTCGTTCATTTATTTCAGAATGCCAGGCATCAATTATTCCCCATAGTAAATCGATAATAAGAAAGAATGACCAATCTTTTTGTTCTAATAGATCAATAATTTCATCACCATAGCGTATTCTCCAACTTCTTGGGTACAAATATATTAACCACTTCATATAAGCCCTAGCCTTTTTGCTCCGAGTGTAGTTATTGCTTGGATTTCTTTAATTTGATTACTTAAATATTCACGTCCTGTATCCGTTAGCCTATATGGTTTTTTACGATCATCTGATTCAAGTACTTGAATATAACCTGCTTTCTCTAAACGGGAGATTGCTCCATACAAAGTTCCAGCGCCTAACTTAATACCATAGTTTTTCTCGATATCCTCCATAATTGCATAGCCATGACAATCTTTTTCAGCTAGGCTAATTAAAATAAACAATGAAGGCTCTGAAAATCTATCCTTCTTCATACAATACCTCCTTTAAAAATATTACGTTTTGCGATATAACGTATAACGTAATATTAACTGTTATTTTGAATTAATACAATAATTATCCATATAAATTTAGTTTTTGTTCAATATTTTAGTTTGAAAAACTCATCTTGTCTGGGGAATCATGGTTGCTTTCGTAGTAAAGAACGGTGGTAGCAAAAAAGTTTTTAAAGGGCTATCCAAAAACTAGCCATGGTTTTAATGGTAATTACAGCTGTCCAACAAGTCTTAGCGACAGAGAGTGGAAACGTCATGTGTTATGCAATGATTTTATTTATTAGTAAGACTCAAAGTAAATAATTTTGTTATACCAAAAAAGCCCAGGTACTATACGCACTGACCTAGAAAAGTGAGACAAATAAAAACACCTTTCGTTGAAAAACGGGTATACGCACTGACCTAGAAAAGTGAGACAAATAAAAACACCTTTCGTTGAAAAACGGGTATAAGCATACCAAACAATCAACGGAGGTGTTTTTCTATGGGA
>NZ_KQ465128.1 GCF_001308875.1 Lysinibacillus sp. ZYM-1 | reverse complement strand
GACCTGAATTCATTGTACGGCTGGGGTTTTTTTCTTGTCCATAGCTAGAAGCTCTTTAGAACCCCTTGCATAGCAAGGGGTTTTCAAAAGATACAATAAAAAAAGAGAGTCCAAGTTAGATGGACTCTCTTTTTAAAATGGAAAAATTTTATAAACCTTCCGTGGACGTCCTCTTGTGTGAGGTTTTTCCTCAGCCACTACTTCAGCGAATCCCTTTTCCTCTAGTGTCGTTAATATTCTGCGGGCACTTCTTGCTGGAATTTGCATATATTTCGCAAGTTCATTTGCATTCAGTTCATCACTGGCTAGTTTTTTCAACGAAGATTTCAGTTTATTTAATGTCATGACACTAAGTGTAGTTTCTTGACTAAGAGTTTCTAATTGTTCTGAAGTATAAGAATAGGTAAGCTGCTCTGGCCTGCCTAATGGTCCAGCAATTTTTTTATCATCAAAACAAACCATCCATGAACCCTTTCCACATTCCTTTGCTCGTAAAAGGGCATTACCAGCATTAATCTCTGCATCATAAACCGTTTGTCCAATGCCAATTCCACATGTCATAGCCTCTTGATCCAGATGCGTGAAATCTTCAATATCAGGCATTTGGCTAAAATGTCTCGTGATGTCTTCCATTAAACCTCTTGTCGTAAAAATGATATAACGTCCAAAACTTGTTGACTTAATGGAGCCATGAACACTTTTGGTATACGTTAGTAAATGCTCCATAATTTTAAGCTCGATTCTAAACAGCTCATCGGTTGAGAAGTTATCTTTTGCCATCTCTAAAAAAGGGTCAATCTCAATAATTTGAACAGCGATTTGTGTCGCCTTATATCGTAACATTTCATATGTCCGTAGCATATTTGTAACAACTGCCTCTACAGCCATGGAAGATGGAAATAAACGATAAGTTGGTACACCAAGACGCTGCAACTCTTGATGGATAGGATGACCTGTAATAGCCGCCTTTGTTTGGCCACTTTCCCAAAGTTTAAAATGGTATTGTACAAGATCATTTAAAGAAATCGTCTCAGATTCAACAAATTTAGGTTTTACTTCGATACCTGCCTCCAATAAAGCCTGTTCCCATGTAGCACTATTACCAGCATCGAAGCTAATTTCATTTACTTCGATTTTACGTTCATACAATACTCTTAATACAGTTTTATATAAAGAAGAACCTTTATATACGACATAGAAAGTAGGTGCTTCTAGCTGATTCCAATTTTGCACGATATTATACGTAATCAGCCCCGTACACAACCACATATCCATTTCTTCTTTCAATAGCGGTGTCACTTTCTCCTCTAAATCCTCTTCTGTTAGACATTCTATCAATGTACAGATAAATTCTGGCCAATTTTTCAGGACAGATTCAACAAATTCAATCGAGTCTAAAGGACCTAGAAGACCTAATCGTATTTTCAAGTACACCCCTCCTCTGTTCAATCCACATGAAAAATTTGATAATTTTATTATAGCAAAACGATATAGAATGCATATAAATTTCATATATTAGCATCTAAAATATTTACAATAATATACTTAATACGAGAAAATAATACAAATGATATAAAAGGAGGTAATTCATTTGATTAAATGGCAAGGTGCCGCTGCTATTTGTATGAATGCAGAAAATCGCTTATTAATGGTTTTACAAGGGACTAAAGAGGAAGAAAAAACTTGGGCTGTGCCATCAGGTGGAAAAGAGGCAATGGAAGATTTTCAGACCTGTTGTATTCGCGAAGTATATGAAGAAACAGGCTATAAAGTAAATATAATAAAAGAAATCTATCATAAAAATACGGCGTACGTGGAAGTTCGTTATTTTGAAACCGTCATGATTGGCGGACAAATGACGATCCATGATCCAGATGAATTAATTTATGACATCGCATGGCAATCTAAAGATAAGGTAGCACGATTACCATTAACATTCCCAGAAGATCGACCATTTCTCTTATCTTTATTTCACTAAAAAAGTCACGTCTACTCGACATGACCCATCTTTTTTGTACATAGTATCATCATTTGGTGTTCTAATCATGATGTTGATAAATAATTAAGGCAGAATGGATGACTGTCTGTTCTCCGATATAGAGGGTATTGTATTTGATATCAAGTATGAAAAAGTTACTTAAATCTAATAAAGCCCGATTAATATCATGTTCAAATTGCACAATATCATTGTTTTGAATTGTCACAACTTGAGTCGTTTGTGTCATTGCCCACACTCCTTTTCTCTAATGATAGATCAAAAGGAAATCAAAGTCAGTAAAAAAATATTGGAGCCAAATAGCCCCAACATTTTTTAGTACATCGTTAAATATTCCTCACGCTCCCAGTTATGGACCCGTGTGCGATATTTATTCCACTCTATTTCTTTGGCAGCGTTAAACTTTTCGTAAATATGATTACCTAGTGCGTCTCGTACTACCGTATCCATCTCTAATTCAATTAGCGCATTTTCTAAGGAAGACGGTAAGCTTTCAATGCCGTTTAACTCTCGCTCTGCGCCTGTCATTTTATAAATATTTCGATTTACCGCTTCAGGGGGCGTTAAATCTTTACGTATGCCATCAAGTCCAGATGCCAGGATCACAGCCATTGCTAAATAAGGATTGGCAGCTGGATCAACTGAACGTAATTCAATTCGTGTGGATAGCCCACGAGCTGCTGGTATACGAATTAGTGGTGAACGGTTTTGAGCAGACCACGCAACATAGCAAGGAGCCTCATAACCAGGTACTAATCGTTTATAAGAATTGACAAGTGGATTGGTGATAGCCGTAAAACCATGTACATGCTGGATGACTCCTGCCATAAAGCTACGAGCTGTTGCACTTAATTGAAGATCTGCGTGTTCGTCATAAAAAGCATTTTTATCCCCTTCAAATAAAGATAAATTAAAATGCATGCCAGAGCCGTTAACCCCAAATAGTGGTTTGGGCATAAAAGTTGCGTGTAACCCATGTTGCGCAGCGATGGTTTTTACGACTAACTTAAACGTTTGAATATTGTCACATGCCTCAATGGCACTGGCATATTTAAAATCAATTTCATGTTGACCTGGTGCTACTTCATGGTGTGAGGCTTCAATTTCAAAGCCCATCCCCTCTAGTTCTAATACAATATCACGACGACAGTTCTCCCCCAAATCTGTTGGCGCTAAATCGAAATATCCCCCGCTATCATTTAGTTCAAGTGTTGGGTGCCCCTTTTCATCCAGCTTGAAAAGAAAAAATTCTGGCTCCGGCCCCAAGTTAAAGGAAGTAAAGCCCAACTCCTCCATTTCCTTTAAAACACGCTTCAAATTTGAGCGAGGGTCTCCTTCAAAGGGTGTACCATCTGGTCTAGCAATATCGCAAATTAAGCGGGCGACCTTCCCTTTTTCAGCTGTCCAAGGAAATATCACGAATGTATCAAAATCTGGCTTTAAATACATATCTGATTCTTCTATCCGCACAAACCCCTCAATCGAAGAGCCATCAAACATAACTTTATTGTCTAATGCCTTTTCTAATTGACTCACAGGTATCTCTACATTTTTAATTGTTCCTAATATATCCGTAAATTGTAGGCGAATAAACTTCACATTTTCTTCTTTTACCCTGCGTATAATTCCTTCTTTTGTATAATGTTTCATTTTTCACCACTCCAATGTAATTTTAGTTAACATCATTTTATATAGCTGTTTTTAAAATACATTAATTTTGTAAGTTACGCAATATATATGTTATGTTTTATAACATCGTTTTTTTAGAATATATTCATCTTGATTTTCGATACATAAAAAAGGCGTACCCATTACTCAATGGATACACCTTATATATTTTAATATTGTAATAACATATTAACAAACACAACAAGAATCACGACCGGAACAACAATCAACATTAATATCCTGTATGCTGAATAAAACCTCTGACCCATTTGACTACCAATTAGCAGTTCTTTCCTAACAAATTCCTTATCCACTACATGTGCAATAAAGATGGCAATTAACAAATTCCCCAATGGTAACATTAAATTTGATACTAAAAAATCAGTTGCATCAAAAATATTCTTTCCAAAAATGGATACATCGGCTAATAAGCTAGAGGAAAGGGACGCTGGTATGGCTGCAAGAAAAACGACTACACCCAGCCAAGAAGTCCAAACCCGACGAGATTTCTGACTTTTTTCCATAAATGCCGCTACAATAATCTCATACAAACTAAACGACGACGTTAATGTGGCAAATAAGAATAACAATAAAAACATCGCTAAAAATACTTCCCCAAATGGCATTTGACTAAATGCTGTTGGCAGCACCATAAACAACAAGCCTGGCCCAGCAGCCGGCTCTAAATCAAAGGCAAATACGACCGGGAAAATAGCTAGTCCAGCTAAAAATGAGACAAGCACCGTTAGCATTACCACAGAGCCTGCTGAATTCGGTAGACTTACATCTTTTTTTAGATAAGAACTATATGTAACAAGACAAGAAAACCCTACTGCTAAACCAAAAAAAGATTGCCCTAAAGCTTCTAATAATGCTTTTCCGGTAATATTTGAGAAATCAGGCCATAAAAAGAATTTTACACCTTCCATTGCACCATCTAATGTGACAGCACGTATCACTAGGACAATGAACATAACAAAGAGCAATGGCATCATCCATTTATTCGCCTTCTCAATACCATTTTGTACACCTAAAGAAATAACAAGTACGTTTGCTAATGTAAACAAAACCAAACCAGCTAGTGTGATCCAAGGTGTACCAATAATTTTTCCAAACAGTTCTGCCGGATCAATAGCTGGATCAATTACAGCCCCCGCTACTCCTAGCCCACTATAAATAAAAATCCAGCCCCCAACTACACTATAAAAAGTTAGTAGCAAAAAACAACCGAGCACACCCATTCGGCCAATCCATGCCCACCCTTGTTTCGTGGGAGCGATTTTTTTATAGGCGGTGATTGCCTCCGACTGTGTACCCCGTCCTAAAATATACTCTGACAATAGCATTGGGAGCCCAATTAACAATGTAAATAGCACAAAGATTAAGAAAAACGCTCCTCCACCACTTTGCCCTGTTACATAAGGGAGTTTCCAAATCGCCCCTAGTCCAATCGCAGCACCAGCTGATGCTAAAATAAATCCTAACTTACTCGACCACTGTCCTTTTTTTCCACTCATCTCTTCAAACTCCTCAACATTCTAAACTCTTCTCTAATTCTACATGAAAACACAGCTCTCGCCTAGGTCTTACGAATAAGGAACTAGTTACATTTCGCCAATACATTACTTTTTTCTATTTTTCTCCTACATTTTATCCCACAAAAAAACCTCGAGTTTATACACTCGAGGTTCATCATAATTTATTTTGCTATATACATAGAACGCTGGCGGTCAATCCATTTACGCATTGTTGTAAATAATAACGCCATAATACCCGTTAATAAAATTCCTTTTACAATATTAAATGGTAAAATTCCAGCGACAATCATTTTATAAAGTGAATCACCTACAACGGGCTCCATTCCCAAGAAGTAAGTGTACATTGGTAAAAACACAGCATAGTTTAAAACACTCATCCCTACTGCCATAACAACTGTTCCTATTGCTAAACCTCCAACAAGACCAGTAATCGTTTTAAAACGATTAAAAATAAAGCTTACTGGCAAGATAAATAAAATGCCTGTTACAAAGTTTGCCATATGCCCTACTGGAACACCTGTTGGCGTTCCTGAGAAAATCCAATCCAATACATTTTTAAACAATTCTACTAAAATACCAGCTACAGGTCCCATCGTGATTGCTGCTAGTAAGGCAGGCATATCACTGAAGTCCACTTCCAAAAATGCTGGGAATGGCGGAATTGGGAAATTAAAAAGCATTAATAAAAACGAAATACTGCTCAGCATGCCAATCGTAATAAACGATTGAAGTTTGACATTTTTCTTCATAGAAAACTCTCTCCTCTTTGCTGATTCAATCTCGCAAGAAGAAAGGTGACGATCTTTCGATTGTTACATGAAAAAACCCTTATGCATCTAAAAAAGCACAAGGGAGAAAGGCATGACGAATAAGCGTCCTCATTAACTATTTTTGAGCACTGTTGAATAAACCATACAAAAAAGCGCTCGGTCATAGTTCATTTCATGACAATGAATGACGATCGTACCTTCATCTTCTCCCATCCAGACTTTAACTGTCGGCCTTGGAATTCCACCAAGTCAGCCATGCAAAATTTTGCACAGGTCGCGGGCTGAAGAGTTTTACATAAATCTCACGAGCTAATGAAGGAATGTATTCACTAACGATTTACGACTCTATTACCGCCGGTCGGGATTTTCACCCTGCCCCGAAGATGAATCATATTATTTTATTCTACAGCCTTACTATAAAGAAATATTAAGTAAAAGTAAATAGTTCTGCTCAAAAAAATCCGATTAGATTTGTATGCTTTGTGTATAGAAAAGGCCTCCCTGCAATGCAGGAATGCCTCATTTGTTTTTCTTTCTTCAGCTATGGCATATATTGTTTATTTGGCCCCACTGGCTTTGGTAAATAACCTCGCAAATCGAATCCTTCCCAGCTTTCTTGCACAACATTATCTAAGAGGAGCTGTTGATTAAAACTAGCAGCAGTCAGCATCATAGCCTCAACTAATTGAGTTGCTCGAACTGGTTCCATTGATGTTAAATCAAGCGGAATATCAAAAGTAACAACGACACCTTCCGCTTGTTCTTTGACTGTGTAAGTCACATTTTCAGGCACTACGGACAAATAAACATCATCACTTTGATTTTTCATCTGTGTAAGCGCTTCTGTGACTGTCGCAAAAGTTTGACGGAAATCTGCTGATAAATATTCTGCGCCATTAGTATCTTGGTACAGATAATAATTATAATTCTTTGCATTTGTTAAGGACATCGCTTGACTTGGCTCACCTTCTTGAGAAAACGCATAGGGTGTTCCATCTTCATTTTGAATTTCCACTTCGGTATATTCAGAGCCCGAGAATGTATCTTCCAAAGTTCCTTTGTATTCATTGACTGTAGCAGATGCTACATCATAGTCATTTTCCTTTGGCAAGACATGGATGAGCTTATCATCCTTCTCCTTCAGCTCACCTTTATAAGGATGATACTCTGTAAACCCTTTAGCCTCTTCGTCAATTTGAGGCGCATATTTTTCATACATCTGAAGGGTAGAAGGCTTCTCTCCTCCAAAATCAGTAGCTACACGTTCATTTGGGATAACATACGTCATTGGGACACTTTCCGCATCACGCCCCGCCAAACCAATACGGAATACGACAGCATCTTTTACATCTTCCTCATAAACAGATGTGCGTAGGGATAAAATGCGTTCATGCTCTGCAACTATACTTTTTGAATCGAGCATTTCATCCTGAGTGGCCGCTTCCTCTGCAGCACGATCTTCCTGCATGGTAGAATACTGAGCCGTTTCGGCTGTACTTGCTTGATCTTTCTGCTCAACTTGATTATTCTTCAACATTGAGCCAACCAGTATCGTTAGCACAAAAACTGCGGCAACACTCATAAAAATCTGCATATTACGTAATTTTGATTTTGTCGCAGGTTCTTTAACGATAGGAACTTCCTGCTTAGTTTGTTCATCTTCTATAGGTTGTTGTATAGCTTTTTGAAGGTGGATATTATCCTGCAAGCGAGCATCTGCCATTAACCGATTTAATATGTCTTCTTTCGAACGGTGGTCAGAAAGCTTAGGGGCATTGTTCAGTACATGTTCAAGCTGCTCATCATCAAATGGCTTATGTGTCATTGCCGTTTCGCCTCCTGTTCTCTGATCGGCTGTAGCTGTTGCCTTAAAAATTTAATGGCTCGATGCTGGGTTGTTTTTACCTTTGCTTCTGTCCAATCGAGTATTTGTGCTGTTTCCGCAATTGATAAGTCCTGGAAATAGCGCATAATGATGACCATTTTTTGATCGCCAGTACAGTTTTCTAGTGCTGACTCTACTTGCATAAATTCATCACTGGCTTGTAGCATATCTTCCGGTGATGGTGTGGTTGAATGGAGCTGTTCCGTTTCCCAGTCAAAGAAATCAAGTGAATGCTTTTGGCGCACAGCTTGCTTTCTAAAATGATCTATCGCAACATTTTTGGCTATTGCAAAAAGCCATGTTTTCTCACTACTATTGCCTGCAAATTGATCATATGAGCGCAATACTCTTACATAAACTTCATGCGCTAAATCTTCAGCAAGTGTACGGTTTTTTACAAGATAGATTAGAAACTGGAACACGTCTTGATGATATTCATCGTATAGTCGATGGAACACGGAGTCATTCAATGCACTCCACCCCCGTTCTATATTATTTGTCGTCTTACATTCATAGAAGTTACAGCCAATTAATAACAATCTATGTTATTAATCGAACGGTAAATAAAACGTGAAGGTAGTACCTTCCTTAAGCACACTATCCACCATAATGTTTCCTGAATGTGCTTTCACAATATTTCGAGCAATGGCTAAGCCAAGACCCGTACCACCCTTGGATCGAGTACGTGCCTTATCTGCTTTATAAAAGCGTTCAAAGACATAAGGTAAATCATCTTGAGGAATGCCATGTCCTGTATCTTGAACCGAAATTTTAGCAAATGTTGGCTCTTGCTCCACTTTTACAGTGACAGATCCCTCGTCTGTATGTCTTAGTGCATTATCGACTAAATTTGTAAGTACTTGTTCGATACGGTCCTCATCTATATTAATCATGGCATCGTCATTAAATTCACTATCAAATATTAGTCCAACATGTTTTTCCTTCGCAACCTGCGCAAATTTTTGGGTAATACGTTCGAACGTAGAATTAATCGGTAATTCATCTTTATAGAGCGTCATATGTCCTGATTCCATGCGTGCCAAATCTAATAAATCCGTGACAAGGCGTCCCATTCGTTTTGACTCATCATAAATAATTTTTGTAATTTCATTACGCTCTTCTTGATCTTGAATAAAATCATCATCCATCAATGCTTCTGAATAGCCTTGAAGCATTGAGATAGGCGTACGCAATTCATGAGAGACGTTCGCAATAAAATCGGATCTAAGTTTTTCTAGGCGATGTTGTTCAGTCATATCACGAATAACGGCGACAGCACCACGTATGATTTCTCCACTATAAAGAGGACTAATGGTAAATGTATAGTAATTGCCATCCATTTCAATTTCCTCTTCTAGTTTATCCTCAAACATCAGCACATGGTCTAGCATATGATACAGCTCTGGCGGGATTGGTTTAGCACTCTGTGAACCTTTGTTCACAAACCATTTTTGCATCAGACGTTCCGCAGGTGGATTACTTAATAATATTGTACGGTCACGATTAAACGTAATCACTGCATCTGTCATAGACGTCAAAATATTTGATAATTGTTCATTTTCTTGATTGATGACTTCTAAATTATGCTTTAATTGACGTCCCATTTGGTTGAAGGCAACCGCAAGCTGTCCAATTTCATCATTTTGAGTCGTGGGCATTTTCGCTTCAAAATTTCCCTTTGCAATTTCAAATGCCAACTCACGCATTTTTCTGAGTGGTGAAGTAATACGTGAAGAGAGGAAGAACGCAAAAAATGTCGTCAAGACAAAAGCAATAAAGGCTGCTAAAAAGACAATTTTCGTCGTTTCCTTGGACGTTTTATGTAGTGCATCGGGGCTTTGATAGATGAAAACTGCTCCATGTACAGCATTTTCTACATTCAACGGGAAACCAAGCACAACATAGGATTCCATTTTTTCTGGATCTGTAGAAGAGGGCATCATCATTTCTTTTGTAATCGGCTCATCTGATTGAAAAACTTCACGAAAAGATTTATTCGCTAAAATGGTATCTTGTATTTCCTTTTTATTTACACCCTCTTGCATCGCAAAGGATACCTCGACATGGCTTATAGCGATGAGTGCATTGGTGCCTTTAGGTAAAATATCTTTTAATAATTCCGAAGTTGATTCAGCTGTTTCATTGTCATCCACTATACTTGCCACAGTTGCAGCGGTTTGACGTAAAGATATTTCCGCTTGCTGCATGTGGTAGTTTTGAAGAAATTCAAGCATTAATACCGTGAAAACAAATAATACAAATGAAACGAGAAGCAATATGGTTACCCATAGCTTCCCGACAACACTATTCCATATTCTATTCATTGACAACCTCAAATTTGTAACCAACGCCCCAAACCGTCACGATCATTTTAGCAGCGTTTTCAGAAACACGATTGAGCTTTTCACGTAAACGTTTTACGTGTGTGTCAACTGTACGTAAATCTCCAAAGAAATCGTAATGCCATACCTCTTTTAGTAGTTGTTCACGGTCAAATACTTTGTCTGGCGATTTCGCTAAGAAGTAAAGTAATTCATACTCTTTTGGTGTTAAATTAACCTCAATGCCCTCTGCTGTTACACGATGTGCATCATGATCGATCATCAGATGCTGGAACACCACTAAATCTTTTGAAGAGGATGCATTTGTCGTTGGTGAGAATGCCTGTGAACGACGTAAAATAGCCTTCACACGTAACACGACCTCACGAGGACTAAATGGTTTTACAATATAGTCATCTGCTCCAAGCTCGAAGCCTTGAACACGGTTAGCTTCCTCGCCTTTAGCAGTTAATAAAATTATCGGTGTTGCTGCTCGTTCTCGAATTTCTGCACACACTTCTAGACCATCTTTTTCAGGCATCATAATATCAAGTAAAATACAGTGATACTCTTTTTCTAAAGATTTTTCGATCGCTTGTTCACCATTTTCTGCTTCGTCAACAAGGTATCCTTCTCGCTCTAGATACATTTTTAATAAGCGGCGAATACGATCCTCGTCATCTACTACTAATACTGAAATATTTTCTGACACTTTCACGATCCCTCTCTTCCAATCTTTCTCTAACTTCTATTGTACATGGTGTGACACATATTGAAAAGAAAAGAAAGCCTCTTCGCTACAGCGAAAAGGCTTGTTGTTTCACAGGTTATGCGTAGGAGTGTAAACCCGCAAGAATTAAGTTAACAGCAATTAGGTTAAATAAAATAATGCCAAAACCAATTAATGCTAACCAAGCAGATTTTTGACCTTCCCAGCCTTTTGATAAACGTAAATGTAGGAATGCCGCATAGAATAACCATGTAATAAGAGCCCATACTTCTTTTGGATCCCAACCCCAGAAGCGACTCCAAGCAATTTGCGCCCAAATCATCGCAAAGATTAAAGCGCCTAGAGAGAATACAGGGAAACCAATTAGCACTGAACGATAACCAATTTCATCAAGTAATTGTAAGTTGACACGCTTTACAAGTGGTTGGAAAATGGCACTAATTCGACGGCGTGCAATTAAGCGAATTAATAAATACAAAACAGACCCTACTAATAATGACCAAGCGACAGTTGTTAATTTTTTCGCATTAATTAATGCTGGCATTTCTACTAACGGTGACATGCCATGTTCTTCAACCACTTCATACTCATTCATACCGAAAATTGGTGGTAGATTGTAAATAATTTTACGAGTAGTTCCTTCTTTATCCACATAATTGTAGCTAGATTCATAATCCATTGCTCCAAATGTAGATGTCACTGTGACAAAACCAATAACTATTACTAGACAGTACATTACGGCTTCTAACCAAAAACGTTGTTTAGAAGGCTTCGTTAAATCTACTGCTTTTAATAAATAAATAAGCCCTGCCACAGCACTGATAGCTAAAATAGATTGCCCTAATGCTGCTGTAATAACGTGGATCGTTAACCAATAACTCTGTAAAGAAGGCACTAATGGACTTACTTCTTTCGGGAACATCGAAGCATAAGCGATGATTAATAGTGCTACAGGTAATGCTACTAATCCAAGCGCAGTCAAACGATAAATAAAGTAAATTAAGATAAACGCACCAACAATGAACATCCCAAAAGCAGTCGTAAATTCAAACATATTACTTACTGGCGCATGTCCTGTATAAATCCATCGAGTAATAAAATAGCCAAGCTGTGATAGGAATCCAATAATGGTTACCACAATGGCAAGCTGGCCCCATTTACCAGTATTATTACCCGTAGCATTAGCTTGTTTAATTGATCCACCAAATAATAATGTCGCAACTAAATAAGCAATAAATGCTACAAATAATAAGTTTCCACTTATGTCAATCAAACTCATAAGGTGTTGTCACCTTCCTTTTCATTTATGCCACCATCCGTGGACTCTTCGCCAGCCTCTTCTTTCTCTAACTGATCTTCGTATGGAGGCAATGCAGCAAATGCTGAAACAGCATCTAAATCCTTTTTCATACTGAACATATTTTTATTAACATGGGCAGCCATTAAGACACGGCCATCCGGCTCAATTTGAAGCCATAAACGACGGTGATTCCAGTAAGATCCAATCACCACGCCAATCATAAAGATAACTCCACCAACAAATAAAAGAGGAATCGTAGTATCTTTACGGACCGTAATACCAGACATATCACGCATCTCTGCTCCAGCAAACTTCATTCTGTATTGATTTTCACCCAGTGGCTCTAGTGGAGGTTGCATAATTTCCACAAAGCTTACTTCGCCTTCTGGTGTTTCTGGCGTAGTCATTTTAAATAAAAATGCTGGATTATTTGGTATAGATGTTTTTGTTTGTGGTTCTCCATTTTCAAAGCCATCAAAATCCGGTGTATAGACTAGAATTTGCACGGAAGAACCATTGCCTAAATCATAATCTTTTTTAGGATTTGTTAAATCAATCTCCAGTGTACCAAGAGATTTTTCACTTTCCTTATTGATTAAGTCAAATTTCATTTTCTTTAATTCATTAAGACGATAATCCATTTGATAAAGAGCAAAACCATCTTCTTTTAATGGGTGATTGACACGAATAGAATAATCTTTTACTTTTTCTAGATTTTCCGTATCACCTGGTATTGCATCTTTAGGCTGCTTGTAGAGCGTAATGTCAGTCTGGAAATTTTTAGCTACAACATTAACACCCTGTTTTATTTGTTCTCCTTGAGCTTCATTATCATGTGTTTCTAAAACAAAATCCTTGTTTTCAATAAAATAACCGTCCATGCCCGTAATAGCACGTGTTTCGCCCTCGCGAACCCATATCGATTCATCCACATAGAAGCCTGGGACAAGACGAAGCATAACCCCACCTAAAAAGATAATAAGACCAACATGGTTTATGTACGGACCGTAACGAGAAAAACGTCCTTTTTCAGCTAAGAGAGCGCTACCATCACGACGAACAGAATATCTCATCTCAGTCATTTTTTTAGCTACTTTATCAAGCGTCTCTTCTGCGTTAGCCGTTACTTGACCTTCCCCAACAATACGCTGACGCTTCATGAAGCTTTCATGTCTTTTAACACGTTGATTCTTCAGTGATTTATAGAGCGGGATTCCTCGATCCAGGCTCGCCACAATAATTGACACAGCCAGCATGCCAACTAAAATTTGGAACCACCAAGAACTATATAAATCTGAGAGTCCTAATGTGTAATAAATTTTACCGAACGTACCATATACGTCAGCGTAATAGGCTCCCTTCTCTATATCAGAGGCTTTTACGTAAAACTCTTGTGGTAGTAATGTTCCGATTGAAGCGGCAATCAATGTGATAATAATAAGAGATATACCAACTTTAACACTAGAGAAGAAATTCCAAATTTTGTCGATAATTGATTTGTTATAAGTCTTAGAACGAATTGCAGTACCATCGTAACGCATATCGACCACTTTATTTTGTTTCTCTTCTTCGGTTAAAGGACGACCACATTTCTCACAGAGCTTCGTGCCGTAAGGGTTACTATGACCACAAGCACAAATGATTTTTTCCATCGTCATTAACTCCTTATTTCGGCTTCACTAATTCCATGTACGAAGCAATATTTGCATCTGTCATTTCACCAGTAATAATTTTTGCCACTTTGCCTTCTGGATCAATTAACACTGTAGCAGGTAATTGACCTACGTTATAAGCTGTCATAACACTTTTTGTTTTATCGATGACTACTGGGAATTTCAATTCATATCGATCGACAAAATTCTGCACTTCAAAATCAGTTTGGGCAATATTTACTGCTAATGTTTGTACACCTTGATCTTTAAAGATCTGATACTGTCTGTCCATCGCAGGCATTTCTTTCTCACAAGGCTTACACCAAGTTCCCCAGAAATTCAAAAATACCCCTTGTCCTTTATAATCCGACAATTTATGTTTTTCACCGTTTAAATCTACTAATGTGAAGTCAGGTGCTTCAGAGCCAACTGCTACTAACTCTACTTTTTCCTTTGTTGCTGTTCCGTATACCGTGTACCCGATTGCCAATGCTAATACTGCTAAAATGACAGTCCGTAGTACGAGACGCTTTTTCTTTTTCTCCAAGTTAATAAACCCCCTATCATTTACGACTTTGCGTAAACATTGTAGACATGAAGCTTTTTACATTGCGAAGACTGTAGATAGAACTTTTTCTTTTTATAAACGTCTTTACGTATGTAAAAACTTCTTTGAAAATTTAACGTCAACTATGTGCTAAGCTCTTCTGGCTAAAATATAAATAGGTGTACTATTCTCACCTATTATAGCAAAATGATACAAAAACACTTAGCTATTAATTATGAATGATTTATGAACGATTTCACCACAAAGAAAGTGAAAACAGTTTTTACTACCTTTCGATGTATTTTCACTTTCTTTTGGCAAAATTCTTTTAGTCCAGTTTTCCTGTTTCCGCTAACACGCGCAATTGCTTGACTTCATGCTTTGACAATTCACGGTATTCTCCAGGTGCAAGGCCGAATAAATCTAAAAAAGCAAATCGTTCACGTTTTAATTTGACAACAGGCGTACCAATTGCTTCAAACATACGTCGAACTTGGCGATTACGTCCTTCATGAATCGTAATTTCACAAATCGCTTTGCCTGCTTTTTCGTCAAAGGATGTCATACTAACTTTAGCTGGTGCTGTCTTGCCGTCCTCTAGTTTAATACCACGTTGAAGCTTTTTCAGTCCTTCAACCGTTGGAACACCTTTGACACGAGCGATATACGTTTTGTCAATTTTAAACTTCGGATGTGTCAACATATAGGAAAATTCCCCATCATTTGTTAATAGCAATAATCCAGATGTATCGTAATCAAGACGACCTACTGGGAAAATACGTTGCGGAATATGATGAAATAAATCTGTGACAGTTTTGCGTCCTTTATCATCTGTCACAGCCGAAATTGTTCCACGTGGTTTATAAAGTAAGAAATAAACTTTATCTTCTTTTTCAAGCTTTACGCCTTCCACTTCAATTGTATCTGAGTTAGACACCTTTGTTCCTAATTCACGAACGACTGTACCGTTCACCTTTACTTTACCTTCTAGTATTAATTGCTCTGCTTTTCGCCTTGAAGCAATCCCTGCATAGGCAATGACTTTCTGTAATCTTTCCATTTTTTCACCTCTAGTTTTCTTTCACATTGACAAATTCGTCAAAATTCCATCTCGTTCAAATGAATAGGGTTAATTTTCCCGCTAATCTGTGAAAATTATGTCATACTTTAACGCAATATTAAAGAAAAACAAATTTCACTTTCATTGTTAGACTATTCGTAATAATTTTTCTTTACTTTAATAGTAGTATACTCTTTTTACCAAAAAGCAAATCGTTCTAAAAAAAATGATTGTATTATCTAGTAGTTCTTATATTTTACCGACAAAAAAAGCTACCATACGGCAGCTTTTATTCGTATACATTTTCAATTGTTATTCCATGTTGATTTAACTCAACAGCAAAAAGGTTTTTAGCTTCCATCATTTTACTCGTCAAAGGTTCTTCAATTGTGGAACCATTTTGTAACGTAAAAACCAGTCGATCTGGCTTTGTCACACCATCTTTTTCTCGATTAACTTGCTCAACTTTTACTATTTCTTCCCACCCAACAAGATCTGCTTTTAAACTGAATAATTGATTCACATGGATACCTTCTGAATCCATCAATTTATAGTTATTAAAGCTTAATGTGATAAAGCCTAAAGCAATTAAAAAGAAAGCAGTCACTATACCACGTTGAATATTGTTGTTTTTCTTAGTTTTAGGGATTATCAAAAAATTGATTAGTAGTATCAGTGCCATGACAAATAAAGCGGCCATAAATATAACATAGGCATTAAAATAAGGTTCAAAATAGTAAAATTCTTGTGGTCGATATAACATCTCTTGAATCGGATATAGTAGAATGATGGGCATAATTAAACTAGATAGAAATAATACAATGATTATCCCAATTTGAATTTGTCTACTATTTGTTTCCATAGAAGCACTCCTCAATTACTCCACCCCCTCGCTTTTAGAAAATTAAGACTTCTTTCGTTACCATTTTACCAAATTTACCCTATGTTAATCAAATAATGTAAAAAAAAGAGCAAATCGTTTTTCAACGATCTGCTGTTTCAACTTTTACTGGAGTTGCATAAATACGTTCTTCGCCTATAAAGATTGACAAGACCGCTTCCTTACGTTTTCTTGAAACGTGTAAAACTTGTCGTACTTGCTCTTTTTCCTCTTTATTTAACTGTAGGCGAACAGGCTCTTCTAAACGAATAGCCAACTTTTTATTAACATTGTATTTGCCCTTCTTCACTACTGTTTCAAGATCATAATCTTGCCATACTTTATTGGACAAGCTTCGATGGACATTCCAATCATCGGATGCATTTAACGTGACGACTATACAGGTTTGCCCGTCCTTTTGAAAAGCTGTTGCAAGCGTACGGCCAGCTACCTTTGTAAAACCTGTTTTGCCAGCATAGGCAGTTCCAGTAGCAGATTTTAAAGAACTTACAGGTTGCTCCGTCTCATCATCAATATCCGCAGCCATTCCTGAACCCTCTCTTAATAATCGATGCTTATTTTCCCATAACATTCCGTTAATCGTATTCGCTCGATAAAGTACCGTTGAAGCGATTTTCTCAAATGTTTTATTTTGCAAGGCCGTCCTTAGCATCTCAGCAGTATCTCTAGCTGAAGATAAATGCTCCTCATGATGTAAGCCAGAAGGGTTCATAAAAACCGTATTGGTAAGACCCGCAATTACCGCTCTTTCATTCATTAATTTGACAAAGCCCTCTACAGAACCTCCCACATGTTCTGCTAAAGCTGTGGCAGCATCATTGCCAGAACGCAGCATTAAACCATATAATAACGTTTCTACTGTCACCGTTTCGCCTGCCTGCAAATAAATAGAACTCCCTTCAGCCATAGCAGCTTTCGGTGAAATGACGACTTCATCTTGCAATTCACTATTTTCAATGGCTACTAGTGCCGTCCAAATCTTCGTTAAGCTAGCAATCGGCAGTCGTTCATCACTATTAGAACCTATTAACACACGACCAGTTTCTCCATCTAAGACCGCGTAGCCACTTCCTCCTCTCGCAAAGCTTGTTTGCGGAAGTACTACCATTAGCACAATGATCATCAACATTATTAATCGAAATAACCGAAGCAACGAGCCACTCCTTATTCAATATGATAGGAAAGTATAGATTTATATTGGTCGTTATGCATTATTCTTATACATTACTTTGCTCCATTAAACGCTTCTTGGAATTTAGTCATAAATAAATCAGTTTCTTGTTCAGTTTCTGCAAGCTCCTCCTCAGGAAGAGGTGGCATTTCTTCTACACTGTTTAAACCAAAATAATGTAAAAATTCTTTAGTTGTTCCATATAGGATAGCACGTCCAGTTCCCTCTGAACGTCCTATTTCTTTAATCAGTCCTCTTGACACTAATGTCTGAATGGGTCTTTCACATTTTACACCGCGTAAATCTTCTATAGCTACACGGGTAATTGGTTGTTTATACGCTACAATCGCTAATACTTCCAGAGAAGCTTGGGATAATGATTGAGCAGTTGGATTTTCTACTAATCTTTGAATAATATCTGCTAAATCTGATTTGGTAATAAGCTGATAAACGCCTGCCATTTCTTTCACAGTTATTCCTCTAGCAATATCTTCCTCATAGGCATTTTTCAATGCATCCATCGCCTGTACGATAATCTCATCTTGTTCACCTAGCAGCTGAGAAAGTTGTTTAATTGTTAAGCCATCATCTCCGACAACGAACAATAAGGCTTCAATTCTACTCTGTAACATCAATGTTTTCGTCATCTTCCCATACCTCCTTCTGTAAGGTAACCATTAATTCTTCAAAGTTACCATCTTGCTCTACGATGACTACCTGACGTTTCATCAATTCAAGAAGGGATACAAACGTCAGAATAAGAGTCGGCTTATCTTCATAGGGAAAAAGCTCGAAAAATGATGCACGTCCACCTGTTATTCGTAAAGAATCAACAACAGACCGCATTTGATCTTTCACTGACCGTTCTTGCCTCGTAATGGTCGTTTTTAGAGGCTTCTTTAATTTTTTTCGGCGCATCAATTTTTGAAATGCTCCAAGCATATCATAGATATTCACATTCAAATCAAATAAAGCCATTTGTTCATCTGACGCTAAAACGGTTAAATCTGCTGGCGGCCTTGTAAATACCTGCGCTCGATCGGTTTCAAGCTCTTGTAGATTACTAGCCGCTTCTTTGTATTTCTTATATTCGATTAATCGTTGCACCAGTTCTTCACGTGGGTCTGGGCCATCTACCTCCAATTCGGCATCTTCCATTTCACCCTCATGAATAGGTAAAAGCATACGGCTTTTAATCGCCAGCAGCGTTGCGGCCATTACTAAATATTCACTTGCTTCATTTAACTCCAGTACTTGCATAGCATGTATATGGTCGATATATTGTTGTGTAATTTCAGCCATTGGAATATCATAGATATCAATTTCCAATCTGTGAATTAAATGCAATAATAGATCAAGAGGCCCTGAAAAGGCATCTAATTTTACTTCATAAGACATTATTTTACCACCCTGAGATTCTATGTTCTTTTAGTATAGTGGAAAGGAGTTCAAAATGCATCCACAGCATCATACTTTATTTATCGATTACTGCGCTTATTTTAACGGCAATCAGGATTTTTTCGAATGCCATGAAGTGCTTGAGGAGTATTGGAAGGAAATTGCGCCTGGTGATAAAATGCACCCATTGGTTGGCTATGTTCAGCTCGCAACAGGCTTATATCATTGGCGGCGTGGTAATGATACTGGCGCTATACGAATTTTAGAAAAAGCATTTCATAATTTTCAACAAAATGAGGGACATATCTTTTTCCACGAAATTAGTTATTATCAACTCCTGACAGAAATCAAAAATACGCTCGCTGCTATTAAAGCAGGCAAGTCCTTTCATGCATTCCAGCTCACCCTTTCACCCAATTTGCTGGAATTAGTTGTAGCGCGCATACGAATTTTACCACACTATAACTCAAACTATCTTCTTCATAAACATATGCTACGAGATCGTTCACATATACTTGCTGAGCGACAAGAAAGCAAACAAAGAAAAAGCAGACGTTGTTAATCGTCTGCTTTTTTATCGATGCAATTAATACATTTTTGAACGAATTGACGTGTTTCATCAGTTGCACGTACATTTTCATAGTGGCCAAGGTCTGCTACTTCCTGAAGCATTTCTTTGGCAACACCTTCACCCCTATAGGAAGGGATAACAGATACATGTTGGATAGTAGCAGTATTATGCTCATCTGTTACAAGCCCAACAATGCCAACATATTCATCATTCTTTTTCCATAAGTATAAAACCCAATTATCATCATTTTCATAGGAGTGGATGGTCTCTGTAAGCTTTTTTACGTCTTTTTCGTTCGGCATAAACGAAAGTAGCCCCATTGCTATTTTCTCTAAAGCTTTTTTATATCGAATTAACATATTTGTCTATTCCCTCTTTTTCTAGCTGTACATAATCTTTGACTATCCTACACGATTTGTACTTTTACCGCAAGCCAATTTCTGTCTTACGAACCAGGTCCGAGAATTCCTTTAGACGCCAACACCCAATAGACAACGCCCCACAACAAAATAAAAGTTGAAATGGACGCTAGTAATACCCATTTATTCTTCCTCAAATTTACTCACCCTTTTTTAAAGTTAGCGGGAGATCGTTTTGCACAATATCTTCATAACTTTCGCGGCGAATAGCTAGTTGATGCTGTCCATTCTCTACAAATACAACAGCAGGTCTAGGAACACGGTTATAGTTACTCGCCATTGAATAACCATATGCACCTGTACAGAAAATGGCTAAAATATCACCTGAAGCTGCATCTTGTAGTTTAGCATCAATAATTAATTTATCGCCAGATTCACATAATTTACCAGCAACTGTATAGATTTCATTCTTCGGCTCATTCACTTTACCTGCAATGACAGCCTCATACTTAGCGTCGTACAATGCTGGGCGGATGTTATCACTCATCCCTCCATCAACAGCAATATATTTTCGCACATCTGGTACTGTTTTCTGTGATCCGATTGTATAAAGAGATGTTCCTGCATCACCTACAAGTGATCGACCTGGTTCAATCCAAATTTCTGGCATTTTTAGTCCAAGCACAGTTGCTTTATTTTTTACAACTGTAATCATATCCTCTACATATACTTGTGGTTCAAGCGGTGCATCTTCTTCAGTATAACGAATACCAAAGCCCCCACCTAAGTTTAACACAGTACATGTAAATCCGTGAGCCTTGTTCCAATCAGAAATTTTGTCAATCAATTTTTCTCCTGCCAATGCAAAGCCAGCAGTGTCAAAAATTTGTGAGCCAATGTGACAATGTAAGCCCAGAAGCTCTAGGAATTCATGGTTAAATGTTTGTTGGAATGCCTCATCCGCTTGACCATTGTTTAAGTCAAAGCCAAATTTTGAATCTGCTTGACCTGTCGTAATGAAATCATGCGTATGCGCTTCAACTCCTGGTGTAACACGTAGTAAGATCCGCATTTTTTGTTGACGGTGTTCAGATATTTCTTTTAAAAGCTGAATTTCATAGAAATTATCTACAACAATACAACCGATTTTGGAGTCAAAAGCTAGCTCTAATTCTGAAATGCTTTTATTATTGCCATGGAAATGAATGCGCTCTGCTGGAAATCCTGCTTTTACAGCTGTAAATAATTCTCCACCTGATACAACATCCAATGATAAATTTTCTTCTGCTGCTAATTGATACACAGCTACACATGCAAATGCTTTTGAAGCATAAGCTACTTCTGCTTTTACGCCTAGTTTTTTAAACGTATCGATAAAGCTCCGAGCACGCTTCCGAATAAGTGCCATATCATACACAAAAAGTGGCGTACCATACTCTTTGGCAAGCTCCAGTGTGTCTACCTGTCCTATTGTTAAATGACCATCCTCAGAAATCGCTTGTGTTCCATATAAATGCATGTGCATCTCTCCCTTTTCACTTCGTTCCATTCTGTCACTTTTACCGAAATATGATAGGATCTACCATTGGAAATAGAGGTATCCCATCAAAAATTAATTTCATCCAGCTTCAAGAGGCCTATGTATAAAACCTCCCTTTTGCTGAATGAAAATAATTTTTGCAAAAATCACAAAATACTATATGTGAACTTTATCACATGAAAAAAACGAGTGCAACGGCTCCTATGATCTTTTTCGCTGTTTGGAAGCGACTACATAAGGTCTTAATGCATCTGCCGTCATTGGGAAACGAATAAGGACACGTAGCATCGCCATTGGGAAGAATGGAACAAGCGGCCAAAAATATGGTGCCTGCATTGGTCGTAATGAACATAAATACGTAAACACTAAGAATATGCCAATGAATAAACCATTAACGCCCCAAATACCTACCATAATCAATAAGAACAGCCTAAATATTTTTATGGAGATACTTAGCTCATAGGACGGGATAATAAAGATGAGAATAGCTGCAACCGCTGTATACAGTACAACCTCTGCTGAGAATAGTCCCACATCGATCGCAATTTGACCAATAATTACCCCCGCAACCAAGCCCATCGCAGTAGACAATGGTGTCGGAGTATGAATGGCGGCCATCCTCAAAAATTCAATACCAATATCTGCAATAAGTATTTGCAGTAATAAGGGTACATGCGATTTCTCCTGAGTCCCTAAAAAAGAAAGAGCATCTGGAAGCAATGATTCATTTGTTGCAAATACATACCACAAAGGTAATAAAAGTAAACCCATAATGGCGCCGAAATACCGCATAAAACGTACAAATGTACCAACTAGTGGCGCCTGTCTATATTCCTCCGCATGCTGTAGTAAATGGAAAATCGTAATTGGCACAAGAATAACAGACGGTGAAGTATCTACCATTATGGCGATATGCCCTTCCAGTAAATGTGCTGCAGCAATATCTGGCCTTTCCGTGTAACGAACAAACGGAACTGGATGGAATTTTTGCTTAAACAGCCATTCTTCTAATGATTTATCAGCCATTGTCAAACCATCGTGGTTAATCTGGTCAAGGCGCTGTCGTAATTTTTCGAGCATATCTTCATTGGCAACGTCCTTCATATACGCTATGGCGACGTCGGTTTGGCCGATTTTGGATATTTTATGTAGCTCGAAACGTAAATTACTATTGCGAATCCGCCTACGAATTAAAGCCGTATTTTGAGATATTCCTTCTGTAAAACCATCCCTTGAGCCACGTATTACCTTTTCATTGTCGGGCTCCTCAGGGGAACGTCCTGGATAGTTTCTGAGCTCGGCAACGTAGCAATAGCCACTTTTAGTAATAAAGGTCACTTGCCCGCTTAAAATGGCTAATAAATAAGCTTTACGCTCGGTTTCCTCTGAACGTCCGTGAAAGTTAAAATAAGACTCGAAATACTCCTTCTCATCCTCCACATCAATTTCATAGTCCTCATCTGGGAGCATGCTTGAAAGTAATTGTGTTAGGGCTTCTCCATCCACAAGTCCACTAATATAGGCGCAAAGAACCGGCAAATCTTTGACAAATAAATGCTTAATTCCAACGTCAAATGATTCGCCGTCACCAAATTGCTCCTTAAGAAAATCTTCGGCTGCTTCTAAGTTGCTAAATAATTTATTTGTCATGCTGTCACCATTTTCTTAGATGTCTTTTTTTATTGCTTCTTGCTCTACAGTTGCGCTTGTAGCCATCCAACTTTTTAATTGAGCAAGAATTTTTTTCTCCAAACGGGATACTTGCACCTGTGATATGCCTAACCTATTTGCAATCTCAGTTTGCGTACAATCTGAAAAATATCGTAAATAAATGATAGACTGTTCCCTTGGTTCAAGCCTTGTAAGCACTTCTTTAAGCGGGATATAATCAAATGGCTGCTCGGATTTTTCATCCTTCATTTGATCCATCAATGTAATGGAATCCCCTTCACTTTCATACAATTGCTCATGTAGAGATGCTGGATCTCTTAATGCATCCGATGCTGTCACAATTTCCTCGGTTGTCACACCAAGCACCTGAGCTAATTCCTGAATAGTTGGTGGGTGTTCATTTTTTTTAATAAATTCATCTGTAGCATGTCGGATTTTAAAATTCAGCTCACGAATAGAGCGACTCACCTTCACCATGCCATCATCCCTTAAAAAACGTTGAATTTCACCAATAATCATAGGGACTGCATAGGTTGAAAATTTAACGTCATAAGTTAAATCGAATTTATCCACGGACTTCATGAGTCCTATGCAGCCAATCTGGAATAAATCCTCGAGCTCAACACCTCTCGTTGTAAAACGTTGAACAATGGACCACACAAGCCTCGTATTGCCTTCTACCATTCGTTTACGAGCCTCGTGATCGCCCTGCTGCGCGCGTGCTATTAAATCACGCATTTCCTCCTGAGACAATAGTTTTTCGGACGACTGTTCTAAGGGCTTCACCTCGATACCCTCACATTACCGCTGTGCGAACTGTGTAAAATTTCTTCATAAATGTTACAGTTGTGCCTTCTTGCCACTTAGACATGACTGTTAGCTGATCAGAAAAGCTATCCATAATCGTAAAGCCCATACCGGATCGCTCCATTGCACTTTTTGTTGTAAATAATGGCTCCATCGCTTGACTTACGTCTTCGATTCCTACCCCTTTATCCATCACAGACACCGTTACAATGTCATCCTCACGCTTAGCGTGAACAGTAACAACACCCTTGCCATTCTCCTCATAACCATGAATAATGGCATTGGAAACCGCTTCTGAGACAACTGTTTTAAATTCAGATAGCTCATCAATAGTTGGGTCTAATTGTGCGATAAAGCCCGTGACTGCTACACGTGCTAAGGCTTCATTTTCACTAAGTGCTAAAAAAGTTAATGTCATTTGGTTATCCATTTACAATCCCCCTTACGCGATCAATCGCTTGTTCCTCTGTTCCATCCATCATCCATGGCCCTAGACCTGAAAATTGAAAAACTTTTCGCATTGTTGGCGATGGATTCAATAAAATAGTTCGCCCAGCAACTGCCTCTAATTCACGCATACGACCAAGCACCAAGCCTACACCCGAACTATCCATAAAAGATAGCCCTTCTAAGTTCCAAATGATGGTCGACACAGTACCTTGAAAAATTGCTGCAGATATTTTCGCTCGAATTTGCTCTACTGCATGATGATCGAGCTCCCCAAATAAACGTATTACGACTGTCTCTCTTGTGACCATTTCTAATTGAAAATGCATGAACATCGCCTCCTCCTCGTGCAATTCCACATTTAAGACGGTGAATCCTTGTGGCTGACAGAACTAGTGCAAAGTCTTCTGAAATAGTGTCAAATCGACATACTCATAGCTTTTTAGGTTTATGTGCAGTATGGGATAAATGAACATTTTTTAAACAAGATGCCGTTATCTCAGTATGAAATTTCTACGAAAATGTAAGCATTTCATAGGTTTAGTTTTCGAACGACAAAAAAGCGAGAGCCCTCTTAATGTGAGAGCTCTCGCAAATGAATCTTTATGCAATTGTATAAGCTTGTTGTACTTTGTGAATCGTTTCTTCAGCGATTTGGGTATTGGAATATAAATAAGCAATAGTATCCCCATTGTTTACACGATCGCCTTTTTTAGCAATTAGCTGAATGCCTGCGTCATAATCAAGCGCGGATTCCTTCGTTAAACGCCCAGCGCCTAGACCGACACTCGCTTCACCAACTAATAGTGCATTTATCGTTTCCACTGATCCTTCCGTCACCGCCGTCACCGCAACTTTATAAGCAGTTTCCGTTTGGACGATATCAGACACATCCCCACCTTGTGCAACAATAAACTCCTCAAACTTCGCAGCTGCAGAACCATCTGTCAGCACACGCTTAACAGCGGCAGTTGCTTCAGCTTCATCAACACCTGCGGCAACTTGATACATTAAAGAAGCAATGACTACACATTCATCTAGCAAATCCTCATGTGTTTCTTCCATACGTCCACTTAATAGTGCATAGGCCTCCAAAACCTCAAGCTTATTACCAATCATTTTACCTAAAGGATTATCCATATCACTTATATGGGCAACCACTCTACGTCCAAGTTTTTCCCCAATAGCTGTCATTGTATCAGCTAATCGTTGAGCTTCTTCTTGCGTCTTCATAAACGCACCTGAACCACATTTAACATCAAGGACAATACCATCCGCGCCACTGGCAATTTTTTTGCTCATAATAGATGCAGCAATTAATGGGATTGAATCGACAGTACCTGTCACATCTCTTAATGCATACAACTTCTTGTCGGCTGGTACAAGATTTCCTGTTTGTCCAGCAACTGCAATTTTATGTCGATTAACATTATCAATGAATTCTTGTGAGGAAAGCTCTGTTTTGAAGCCTTGGATTGACTCTAATTTATCGATTGTTCCCCCTGTAATTCCTAGACCTTTTCCACTAAACTTAGCTACTGGAATCCCTAGAGACGCAATAATTGGAGTAACTACAAGTGTTACCTTATCACCAACACCGCCTGTCGAGTGTTTATCAATTTTAAAGCCTTCAATAGAAGTTAAATCAATGACATCTCCTGATTCAATCATTGCTTTTGTTAAATAAAACGTTTCTTCATCAGACATTCCTAATAGACGAATCGCCATTAAGAGTGAACTTGCTTGATAATCAGGGATCGAACCTGTTGTATAGCCATCAACAAAATACTGAATTTCTGCTTGTGTGAGCTCTAATCCTTGTTTTTTCTTTTCAAACAATTGCACCATATTCATTCGAAAAACCCCCTTATTTCAATTCTTGTAAGAAACTTTTGCCGAATGCTGGTGCTTCCACTTGAAAGTTTTCAGCCACTGTAGCTGCAATATCTGCAAAAGTTTCACGAAGTGCTAGTTCAACTCCACCATTAAATCGTGGAGAATAGACAATTAACGGTACATATTCACGTGTATGATCTGTGCCGTGGAAGGTTGGATCATTTCCGTGGTCTGCAGTAATAATTAATAAATCATCTTCTGACATTGCATTTGTAATTTCTGGTAGTCGTGCATCAAATTCTTGTAAGGCTTGCCCATAACCCAATGGATCACGACGATGTCCAAAATTGGCATCAAAGTCTACTAAATTTAAGAAGCTTATACCACGGAAGTCACGGCAGACACCTTCAGCAAATTTGTCCATGCCATCCGTATTATTTTTAGTACGTACTGCATCTGTGACACCTTCGCCATTAAAAATATCGGAGATTTTACCGATTGCGATCACATCTAAGCCTGCGTCCTTCAAGACATTCATCGTCGTACGACCAAATGGCTTCAGCGCATAGTCATGTCGATTTGAAGTACGTGTGAAGTTTCCTGGCGTACCAACAAACGGACGTGCAATCACGCGTCCTACTAAATATTCTGGCTGTAATGTTAATTCACGTGCGATTTCACAGATTTTATATAATTCATCTAATGGAATAATTTCCTCATGTGCAGCAATTTGTAAAACTGGATCAGCTGATGTATAGACAATAATTGCACCAGTTTCCATATGCTCTTTACCGAAGTCCTCAATTACTTGTGTTCCACTTGCTGGTTGATTGCAAAGTACTTTACGACCCGTACGTTTTTCTAACTCAGCAATCAACTCTACGGGAAATCCTTCAGGATACACCTTAAATGGCTTATCAATATTCAAGCCCATAATTTCCCAGTGCCCTGTCATCGTATCTTTCCCTACAGATGCTTCTTGCATTTTGCCATAGTATGCTTTTGGCTCATTTGTCGCTTGTATACCCTGCAGCGGTTCGATATTCGCCAAACCAAATGACTCCATCACCGGCATTGTAAGCCCATTCATTTTTTCAGCGATGTGTCCTAATGTATGTGCTCCTACATCGCCAAAGCTTGCAGCATCTGGCGCTTCACCAATTCCGACAGAGTCCATTACAACGACATGGATTTTGTTAAAAGGTTTATTCATTATTATTGCCTCCAATCTCATGACTCTATTTTACCAAAAAAATGCGAAAAATAAAGGTCAGACATCCGACCGAAAAAAATTTCTGAAACTTTTAAGCGCGGGGATGGAATTGCTTATATACTTCTGATAATCTCGTTTTACTAATATGTGTATAAATTTGCGTTGTGGAAATATCAGCATGACCTAGCATCTCTTGTACAGCACGTAAATCTGCCCCATTTTCGACCAAATGAGTAGCAAAAGAGTGACGTAATGTGTGTGGTGTTAACTCATGTTGGATGCCTGCCTTCAAAGCATGCTCCTTCATTAATTTCCAACAACCTTGTCTTGTTAAACGTTTCCCTCTTTGATTGATAAAAAACGCATCAGTTTTTGGATATTTTCCCTGCAATTGACCCCGAGCATTGTTTAAATAGGCATTTATGGCTGATAGCGCACTTTTGCCTAGTGGTATGATCCGCTCTTTTCCACCCTTCCCAAAAACACGTACAAAGCCCATTGTTAAATGAATATCGGCTAAATCCAAAGCTATAAGCTCACTAATCCGCATACCAGAACCATATAATAACTCCAACATCGCTAGATCACGAACACCTTGTGGCTTACTTCGATTCGGTGCAGTCAGTAAAGCTTCTATTTCTTCTATAGATAAGATATTCGGTAACTTTTGCTCAATTGTTGGCATTTCTAGATGTACCGTTGGATCTGATTCAGCACGCTTTTCTCGTAGTAAAAATTGGTGAAAACTACGAATGGAGGAGATATGGCGAGCAATGGTACGGCTTGTCTTCCCTTGTGCACGTAGTTGCTCTAAATGTCGTAGTATGGTCGTTCGTTCTACACGGCTAAAATTAGCCATGCCCTCTGCTTCCTGCAAAAAATTCACATAGCTTTCTAAATCTCGGCGATAGGATGCTAATGTATTAACAGATAACTGCCGTTCCACTTGGATAAAATGGATATAGTCCTCTACTGCAAATTGAAATTCATTCATCACAACGCCCCCTCACTGTCAATTATTCTCTATTTTAGCATGGCTATTAGAAATGTGCTAAAGCACCCTCCATTCGACATAAATCAACCATAATACGGATCTTCTATTTCATAAAAAAACAAAAAACTGCCCGATTCAATCTATACCAAAGATTAAAACAGACAGCTTTTTGTTATTTTTCTTCATTCGATTCGTCGTTTTTATCATGACAGCGCCAGCAAATGCCGTGGAAAGTTAGTCGGTGATCCTTTATGATAAAGTTCCAACGCTTTTCAACAACGGCTTCCACATCTTCAAGTAAATCTTCTTGAATTTCATCAACAGCTCCACATTCAATACAAACTAGATGATGGTGGAAATGGGCAGCTCCCTCTTGGCGTAGGTCATAGCGCGATACACCATCGCCAAAGTTGATTTTGTCGACAATTTTGAGCTCAGTTAATAATTCTAACGTTCTATAAACAGTAGCTAGACCAATTTCTGGTGCTTTTTCTTTTACTAAAAGATATACATCTTCAGCACTTAGGTGGTCTTCTTCGTGCTCAAGCAAGACAGCAACTGTTGCTTCTCGCTGCGGCGTCAGCTTGTAACTAGCACTATGCAGCTGTTTTTTTATACGATCAATTCGGCTCTCCATGTGACGCCCCCCTAAACTCTTTCCATTATACCAAAGGAGTAAATCCTATTACAAGATAGTGAATAGATTTCTAACATGCTTCTACTTTTTTATCTGATCACAATTGTTGTCTACTAAATCCATCATTTTAACACATAAGAAATAACAATAAACTCAGCAACTATTATGATGAAAAATGTGATAAAATTCAACAAAATTGTCCGACCAGATACTTGTTTCCCGATTTTTCGCTTTGACCAAGCAGGTACAAGTAAATTGCATAGGACTAGCAACAATATACAATAGATAAGCTGAAATGGAAACCACCAAATCGTATAAAGCCAAAAAGCTTCAAGTTTTTGTAATAAAAAAACTGAACTAAAGCCAAAAAAAGTCGCACGCATGGCTACCGTCACACGCACTAAAATTTTTAATACACTATGTGTTGCTAGTAGTAATACAAGACCTATGGAAATAGCGACAGGAAGCACTAAACGAAAAATCGATTGCCTGTCCCCATCTGCTAAACGAGGTTCTATAAATAAAATAAATGGTTCCGCTTTCGGTCCACCAATAATATGAAAGAAAATAACGCCGCAAACAAAACTAACTGCAATGATGGAAGCGTGATAAAATATAGACACCGTACGAGACATAAACATGCTCCTTTTCTATCAAGGTTTGTACAGCTTATGCTCGTCCGTCTCTATTATGCTAAAGATTATTTTCTAAATTTGTAGCAAGCCAAAGTACGGCAAATGCTGTTTTAGCATCAAATATACGTTGATCTGCCACCATTGATTGTGCCTCTTCCAACGAAACTTCTAATAGTTCGACAAACTCATCCTCATCTAACGCTGCTTTATTTTCGATTTTATATAATTCCTTTGCTACATATAGATGAATGACCTCATCTGCAAATCCAGGGGACGTTGCAAAAGTTTGTAAAAATGTAAGGCTGTGCGCTCCGTAGCCTGTTTCCTCTTCTAATTCACGGCGTGCTGTCATCATTGGTTCCTCACCAGATTCAATTTTCCCTGCAGGAATTTCAACAATAGAACGTTCAAGCGCCTTACGATATTGCTCTACTAACACTAATTTGCCCTCAGCTGTAACGGCAACGACCGCAACCGCTCCTGGATGCTTGATAATTTCACGCTTTGCAACCTGTCCATTTGGTAAAATTACTTCATCAACCTGGAGTTTTACTATTTTTCCGTCATAGATTGGTGTCGTTTTTGTCGTTTTTTCCTCAAACTTTTTCATAGACGATTACCTCACTTGTCCTTCAGATATGTTCATTGTACCATTACAAGTAGAGAAATCGAAGGAGGTCGTTTGTATGAAAAAAAGACAGCTTGGCACAAGTGAATTATTTATTTCTGAAATTAGTTTAGGAGGCATGTCACTTTCTACAGATAAAAAAGAAGCAGCTGCTATTGTCGATATGGCATTAGATGCAGGCATAAATTATATTGATACAGCAGATTTATATGATTTTGGGGCAAATGAGGAAATTATCGGCGTGACATTAGGGAAACGTCGTCAAGATGTTATTTTAGCAACAAAAGTAGGTAATCGCTGGACTGAAGGTGTTGAAGGCTGGTATTGGGATGCTTCTCCGTCCCATATAAAAGAAGCGATTCATGCTAGCTTGCGACGTTTAGGAACGGATTACATTGATGTTTATCAACTACATGGAGGTACAATAGAGGATGACTGGGATGGCATCATTGACACTTTTGAGGGCTTGAAAAAAGACGGTCTTATTCGTGAATATGGCATTTCCTCCATTCGTCCAAATGTGTTGCAACGTTTTTTACCTGCCAGCTCGGCAAAAAGTGTCATGATGCAATATAGTGCCTTAGATCGCCGTCCCGAAGAGTGGTTTGAATATATCGCGAAGGAAGGCGCTTCTGTTGTAACACGTGGCACAGTAGCAAAGGGCTTATTGACGAATAGTTGGCAGCAACGGTTACAGCGAGTAAATGGTTTTAACACCTATACAGCAGAAGAGTTAACAACAACGATAACAAGTTTAGCATCACATTATAATGATTTACATTCACTAGCTTTAGCATTTAATTTAAAAGAGTCTACTATCGCTTCTACAGTGATTGGAGCTAGCTCACAAGAACAACTAGCTCAAACCCTTTCTGCCTATGAAAAAATAGCTAAAATAACAGATTTTAAGGCAGCACATACTTTAACGAAAAATGAACAGTATCTGGAACACCGATGAAAAAGTGGATTATCTTCATCGCCTGTCTAGTTGTGCTAGTGATTTCCTCTAGCATGACCTACGAGCAACAAAGTATATTACCAGAACTAAAAGATCTATTAGCTAATAAACCTTTTGAACAACAACTATCCGTTTTAAAAATCCCATATTGGAACACAGTTGTATCAATTGAAGAGCGTGGGTATTTTCCATTTGTCGAATTTTTAATTCGTAAACTAATACATTTTATCGGTTTTGGGTGCATTGCGCTTGGTCTGTACTTTGCGTGGGGAAAACGCCGTTTTGCAGGAAGTGTTGCCATTGGAGGAACGGCTATTATCGCTATGCTTGATGAATTTCGTCAAAGCTTTACACCTGGTCGCACGATGAGCGGTCAAGATGTACTTGTTGATACAGTAGGAGCCATTGTTTTTGTTGGTTCTGTCGTAATCCTAAGGAAATTGTTCAAAAATAAAAGACAAAAAGCGCTTTTTTAGCCTTTTGTCTTTTATAAATATTTATTATAACAATTTCCAAAAATAGAGCGACTCTGTTTCTTTATACAAGGTAGCTCCTGCTTTTTCTAAAACTCGGTGGGAAGCAATATTATCCTTTTCAGTATCCGCAATAATATACTCAACGTTTGGTTGGCTATGTAACCAGTTTTTCATCGTTATAATTGTTTCAGTCATATAACCACGTCCCTGAAAACTTGGAAAAGTATAATAACCAATCACTACTTCCTGCCTGTCGTTTGGCATCCCTTTAAGCATAATACCACCAATAGCGCAATTTTGTTCTTTTAATACGATCAACCAATTTGTATACCAAATATAGTTTTCTTCATCTTCTAAAACTTTTGAGCGTCTATAATTCAAAGCCTGTTTAAGCTCAGCATCAAAAATCCTCTCTAGTTTACTTAATGACAGTTCATTTGCTAACTCTTTCTCATGCTCTATTAGTAATTTTAGATACTTAGCATTTAAAGGAATTAATCTTAATCTTTCAGTGTGTAATTCAAACAACTTTGTTCTCCTATCATAATTTAATCATTAGCTAAACTACAATAAGGTATATGTTATTGGCAGCGTCCCCCATTTTATGATCTCTTTCCTTTATAATATCGACTAATAAAGGACATTTTATAGGATATCTAAAAAACAGTGAATCCACATACGTGAATTCACTGTTTCCCATTTAATATTTAGTGCCTTTATTCCCATACTCATTCAACAATTCTTCAAACGATTTATTTTTTTCTCGTTGTTTGCGTTCAAAAGCTAGTTTTGCTTGACGTTCTTCTTCTGCAGCCTGTTCTTTCACTGTTAAATCTTGCTTAGCGGCTTTTAATTTAGCTAGAACATCGCCACCTAGTTGGTCCGCTAATGTGACTGTCTCATGCTTTGGCAAACTTGCTGCCATGCTATTGTTTTCATGTTGCTGTTGTTTTCGTTTCTTTCCCATTTCATTCACCTTCTTATTGACATCAAGGACGCTTCACAACTGTGGCTACGCCTTGACCACCACCAATACATAATGTTGCTAAGCCCATTTTTGCATCACGCTTTTCCATCTCATGTAGCAGCGTGACTAAAATACGAGCACCACTTGCACCAATCGGATGACCAAGAGCAATCGCGCCCCCGTTAACATTTAGTTTATCATGATTAAAGCTTAATTCACGATCTACAGCTATCGATTGTGCTGCAAATGCTTCATTTGCTTCAATTAAATCTATTTCATCTAAGGTTACAGCTGCCTTTGTTAGGGCTTTTTGGATTGCTTTAACTGGACCAGTTCCCATAATTGCAGGATCTACACCTGCGCTTGCATTAGCTGTTACAATAGCCATTGGTTGAATACCAAGTTCTTGTGCTTTTTCCTTTGACATCACAACAACCGCTGCAGCACCATCGTTAATGCCAGATGCGTTAGCCGCTGTTACTGAGCCATCCTTTTTAAATGCTGGACGTAGTTTGGCTAGAGATTCCTCTGTCACGCCTGCTCGAGGAAATTCATCCTTGTCGAACAAAATAGGCTCTCCCTTACGTTGTGGAATCTCTACTGCGACAATTTCATCTACAAATTTACCAGCTTCAATTGCCGCCTCTGTACGTTGTTGCGAGCGAGCTGAAAATGCATCTTGCTCTTCTCGTGAAATTTCATACATATCACATAAGTTTTCTGCTGTAATCCCCATATGATAATCATTAAAAGCACACCATAGACCATCATGAATCATTGTATCCACTACCTTTTGATCGCCCATTCGGAAGCCTTCACGCGCATTTTTTAAAACATAAGGCGCCTGGCTCATATTTTCAAAGCCACCCGCCACGATAATATCGGCGTCACCAGCTAAAATTGCCTGCGTTGCTAAATGCACAGCCTTTAAACCCGATCCACATACTTTATTAATTGTTAGTGCTGACACTTCATGTGGTAAACCAGCCTTTATTGCTGCCTGACGAGCTGGATTCTGTCCAAGTCCAGCAGATAATACGTTCCCCATAATAACCTCATCGACTTGTTCCCCTGTTACGCCTGCACGCGCTAATGCGTCCTTAATGACAATGCTACCTAAAGTTGTGGCCGGTACGTCTTTTAGTGTCCCCTGAAATGAGCCGATAGCTGTACGAACAGCACTCACAATTACTACCTCATTTGTCATGTCCATTCTCCCCTTTTCCCCGTTCAAAAATCAACACTGCTGCATATGCTACTAGCAGATATGTATATTTTAACAAATATTTTGACGATTTTCGATAATAGAAATAATCGCAGTTTTGCCAAAGTTATTGTAAAATGTTGACGTGTTTTAAACAATCTTAGTTGGGAACATTACAAATAAGAAACAGCATGTGGAGGTGTTTTATGATGAAGAAGAAGATGCTTTTATTCTCAGGTATTACAACAACGCTTGCCGCTGCAGCTACTGGTCTGTTCGGCTTTGCGCTTTCCAATAAATTAATGTATATTCAGCAAAAGGATCCAGAATTTATTCGTGAACGTGAAACGACAGCAAAACGCTTTGACGAAGCTTGGTACAATCAAAACCTGAAATGTGAACTCAATATTGATTCTCCTAATGGCTATACGCTTCGTGGAATTATGTTTCAGCCCCTGCAAACCAATAACACCATCATCATATGTCACGGCGTTACCGAAAATAAAATAAATTCCGTAAAATATGCTCGACTATTTGAAAGGCTTGGCTATAATTCAGTCATCTTTGACCATCGTCGTCATGGGGAATCTGGTGGCAAAACAACCAGCTATGGCTACTACGAAAAAAATGATCTTGACGCTGTGGTCAAGACAGTGAAAGCCATGATTGGTGAAGATGCTCTACTTGGTATCCATGGTGAATCCATGGGTGCGGCAACAATGTTACTTTATGCGGGTACGGTAGAAGATGGTGCTGATTTTTATATTTCAGATTGTGCGTTCTCCGATTTTTCCATGCTGCTCAAGCAAATTGCTAAAACAGAATTTAAATATGGCTCTATTATCCCCATTCGTTTTGCCGATTTCTTTGTTCGCCTCCGGGACGGCTACTCTTTCAAAAGTGTGACACCCGCTGAAGCAGTGACCCATATTGAAAAACCTGTGCTTTTTATCCATAGTATAACAGATACATTTATTCCTGCGTCCATGTCCCTAGATTTATACAATAAAAAAGTAGGTCCCAAAAAATTAAAGCTTTTTGATACAGGTGCACATGCCCAATCCTTTAATGAAAATATGGATGAATATGAAGATTTAATTCATGATTTTTTAGAAAGTTTTATTTACCAAAAAATAAATCGAGATTCGTCCTCTTCCAATGTCATTCCATTCCATTTTTAACACAAATAAAAAAACCTTGCTGACATGTTTGAAGCAAGGTTTTTCTAATAGATTTATTCTTCAAAAACGATATGCCATTCATCTCGTTTCTCTAAAAATTCTTTCGCTAATACTTGTGCTCCTTTTAAGCTATGGCTCGCAGCCCATCCACATTGTACCTCATTGCATGCAGGCACTGCTGTTGCCTTTGTTACATCAGTAAATGTTTTTTCTAATATTGTTAATAGGTCCTCATATTCATTATGGTTAATAAGTGATACATAGAAGCCTGTTTGGCAACCCATCGGACTGAAATCAACAATATGATCAGAGTAATTACGAATGATATCAGCAGATAAATGTTCTAATGAATGCAAAGCAGGCATTTCCATATGCTCTTTGTTAGGTTGCTTAAAGCGAATATCGTATTTGTACACTTCATCGCCGTTTTTCCCTGTTTTAACTCCCGCTAAACGAACATATGGGGCTTTTACTTTGGTATGGTCTAAATCAAAACTTTCAACATTTGTCTTTTCGCGCTCCATTTCTAACAGCTCCTTTTCTATCAATACTACTTATTATAGCTAGTTTTATCAAAATTAGTGCAAATATTTTAAATTGCTAGATTTTTTATATTTTTATAGAGAATTTTTAACTATTAGAGTTTCCTTCATTTGAAAAAATTATTTTCGTTCCTTTACTGTTGTAAAAAATCTTTACACCCTTTTGTTAAGGAATTATATGGATTTACTTATGTATAGTCGGATTGTAATCTCTTAGTCAGTTTCAAATTTCTAAATCGCTGAATCCAGTTGATAGGGGAAACCACATTTTTACGGTTGTCAATAAAATCCACGAGATGAATCCTTTTTAGGTAGGGCTACTAAATGGCTCGAATCCGACAGCTAACCTCATAAGCGTTATATGAGAAGGAAATGGGCTTGTAACACGAGAAAAAGTGTATCTTTAAGTAGTTCAAAATGGAGCAGCATTTGAACATAGTACAATGAGCTGGTTAAACGTTTCTCACAACTAAAGATAAAGGGATGTCTCAAAAATGATTGAGACATCCCCTTTCATGATTCCATGAAAAAAGCAACCAGTTACCTTAACCAGCTGCTCCTTAAAAATTCCAATTATTTTTGGAATTTATTCATTTGTGCCATCATTTGACGTACTTGCTTTTCAGACGGCGTACGACCCATTTGTGCCATCATCATACGAATCATTTGCTCATTAATAGGTGGGTTTTCTTTTAAATATTTCATCATAGCTTGACGAGCGAAATAGAAACCAAGTGCCGCTCCCGCTGCTAATGCGATAATTACGATAATAATCCAGCCCCATGTAGGCATACAACCAACCTCCTCCACTACAATATACCGAGAAAAACTCTCCACGCTCCATTATACACCAAATGACAGCGTGTTACTATATATTGTAGTGAAATTTCCTAGTGCATTGTATACTTCATCGGTTTCAACCACCCACACTCATTATCTTGTTTATTAAAAGCAATGAATCGTTCACTCATTTTAGCAAGCATCTGAAATAAATCTAAATCTAGCATTCGCGAACCTTCACAATAAACACAAATCTTACGATCGACCAAATAAATAGCCATCTTACCCTTTATCGGATGTTCTAAAAACAAAGCATTACGAGCTCTTTCTAAATGTGCATATTTGGAATCAAGTTGATGCTCCAACATTGCTGCAATTTCATCAAAACGAACTGCTTCACATATATACGCAAGCTCTTTTAAGGATTTCTCATTGGCGTCTTCACAGCCTTGCATCATCTCTAATAACTTTCGTTCTCTGCCAAAAATAAACGTTAAATGCTCTTCTTTTATCTTATATATGGAATAGGTTCTCACCAGAAATCCTCCTTCGCTCAGTTTCTTTTTAATAAGTATAGCTCATCCCATCATGTTAATTTGTCAAACGAAGGAAGGATTCATCTTCTATTTTTGTCGAAAAGCTTCTAGTTTAGGTTCTAAAAACTACTTTATGGCAGATAATATTTAGCGCTAGAATAGAACCGATATTTTTCATCGAAAACAAGCAATATGCACTCTTTAAGCACGTCAAAAACCCACTTTTTGTTGCAGCCTAGATAGTTCTCAGCCTCAAGACCTAGTAGAAAATCAATTTCGAGTCCGTTTTAGACAATGTTGTAAATAGGTAACATAAAGGTACAAACGAAAGGAGCTAAAACATATGAAAAAATTTCTTCTATTAACTGGAGGCGTCATTGCAGCATGTGTTGCACTTGCCTTAATTGGACCATTGGCAGGCTTACTATTCTCTGGATTATTTGTAGCACTGGGGATGCATTTCTACATGGGAAGCAAGTCAACATTCGGTAAAATCTTCTGGTTTACAGTTGGACTAATCGGTGTCCTATCAGCGGTATCCAACATTCCTGCAATGATTGGTCTTGCAGCAATCGCTATTATCTACGTCATCTATAAAAAATGGAATGGCGAAGATGTAAAAATCCCTACAATCGAAGGGAAAAAAGAAGAAGATCCGTTTACAAACTTTGAAAAAGAATGGTCAAATTTAACAAAATAAAAGGAGCGAACTTAAATGAATTTATTTCAACGTTTTAGATATACAGTAGAGGCAGACTTACATCAATTATTTGATAAAAAGGAACAAAAAAATCCAATTGCGATGTTAAATCAATACATTCGCGAAGCAGAAAAACAAACAGAACAAACAGGTAAATTACTTGAGCGACAAGGGCAATTAAAAGAAAAACTAGAGCAAGAATATAAGCAAAACGCTGAATTACTGGCTAAACGTGAATCCCAACTGACGTTAGCTCAAACTAGTGGTGAGCAAGATTTAATTGATTTCGCCACGGATGAAGTCACAGCTTACACAGTCCGCAACCATACATTACAAGCGAGTATTGAAGCAAGTACACGCGAATACTTCGAGCTAGAGCGTAAATTCGAAACAATGAAACACAAAATTAAAGACATGAAAGTTCGTCAATTACAGTTAATGGGCAAAGAAAATGTAACACGTGCCCACCATCAAATGGACGGTATGATTGCCAAAAACAATGAAGCAAATTTCGAAGATCTAGAAGCTTATATTGACAAATTGGCTTACCAAATCGACAAAGACCATGAAGTCACTACATTTGAAGCAAGATTCGCTGAATTAGAAAAAAAAGCAGCAGAAGACAGCTCACCACTACTAATTGAAAATAAATAACATGGTATAATATAAAGAAATAAGGGATGCCTCTAAGGAAGCATCCCATTTCTTTGAAGAAAAACAGAAGGATGTCAATTCATCAGTATGAAAGTTTTCTATGCATCAGATTTTTCACATACTTCATCCTTCATATCCTTTGGTATAATAGTTTCTTTTCATTACTGGATAAAGGAATTTACTAAGATGAAAAATAGAAAGTGGTTCCATCATATGATTAAAATATGCCTATTTGCTTTAATTTTTCTTATAATACTTACACTTAGTTTATTAAGTTATCGTTTCATAGTGCAACAGCAAATAAAACAACAAAGTGCTGCCATTATAGAAAATGGAGGTATTAGTGAGTTAAAAGAAATAACAGTCAATGGGGATAAACAATTTATATTAGTGGAAGGGCAAGATAAAGAAAAACCGTTTTGTTTATTCCTCCACGGTGGTCCCGGTGCACCGTTTCCTTATGGTGTAAGTGCTAGAACATTGTTTCCAGAAATAACTGAGAACTGCGTAGCTGTATTTTATGATCAACGTGGTTCTGGTAAAAGTTATAATAAAAACTTATCAATGCAAACAATGAACCTAACTCAATTCACCGAAGATGCTAATCGTATCGTCGATTATATCAGAGTACAATACCAACAAGAAAAGATCTTTGTCATTGGTCAATCATTTGGAACAGTAATTGGTACACACTTAATAGCTCAGTATCCTGAAAAGTTTCATGCTTATTTAGGCATTTCACAATTGACGAATACGATAAAGGGGCAGGAACTTGGTTATGATTGGATAAGAAAGGAAGCCCAAGCTATTAACGATGAGAAAACTCTCAGAATTTTGAAGAATTTAGGTAAGGGACCATATCTTGAAGAAAATGAAGATCAATTTAGCCATCTGATCAATCAATATAAAGGAATGAATTATTTTGATGATACCATAGAAAAGGTTAATCTTTTTGATTTAATTAAAGGGGCTTTTACTTCTCCGGATTATTCTTTGCAAGATATTTATAAAGCATTTATTTCTGGACCCCAATTTAGTCTTATCAAAAGCAAACAATTAAAAAAGGAAATTATTCTTACTAATTTTTTTGAAACTGTACAAAGTATTGATATTCCTGTATACATTATTCAGGGAAAATATGATAAACAGACAAATTATGAATTATCAAAGCAATATTACGAGATTTTAGATGCGCCAAATGGCAAGGAGTTTATTACATTGCAATATTCTGCCCACTATCCAAACAAACTTGATTTCACTTTAATAAATGACACATTAAAAAAAATGCTTGAAAATTACTAAAGCTGTAACTAGTTAGAGAAGTTCGGCTTCTCACATCAATTTTTAGAAAGAAGGGTGACCCTCTTGCAAAATTTCACAACAAATAAGCTCACATTTTGGGTACTATGCTTCTTTTTACTCGTCTTTGTGGAGCTTACAATTTTTAATAATGGTGGCGCCTTCTGTTTATTGATTGGGGCAGTACTTCTTTATTTAAGTTTTTCTAAGAAAGTTCGCTTTTTTAAATGGACTGGTATTTTTTTCATTGCGATTGCTTTATTCACGATGTGGAGCCTTCGTTTATTCATCGTTGTTATGCTCTTATATATGCTTTATCAATACTTACAACGAGAAAATGAACCAAAAGTAGTTGGTGCAGAGCTTTTTAAAAAACTATCTACCACTAAAAATGATTTAATTGGTACAATGCCCGCACCTACAGAGGCATACAAATGGCAAGATGTGCAAATTCAGCGTCTTGCCGGAGATATTACAATTGATACGACTCAAACGATTTTACCGGCTGGCACTAGTCTTATTACTATTCGACAAGGTATCGGTAAAGTTCAAATCTATGTTCCCTATGAAATACCATTCCGTTTACACTATACTACACTATTTGGTGAGCTTAGCTGCTTACATGTTGGCCCACAACGTATATTAAACGAAAGTGTTAGCTTCTCTGATGGAAATCCTGAGGATGCAAAACGCATATTAATTATTCATGTTGCAACATGGCTTGGAGATTTGGAGGTGCTACGTAAATGATTGCCTTTATCTCAAGATTATTTACCTTATTTTTCATTTTAATGAGTGCTACATTCGGGTTACTTGTTGGCGTATGGGGAAATCCTGACAAGAAAACATGGGAGCCTTTATGGCTACAGAATTATAATAATTTTCCTCTTGGCGGGATTATTATTGTCAGCCTTTTTGCTCTGAGCTTCCTCTTTGCCAGCTGGATCAGTATGACCGCTCGTGCCAGAGAGGTTCAAGCAACGCGTATTGTAAAGCAATTAATCGAGCCTGATTTTGTACTTCCTAAAAAGCAAGCCCTTCCGAAACCATTAAAAAAAGCACTTGTTCAAACAAGTGAATTAATAGATACACAACGTAAAAGTTTACAGCGCTTGTCCAATGAACGTGCAGAAGCTCATGACAAGATTATTCAAGAGCGAATCATTGCGGAACGTCAACGACTAGCTAGAGAATTACATGATTCTGTGTCACAGCAATTGTTTGCTGCCTCCATGTTGCTCTCGGCTTTGACTGAAAATGACGAAAATGCGACTAGCCTAAAACAAGTGGAAAAAATTGTTCAACAAGCACAGCTCGAAATGCGTGCATTACTGTTACACTTACGACCTGTTGCACTCCGCAATAAAACGCTTGCGCAAGGCTTAGAGGAATTAATTATTGAGCTTCAGCAAAAAGTTTACTTCCATATTGAATATGAGCTAGAAGAAATGGCATTAACTAAAGCAGAAGAAGATCATCTTTTCCGCATTGCCCAGGAGGCTCTCTCCAATACACTTCGACATGCTAAAGCAAGTGAAGTAGAATTGTTGCTTGTTGCACGCGATGACTTAGCCATTTTACGAATTCAAGATAATGGTTTAGGCTTTGATGTTGAGGCAGATAAATCTACTTCGTACGGCTTGCAAAATATTGCTGAACGAGCAGTTGAAATTGGCTGCACATACAAAATTGTGTCAGTGCCTGAAGAAGGAACAATTGTAGAGGTTAAAATTCCACTACATAAGGAGGAGGTTAATGACGATGATTCAAGTGCTCATAGTGGATGATCATGAAATGGTGCGAATCGGTGTTTCAGCATACTTATCCGCTCAGCCAGATATAACTGTTGTCGGTGAGGCTGAAAACGGGCAAGAAGCTGTTGAGCGTGCCCTTGCCCTAAGACCAGATATTATTTTAATGGATAATGTCATGCCCATTATGACTGGTGCTGAGGCAACAGCAGAAATTTTAGCAGTATGGCCTGAGGCAAAAATCATGATGGTAACTAGTTTTTTAGATGATGACAAAGTCTACCCTGCTTTAGAGGCAGGTGCAGTCAGTTATATCTTAAAAACATCAAATGCTAAACAAATTGCAGATGCAATTCGTAAAACAATGAGTGGCGAAACCGTTTTGGAGCCAGAAGTCACTTCAAAAATGATGCACCGTATGCGCCATGGTAATAGTACAGCACTTTACGAGCAACTTACTGATCGTGAGATGGAAGTATTATTGCTAATGGCAAAGGGCAAAGCCAATCAGGAAATCGCCGACGAGCTATATATTGCCTTAAAAACGGTGAAAACTCATGTCAGCAATATTCTAGCAAAGCTTGAAGTTCAGGATCGCACTCAAGCCGTTGTCTATGCATTCCAGAACGGTCTTGCTAAATAAACTCTACATAAAAAACTGCATGTTCCTATGCAGTTTTTTCATCATTTTAGAGATATTTTAGAAGATCATTTACATGATCAACTATATATGTAGGATGTTCCCGTAGTAAATGCTTCAGCTATTAATTCTACTGCGTTCTTTCTGTCCACGTTCTCTCATCTGCACTTTTAGTCCAGTGTAATCATTAATTGCAAACAGTAAAGAATCGAGCTCTCTACGAGAGCGACGATTAGTTAATTCCCCTCTTATATTTACTGTTAGTTTATCTTTCTTTACAACTTCTGGTTGCATAAGTTTTTTAGTAGTTGTGTTCATTATTTGTGCTAATTGTTCTATTCTTTCAGGTTTTAGAGTTCGCTTTCCTTTCGGTATATATCCCACAAGTGATTTACTAAGAATAATTCGCATCAAAACCGGTACCATTATACATTTTTTTAATATTTTTATTGAAAGTCTTTATGACTAACTTCTAGAATTTTCTTTACGTAATCCCTAATTTCAGGATTCATTAATTGCCTCCCTATTTTAACTTTGCTTTGAATGTAACCCTTATTAAGGACTTTTCCTTCTTCAAAAGCTTTAAAAACACAATCACTAATTTGCTGTTTTACTTTTTTTACTTGTTCTAATTTTTCTTTTGTTTTATACACTTTATATCTGGCGCTTATTAATCGACATTCATCTGGAAAAACCGATCTTAATGATTCATTGCTTTTAAATCCAATTTGTTTAGTTACATCACTTAATTTAAGCTGTGGATACTCTTGGCTATTAATATACTTATACAGTGCAGTTCTTTTTTCTTCAATACTAAGATTGCGCCACCACCGCTGGCTCGTAGAGCATTATTGAATGCGACTGCATCGTTGTTCATATGCTGAAAAAGCCTGCATCGGCAATGTTTGCAGACTACAGGCTTTTTATGACTGAGACAATATTCCTTTAACAAACGATGAGACAATGTACTTGTAGAACTCTTCCTCGGTGACGAGTTGGGACTGATATTGCTGGTGAATCAGCTCGCTCATCTGAAAGCCGTAGCACGTCGAGAGAAAAGACATGGCGGCAAGACGCGCATCCTGTCTGGCTATGATTTTTTTCTTCTGCAATCGTTCAAAATATTCAACCAGCAAAGAGTGCAGCTTCACCGGCGGCTCGGCCAGCACTCTGTCTAATTCAGGAAATATTCCTTTTTCGCGGATGCCAATCAAAATAATATCCGCATTTTTATGGAAAAACAAGCGGTACTGCTGGCTTACATTCAGCAGATCAACTTCCGGATTATCGGTCGCTTCCTCCATTAACAGCTTCTCAAATTGCGGGATATCCGAATGCCTTTCAATGATGGCTTCTAGTATGCCTTGCTTGCTTCCAAAATGCCGGAAAATAGTAGATTCATTGACTGTAGCTTCCGCTGCAATGGCTTTGGTGCTTACTCCCCGATAGCCATTCTTTTTTATGAGCCGTGTCGCGGCTTCAATGATTCTGTCTGAAGTATGCATTGTATTACTCCTTTTGCATATGTTAAACCTATTATACTACAAGTTATACATATGCAATAGGGTTCGGGATTCATCATCTTCGTAAACGTTTATTTAAGGTAAATCGCTTCTTTTTTCCCAGCGACTTGCTTCCGTAATCTTGACATGATCAGGCACCAATTGCGTGAGCGTTCCTAATTTATCCAACGTAATCTGGATTCGGTCAGCGGGTAACAGCCATTGTTCGGTCTCCATTGCGCAGCAATCTTGTATCGTCCCCATTCCTTTAATCGTACCTGGGAGCGGCGTGAAAACTTTGAGAACCTCCTCCATCACTTTTGCAGGGTGCGCGGAATACTCGGATGTGCTTCCCTTCCAGTGCAGTCTCTCTCCGATGCGTACATCCACATCCAGTGCCAGCGGGTTATCAATTTCATCCGGTGTAACCAGAAATGGTCCTATTCCTTTGCTGTAATCAAAATCTTTGCACCGCGTTGGTCCGGTCAACGCCTGAAAATCAGGCCACTGCACATCGCGAGCAGTACTGTCGTTAAAAATAACATAACCAGCAATGCAGTTCCCTTTCCCTGTAACAAAGGCCAGCTCCGGTTCGATATCCAGGTAAGAAGAGTACGATGGCCAATGAATTGTAGCCCCATCGCCAATCAATGCATTATGGTTACACTTGTAATAACTGAAAGTTACTTTATTCGGTTCCTGCTGAAATTTTTAGGCAATTTTTCGTTTGAACTCTTCTCTTTCCGCCCCTGTGTATTCTCTTTGCAGCAGATTTACGCCAGCATTTCTCAGATGTCTTGGCGTCAACCCGAAATCAATAAGCGCAGCCGGGTTCAGAATCGGCGGCAACAGTTTTACCGCTGCAATTGGACAGATTTCATTTTCATTGAATTGATGCGGCTGTCTAACAGCATATTGCATCTGTTCCTTAGCGGCAGCATGGCTTGCCGGCAAATGTTGTAAATAGCTGTCCATACTTTGTAGACTGTCAACGAATGTCCCCTGCTTTTTCATGATTGCGGCAAAAGACACGACAAATATCTCGTTAATGACAAGCCCAAACAAAGGTTCCTTCGAAGTTTTGATGTGAAAGGTTACCAGTTTCATGTTTATAGCGCCTCCATCCATGTAGTGTGATGTTGTTCAGTTATTATCATATTACACAGAGTGAATGCACGCAAGTGCTCGCTTGCTTTTTATTTTCCATTCTCTATAATAAAGATGTAGTCAGTGTGACTAACAAAAAAACATATACGCAAAGGAGAATTATTATGAAGTATAGAAGTATTATCCAAAAACCTCGGGTTAAATTTTTTGAAGTCGCAGATGGCGTCTTTGCCGGTATTTCGCCGTATCGTGGTATCAGTTGGGCCAATGCCGGGTTTATCAACAAAGGTGAAGGTCTGGTGTATGACACGTTCTTCGATTTGTTCCATGCGCGAGAAATGCGAGATGCTTTTAAGGAAGTAAGCAATGGCGGCTCTCCCGCCTATGTGGTGAACTCGCACTATAACAGCGACCATACCTGGGGGAACAAAGTGTTTGAAGAAGCCTGTATTATTATGCACAAGCAAGCGGCCAGGGAGCGTCTTACCGAAAATATCGCATGGATGGATAGCGTCATCAAAAGAGGGAAGAATTCTCCGGAATCGACTCAAGGCGAGAAGTTTTTTGCAGCGGAATTTGAAGGATTCGACCTGGAGGGCGTAGAATGGGTGCATCCGAATATTGAGATAAAGGACGATATCAACATACGTCTTGGCGAAACTGAAGTTATGATTTACAATGTGGCTCCGGCCCACTCTGACAGTGACTTGCTGTTGTGGATGCCAAAAGAAAAAGTGCTGTTCGCCGGCGATGTCGTGTTTAACGGTTGTACGGCATACAGTGAAGAAGGAACCCTCAACTGGATTAAAGTACTTGATCGCATTATCGATGACATTAAACCTGAAATCGTTGTTCCAGGACATGGCGCCATATGCGGCCTGGACTTCGTGAAGGAACAGAGAGACTACCTCCTGAACTTGATCAGTGAGTTCAACAAGCATTACAATGACGAGATTGATTCCTTGTCCTTGACTAAGGAAATCAATATTTCTCGCTTCCTTCATTGGATTCAGCCAGAACGTTTGTATATTACGGTGGATATCCTCTTAAAAAGCAAACGGGGGTTGCCATCTCTTCCAAATTGGAATGAGGTTCCTACAAAACTGGAAGACATGAAAGCTTTTTTATCCGAGAAATATGGAGATCGAATCAAGCCATGGGACCCTATGAGCGTATGGCAAGAATAGCGTATGCATCTGCAGAGGCTATTGGATTCGTACGTCTGGAGATGGCCGTAATGGCCATCTCCGCAGTGAATCGTTGAAACAATGAAAACTTTCGTATTGTTTTATTCGAAACTAAATGGAGAGGTGGAAACATAATGACGGTAAAGCTTTATTTCATGCCAGCTGGTCGTTGTATTTTAGATCAATTTTAACTTCTCCTTTCTAAATAGTTAATAGTTATAATTACATCATAAATTATAGGTGTTATTAAGTTTAAATTCGACATCTCCCACTTGATTTGACTTCGTATAATTAATGTAAATTACATTTTATTCTTCAACTATCCTGCGCCGTCGTTTTAAAAGGTCAACCGGAAAATCTGGTTGACTATTTTTTATTCAATTTATAGATTGATAGTATCCGGAGTAGAACGGACCTGCCCGTGGGACTTGATCCCGCCAACTAAACTGTTCGCCCTCTACTTGTTAACACATGATTAGGCTGGTTGGCGTATAACAGGCGAAGATATGAATGACAAGGTAGATAGAGGTTACTGGTCAATCCACTTTATAAGGAGGAGATAATTTATGAATCCAGTTGTAGTTCTGGATGTCGCAAAAGGTGAAAGTCAGGTTCAAATGTTCTTGGATAAAAAAATGCAGTGCATTTCTTCATAATCTTCCCTTTAGCAGAACGGGAACCATCTAAATGACTGCCTACTACTAGGTCGAAAAATGTTTCTATCTGAAAGTATTGCAATATTTGTTCAGCAAATACTGTTGGCTTTGATGTGGCAATGGCAAGTAAGTATCCCCTTTGCCTTAAATTTGCTAACAACGCTGGAATATGGTGGTACAGTTTATTTTCAAACATCACTTTTTCTGTGAAACGTTCCCGATAATCTATTATTGCTTGCTCTATCTGTGCATCATTAAAGCCATAAATTTCACGAAAAGATACTGCTAACGGCGGTCCTAAAGTCTCAAGCTCATTTAATTCACTCTCTATGATGCCAGCCTTTTGCAATGCGTAATGTACTGATTTCGTTATGCCTATTTTCGGGTCAGATAGTGTTCCATCCAAATCAAACAACACAACGCTATAGTTCTTTATATACTCACCATTCTTTTATACGATTGAAAAAGAACCTTTTTTTATTATATACGTTAATAATTGTAAAAAGGAGATCTTACATGAACAATCGTTTTACTTATCAACACTTTGTCACAAATAATGTTTTTTCCTTACTTGATCCTATTTTTTTCGTACTGCTCTTGTTCTCTATTTTTCTATTTATTATGATCTTTATCAAAAAGATACCCATTTGGTTGTGTGCCCTTTTTTCAAGCTTAACAGTAATTGTATCTGCTCAGCTTCTCTGGTTCTCAGGCATTATTGCTGATGAACTAAATCTGGGAGGTAGTGCAAAGGATTTCATTCTTTTTATTGTTATATGTATTATCCAATGCTTAACATTATGGATGGTTATTATGAAAAACTATAAAAAAGTACCGCAACGCTCAGCAACTTGATAAGTAAGCAGAGTGTTGCGGTATTTTATTAATCAACTTAAAGTGCTTTCACTTTTGCGACTACATTTTCTACTGTGAATCCGTATTTTTCCATTACTACTTCACCCGGTGCTGATGCGCCGAACTTATCGATTGCAAGCACATCACCTTCAAAGCCAGTGTATTTATGCCAGCCGAATGATGCACCCATTTCAATCGCTAGACGCTTTGTCACAGCTTTTGGTAGCACTGATTCTTTGTAAGCAGCGTCTTGTTTTTCAAAGCGGTCCATAGATGGCATTGAAACTACAGCTACATCCAAACCTTCTGCTTTTAAAGCCTTTTGTGCTTCAACAGCAAGTGAAACCTCAGACCCTGTTGCAATTAAAATAGCATCTGCTATTTCTTTTGTAGCAGGAGATACTGTATAAGCACCCTTTGTTACGCCCTCACGCACTGTTTCAATAGAAGCGTCAAGAACAGGTAAGTTTTGACGAGATAAAACTAATACTGTTGGCGTTTTTTCTGATGAAACGGCAAGCTCCCATGCAACTGCTGATTCATTTGCATCTGCAGGACGTACAACAGATAAGTTTGGCATTGCACGTAATGATGCTAGGTGTTCGATTGGTTCATGTGTTGGACCATCTTCCCCTACTGCAATAGAGTCATGTGTAAATACATACGTTACAGGAAGACCCATTAATGCTGAAAGACGAACTGCTGGACGTACATAATCTGAGAATACAAAGAATGTACCACCAAATACATTTAAACCACCGTGAAGAGCCATACCATTCAAAGCAGCACCCATTGCAAATTCACGAACACCAAACCAGATGTTGCGACCAGCATAATCGTCTGCAGAGAAATCACCTGCACCCTTCATCGTTGTTTTATTGGAGCCAGCAAGGTCAGCTGAACCACCGAAGAATGATGGTGTTTTCTTAGCAATGGCATTAATAGCATCACCAGAAGAAGAACGAGTTGCAACAGATTTACCTGACTCATATACTGGCAATTCAGAAGCGAAGTCCGCAGGTAATTCACCATTCATAGCTTTTTCAAATTGAGCAGCTAACTCTGGGAATTCTTGCTTATAAGCAATAAATTTCGCATTCCAAGCTTCTTCAGACTGTGCTCCTTGCACTTCTGCGGCAGCATTAAAAGTATCGTATACTTCAGATGGAATTTGGAATGGCTCGTGTGCCCACTCATAAGAAGCTTTCGTTAATACCACTTCATCAGTACCAAGTGGCGCACCATGAGAATCTGCTTTACCAGATTTATTTGGAGAACCGAAACCAATCACTGTTTTCACTTCAATTAATGTTGGCTTGCCAGTTGATTTTTTCGCTTCTTCAATAGCTGCATTAATCTCATCAACATCTGTACCAGCTGCAACTTTTAAATAGTTCCAACCATAAGATTCGAAACGTTTTTGAACGTTTTCTGAGAATGACTTTTCTAAGTCACCATCTAAAGAAATATCATTTGAATCGTAGAGTACGATTAATTTTTCAAGTTTTAAGTGACCAGCTAATGAAATAGCCTCTGCTGCTACGCCTTCCATTAAGTCACCATCACCACATAGCGCAAATGTATAGTGGTCAACGATGTCATGACCTTGTTTATTGTAGGTAGCTGCTAAATGGCGCTCAGCCATTGCCATACCTACAGTCATGGCAATACCTTGTCCTAAAGGACCAGTTGTTGCCTCTACACCTACAGTATGACCATATTCAGGATGTCCTGGTGTTAATGAATCCCATTGGCGGAAGTTTTGAATTTCTTCCATTGGTAAACCATAGCCTCCAAGATGAAGTAGGCTGTATAGAAGCATGGAACCATGACCAGCTGATAATACAAAACGATCACGATTATACCATTTAGGATTTGCTGGATTATGGCGTAATTGTTTTGTCCAAAGCGTATAGGCCATTGGCGCTGCCCCCATTGGTAAACCTGGGTGACCAGAATTTGCTTTTTCAATAGCATCGATTGACAAAGTTCGGATAGCATTAATTGCTAATAGATCCGCATGTTGAGTCATTATATTGTGACATCCTTTCTCGTCCTATAATTGTTCTTCTACAGTTTAGTCAACATTGCTTTAGAAAACAATGCTTTTGTTATACTATTTGCAATTTCATACATACTTAATTGAATTGTGTCACATTAATTTAGAAATTTATTTTTTTTCGCTTGTCTTACCTTCTCTGGCGTTACATCATTACCTTCTGCATCTACCACTTTTACGTTTTCAATCGTATCACGCATCGTTGCTCTAAATGTATCTAAGTACTCCTTGCGAAGCGCTGTTCGCTCCTTCGCCTCTTCACCTGTTAGTTGTCCGCTTTTTGCTTTAGCAGAAAGTTCATTTATACGGTTAATTTTTTCTTTTGATAACATTGTTACACACCTTTCAGTACCTATCTTATACTACAGTATGCAAAGTATAGCACGGTTTCCCATTAAATGCAGTTATACCAACCCTTATTCAGGCTTTTGAAATAGAAAAAACACATGACTTCCAGATGTTTGAAGTGTATAAGTATTATATAGAAGGGAAAATTTAACTATCTGTGGGAGGAAGTAAATGTGAAAGTGACAACCAAGCGATTACTCATACGAAAATTTCAAGAGCAGGACTGGCAAGCTGTTTATAGCTATACATCAGATAAAGAAGTCATGCATTATATGCCTGAGGGTGTTTTCAATGAAGAGCAGGTGAAAAAGTTTATTACAGAAAATAGCGATGATAAAGCTAAACATTTCGCAATAGTTTTAAATAGTCACCAACAAGTGATTGGCCATATTGTTTTCCATCCTTATTTCGGTGAGCATACTTATGAAATCGGTTGGGTGTTGAATCCAATATATCAAAATCAGGGCTTTGCTTCTGAAGCTGCTCGTGCTGTACTAGACTATGGATTTCGGGAAAAGAAGCTTCATCGAATTATTGCAACTTGTCAGCCCGAAAATATTGCTTCATATAGAGTCATGGAAAAGATCGGAATGCGACGTGAAGGTTTTTTTAAAAAGTGTATACCGCATGGAGAAGAATGGTGGGACGAATACTATTATGCAGTCTTACAGGAGGATTGGAACAATTTATATCAGAAAAGTGAGACAAAAGTAGAATGAAGAAAACAGCATTATCACTTTACCCCCAATTTAGCGAATATGATTTCTATGAAAGATCATTAAATAATGTTTATTACCTTTTGGGCAAAACAAAGGGGTAAATACTGAAAAACATGATCAAAATAATATGAATAAGTTAGGGATAACTCAAGCAGCACTTGCTAAGGAATGTTATGTTGTTAGACAGACGATCCATTATATAGAAAATAATAACTATGATCCGACCCTTGAATTTACTTTTATCATCTACAAAGCTCTAAATAGTCTTTTTGATGAGGGGTATACCTATGGCTAAGTTTCATCCTGATTATACGATTACCATGAAAGATTTTGTAAAGGAGCACTCGATTTTATTACGAAAACAAACGCAAGAAGTTGCCATACCAGTTTCCTTAGAGGACCAACATACATTATTATCTATGCTTCAATATTTGAAGAACAGCCAAGATCCGAATCTAGCAAAAAAATATAAGCTTCGGCCTGGTAGTGGTTTATCTGCAAATCAAATTGGCGTAGATAAAAGAATGTTTGCTGTACTTTTTGAGGATCATGAGCAGAGAAAAGAAATGGTTTTCATCAATCCTAAAATCATCAGTCATTCTTTAAATATGATCTATTTGCCTGAGGGAGAAGGTTGTCTATCTGTAAATCGACCTGTTCATGGTTTTGTACCGAGATATGAACGAATTAAAGTAAAAGCCAATGATTTAGATGGACAAGAATTTGTTGTGCCATTAAAAGGTTATGGTTCTATCGTAGTACAACATGAAATCGATCATTTAAATGGGATTATGTTTTATGACAGAATTAATAAAGATAACCCTTTTCAATTACCAAATAATGTTGTCATCGAAAGCTACTTTTAAAAAAGAAAAAGATTAGCGGGCTCCTTTATTTGCCTGCCAATCTTTCTTGATGTTCTTGGAATCGGCGATGAACAGTCGCCTTACTTACTTCAAATCCTAACCCTCTAAGCGTAATGGAAATCTCTTCAAAGGTAAAACCCCGATTGCGTAGCTTCACGATTTCATCTACAGGCAATTCCTTCCGTTCCTGCCCAAGCGGATTACCGCGATTCGATAAGTTATTTTCAGGACGATAGCCATTTTCAACAGCACGTCGCATACCTCGGCGGATTTTTGCATTATGGATTCTACGCTGATATTCCTCTACAATCGCTAAAATCTCAAGCAGCATCGTGTCCATTTCATTTAATTGGACTGGCCCTGCATCACGCATTGAAAAAACATCTGTTGCTGATTTTTGTAATAAGTGCAAAACAGCCATCCTTGCGTTTCCACGTCCTAAACGAGTTTCATCTTGTACGAAAAGGGCTTTTATTCCCTTCTCTTTGATAAAATCAAGCATTTCCAGTAAGCCATCGCGTTCTACGTCATAACCGCTATGCTTATCTTTAAAAACACCCTTTACTTCATAGCCTTGCTCGCTAGCATAGCGCACTAACTCTTCTTGTTGGCGCTCTAATGAGGAGCTTTGCGTTTCTTTTTCAGTACTTACACGGCAATAGACAACAGCCGTCAATTGGTTATTTTTCATTGTTCATATCTCGCAACTTCAATGGTTTTGATGGGATTGGCTTGATCACTCAAAACTGGAATAACTAGAGATTTTCCAGCCACGATTTTAATATCTGCTAATTCATTTTCTGATTTGACCAGCTTAATCCAATCATCTTTACTCATTTTACCACGGTATTGTTCTGCTAACGACCACAAGCTATCCCCATGTTCGATTTGAATTTCAGCGTAATTAACATCCCCTGGATCAGTGATGTAAAGGTAACCTGCGAATAGTAGACAAGCTCCTAATAAAATAGTGATATGTGTATTTTTCTTTAACCATGTCATAGTTATAACCCCTTTTTAGAATGTTTGTTCGGAATGTATGTTCTCATAATAAAGCGAACAAACGTTTTTGTCAAACACTTTTCGAACCTATGTTTGCATACGTGTTCGCATTCTGTTATACTATCAAATAAGATGAATGATATTAGAAAAAAGAGGTGAGCAATCATGAAAAAAGTATCGAAAAGACAAGAGGACATTTTAGCGTTCATTAAGGAAGAGGTGCGGGCTAAAGGATATCCACCATCAGTACGTGAAATCGGGGAAGCAGTTGGACTTGCTTCAAGTTCAACTGTTCATGGTCATTTGGCTCGATTAGAACAAAAGGGCTTTATTCGTCGAGATCCTACAAAACCACGTGCAATTGAAATTCTAGAGCCTGAAGAATCCATCCAAAAGCAACATGTCATCCATGTACCACTTGTAGGGAAAGTAACAGCTGGTTCTCCTATTACAGCCATTGAAAACATTGAAGAATATTTCCCACTGCCAGATACATATGGCACAAGCGAGGATCAACTATTCATGTTAGAAATTATGGGTGAATCTATGATTGAAGCAGGCATTTTAGATGGGGATTTAGTCATCGTGAAGCAAAAGTCAACGGCCAATAATGGGGATATTGTTGTAGCCATGACAGCTGAAGATGAAGCAACTGTAAAACGCTTCTTTAAGGAAAAAAGTCATTTCCGTTTACAGCCTGAAAATTCATCAATGGAACCTATTATCGTCGATCAAGTTTCCATATTAGGACAAGTTGTAGGTCTTTATCGCCGTGTGCATTAATCATTAAATGAGAGTTTGAGGATTGTGTTCCTTACTGAGCATATATCCTCTTTTTTACGCAAAAAAAGAATCCACAAACTATTGGATTCTTTGTACAATGACCTCTCTAAACCTCTTTCTTAAATTTCAAGCTCGCTTCAATAAAGGCTGCAAATAGCTTTTGTGCATGTGGATCTCCCGCTATAGCTAATTCCTCAGGATGCCACTGAACAGCCAAGCAGAATGGCAATTCTTCATGAACCACTGCTTCGATAATGCCATCACTTGATTTAGCTACTACTTTTAATTTCTCCGCTAACACATTCACCGACTGATGATGAAAAGAATTTACGGCAATCTTCTCTTGTTCCAGAATAATGGCTAATAAATTCTCAGCAATAATCTGTACATAATGGGTAGTTACAGACCTGCTAGATTGTTGCATATGTTTGATCAACTTCGTACTATAATGATCACTATCAATATCTTGATATAACGTACCACCTAACGCAACATTTAATATTTGAATTCCCCGACAAATTCCGAAAAGAGGCATTTTCCGTACAAAAGCGGCTTCAATTAATGCTAACTCAACGGTATCCCTAGCAGGATGAATCTTTCCAAGCTTTGGTGAAGGCTCTGCCCCAAATAGAAAAGGATGGACATCGTAGCCTCCCGATAACAATAAACCATCTGTAAGGGCTAATATTTGTGCAGCGTCTTCCTCTACACCTAACGGAATAATGAGTGGGATCCCTCCCGCCTCAATGATACTTTTGCTGTAAGCAGCATTTAAATGAGCTGACAAATCATCTTCTACAAAGGCTGTAATTCCAATAATCGGCTTCACTTGATTCCCTCCACATAATTGAAGATTAAACAATTACCAAAAACCTAAATACCAATTGATGAGCGGATCACCATAGAAATAAACAATAATAGCGGCTAATGCAATGGATGGACCAAAGGGTATGGGTGTTTTTCGACCCTGCTTACGTTTAGACAAGACAATCATTCCAACAATCATGCCAATAACAGCCGCTAAAAATAACGTTAACAGCGTATGAATAGTACCGAGAACGAGACCAATTAAAAAAAATAATTTAATATCGCCTCCACCCATACCACCTTTCGATAAAACTGCAATACTATATAATATGCCAAAACCAACAAGTGCACCCACAAGACTGTCCCACCAAGGCGTTAATGGTGATAGTACTCGTCCTATGACGAAAAGAGGCAAAAAGAATAGAAGAATCTTATTTGGAATCAACATATAAGCAAAATCTGAAACAACTATAATGACCAATAATGAGATGAACAATAAAGCTACTATATATTCTATGCTCCAGCCTAGCTCCCAATAAGCAAAGGCAAATAATAAACCCGTCAATAATTCTATTGCGGGATAAACCCAAGAAATTTTAAAACCACAGCCCCGACATTTTCCTCTTAAAAATAGATAAGACAGTACCGGCACTAAATCAAGTACCGTTAATCGCCTCTGACAGTTGGTACAATGTGAAGGCGGGTGTACAATAGACTCTTTCCGCGGCACGCGTAATCCAACCACATTATAAAAAGAGCCAAAGACAAGCCCAAATAGAAAAATGATAATTGTATAAGCCATTTCCATATTCATGTCCTCCTAAACCAATAGGCGCCCATACAATAAGTATGGAGCGCCTATTCATGTAATTATTGTTCTTCTTCGTAATAGAACGTCGTTACTTGAACGGTAGCCATTAAAGTAAGATCCGCATTCTTTTCTAGTTGATCCTGTTCCCCAGGTAACTTAATTTCGATTGCATCTGTCTTCATCACACGTTCTAATTGCTCTAGCTCTTGTAAAAAACTTTCAAGAGAATTGAAATCAAGGGCACCAACTTCTAATATAAACGTAATGAGCTTTAAATTCGCTGGTAAAGAATCTTTTGAAAGAGAAGAAATAGGTGTGCTAGGTTTATCGGTATCTTGTCCACCATTGACCTCAGCTTCAGCTTGTTCCACCATATTAAGTTCTTCTGATTGCCTAACAGCTGCCTCATCATTTTGTACAGTTAAACTCTCTATGCGTGTGCCTGCTACTTCCTCGATCTCTGCTAAATCTAAAAGAATTTTTTCAACTGCTCTTGTGGCAGGTAGCTTTTGCCGTAATGATAAAATATTAATAGTAGGCTGCCCCTGTTCTTTGTCTAATTGAGCAAGTTTTTCGTTTATACGAGTAACCTCTTGCTGCACTTGTGATATATGGTTTTCTTTCGCTTTAACTTCATCCAATTTTGGTAATAATAAATAATAATAGAGGGCAAATAAAACAGCCGTTATCAATGCAATTAATAGGATAATAGAAGAATTTTTACTACTCGTTAATTTATTCATGAGCGCCGCCCTCCAGCTAAATACATAAAATCAATGGTCGCTGTAATGGACACTGAATAGCGTGGTACTTCTTTAAACTTTTGTTCAGGCGTTAACTCCCTTTGTACACCCAGTTCTATATCAAAATTAGATACAGTATTAATTTGTGCATCTGTAAAATAACTGCTCATTAAAAGTCGCTCCACATATTTTGAAATATCAGCCATTGTTTCAAAATCCGCTTCAATATTCACCGTATTTTCGCCGAAAATATAGCTACGTAAATAAGCATTAGTAGGTAGTAAAGTTTTGCTTTCATCAATCAATGGTGTTACTGGGTAGGACACACTTTGAATAAAGGACACAGATTTCTCTATTGACCCTTGATCGATAGTTTGTCTTGTATCTAATTCCTGCTGCAATTGTTCAAGCTGTGTCGTTAATGTTTGTTCCTCTGCGGCTAAATGTGTCAAATTACTTTTTGAAGTAAAAAATAAAAAAAGTAAGTAAGCCACAATAAGAGCAACTAGGACCATCAACAAACTATAAAAAAGCTTAGGAGAGGCTGTTTTCTTCTCAAGTTGTGGTAAGAGGTTTATATCCGGAACCATTAATGAACCTCCTTTAACGCTAAGCCGAGCAATGTTGAATAGTCTTTCTTAAAATTAGGAAAGGACTTTTCGATTTTTGTGCTATCGACAACCATTAACGGTGTTTCTAAATTAGAGGCTATCAAGGTCCCTATTGATTTCAGCAATGGATTATCACCAAGCATGATGATTTCATCCACTGTCTTTTCTCCTTTATGTAAAGAAAATTTAAAGAAATTCATCATGCGATCAATCTCTAAAACTTGATCCATAACAACCATTTGATAAACTTCTGTTTCACCCTCATAGATAAACTGATAGCTAAACTCATCATCTTTTCTGCCATGCCATTGTGTCATATCTGTTTCAATTGATTGGTAACGTAAAAACTCAATTTGCCCATTGGAAAAAATACTAATCGAGAGTTCGTTGATGGACCATTCGGCTATTAGATACGTTTTATCGGGCATTAATAACGACATGTACTCCAATAACCGAATATTGCATAATGCACGAATATCAGCCGCTTCAGGATCTAACGAAACATCTAACAGCATACCTACCATTTTCGTAATTTCCTCAGAAGGGGCAGCAAATAATATTGCCTTGCCATCCTCCTCATCGGCATCATAAACATCAATTAGCGGATCCTGAAATGGTAAATGTATGGAGTGGCCAAGCTCCATTTCTGCATATCCACGTAATTCCTGAGGCTTCACATCTTTAGGATGCTCAAAATTTTTTAATAACACAGTCGTATCTGGCACAAACATACGGACAGGCTGTTTCTTCCCTGTCCATCTCACAACTTGCTCCTTTATGATCTCAAAAAGAGCAACTTCATCTACAATTGTTCCATTTTCAACGATGCCAGCTGCTAAAGGATATTCATAACCTTGCCACTGATGAGGTTCCGGTCCTTTCGCCACAATCGCACGCAGCACATAATCCTTTAGTTCAATCGAAACATGCGACTTTCTCTTTCTCTTAAACATGTGAAAAGACCTCCTTTTGCTATTCAGTACAAATGATAATTAGTCATCCATTTCCCAAACAGAAACGCAAGAAATTATGCGTTTCTGTTTAAGTTGGGAGGACCGATTATGGCGTTGTTGGATTTGTCTTTGGTGTACCGCCTGCTTTTGTTAGGTTTTTATTTAAATTAGCTTCTGTAATAGTATTGGAAGTAATATTATCTTTAAAATCATCTAATTTTATGGCACCTAATCTGGAGTACGTTATTTTCCATTCTTTTTCGTTATACTCTACTTGATCGTTAGTCGCTAACTCAATGCCATCTACAAAATCTTTTAATTCCTCAGCACTACATACATTATCACTTTCTCCACAAGCCCCATCAATATAAGCAATCTTCGCCCCAGCAAGGATATTTGACGCTTCAGCTAAAATCGCACGGTCCTTCGACTTATTAATAATATTCCCAATTGCTGGTACAGCAATGGCTGCAATAATTGCCAGGATAACAATGACAGCTAATAGTTCCACCAATGTTAAACCTTTTTCATTTTTCAATAGTTTATTATTTTTCCATTTTTTAAACATAGTGTTTCCTCCTCAATAGTTTTATATGAAGTGTGTTAACACGAGCTTCTGAAAATTACGGCGAATCTACACAATCTCGCCCAATACATATGCCACCATATCCTTGATTGCCTTTGCGATTATCATCTGCAATATGCTCGATGGTTGCATTATCAAAATTAATATACTTTCCATTGTTATAATAAATTGCATGTGCATTAAAATAGTAGTTGCCATCGATAAATTGGACATTGGCATTCTGACCTTCTTTGTCTGCCTCCAATATTTTACCTGCACTATCTAAATAACCTTCCGATACTAAGTCTTTCACATAGACTATTTGCCATTGATCGGCGGTTTGATGTTCCATAAAATAAAATTGTGCGCCATGAATAACATGGAGTGTATCCGCCTTTAATGCCTTATAACGTGAATTATCAATGGTATTACTTATTGCTGGAACTGCTATTGCTGCAACTACAGCAAGAATAACAATGACTGCTAAAAGTTCGATTGATGTCAAGCCTTTTTCGTTCTTTAGCACATTCCCCATGTCCGGTCTCTCCTTTAATCCCTAACCATGAATAGCTACCTACTTTCCACTCTTATTATTAGCATCTTCCAAGTAGATAATTTCCATAAAGCGGAAGACAGACATTAATTTCTATCACATATTTTCATATAATTGGAACATTGGTAAAAATATCGCCGCTACAATAACCCCTACAACTAGAGCAAGTACCACGATCATTAAAGGCTCAATAAGTGATTTCATGGTATCGACGGCACGATTTACTTCTTCTTCATAAAAATCAGCAATCTTTTCAAGCATATAATCCAATGATCCGGTTTTTTCACCTATAGATGTCATTTGTGTAACAAGTGGCGGAAATAGCCAGCTTTTTTCAAGCGGCTCTGATAAAGTACCACCCTTTTCTAAATTATCCCGAGCCTCCAATACCACTTTTCCAAGAACCGGATTTCCACCAACTTTTTCGACAATCGTTAAAGCTTGTAAAATCGGGACAGAACTACTGAAAAGGGTTGATAATGTTCTTGTCATTCTGGCAATGACATCCTTTTGCAAAAGTTGGCCGAAGATTGGCATACGAAGTAAAAAAACGTTTACTGTATAATGAAATTCTTTATTATTTTTATAGAAAAAGTGTGCGCCCACTACTAGCACTACTAAGGCTAAAACCACAACATACCAAAATCGAATCAACCAATCACTGATACCTACGACAATCACTGTAATTAATGGCATTTCTAAATCCATCTCTTTAAACGCATCCATGAAGGTTGGCACAATAAAAACCATTAAAAACATGCCCACCACCAATGTTAAAAGAGATAGTATCGCCGGGTACGTCATGGCCGATTGTATTTTTTTCTTGATGTTGTACTGCTTTTCAAGCGTACCTGCCAGTCGATCTAGCGTGTCGTCGACGTTACCTGTGGCCTCTCCTGCGCGCATCATATTGACAAATAGCAATGGAAATACTTTGGGGTGCTTCCCAGTTGCATCCGAAAAGGCCATCCCACTTCGAATATCCTCTTCAACTTGCATCAAAGCTCGCTTTAATGGCTTACTGCGTGTCTGCTCACACAAAATATGGGTCGCTTCTACAACAGAAACACCAGCACGAATTAATGTTGCATATTGCCGACAATAAATGACAAACTCTTGGTGCTTTACTTTTGTTCCAAAGGCAATATCTTTATGTAAAATGCTATTTGATTCTTGCAGTTCTCGCGCATTAATTCCCTGTGCACGAAGCTTTTCCATGGCAACCTTTTTATTCGGTGCCTCCATAATTCCTTTTTTAGGCGCACCTGTTTTAGTACGACCACTATACCGAAATACCGTCAACTATAATCACCAGCATTCATATATGGACGAGCATCCTCTAGCGAAATCTTGCCAGTAGCAATCAAATGCTGCATCGAAGATTCTAAAGTGTGCATGCCTAAAGCTTTACTTGTCTGCATCACACTTGGAATTTGGTGTATTTTTTCATTACGAATTAAATTCGAAATAGCAGATGCCTGTACTAATATTTCTGTTGCAGCAATGCGCCCTTCAACATCTTTACGTACAAATAAACGTTGAGAAATAATGCCTTGCAAAACATTTGCAAGCTGTACTCTAATTTGACCTTGCTGATGTGGCGGAAAGACATCAATAATACGGTCAATCGTCGTAGGTGCACTACTTGTATGAAGTGTTGCCATCACCAAATGTCCTGTTTCAGCTGCTGTGATAGCCGTAGAAATCGTTTCATAATCTCGCATTTCCCCTACTAAAATAATGTCGGGATCCTGACGTAATGAAGCACGTAAACCATTAGCGAAACTCTTGGTATCGACTCCAACTTCACGTTGATTGATAATCGATTTCTTATGCGTATGCAAATATTCAATAGGATCCTCTAACGTAATAATATGTTTCGACCGTGTTTCGTTGATATAATCAATCATTGCCGCTAAAGTAGTTGATTTACCAGAGCCAGTTGGACCAGTAACTAAAATTAAGCCTTGTGGTTTCTCCGCAAGTTTATATAACACTTGTGGCATATTAAGCGCTTCAATAGAAGGAATTTTTGCCTCGATTAAACGCGCTGCAATCGTCACTTCATTACGCTGATGATACGCATTTACACGAAATCGACATTTCCCGGGCAATGAAAAGTTAAAGTCTGTTTCTCCTCTTTCTTCAAATTCCTGCTGTTTATGGACAGGAAGAATGATTTTCACCATTTCTTTTAAATCTTCGGTTTCCAATGGGTCTGCACCATATTGTTCCAGCTGCCCATGGATACGATATACTGGTGGAATGCCTTTTGTTAAATGAAGATCTGATGCCTTTTTTTCAAATGCACGTGTTAATAATTCAACAATTGAATATGCTGTCATTTCTGTCACCCCTAATCTGCACTTGCGACACGTAATATTTCTGATGTTGTTGTTTGACCAGCTACAACCTTTAATAATCCATCTATTAATAAGGTGTGATAGCCTTTTTCCTTCATATAATCCCGTAGCGCTAAGTCACCTACACGATTTAAAATCATATCCTTCACTTGTCTATCAACAGGAAGAATTTCATGGATAGCCATACGTCCTCTATAGCCAGTGTTACTACAGGCAGGACAGCCACGCCCTTTTTTACCATGCGTCACACCCTCCACACCATTTTCCTCTAGTATTTCAAGTTCACGAGTTGTAAATTCATAAGGTTCAGCACAATCACGGCATACTTTACGGACAAGTCTTTGAGCCATAATACCTACAAGTGATGAGGATAGTAGAAATGGTTCAATACCCATATCATGTAAACGCGAGATAGATTCTACTGCACTATTTGTATGGAGCGTACTCAACACTAAATGGCCTGTTAGGGAAGCACGAATAGCTATTTGTGCTGTTTCAAGATCTCGAATTTCCCCCACCATCACAATGTCAGGATCTTGTCGTAAAATGGAACGTAACCCTAGGGCAAACGTTAAGCCAACCTCTTCCTTTACTTGAATCTGATTGATGCCATCTAACTGATATTCAACAGGATCCTCAACCGTTATGATATTGACACCTTCTTCATTTAAATGAGAGAGTGCCGCATATAACGTAGAGGATTTACCTGAGCCTGTTGGTCCCGTTATAAGCATGATTCCATTTGGATGGGCAATCATTTTTCTAAAGAGCGCTTCATTTCTTCTATTAAAGCCCAATTTATCAATATCATTTGCTGAATTGGTTAAATCTAAAAGTCTCATAACAACCTTTTCACCATAGACAGTCGGTAATGTCGCTAAACGTATATCAACAGGTCTGAAATGAACATTCGTTTTAATACGACCATCTTGAGGGATACGATTTTCAGTAATATTTAAGTTGCCCATAATTTTAATACGAGCTAGTACAACATTTTGCATATGCTTCGGTAAAGATCGCTCAGTGCGAAGTACTCCATCGACCCGATAACGTACACGTAGCTCTGTTTCTTGCGGGTCGAAATGAATATCACTCGCTCTTTGTGCTACACCATTGGCAATGATTTGATTCACTAAACGCACAATAGGTGAGTCGTCATTCTCAATCTCCTCTTGCGTTTCAGTGCTCGTCGCTGCTAAATCTAACATCGCAGCATCCATCGACTCCTGCAAATCATAGTATTTAGTAATAGTGCGATATAAATCATCTTTTGCTGCAATACTTGTCTCGATTTGACAGCCTGTCGTCATACGAACTTCTTCAATCGCAAAATAATCCATCGGGTCTTCCATGGCGATAAATAATTTATTTTTCTCTTTGCGTATTGGCATAATATTGGTTCGCTTAGCAAGTTCGGCAGGAATTAATTGCAATAAATCGGGACTAATTGAAAATTGATTTAGGCTAATATGTGGGATACCCAGCTGAAATTCAAGTACTTCAATGAGCTGCTGTTCCGTTAAGAAGTTTTCTTTAATAAGGAAATCTCCCAGTTTCTCATTTTTTAACTTCGTAGTTAATGCGTACTCTAACTGTTCGATTGTGATAACCCCAGATTCAACAAGTAAATCACCTAAACGTTTTCTACCTGGTTTTATTGCCATAAACATACCTCCAATCGTTATGGGCTTGTTTGTACAAAATTACCACCCTTATCATAGTAGCCGTAGACAATTTCTGGTCCATCATCTTTCTTTGTTTCCTCTTGTGGTGAAGGTTTTACATCAGGTAAGCCATTTCCGTCTAAATCAATTGCCAAATCAGAGTCCGCTGTATCTGCTCCTGCTTGTTGAGTTGGCGTAGTAACGGTTACAGGCTCCTGCGACGAACGGGTAACGATTCGATTTTGAGGTGCATAGTAATCTCTACTGATTAACTGTTCTTCCGTTGCCCCATTCTTTACAATTGAACGATAAACTTCTACACGTACCCCCTCTTTCCCCTCTTGATCCACTCGTTCTTGGCCAGCCTTTAAATCTTCTGAATAGCGATAAATAATTCGCGGCATAACGATTTTATCCTTGCTGACACGAACTGTGATGTCCTTGTCTTTTACTGCCGCATAGACTTCTATTTTTACTTGATTGCCTTCAATCGTCGCTTTCAATTTACCAAGCTGATTTGATCGATTAATAAACTGCAAGTCTTTTGCTAATGACGCATTGATATCGACTTCTACTCCTTGTTGTAAATAACTTGGATTTCTCTGCTGAGAATGTCTTTCTAGAATTTCATAATCTGTTTGAAGGATTACACTGTATAGCACGGATGCTATAAAATCTAAACCTGCATCATTTACAACACCAGCTTGTTCTCCTAAAAGTGAAAGCAAGGAGATCGATTGGTTTGGAACAATGTTGACATCATTTAATAACGGAATTATTTTTCCAACCCCTCGACCATCTGTTGGTAAATTAGCAATCTGAAAGGCAATTCTTTCGTCTACTTGTAACATTTCATCGTTGACAACCGCTTCAACCTCATGCTCTTTCAAATAGCTTGCTTGTATAGTTAATTTTTCCAATGTTTTTTCGGTATCCCAAATACCTACTGCATCAAGATCCTGGATAACCGAATCATTTACCAATACCGGAATGGGGAGATGTATAACTTTTTCTTTTTGCCAAAACGCATACCATGGCTTTTTAGACAGGTTTATATATTGAGCAACCACCTGTTCTATTTCAAACTGTAAATCATGTGCATTAATCTCCTGTTCTGTGCTACCGCCACTCACAATGAGAGATGTTTCTTGCCATTTTTCCACAGCCTCACGGATAACTTGTATAACATTTTCTGAATCAAAGCCTTCTACTGGAATACCACCAATTGTTGAAGAACCAGGACTCCCTTTAGCAAAAACTGTGCCGTTTAGCACAAATGATGGAACAAAAAATCCTACAAATAGAACAATCATCAAAAACAAGCTAATTATTTTTATGTATGTTTTCATTCGCACCATCCTTTATTTGATTATTGATTTTCAATTTATATACAAATAATGCTACTTACATAGTAATTTAACACTACCAAAAAATCAACATTATCCCGGTTTTAATTAAATAAACTAAATAAAAGTTCAGAAATAATTCAATAATTAGTTATAAAATACTATAATTAACCTCAATTCCATTCGATATATAACTATGATTTGTTATAATAGGCCTTAATCAATTAGCTTAAAGTCACCACCTAATATTGAAGTATTTGCTTAGGTCAAAATAATTAATTTATAGCTTGTTGAATAAAGTGAAGTGAACTAAATGTTTATCACTAAAAATTATGATATTCAGAAGATTTTACATACCTGGTAAAAAGATATTTATTTTACGGACATTAAATGATGGAGGAGTTTCCCAGTCTTCAAACGGCTGCTAAACCTTTGCTACGAGTTGTTAAACATGAGGATGACACGCAGAATTTCAAACTATTGATATATCAATATATTTATATAGGGGGATTTAGATTGATAAAATACCTTAAAAACGATAAAGGCTTGTCTTTGATCGAAGTTGTCGCTGCTCTTTTAATAATAGGAATTGTGTTAATTTCATTTTTTGGTTTGCTCGTTCAGTCAAATAAAACAACGCATAAGTCAAATGATATTATGGATGCTACTTATGCAGCACAGATAAAGATGGAGGAGATTTATAATGCGTCTAGTGGGGCTGCTTCATATGAAGAAATAGCAGGGGGCTTTACATTGGATGAAGAGAATCCTGGAACGTCCCTGTCTTCTCTACCGACTAACCAAGTTTATAAATATTTACCACATGAAGAAGATCGTTTTACTTACTATTTAATAGTAGAAACATTTCTTGAAGATGACACTTATAAAAATGCGGTTTATGTACATCTAGAAGTTATTGAAAACAGTACAAATAGCAAAGCAACAATGGAAAATGTGTATATTCTGGGGAGGGCAAAATAATATGAAATGGCTCCGAAATAGCAAAGGTCTTACATTATTCGAAGTACTTACAGTCGTTGTAATTCTTGCCATCGTATCAATGTTGAGTATTAGTATTGTAACATCTGCTACAAAGCAACAACTCCAGCAAAGTACACATAACCGCGAAATTAAGGATTTATCCTTTGCATTAAAAGTAATTACAAAGGATTTCAGGAAGAGTGATAACCTTATCACTGAATCTGATGAGACAAAAATCCCTCCTACTGATTTACATACATTACTTTTAGGTGAGGAAATTGTATCAATTTATCGCTTGGAAAATAATCAAATTATTCGAAATTCAAACGGTAGTGAAGAAGTCATAGCTTATAAAATTTCCGACTTTACAATCCGCGGAGGCAAAATTGAAATTATAAGTGAAGATGGTCAAACAGCTACAACAGATATTACTCAAAGGAGAGGAAAATAATGAGTAAAAAAATTAAAAATCAACAAGGTTCAGCGCTTGCGCTAGCGTTATTTTTAGTTGTGATTATCTCAATCCTTGGTATTACTTTACTCAGTATCTCTTCTAACAGTCTAAAACAAGTAGACTATGAGCGAAAAGATCAAGCGGTGTTTTATATTGCTGAGGCAGGGATGAGTTTAGCGAAATTAGAAGTAAAAAAAGAATTAACTGAAATTCAAAGTAGGTCCTATCAGCAAATTACTGAATGGATTACTAATGAAAATACGAGAAGAAAAAGTGCTCAACCTCAACTTCTTCGTTTAACAAAGGCTGAGGCTGAGGCTGCATACAGAATGATTCTAAATAGTGAATTCACAACGTTTAAAAATGCTCCGCCTGTGCTCGAATCACATGCCATTTCGTCAGGAAAAGAGGCAACCATTACAGTAGACACTAGTTTACCGGCAGATGGGACACCATTACTTTATCGAATTAATATTGTTTCAAAGGGCAACATCGATGGGGCAAAAGAACGTGAAGTAACACAAGAAATCAAAATCGAACCTCGTCTTCCGTTTCCAGAAGACGATGACAGTGGAGATGGCGATGGTGAACATAATAATGTACAAACTCCATTAGAAGGATATTCAGCAATCTCAACTGGAAATATCAATCTAACTGGCAGTGGAAAAATAACAGGAAATGTGTCCACAAACGGAAAACTTATTTATGGTTGGACTTCATGGGTGGAAAATGGCACTATAGGTGTTACTAGTCCTGATAAGATTGAAAATATACAAGCATCTGGTGGGAAGAATACTGTGAGTCAAATTGTCTCCCCAATAAATATTAATCTGGTTGATTATGTACCAAAATCCTTTGGAGATAAATTTAATATCCCAGGGAATATTCCATATTTACTTTCCTATCCCGCATTAAGTCCTACAGGTGCAAATACAACATTAGGTCAGAATGGTGAAATCAATCTAGGTTACAATGAGCGTAATCACACTCTTTTGCTAACTGAACAAGATACTAAACTGCGGAAATTATCAGCTATTGGTGGCACAAGTTTAACTATTGATTTAGGAAACACTAGCGGAGAAAAGAATTTATATATTGATACTATAAATTTAGGGGAAGTACAAATATCAATAAAAGGCACTGGAACACTCAATATCATTTCTAATAATATTTCAACTCTTGATGGAAGTAGTAGTATAAAAATCAGGGATAAACAGACTTCCTCTTTAAATTTATGGTACGGTGGTAACAAAGAGTTATCTATCGGTGGAACATTTATACTTGAAGGTTCGGTTTATAATAAAAGTGCTAATATAAGACTACAAGGAAGTCCTAAACTTTTTGGAAATATTATTTCAACTGGTAAAAAAATCACGGTACACGGCGGAGATGCCTCGGCAAATGGAATGTATGTTATCCTTCCTAATGGAGAAGTAGCAGTTTCAGGTTCAGGAAAAATAAAAGGAATTGTCATGGCTGAAACAATCACTGTTCAAGGGGGTGGCAGTGAAATCATTTTCGGTGAGCCCCTTGTACCCATTGACAAAGAAATAACAGATTACCCTACTCCAAATGTAAATGATAATCTTTTCTCCACTGAGGAAACAAGTATGATTGAAAATTAATGTATAAACCAAAACAGCTAATGAGAATTTTCGTTTGGCTGTTTTTCATCTTTCTTAATTCATAAGGCTTTTATTTTTTTCGTCAGTACTTGTTTTAAAATCAATTGTTCTTTTGAATCCTTCTTTTTATTAGATTTGAATAGTAAAAATGTCAAAGCGCCGTTTATCACGCTTTGACATTTTTCATGGCTCCTTTTACTGACAACCATCTCCTCTTTTTTATTCCCTGTTCCTCAACAACCTACCCGACAACAACATCCCAATACCACCGATTGTAATAAACAGAACAGCTCTAATTAATAAATCAAGGGCAGACAAGTCAAAGAAAATAAGCTTGATAAACGCAATGATTAAGATAACAAAACCTGTGGTACGAAGCGTTTTTAAATGCTGTATGGAACTAAGCCATAGAGAAATGCTCGCTGTAAGGAATAATGTAATCGTTGTTAGAGCTATGCTTAGCTTCCAATCAAGTAGATGACTATAGGTAAATTGATGGACAAGTCCCCAAATCGAGATCATTGTGAGTACGATGCCTGAGCTAACAATAGCGTCTACATATTTCACCATCCGTTCCTCATACAACCGATAGATACGGCCCTTTACAAGTACGTCTACGATAATGGCCACTATGACTGCTATATAAACCGATCTTGTCACGATATTCAAGCTTTCCATCATAGATGGTTTTGTGCTTATCATTAAGGAGAATACTACGAAAAATACACCTAGGACTGGCGTTAAAGCGCGCCCTTTGAATTGCTCTGATACTAGCAGGGATCCCGCAAACAATGCAGCTAATGCGATACAACTCATATACTGTATGTCATTTGATGCTGCAAAATATGTGGTATCTAATTTACCAATATAAGCTAAAAAATAGCCTGTGGTGATCACTGCTAAAATATCAATAACATATAAATCCTTCATGATTTTTTCAAAAGGTGATAGTGTTTCTTTTGGACGTCTAGCATACATGTAAATTACTACAAAATAAATAATTGGCATAAACAAGCTTAAATGATCAATGCTAATAAATGGTGTCGGTTCATGGACGATGAAGTTTAGCAACAGTGTTATCACAAAGAAAAACGAAGTGACCACTTTCATCATACTTGCACGTAATCGTAAGCTAATCATTACGCCTGCAAATGCGATCAATGGATACAGTAAATCATCCACTTTATTAGGTATATTCATAATAAGTATCGTATTACATAGGGTAATAAATGCGAGTGTTAAAGCACTATCAAATACTTCCTGCCATTTTTGTCGATAGCTATACAATGCTACTGCTGCAAATAAACCAATCAAGATAAGTAGCAACGCTTCCCCATATTCGAGTGAACGAATGATAAGATTCATCAGTAATAAACTAAATGAGCCTAAGGAAAATTGGAGGCCGATATGAAGAGGTTTCCATTTTGATTGTGCACTATATAATCGACACCAACTTACGTAAAAGATTGCTAGAATAATAAGTAAACCAAACCCAAAGACAATTTGCTTATCATGATTCATAAACGCTACAACACTAACTGCCAGCACTGAGAAAAAGGTGGCTATATAGAGGGCTAGCTTTTGCTTGTGTTGCTGGATGACCAATTGCAGCATAGCAAATAATACGATAACAAATAGTAAAATAATGACGGCACTAAAATCCATATATTCTAATAAATAAGGTAGTAATAATGAGGTAAAGGCAACAAAAACCGTTAGTGCCTCATTTTTCTTAAAATAACTTATCGCAATGCCATAGCCAATATAAAGAATCGTAATGCCAAGCGCTGGTGTGAGATGGATGATTTCGTATAAAATGGCACTAGCTGCAGTCGTTAAAATACCAACAATAAATGCTCCACCATATAATGAGATTGTAATTGCGGGTGAGCCAACTTTTCTACGTTCCAGTATATAGGCGATAGCCGCCAATCCCACCGATAATATATAGGCAAGGATGATTTTCACGCCATTCGATAAATAACCATAGTCACTGACAAGTTTGAGACCCCAAAGTACCCCCATAACTAAAATAACCATGAATACTTTTGGAAGTGCCCACATAACACGTTCCTCCATCGATGGCTGTGGTTGCACCTCTTTTTGTTCTTTTTTGACTGGGGTAGACTTCGACTCCAGCTTCGGTATTGGTGTTGGTTTTATTGGAACTGATTGCTCGATCATTGTCTGTCTAGCATCAAGAGTATTTATTTTTTCATTGCTTTGTGTTCGCTTTAATTCATTTAACTCCTGACGTAAACCTGCCATTTCCTTCTCAAGCCTAGCCATTCTTTGTTCCATTTCAAGGGACATTCAATCATCCTCCCCACTTTATCAATTTTCTAACATTATAACACATTTATTCTTATTGTAAAATTACACTTTTTGTTTATTTTATCTTGGTCTCCGATACATTAATGCCTTTTCACTATCACTTGTACCTCGAGTCGTTGGATCTACAATGACACCCATTAATACAAGAATCGATAGAACAGTATTTAAAACAGATGCAATTTGGTCACTCATCGCACCAGTCAAATCAAAGCCAAAAATCGATGCTACTTGCTGTGCAAGTAGGAGTAACAATGAAAATAGCCCCAGTAAAAATGGTATATGTTGAAGACGAACCTTCCAGTTAATTCTCATAAAAGCTCACCTCCCCCCCTCTTGCCACAGTATATGCATAGTGGTTATGTGACACATATGCAAAAATGGAGCCCTTGAAAAGTTTACTACGGAATTTTAATATTTTTTTGCGAACTAAACTATTTTCCAGTGGAAAGCTAGACAGGTTGTATCCATAAAGCCAAGCTCATATATTTAGTTAGGTTACATCCTGTCAGGAGATGCCTACCAATTTGAAAATGAGGGTGATTAAAATGGTGTATGAGTGGAATGCATTGAGGGCTATTGCTTGTTTAAGTATTGTGTTATTACATGCTACGACTAATATTGAAATTATCAATGGCTTTATTGATCAGCCATACTATCAATTTTTCAGATTATTGCTATGTTTCGCCACACCGACTTTCATTCTATTATCCATTTTAATATTAGCTAACCGCTACCAACATCAGCTTCCTTCCCAATTTTTATGGCATCGTTTTCAGTTTATTTTCATACCATTTGTAGCTGCTGGTATTATATATGCCGCTAATGCTGCTTTTCATTATAACGAAAATTTTTGGGATGCCCTGTATCGCCACATTGTTTTAGGTGATTTTTCTGGATGGTTTGTCATGACCATTTTTCAGCTCTATATACTCTTTTTTATTGTGAAAAAATATAAAATTTCCATTATATGGTTTATCCCTATTCTATTCTTACTGGGGATTGTCTATATGACACTAGCAAATTTAAATTTAGATTATTTCATACAGAATGATCATTTTATGCGTTTGCTCTTTGTGGGCTGGCTTCCTTATTTTGTATTCGCTTACCTCATTGGTAGTCATTATGAAAGATTCGCTTATTATTTCGTTAAATACAAATTTTTCACAGTCTTATCTGCCATTCTTGCAACGACCATATTATATATAAATTATTATTTAGGCGCTCAACAAATTACATCGAGAAGGATTGATATGATACTATTTGTGCTAGCTATAGCAATTTGTATTTTAGCGTTTGCTCAAATTTTGCCTAAACTTTCCTTCATCCATATTATAAGCCGCTATTCCTTTGGTATCTTTTTAATTCACTGGCTCATTCAAGAATATTTAGCACCATATAGCGCATTACTTCCAACTACCTCGCTACAAGTCACTTCACTTTTTTTTGCTAGTTTACTCGTCTGTATGTTACTCATAAAAATCATTTCCTTTGTCCCTTTTAGTGCTTATTTAATCGGAAAATCTCACCAAAAAAAGCCTTCTCAATTATGAGATGGCTTTTTAACATGAAAAAACCACTTAATTATAGAAATTTATTCCTTCCAAATGATTGACAAAACACCCACTGCGTTATATGGTTAGTTACACAAGTAATTAACCAACTAACAAGCGAGGTGGATCGTGATTCATTCTTTAAATAATGAAAAACCAATTTTTCAGCAAATTCGCGAAAGGATAGAAGATGCCATTCTGGATGAAAAGCTATTGCCTGAAGATCGTATTCCATCTACCAATGAATTCGCTAAAGAGTACCAAATTAATCCAGCAACTGCCGGGAAAGGCGTGAATGAATTAGTGGATAAGGGTGTCATTTATAAAAAAAGAGGTGTTGGGATGTTTGTTCATCCGAATGCTAGAAATATTTTAATTACAGAGCGTAAAGAGAATTTTTTTCAACAACATATTGAACCATTGAAGAAAGAAGCTAGACGATTAGGCATCACAGATGAGGAATTACAAAAATTATTACAAGGAGGATAATGTATGAAAATTCAAGTGAACAATGTCACAAAATCTTATAAAGATAAATACGCGTTAAAAAATGTCACTTTCACCATAGAAGGTTCCAAAATCATTGGTTTTTTAGGTCATAACGGAGCTGGTAAAACGACCTTTTTAAATTTATTATCAGGCCTTATCGCTACTACTAGTGGTACTATTTTAGTCAACTGCGAAAATGTCTTTAATGCCCCTGCTACGTTGCGTGATATTTGTTTTATTGCAGAAAGTGGCAATTTTCAAGATGAAATGACCATTGCTCAAACATTAAAGGCCAATAGCTTCTTTTACCCTAAATGGGATGAAAAGCTTGCACAGGAACTGCTACAAGTATTTGCATTAAATCCTAAAGATAAAGTACGTAGTCTTTCAAAAGGAATGGTTTCTGCACTTGGGATTATTACAGGCTTTGCGAGCCAAGCTGCCATTACAATCTTTGATGAACCCTACATTGGTTTAGATGTCGCAGCCCGTCATACATTTTATGATCTATTAATCGAGCAACAAACTGAACATCCACGAATATTTATTTTATCCACGCATTTAATTGACGAAGCTAGCGAACTATTTGAGGAAATTTTCATTCTCCATGAGGGAGAGGTTCTACTTCAAAAAACTGTTGATGAGTGGCGTGAGCATATTGTAGCTGTAAAAGGAAGTGCCACAGATGTTACATCAGCCATTGGGGACTTAAAAGTGATCTATCAGCATATGTTTATGCAAGAAATGACAGCAGTTGTCTTTGCAAACGGGCAATCTATAAAAGGGCACAATCTAGCACTTGAATCGATTTCACTCCAAGATATGCTCGTCTATTTAAGTAAACAGAAGGTGGGGTCTGGTAAATGAATACTATGAAAGGTAGTTTTTATATTTTATTTCAAAGTTACAAGAAGCACAACATAGTTTTTTGGAGCATCTTATTTTCAATCGTGCTACTGTCATTTTTCTTAGATGCATTCTTTGGTCAATATATTTCTTTTGCCATTACTATTTCAATCCCCGTCTATATTTTTTACAGCTCCATGGCGACAAAGATCTTAAATAGAACCTTACCTTATTTTTTAAAGCTAGGATTAAGTCGTCAGCAATATATGTTACATGTCGGACTCTTTTTCATTAGTTGGAGTCTAGCTGGTGCATTGATTATTGCAAGCGCACATAAAATGATTTCGTATGTATCTACTTTGTTGAATGTCAAAGATATTATCATCATTCATCCTATTTTATTTTTCAATAGTTCCCATTCATTTTTACAAACAGTCGCAATGGATACTATCTTACTTTTCTTTTGTCTTTGTTCTGGTCTTCTCTTGAATGTTGTTTTTTATCGCTTAGGTATATTAGGTGGTTATTCTTTAATCGGACTGTTTGCATTGGTACCTATCGTAATGGTCATCTTCGAATGGTATTCTCCCCTGTTTGAATTTTTAGCTCATTCGTCCATAATAGTGATTTTCGGAAGCGTTCTAGTTTTTAGTGTCTTCCTCTATTTATTGATTACCGCTAGCATGAGAAGGGTTTCTGTAAATCCCGTATAAACATGAATAGGAGGAAATGAACAGTATGAACCAAAAAGTGATTATGAAAATAATCGGTTTAGAGTTTCTTATTATATTTTTCTATGTTATTAACGGAGCATTCGTTTCCATTAAACAACCGTCAAACCCTTTGTTACAGTTCGCATTGTTAATTCCACTGGCATTGGGGCTCTTCATTTATATTGCGATGAAAAAAAGCTGGCAAATGTATTTCTTTCATCGCATTAAAAAGAATCATTTCTTCACTATTTTACCGCTATTTTTCGTTTTATGTATCATCTTTGTAAGTACACAAGGTTTAAATGTCACATCTATTAGCGATCTCATTTTTATGTTTTTGATGCAAGTGCTGATTGTAGCATTTATAGAAGAGACAGTATTTAGAGGGATTATGCTGAGGGTGCTTCTTGCAAAAGGAGCATTTACGGCGGTATTGATTACTAGTGTACTGTTTGGCGTCACACATGCTTTACAATTACTAGGGGGGCAATCTCTAGAAGATACTGTTATTCAAATCATCTATGCCCTTTTAGTGGGCCTTGTCCTTTCCTTACTTATTTTAGATGGTCAATCAATTATCATCACCATTCTTTTCCATGGCTTTAATAATTTCTTTAACTTTATGGGGAATATAGAAAGTTCTACACTAAGTGGTTATCTTATTATTTTGGTGCTTTTTGTCTATACACTTGTCTTATGGAAACGTGTAAAAAAAGGATATTCTATACATTTCACGAAAAATGCCAAGTCCATCTAGGACTTGGCATTTCAGATTGTAGACAAAAGCCATCGAGAAGTTTGAACTGCACCCCGTCAAGTAGACAGTGGAAATAATAAAAAATGTATTAAGCGGCTTGAGCTCTGAATTCTAAAGGACTCAAGCCGTTTAATCGTTTCT
>NZ_KQ465127.1 GCF_001308875.1 Lysinibacillus sp. ZYM-1 | reverse complement strand
GCTGTGCTGATGATATGCTTGCGCTGTACTCACAATATGACTAGTAGAACGCTTCTGATAACGTTCATGTTCAACTATCGCTCCAACCCATGTTTCCATTAAGAGAGATACCTAATATTTTTTTACTTGAGTCGAGAACGTTAGGAACCATAGGTATCGTTATTGCTCCGCAATCGGCAGTATTTTGTTACGCTAACGGGTACGATAGTTGAGGATCTTACAGCGATGCATCTCCTCTTTTTCATTGAAGTAACGGGCAGTTTTCTTCAATGGGCAGATTCGTGAATATGTCAGATATGGGTTTTTTTGCGAAGTTCGTAAAATTTTGCAGGGGACAAAGTTCTTAAGCTAACGGGGGCTTTCGTATTATATAGTTCAGCCAGAACTTTCTGGTTGAACTTTTTTTATTTAGATTTAATCTATCAGTAGCCAGGGTAGAGCGTACGGGGGCGTGGGACATTGATCCCGTCAAGTAAACTGTTCACACCCTACTTGTAGAAATATGTTTGAGGCTGGTTGGGACTTAGATCTCGTATAACAAGCGTTGCTATAATACTACTTGGAGGTAATAGGGGCTACTGGTGAATACGTTGTAGGAGGAGAAAAAATGAACCCAGTAGTGGGTATTGATGTAGCTAAAGATGAAAGTGAAGTACAAAAGATGATGACGTTCCAGTTGGAGAATAAATAATAATATTCTTCTTGAACTAACAGTTAAAGGGATACAGAGTCCTCTTTCTGATTTTTAAATAAAAAGTATTTGACAAATAAAATATATTTATGATATTATTAAAAATTTGATAATAAACAATATATATGTTAAGGTTAAGAAGGTTACCAAATATGGAGGTGGATTATTTGTTCGAAATTGGCGATAACATTGTTTATCCAATGCACGGAGTAGGTATAATTAAAGCTATAGAAGAAAAGGAAATCTCAGGGGAAAAGCAACAGTATTATGTCATAAAAATGTTAATCGGTAATATGCAAATCATGATTCCTACAGGTAAAATATTGAGTTCTAGTATACGCCCTGTTACTGACATAATTGCATTAAAACACATCATAAACATTTTTCAACATGGAGAATCAGATAGATTACTGCCTTGGAAACAAAGGTATAAAGTGAACACGGACAAAATAAATACGGGTAAAATACAAGAATGTACTGAAGTTGTACGTGATTTAATTCGTATGAAGAAAGAACAAGCACTTAATTCAAGCGAAAAAAAAATGTTAGATAACGCATATGAATTTTTGATTAGTGAACTAGTATTAATTAAAGGGATTACTGTAAATCAAATAAAAAGTTTCTGTTAAGGTTAATTTAAGATAATGTATTACATTTTGCATAAATATTCTGAATTTTTCAGGTAATATTTTTATTATTAAAAGTAAATCATTTTAAAGACATTCAACTTCTTCCACTCACCTTTAGAGCATTAACCTCTTTTGTTCTACAATTTCATCAATTTTTATTATTTAAATTTCTTTTACGAAGGTTTGAAGTTTCAAAAAATAACTTTATAAAATAGTCACCTGATTTTTGCAATCCTGATTCACACTGGCACGGACAAGGAGCCATAAGGATGAAAGAGAGGTAGGGCTTTCATTGTTTTAGGTATACAATATATTATTTAAGTCATTATTTCTAGAAGAAAAAACAATCAATCTCACCTCTAAAATAATGAAGGGAGGTTTATTGAAAAATAGTTTAGAAATGTGTTGTTGATAAAAAATAAAAAGTTTAATTTTACAAGGTTTTTCTCAATTATCATATACAGCTTTTTATATAATTTTAATATTTCTCAAATTTAAAATTGAAGTGAATTAGTTAACCCATCAACTTTTATTATTCAAAATATCAGCACTGATTTAATACAAGACCATAAAAAGCAGGTCTACAACAGCCCTACTTCCACTTACATATTACTGTACACACGCTCGCCATTATCAAGCCCTACACTCTAACCGAACCGCCATTTAAAATTCATCAGCCTTACTTTTAGCCCCAGCCCCAAGTTAATACCTTTTTATTCATTATTTTGCAGACTAGTAAAATTCATAAAACCTAATTAAACTTTGATATATCAATCTTCACCACTTGTTTAATGTCGTAGTGTGCAACATCACTAATTTATTGGGAAAAAAACACACCACTTAAGTGGTTGTCATAAAAGTCCCGAAACACTCATTTAGTTAGCGAGTGTTTTTTTGCGAAAACATGGATATATCAATGGTTGAGGTAGATCATTAAGTTATTAATTTTTTTACATAATAGAGAAAGAGGGAAGTAGGGGAAATTCGGGTATGGGGGAATGAACAGTTTTTATAAACAAAAAAACTACTCTAAATTGAGTAGCTTAAAAAAGTAAAAAAATTTAAAAGATATTTCAAAGATACATTATTTCAAGTTTACATTATCTATTCCCATTTATACGCTGCCAAGCAATATTTTTAGCCCCAATTCAGCCCCAAATCGCCCCAAAACAAAGCATTAATATCCTATATCTTGCACAGTTCAAAAATACGAAAAAACCTGTAGAAGGTTGATGTTATGGGATTTCCGTCCTAGCTGTTGTTATACTTTGCATCGTTTTCACAGTATATCATGTAATAGTGTGGATGGGTCTTGGACTATATGATTAGAATTTAAAGAGTTCCCTAAAAAACTTTCATTTCTTTAGAAGAAATCATTCAAAATATTAACTTTTCACTTATAGATTAAATCTTTTTTGATACATGTACTAACTTTAACCAGATATTGGAGTTTCTTTTCATAATACCACAAAAATTATTCCTCCTATTTCAGTATTTTCATTAAATTGCTGAATTGCATCATAATCATTGGGATGAGTATCCAAGTATAGATTTAATTCAACAATGACAAAATCGATGGCTTGTATTTCTTCCAGTAGGGTATAAAATTCGGGTGGCATCTTTTTACTCACTCTGCTTCCCTCCTTACTGGAGGCGGGTAGGGACTAAACGCTAAGTTCTATTCTTTATATTTCTCATCATAGTATTTTAGATTAGCAAATTTTTTTAAAAATTGAGTTAATACTTATTACTAAATTTGAAATTTTGCTTACACGCCACCAAGGATTATTAATATTATATTAGCCCCAACAAGCCCCAACATAGTCCCAAAACGAGCCCCAACTGTGTGCATTATTTTGCGTTAATATGCATTGTAAAGAAAAATGAAAAACCCCAAAAGACTGCATATAACAGGCTTTTGAGGGCTTTGTAGGGTACATATTACAAAATAAAAAATTAGTCCGTGAAGCATAAAGATGATAAGTAACCTAACATTAATAAAAGACCAATACCCATTACGATGCTCATGATTTGTACCTCCTTTAAAAACCGACACATTATTCATAAATATTGTACAATGAATTATAGAAATATGAAACCTTTTAATGGCGAGAACGTATATAATAATAGGAGAATTACCAATTTGTACATAAAGAGTAGGTGTTACTGAATGAAAACATGGGTTAAAAAAAGTATTGTCATAATGGTCGCGTTTTTAACATTTGGTTTAATTACGCCGACGCATGAAATATGGGAAGCATTTGACCAAAATCCTGCTAACCGTGCATCTATCGGTCCTGCATCAGGGACAAGCACAGCTTTAGCTGCTGAGCCTAATAATAGTAGTGACGAGCAGCTTCATATCCAAGAGGAAGAAATTGATCATAATGCCTTACTTATGGATGCAGCAAGAGAGCAATCATACATAAAGTTTGGTACAAAAATTGGTCCAAAAATTAGCCATGAATTCGACAACATCATCTTCCCAAAAATGGAGGAAGCTATTGCGATGACAGTTGCTACTTTGGACGAGCAATCCTTAGCATCTTTAACTATCTCTGAAAAGCCAAGTGGTAATTATGGTGAAAAAATATTTAATGTTATCAACAACGACACAGGATCAGATGTAATCCGCTTCCATGTCCGCACAGAAAAAAGACCGCAGGAAGGCTACTATTACAACTTCCACTATCACAGCGTCGAGGATGACTTTATGGCGCATTACAACCTAGGCGATATTTATTGGGAAAAAAACACACCACCGAAGTGGTTATCATGATATATAAGGGTTTAGGGGCTGTCTCTTGGAGATAGCCCCAATTTTAGCCCCAATTTCTATAGCACGGTCAAAAGTGTCTATTATTTTATCTTCCATTTCTCTCAATACATGACCGTAAGTTGTATGAATCATTTCCGGTGTGTTACCTAATCCAATTTAATATTAGTTTCGATGAACCGCAGCGTAAGATAAGAAAAAGTCATTCCCTCCGCAAGCGGAGAGAATGACTTTCCTTCATAAATCGCAAAACTACTAATTAAAGTTTTGCCCAACGTTCCTCTAACCAATTCATAAATTGTACACCTTTGTCGCCTTCGTACGCATCAAAGACATCTAAACGCATACGTTTTAGTTTATCCGCAAAATCTGCCACTGTATGGTCCTTCGGCAAGCTCTTTTTAACCCGCAGGAAAATTTTGTCTGTTCCTTTGATAATATCAAAACGTGCAGGTGATGGCTTCTCTACGTCCTCGCCAAGCGCCGCAAGTGCTTCATAGGCTGCTAATTGCACCTTGTAGACAGTATCATGCTGCATACGATTTTTTAATAAATCTATGATTTTGTCATGTTGATAAGCCGATAACTTTTCGACTGCGTCTAAACGCTCTCGCCAGCTAGACGTATAATTGGCCTGTTTTCTTAATGTTTCATACTGCTCAGGTAATGCTGATTCAAACTGTTTCAAGTAATTGCACCTCTTTTTTAAACTAGAGGAAAAATGAATTCTTCTTCTGCTTCTCTTATTATACGTTATCTTGGTGAAAATAGCGATGAATCGCTGGTAAGGATATATATATATAATGGAAACTAACTACATTAAGGTGAACCGTATCATAAGTATGTACTATTCTTTATTAGATTTGCTTTTCTTATTAAACTAACGGAGTGCAGAGAATGCAGGTTATACTATTGGTTACCACTTGATTAAGCAATACTTAACCAACAGTAACAAGAGTATTGCAGAAGCGACACTGACTCCTACTGAAGAAATAATTAGAGTCTCTAAATTTTTCGATTGATTATTTTCAAGTTTGAAGTTTACTTCATTTACAACTGATACGGTGAATTATTAAACTAACTGGGCATTTAGCTAAATCAGTTATAAAATGAAAAGAATAAAAGAAATGAAAAAGCATTCAGGGAACAGTTTACCCTTGAATGCTTTTTCACTTCTTTTATTTAGTGGATTCCCTGTATGCGTCCAACCTGTCCATCTGTTAGCCTAACTTTAATGCCGTGGGGAAGGGTGCCTGATTTGTTAAAAATATCTTAAATGATATCTCTGGTAATCTTCCCGATATTATCTGTATATTAGACACCCATTTTTCTACGGGTATTGCTTGCTTTTTTCGTTTGCTGGCTTTTCATTTTTTTTGTTGAAAGGTCATGATTCATTTTTCCTTGATTAGCAGAGGAACGGTTCTTTTTGTTTTCAAGCTGCTGTTTCACTGCCTCTTGCAGGCTGATTTTTTTTGGGGGTACTTCAGATTGATTATTCTCGGTCATAGGAAATGCTCCTTTTTGAATATGATAGTTAGTCCAGTATAATCTATTTTTTATTATTTGTGAAACTTTCCACTTTAACTTACAACAAGTGAAGACGTTTTTTTACTAACGGTGCAGTTTAGTGGAATAAGAAGGGTTTTGTGTGAAAATTAAAAACATAGTAAAATAAACCATAATGAATTAAAAAAATCATTTAATAGGAGGTTGAATGTATGAATGATAAAAAGAATGGAAAATTACAAATCCTAGCAATAGTATTAATGATATCACTATTCGTTGCGGCATTTGTTACTTTTTTCTTAGGTCATTACATGTTGGGTTCTGTTTTATTTGTAATCTTTATGATTATTTTGAATGCTATTAGTAGTTGGAAGAGAATTAATAATGCAGAATACGTTCATTTTAAGAATCATAAATATAATGAGAAATGGTAATAAAACTTTATTACGAATCTGCAGCAGCCATTCATTTTGAGTGGCTTTTTATTATGTCTTTTTTTGTCTTTTTCGAGTTTACAGACATTAGAGAATAAGCTTCTAACCTACCCGTGCCGTTGTACGTGAAAAACGAAATAGGGGGCAATTAGACATGAATAAAAAACAATTAATAGCTTTAGGATTATCAGAGGAGCAGGTACAACAAGTGTTAGATGGTTTTGGCACAATGGTTCCAATGAGTAGTTTAGACGGATGTTTATGTTCCCAAAAGGTGTAGTCAACACTGGTGAAACTAGTTCCGAATTAACTGCTGAAGACGATGTATGGATTTAAACCTATCAGTTGCATCCAAGAGGGGATATAACCATTATTATCTTAGGTGATAAACATTTAGGATCAAAAACGGGGCTGACTCAAAGGTTGATAAATTTTTTTGAGTCAGTTTTTTATTTCCATTCCGTTTTTCTGCCCAATGTGCGATATGACTGCTTTGACAAACCTGTTGTCCTCCGCCCTAGGTTTAGTAGTCTTCATTAATTAAAACTACGTATAAATTTTTCCAAAGATAAGATATTCTAATTAAGTCTTTTTAGCTTATCAAAAAGGGTGTTTTTATCATCCTAAATGGACATTCCAATTAGCAAAATCTTTCCTAAAAATTATTGAATTTTATTTTAAATCAACAGATATTTGAATACGCTATCGTTTGTTTGGATAACATATTTTCATGAACACTAAATCTGTACTGGAAACAGAACAAGAGATATACGACAGAGCAATATATGTAAACAACAATTTCAGTAAATTTGGAGGAAGAATATTATGACAAAAGATTTCTACACTACACTTCAAGAAAGACGTACTTACTACGGAATAAATAAAGAGATCAAAATATCGGATGAAAGAATTAAAGAAATTGTTGAATTTGCTGTGAAATATACTCCGTCTGCATTCAACTCTCAAACTGCACGTATTGTTGTATTGTCAGGTGAGGCACATAATAAATTATGGGACATCACAACTGAAACCTTAAGAAAAGTAGTTGGAGATAGTGATTTTTCAGGAACTCAACAAAAAATGGATTCCTTTAAAGCAGGTTATGGCACAGTTTTATTCTTAGAAGATGAAGCTGTAGTTAAAACGCTTCAAGAGCAATTTGCTGCATATGCTGAGAACTTTCCAATTTGGTCAAATCAAGCATCAGGTATGCACCAATTAGTTGTGTGGGCAGGATTGGAAGCAGAGGGGTTAGGAGCTTCTTTACAACATTATAATCCACTAATTGATGATGAAGTGAAAAAAGAATGGAATATTCCTGATAATTGGAAGCTTATTGCGCAAATGCCCTTTGGCAATCCGACGGTAACACCAGGTGAAAAAGAATTCCAACCACTTGAAGAGCGAATTAAATTTTACAAATAATTTATGTATCAAGCCAGTACCTTAGGGGAACTGGTTTTTTTATGGAGGAAAAACTGTTTTAGTGCAGCTAGTAAAGGTGGCATTAAACTGATGACACAAACATTAGCTTTAGAATATGCCCCAAAAGGAATTCGTGTAAATAATATCGGGTCTGGTGCGATTAATACGCCTATAAATGCGGAAAAATTTGCAGATCCAGCTAAACGTGCAGATGTAGAAAGTATGGTTCCGATGGGTTATATCGGAAAACCAGAAGAAATTGCTGCCGTCGCAATATGGCTAGCTTCATCACAGGCTAGTTATGTAACAGGAACTACTCTATTTGCGGATGGTGGTATGACTTTATATCCTGAATTCCAGGCTGGTCGTGGGTAAGTAGCGGTAATCGAAATGGGGTTATTCTCCACGTACAGAGCAGCACTGAATGCAGGCTACGAAGTATTTGTCGCAACGGATGCATCGGGAACATTCAGTAAACAGGTTGCTGAAGCGGCATTAATTCGTACGGAACACTCGTTTATTTTGCGAGTGTTTTTGTTTGAAAACACTGATATATCAACGTTTATAGTAAACCATTAAGTTGTAACTTTTTAACTTAACTCGTAGAAGGGGAGGTTTGGGAAAGCATGTACCCCAAAATCATCATCTTTTTATTTCCTTAGATTTTTCAATTGAATGTGCATAAACTTTATAAATTGTTTGGGGAGTATCGCCAACTAAAGTAGCAACTATAGATACCGGAAGATTGTTAGATAACTACTCAAAAACCTGATGAATACAACCACTTCAACTTGTATGTGACTATGTTCAAGCGTAAGGGTGGTAAAACATTTGGACAATGGTTCTGCTAATGCATCCTGATTATAAAACGCACTGCTCATGATTCTATTAAGAAATGCAGAGGATGTAAGGTTTATAGGGAGTTACGGAGCATGGAGTTAGAGCTGGAGCAGTAATTTGCGAAGGATGGCTAAGTGAAGATTTGAAAGCTTTTGTGCAGTAAATAACTAAAAATAATATAATTCTTAATGCACAAAAAATTCAAACGGTAGTCGATGTGTTGATAAGGTGTTGGTGGATATATTCATTTACTTGATCAGGTCTATCTAAATTAGTTGCATGATGGGCATTTTCAATTATTTTTAACTGTGACTTTTTAATCTTTTTATGTAGATACTCTTGTTGTCTTTGAATCATAGTATCGTGGTCACCATGTAATATTAAGGTGGGACAATTTACTTTATCTAATTCATTTCCACTCTCCATTCTGGATACAGCATTCCAAATTCGAATCCAATTCTTATAAGACATTGCTGCAACTGTGGAATAAATATAGTGTTTATTTGCCTCGTTAAACTTAGATAGGGTATACGCCTGTATTTTTGCAGAAAGTGACATTGGAATGAACAAGCTAGAAAATCGATTAACAGGAACTAGTATCTTTTCATACCAATTGAATTTGTTTGTAAAGGGTGTACCTATTAATATAAGTGATTTTACGTATTCTGGATAATGAATTGCTGCTTGTAAAGAAATGTGGCCACCCATTGATAGACCACATAAATATGCCTGTTTAATTTCTAGATGATTCATCAAACTGATTAAATCTTTACTGAAATCTTCAGCATTCACCTTCCCATTTGGAAGAGAAGAGGCTCCATGACCACGAACATCCCAGGTGATGGTTTGATAATATTTAGAAAAATAATCCACTTGTTTATCCCATTGTTTATGATCCCATGATGCACCATGAGTAAAAATCAATGGCTCACCATTGCCTTTTGTTTCATAATATAAATCTACATTATTAATTGTACATTTTGGAATATGGAACACCTCTCATTTATTTAAGATAGTGAATTTAATTTTAACATGAAAGTAATTGTGGGGGAATATATTCCAATTTTATATTTTGATTGAAAATAACCTTGAAGGATATATAAATCGAGAAGGGTATATAACAACGTTGGATTAACTGAATAATATGAGGATTAAACGAAAATAGAGCGATTAAAACATCGCTCTAAAAAACTCATAAAATCCCATGTTCATTGGGATAGCCCAAATAAAGAAACCAAGTAAAGTAATTGAGCAAAGAAAGAATTTATAAATCTTCGTCGGCAAAATATTGCCCAATAAAATCTTATAAGTTACTGCACAAACTATCATTACAACAGGCAGCAATAACATCGGTGGAATGAAATATAGCAGACTTCCACCAAGTGATAAGCCTGTAGATATGTCCATTGAATTACCTCGTTATATATTTTCTGTTAAACCAGCAAAAAGCATCGAAAGTTTTTACCTTCGATGCTTTTGGTCTTTATCAAAATGGTTCAACGATCAATTCAAACATACTCTTCATGCTTAAACGTTCTCTTAGGAGTTCTTCGTTATAACACTTCTAAAATAATTTTTGGAAGTTAACTATTCCTTTTTTTAAAAAAATCTTTTGCTTCTTCTATTTGCTGCCTTGGTAAAGTACGTAGTAATTCTTCTTCTAACCACGCTATTGTTTTACTTCTTAAATAATTTCGCATTTGTTCTTCAGCTTCTAACATTACACTATTGATTGTACAGTTCGATTGACCTGAACAAGATTCACATTTTTGGTTTGTATTTTGATAAGCAAAATTTGCTTTTATATTCTTACACTGAAATATTGGATCTTCACCCTCAACAGCTCGCACAACATCCCAAAATGTAATATCTTCGGGTTTCTTATTGAGGCGATAACCCCCTTTTACGCCAGATACTGAGCTTACAATCCCTTCCTTGGACATCTTCCCTAAAACTTTTGAGAGATAGGTCTCTGATAATCCTTGAAATTCTGATAAATCTTTTATTCCAATACTTTCATTTGGTGGTACATCAATTAAATAAACTAGGCTGTGTAGGGCATATTCAACCATAACACTATATTTCATTATTTCACCTTCTTAAAACATTATGTTTACCATGATAGTAACACATTTTAGAAATACATAAATTAATCAGTTTGACAAAAGATAATTAGAAGAGTATATTGTAGACAAAGTTAATCAACGATTAAATTAATCGACGATTAATAATGTCTTTATTTTAATGGAGGATTTTCAATGAGTAAATTACTTGTTATAAATGCACACCCTGAAGTGGAATCAAAGACTTCTATGAGCCTTCAAGTTTTTGACCATTTTCTAAGAACATATAAAGAGAATAGAGATGATAATGAAGTTATTGAACAGATTAATCTATATGATGACGTTGTACCTATGATGGATAAAGTTGTTTTAAGTGGTTGGGAAAAGTCACGAAATGGGGAACCGCTGACATACGAAGAAAATGAAGTTTTGGAACGCATGAATAAAATTTTAGTTCAGTTTAAAAGTGCAAATAAATATCTGATCGTCATGCCTTTGCATAATTTTAATATTCCTTCAAAGTTAAAAGATTATATGGATAACATTCTGATTGCACGAGAGACATTCAAATATACAGAAAATGGTTCTGTGGGCTTATTAAATGATGGAAGAAGCATAATAGTAATACAAGCAAGTGGTTCAATCTATACAAATGATGACTGGTATACTGAAGTAGAATATTCTTACAAGTATTTGAAGTCAATGTTTACCTTTCTTGGCATAGAGGATATAAAAATCCTTCGTGTCCAAGGTACAGCAGTATTGAATACAGAAGATGTATTACAAAATGCAATTAATACTTCAGACCAATTATCAATTGAATTAGCTAATAAATAATGGAGGTATTAACAATGACACAACGTATTAATTATTATGAAATTGCACCAGATGCTATGAAGATAATGATGGAAATGGAAAAATACACGAAGACAAGTGGTATTGATAGAAAACTACGTGAACTCATTAAAATTAGAGCTTCACAAATTAATGGTTGTGCATATTGCATCAATATGCATACTGCTGATGCTAAAAAAATGGGAGAAACTGAACAGCGTTTGTACTGTATCAGCGCTTGGAGAGAATGTACATTTTATTCAGAAGTTGAAAAAGTAGCATTAGAATTAACGGAACATATTACTCTTATTCCTGAAAAACGTGTTCCTGCTGATTTATATGAACGTGTTCGCAAACATTTTGATGAAAAAGCTTATGTCGATTTGGTTATCTTGATTAATCAAATTAATAGTTGGAATCGAATTTCTATCGCTATGGGTAATGTTGCAGAATAATGAATGGCTACCTTAACAGGTAGCTATTTTTCTTTATTAGAGGCTTAGTATTTGTTTTCAGCAATGACAAGGAATGACCAAAATGTCCGCAATGTCACAAAAGACGGAAAATTGATTGTACGGTAAATCATCATATATCATTGGAGGCAGGACGGCGCGGTTAGGTTTTCCTCCTTTGGTATTTATAAAAACCTAAATATTAGGGGAAGACAGACCGGATATATTTTAAGTTTTGATATGTATATAAAGATCCTTCTTCAATACAAAGAGCATCTGCTTGTATAGATTTTATATCATGAATCCTTCTATGCTTATCAATGGTAAACAAGTGGTTATTTATAGAGGCGTTTTCCAGAAGTTTCGCGACTTGTTGGAGTCCTTTATTTTATAGCTCTTTCAAAGAAATTCAGAGAATAATTTTTCATTTTACCCCATGATAAAATAAGTTGTCAATAATAAATTTGTGAAATTATTAAAAAAGTGTTATAATAGTCTTACAATTATATTTTAAAATCGTATTTCGAATTCAGATGTCCTTTTTTGCAGATAGAATTTGGGTACGTTTTTTTAATATCCTTTTACAAGCCAATGAAAAAATCAAAACAGTTATGTGAGCTTTAAAGGAAGTTAGTTGAATAAAATTATTAATTTACTATCTAATTGAAACCAAGTTTTTATTCCAAGGAGGACTAAAATAATGAATCTAATCAATAAAAAAGTTACGCACAACCGTTTTGGCATAGGTAGTATAGTTAAGCATAATGATTCTAGTATTGAAATACATTTCGCAACGGAAAATAAAAAGTTTGTTTTCCCTGATGTATTTGGAAAGCATCTCAAACTACATGATAAAAGTGATGCTAAGTCACTTGAAGAAATTATACAAAAAAAGGAAAGTGAACGAAAAGAGGAGGAATTAAAGAAAGAAGAGGAAAAAAAACTACAACAAAAAAAACTGGCACTTCGCTTGGAACATGAAAAGCTTATGAAAAACCATAAACTTCATCCCGCATCACAAATGGTTTTTTGGTGTGACACAGAAGAACAGGATAGTTCTTTTTCAGAGTGGAAAGTTTTCTCTGGAATGTTAAAAAGTGGTAATAACAAAGGAAAGCCAAACAAGCCGAGCCGCTTGCATCCAAATAGCGCTGTCCTATTAACAGCAACGGATTCCAGCATGCCTGAAAAAGACAGACGTATCTTAGGTGTCTATATGGTGAAAGAAGATTTTGTCGGTAAAATTTGTGAAGATGGATTTATTCCTGCTCATTCATTATACAGAATTCAACTTACGGCACAGGAATCGGATCAGCTGCTTTTCTGGAAATATTATATAAATGAAAAATCCCCTGAAAAAATGACATGGAATACAGGTAAATACCGTTATTTTGAAAATACATGGATGGCTCAAATTTTGCTTGATATTATTTCGTTGAAAAGTGATCCAAATGAACGAGAGCTGGCACAACAATTTTTTAAACATTTTTGTAAAATGAATCAGATATCAGCTCAAGAATTACCAAAACCTAATGGTGCATTAATGCGTATTTAGACGTTAGCCCAAAAATTATACGAATGACTAACACCTACTTTCATTTTAGCAGTATGTTTGATTGTAACTGCGGGGGTTGTACGTGTCACCATCGAAGTGATTGTCATAAAAGACTCGAAGCACTCGTTACTTTACGAGTGTTTTTTTGTGCGAAAGCGTTGATATATCAATATTTGTAGTAGATCATTAAATTGTAACTTTTTTACATATTACGGTGAGGGGGGAGACTGGGAAATGCATGTACCTCAATCATTTGTATCCTGGATGTTAAGTTACTGAATAATGAGGATCTCTTCGCTAAAAAAACGCGAAAAGCAATATTATCAGTACAATTAAAATGGTTCAAGTACCGAATATAAAGGAGAAAACTATTCAAACTTTTTTATTATTCACTATAATCCCTCCAATACTTCATCTTGGAAATTTGTACATTAAATTAGAAAACTTTCTAAGAAATATATGATAAAACAGCAATTTTTTTACAAAGGTACAACTGAACAAATTGTACAATAAGGATATTTAAAATCAAAAAAGAGCTGCCCTAAAAAAGAACAGCTAATTAATATAAAAAATTATTGGACAGTTTTAAAAAGTGCTTTTCCCTTGTTGTATAGAAATCTTTCCCACTTAGCTAACAGGCCATTCCCATTCTCGCCATTTTCTATTGTTAAAGCGTGATTTTTATGGAATTCTTCTACCCGTTTATTATGTTCTTTTTGCCATCGGTGCAAAGGATTATGTTTCATTTTCTAGCCTCCTTTTAATTACTTAAGTATATGGCTGAGTCAAATAAATTAAAAGTAATCTCTATATATAATCTAGTGAAAGGGAAAATAAATAGTTAATCTGCCGAACAATATGAGGAAATAACGGACATATAAAGACACCCACCATTACACTTGATGAGCCAATGGTGAGTACAAAATCTGTCCAGAATTAACAAAAAAGCTGCAGCGTCGTTACACGCTACAGCTTCAGTACGAAACTATTTGAACTTTTGAGGTTTTGCAGCTTTAATTGAAGCTACTTCTCCACAATTTTGACACACCGTATAAATAAGTGGAGATCCTGAGGAGAAAATACTGTTAACTGGTCTTAAGGCAGCATAGCCATCAAGTTTACCTTCGCCAAATGAATTACCGCCACAGGACTTGCAGATTAATTTATTATTTTCCATAACTTCACCTCATTATGTATGTTATGTAAATTGTAACATAAAAAATGTTCACTGAGCTGGGAGTGTAGTGAACCTAAGAATGAGGGAGCTGTGACGATTAATTAACACCACAACCAAATAAGTTCCTGCAATACACTGGAAAAAATTATTGGGACATAAAAATTATAAAACCAAACTGAATTACTAAAATAACTAATAAAGTAAAAAAATCCTATAAATAACTGGTTTGCAAAATAAATTAATGACATATGTAATTGGTTTATTTACATAAAATAAACCAAAAGTAACACCATAACTTTCGAACAATTTGTCTACAAGGCATATGCCAGATTTGCTAGCTATTATTGCGGCCAAAAAAAACAGCCTGATCTCCCTACAGGGAAATCAGGCTGCTTCAATAAACATTTTATTTTATTCGGTTTAATTTTGGTACTCAATTTATTTAGATTTAAAGACTTCCTTTAATACTAAATATATTATAAAGAGTAATAAAGTTACTATGCCAATTTCATATACTATTCTCACAATATCAAGCTCATAAATTGGATAATAATCATCAACTTGGAATTCCTTAGATTGTAATTGCCATAAAGGAACATACCTTTTATCATAAAATTCAAGTTGAGGCCCCCACTTTAATGATACAGGTACGAACAATATGCCAATGCAGGAAATTATTATGAAATAGCCAGAGAGTAAAATTTTTTTCAACAATATCAAATCCTCCCTAATGCATGTAATTATGTAGGTATAGCAAATGAGGCGTCTGATACAGAAGCTATCTTCAATCCAAACATTTGTTAGATCAGTTTTTACCAAAACAATCCGTAATCATTTTTTATACATTGTTGTATTCACAGTGTTTTTCGGCTGTGACTGGCCAGCATACGTTATAAAAACATGTCCTTATGGATTGCGAAATCCTTAGGTTTTCATTATTTCGCCATGCCACTGTTTATAATTCTGTAAAATACTATTGAAATTTTCGTTTATAGGAAATTTTCGATAACTGTTCTTTGTTTTCGGTGACCTAGATCCATATACTACTAAACTGAAAATGTGCAGTAAAATAGATGGGATTTCCCATCTTCCATAACTCAAGAGAATTTACTCAATATAATAGATCTAATAATCTCATTTAAGGTTGTTGAAATCCAAATATACCTATTAATAATGTATATAGAAAAGCTATAGAAAAGAACGCATTGAACAATATAAGAATCATTCGGATAGTACCTTTCATTCCAAGGAGAGCACTTATTATACCCAATACGCCAATAATTAATGGTGTGAAAATACCTTTTTCGTAGAGAAAATCTAAAAAGTCAAATCCAAATATAAGAAAGTTCAACATAAAACATAAGAAAGATAAACCAGTGAATAGTTTTCCTTGCAATATTATCACCACTATCTAAGTTATTTTCAGTACTTGTTAAGTAAGGTATCAGACATATTTTTTTGTGTCATCCAATATTTGGAACGTTATTTATTGAAAGGATAACATACATGGGCTGGCTTTAAAACTATGAACATATTTAACACTTTGGAGATAAAGTAAATATTAGTCTATAAAAGTTGTAGTGAGGTTAGAGTGTCAAAGGAATTATAAAATTAGTCGGGAAGTATTTCATGAAAATTTAGGTAAAGGTATTAAAGTATGAAATTAAAATGAAAAGACTACCTTTATACTTATATTTATACTTGAAGTAACTTGCCTATGTGGTAAGTCATTTTTTTTTTGGAAAATATCTCTTTACATTCAAGTTACTTTAAGGTTTAACATTAGACGTAAGAGGGGTGATGATGTGGCTCAGTTCATGAATATACAGGATTTTTCCGAAAGAACAGGGATTTCTAAAAGTGCATTAAGGTATTATGAACAGAAAAATTTACTTTTTCCTCGGGAAAGAAGTACAAATGGCTATCGCGTATATGCTGATGATCAAATTGCAACAGTGAAGTTAATCTCAAGTTTACGGTTGGCTGGAATACCAATAAAAGAGATTCAAATTTATTTATTGGAAAATGAAGAGGCAAGACGGCAGCAAATGATGGAAAATTGGATGAACAACATAAAAAAGACACGCGACCTTATAACGGTGAGTTTACGCTATCTAGAAAGTGGCTCTATCAGTAAGGAAATTTATCTAATAGAAAAAAGTGCAGAACAAATTATTTGGTTTACTGCCGAATCTAAAACAGGAGAATTTAAAGAGCATTTTTTGAAAAGAGGAAGGGAATTGCAAAAAATAAATATTCCATTTAAAAATTGTTACTTGAAATATTTATCTGGTAAAGATTTTATAAAAGTCCAAATTGGTTTTGGAGTACCGATTGACTTAAGAATAAATGATTTAAGAGAAATCGCCTTAATAGAACACATGCCTAGTTGCATCTGTCTCGCAATGCCTTTTAAAGAGTCATTATCTAGAATTCCAAATGGTTACAATAAACTAATGACCTATGCACTTGAACATAAATGGACACCAATATCGCCCATACTAGAATGGTATTATGGTGTGGATTTTACAGAATTGGAGTTGTTAATGCCTGTTACTCAAATGGAAAGAAGAGGAGAATGATAAATGGAAGAATTGACGATAAGAATAGTAGAGTTACAGGGGAGTTCTTTTGAAAGGGGTTTAATGCAAAGTGAAGAAATTAAATCAACACAGCTTTTAAAGCAACTTAGCTTACTTGAGAACTTGAGCGCTCATTCAAATGCGAAGAAAGCTAAAGAGATACTAAAAGATATTTCACCGAATCTTCTAGAAGAACTAAGAGGCCTAGCAAAGGGGTTAGATATGGAATTAGACACGATCATAAGACTTTATAGCGGTTATGATGTATCTTTTCCATCTATGGGCTGTACAGCATTTGTAAAGGATGACTATTATGTACGAAATTATGATTTTAGTCCAGAATTGTATGATGCAAGACTCGTTTTTTCTAAACCAATAGATGGTTACGCAAGTGTTGGGTTTAGCCAGCAAGTGATTGGAAGGCTTGATGGTATGAATGAAAAAGGGCTTGTTGTCGGGTTACATTTTGTAAATGATCATCACAAAGAAGAAGGATTTATTGCGACGACAATAGTTAGACTGTTGTTGGATAAGTGTGCGAGCATAAAAGAGGCAATCGACTTAATTAAAACCATTCCTCATGGATTTTGCTACAATTATTCGATTACAGATCAAAGTGGAAGAGGGGTGGTGGTGGAAGCTTCTCCTCAGAAACAATTTGTCGGTTTCGGAAATCCACTAATCTGTACAAATCATTTTGAATCAGAAGCATTACGAGAAAAAAATAGGAAAGAGATACAAGGATCAGTAAAACGTAAGGAGTATATAAACAGTCTATTAGCCAAGGAACTTTCACCAATATCTGTATATCGCCATTTTAATGATGGAGATTCCCCTTTGTTTTACAAATACTACAAAGAGTATTTCGGAACGCTGCATACAGTTGTCTATTCACCAAAAGATTTAAGTATCATCATTGGTGTTGGCGAGAATAGTGAACCAATTATGCTTTCATTAAGGGGATATTTGGATGGAACTTCCAGTCTGCCTAAAGTTATAAAAGGGAGAATTAATCAAACGGTTTAAAATTGATTAATTTTTTCTGTTTTAAGAAATAGCTTAATTCATCATCGAATTAATTGATACATTTTATCTTCCCCTTTGAATTTTATTAAGTTCTTTTCATTCCTTTCTAAATCTCGTTAATCATACCCCCCTTCAACCAAACTGCACAGTTAGTTGAATAGAAACAATCTTCTAGAAAGGCTGTTTTCTAAAAGATTGTTTCTATTACTACCCTTAGCTGTAATTGCCCTTAGATTTCGTTTTAAAGCTACAGCTAAAAAAAGAATGGTTTTTACTTTTTATCCCTTGTTAAGAGTCAGTGGTGATGGTATTATATGAATATATATTACGAATATTCATAAATAATATTCGTATAAATAATTCACGAAGGAGGTGTTTACCTGTGGCGAGAGGAAAAAAAGTTTTTACAGAAGAAGATAAAATTCTGATTAAAAGTAAATTGAAAGATGAATGTATGGCCTTTTGGCTTTCACAGGGTTATAAGGAAACAAGCATTGGCGCATTGTGTGAGAAAACCGAAATATCGACAGGTACTTTTTATAAATTTTATTCGAGTAAGGAAGAACTTTTTTTTGAAGTTTTGCACGACCTTCAAGAAACTATTTACGGTAATTTTATTGAGCAAATTAAACAACATCCTAAAAAGTCCGGATTTGAAACTGCAATAATTCAGCTTTATTATGAATACGCAAGCAAACCATTTCTTTATGACGTAAAAACGACTGATTTCACATCATTTTATAGTAAATTATCAGAGGAAATGAAAGATAAACTAGCATTTGATAGTAATGATCTTTTTCGTACTGCAATCAAACGAGCAAATCTCAAATTAAAAGTTCCTGAAAATTTAGCCTTTTCTACTTTCTCCATACTTCTTTCAAGTATTGCAAGTAAAGAAGGAACTTCAAAAAATTGTGATCATTTAACTGCTTTTAAATTTATGACTAAACAGTTGGTAGCAAGTATTTTTGAGTAGAGGATTTATATCATATTTAGAATAGGCGGGATAGTAATGAGTTTATTTTGGCGTATTATAGAATTTCTTAAAGAAACAGCACCTATCTTTATCGTGTTTAATATTAGTGTAGCGATCGTCCTACTAATTTTAGGGTTAGTTTTAATAGCTAAAAAGAATCGAGAACAGAAGACGAAAAAGTTTATTGGCATAGGTTGTTTATCCGTTTCATTGTTATCCTTTTTGGGTGCTCTGTCTAACGCTTTTGCTTCTTTCGTCGTGTTTTAAAATAAGGAGAAATGGGAGGGAAAAAGATGTTAGACAAGATGTATATGATAATGGATGCCGCTTGTAAATGGGGAAATAAAAATTTTGGAACCTCAATTCAATTTCTTAGCCCTACAAAAAAGTCCATAGTATTCAGTACATTTTCAAGTGCATTTATTGGTAGTGCAATTCTGGCGTATGGATTTTTTTCTAACCAATTATGGATTTTGTTATTTGGCGGACTCGGAATAACAAGCAGTGTTTTCATATATCAGCAAAGTGTAAAAATGATTAGCAGATAAGTGACATTATCTTTGGTGGACGCTGTTAAAAAGGTTGATGTTCCAGCTTTTTTCGCGGTGTCGGAGAAAGATCCTACTGGAAATTGTTGTGATGAAGTAAAAGCTCTTTATGAGGCATCTGCCTCAAAATAAAAGCAGTTTAACGTTTTGCATAGTAGTGAACATGGTACAGATATGTTGTCTGAGGAGGGTAGTTATTCTAAGCTTTCCAAGGATTCAACGGTTGAGCAAAAACAAGAGCGCAAAGCATTAGCCGACAAATTATGATGGCATTTATGAATACTACAATCATTGGAGCGGGAATATTATTTTTACTTGCGATCGTAATAGTTAAAAAGAAGTAGTAATTAATGTAGAGTCACACCTAACTAGATGTGACTTTTTATATTACTGCCATTTCTATTGATTACTTCAAGCCGATTTGTCCCATGATATAGGTAGATGGGGGGTGTTGACTAATGGATTATGAATATAAAGTGAAGTTTTATTTTGGTGAAAGTCGCGAAGAAGAATATAAAATCAAGATGAATATTGGACAAGAAACATTTGCAGAAGAAATTTCGAATGGGTTCAATGAGAAGTCGTGGTATTCATTTACTGAAACAGAACATTATAAAACGATATTAATTAATACTAAAGATGTTTATAAGGTATCGGTAGAGCAAGATATTGTTCCATTTGATTAATTCCATGTATTAAGTCACATCCCATTTTGGAGTGGCTTTTTATTATGTATAAAGTAACTAGCACAATGTGGTGATGGGGTTGGTATAAAAGACTTGAAACACTCGTAAAAATTGCGGCTGTTTTTTTGTTTGGGATCTCAACGTCTGTACGGATATGCTGCCTGACTATATTTCTCAGTATGCTAAGAAGGATAGAGAGCAGAACTATAATTACTTCAAATTAATCAATTTTTGATATCCTTTTCAAACACCCTCCAAAAGGGCAGAGGGTATTTGAATTTTAATAAGATTAGATGGAATTTCGATAAGCTTTTTGTGTTGTATGGTAATTAGATTTGGATAAAATGTTTTGGAGATTGTGTTTCCCTAATGGTCCTAATTTATTGGCACTAGCGCCTAACAAACCATCCTTAGCAGCATTTTTTAGTGTTTCAATTTGTTTAGTTGAGAGTTTGGAGGTTTTACTAGTCTCAATAATTTTATTAACATTGTTAATTCTTTCTTGTTTCTCTTTAGAATTGCTGTTAATTTCGTTACTGTTTTGGTTCTGGTTTTGTTTTTGTTGAGTAAGACCATATTTATAAGATCTACGAGACATTAAATATTGCATCGTTGCTGAACTTCTTGATGTAATCATAAAAGATTTCCACCTTCCTAATATTTTAGTATTTCCCATACTTATCCTAATATCGTCTAAAACGTTAATTAAATTAGCTTTTTTTTAATATGTCCCTCTTGTTAGGGCTACTTAATTCATTTGAGCCTGGGCTTTTTTATTTCCAACTTGCAAAAATAAAACACTCGTTCTATTCTGGGAAAGAACATGAGTGAGTTAGAATTTATTGAGGAGGAGATTAACATGAAGATGAACTTAGCGCAGATGCATTTAAAAGCTTTGCCTACTATAGAAGAATCACGAATAAAAGAGATAAAGGATTTAAATCTTTTTGATAACGATTTAGTCATTATACCTAATGAAATATTTGAGATGACTAGTATGGAGATACTAAATATCTCAGTCAATAAAATTAACAAATTGCCTTCATCAATAATGTATTTAAACAAATTGAGAATGTTAGATGCAGGACATAATAATATTGATTTCATTCCTTCAGAAATCGGGCACCTAGTGAATATGGAGGATTATTTGTATTTTCATAATAATAAATTGCAATCAATTCCTTCAGAAATCGGTCATCTGACAAAAGTAAGATATTTAAACTTAAGTGATAACATGTTGAAAGAAGTACCGAATGAAATTGGGGATTTAACCAAGCTGGTAGAACTACGTATAATGAATAATCAATTAACGGAGTTGCCAGAAAGTTTAAGTAGATTAACGAATCTAAAAGAATTACATTTGAAAAAAAATAAAATGACTACGCTGCCAGAAAAGATCGGAGAATTAGCTTTATTACGAGTTTTAGATGTTGAAGAAAATCAATTAAAGGAAGTGCCATATTCATTACATAAATGTTTAAAATTGAGACGGTTAAATTTAAGACATAATCAATTAATAACTTTGCCTGAATCGATTGGTCATTTAAAAAATTTATTAGAATTAGATCTGCGCAGCAATCATCTAAAAGAATTACCTGAATCATTATTGGCAATTGAAGGTCTAGAACGACTAGATTTAAGGTGGAATCATGAATTACATATTCCAAGCTGGTTAGGGGAATTAGAGGAAAGAGGATGTATCGTATATTTGTAGATGTATAACACATTTTAGATCAGATCTAGGGATGAGCATTGATTTTATTAGTTTTTATCGAATAATAAAAACTAAGGGAGATGATTCTACGTTGATCGTAAAAAATGTCAACACAAAAGTTTCAGGATCCATAACAATTTGCCTTCCACAATTATTTGTGGAAGGCTATTTTTATGCAATCCTAGTAGGTTAATCATTCTGAAAAATAAAATCAAACAGGGATGTATAGAAATGATGAAAAAGCACCAATGAAGTGTGGTACCACATACTTGAGGAGCAATCGGCTACGACATTTCGCTCATGTCAGGGGTCTTTTTTGTCTATTAAAACAGGAACTCCTTGGAAGGTTAAGAATTCTTTACTTTAACCAAATTCTATTGATAAATTTTAGTTCTAAAATTACGATGAGACTGTGGAAATAAGTGTTAAGAAAAAGCGCTGCTAATGTACTTAAATCGGTAGTGATGGGGATTGTTAGTAGTTTAGTATTTTGCCCTTTATTTGATTATCCAGTGTATGGCATGTTGATGGATGATTTTATCATCTGACTCCCAGATAAGGTACATTGGATTTACTAAAGGCAGCTAAAATGGAAGGAGAATTGAAATGAATAAAATAATTGATATTTCGCACCATCAAGGAGATATAGATTGGTCTGAAGCAAGTAAAGATGTGGACTTAGCTATTATCCGCACTCAATATGGTACAAGCACCATTGATCGTAAATATGTTCAAAATATAGAAGGTTGTAACAAGTATAAGATACCATTTGGCGTTTATATTTATGTAACTTATAAAAATGAAGCAGAAGCTTTGGCACAAGCAAAAGACTTCTATAACAGGGCAAAATGTCATAATCCACTGTTTTATGTTGTTGATGTGGAAGAAAGTTTTGGTGCTAGTATCCAAAACATTGTACAAGGTACACAGGCATTTGTTGATTATTTAAAAAGTAAGGGTGTAAAAGTAGGATTATATACAGGTCACCATTTTTACAAGCCTTATCAGATGGATACTATTAAAAATTATGATTTTCTATGGATACCACGTTACAGTGGTACAAGCAGTCCAGGCAAAAAACCCGATTTTGTATGTGATGTTTGGCAATACACTGATAAAGGTACCGTACAAGGTATTAAGGGAGAAGTGGATCTAAATTTTTTAAACGGTCATAAACCTTTAACTTGGTTTACAGACAATGACCATAAAGAGGCATTAACATTGGCACAATATGAAGAATTAAAAAATGAAAATAATCAGCTAAAACAGGAACTTGCAGAAATCAAAGCGTTATTAGCTGGAAAAGCAGAATTAAAATCAAATATGGCGGTAGCAACAACACATCAAGATGATTGGGAATGGGCCGTTGAAGAGGGCATCATCAAAGGGGATGGCAAAAGCCTGAATCCAAAAGGTGCATTAACTCGAGAGCAGATGGCAACCATGCTAAAACGTTACCACGATCAACAATTAAAATAATCATAAAGCGCAAGATAGCAGAGTGCTTTATTAAAAGTTAAAATATAGGTTGATACTATTTTGTTGTTTAACGTATTTTCAACAATCGATTCAGATGCCGAGCAACTCTTTATAAGAAAATTAGATCTCACGCTTAGGGAAAGGGAGGAAATTAATTGAGTTACAAAATTATAACTTTACCAACCTATCGGGCAGTAGGATTGAAATGGGAGGGAACTTTCTCTGAAATTGTCCCGAATTTACAAAACGTAATCCAACAAGTTGAAGACCGTGCCGATGAACTGGAGAATAAGGTGAATACCAATGTTTTATTGGGGTTATCTTATCATGTAATTGAGAATGGATTTGCTCATTATGCAGTGTATGAAGTGAGTGAGCAGCAGGGAATTCCGGATGGGATGATTGAAATAAGGGTTCCAGAATGGACTTATGTGAAAACGACACATAACAAAGGAGAAGATATACAAAAGACCTATACTGATTTACATGAATGGTTATTTGATAGTGACTATACTGCCTTTAAAGAAGCTGGTGTAGATTACTATGATCCTTATATGCCGATTAAACATGAGCATTATCCAGTTAACCGTGATTCGAATGATCCGCATTTTGATATTTATATACCGATTGTAAGAAAATAATGTTTTCTTATTAGACAAATGGGCGCTTTACTTCTAGTGTGGAGTAGAGCTTTTTCGACTTAAACGAACGGGGCCATTTGAATTAACTGTAAAAGGATAATTTTGAATTTTAAGGTGCTAAAAAGGTATGTTGCCTTGCGAGAAACCATTAATAAAAGCAGCTTATATGAAAGCTGCTTTTATTAGAATTTATTTAACTTCTAAATAACAAAACTAGCGTCGTTTTTCAATTATAAGGTTCTTATAATGGTTATCGACTCATACATGAACTTTACTTTTTATTTAATTTCTTTCCATAAAGACAATGCAGTTATCCAATTTGGATCTCCGTAGCCTTGATAGCTTTGAACAGCTTCATAATTCTTACCTTGGTATTCTACTTTATCACCTTTTGTGTACCCCTTAAATGGACTCCATTGCTCATAAGACGCTCCCTGGTCTTTTGTAGTCACAGTTAAAATTGAACTTTTAATAGATTCATTTCCAGCTGCATCCACGGCAGTTACTGCATACAAATATGTTGTGTTTGATTGAAGATTCATGTCCATAAATGATGTCATTTTCGATGTTCCAACAACAGTCATTTGTTCTACTTGTGTCCCTTGGTATATTACATAATGGTCGACTCCTACATTATCCTCTGATGCACTCCACATTAAGTCTACACTTGAAGATGTTGCTCCCATTGTGTGTAGTGCAGTTGGTTGCGTTGGTGCTTCTGAATCTGGAACAGCATTCATTGTCTCTACAACTACAGACTCACTTTCATTAGAAACATTTCCAGCTGCATCCACGGCCTTTACCGTATATGTATATTTTGTACTCGCTTTTAAATTTTTATCTGTGAATGTTGTTCCTGGAACTACTCCAACTACTTTATTATCACGTAATACCTGATATTCTTTTACAAGCACATTGTCTGTAGAAGGATTCCATTTTAGCTCGGCACTGTTAGCACTAATTTTTGTTGTATGTAATCCATTTGGCTGTGTTGGTGCTTCTAAATCTACATTTCCATTATTAATCAAATTAACATCAATTACACTATAGAACGCATTTGAAGTATCAGCTACATCCCAAACAGCTAGTATAATGTGATAGCCACTACGATCTGTTGGGACGTTAATTGTATGCGTTAAATTATTCGATGCGGCAGAACCATTATGTTCAACAGTTCCAATTAACTCAAGATCAGCGCGGGTTAATGGTTTATTTGGATTCCAAGCACTTTTTGTCATATAATAATGCCATTTGCTTGTTAAATGTGGCGCAGTATATTTCCATGTAAAGGTATTTAATCCTCCTGTAATCGTATTCTTAAACCAGCGATTTGAAGTTTGTTGATCAAGTATGCCACCAAACAGGCCACCTGCAGAAGCAATTTTACCATCAGCCGGTCCATTTTGTGGAAACCCTTTAGGTGCCTCTAAACTTTGTGGCTCATACATTATATTTCCACACATTAAGTTAAGTGCTCCATAATTTTGGCTACATAAAGCAGCACGGCTAGCAGGCTTTTCAACAAATCCATGGGCATATGCATTGGGTACCATTGCAGTACCCATTAATGCAGCTGCTAATAGGGCAGCACTTATTCCCTTTTTACTTTTTGTGAATTTAGTATTCATATAACTAGTCTCCTTTTAGTGATTTGTATAGCAATTAGTATGATAGCAATATATTAATAATTATTCAAAGTGTGTATATGTAGGATAATAGTACTGTTTCGGAAATTAGTTTTGTTCCGAGATGTATAGTTATATAGTACTTAAATGGATAAATATCTTACTTTATAGGGTTGTTTTCTATTAAAAAAAGCTAGGCATTTTAATAAAATCTTCATTTTTATTAAAATTTGTCAATTTACGTACAGTTACGCTCATCAGTCATCGAGTGAGCTGTAGCTTTGAAATAAAGCTTTGAAATAAAGTTGCGATGTTTATAAAAAAGATACGAAGTTTAAAATAAAGTCGCGACGATTATAAAAAAGTTACGATTAATAACCCTGGGTATTGGCTCAGTGGGCCACGTCCGGACGATGCCAGGTACGTGCTTTCCTTGTAGGTCGCCGTTTACATGCTTCAGGATGAGTTTGGAACGGTTTCTGTAACCTTATTCCCGCAAGTTTTTCATCTTGTTCAAGAGCTTTTACTAGAAGATGAATTGCTTTACATTGAGAAAACGCTTGAAAAGCGCTTTGGTAGACCTCAAGTGAAAATAAAATATGCACAAACGACGAAAAGAATATGAAATTGAAGGGAATTTTAGAAACTGCATAAATTTTTATGCAGTTTTTTCTTTACTTTCAAATAATTATTTTGTAAGATAAAGCCAACTTCAAAAGTGGCCAGACCACTTTTGGATTCATTCAGTAAGAGACGCCATCATCTGAAGGTGGTGGATTTTGTTTCTTTTTAGTAGGTATCCAAACACCTATTGAATGAAGATAAAGCCTTTGGATGCATTGTTTATCTGCGCGAAAGGAAAGCGACAGCAATAATTATGCCAAGGCGAATAGATTGACCGAGGAGTTGATCGTATGGATAAAAAAACCGAACAAACGAAAGTGTTTTTAGATATCGTCCAACAATTACGACAACTTATTAAAATAGAAAAAATACAGGCTGGTGAAAAGTTACCTTCCGAAAGAGTCCTTTCAGAACGTCTAGGTGTCGGGCGATCCTCTGTGAGAGAGGCATTGCGAAGTTTAGAGTTATTAGGTCTTATTGAAACGAGACATGGGGAAGGTACGTTTCTAGCTTCTACAAAAGCATCAGCTCGTAGAAATATTGTCGATGTTTATATTAGAAGATGAAAAATCAAAAAGGATGTCGAATTAACGCGATAAATTCATGAAAAGGAAGCCATTCGCGTTATAAGTTGTACAGAGACTCTGCGAACACTACCAGTGTGGGGCAGTTTTTTTGTAAAGCTAGAGATAGAAAGTACGATTAATTGTCGGGATGTTTTACGAGAAATAATCATCACGTCAGGAAATCGTCTTTCACTAAAAGTCTGGTTTCAGTTAGCAGTTTATGCCGGTGACCGTTTAAATCGAAACTCAACAGAAGAAGAAAAATTAATCATTCAAACTATGTTGAAATCGATGCAGCTTGGCTATGAAAAAGAAGCATTAAAAGCTTACGAACAGTGGATGAATGCTGAACAATTCATTTAGACAACAAAGGGGGAGTCAAACATGGCAATACGTAGCTTATTTAGTAAAAAGAAAGAGGACGGACAGGAAAAGGGATTTCCAGAAGGACTTATGACAAAATGTCCAGAATGCCGTCACATTCAGTTAACAAAGGAATTAGAAAAAAAACATAAAGTGTGTACAAAATGCGACCATCATTTCAAAATGACTGCACAGGAGCGCGTAGCATATTTCTTAGATGAAGGTTCATTTGTTTCAATGGATGATCATTTACAAACAAGTAATCCACTAAATTTCCCTGATTATGTAGAAAAAATTTCAGTGGCTAAACAACAAACGGGATTAAGCGAAGCTGTACTGACTGGGTTTGGTACTCTTGATGGAGAAGAAATTGTTGTAGCAATTATGGATTCCCATTTCCGTATGGGCTCAATGGGCTCAGTTGTAGGAGAAAAAATCACACGTGCCGTTGAAAAAGCTATTGAATTACGTGTACCGGTTATTATCTTTACTGCTAGTGGTGGAGCGCGCATGCAAGAAGGTATACTATCATTAATGCAAATGGTAAAAACGAGTGTGGCATTAAAACGTCATAGTGAAGAAGGATTATTATTTATTTCGATCATGACGCATCCTACATACGGTGGCGTTTCAGCAAGCTTTGCTTCTGTTGGAGATATTAATATTGCTGAACCACAAGCATTGATTGGCTTTGCTGGTCGCCGTGTAATCGAAGAAACATTAAGAGAAAAACTACCAAATGATTTCCAAAAGTCAGAGTTTTTACTAGCGCATGGTCAGCTTGATGCAGTTTTCCATCGGAAGGATTTACGAAACCAAGTAGCAATGCTTGTAAAAATGCATACGAAAGGCGGTGTGCAACATGTCTAAAAATTTAGATTTTGAAGAACCAGTAGTACAATTACGAGAAAAAATTGATGAAATAAAAACGATTGCTACAAAGGCAGATGTAGACATGACAGTCGAAATCGAAAAGCTTGAAACACGTCTAACACAGCTAGAACAATCTATTTATGCCAATATGAAGCCATGGGATCGTGTACAGGTTGCTAGACATCCAGAACGACCAACAACTTTACAATATATAGAAGCTATGTGTGAAAACTTTATTGAGTTACATGGAGATCGCACATTTGGTGATGATGCAGCTATTCTTGGAGGAATTGCTCTCTTTGAAGGACAGCCTGTAACAATTGTTGGACACCAGCGCGGAAAATCAACTAAAGAAAATATTCGACGGAATTTTGGTATGCCACACCCTGAAGGATATCGTAAGGCATTACGCTTAATTAAGCAGGCTGAGAAATTTAAGCGCCCAATTATTTGTTTTATTGATACGAAAGGTGCCTATCCAGGTAAGGCAGCCGAGGAACGCGGCCCAAGTGAAGCCATTGCCAGAACTCTTGCTGAAATGGCGATTCTAACAGTACCAGTTATTAGTATTGTTATTGGGGAAGGCGGAAGTGGTGGTGCAATTGCATTAGGTGTAGCTAATCGAGTCTTTATGTTAGAAAACTCAACGTATTCGGTTATCTCGCCTGAAGGGGCTGCATCGATTTTATGGCGAGATGGTAGCCTAGGGAAGCAAGCAGCAGAAGCAATGCGTATAACAGCACCTGACTTAAAAGAGCTTGACGTTATTGATGGAATAATCCCTGAAATAACTGGTGGAGCACACCGCAATGTTGCGAAGCAAGCATTTTATATAAAAAAGTGTATAAGCGTCACACTAAAAGCATTGAATTCTTTAAATGGCGAACAATTAATTGAAGATCGCTATGAGAAATTCAGAAAGATTGGACAATATACAGAAGCTTAAATTCATTTTTAGGTTTTTGGACATGTGAATTTGCTCGTAAAGAGATAAAAATTGTTTCTTAAAAATAAATTAATATCCTAATGATGGAAGAAAAAAGAGTTGTAGTTTGTAAAAAAGATTGATCAATTAAAATAAAGTTCGATAATTTGTAATATAGTTTGATAAAAATAACTTCGCATTTAAATAAAACCCATTCATTTTGATCAAACTTTTTTCAAAATGCATGGGTTTCTTCTATTATAAAATCAACGTTTGCAACAAACTTTTAATCAAACTTTATTCCAAATCAACATGAGCAAATAAAAGTTATTAAACTTGATCGAAACCTTAAGTATTGCAACATACAATGGCGATAAAGAATGTACCAAATAAATTAAACCTAACCAGTAGGGGAGATAGAGTTTTAAATCGTGTATGGCTACTAAAATTCCTTTTTCGTATTTAGATAAGGAAGTAACATTTTTGCCATTTGTATTAATCATTTCTATTTTTTTTCATGGCTTCTGCCACTGCATCAGCTTGAGGTTGTTCTTCTTTATAAAGCTCGCTAATAATATTGGCGTAATTAGCATTACGATTTTGACTTAAATTTATAGGCAGCCTTCACTCGTTATTAATAAAGTTGCATCATTTCATCCCTTTGGATATGATTATCCAAAGGGAAGGGGTGTTTTAATTGAAAAATGAATCTATTTCATTAAGAAATAGAACCCAAACTCATGCAAAGCCTTTAATTAGAAAAGCGATACTTTGCATGGGGAAAAATATTTAATCGCTAAATAATATTTCTAATATTTTGGCTTTGCACCTTATTTATGTTAAATCGAAATAAGGAGCGAGCAAAATTGAATTATATAAACGCTACAAAAGTATTACCCAAAGAGCTATTGGCAGAAGTTCAAAAGTATATACAAGGGGAAACTTTATATATTCCAATACAAGAAACCACTCGAAAAAAATGGGGTTCTGTTAGTGGTATACAAAAGCAACTGAATCAGAGAAATCGAAACATTCGAGAAAACTTTGAGAATGGAATGAACATCCAAGAAATATCTGAAAAATATTTTTTATCAGTTGAAACAATCAAAAAAATTGTTTATGCAAAAAAGAAATAAAATAATTGATAGGGCTAGTCTGGGGAATTATTAAAATAATACACCAGATAGCCTTTTTGTTTTTTAAAATCTAAAATAGGATATCTAATCACCAATCAGTATGGGTAAAAAGTATTGTTAGGTATTAAATGTTTCATTACTATTCTTTATCTATCTTTACTAATAATTATAAAGTAATGTTAAAAACAAGTAATGCTTGTTCAGTGTTTGAATATATAATTTATGGAGGAAGAAACATGAAGATATTAGAACTACCAATTGAATTTGAATTTAATGGACAAAAAAATACTATTTATCCTAGCTTAATTATATTGAATAATGAATTAACCTTGGTCGATACAGGGTATGCAAATTTTTTAACTTTAATTGAAAATGAAATTTTAAAAAATGGATATGAAATGAAGAATTTAAAAAATATTATCATTACTCACTATGATGATGATCATATAGGTTCCTTATATGATTTCAAAGAAAAGTATCCTTGGATTAACATTATAGCTAGTGAAATTGAATCAAAATACATTAGTGGTGAAATGAAGTCAGAGAGATTGATTCAAGCTGAAGAAATGCTGAAGTCTATGCCGAATAGCGAAGTAGATTTTGGTAATTGGTTTATACAGCAATTAAAGAATTTGAAGCATATTTCAGTTGATGAAAAGGTACATGATGGTGATATGATTTTAGATGATAAATGTAGGATAATAGCAACAATGGGGCATACTTCAGGGCATATTTCATTGTATTTCCCCAGTTTGAATAGTGTAATTACTGGTGATGCAGCTGTTAATGAAAAACAAGAATTGATTATTGCGAATTCAAACTTTTGTCTAGATGTCGATAATGCGCAACAGTCTTTAAGAAAGATTAAAAATCTTAAAGCTGAAACTTACTATTGTTATCATGGTGGGAAATTTTCTTTGTAATTGGGAGCTAAACGTAAAAGCTCTCGATTTTTATAACAATAATTGTGAATACAATTAAAAATTAAATATCTTTAACACCCTTCCAATCAATTCATGGATGGAATGTAGTGTAGGAAATACCTTCGATAAACGTTGGTTTATAAGGGTTTTTTGTATCTAGTTAATGTGCCAAAAACCCTTTTTACCCACATTTTTCCCACGAGTTTACGAATTAACGTGTTTCTTGTATAAATCGGGTGCATTGCGCTCGATTTTTTTGTTATATGCAGATAGGTATTGCTGTTGTTTTTATCGTTTTATGACCAAGCCTACGAGAGATATACTTTAAATCTGCACCAGCTTCTAAAAGATGCACTTCATGGCTATGTCTTAATGCGTGTGGAGATAAGTTGTTTCTGATACAAAAACTACATCTAGTGAACGAAAAATTGAATTTGATGATGATGTAGTTATCTCGATTTTTACTTGGTAATTTCAACCGAGATAAAGGATTTTCTCTTAAAATTTTAAATTCAAATACTGCGTCATTTAATGCACTAGCAAAAATACTGTGGTAACGTCTTATTATTCCATCCGAATAACTTTCACCAAGTTCTATTAGGAATTAATTTTTTGTTATATTGACGAAGACCAGGCACTCATTTTCAAAAGTGAAGTGAGTACCTGGTTTTTGTTTAGTTCATTAAATTAATTACCACTTTCAAAATATGGGTATTAAATTAATTGTCACTTCTAAAGAATGTATGAATTAAATTTGATACGGATCTATCATATAATGCTTTAGCAGTTTCCTTATTTATAATATGCCCCCCTAGATACAGATGAATAATGCCATGTAGTGATGCCCAGACAAGATTAACAACTAGTATAGGGTCTTTCTCAGTAATAATCCCTTGTTCAATCGCCTTTGTAATAATAGTGATTACTTGTTGTAAAGCCGTTCCAATAGCCAATAAACTTTCCTCTTCAGGTTTGAATTCGCTAAAGGCTCCTCCAAACATAACCATATAGTAACTGGTATAATTCTGTGAGAAATCCCAATAAGCTTGTCCAAGTTCGTGAAGATATTGTTTAATATCAACTTGTTCTGGAACTTCTTGAAATGAAGCAGCTAGTAATTTACACCCCTCCAGAAAAAGCTCCTTCGCCAGACCTTCTTTGCTTCCAAATAAATTATAAATAACTTTCGTGGGACATTCCATTTTTTGTGCAACTCTGCGAATGGTTACAGCTTCGGGACCAAATTCTTGCATAATGGCTGCAGCAGCTTCAATAATGTTCAGTCGCACTATTTCGGCATGTTGAAGTTTGGCCTTTGGGTAGGTTGTAACTGTATGAGCATCTATGGAAGGCATTTTTGACGAATTGTTCATGTAATTTCACATCCTTAGAACTTTAGTTTTCAAAATTTCATTCAATTCTAAACCTTATTTTACTGTTATGGTAGGCAAATTGCACATGCTTATTAGAAATTTGTTAGTAATGAATCAGTTCCTCAAGAATATTAAATACTATATTTGACATCAATACCCATTTAGTATACGATGATTCTTATTGAAACACTGTTTCTTTTTAAAAGGGGAGAGATGATAGAATGGTATCTACACAAAATAAATGGACGTTGATTACAGGTGCTTCTTCAGGAATAGGGGAAGCGTTTGCTCATGAATTTGCAGCAAGAGGGAGCCATTTGATTTTAGTTGCTCGTTCAGAAAATAAGTTGGTTGCTTTAGCTGAAAAATTACAAAAAGAACATCATATTCAAGCGCAGGTTATTGTTTCAGATCTATCTCAAGAAGGTTCCCCAACTAAACTCTATCAACAATGTGTGGAACGTGGTCTTAGCGTTGATATTCTTATTAATAATGCAGGATTCGCTACTCATGGGCTTTTTGAACAACTATCTGGTCCGAGACAGCATGAAGAAGTTATGCTCAATGTATTGGCGGTTGTGAATCTTACCCATTTATTTTTACCAGAAATGTTGAAAAGGAAAAGCGGAGTTGTTATTAATGTAGCTTCAACGGCTGGATTTCAACCACTCCCTAATATGGCTGTATATGGGGCTACTAAAGCTTTCGTCTTATCATTTACTCAAGCACTATGGGAGGAGAATCGAAAACGTGGGGTACAATTTCTTGCGATATGTCCAGGGTCAACAGAAACAGAATTTTTCAATGTTGTTGGCGCAGATGAAGCATCTGTGGGGAAACGAGACACTCCAGAAAATGTGGTTCAAGTGACTCTTCGCTCGCTTCAAGCAAAAAAAGTATACGCTATTCCAGGAATTAAAAATTATATTTCTGCTCAAATGTCTCGTTTCTTCACACGAAAACAAATGCTATATATTGTCGGACGAATGCTCCGTGCTCGTCATTAAAATTCAAATTGATGGTTCGAAAACAATAGATGAGAAGTGACATTATCGTTCAATGGAAGAATTTGAATATCCTGTTAAAGAGCAAGTGAAATATCCAATTAGAATATATATAGGAAACTAAAGATTGATATCAGTAAGAACATTCTTCAATTGCTGTTCAAGGTGATGTGACAGTGGAAGAAGATGTTATAAACCTCGTTCAGACCGCAATAAAAGAATTTGGGACACTCGATGTCATGATCAATAACGCAGGGATAGAAAATCCAGTCCCTTCACATGAAATGCCGCTTAAAGATTGGGATAAAGTCATCCATACAAATTTAACAGGTGCTTTTTTAGGCAGTCGAGAAGCCATTAAATATTTTGTCGAACATGATATTAAAGGGACCGTAATCAATATGTCCAGTGTTCACGAAGTAATCCCATGGCCGTTGTTTGTCCACTATGCTGCTAGTAAAGGTGGCATTAAGCTGATGACACAAGCGTTAGCATTGGAATATGCGCCAAAGGGAATTCGTGTTAATAATATTGGCCCTGGTGCGATCAATACACCGATTAATGCTGAAAAATTTGCTGATCCCGAAAAACGTGCGGATGTTGAAAGTATGGTTCCGATGGGGTATATCGGAAAGTCAGAGGAGATTGCTGCAGCTGCTGCCTGGCTCGCTTCCTCCCAAGCAAGTTATGTAACAGGGATTACGCTGTTTGCTGATGGAGGAATGACTTTATATCCTTCTTTCCAAGCAGGACGTGGATAAGGAATAGTTGATAAGAAAAGCAGAGATGTTGCACAAGCAATGTTTTTGCTTTTTTGTGTTCCTTTTTAGTCCAGATTCTTTCTTGAATTTATTGGAATCCTTTGCTAAACCAATACGTCCAATATAATTACAAAGTAAAGAGGGGGCTAACTATAAAGCTAAAAAATCCTAAAATATTGTTCTTTTTATTCGTGGTAGTCATGGATTTCCTAATTGTGCTATTGAGTATGAATGGATACTATTTTTTGTTTCTGAAACGAATGGGTATGTTTTCCCCATTTTACTGACACTGATTTCTTTCTATCTGGTAGTATGGACTGCTAGAATGCTAAGAAAATATGAAGTCATCATGCTGACAATCATAACCTTGTTCCTAGCAGGGGGTCTATTATTGATTCAAGCTATAACAGATTTTGAAATAGACACCATAGCCTCTCCGACAGGGAAAGAAAAGTTAATGATTGAACATCGTAACGTAACTTTAGGCGAGACAAGTCATTTTTATAATTTTTATTACCAGACGATTGTTCCGAGCGTCATCAAAAAGCTAAACAAAGATACCGTAACTATTATTAGGCATGAAAGAAACCTTCTGCTTGACGATTTACATGTTTTAGGTGTTGAGCATAAGGAGAGCGTATCAGTTTTCATTCAAGCTATGCCAATACACTAGTAAAATTTCGCTAGCCATCAAAAAGGCAGAAATGTTGCATACACAACATTTCTGCCATATCTCATTTATTTTTGTGTGATTCGTTGGAAAAATTCGCGTGTCCTATTCATATCTGAGACATGCTCGTTACATGTTTGGCTATCTGCACAAATGTAATTGCTATGGTTGGTAAATGTACCTACGATTTGTCCTTTAATGGAAGTGGTAAATAAACCAACATCCGAATGGCGATTACAGATGGCGCAAATACCGCGAACGGTATTGTTGGCAAATGTACCTTTAATCCCTTGTAGCTTGTCGTCTTGTTCCAGTACAACGTATTTTCGATGTGTCCCTGCATCATCCCATGCTAGGTAACAAATTTGTTGGAAATCTAGTACATCCAAATTAGGTAGCTTCAGCTTTTTTTCCTTTTTAAACAATGTTTTGAGTGTGCTAGCTGTCACCGGCTTGAACGGTATGACGTAAGGCTTTAACTGTTCTAACAAGGCATCGCCCTGGGCACGATCTGTGACGGCGAAAAGCTGTTCAACAAGCTTTGTCTCCTCAGTGGATAACTCTAATTTTGTAGTAATTTCCGTTTCGACAAGGCCACGTACTGCAAGAATGACACTATTGTCTTTCGTAGTTGTAAGGGCATGTAAAATTTTACTTAATTGCTGTTCCAGTAAATGATAGTTTGCGACCGTTAAGAACGGCTGAATTGTTTGTTTTTCCATTTGAAATCTCTCCTGTTTGATAGGCTAATTTTAAAGGTATTTGGCCTAAGAGATCATTCAATTTACGTTATAGGTATAACTTAATCTAGACCTCTTTGACCTGAAAAAGAAGTTCTAGAGCATGCATTACAAGTGAATGCGATCATTTTGATCCCTCCCTTAAGGATTGTTGATTTATATGCGTTCTTTATTATCTAGTTTAATATTGTGAATCATCTGTATTTGTTAATTTTATCAAATCTATAGCTTGATTTACAATAGTCAAATGACCAGAATGCCTGTAGGTATTTTAACATGCCCACGATCTAATTGCTCTTGTATTGTTTTGAATTTACTCCATTAACTATGTCATAAGAGGCTAAGGTAAGTCTCAGGTCAAATAAGTATATATACAGGTGATGGCAAAAGCATGAATCCAGGTGGCAAACTTACTCGTGAACAGATGGCGACTATGCTCAATTCATAAAGTAATAAAAAAGACATTTTAATATGTTGACCATCATTGAGATTTTATTTCAAAATCCCTATTTATCATTTCATATAAGTATCTAATAGTACATAGCATCTCTCTTTGGTTGAATTCGCTAAAGATTTTTGATACAGAATTTTTTTCATCGTACTACTAGCCATATTGGCTGTGTCTTCTTCTGCCTTTGCATCTCTATCAATTATCCACTGTCTTTCCTCCTTACGTAATTTTTCCATATCACTTTGCGATAATTTGATTATTAAAGTCTCATAAATTTCATTTAACAAATCATCAAATTTTTTGTATGTTTTATATGTTGTTTGGTACATCTCATCTACAGTTGTGACAGAGTTTGAAATTTCTTCAAACTCAAACGCAATTTTATCTAATGCCAATTTATATTCTAACTTTTGGTCACTTTGAATGTTGGAATCATGCTTAATATAATTATCGGTACTGGTTGTTTCTTGATCATTTGAAAGGGTTTGTTCTTCGGTACTTGAATCATTAGATATTTGAGTTTCTAACCATCTATCTACTATTGGTGTAGTAGTTTCCGATGATGCATAATCATCATTAAATTCTTTGTTCTTGCTTATATTGAAAATATTTGACCATACTTCACCTGATTCAACTTCCCGTTTTATATCAAAGTAAAATTTTATAGAAGCAACATTACCCGCATAACGACCTCTGTTTTCTTCTACTAATACTTGTAAATAGAATTGTCCGTCTAGCATCATTTGTTGTATAGAAAATTCCTCGTCAATCCATCCGACATCAGGAATTGAATCGTATTCGATTGCCTGTAATTGAAAACGTATAAAGGATGTATTGTAAGCGCCACCCAATATAATTTGAGAACCATTGAATAAAGTGGTTTCTTGATGATCAATAATAGCTTCTAGGTCAAAATCTTGTCCTACAGAGTTATCTTCAATATCAATGTTTTCTAAAGTTAATAGGTAATTACTGGGTATAGTATCATCCAGAACAATTCTGGTTAATTTATCATAAGTATTTTTATATTTGTTACTTAAAATAACTGCGCCTACAATTATAAATATTAAAACAGTAGTAGAGATAGCTGCTGTTAAATATTTCTTCCGAATATTCCACGAGTTTATACCATTATTATCCTATATTTATTAGTTTTACCAAAATATGATTAAAGTTTATAATATAATAACTAGAATGTACATGTTGTAAGAAGTGATTAGAATGAATAAAGAGATGTATGGTAGAAGTCTTATCGAGAATAGGGAATTTGTAAATTCATTCGAAAGTATACTAATAGAAGATTTGAAAAATAAATTATACTTAACTGATTACTTAACTATGGTCTGTTTTGGTTGTTAAACAAAAGTAATAAAGCGTTAGTTATTTTCTGAATTGTTCGATAGACAGATAATTGCTATAATTGAATGAATTGGTATATAAAGGGGGAATTGTTATGACACAGATGATGATAGGTCAACAATACAATGCTTGGAGAATTTATTCAATTTAGGAGGCACTATGATACTAAATCAACAAGGCTTTGATCTATGGGCGGAAGGCTATGACCAAACCGTTCAACTAAGTGAAGAGAATCATCAATATCCATTTGCGGGCTATAAAGACATTTTAAATAGAATTTTTAATGAGGTCATGCAAGTGCCAACATCGACGGTATTAGATATTGGCTTTGGCACAGGTGTTTTAACAGCAAAGTTATACGAGCATGGGCACTCTATCTATGGCTTTGATTTTTCATCTAAGATGATTACCATTGCACAGACAAAAATGCCACAAGCTAACTTAATCGAATGGGATTTATCGAATGGCCTGCCTGCAGCGCTGATGAATAAACAATATGATGCGATTATTAGCACGTACGCCCTGCATCATTTTAGTGATGAGCAGAAGGTTACCTATATCACGCAATTATTACATCAACTAACACCAAATGGCAAAATTTTGATTGGTGATATTGCCTTTCAAACAAGAGCGCAGCTAGAACAATGCCGCCTGGATAGTAAAGACTATTGGGATGATGATGAGTTTTATTTTGTCCATGAGGAGCTAAAAACTTTCTTGCAGGATCATTGTCAGCTGCAATTTTACCCAATCTCACATTGTGGTGGAGTTTTTGTGATATCGAATTGTGCTAGGGGATAGACATAAATGCTAATTAGAGACGTTCTATATGGAGAATTCGAAATTGAGGGTGTGTTAGAGGAACTTATTCATTCCACGCCCATTCAACGATTAAAAGGAATTCATCAAGCAGGAGCAGGCTATCTGGTGAATAATCAATGGCACATCACAAGATACGAGCATTCAATAGGTGTTATGCTACTGATTAGAAAGTTTGGAGGGTCACTGGAGGAACAAATTGCAGGGCTATTGCATGATGTTTCTCATACCGCTTTTTCGCATGTAATAGATGTTGTCCTTGAAAATGCTGAGGAAGATTATCATGATACTTTATTGCTGGACGTCATCCAGCCATCTGCAATTCCTGAAATTCTTAACAAATACGGTTATGATGTGGAGAAAATTTTATTTGATATGACGAGGTGGCCTTTGCTTGAGCAGCCAGCACCGGAACTTTGTGCAGATCGTGTGGATTATACATTAAGAGATATGTTTGGCTATGGCCATGCTTCATCAGAAGATATTCAAAGATTTTTACAGGATGTATTCGTTTTTCAAGGGAAGCTATGTGTAAAAACGATCGACAGTGCAGAATGGTTTGTGAAAACGTATTATCAAGAAGTAATAGATTTTTTCCTGCATCCTTTAAATATTTATGCGACTAGTACGTTAGCAGATGTGTTAAAACTATCACTAGAAAAACAAATTCTAACACTTGGTGATTTCCAAAAGACTGATCTTGAAGTACTGGGGCAAATGAGGGCATCACATGATCAAGATGTGCAAGCTCTTTTACAACAACTTCATGAAAATGTAGAAGTAAGGGAAGAACAAGTGAACGATGATATTCATTTTCATAATAAAGTACGACTGATAGACCCAACTGTCTATCATCTACAGCGATTATGGAAGGCTAGCGAAGTATCAGACCATGTAAAAACAATGAACGCCTATGCGATGAGTAGATTTGAGCAGGGTGTTCGCGTGAAAATTATCAAAAGTTAGGCAATAAATAAGGAGCTGTCAAAAGGCAGCTCCTTTTCTCTATTAGGCGAACATTGATAAAATAAATTTGCCAGATAGCATAAACACGGCATAGACAGCAAGCGCACTCATAACGGAAATACCTGGTTTAAACCAGCTTGTTAAGAGGAAGGCGAGCATAGTAAATAACAGCATGCCAACCGCTCCAAATACAGTGTTTTGTAAGACGGTATGAAAAGTATCTTCTTTCATATTTTTCATTTGCATACCCATATTAATAAGTGTCAAAATCGGCAAGGCTGTAATGATGCCTGACAAAAATAAATAATTCGATTGGCTCAGTAAAAGCGCTAATACCATAATGGTGCCACCTACTAAAAAATAGAGAAAGTATAACATAAGATGCCCTCAATTACATTTAGAATAGAGTAATAATACTGTAGAAAGTCAGTGTCTACAAGTAGCCATCGATGGTATTGAGCGAGATGTGCAAAAAATTAGAATTCTATGAAAATGAAAGAGCATATTCTTGTTAGTACTTTTTCTTAAGGGAAATGTCTGAAAATATAAACTTTATATGGAGACTGTTAATATATCGTATTATACGATATAATCGTATTTATCGATATATTAAAGGAGTTACCAAAATGATTACAGACATAAATGAGTATTTTACAACGATCTTTTATCATCTACATACAACACATGAAGATGTGATTTCCCATCAAAGCGTACGTATTTTACAGATGATTCAAAAGGAAGAAGAAGTAACAGTGCGTGATATTGCAGGGTTACTAAATATTTCCCATAATACAGCGTCAGAGCATGTCAAAAAGCTAGAGCGCCATGGCTGGGTGTCGAAAGAACGTGCGAGTGACGATCAACGGAAGGTTATTCTCCACTTGACAGTAGAAGGGTTACAGGTGCTGAAGAAAAACTCAGAATTAGATGAGGAGAAGCTAAAGCGCGCACTTCATCAGCTAACAGAACAGGAACAACAAGCCATCCTACAGGCATTCCGACGACTAAGTGAGGTGGCGAAATAATGTATACATTCTTTAAAATTCTTAGTTCTGCAGCAATTATTGGTGTGGTGACAGAAGTGGCACGTAGATTTCCTACCTATGGCGGGATTATTGCGGCATTACCATTGGTGAGTATTTTAAGTATTATTTGGTTGACGGTACAAAGTGAATCGAGTGAGCATATCCAGCGCTTTACAGTCGGTGTCATTGTTGGTTTGCCAGCAACGATGTGCATGCTATTTGTTATTTACATGGCGATGAAATCTTCTATTCATATTGTCTTCGCCATAGGTCTAGGTGTACTTTCTTGGGCGGTATTCTTAGGCATTCAAAAGGCCATTGCAGGTGTTTTTCATATTTCCATTTAACAAGGAGTTTAGACATGACGATAATAGCGATTCAACAATTACCACAACAAAATGTGCTTCATTTTTTTAGGGAGCATTGGGGAACGACAGAAATGGTCATTTCAAGTGGGATCTATGACTGTAGTCAATTAGAGGGCTTTGCTTATGTAAATGACCAGCAAGAGATGATAGGTCTTGTCACTTACATTATTCGTAAGCAAGACTGTGAAATTATTTCTCTAGATAGTCTAGTGGAAGGCAAAGGTATTGGTTCAGCGCTAGTAAAAGCGGTAGAACAAGTAGCATTGGATCACGGTTGTACATGCATTACTCTTATTACAACGAATGATAATTTACATGCCTTAAAATTTTATCAAAAACGAGGCTATTTTTTAATAGAACTACTGCGAGATGCGGTCGAGAAGGCAAGAGCCTATAAGCCTTCTATCCCACTCATCGGCAATGATGGCATTCCGATACGAGATGAATTACGACTACAAAAACAACTTGACTTCTAAAAAGTCAGGTTGTTTTTTGTTATACTGAGTAAGTGGAAAGAGAGGGAGCGTATGAAAAAAATACTATTTACATTATTACTGAGTGTGCTTGTGGTTGGCGCCGCATTTATGATTTATCTCAAGAGTAATCCACCACTTGTCATTCAAAGCTATACAAGCAAGCAGGGCAATGAAACGGTAAAAATCATTGCGATAGAAAATAAAGGATTACGAGAAATTAAGCTTAAGCAATTACTTGTCAATGAAAAACTTCCTGACAGCGCTGAGCTTGTCATTAGTAAGTCGGAACCATTCGAGATCGAAACAAAGCTAGATGGAAATACAAATATGTCTTTTCATAAATTAACGCAAGTTAAAATTTTACCTCGTTCATACATAGATCAACAAGCAATTGGTAAGCAACCGCAGCATTATGCTGTTCAAGTCAAAGCATCCGACATCAAAAAGGTAACGATTAAATACGACTATTTACGAATACCTTTTACCCTTACGGCTGAGCTACAACAGGGCCAATAGACAGATAAGACGCTAATTTTGTCTTATCGTTTATGCCTGTGTCATATCCTAAGATTGTTTGGTGAAAAGCACCTATCTCTCCTAAATCATGGTAATCTTATAGTAACAGCAATCGTGATACTAGGAGGGACCTAATGGCATTTATCATAATTGGTATAGTACTATTTATCTGTGTTATCACTGTGGCTTTGGTGTTTATAAAGAAATTTTTGAAAAATGATATTATGCTTGAAGTAACAGCAACCGCTGAGGGGAAAAATGAATTAGATCAAGCAATAATGAAAATATATTTTACGTATTCCATTGGCAAACTTGCTAGAAGGAAACGTCAAATCATAGGAAGTATAGAATGGTCCGATGGGTGGATGCCTGTCAGCTATAATTTAAAAGAGAATGGTGTGTATCGTGAGGAAAGGCTACTTTATGTAACAAAGAATCAGTCTTATTCAACCTTTGAATTTCATGCATCCAATGCAATAGATGATCAAGGGCGAGGGGAGGGCTATGCGGTTCTAGTATTGGAAAATCCAGAAATTTCCCATAGATCATCCAGAGCAGGTGTTATTCTCGCTGTCACAGCCAATATGGTTACATATCAATTATCCGACTCGACAAGCTGGCACAATGATGTTGTCATCAATTAATTTGAAGAATTAGCTACCCAAAGAATAGGGTAGCTTTTTTATTGGATCTGAAAAGTAAAATTAGGTTGATTATGGAACCAAATGGTGGAAATAACGTATAGAAAGAAGAAGGACTTGTAGGATGGAGGAGAATGGAAATGCACGAAATGCCAACCAATCACCAAAAACGATTAGCAATAGATGAGCAAATATGCATACTCTTACTGCAGCGGAAAGAGCTCTCCAGCCAAACGAAAGATTTCCCAACAGATGAAAATATTAAGGAGTGGGCACAAAAATATGGTTTCGATGACACTTATTTAGCTATGATTTTTAGTATGATCAGATCAGAAAAATATTATCAACCTCGTATCGAACCAGCTGGCTTTCGTCAATATATTCCTGTTTTGCAGTCCCAGGAAGTGGACGATCGAATCTATACAATTTCCTATATTCGCCAGTACGAAAATGCTAGTGTCGTGCAGTTATTAATGGACTGGGATTCACAGCAAGACACCCACCAAAATATTCGTCAAAGAATAAAGCAGCGCAACCATCTAGGATTATTTATAGATAAGCACTACGAATGTCGCAATACTGGTGCGAGAGGCTCAGATGGGCATGAAAGTAACACATTTGTGGTGACACCACCATTGCCTGATGACATACAAGGACTCAGTTTTAACTTTAGAGAATATCAGGATGTTTTTGAAGAAAAACCTACAGGGTTTGCTGTCACCATGCATTGTTAGGGGGATACTAAATGAAAAAATGGATAGTCCCAATGATCCTGCTACTCCTGTTAGCAGCTTGCCAGAGCCCTGATCAGGAAGTACATTATATTGCTAAAAGTGAACATTGGAAAGCGATCTACCATAGTAATGCTGAGCAAGGGTTACGCTTATATTATCTTGGTGATGGATATGATGTAGGGCCTTTACAAATCACCATTGAAGGGGAAAAAGAATCCAGAAGTATCATAGATGTTCAGTTAAATAAAGAGGGATATTACGCCTTTACAAAAAAAGAAAGTGAAAAAATTTTTAAACGTAATGCTAAACCCATTATTCATATGGAATGGCAATCTGATAGCGAGACTTTAGATATAAAAAATCATTAGGAGTTAATAATAATATGCGTATTGATAAAAAGAATATTTGCAGCACCTGTCAAAGTTCTTTTCTGCGTGACAAGACGTTTGATAGTTATTTTTGTCCGAGTTGTAATAAGTGGCAAGAGGAAACTTGTGATGATGAAAATTGTAAATATTGTAAAAACCGACCTGAACGCCCATTGCCAATCAAACGATAATTTTTATATTTCAATGTTTGACAAAAAAATCAGTATTCGTTATAGTAATTAACAATTTCATGCAAAGATGAAATGGGCAATGAAAAGGACAAGAGATTCGATCAATCATTTTCAGAGAGGGAGGCCTTAGCTGCAAGCTTCCTAATGTCGTGATCCCATCTTACTACCTTGGAGCCGTGCTTGGAAACTTGCACCGTTTTTTGCAACGTTACAGCAAAATCAATGAGCCACTAGTCCATTAACTAGTGGGAATTTGGGTGGAACCACGGGTAATGAACACATACTCGTCCCTTCGTAGGGGCGGATATGTGTTTTTTTATTTTTATCCTCATTCTGAAGCTGAATGAGGATAAAGCCTTTGGCAGATTCATGGATTTTCCATTTGTGCGCGCACAATCAGTCTTCTATGACGCCAAGGCAAAATTGATAAAAATAAAAGGAGTCGAGAACATGTCAAATCAAGTTATTCACATTCAATTTCCAGATGGTCAACAGCAAGTATTTACAAAAGGCGTGACACTAACCGATATTGCCCAAGCGATTCGTCCTGAGCTTCGCAAAAAAGCAGTGGCTGGGAGTGTCAATGGAACCATCGTTGATTTGACGCGCCCGATTATGGAAGATGCTCAAATTACATTGTACGATGCAAGCTCTAAGGAAGGGATAGAGGTTATTCGCCATTCAACGGCCCATTTATTGGCGCAGGCTGTAAAACGAATATACCCACATGCACAATTTGGGGTAGGGCCAGTGATTGAAAACGGCTTTTATTATGATATAGAGATTGCGGATACACTGACACCAAGTGATTTGCAACAGATTGAGAAAACGATGAAACAAATTGTACGGGAAAATGTACCGATACAGCGACGAGAAGTTTCACGCAATGAAGCCAAGCAACTATTTGCACATGATGCGTTAAAGCTAGAACTATTGGAGGCGATCCCCGCTGATGAATCCGTAACAATTTATGAGCAAGGTGAGTTCCATGATTTATGTCGAGGACCCCATGTTCCTTCTACAGGAAAGTTACAGCACTTCCAATTAATGCATGTGTCGGGTGCTTATTGGCGAGGCGATAGCAACAATCAAATGCTTCAACGTATTTATGGTGTCGCCTTCGCTACAAAAGAAGAACTGCAAAAATACTTTGTGTTTTTAGAGGAAGCTGAGAAACGAAATCATCGTAAATTGGGCAAAGAACTGTCATTATTTATGTTTTCAGAGGAAGCGCCGGGTATGCCCTTTTATTTAGCAAACGGGCAAATTTTACGCAATGAGCTAGAATCCTACTTGAGAAATTTACAAGCGAAATATGACTATCGGGAAGTACGAACACCACTGATGATGAATCAGCGATTATGGGAGCAATCAGGTCATTGGGATCACTATAAGGATAATATGTATTTTACGCAAGTGGATGATCAAAGCTTTGCCTTAAAGCCAATGAACTGTCCTGGACATATGCTAATCTTTAAAAATAACCTTCATTCTTACAGAGATTTACCTATTCGCATGGCAGAATTTGGGCAAGTGCATCGACATGAATTTAGTGGTGCACTGAACGGATTGTTACGTGTCAGGTCATTTTGTCAGGATGATGCACATATTTTTGCCACACCGCAGCAAATTGAGGATGAAATAGCGCTAGCTCTAAAAATTATCGATGAGGTCTACAACGTATTTGGTTTCCAATATACGATTGAATTATCTACACGACCGGATGACTTTATGGGAGAGCTGTCATTATGGGATCAAGCCGAAGCGGCACTTGAAAATGTTCTGAAGAATTTAGGTATCGCCTACACAATCAATGAAGGGGACGGGGCTTTCTACGGACCGAAAATCGATATTCATATTAAAGATGCCATTCAACGAAGTCATCAGTGTGCAACGGTACAGCTCGATTTCCAGCTACCAGAGAAATTTGATTTAACGTACATTAATGAACACAATGAAAAAGTAAGACCAGTTGTTATCCATCGAGCGGTGTTTGGCTCTATTGATCGTTTTTTAGGTATTCTCATTGAACATTTTGGAGGCGCGTTCCCAATTTGGCTTGCACCGCAACAAGTGCAAGTAATTGCTGTAGCCGATGCCCATCAAGATTATGCCAAGGAAGTTGTTAGAGCCCTACAACAGGCACAAATCCGAGTGCAAATAGATGATCGACAGGAAAAGCTTGGGAAAAAGATATGGGAGGCGCAATTGCATAAAATACCGTATATCATTGTAATCGGTGATCGGGAGGCTGCTAGTAAAAATGTGTCTGTCCGGAGACACGGGCAACAAGCCTCGCTTGAATATTCGCTGCCACAATTACTAAAAGAAATAACAGTAGCCATCAAACATAAGAGCTTATAAAAGAAAGCTTGTCTTGAATATACCTATTATTCAAGACAAGCTTTTAAAAAAATAATTTCTATTTTTTTGAAATGACTACTAGAATCTAGGTGATGTGCATACAATGAATTAAAGGTCCTTGCTCCTCTCTTGGAATTGGGATTGACCAAGTATAACTGTTTGTGTTTCAGCGTCAATGACTAGAAATTTTCGATAGGTTTCATTGGTATTGTGCTGAAAAGATGCTAAAAAATAAACTTGTCGATTGGGATGAATAAAAGTATGTTGAGAGAGGTCGATTGTTTCCTGTTTACTATTGGTTTGTAAATAAAAGTTTGCAGTTGCCTCTGCTATATTTCTAAAGGCCATTTTTTTCCGAATATTCCATGAAGCATTGCGATATTCCTCGTAAATTGTACGATTAAGCTGCTGATAAAATTCGTCCTCATCACGAAACGATTGAAATTGGTTGTTTGGATATTGATATAGTGTATTTATTTCAGTTGGTGTGCAAAGTGTGGGTGCTGTATAGTCTACTGAATGTTGGGGTGGCAATAATATTTTGGAAACAACCATAAAAGTTAAGATGAATACATGCATCATTCAACCTCCAAATGTCTTCTTATCAAAAACATCGCCTAGTTTTTCTGGATCTATACATGTAGAGGTTTGGCTAGCTGAATGCAAAGATAAAACCAGCCAAAAATCAGGTCTGGCTTTACCCATATCTATACTTTCTTCTATTATATGCCTCGTTATGATTAGGAAGCTTGTGCTTGTTTTAAATATCTATTTAGTAGGACATCCAATTCTTGACTGTAATCTACTACAACCGGGTGGGTGAAACCAAGATCCTTTGCCTTTTTATACATAATTCTACGTTTGATCTCAATTTCCGCCTTCAAGAATTGTTTAAGCAATAAGTTTACCAAGATATTTTCCTCCTAATTTTTTATCCTTATTCTTGAAATGAATTTCTTATGACCTCGATTCAACTTTTTCATTGTATATCACTTATATTAAAAAAAATGTCATATTGTGTACCGTAAGTCAAATTCGTAATTTAGTCACAGATAAGGACCTTCATCCTGTAAGGTGGAAAACAAACGATTTCTCCTTACTAGTTAAAAAGATATGGTAAATTATCCTTTTATTGAATAAAAATTATGACAAACAACCCTAATCATTGAGATGATGGGGTTGTTTGTTTGTGTAAATTTAGAAAAAATTAAGGGCAAAAGAGAAAGGGATTAAACCTTTTATACTATGAAAAAAGTTGTTGTTTGAGATTGAATTTTCCGACAATTTACGGCGTCATTCGTATCTTGTCACATTTTATCAAATTAGCTTTGATGTTGTTTAGAAATGGGGACATTTCATTGTGTATGGTGAAATGTTGAGAATTATTGAAATTAATGGAATAATAGAAGGGGTATGAAAGAGTAATTTTGTTGTCGCTACTTTTCCAAATAAACGAGCAGCATGTGAAGTGGAGGAGCTCTCACATGGGAACCATCCGTTGGAATACCTTTACTAAAATATGAAACGTATCAACTTTTCTTATATTGATATTATTACTACGTTGAAAATAGTTGAGTAAATGCTGTCTCGCTAGATGCATTATAGGCCATTACATATAGTAATCACGAATACGCAATAAAAGAATTGTTTGAGCAACAACTTGAAGTGAATTGGTTTGTTTGATGTAATGACGAATAGCTTTAATAAAACGCGCACTTCTGATATGCATGTTTATTTGGAAATTTCTGTGGATAGTAGGGGATCTTTGCATGGCAATATCATTTATCCTGATTTAGCAAGTGATGGTAGAGGAGACAAGAATGACAGAATTATATTTTGTGAGACATGCACATGCCGATTATTCCGAGGATGAATTTCGTCGTCCGTTATCATTAAAAGGGATTAAGGGTGTAGAAAGAGTGACATCCTTATTCAACGATCAACGCATCGATGCAGTATATTCGAGTCCTTATAAAAGAGCCATTCAAACAGTACAGGGTATTGCTAAGTATCATGATGTACCAATCCAAACAGTGGATGCACTAAAAGAACGGCAGCTTGCCAATGGAGCGATGGAAAACTTTCGGGAAGCGCTACAACGAGTTTGGCAAGAGCCGAGTTTTGCGTGGACTGGTGGGGAATCCAATCAGCAGGCAATGACACGGGCTGTACAGAGCTTACAATCTATCATTCTTTCTCACCCCCATGACAACATTGTTATTGGTACACATGGCAATATTATGGTGCTGATGATGCAATCCTTTGATACACAGTATGATTATGCTTTTTGGCAAAAGCTGACTATGCCTGATGTCTACCGATTATCTTTCCATGAGCTGACTTTATTAGAGGTAGAACGGGTATGGCAAGACTACTAGTGATGGTTGATGGAAGGGTCCATGTAAAGGACTATGATTGAGGCAGTTGGATAGAACAAAGTGGATGGATTCGTTAAATCCAGTCTGTGTTGATGTAAAGGAAAAATCCCAAAGAAGACATGATTTATGTATCTCCCTTGGGGAATATCCACTAGTTGATTTGAGTCCATTCAGAACGTAATAAGCCAAATACTATTAGGTCATGGAAGGTGCCGAAGCGGAATATTTCATTTCGTAAATGGCCTTCCTTCGTGAAGCCGCATTTTTCATAGGAGCGAATAGCTGCCGGATTAAAGCTGAATACTTGCAGTTTAATTTTTTGAATAGCCATGTATTGGAAAATGAATTCAATAAGTGTTTTCATAGCATCCGTGCCATAGCCCTTTCCTTGCCATTGCTGTCCAATTGAAATGCCCACAGAACAAGTGCTATTTTGCCAGTTTACGGCAAAAACACCACAGGAACCAATCAGTTGCTGAGTCGCTTTTTCATAAATACCAAAGAAGAATTCATCTTTTTTTCCACTAATAGAATGAAAGAACGCGGAATGGTCCTCCATCGTTTGAGGGAAGGGAATTTCATCATTAGCTAGGAGTAAAGTTTTTGTTTCACTTTCAATGGCTACAAATGATTCTAAGTCAGCGGGGGCCATTTGCTGTAAAGTAATTGATTGACCCGTTAAAAATGTTTTTAAATAATGATCCATGTATGATTCTCCCTTTAATAAGGGCTGCAAGTATCGTTACAACCCCTAGATTAATAGCAAAACTTTAACGTCTCCTACAATTTTGGCACCCATAGGCACAACTCCTTTAGTTTGAATGCTTAAATTGTACCATGGTTACCAATTTCGGGGAATATTTTTTAAGAGAGGGAGGAATGGCCGTGCATACAGCCTATTTTAAGAATTTACTGCAATATTTACCGCAAGAGGAGCAACAACAATTACAAAAAGCACATGGTGCTACAGACGCACAAATTGAAAGCTTACTAGAAATATTTCCAAATAGTCCGCAATCCTTAATTGAACTACTAAAGGATGTCAATGGCACTTACCATTGTCAGCATGGGCAAGAAACCATTAGTGTGCTTGTACTAGGTTCTGATTTAGGGGATTATCCCTATTATTTAAAATCTGTTGAGCAAATCCTAGCAGATGTTCAAAATCAGCGTGAAACAATTTTTGAGCGTTATCAGGACTTTTTAGAGTATGTGGACATAGATAAAAAGATAAATATGCATGTACCTTTAAATGAACGATTATGCTTTGCAGATTGCATGAATAATGGCGGAACATCAAGTTTATATATTGATTTTTCGCCAAATGAAGGTGGACAGGTAGGACAAGTGGTCCGTTATGTCCATGATCCCGATGGTTTTGAGGTCATCGCCACTTCCTTTGATGAATATTTACAACAGCTTGTAGATGGGGATTATGAATTCACAATTCTATACGAGGAGGAGTTCTGATGGCCCTGCAGTTAATGTTCTATGAGGACAAGGCGCAATCATTAATAGCGCAATATACAATTACAGAAGAGCAGCTTCGCTATACAAAGTCTCCAAAAGATAGTATTGAACTTGCCAAGCAGGATGACAGCAGACATGCTGTGTTAGCCATAGATGGAGACAAGTTGGTAACCTTTTTTGTAATACATGAAAAAGAAGGGGTAAAGCCATACTCCTCTAATGAACAAGCGTTATTAATCCGCTCATTTTCTACCGATTACCATGAACAGGGCAAAGGGTACGCTAAAACAACCCTCCAATTGTTACCGGACTTCGTTCGTCAGCATTTTCCACATATTAATGAGCTAGTACTGGGCGTGAATATGCCAAATGTAGCAGCGCAAGCACTCTATGCAAAGTGCGGATTTGTAGATGAAGGTAAACAGGTAATAGGCTTTGGCGAAGAGCTAAAAGTGATGAATTATTTTATGAAGAAGGATGTGGCAAATTGAGTTATATAAAAGAGGCTGGAATGGAGCATTTCCAAGCATTATGTGCAATCGATCAAGAAGTGATTGGGGATACATCCAGAAGCGGGGAAATTCAACAAGCAATCGAGGAGAAACGCTGTCTGCTCTACCAATCCACCGAAGATATTGCGGGTTTTTTGATCGTTTCTCATGACTTTTTTGGCTATGACTTCATTTCCTTAGTCATTGTCAAGCCATCAGAGCGGAGAAAAGGCATAGCCTCTGCATTATTAAGTGCTTATGTGAAAATAGCCAAAACATTGAAGGTTTTTTCCTCTACGAATCAATCCAATACAAGTATGCAGCAAGTATTTCAAGCAGTAGGGTTTGTCAAAAGCGGCTTTATTGATAACCTGGATGAAGGTGATCCAGAAATTATTTATGTGAAAATAGCCTCACCGCAATAGTAGGGTGAGGCTCTCGTTTATTTTTTTGCTTTGATGAATAAAAACGATGGTCGGCGAAGTTCCTTTTCAATAGATGGAAGCTGTTGAATGGCTTCCTTGCTTGGGATGGGCTCTACGATTTTATCTATCGATAAACCATGGTCAATTAATGTATTAATCATAGTAGCGATCGTGCGGTGATATTTGACAACCCCATCCACCAACCAAGTTTGCTGTCGCAAGCCTTCCTCCTGGTAATGATCCATGGCATAATGAAGTCGGTACCCTTGTGTATCATAGATCCAATTATCCTCCATTGTTTTACGAGAGGTAGCAATCGGATGCTCCACAGAGAAAATAAAAACACCGTCTGGACTTAGCATTCGTGCTATTTGTCCAATGACCGCCTCGAAGTCTTTGACATAATGAAGCGAAAGTGAACTTGTTATACAATCAAAGCGATGCGCTGCTACTTCATAATCCTCTATTGCTTGCAGCTGATAGTCAATTTGTGGATGGGCATTTTCTAATTGAGCGATGGTCAACATATTGCTCGAAACATCCAATGCTGTCACATGCTTGGCATGATGATCGATACAATATTTGGCGAATTCACCCATACCACAGCCAATATCGAGTATTTGTAAATTCAATAAAGGTGGCAGTAAAGACTTCATTGTAGGTTGCTCCAAGAGACGATTATAGTTAGATGTTTTTTGGCGTAACGCCTTATATTGATGGAAGAATTCAGGATTGTCATAAATATTTTGTTTCATTTCAACCTCCAGTTTGTGAAACATAACGTTATGTCATTTGTGCGCACTTTTATTTTCCCATGCTAGAGGAAAAAGAAATAGACTTTTATTGCAATTTTTTGTAAGATGTAGATAGAGGCATGCCATAACTTGATCATGATTAATTACCATCTATTTACAAATAGATGGTTTGTTTTTTTAAGGAGGACACTAATGAAAAAAAATGTTCTATTCATGACGACGTTTTTTTTATATTGCCTAACATTTTTGACGCATTATTTTCTTACTTTCTTTGAGCAGGGGAGGGCATTTCTTGGTACTACAATGGTAATTCCTTTGCTTTCCGTTATCCTCATACAAAAGATTTTTGCTAGGCTCCCAGTCCTATCAACGTTTTCTTTCACTAAACCTACATGGCCATGGCTCCCAGCCAGCATAATCATACCTTTTTCATTAGGCCTCTTATTACATAGTTATTTTTATTTTACTCACCATGATTCTTTTCTCATCAAGACTCCTTCCCAACTGATCATGTTATTGCTAATTGGGCTTACCATTAGTACAGGCTCCGCTCTGCTAGAAGAAATCGTCTGGCGAGGCAATTTCCATGTTTATTTACGGCAACACTATAGCTTCTGGTCGACTGCTTTCCTAATCGGCATATTGTGGTCGTTCTGGCATTTACCTATTGCCCTGCTATACAAGTCTTATATTATGCCAACAGTGGGAATACCTGCTTATTTGTTGCTTCTTTTTGTTTTATCCCTCATGCTTTCAATCATTCGAGAATGTGGTCAATCTATTGTGCCTGTTGCTATTTTCCATGGCATGATGAATGTCTTTTACTTAAGTGATGGACATGACATGACCATTTCTCCAGATAATCAAGAACTTGTTAAATGCCTGATGCTGATCGTGTTCTTTTTCCTTTTTTGTCATAGAAATGTAACAATTCTTAAAAAATAAAAAATTCAAAAGGAAAATATGGCACTTCTTGTCATTCATGTCGTTCTTATTAGTTGGAAGCATATTCCGTAAAAAAACATTGGAGGGATTCCGTTGAATCAAGAAACCTTATTATCCATTAGTAGCAATGCCTTATTTGTTGCCTTCATCTTACTACTGATTGCGATTGTGCCATTAGGGCTTGCTGTCAAATCAAAGGGGAAGATGTTTGGCAAATTAGGACTGCTTCTTACTTATGTAGCCTTTGTCCTGCAACTCGTTTATTTTGTTGTGAGATGGATGGCTGTAGATCATGCACCCGTCAGCAATATGTATGAATTTATGACATTTTTTGGCATTATGCTCACTGGCAGTTATCTAATCATCCATTTTTTATACAAACAAATCGTGGTTGGCTTATTTACAATTCCTGTGTCCTTAATCATCCTCGGCTATGGAAGCGTTTTCGCAAAGGAAGTGTCACCGCTCGTTCCTTCCTTACAAAGCCACTGGTTAACTATACATGTAATGACCGTTGCTTTTTCTAGTGCGATTTTATCGGTGTCTTTTGCCACTGGTTTGATTTTCTTATTAAGAACATTGGATGTGTCTAAGAAATCCATCAGTACATATGCACTAGAATTCGTGTTGTATTGTTTGGTTGTAGTAATTGGTTTTATTGGCGTATCGACTTTTTTCAGTCTAGCAACCGACGAGGTACAGGTACAATTTGAGAATGCTCAAGGACAGCCAGAAAAAGCAGTCTACTCAATGAAGCCACTGATTGTCAATAAAGGGGCAGTCATAGAGAATGGTGATGCGGTTGGTTTAATAGAAATTACAAACAAAATAGATGCTAAAAAATCTAATTCGATTGTCTGGGCATTTATGGTCGGTACGGTCTTGTATGCTGTCATTCGCCTCATCACAAGAAAATCGGTGAGTGCTCTATTAAAACCATGGACAAGTCGCGTTCAACCACAATTAATGGACGAAATTTCCTATCGTGCAGTCGTTATCGGCTTCCCATTATTTGCATTAGGAGGACTGTTGTTTGCTATGATTTGGGCACAAATTGCCTGGAGTCGTTATTGGGGCTGGGACCCTAAAGAAGTATGGGCATTGATTACCTTTTTATTCTATGCTGCATTTCTCCATTTCCGTTTATCCAAAGGTTGGGAAGGGGAGAAAACGGCCTGGTTGGCCATCATCGGATTCGGTATCATCGTGTTCAATCAGGTGTTTGTCAATTTAGTCATTGCAGGCCTACATTCTTATGCGTAGTTATAGAGAAGGGGCCTCGTTTGTTTTTTAAAAAAAGACCTCGCTCATTTGCGAGGTGGAGGTAACATTGTGATAGATCTGTTCAAAAGTGAGTGTTATGTAATCAATCTAGCATTTCCAACAGAGTCAGTGTCGAGCGATCAAACCAAGCTGTTCATCGGCACAGAGTTCCCCATTTAGATAGAACGTGACCCAAAACATAGCCAAATGATCCAATAACTTTTCAAATTAAGCATCTTTTGAAAGGATGAAAAAATCCAATGCCAATGTCCTATTTTCTAAAATTGAATATTGTTAGTGTACTGTATGGTTTGCTATTCTTTATATCCATGGAGTTACAAATCAATTATTATCGACTACTCAGACTTACAGGATGGGCAGGAGACATCTTGGATACTTTCTTGCTTATTGTTCAATTAGTGGGACTTATTGTAGCGACAGTGTGTATGTATAAGCTCGTTGTTACATGGCTTGGGCATCGTCGCGTTGTATATGTAACAACGATTCTTTGGTTGCCGTATACTGTGATTTTTACAATGATTTTTGCCTATCTGTTTCCTATTTCTCATAGGGGAGATATGCCGGTACCTGTGCAAGGTCTTATCTTATTGGTCTTGCTTGTGGGGTATCCGTTTTATATTGGCATGATTAGTATAGTTGCTAGGACGTAAAATAGGCCAAAAAAGAGACATCCTCATTGGATGTCTCTTTTCATTTGCTCGTCTATGTTAAGTGAATATTATAGTTTCACTACATTCGTTGCTTGAGGTCCGCGGTTGCCTTCTTCTACGCCGAATTCAACTTTTTGGCCCTCGTCTAAAGTTTTGAAGCCATCTGATTGGATCGCTGAGAAATGTACGAATACATCGTTGCCACCTTCAACTGCGATGAAGCCAAAACCTTTTTCTGCGTTAAACCATTTTACTGTCCCTTGTGTCATGTAAACACCCTCCCAAAAAAATTCAACAATCAATTTCTTCAATCACATATAAAAAACGTATTCAAAAGCTCGTATTACCTTTGAATACGCGTTTTTAATCGTAGCAATGAAGGAATGTAATTATTAGCTTTATTATAGTACAGAATTGTTTGTATATCCAGTATATTCCGTTTTTAGTAAGAAAAAATTTACATTTGTAATCTATTAGTAATGAAATGAAACGTTCTTCTAGTATTAGTCAATCCATGCTTTTTCCTTCGCAACTATTACTGCTTCTGCACGCGATTCTACGTTGAGTTTAACGAACAGTTTTGATAAATAGTTCTCTACGGTGCGTTGTGTGACGCCGATAGCAGAGGCAATGGCTTTATTCGTACAGCCTTGAGCAACAAGTTGTAAAATCTCCTGTTCTTTATCGCTGAGTAACACTTCTTGCTGGACATTCGGCAGATTTGACCGTTGTTGGACAAAGTCTAAGAAATCTGCTGCTAGTAATATTTCGCCTCGTAGGGCAGCTTGAATCGTTTGGATGACCTGCTCTTTCGTTGCTAGTTTTGATAATAAGCCATCAATCTTTTTCTCAATTAACAGCTCATAATAATCGGAAAGCTCATAGCCTGTATAAAGAATAATGAGGGCATCTGGTTGTTTCTTCTTGATCATTTCCGCTAGTTGGATACCATTAATTGGCTTCATATTAATGTCAATCAGAAATAACTGAAAGGCTTCTGTATCCATTCTTGGTAAAACTGCTGCACTATCCTGTTCTGTTTCAATTTGGACATTGGCTAAATCTTGTAACAATGTTTTCGTACCATCTAAAACGACAGGATGGTCATCTATAATAAGTATGTTCATCATATGAATCCCCGTCCTCATGTATTTGTATAAAAATATGCATGCCTTCATTTTCGCTAGATTGTATGGTGATGTCCCCGTTAAAAGCACGAACACGTTCACGGATCCCATTAATGCCCATGGAAGCGGAGGACTGAATTAAATCCTCGATATCACAACCTACTCCATTATCATCATATTGAAGGATAAAACCTTGAGGAATCGCTTTTAGTTGCAGTGAAACCTCGGTTGCTTCTGCATGCTTGATCGCATTATTTAATAGCTCCTGTACTAGGCGATAGACAACTAGATGGAGCGTGACATCCTGAAATTCTACTCGTTCAATTTGAGCACTTAATAAAAAGTCAGCCCGTATTTTTACCTTTTGAATCAATTTTTTTAAGGCCATTTGTAAGCCAAAGGTATCAAGTAACGGTGGGCTTAAGTTCTCACAATATTCTCGTAAGTCCTTTGTGGCATTCAACAGCTGTTCACGAATATCCAGGATGGTTTCCTTTTGAATAGTAGGGGTGCCAGCTAAGACATCTAGTTCTCTTGCTAAATGTAGCTGCTCCTGCAAAATCGTATCGTGTAATTCCTGTGCTAAAATGCTCTTTTCTTTCTCAATAATATTCCATAGCAGTTTATCAAGCCAAGGAAGCGGTGTATCACTGGTGTTTTTCATATGTTGAACTTCACGCACTAAATCTTCAATTTGCTGTAAATTATTGATAGACATTGAAACATACAGTGCGAGTAGCTCTAACCAAAGTAGCTCTTCCTTTTGTAGAGAATGCCTAATTTCTAACATTATTTTTTCATCACCAGCATCATGTAACAGCAATTGTGTGTAGTGGCTACCGAGCAGGGAAGAGGGCGTGTCTTCGGTAACCGTACTGATGTGAAAGGCTGTCGTGCCCAGCTTTTCAGTGATTTCATACTTAAAGCGATCCAGTAATTCTTGTTGATTTTTGGCTTTTCCCATACGTTGAACCGCAGCATATAAATTATGTACATAATTTCCAGTTGAAGAAAAAATAATTTTTCGATATTTAAAATCTATACGTTCCTTGATATAAAAACTAGCCATCATCACCATGAAAACTAGTAAAAAAATACTTGTGACATGGACTATGGATAATTGCCCGATAAACAATAGGGCAATACCTGTCGTCAGTAGAAGTGCACTGAAAAAGGCCAATGTTGAATAATAACGTAACCGTGATAATTGGTATTCAATATCAAATAATCGTTCATTAACCTGGATGAACAGAAATGAAAAAGGAATAAATAATAAAAATAACGCGGCAATATCAGCGTGTAATAACGGCTTATGACCGAGAATTTCAGGCGTGACGAAAAAGACTAGGAATGGTAAAAACGGAATGATAAAAGCAATGGCAATCAACCGAATCTTAGCCAATTTGGTGCGCAAATAACTCGTTAATAAAATATAAATAGCGTATAGCACAAGGACCGCGAATACACTCAAGTTTAAGAGTGGCGTAATCTCTCGGAACGAAGGTACAAAACCTTCTAGTAAGTAACAACCTGGGATGATAAGTGGTGAAAAATAAAGCCACTTGCTGTCAATATAAGCCCAATTGATTTGTAGGTAACAGAAAAAGTGCTGTAAAAAATGAATGAAAAGCACCATGCATAAAATAATGCATATACCAATAACAACTTGCCCAATAAGATTGGCCCTGGCAGATGCCCCCATACTGATATAAGCCAGGGAACAAGTTAATAAAAATAAGGTCAATAAAAATGTCGGAGGGTTATCTTTGTTACGTTGCCATAAATACATGGCCACACCAAAAGCTAAGAGAAAATAAAAGATCGGGAACAAAATTTGCAAATATAATTCTTCTGGCATATCTGTATGCTTCACGTCTATAGTTTGAATCGTCCCATCAGACTTTTGGATGGTTAACTGATTGGCACTTCTAATAAGTGAAAATAATTGCACAGAGCGATTGTCCCAGGTTGGTTGCCCATCAATGGAAAGGACGATATCGCCTTTTTCAACGTTTTTTTGCTGAGCCCAGGAAGGGTAATAGCTATCCATAATAACAGCTTGACCATTTGTCGTATCAAGGGTGAGACTAATAAACGGTGTTTTTATGGCAATTGTTAATACATAGATACCAAGAATTAAATAAGTAAGAAAAATACTATAAATCCATTTTTTCATTGTGGAACCTCAGTTTGTTAGATGATAATAATCTCCTATATATTATCGCTAATTATTGATAAATTTGGAATACCGAAATGAAGGGTTTCGGAAAACCACTATTGTTTTTTCGGAATAACGAAATAGTTTTTTCGGACATGGCTGTGATAGGGTAAGTTTAATATTGTGACGAAAAGGGGGATTATTATATGAAAAAAAGCTTATTAACACTGATTCTTTTTTTCCTAATCGCCTTGATTACCACTCCATTGACCACAAAGGCCAATGCAGTTGATCAAGATAAAGTCGAGGTTGAAATTTGCCTAATCGGTAGTGATAACCACTTTGTTTATAAGATACCAAAGCGATTACATAAGGATATACCATATACGGAGATGAGAAATGGTATTCAAACTTCCCTTGCTAGTCATTGGAAGATTGAAGAGGCCCGTTATGACACAAATAAAACGGATGTATCCTATACATTTTACATTCAGGACTTATTCCAAGAAAAGCAAAATGGACAGTTAAAAGTGGCCATTCCTTATAGTATTTTGGTAGGGATGTTTGGAGAGCAAGATCCTATTCAATTGCGCATTTTAGCGAGTAAATTATCGAATTGGACAGTGAATACAAAAGATTGGACAGCGCTTGGCTTTATGGAGCCTTTTACCTTTTTAAGTGAGCGTGAATATGTCTATGATGGAGCCGTCAATGATCTATTAAATCAAAGGGTTGGTCATTTTGATGGTACGATCCAGAAAAGTCAATTCTTCCTTTACGGGGTTATTTATTTTAGTTTTATTGGGGTCCAATTGCTTGCTTGTTTCATATTATCGAGACGATTAAAAAGGAAAATCATCGACAATCCCGACAATTTGCATCAGTTTCGTAAATTCAATTACATGTATCAATCTTTGCCGATTATGATTATTGTTGCACAAATTATTTTTCTGGTGCTTTCGGGTTTGATCACAGCATTCGGTCTTTATTTTAGTCCTGGTATCGATTTATTAGTCATTGTTGGACCAGTTTTATTGAATATCATCTTGCTGCCTACTTTTTTCGTCACAACAGAGAGTGAAATTTCGAAAGAGCTTACTAACAATTCCTCTCGTTCGAGTTGATAATGGAATAATTTCTTCGTACGAAAATACGTGACGAAATGGTATAATGGTCAACAGCAACTGGAAGGAGCTGTTGAAAAAATGTCGCATCCAGAAATGGCGTACTTAAATTTACTACAACATATATTAGAAAATGGCACGAAAAAAGAGGATCGTACGGGGACGGGTACATATAGCGTCTTTGGCTACCAAATGCGTTTTGATTTAAGCAAAGGATTTCCTCTTTTAACGACAAAACGCGTACCTTTTAAGCTTGTCGCGAGCGAATTATTATGGTTCATTAAAGGGGATACAAATATACGTTATCTATTGCAACATAATAATCACATTTGGGATGAATGGGCATTTAAAAAATGGGTAGAATCAGATGACTATACAGGGCCTGATATGACGGATTTTGGTCGACGTTGTTTAGAGGATGAGGCGTTTAATAAATTATATCAAAAAGAGCTAGCTTCATTTTGTGAGCGTGTCTTAACAGATGATGACTTTGCGCAAAAATATGGAGATCTTGGTAATGTCTATGGCAAACAATGGCGTCATTGGACAACCTCTACTGGGGAAACGATCGACCAGTTACAAGATGTCATTCATCAAATTAAACATAACCCAGATTCACGACGTATTATTGTCAATGCTTGGAATCCTGAGGATGTCATCAATGCAGGCGCGAAGGGCAGTAAAGCCGCATTACCGCCCTGTCATGTGATGTTTCAATTTTATGTGTCCAACGGCAAATTGAGCTGTCAGTTAATGCAAAGAAGCTTGGATACATTATTGGGCTGTCCGTTTAATATAGCTTCTTACGCTTTATTAACACACCTGATTGCACATGAGTGTGGATTAGAGGTTGGCGAGTTTATTCATAGTATTGGGGATGCTCATATTTATGCGAACCATGTGAAGCAAGTAAAAGAACAGTTAGCTCGAGAGCTAAAAGACCTACCGACATTGCACATCAATCCAGATAAAGCATCGATTTTTGATATCGAGCTTGAGGATTTATCAATCGAAGGGTATGATCCACATCCTGCAATTAAAGCTCCAATTGCCGTCTAACATTAGCAGCAGCCGTTTTGGTTGCTGTTTTTTAAAGCCTTATAAATAGGTCTAAATATATGTTTTACTAAATAGGCTAGTCGTTGGATGACTGAAAGATGAAAAGTTGATTATAGTAATCGTGGGATTGTTAGCATAATTTGGAACTGAAGTGTCTGTCAAATTTATGGTAGAGGTGAAAGTTGTGAAGAAAACAATGATACTTCAAGCAGAGGAAAGTGAGCAACAGTCCAATCATCTAGAACGAAAAATTGTTTCCGAGCAACAGGCGCATACCGCTAATACCTCAAAGTTATCCCGGCAACAAATTCTCGACATGATGCAAGTGATTGAAGAAATCCGAGTAAAAGGCTATAAAGAAAGACTGTAAATGTAAGCGCCTTCTAAGCTATAATGGCTGAGGAGGTGTTTTTTTATGAACGTAATCTTTGTAGATTCATTTTCTGGAGATGAATTATTACAAATAGTAACTCACGATGTGGCAGGAATGCTTGTAGCCGCACAGGGTGAAAGTGTGACGTTCCCAGTAGGTCATTTTAAGTATGAATTTCATAATTTAGATTTTTATGAAGACAATGGGCAAATCCGTCAAGAACTTGTGATTTATGTGAAAAAATTGTAAGCGATGTATAGGAAAGAAGGAAACGGAAAATATAAAGACAGGTAGTAAAAGGGCAATGTACTTGCTTTTTTATGCACCTGTAACTATAATGGTTACAACAGGTGGTGATACATATGGTGAACAGTCGATTTTCGGTGGCGATCCATATTCTTTCGCTCATTGCTACAACATCTGATAAAAGCCTACTTACGTCCGACTTTATTGCTGGAAGTGTAAATACAAATCCAGTTGTTGTAAGACGTATGATTGGTGTTCTAAAAAAAGCAGGCTTATTGTCATCACATTCAGGGGTTGCGGGGTATGAGCTATTAGTGGAGCCAAAGAAATTAACACTGTTAGCGATTTATCAAGCAATCGATGGGCCAGAACAGCTTTTTGCAATTCATGATGAGCCAAATCCAGCGTGTGCAGTAGGGCGAGAAATCCAACATACATTGGAAGATGTGTATACATCTATTTGGCAGGCAATGAAAGAGCAACTACAGGCACAGACTTTACAGGATGTGCTAGATCAACTTCGTACTTAGTCGAAGATGGTCTTTCTGTATCTAACCTGTAACTAAAATGGTTACATCTATATTTGAAGGAGGAACATTTAATGAAAATTGCTGTCATTGGTGCAACAGGGAAAGCAGGACAAAAAATTGTAGGGGAAGCGGTACAACGTGGGCATGAGGTAACAGCCATCGCTCGTTCCGCTGCGAAAGTAACAGCAGCTATTCCTGTTATTGAAAAAGATGTGTTTGATTTAACACAAGAAGATATCAAAGGCTTCGATGTAGTGGTGAATGCGTTTGGCGCGCCAGCTGGTCAGGAGGACTTGCATGTGAAAGCTGGTCGTCATTTAATTGGAATTTTCAATGGTATTGATACAAAATTATTTGTCGTGGGAGGGGCAGGAAGTCTTTTTGTGGATCCAGAAAAACAAATACGTGTTATGGACACACCTGATTTCCCAGACATGTTCCTTGCAACTGCGCAAAATCAAGGACAAAATCTACAGGATTTACAACAATCGGCTATCCATTGGACATTTTTAAGTCCATCTGCATTTTTCGATCCAGAAGGTCCACGTACAGGTCACTATACAACAGGTGCAGACCATTTATTGGTTAACGAAGCCGGTGAAAGCTATGTCAGTTATGCAGATTTTGCAGTGGCAGTGTTAGATGAACTTGAAAATCCACAACATAAAAATAGCCGTTTTACTGTGACATCAACTAAATAATAATAAGAAATAATGAACCAATAGAATTGACCTCGTCGGAATTTCTATTGGTTTTTTTCTTGGACAGACAGTTGTGATTCGTTGTGAATATGAGTAAGCAGCAGACATTCCTTATACGATACGAATGGTGAAGGCTCCATTTATATTTTGAATAGATCATTTAACGGCTAATAATGCTGGGCCACTAATAAAATGTGCTCGGTTTTTAGCGGATTCTTTGCTTTTTTGAAGATTTTTTTTCGTTTACTGAAAAATGACTGTTTACAATACGACTTTTATTAGCTACTATCAAGTGTGAGTATTACATAAAAGGAGACGACAATGATGTCAACACAACGTATAGAAAAAGATTTTTTAGGTGAGCGCGTATTACCAGCGGAAGCGTATTATGGGATTCAAACGCTACGTGCTACTGAAAACTTCCCGATTACAGGCTACACAATTCACTCTTCACTTATTAAAGCGATGGGGATTGTGAAGAAAGCAGCTGCTTTAAGTAATATGGAAGTACACCTATTATCAAAAGAAATTGGTGAGGCAATTGTCGAAGCAGCACAAGAAGTGATTGAGGGCAAATGGGATGCAGAATTTCTTGTAGACCCAATCCAAGGTGGGGCAGGAACATCCATCAATATGAATGCGAATGAAGTGATCGCCAACCGCGCCCTAGAAATTTTAGGGAAAGAAAAAGGTGACTATCATACAGTTAGTCCGAACAGTCATGTAAATATGTCACAATCAACAAATGATGCTTTCCCAACAGCTATTCACATCGCTGTGTTAAATTTAATAGATGAATTATTAGAAACGATGGATTATATGCAATCAGTTTTCCATCAAAAAGCAGAGCAATTTGCACATGTCATTAAAATGGGACGTACGCATTTACAGGATGCAGTGCCAATTCGCTTAGGACAAGAGTTCGAGGCTTATTGCCGTGTGATCAACCGTGATATTGTACGTATTCGTCAAACACGTCCAAACTTATATGACGTAAATATGGGTGCAACTGCTGTAGGGACAGGTTTAAATGCCTTCCCAGATTACATTAAATCTGTTGATGAGCATCTTGCAGAAATTTCTGGTTTACCATTAAAAGGTGCGACTCATTTAGTAGATGCTACACAAAATACAGATGCTTATACAGAAGTATCTGGTGCTTTAAAAATTTGTATGATTAATATGTCGAAAATTGCCAATGACTTACGTTTAATGGCTTCTGGTCCACGTGCCGGCTTAGCAGAAATCCTTTTACCAGCTCGTCAACCAGGTTCTTCTATTATGCCAGGTAAAGTAAACCCTGTTATGCCAGAGGTACTGAACCAAGTTGCATTCCAAGTAATTGGTAATGATCATACGATTTCTCTTGCTTCTGAAGCTGGTCAATTAGAGTTAAATGTTATGGAGCCTGTATTAGTATTTAACCTAATCCAATCCATTAGCATCATGAATAATGTTTTCCGTGCGTTTACAGAAAACTGCTTAAAAGATATTGAAGCAAATGAAGAGCGCATGAAAGAATATGTAGAGAAAAGTGTAGGGGTACTAACGGCTGTTAACCCTCATATTGGCTATGAAGTTGCTGCTCGTCTTGCACGTGAAGCGATTCTAACTGGTCGTTCAATTCGTGAACTTTGTATTGAAGCTGGTGTCTTGACAAAAGAACAATTAGACTTAATTTTAGATCCATATGAAATGACACATCCAGGTATCGCTGGCTCTAGTATCATGAATTTGAAATAAATATTGAGGACTGTAGATATGCCTTCGTGGTGTCTACAGTCTTTTTTTATAGAAAGCTCAGATAGGTTTTAGACCTTTATTCTTATAAAAACAGAGCATTTTCTTATGGTTTTTAGGATTATTAAACTATAATGATGGCAAGGAAGTAATATTTTAGTTGGGGGAATTTGCTATGAGTTTAAGAAATAAGAGTTTACTTGGCTTTTCAGCTTTAAATGTTTTAATGATTATTATTTTATATTTAGATTTGGCCAATGTAACCACATTAGAATGGCTTGCAACCGTTTTAACAGTCTTGGGAATTGCCATTACACTTTCGTACACGGTCTATGTCCATTTTAAGGTAATACAGCCTATCAAACAATTAACGGAGGCTGCACAAGATATAACCGCAGGCCAATTTGATACAGTTGTCATTGAGGTACATGACAAAAGTGAAATTTCTCAGCTAGCACAATCTTTTGTAGAGATGAAGAATCAATTACGAACAATGACACAAAAAATTGCGAATAGCTCTACGGATTTATCGGCTAGCATTGAAGAATTATCAGCAAGTACAAATGAAATTACGCTAGCTGTGGAAGAAGTAGATCAGCAGATAGAAAAAACATCAGAGGGCTTGAAACAAGCTGCTCAATCGGCTACTTATAGTGCCCATGCCATGCAAGAAACTGTCGATGGAATCGAACGTATTACGGTCGCGACACAGGATGTTTTTAGTCATGCCAAAGATGCCAATGAAATTGCAGGAAACGGGGCAACGATTTTAAATGTAGCGAAAGAACAAATGCAATTTATTTCATCGTCAACAGAAAAAACAAGTGGTCTTATGCAGCAGCTATCCAATAAAATGTCAGATATTAAATCGATGACAGCTATGATTACAACCATTACAGATCAAACCAATCTATTAGCTTTAAATGCTGCTATTGAAGCAGCACGTGCGGGAGAACATGGGAAAGGCTTTGCGGTTGTTGCAGAAGAGGTGCGCCAATTAGCTGAGCAGTCGAAGCATTCTGCTACGCAAATTGTTGACTTAGTTGTAGGTATTGAACATGATACAAAACAAGTCGCATCTTCAGTGGAAGAGGATTTGAAAAATGTTCAGCAAGGTGTTTATGTCATTGATGAGGCGACAAAATCATTCGGGAACATCTCGCAGCATGTTAGTCGCATGAATAACCAGCTTGAAGACATTTCCGCAACAGCCGAGCAGCTTTCCAGTAGCGCTAATGAAGTGGCATCGACTGTGATAACCATTGCGGATGGAATGGGCAGATTATCGAATTACACAGAGTCCGTTTTGCATTCAATGGATGAGCAAACTGCCTCCATGCAAGCAGTCAATCATGTCACACAGGATTTAAGTGTGCAAGCTGATAATTTACAAAAGTTAACAAATCAATTCGGTGTTTAAGATGAAAGAAGGAAAATTTCAAGGGTTTATAGCCCTGAAATAATGACCCTTGTAAAATAAATTTACAAGTTTTTTAGTATAATTTTAGTTTCACTATACTCAAAACGAAAAGAGGCTTTTTTACAGATGATCATTTTTCTGTAAAATAAGCCTCTTTTTTTATGAATTATTTATAAAACTTGTAAATTCACAGACAAATAAAAATGTTGAATTTTTTAATGTAGTTTCTTATAATGGACTAGCTGTTACCTCTATTACTCACTTCAACTATTGCAACCCGCATTCGCCGGGTCAACAAGTCATTTCTATTTCTCTTCGCATATCCCTTGCGAAATCATAATTTGTAAGACAACAATTTAATGTTTAAAAAAACTGAATGGTATGAAAATACTAATGTAATTGAAAGGAAGAATGCTTCAAAAAATATTATTGAAAGATAATTCTGAATATAGGAAAGTGAGAGATTGATTTGAAGCTATCACCAGTAGAACAAGAAAAACTACTCCTCCATGTGGCAGGAGAACTTGCGCTGAAAAGAAAAGCTCGCGGCTTAAAGCTAAATTATCCAGAAGCTGTTGCTCTGATTAGTAGTTTCATAATGGAGGGAGCTAGAGACGGGAAAACTGTCGCACAGCTAATGAGTGAAGCCAAGCATGTACTCGCATCGGAAGACGTAATGGAAGGTGTCGGGGACATGATTTCAGATGTACAAGTTGAATGTACATTCCCAGATGGGACAAAGCTTGTCACAGTTCACCGTCCAATTCAGTAAAGGAGTGTTAGCAGATGATTCCTGGAGAAATCCGACCAAAAAATGGTGTCATTGAAATCAATGTGGGCCGGGTAACTAAGAAGGCACTGGTAGCGAATACAGGTGACCGCCCGATCCAAGTAGGGTCACATTTTCATTTTATCGAAGTGAATAGATTTCTAGAATTTAATCGAGAAGATGCAATCGGTATGCATTTAAATATTCCATCCGGGACAGCAGTACGCTTTGAACCAGGAGAAGAAAAAGAAGTAGAGCTTGTCGAATTTGGTGGTAAACAGCATGTCTTTGGCCTAAATATGTTAACGGAAGGGTCAACCCACCATAAAGATGAAATTTTAGACAAGGCAATTGAAGGTGGCTTTAAAGGAGCGGAAGAAAAATGAAGGTAACACATGAAGCTTACGCGAAAATGTTTGGTCCTACTGTTGGCGATAAAGTTCGTTTAGCAGATACGGACTTATGGATTGAAATCGAAAAGGACTATACATCATACGGAGATGAAGGTGTCTTTGGTGGTGGTAAATCATTGCGTGTCTCGATGGGACAAAACGGTAAAAATACACGTAATGAAGGTGTACTAGATACAGTTATTACGAACGTCATCATTATCGATTATACAGGTATTGTTAAAGCTGATATTGGCATTAAAGATGGTCGAATTATTGGTATCGGCAAAGCAGGCAATCCGAATAGCATGGACGGTGTTGATCAGGACATGATTATCGGTGTGGGGACAGAGGTTTATGCAGGCGAAGGGCTCATTGCAACGGCAGGCGCTATTGACACACATATCCATTTCATCAGCCCCGATCAAGTAGAAACAGCCCTGTTAGCAGGGACAACTACATTTATTGGGGGTGGAACAGGGCCAGCAGCTGGTTCGAAGGCGACAAGCTTAACTGCTGGTGAATGGCATCTACATCGTATGTTACAGGCTGTAGAAGGCTTCCCAATCAATGTTGGTTTGCTTGGCAAGGGTAGTGCATCCGACCCAGCTCCAATTATTGAGCAAGTTCGTGCGGGTGCCATTGGTTTGAAAATTCATGAGGACTGGGGGGCAACACCTGCCGCACTCGATCAAAGCTTAACCGTTGCAGATGAATACGATATTCAAGTAGCCCTACACTCCGATACATTAAATGAAGCAGGGTTTGTGGAAGATACAATCAATGCCATTGATGGCCGTGTGATTCATATTTTCCATACGGAAGGTGCAGGTGGAGGACACGCGCCAGACCAGTTAGTGATGGCATCTTTACCGAATATATTGCCAGCATCGACGAATCCTACGAAACCATTTACAACGAACACGATTGATGAGCATTTAGATATGTTGATGGTCTGCCATCACTTGAAGCATGATGTCCCAGAAGATGTGGCCTTTGCGGATTCCCGTATTCGACCTGAAACGATTGCGGCAGAAGATATTATGCAGGACTTAGGGATTTTGAGTATCATGTCTTCGGATTCGCAGGCGATGGGTCGTGTTGGAGAAGTAACGATACGTACGTTCCAAACAGCAGACAAAATGAAAAAGCAGCGAGGTCCTTTACCACAGGATGAGGGCAAGGATCACGATAATTATCGCATTAAACGCTATATGGCGAAGCTAAATATTAACCCCGCAATTGCACATGGGATTAGCCATGAGGTTGGTTCACTTGAAGAAGGGAAATTAGCCGATATCGTCTTATGGGAGCCAGCGTTCTTTGGTGTAAAGGCGGAAGTTGTCATCAAGGCTGGAATTGCGGTCTATGGTATCACAGGTGATCCTAATGCATCTATTCCAACACCACAGCCAATGAAAGGTCGTCAGACATATGGCTTCTATGGACAAGGTCCGCAAAATTGTGGGATGACATTTTTACCGAAAATCGCTGTGGAAGAAGGCTTACCAGATAAATTAGGCTTAAAACGAATGATTGGAACGGTTTTGAATTGCCGAAATATTCGTAAAGCTGACATGAAGCTCAATAATGAGACGCCGGAAATAGATGTCAATCCAGAAACATATGAAGTAAAAATTGATGGTGAATTAGCAACATGTGAGCCAGTGGACGTACTACCAATGGCACAACGATATTTCTTATTCTAAGCAATCAAAGTGAGTGTAACAGCCAATAAAAAGAGGATGAGGTGCTGAATATATGTTAATTGAAAAAATTATGGGAAACATTGCCCACGAAGAAGAACATCAACAAAAGACAACAGAATGGATCGATCTAGAGTGGGAGGAATTAAGCAAACGAATTCTTCGCACAGAAACAGATCAAGGCACAGATATTGCTTTACGCTTAGAGGGTGATGAACCATTAAAGTATGGCGACTTATTATGGGAAGATGATCACCGTCGAATTGCGGTCCGCACTAAATTAGAACCAGTTATTGTTATTACGCCTAAAGACATGCAGGAAATGGGAAAATCAGCTTTTGAATTAGGAAATCGCCATACACCTTGCCTAATTGAAAACAATGAAATTATCGTACGAGCAGATCATACGATAAATCCATTATTAGATGAAATAGGGGTGCACTATGAAACTACAGAAAGACGTTTCAAGCAGCCATTCAAATACCGTGGACACGCTCACTAACTTATCCATACTGCAACTATTGCAGATTCATGATTCCGCATTTCCAATTGGTTCGTATACGCATTCCTATGGTATGGAAACGTATATTCAGGAAGATCTTATTTGCACAAAGGACCAATTAATCGAATTTTGTCAGGCTTATTTATTTCATAATTTAGTTTACGGGGATGCCATCATTATTCAAGAAGCGTTCCATGCAGCAAAAGAAAGAGATGTTGATCATCTCTCGGAGCTCGATGAACTTTGTGGAGCCATGAAGCTAGCCAAAGAATCCAAAGAGGCAAGTGTCAATGTTGGGAAGCAATTTATGCGAACAGTGGCACCTTTGATGGAAAGTCCTTTCTTATTGCAATGGAAAGAGAAAATCGACTGTGAAGAAGTGAAGGGGCATTACGCTGTCCTTTATGGCATCTATTGTGAGGCGTTAGGTGTCAATGTATTTCACACAGTTATGACCTTTATGTATGCTTCAATCAGTGGCTTAGTACAAAATGCTGTACGTGCAGTACCATTTGGTCAAAATACAGGTGTTCAAGCATTGAATGAGCTATTGATTTCAGTAGAAGAAGCAGCGCAAACAGTGATGTCGTTAACGATGGATGATTTAGCTAATAATGCATTAGGAATTGAACTAGCATCCATGAAACATGAGTTTTTATATTCAAGATTATTTATTTCATAGAAAGAGAGAGGATAAAAATGAAACCAATACGTATTGGTGTCGGCGGACCAGTAGGGTCAGGGAAAACATCTTTAGTAGATCAATTAACACGTGTGATGCACGAGCATTATAATGTAGCGGTTATCACGAATGATATTTACACAAGGGAAGATGCCCAATATTTAATAACAAACGGTGTTTTAGAGGAAGAGCGAATTATTGGGGTGGAAACAGGTGGTTGCCCTCATACTGCTATTCGTGAGGACGCATCGATGAATTTTGCAGCAATTGATGATTTAAATAAACGTTTCCAAGATTTAGATATTATTTTCATTGAAAGTGGTGGCGATAACCTATCTGCGACATTTAGTCCTGAGCTCGTGCATGGCTATATTTATGTAATTGATGTGGCAGAAGGACAGGATATTCCGCGAAAAGGCGGTCCAGCACTGACGCGTTCGGATTTATTATTAATCAATAAAACATCATTGGCACCTCATGTTGGGGTGGATCTAGAGCTTATGGATCAAGATGTGAAAAAAATGCGTGGGGGTCGTCCATACATTTTTGCAGATGTTCGTTCACAAACGAATGTAGATAAGGTGGTTGAATGGATTCAACACCATATGCTACTTGAAGGTGCCGAAGCAGTTGACAACCATGCTTAATCAACAAAAAGTGAATCATTTCGGCAAATTAGAAATGGCCTTTGAGCCTAGGAGGGGCTATACACGACTTGTTCATGTGTACCAGCAGCCTCCCTTAAAGGCAAGCCGGGAACTATATGAAGGCAGTGATCCTACTGCCACAGTTTTTTTGATGGAATCCTCTGGTGGAATGGTAGCGGGAGATCGCAATGAAATTTCTGTCAAACTAGCGCCAGACAGCCAAGTAAGACTCAAGCAACAATCAGCCTTGAAAATCTATCCTTCACACACTGGTGAGCATTGTACACAGGCTATTACGGTTGAGATTGCTGACAAGGCTCGGTTGGAATGGCTCCCTGAAGTGATCATCCCATTTGAACGAGCAAAGTTTCAAGTTGATACGACGATTCGCATGAAAGAGAGCTCGACATTGATTTGGGGTGAAATTATTGCACCAGGTAGAGAAAAGCGAGGAGAGATCTTTGATTATCAAGCCTTCCAATCTAAATATAAGGTTTATGTAGAGGACAATCTTATTGCATTTGATTCCCTCCATTTTAAGCCACAGGAGATGAATTTTTCAGCAATTGGCTTGCTCGAGAAGGCCCTCTATATTGGTTCCCTATGGATTGTGTCACCACTTGTGAAAAATCTTGCCATTAGAGATTTACAGGATATGATTCAACAGGAGCATTCTCTACAAGCAAGCGTGACAAAGCTAACAGATCAGGCGATTCATTGTAGATGGCTCGCCAAAGAGCAACGAACACTTCACAAAGAAATAAACAGTATGTTTGAACATATGACAACATTGCTGTAATTGCTGTTGTGATAAAGGAGATAGTAAATTGAAAAAGTTTTCAATATTGATACTTCTGATGATACTAGTAGTTAGTCTTGCAGGCTGTACCAAGGAGTCTAGTCAAGGCGAAGAGAAACAGTCAACTGCTACGTCATCTTCTCAGGCAAATGAGCTTGTTTTTGCTTCAGAGTCTGAGTTTGCAGGTTTAAATCCACTTTTGGAGGAAACCAATTTAGACGCCTTTTTATTTAGAGGTCTGATGCGTTTCGATGAAACAAATGTACCTGTTAATGATATTGCTAAAAGCGTTGAAATATCAGATGACCAGATGACTTATACGGTAGTGATCAATAACAATGTGACATTTCATGATGGTCAAGCTTTAACAGTGGACGATATTATTTTTACCATCGATAGTATTCTTGACGATGCAAATGGCTCCTATTTAAAATCTGATTTTATTCATGTGAAGGCCATGAAAAAGATCGACAACACAACAATGACCATCCAATTGGATGAACCATTTACGCCGATGTTAGATAAATTAACTGTGCCTATTTTGCCCAAGCATGCCTTCAAGGGACAGGAAATGAGAACCGCTCCATTTAACCAACACCCAATCGGTGCAGGTCCCTATATGTTCGAACAATGGGATAAAGGAACAAGCCTGACGTTGAAAGCCTTTCCTACTTTTTATGGCACAAAGGCTTCGATTGAAAAAGTCATTTTTAAATTTATCCCTGATAGCAATGTACGTGCCTTACAGCTAAAATCTGGCGAGGTTGATATTGCCTTACTTGACCCAAATCAGGTGGAGGAGCTTTCTCAAGTAGCACATTTAAAAATGTACGAGGTTGAATCAGCTGATTACCGCGGTGTTTTATTCAATATGAAGTATCCTATTTGGAAGGATGTTACGATTCGAAAGGCTATCAGCTATGCAACAGACCGTGCTGGCATTGTAAAAGGCATTTTACATGGTTACGGCATAGAAGCTTATTCGCCCCTACAAAAACATAGCTTTGTTAATAAAGAAATCGAACATTATACTTATGATGTTAAAAAAGCAAATGAGCTCCTAAAGCAAGCAGGCTGGCAACTAGCGGATGACGGTTTCCGCTATAAGGATGGCCAAAAATTAGCGTTTACCATTACGGCACCAATTACAGATACAGTGCGTGTCAATATGGCCAATTATGTGGCAGAGAGTTATAAAGCTGTTGGGGCAGATGTAAAAGTTGCCGCCTTAGATTGGAGCAATATTGTGATTGAAGAAACAGAAGCCTTTATGGTTGGTTGGGGAAGTCCGTATGATGCGGATCATCATACGTATAGCCTATTCCATTCTGGAGAATCAAGTCTTACAAGTGCTGGTTATAATTACGGCAGCTATACCAATGAAAAAGTAGATGCCTTGCTGGAGGAAGGACGTACTACGGTTGATCCTGAACAACGCAAGAAAGTCTATATGGCATTACAGGAGGAGCTTGCTCAAGATCCACCATTTGCCTACTTTGCTTATGTAGATGCTGTGTATGGTATCAATAAACAAATTAGCGGTGTCAAAGAGCGAATTTTAGGTCACCATGGGGCAGGCTTCTTATGGAATGTCGAGGAGTGGAAATGGAATGATCGCTAAATGGCTTGGGAAGCGAGTGATAATGGGGACAATTGTCCTCATTATCGTGAGCTTCCTCTCTTTTTTCATGATGCATGCCGCTCCTGGCAATCCAGCTACAGCTTATTATGGTGGCAATGCCCAAACATTAACGACTGGTGAAAAAGAACGTATTGAACAAGCATTTGGACTCGATAAACCTGTTCTCTTTCAATACGGCACTTGGCTAGGAGAAGCACTGCAAGGGAATTTAGGCTACTCAGCAAAGGAAGGAAGACCTGTTTCAACGATTTTACTTGAGCGTTTACCCAATACGCTACAGCTTATTGTCCTGACGTTATTCCTAGTAACGATTACCTCTATCTGGCTTGGCTTACAAGCAGGCATGAAGGAGGGCTCATTATTGGACCGTGGACTTTCTATCTTTAGTATTGCTAGCTCAGCGATACCACCATTTTGGCTAGGCATATTATTTATCATGGTCTTCTCTATAACGTTAGGTTGGCTTCCGTCATCAGGAATGAATGATGTGCGGGGCGATGGGGGATTGGTGGATCGTTTATACCATATGGTACTCCCATTAACGGTCCTTGTTATTTCACATGTTGGCATCTTTGCCCGTTTTTTGCAGGATAGTGTGAAAGTGGAGAATCATAGTTACTATGTACAAGTTGCACGCGCTAATGGAGTCTCAGAAAGGGAAATTCGAAGTATGATTTTACGAAATGCTGTCATTCCCTACATCAATTATGTCGGTGTTACCATTCCATCATTTTTCGGTGGCTCCATCGTTGTTGAAACATTATTTAGTTGGTCTGGCTTAGGACAGCTTTTGGTAAAATCCGTCATGGTCAAAGATTTCCCTGTTTTGATGGGGGCCATTCTGATCATTGGTGTGGTGGTGGTCATCTGTTTATTCATAATTGATGTCCTGATGATTTGTCTTAACCCTCGACTAAGAAGAGGGGGATTTGTATGAGAACACAGCGAAAGTACCCCCTCTTTTGGATAGTACTTTTAGCGCTCATTTTTACTACAACTATATTCTCTTCTTTATTAGCCCCTTTTGAACCAAATGCGATGGATATGAATCAAATTTATAAAGCGCCAAATGCCACGCATTTATTAGGGACTGATCAGCTAGGTAGAGATGTTCTTTCGCGCTTACTGGTTGGGGGTAAGGTGACGCTATTCATTGCCATTATTTCGGTTGTACTATCAAGTATAATAGGCATCATTTATGGCGGCATAAGTGGTTATTTTGGTGGTGCCATTGATGCGGTGATGATGCGTATTCTCGAAGCATTCTTAACGATTCCTTCATTAGTCATCGTCCTAGCTCTACAAGCTATTATGCAGGGCAGTGTTTGGCGGATGGCGATGATTATGGGTGTTACTGGATGGTTTGTCACAGCTCGTATCGTACGATCTGAGTTTATCCGATTAAAGGAACTAGAATTTGTGCAAATGGCGAAAATGTTCCGCACACCTTTGTGGAAAATTCTCTTTGGTCATTTATTGCGCAATTGTATCCCTGCTATTTTTGTGGTGACCATTTTTAATTTTGCTGGTGCCATTTTTACCGAGGTTTCCTTAAGCTTTTTAGGAATTGGTGTCCCACCAGCTACCCCATCTTGGGGAACAATGCTGTATACAGCGCAAAATGATTTACTTGTAGGTGCTTGGTGGATGGGACTTTTTCCAGGGCTGTTCATCTTTGTAACGATTTTATGCGTGCAAGTTATTGGAGGTACTTTCAAACAAGGGGGGCGATCACATATTTAAGATTGAAAACGTAGCTGTTCATTTAAACGGAAAATATCTCATTCATGATGTGTCTTTTACTGTGCCTAAGGGTCAAATTACCGCTGTCATTGGCGAAAGTGGGAGTGGTAAAAGTACAACCCTTTCAGCCCTTCTAGGAATGCTTCCAGCCCAAGCAGTTATGGAAGGATCGATTCTTTTTAATGAAAGAAATCTCATGGAGCTATCAGAACAGGAGCGAGCAGGGCTACGAAAAAAGCATTTCTTTACCATTTTTCAAGATGCCACGAATAGTTTTTCTCCAACTCTAAAAATCAAGCAGCAATTATATAGGTTGACAGCTTCGCGGCTAGGACAGAAGGAAGAGGCGTTTTTAGGTAAAATCACGGCTATATTAAAGGATTTAAACTTACCAGAGGATGTGTTAAATCGCTATCCCTTTGAGCTTTCTGGCGGGATGCTGCAACGATGTATGCTCGCCTGCGCCTTCTATAATGAGCCGGATGTTTTGATGGCAGATGAACCGACCTCAGCCTTAGATATGCTCCATCAACAGGAGTTTATCAAATTGCTGAAAAATCTCCATGCTCGACTAGGGGCGACAATTATTTTGATTACACATGATTTAGGGGTTGCTGCGATCGCTGATTCAATGATTGTTATGAAAAATGGCGAAATTGTAGAAGCTGGGCAAGTGGCAGAAATCTTTAAAGAGCCCAAGCATCCATACACAAAGCGGCTTGTAGCAAATCATTTTTAGGAGGCGTTGATGTTGTTGCTTCAAGTTGATCATGTCAGTAAAAGCTATCAAACACGACAGCAAGTATTAAAAAATATTAACCTTACAGTGGGAAAAGGTGAAATCGTAGGTCTCGTTGGAGAAAGCGGCAGTGGCAAAAGTACATTAGCCAAAGTAATTATGCAGCTAGAAACGCCTGAAAAAGGGGCAGTGTTCTTTGACAATCAATTGATGGCTAGGCATAATCGCGCGCATTTTTATGAAAATTGTCAAATCATTTTTCAAAATGCTACGGCTGCCTTAAACCCAGTGTGGACAGTCAAGGAACTATTACAAGAGCCAATACAGTCACAAAAGCCAGTGACAGATAGCTATCTACAGACAATGCTTGAAAATGTTAGGCTCCCAACGGATATCTTACAAGCCTTGCCTTCCGAGCTAAGTGGAGGGGAGAGACAACGGGTCAATTTACTAAGATCCATTTTAGTTGAACCCCAACTATTAGTATGTGATGAAATTGTTTCGAGTTTAGATCGCTTGATTCAACGAGAAATTATTGATTTATTAATGTCTCTAAATAAAGAAAGAGACATGGCAATTTTATTTATCTCACATGATTTAAAGGTCGTTTCATATTTGTGTGATCGCATTTATGTCATGAACGCTGGTGAGATTGTCGATGAAAGCCCTAAAAAGGAAAGTAGCTTTACTTTCACCGACAATTATGCACAAATGCTGTTTCAGGCCATAAGAAATGTATAAAAAAACCATATTCACTTCTTTTTAGCATTATTGTTATAATAGTATGAAAACGGCTAGGAGATTATATGGTGATAAAATTTAATAGTTTTTTAAGAGAAGAAATGTCCATATATGATATTCAAAAAGCACTGGAACAGGGGGAAATCACGTCTAAGGAATTAATTATGTATTACTTACACCGTATTGCCAGTTATGATCAAGATGGACCCATGATAAATGCGATGCTTGAAATAAACCCTGAAGCGTTATTTATAGCAGAAGCATTAGATGAAGAAAGAAAATCTAGAGGTGCAAGGGGATTACTTCATGGTATTCCCATTGTATTAAAAGACAATATTGAGACAAAAGATTATATGCACACCAGTGCGGGGACGATAGCATTAGAAAATTTTGTTGCGAATGAAGATGCATTTTTAGTAAAAAAACTTCGTGAAGCGGGAGCAATCATTTTAGGAAAAGCCAATATGACCGAGTTAGCAAACAGCATGTCCAGTACGATGTGGGCTGGCTATAGTTCACGGGGTGGTCAAACGCTAAATCCTTATGGAGACCCAACACTTTTTGTGGGTGGCTCAAGTACTGGATCAGCTGTTGCAGTGGCTGCTAATTTTTCCGTTCTTGCTATCGGAACTGAGACGGACGCATCAATATTGAGCCCAGCTATTCAAAATTCAGTTGTTGGTATAAAACCAACTGTCGGGCTCATAAGTCGTCGGGGGATTATCCCGTTTACCTACGCGCAAGATACCGCAGGCCCATTTGCCCGAACAGTGACAGATGCAGCCATATTATTAGGTGCGTTAACAGGTGTAGATAAGGCAGACAGCGCTACTTATAAAAGTGAAAGAAAAAGTTGTGAGGATTATACAAGTTTCCTAGAGGTTACTGGATTAAAAGGTGCTAGAATTGGTGTTTATAATCAAGGGAGCGACGCATATTATGATTCTGGTGAATATGATGCGGCTCTATTCCATCATGCAATTCAGGTTATGCAAGAACAAGGTGCAGTTGTCATTGAGGACATTGACATCTCTTCATTTCATAGAGAGTGGAAAAAGGGTGTGCTGTTACATGAATTAAAGCATAGTTTGGATAATTTTCTAATAAACTTACCTGCGCATTTTCCTGTACATTCAATGAAGGAATTAATTCAATTCAATCAGCAAACAAAAGTAAACTCGTTGAAATATGGTCAAGATAAGTTAGAGATGCGCCAGAACATACCCAATACATTAAGAAATCCTGACTATTTGCATGCCAAATTAGAAGATATTTATTTTTCACAGGACCAGGGGATTGACTATACCTTGAAAAAATATGAACTTGATGCTATAGTTTTCCCCTCCTATATAGGCTCTACCATTAGCGCGAAAGCAGGTTATCCAACAATAGCTGTACCTGCAGGCTATATGGAAAGTGGCCGACCCTTTGGCATCTCGTTTGCTGGTAATGCGTTCAGTGAAGCAACTTTAATAAAATTCGCCTTTTCATTCGAACAAGCGACAAAACTACGGAAATCCCCACAATTGCACTAATTGCTAGAAAAAAACACTTTCCTTGCTTGAACGGAAAGTGTTTTTTATTCTCGGATCAATGACGATAGTGAGTCGGTAAAATCCTCGGAGATACTATAAATTGTATGTGTATCCTTCACATCCATCAAAGTGCTATTTTGTCCTGTTTGCCCTAACCATAGATGATAGCCATGCTTGTTTCCAGCTGTATCCACTACTTGTAAATCAAATTCTGGAGCAGCCATATCGACAATTCCCTCATTTCTCACAGCAGTTGTAATCGCACCATGGAAAATTTCGAGAGATTCTTCATCCTCATATTCTTTTATAAAATGGGTATTCACACTGCCAAATCCAGTGCTTTTAGAAATGCTGACTTTAGCAAGTTCGCCGTCTGGTAGCTTTTCATCCATACAGCCTGAAAGAACAATGGCTAGTAGAGCGATGACAACCATTCTTAATTTTCTCAATGGAACCCCTCCTTACATGCTAAATAATACCATAATCTTGTGTCGTAGCAGTGCCTTCTTCGTAATATATTAAAAATAAACAGAACTGAAAGGGGATAGAAGATGGGCTTATTTGATGGGTTAATCGGTAATGCAAGTGAAGTGAATTTAGAAAAATTACAAGCTGAGGTAAATGATTTATTAATTCCTCATGAAACGATCAAAAATGCCTATAAAATTATAAGAGATATTTTTATTTTTACAGATAAAAGATTAATCCTCATCGATAAGCAAGGCGTCACGGGCAAGAAAATCGAATATCATTCCATTCCCTATAAAAATATCGTGCATTTTTCAGTGGAAACAGCTGGGACATTTGATTTGGATGCAGAGCTAAAAATATGGGTGTCTGGTAGTCAAATACCAATTCAAAAAAACTTCAATAAGGCAACCAATATTTATAAAGTACAAAGTGTTTTAGCACAGTATGTTTTAGGCTTGTAATTTATGGTATAATAGTAGTAACATTTGCAAACACACCCAAAGCCCGCATTTTATGCGAGGCTTTTTTTGTTGTGCAGAGAAAGGGGTATCAAGGATGGGGAAATTACCATGTGAAGGATGTAAGGGACTGTGCTGTGGCCCAGTTCCAATCACGGAAAATGAACTGAAGAATATAAAAAAGAGGCTCAAATCAATGCCCACCAAATTACGTATAGAACTTAAAAATCAACAAAGATTCGTTGGGACATGTATTTTTTATGATATGCAAAAAGATCGGTGTGGTATCCATTCAGCAAGGCCAGAAATTTGCCGTATGTTTGGTTATTACCAAGAGCTAGTTTGTTTTCGAAATCCAGTAGTAGCCACCAAAACGATGAAAACTTCTACATTCGAAAAGCATATAGGTATTTTATCAATCGATTATATGTGGAAGGATTTTGACTAAATAGAGTTTAGAGTATTAAAAGGTGGAAAGTAGAGAATCGTTTTTCAACAAGAAATCTTCCTTATTGTCACTGTCACTATGTATGTTGAAACAGCACCTATAATCTACAAAATCTTGTGTAAGATCCAGCTCATGAAGTTTTCTTATAGAAGAATTTTTTAAATAACTGAGATTAGTTCTACTTTGTTCAAGAATACAAATTCAATAATCTAATCGGTAATATATTACATTATTTACGGTTTTTTAGTATGATATAACAAATACTATTAGATAGCTTCTTGATAAAAGAAAAATTTTGAAATTTAATCTGTCGAAAATTGGGAGACTTTATGAATATTACAATAAAAAAATTAGAATATGTTGATATTGAAGATTTGTATGAATTTGAGCTTAAGAATAGGGCGTATTTTGAAAAAATGGTACCTAGTCGCGGCAATGAATATTATCATTTTGAAACTTTTAAAGTGAAAAATGAGATCTTATTAGAAGAGCAAGTTCAAAAGTTATCCTATTTCTATTTAATAAAAAATGAAAATGGGCTAATTGTTGGGAGAATAAATTTGGTCGATATTGATAAAAATCAAGAGCTAGGTCATATTGGTTATAGAGTTGATGGAGATCATATTGGTAGAGGAATTGCTAACAAAGCATTAAAATTATTATTAGCAGAGATGAGTAATCTAGGAATCAAGCAAATTGAAGCGAAAACGACGACTAACAATATAGCTTCACAAAAAATATTAGAGAAAAATGGATTTAAATACATCGGCACAAGTGATGAAGAATTTGAGATGAACGGACAAGATTTAAAATTTGTTTATTATAGGTGGGTAGATTGAACTGCACCCCGTCAAGTAGACAGTGGAAATAATAAAAAATGTATTAAGCGGCTTGAACTCTGAATTCAAAAGGACTCAAGCTGTTTAATCATTTCTGGTAGCGATAGTGATTATAAAAATGAATATAGTCATTTATCGCTTGTTCTAACTCTCCATATGTATCGTACTTATATAAATAATACTTCTCACACTTCAGTGTGCCCCAAAATGATTCAATTGGTCCGTTATCACTACATCGACCAACCCGCGTCATACTTTGTGTCATATCGGCTGTTTCCACAATACGCTTAAAATCCTTCGATGTATATTGAAAACCTCGGTCACTATGTATTAACGGCTGCTCGCCTGATTGTAATGATTGAATAGCTGATTTTATTGTTTTG
>NZ_KQ465126.1 GCF_001308875.1 Lysinibacillus sp. ZYM-1 | reverse complement strand
GCCGCCAGCGTTCGTCCTGAGCCAGGATCAAACTCTCCATAAAAGAAATTTGATAAGCTCAAATTGTTTTGCTGGCATCAATTTTGATGTCCAAAATTTCGTTTCATTCACTAGCAAGGCTAGCTACTAAAAACTTTATTGATTACGTTTTGCTTGTTCAGTTTTCAAGGTTCATTTAATAGTTATGTTTAAGTAACTTTTTATAATTTAACATATTGTTAACTCACTGTCAACTATTTATGTTAGTTATTTTCGTGTTGTTCGCTTGTTTCGTAACAACGTGTTTAAATATATCATCATAAAATAAAGTTTGCAAGTGTTTCGTTAAAGTAAAACTATTCTTATTATTTAAAAATGAGTTTCTTCTATATAATGTATAAAATTACTTTATTAATTTATTTAGCTAATATTCTTTTTAATAGAAAATGAGACGAATTAAATAAAGATAAAATAAGAATCTATTTTTCATTATTTCTATTATATTTTTTCAAACTATCCTAATAATAATAAAAGCACCTCCAACAGTTAGTACTCTTACCTAACAATCGAGGTGCCTTTCAATGTGTATTTAATTTATCGTACCCAGATAAAGTACGCAAGGAAGACAAAGAATAAGCCATACATCATAGGGTGAATTTCTTTTTTGCGTCCCGCTAACAACATTGTAATTGGATAGAACACGAAGCCAATTGCAATACCAGTAGCAATGGAATAACCAAGAGGCATCATTAATACTGTAAAGAATGCTGGTACAGCAATCTCAAATTTATCCCAATCAATTAAGCGTAATGACGATACCATCAGTACACCTACGATTACTAGAGCTGGTGCTGTTACTGCTGGCGTTACTACTGCTAATAATGGAGAGAAGAATAAAGCTACTAAGAAAAGTACTGCTGTTACTACTGCTGAGAACCCTGAGCGAGCACCAGCCGCTACCCCAGAAGTTGATTCTACATACGCAGTAGTTGTTGATGTACCAAATAAAGAACCAATTGTTGTTGCAAGTGCATCTGCCATTAATGCGCGACCTGCACGTGGTAATTTATTATCTTTTACTAAACCAGCTTGTGTTGCCACTGCCATTAAAGTACCTGCTGTATCAAAGAAATCTACAAACAAGAATGTTAATACAATTACTAAAAATTTCACGTTAAATAGTGTTTCAATATCACCAAGTGGTTGTAATGCCACCATAAATGTAGAATCCACACTTGGAATTGCAGAAACAACTGCTGTTGGAGGTTCAATGATACCTGTCACCATACCAATAATCGCAGTAATAATCATCCCTAAGAAAATACCAACACTGCGTAATTTAATAATAAGAATAACAGATAGAATAATTCCGAATACTGCTAGTAATGTAGAGCCAGTAAAAGTTCCTAAAGTTACTAATGTCGCTGGACTATCTACAATAATCCCTGCGCCTTGTAAACCTACGAAAGTAATAAATAAACCAATACCTGCTGAAACAGCATATTTAAGTTGTACTGGGATTGCGTTAATAACTGTTTCACGAATACCAGTTAAAGATAAAATGATAAAGATAATCCCAGAAAAGAATACACCAGTTAAACCAGTTTGCCATGGAATACCGTAAGCTCCGACTACAGTAAAGGCGAAGAATGCGTTTAATCCCATACCAGGAGCAAGTGAAATCGGGAATTTAGCGAAAATACCCATTATCAAAGAACCAACTGCTGCAGCTAATGCTGTTGCTACGAAAACAGCACCTTTATCCATCCCTGCATTTTCTAGAATACCTGGGTTAACAGCTAAAATATATGCCATTGCAAGGAAAGTTGTAATACCACCTATTATTTCGCGGCGATAGTTAGTTCCTAATTCATCGAACATGAAATATTTTTTCATTATAAAAAAATCCTCCGTATGGTCGTCTTCAATATCGAAAACAAAAAAGACACGCTGACTACTCTACTAGTCGCATGTCTACGATATATTTCATCAACATTAGTGTGTGAAATAAATTAGCGTTTATACATCCATATATAAACCTAAATCGTAGTCAAGTTATTTACGGTAACTTGGTAGAAACTCACGGGCCTTATTCCCGACATTATACGACGACTTATTTAATTTACATTCGTAATATATCATTTCACTTTTTAGATTTCAACCCCATTTCCGAACAATTTTATAAAATAAAATACGAAAGTTCGTGTAAAATTCTTATTTATTGTTCATTTTCTAATATATCGTTGCAAAAAAGTCTAAGTACTGAACAATTCATCGAACGCTATAAAGTAAAAAAACCCTTAGAACTCACTTGAATTCTAAAGGATTTTAAAGGGATTATCGATCTCCCTTGCTCGATATTTTTAATTCATCACTTTACTTTGCAAGATTTGAATTCTTTTTTCTAATTTTTGTTTCCAATCTTCCGCCAACGCATCAACTGCTCGGATACGTTCCATCGCTAACGCATCTTTGTTTTTAAAGTATACTTCGTTACAATACAAAACTGAGATTTTAGCAGGATGCTTTTCTACTAATACGATATTTGAGTCTGAACAGATAGTCCCCTCTTCCAATACTCGCGCAAGGAAGCCTGTATAGCCAGTTTCAATGATTCGTTTAAGCAATGTGTTCGATTCAGTATATTTGTCAATGGTACTACACGGAACACGTCCTTGTGTAATTTGAATGACAGCATCTCCAATTTTATAAATATCACCAATACAGATATCTACTTCTAACATATTCGTTACTGTTAAATTTTCACCGAATGCTGCAGTCGGTAATGGCTTAGCAAGTTCTTGTTCCCATTGTATGTAATGTTCCGCAGGATATAAACAAACAGCGCGATCAGGACCACCATGATGTTTTTTATCAGCCACGTCATCTCCATCGAAGCCATGAACCGACAAATAAACTTCTTTCACTTCTTGTTTTTCAATGCCTGTAATCATCGAGCGCCCTTTGCTATAATGCATTTCTTTCGGCAAACCAACAGCAAGAGTATGGATCATCGCTATATTTTTCTCCATTTCAATCCCCCTTAATCTAATAAATCTAATTCTGTTTGCATCCATTTAGTTTACTACATTCAACTCTTCACTAGCAATTTCCTTTCAATTGTACTTTGATCTAGACAGTGAATTATTCGAGCAAAGCATCAAAATTAAAAAAGCTCTAAAAACCTTTTATTACCAAGGTTTTTAGAGCTTTTGCTATTATTCCCACTCAATCGTTGCTGGTGGCTTAGATGTAATATCATACACTACGCGGTTAACGTGTTTAACTTCGTTTACAAGGCGGACAGAGATTTTCTCTAGTACATCCCATGGGATACGTGCCCAGTCAGAAGTCATACCGTCGATAGATGTTACGGCACGGATACCGATTGCGTAATCATACGTACGTGCATCGCCCATTACGCCAACTGAACGGATATCAGGTAATACTGTGAAGTATTGCCAGATGTCACGATCAAGACCAGCATTTGCGATTTCTTCACGTAGGATGAAATCTGCTTCGCGAACGATTTCTAATTTTTCTTCTGTTACTTCACCAAGTACACGGATACCTAATCCAGGACCTGGGAATGGTTGACGCCAAACGATTTTTTCATCTAGACCAAGTTCTAAACCTAGCGCACGTACTTCATCTTTAAATAATGTTTTCAGTGGCTCGATTAATTGGAATTGCATATCTTCCGGAAGACCGCCAACGTTATGGTGTGATTTGATTGTTTGTGCAGTTGAAGTACCGGATTCAATGATATCAGTATAAAGAGTTCCTTGTGCTAAGAAATCCATACCTTCAAGCTTAGATGCTTCTTCATCAAATACATAAATGAATTCATTACCGATAATTTTGCGTTTTTTCTCTGGATCAGAAACGCCAGCAAGTTTGTCCATGAAGCGTTTACGTGCATCGATTTTAATAAGATTCATGTCAAAGTCTTCTGTGAATGTCTTCATTACTTGCTCAACTTCACCTTTACGGTTTAAGTTGTGGTCTACGAACATACAAGTTAGTTGGTCACCGATTGCTTTGTGGATTAGTACAGCTACAACTGATGAGTCTACACCACCAGAAAGGGCACATAATACTTTTTTATCGCCAACTATTTCACGAATTTTTGCAATTTCAAGCTCAATGAAGTTTGCCATTGACCAATCGCCTTTCGCTTCACAGATGTCGAATACAAATTGACGTAATAGATCATTACCGTATACAGAGTGACGTACTTCTGGATGGAATTGTACAGCATATAGTTTACGTTCAACATTTGCCATTGCAGCAATCGGACAAGATGCGCTAGTTGCGATGACTTCAAATCCAGCTGGAACTTCTGTTACATGGTCACCATGACTCATCCAAACGATTTGCTCAGTTGGTAATTCGCCAAATAACTTGTTTGAAGTCGTTACTTGGATTTCAGCTTTACCATATTCACGAGTTTCAGCGCCTTCTACTTTACCGCCATTTGTATGCGCCATTAATTGCATACCATAACAAATACCTAAGATTGGTAGGCCTAAATCGAAAATGGCTGGATCCACATGGAAAGCATTTTCATCATAAACAGAGTTTGGACCACCTGAAAAAATAATACCAGTTGCGTTCATATCTTTAATTTCTTCTGCAGTCACTGTATGTGGGTGTAATTCACTGAAAACACCAAACTCACGGATACGACGAGTAATTAATTGGTTAAATTGGCTACCGAAGTCAAGCACTACGATTTTTTCTTGCTCTTTTATTAAAGGGCTAGCTGTCAAAATTTCCACCTCTTCTACTATTTTTAAAGGATATTTTCATTTGTTCAAAGAAAAACGCGAAGAAAGTAAAAAACCTTCTACGCGTTCAAAAGCTCATGATTATTTATAAAGGCGAATGCGTAGCAAAGTAAAGTGATTTACTATACTTTTCACCTAGCGAAAACATCCGCCTTCATAGAGAAATCATTTATGGTGATTTCGTAGAAACATCCGAACCTTATTATCGAACTTATATGAAAGCAATCCTTGCATTTAATTTTTTTCATTTTACTCTTTGTCTAGGTTAAAATCAACTGATAGTGCGATTGATTAAATATTCCCAACTTTCTTTCAGCTTCATGAAGTCAACTTCTTGTTTATCCTTCCCATAGACATGTTGCTCATAAACAGCCGTCAGCTTTTGCATTTCATCTGTTTCTAATGATGCATCCACACGCTCTGCAAACATCCGCAACGTTTCCCCATCTCTTCTGCGCAGTCCAATACGAGATAATTGCTTCAAAAGAACATGATAGGAGGAATCAAAGGTAGACCAATCCGCAGTCTTTTTGCGATATGCGCGCACATGCATTTTAGGAAGCCAAGTTTTGCGCTGCAAGTATAAAGAAATCCCGCTGATGATTAGTAAAACGAAGACGATTATCCAAACATAAACAAATTTTTTCAACCATGTCCAGAACTTATCAAAGCTAAAAGTTGATTTAGCTTGTTCCTTATCTGACACTTGTTCCTGTTGCTGCGGTTGCTCAGGTTTTTGCTCTGGCTGTACTAATTCCTCCTGTTCAGATGAATCTAATTGTATATCATAGTCAATGTTAACATTGCCAGTAAAGCCAATTGTAGGTTCAAACTCCATCCAACCTGTACCAGGTATAAATGCCTCAACCCATGAGTGCGCATTGTCATTGGTGATTCGATATTCTCGCAGACCATCTGTCATTGGCCCTGCAGTACCAGGCGCAAATCCTTTGACCCATCGAGCAGGTATGCCTACCGAACGCAAAAGTACTACCATTGATGTTGAGAAATTATCACAATAACCTACTTTTGTATCAAATAAAAACTGGTCGACATAATCTTGATTTTCAGCTGGAATTGCAGCTTGTGTTTTATCATACCTAAAACCTTTTGTCCTAAAATAGCTTTCCACTGCCTTAATTTGATCGTAAACAGTAGTTTTATCTTGTGTTATTGCAAACGCCAAATCTCTTACACGTTGTGGCAATTGAGACGGTACCTGCAAAAAGCGATCAAATGAAGAATCTAATGTTTCAAGTGAAGCAGGAAATGACAATTGGAGCTGTTCCATACTATAGACAGGCTCACTATAAGATAATGTATAGTTTGATAAAGATTTAGATGCATCAATCTGCTGTTCTATGGTCATCCTTTCCGTCTGCTCGTCCTGAATAAATAATGTAGAATTTTGAGCCGAAACAGATAACAAGCCATATGTTTGAATTAAAAAAGGCATCGAGACCGCAATGTCCAACTGAATCTGACGTTCGTTTTCGGGTGGCCCTACTTGTAAAGATGTCATAATTGGCGTATTTGTCTCATAAACATTTTTACCAAAACTGCCTTCTGATACAATCCACCCCTTTGACGTATAAGTATCCTTTGTTTCAATACGCCAATAATGACGATCACGAGAAGACGCAGTAAAAATTAATGTATTGTCTCCTTGGAATGGTCCACCTAGTTGACTATCATCTTGACTATAGCCAACTGATTTCATGCCAGCTCCAGCTCCATCTTGCCCAGTAACCCCTTGGATAAATGGCACTGGATCTGCCCATGTCGGTCCTGTCTTTGGTAAAAAGAAGGCGACAGTACTGACAAGTAATACTGACACAAGCATCGGTATAACAATTCTCCATTTTCCAACTACATTGCCCGTTGCATCTACTTGAAGCCATAAACGTTTGACAAATAGGACACCTGTCATCATTAACCCTAGTACTACCACTTTAACAATTGCTGTTTTACCATCGTAATCACTAAATGTATCTAAAGTAGCAATAAAGAATACCGTCATGGCAAAAAAGTAGAATATATTTTTCCGCACCGAGACCCAATGGTGGATTAAATAAACGAGCATCCATATTAGCACTAGAAATAATACTGTTCTAAAAGCATCGGATACTTGACCAAAATCACCTGATATAATAGAGGACATATTTCCCTTCCACTCTGCTAATAAGAAGGGTACTGTCTTTCCAGAAAATACCGGGCTTTCACTATAAATAAAGACAATAAACCAAGTAATATAGCCAAACTTTACGAATCCCGATAATAAAGGATGCACTCGGAATAAACTTAGGGCAAGTGACAAGCCAATAAAAACTAAGAAGAGCTGAAACCCTCCTGTATTGGTTAATTGCATAATCGGGATAAGCCATTCACGCAAAATAAAGAAGATAATAATATAGGCGACAGCTAATTCTAAAAATTCTCCTAACGATTGTTTCACGGCTTCATCACCTCCGTGAATACATGATAAAAATCTGTTGGATCTACATAGACAATTTGAATATGTTTATAACGCATAGTAAGCTCAGCTTGCAAAGGTGGCTGTTTTGCCACTACAAAACAAATACAGTTTTTCACTATATTTGCAAGAGTATGTAGGAATTCATCCGATACATCACTAGTCACATAAAGCAATGTTGCTACTTGCTTAAAGGCTTGTTGGTCATAGAATTGAAATTTTACATTTTCCGCAGGTTTTATAGCTGCCAAATGATACATGACCTGGTCTAACTGCTTTTCGCCTTGTACAATGGGGAATACCTTCGTCATCTCTCCAGCAGAAATAAAGGAAATATCCCCAAGTTCTTGAACAATCATTTTTAACATCGATGCTACTAGTTCAATCTTATCCTCAAACAACGGTGATTTTTTGGCATCAAGCACTAACATTAGCTCAGAAGATTGCCTATCCTCAAATTCCTTAGATTGTAAAGTTTGGGTTTTCGCGAACGATTTCCAATGAATCCATGAAAAACGATCCCCCGGAACATATTCTCTTAATCCAACAGCCATGGTAGTATCCTTTACAATGGAATAAGGAGACATCATCGGTCCAACATCATATTTGGTTTGAAGAGCTGTATATTTCATTTCTCTTATCCTTGGATAAACTAAAATTGTTTGTTCCTTCTCTGCCACAACAGTTTTTTTTGCCCAGCCGAAAAAATCATGGAAAACGATTGTAACACCCAAATAACGATGTTCGCCACGAGGCATATTTGCCAATTCATAATGCCAGTTAAATTTTTTCCTAAAGCCAACAAATCTAATAGTATTTGAACTTTGTAACTTCGCTTGTACTAAGCCCTCACTATCTACAAGTTCCTCCATCATAATATAGGCAAATGGGAAACGTGTTTTTCTTTCGATCGTAATGGTTACCTTTGCCGATTGACCATGCTCTACATGAGCAGGTTCAATTTTGCGTTCAACTAATAAGATACTTTCTCTAACGACAAAGGAAATTAAAGCATACAATAAAAATGGGCTTACAGAAAAAAACACAAACCAACTAACAAATCCACCTTGGAACATTGCATAACAAAAAGTTATAACCATTAAGAAAACTACTAATAGGAAATGTTTACTTTTTTCTATAAAAGTTTTCCATCGCCTCATTGTTCTGCAAACCTCTTTGTCGGTACCGGTGTTTTGGCAATAATGCGCTCGATAATTTCGTTTGCTGTTACATTATCATAACGAGCATCTGGTTTTAAAACTAAGCGATGACTAAAGACAAAAGGCACTAGATATTGAACATCATCAGGTGTTACAAAACTACGTCCTTTCACAAACGCGTAGGCCTGAGAAGCTTTCATTAAGGCTATCGTCGCTCGAGGGCTTACACCTAAATAAACATAGCTGTTTTCTCTAGTTTGAGTAGCAAGCTCTACCATGTAATTTTTTACGGAATCTTCAACGTACACTCCCTGCACTAGCTCCTGTAACTCAATTAATTGAGCTACTGACAATACAGCTTGGATTTTTTCAATTGCTTTGCCATTTTCCGCTCTACGTAAAATCTCTACTTCTTGCCCTCTAGAAGGGTAACCCATCTTTATTTTCAGCAGAAAACGATCAAGCTGAGCTTCTGGAAGCGGGTAGGTACCTTCATGTTCTATCGGATTTTGCGTGGCCATGACAAAAAAAGGCTGATTAATCGCAAGTGTTTTTCCATCAATCGTAACGGATGCCTCTTCCATTCCCTCTAATAACGCTGACTGAGTTTTTGGAGAAGTACGATTTATCTCATCTGCTAAAATAACATCCCCCATGATTGGTCCTGGACGAAATTCAAACTCTAATGTCTTCGGATTATAAATAGAGATACCAACTACATCTGAAGGCAATAAATCCGGAGTAAATTGAATTCGTTTAAACTGTGCGTCAAAAGATTTCGCTAGTGAACGAACCATCATTGTCTTTCCAACCCCAGGCACATCCTCCAACAGTACGTGCCCTCTCGCTAATAAAGCAACAAGACTAAGTTCAGCCACCTCTCTCTTCCCAATCATTACCTTATCTATATTTTCTAGCACAGCCTGTATTTGAGAATTCATAATTCAAAAAACCTCCCATTCCATCAAGCAATTGTGTGAATTGCATGATAACTTATCATAAGCATATCGAAATTTGTGTAGTAAAACAATTATCAGAAACTTCTCCTCTTCGATTACACTTAATAAACAAGGCTTGTTTGAATTTAATCAAACAAGCCTTGTTTATTATATAACGTCATTATTCATTAGAATGTTACAATTTTAATCTTTTTAACCATATTTTATCTATAAAGTTGCACAAAAAAACTCTTCACTCCTAATGATATGAAGAGTTAGTCATTTATATGGAAGAACGGTAACTATGGAGTCGCTTCTTTTGTTTGCTTAATTGACTTAACTTTAACGCTGTTTCATTTAGCTCACTACGTATTTGCAAATCACTAGTGCTATCCATATGAATAGGCGTTAGGCTATAACGTTGTTGCTGTTCAATGGGTGCAGCAATTGCACTTTGCTTTTTGTCTTTCGTTTTCCGCAAACTATTTTTAAATTGTTTTTGTGAATTTTGTCCAAAGTTATGGCTAATATCACCAGCATGTAAGTACTGATTTTCTTGACGAAAAATACTGCTTGTCGTTGCATTTACTCTAGAAGTCCTCATATTAAGTTACCCTCCCCTACATTTCATTATCTGTATAGGTAATTATATCGACATTATATGCTGATATTTAACAACATAGAACCAAATAGCATAAAAAAAGAGAGAAAAGAGCTATTTTAAAAAGTGAGGTTCACTTTCTATAACTCTTTTCCCTATTTTCACTTCCAAAAACCATCAAATATCGTAATTGGCATATGACGTTTATGTTGCGAACGCAAATAATATCCTTCTAGTAGTCGTCGAGGTTCCTCAGGAATTTCTTTCCCCTCTAAATAATCATCAATTTGATCATATGACACACCAAGTGCTACTTCATCTGGCAAAGATGGACGATTTTCCTCTAAATCTGCTGTAGGCACCTTCGTATAAAGATGTTCAGGACATTTGAGTTCTGCTAATAGCTGCTTCCCTTGTCGTTTATTTAAACGAAAGATTGGCATTAAGTCTGCTCCACCATCACCGAATTTTGTATAGAAACCTGTAATGGCCTCCGCAGCATGATCAGTTCCTAATACCACTGCCCCATTCATTGCGGCAATCGAATACTGCACTTTCATACGTTCACGCGCCTTTTCGTTCCCTTTAACAAAATCATTGAGCTCAACACCTGCGTTGGCTAAAGCCATCACACTAGCATCGACAGCACCCTTTATATTAACTGTATAGGACTGGGTTGGCTTTATATAATCAATAGCATCCTGACAATCTTGCTCATCTGCTTGCACTCCATATGGTAAGCGTATAGCCCAAAATGAATACTTCATTTCACCAGCTTCTTCATTAAGCTCATCGACTGCTAGTTGTGCTAGTTTCCCTGTTAACGTGGAATCTTGACCACCAGAAATACCAAGAACAAATCCTTTTACAAAGTTATAATGTTTTGCATATTCCTTTAAAAAATCAATGGATTTTCGTATTTCCTCTTGCACATGTATATTTGGTAATACACGTAATTCTTCAATAATTTGTTGTTGTAAAGTCATTGTCTTGTCACTCCTTCTTTTACATTTTCTTAACCATACTGTGTACTGCCTCAATATTACACATTTTATTATCCCAGCATTTTTGACTTAAATCGACTGGATATTCTTCAGGGTTCATGGCACGTTTATATTCATCCCATAGCAACTCTAAATTTCCCGCTGCATAGTCACGCATTTCTTCTAGCGTCGGATTTTGATAGTTGATTTCTCCATTTTTAATCACATGCTGATGTAAGTTTTTCGCTTCAAAATTCGTAACAAACTTGGAAACAAACGTGTGAATGGGATGGAACATTTTAATACGTTCCTCTGCTTGAGGATTTTCATCATGCATCGTGATGTAATCTCCTTCTGCCTTCCCATTTTTTTTATCGATAATACGATAAACATTCTTGAGACCTGGCGTTGATACCTTTTCAGCATTCGCCGATATTTTAATGGTATCTTCCAGTTGACCTTCGCTATTTTCAATGGCAACCATTTTGTAAACAGCACCTAATGCAGGCTGATCATAAGCGGTAATAAGCTTAGTACCGATTCCCCACACGTCTACTTTTGCCCCTTGAGCTTTTAAATTTAGAATTGTGTATTCATCCAAATCATTTGAAACAATGATTTTAGCATCATGGAAACCAGCAGCATCTAGCATGCGACGAGCCTCTTTTGATAAGAACGCAATGTCTCCACTATCTAAACGTATACCAATAAAATTAATTTGGTCCCCCAACTCTTTAGCAACTTTAATAGCGGTTGGAACACCTGATTTTAAAGTATTGTACGTATCTACAAGAAATACACAATCTCTATGACGTTTAGCATAAGAATGGAAAGCATCGTAATCATTTTTATACGCCTGTACCAAAGCATGTGCATGTGTACCAGACACCGGGATGTTAAATAGTTTACCCGCTCGTACATTACTAGTAGAAGCAAAACCACCTATAAACGCTGCACGTGTACCCCAAATAGCTGCATCCATTTCCTGCGCGCGCCGTGTACCAAATTCCATTGCCACTTCATTTTTAATGATTTGTTTAATACGGCTAGCTTTCGTTGCTATTAATGTTTGATAATTAACAATGTTAAGTAAAGCAGTTTCTATGAGCTGTGCCTCCACTAACGGCGCTTCAATTCGCACAATTGGTTCATTGGCAAAAACAAGCTCCCCTTCCACCATGGAATACATGTCCCCTGTGAATCGAATATCTTTTAAATACTCGATAAAATCTTCTTTATATCCAACTTCCTCACGTAAATACGCAATATCGGATTCACTAAAACGAAAATTACGTAAATAGTCCAGCATCCGCTCTAATCCGGCAAATATAGCGTAGCCATTCCCAAAAGGTAATTTTCTAAAATATAATTCAAAAACTGCTTTTTTATTATGTATCCCATCAGCCCAATAGGATTCTGCCATATTGATTTGATATAAGTCTGTGTGTAGCGCTAAGCTATCATCTGCATAGTTTGATCTCACAAGAAACCCCTTCTTCCGCTTTGATAATTAGTCCTAGTATACACTATATACCCAAATTCTTGCGTTTTACATGACCATTCCCCAATGTTAGGTTTTCTAACATTAATAGTCAGAAAATTTAGAACTGTTCATATTTTAGACACAAATTTTAGTACCGCTTTCATTCCCATTCTAAAACCTTTTTCCATCAAATATTTCGCAAACAAAAATAAACTATGTAACAAAACCTCACATGAACTTCGAAAAAGTAATTGCACTCTTGTTTGTGGCGATTTAACATGTAAATTAAATTTACACAAGGAGCTGGTACAGATGAAAAAAATCGAAGCAATCATTCGTCCTGAGGTTTTTGGGGCAGTTCGGGACGGGCTTGCACAACAAGGAATTGCAGGTTTAAGCGTTTCTGAAATTGCTGGTTGTGGCCGTCAGTTAAGAAGAACTGGTTTATTTCGTGGCAATACGTATGAAATTGAGTTTTTACCGAAATTAAAATTAGAAATGATTGTAGATGACGGTAAAATTGATGCCATTGTAGAAACACTATTGCGAGAAGCAGCAACTGGCAAGGTTGGAGACGGGAAGATTTTCATTTATCCAGTAGAACAAGCAATACGTATCCGAACAAAAGAAGTCGGATCGGTTGCAGTAGAATAGGGGGCGTTATAGATGGATGAAATACTGTTATCTGTAAATTTAATTTGGGTGATGCTTGGCACAATTTTGGTATTCTTTATGCATGCTGGATTCGCCATGGTGGAAGCAGGGTTCACACGTTCAAAGAACGCTGTCAATATCATCATGAAAAATTTCCTAACTATTTCACTAGGGGGTATCGTCTACTTTTTATGTGGCTACGCAATAATGTTTGGTGACACTGTAGGCGGTATTTTCGGCACAAGTGGCTTTGCCTTAAAAGGAGTCGATGATCTATCATTCTTTATCTTTCAAACAATGTTTGCTGCAACAGGGGCAACAATTTTATCTGGTGCTGTTGCAGAGCGTACTAATATTTTTGCTTATATAGGAGTCATTATACTCATGTCGTTAGTCGTTTATCCAGTCGTGGGCCACTGGGTTTGGAGTGGTCAAGGTTGGTTAACTGATATAGGCTTTGTAGACTTTGCTGGCTCTACAGTAGTTCATTTAACAGGTGCTGTCGCAGCCTTTGTCGCAGCAATTATGGTCGGACCACGATTAGGTAAATATGAAAATGGTCGAGTAAATGTGATCACAGGACATAGTATTCCATTAGGAGCATTAGGTGTATTTTTACTTTGGTTTGGTTGGTTTGGTTTTAATGGTGCATCCACTTTAGCTGCAGACCCTGAGCTTGTTCCTAATGTCATAGCCAATACATTTTTTGCAGCGGCTGCTGGTGTCGTAGCAACCGCCTTCTATACGAAGTTTCGTTATGGACATATCGACGGTTCCCTCACATTAAATGGCGCTTTAGCAGGGCTTGTAGGAATCACGGCCGGTGCAGCGAATGTCAGTATTATCGGCTCCATTATCATTGGCCTTATCGCCGCTCCATTACTTGTCGAAGGTGTACGTTTCCTTGAGTGGAAGCTAAAAGTAGATGATCCGGTAGGTGCCATTGCTGTACACGGTATTTGCGGTGTATGGGGAACACTAGCAGTTGGATTATTTGATGTTAGTGGTCAAGGCTTATTTTATGGTGGTGGCTTGAGTCTGCTAGGTATTCAAGCCATCGGTGTTATTGCCACAATAGCCTGGGTTAGTGTTTCTGTAACAACAGGCTTATATATCATTAAAGCTTTTATGCCTTTACGCGTAACAGCTGAAGAAGAAATTGCTGGTTTAGATGTCATGGAGCACGGAGCCCCTGCATACGAATTCCAAGATCTTTTCAAAAGTTCCGCAGTTCGAGGAGAAACCTTTGCACATCGTTTAACGCATTTCGGTAAAAATCAACATAATGTACAACAAGAAGAACAACACGTATAACCAACAAAATCTGCTCGCTATCAATAAGGTAGCGAGCAGATTTCATTTTAGTGAACTACTATGATTACATATTAAAGTTCATTTAGGCTTTCTCTAGTTCTAATAAAAATTGTTTCATGTCTAGTCCACTTCGAAAACCTGTCAATTGACCGTTCTTGCCAATGACACGATGACACGGAATAATAGCTAGTATTGGATTCGCACCAATAGCACTACCTACAGCCCTAACCGCTTTAGGGTTCCCAATACGTTCTGCGATGCTTGCATACGATGTTGTCGTACCGTAGGGTAATTCTTTTAAGGCGTCCCAAACAGCTAATTGAAAAGGTGTCCCCTTCACATGGATCGGCAGGTCAAATTCTGTCAGTTTCTTATTAAAATAAGCTGTTAATTGATCTTTGTATGGTTGTAATTTGCCTTGATTCTCTTCAAAGCTATAACCTTTAAAAGGCTTTTTTGCCCACTCTTTGACTTCATTAAATGATGCATTTGGTGTTCCAATATAGGCAAGTCCATTGTCTGAAGCCACAATATACATAGCACCATGTAAATACGTTAATGTATCGAAATACAATATTTCCATTCCCTATTCTCCCTTCATTTCTAAAATCTTTTATTTAAACTGCATCTTTCCTTCATTTCATGCTACAGTTATTTTACTGACTATAGCAAAGGAGTTTCAATAGATGAATACGCTATATGAGCCTGCCATTCACTTTCAACAAGTTCATTTCTCAGTAAATGACAAAATAATATTAAAGTCAATTACTGGATCATTTCCGAAAGGTCAAATTACCACTCTCGTTGGCCCTTCTGGTGCGGGTAAAACAACACTCCTTAAATTATGTAATGGCCTTCTTTCACCGACAAATGGACACATACTCATTGATAATCAGCCCATTTCAAACTATGAGCCCACAGCATTACGAAGACATGTTGGCATTGCCTTGCAGGCTGCTCCTATGATTGCAGGCACTGTAAAGGAAAATCTCGCACTCCCTCGAATACTGCAAGGGAAGAAGCTTTCTCAACAGGAAGCCATCCAATATTTAGAGGATGTTGGCTTAGATGAAAGCTTTTTACACCAATCCACAAATGAATTATCAGGAGGACAACGTCAAAAAGTTTCTATTGCAAGAACACTCATCAATCAATCCTCTATTCTATTATTAGATGAAATAACTTCTGCACTGGATCGCCAATCTGTTCAGGAAATTGAAAAACTCATCGCAACTATTAATAAAAAATACAATGTGACAATGATTTGGATTACTCACAATTTACAACAAGCGTTAACGATTGGACACTACACATGGGTCATGATGAATGGAGAGCTAATTGAAACTGGCAAGAGCGCTTTACTTCAAGCACCAACGAACCCACGTGTAGCAGAGTTTGTACAGGGGGTTAACATATGACCTATACGTCTTTATCACTGACATTAATTTTTGTCTGCATCCCTCTACTGCTATCCAAAACATTAAAATTAGGATTAGAAAAAGATACGCTTATTGCAACCCTTCGCTCTATTGTTCAATTGCTTGCTGTTGGCTATATATTAAAATTTGTCTTTGATGCTAACAGCTATGTTTATATTTTTCTCATGATAGCGTTAATGATTATAGTTGCTACGTTTAATGCACGGAAAAAAGGTGAGGGTATTAAAGGAATCACCTGGAAAATAGCACTGACGCTTATCATAATAGAAATTACCACACAAGGTGTCTTGCTTGGCTTTGACATTGTGCCAGCAACTGCTCAATATATCATTCCGATTAGTGGTATGTTAATTGGTAATTCGATGGTATTATCCATTTTATTTTTAAACCGATTTACAGCCGAAATTACTAGCCATAAAGACCAAATGGAATTAATCTTGTCATTGGGTGGCACACCAAAACAAGCCGTTCATCGACAACTTATCAACGCTGTAAAGGCGAGTATGATTCCTACTATTGAAACCCAAAAAACAATCGGCTTGGTACAGCTACCAGGAATGATGAGCGGTCAGATTATCGGTGGTGCCGACCCAATTCAAGCTGTACAATTTCAACTTTTGATTATCTTCGCCCTTCTAACAACGGCAACTTTATCAAGTATTATGATTGGCTTTTTAAGCTACCCAGCACTTTTTAATGCGCGTATGCAAATACTTGAAATGAAATAATTGTTACACGGATTTAATATAGTTTAAAGAATTTATGTTATACTAAAAAGAAAATGCAGTTAGGAGAATGACCATGTTATTACGCGATTTTTTCATCCATCTATCTGAAAACCAGCTATTAAATAGTACCGCAAAGAAATATGGCCTAAAATTAGGGGCACAAAGTGTAGTAGCTGGTACAAATATTGAAGAAACAATTGCAAGCATCAAAGAACTAAATGCACATAATATTTCTTGTACAGTAGATAACCTCGGTGAATTTGTTTCGAGTAAAGAAGAAGCAACTACTGCAAAAGAAAAAATCCTTGCTGTGATAGAAGCCATTCATGAAAACAGTGTAAATGCACATATTTCATTAAAGCCTTCTCAATTAGGTTTAGATATTGATGTTGATTTTTGTTATGACAACCTGTATGAAATTGTAGAAAAAGCTGCTGCTTATGATATATTTGTTAACTTCGATATGGAAGACTTCGGACGTCTCCAAACATCTTTTGATATGGTAGAGGAATTATCTAAAACATTTAATAATGTTGGAACAGTGATTCAATCATACTTTTACCGTGCAAAAGACGATATCGAAAAATTCAAGGACTACCGTTTACGCATTGTAAAAGGTGCTTATAAAGAGCCTGTTGAAGTTGCTTACCAAGATAAATTGGATATCGATTTAAACTTTATTGAGTTGATTGAATATCACTTGCTACATGGTAAATTTACGTCCATCGCAACACATGACCATAATATCATTGCACACGTTAAACGCTTTGTAGCTGATCATAATATCCCATTAGATAAATTCGAATTCCAGATGCTTTATGGATTCCGTACAGATATGCAAAAAGAGCTTGCCAAAGAAGGCTATAACTTCTGTGTGTACGTTCCATTCGGCGAAGATTGGTACGGCTACTTTATGCGCCGCTTAGCTGAACGTCCTCAGAACCTTAACCTTGTAACAAAGCAAGTGTTTACAAAAAAAACGAATACCGTTCTTGCTGTAGCAGCAGGTGCATTCGTTCTTGGTCGTTTAACAAAACGCAAAAAATAAAAAAACAGAAAAGAACCTTGCCGCAACCATGCGATAAGGTTCTCTTTTTATTTATTCCATCCTTTATCTTTAAATCGAGCAATGGCTTCAATACGATTGCCTACGTTTAATTTTTCTAAAATCGTTGAAATATAATTACGAACGGTTCCAGCCGATAGAAATAGCTCGGCGGCAATTTCCTTCGTTGTCTTGCCCTCTGCCACAAGAGTCAGCACCTGACTTTCTCGCTCTGTTAATGGGTTTTCACTATCATCTTCATAAACAAAATCAACGAGCTCCGGTGCATAAATACGTTTGCCATCCATTATTGTACGGATTGCACACACTAATTCCTCTATAGGGCTATCTTTTAATAAGTAACCTCTGACACCTGCTTTTCTAGCACGTTCGAAATAACCCGGTCTAGCAAATGTAGTTAAAATAATGACTTTACAATCTGAGCCAGAGCTATGGATTTCTTCAGCTGCATCAAGTCCAGTTTTAACTGGCATTTCAATATCCATAATACAAATATCAGGCTGGTGCTCTTCAACAAGCATCAATGCTTCCTCACCATTTTTTGCTAAGCCAATGACCTCCATATCTTCCTCCATACTAAGTAAAGAGCGAAGAGCGCCTAATAGCATCCCCTGATCTTCAGCAATCACAATTCGTATCATGTCACAAGCCTCTTTTCTATATGTTCTCCAGATTTCCTTTGACATTTTGATGCGTAATAGCCACTGGAATGGTTACCGATAATGTAGTGCCTTCAACACTTTCAATTTTAAAGGAACCATTGATAAATTCTAAGCGTTCTCGCATTCCTTTCAACCCGTTCCCAGTTTTCCATGCTTGCTTTTTCGTAATTCCTTGTCCATTATCACGAACGACTAAGTAAACTTCTTTAAAATTTTGATGGAACGCAATTTCGCATTTTGTCGCACCACTATGTTTGACAACATTATTAACGGCCTCTTTTAAGCACATGGATAAAACATTTTCTACAAGCGGTGGAACTTGCAATGCATTTTTATCGCCCTCAAAGACAAAATCCATTTCTGCCGCCTTTAGTATTTGAGAAATACGCATAAGCTCATCCTCAAATTTTGCTGTACGCATATCTGAAACTAATTCGCGAACCTCTTTTAAGGCAATACTAGCCGTTTGGCGTATATCCTTAATCTCAACTAAAGCTTGCTGCGGATCACGCTCAATCAACCTCGATGCTAAATCACTTTTCAACCCGATCATAGACAGTTTTTGCCCCAATGTATCATGTAGATCACGAGCAATACGTTGTCGTTCTTCAAAAACAATTAACTCAGCAATACGTTCATTGGCCGTTTCTAACTGCCCCTCTAAGTTCTCACGTTTATTTTTGGAATAGATGGTTAATGGCAAAAGAACAACAGCTAAAATAGTTAACACCACAAAAGGTAATTGAGATAAAAATAAGTGAAGCTCAACAAAAAAGCCAGCACCTGTAGATATCACTGTAAAGCCAATATGTAAACCATACATGATATAGAAGCCAACTGGTCTTCGTATATTTCCAATAAAAAATGCAGTGAAAATGGATAGGTATACATAGCCATATAAAATCGTCATGACAATATTAATAACCATTTCAAAGCTGATCCACATATAAACTAAGCCGCTTTTCGAATTCATGGAAAATCGATAGAAGATAAAATAAAGCATTAAAAACGTGATTCCTATCGAGATTTCGATATAAGACGATTTCCTAAAAATGAAGAAAAACGGTAGGAAACAAAAAATAATCCATAAATATACACTGAGCATTGGACTATTCGGAATAATACTATGCCATTTCCTCAACATAATCTCACGCTCTTTCCTACTTTTCCCTTATTATAACAAGAAAAATAAATTTATGCCTGTACATGCTTTAGACAAGACCCTTCGCTTTATATAAAACAGCCATCTCCCTTGTAGAGATGGCTGTTTATCAACTAAGCGGCAATGCTGCCTCTTGATTTGCGTTTTATGATTTCATTTACTTCTTTAAACGATACAAACTTACCTTGCTCTTCATCATATAATTTGTAACGTAGTGATTCTAAACTTGTACGTAAAGTAATCGTTGTCGCCGTGTGTAATGGTGGCGTTTCATTATGTGCCTTTTCAAGATTATAGTTAGGTACACGAGGAGATAAGTGATGGACATGATGAAAACCAATATTCCCTGTAGCCCATTGTAAAATTTTTGGCAATTTATAATACGAGCTACCTTCCACTGCGGCTTTCACATAATCCCATTCTGTATCATGCTCAAAGTATGAATCTTCGTACGTGTGCTGAATATAAAATAACCAAATTCCTAAAGAACCCGCAATAAATAATGTAACGCCTTGAACTAATAAAAATGCTTGCCAACCCATGAAGAAAATTAATGCAGCACAAAGTCCAACAATAACAATATTCGTTAAAATTGTGTTGAAACGTTCCTTCTTTTTTGCATCCTTGCGATTAAAACGATTTAAGACAAGTACCATATATAATGGTCCTAACCCAAACATAACGAATGGATTGCGATAAAAGCGATACCATAATCGTTGACCCTTTGAAGCTTGCATGTATTCTTCCACTGTCATCATATCAATATCACCAATACCACGCTTGTCTAAGTTTGAGCTTGTTGCATGGTGAATTGTATGCTCACGTTTCCACTTTTCATATGGGAATGATGTTAGCACCCCAGTAAAAAATCCAACCCAGTCGTTTGCCTTTTTACTTTTGAAAAATGATCCGTGTGTACAATCGTGAAAGATAATAAAAGTTCGTACGACAAAACCAGCTGAAATAACACTTAAGCCAACTGTTAACCAAGGTGAAACATCAACTAACAAGTAACCAGCCACCCACAATGCAATTAACGGTACAATGGTATTTATCATTTGAAAAACACTTTTACGCATATCAGATTTAGCAAATGGCGCTACATCTTGGCGTAACTTTTTTGTTTTTTCTTTAATTGTTGTCATCTTCTACTCCCTCGTTTCCTTTTCCTTATGACCTCATCATAAAACAAGAGTACAAGTCAGTAACAGACGCAAACATCATAAAAAGGATATGACATTTGTCATATCCTTTTATGATTTCGTTCCAGTCAAATGCAGCTGATAGAACACAAGATCTAGCCACTGTTCAAATTTATAGCCTGCATTTTTAATGGTACCTGCGTATTCAAAACCTAATTTTTCGTGTGCTTTAATACTACCAATGTTTTCTCCATCAATGCCAGCAACTAATGTCTTTACTCCTCGCTCTTCCGCTGTCGCTATTAGCTTAAGCATAAGCTTCGTACCAATACCTTTTTGGTAATGCTCTTTATGCACATAGACGGAGTGCTCCATTGTATATTTGTAACCTGGATAAGGACGGAATTGACTATAAGTAGCAAAGCCAGCAATCATCCCATTTTCATCAAATACAAACAACGGATTTCCTAATACCTGCTGTGCCTTAAACCATTGTTCTTTTTCATCTAAAGATTGAATTTCATATCTATAGACTGCTTTGCTTGTTAAAATAATATCATTATAGATTTCCAAAACCTCAGGTAAATCTTTTTCTTCCATCAATCGAATCATTTTACGCACGTCCTTCCGAAAATATCCTCACGTTCAATGGCAAGAAAAGAAGATATAGTTAGGCTATAAACCACTATCTATATCTTCATATTTTACTCCTTATACATTGAAGTAGCGAGCATCAGGATGAGCAAAAACAATCGCTGATACAGATGCTTCTGGCTCCATCATAAAACCTTCCGTTAAATGAACACCAATATCCTCAGGCTTTAACAAACTAAACAATTTTTCTTGATCCTCCAAGTTAGGACATGCTGGATAGCCAAATGAAAAACGTTGTCCCTGGTACTTAGCTGCGAAACGATCGCGCATCGTGAAATCTGTCGCATCTGGGAAGCCCCATTGGTCACGGATTTCTTGATGCATACGTTCTGCAAAGCCCTCTGCTAATTCTAGCGCCGTCGACTGTAAGGCATGGCTTTCAAGGAATTTACCATCCTCTTTTAGCTGACGAGCTTTTGCCATAACTCCTTGCCCTGCTGTCACCACCATGAGAGCAACATAGTCCATTTCGCCACTTTCTACTGTCCTTAAGAAATCAGCAAGACATAAAAACGGTTCAACCTGCTGACGTGGGAAAGTAAAACGCTCAATTTCTGTCTTGCTATCCGCTGGATCATAAACAACTACATCATCTCCATCTGCTTGGGCAGGGAAAAATTGATATAAACCAGAAGGCTTTAATAGATTACTTTTTAAATAGTCATCCACTAGATCTTTAAGCTCAGTTGCTCTTGGATCCCCAGCATCAAGCAATTGTTGTACTTGCCCTTTTAAGCCTAAATGATGCCCCAGTAATGTCCGCATATTAACATATGGATATAAATGGGAGACAGAGTATTCTTTCTTTACATGACGGCGTAAATCAGCTGGGAAAAATACTGATGCTTCCTTTACTGTACGTGCAGGTTTTATTGTTACCTCTTTTGCAGGACGAGCAGCCCGTTTTTCATCTGCCTCTAAACGTTTTTGGCGAGATTCCGCAATTTCTGCTAAAAAGTTTTCACGTGTCCCCTCACCCATTAATAGGTTTGCTTGCTCCAACCCTTGCATCGCATCCTTTGCATAAATAACAGGTCCATTATATTCATCAGCAATTTTTGTTTCTGTAAATCGGCGAGAAAGTGCAGCTCCACCAACTAAAATTGGCACATCAATCCCTGCTTCTTTAAAATCTTGAGCCGTAGTGACCATTTGCTGCGCTGACTTAACCAGTAAACCCGATAACCCGATAAAATCTGGCTTTTCCTTGCGAATGGCTTCTATCAATTGAGCAGGCGTCACCTTAATACCTAAATCTACAACCTTATAGCCATTATTGCTTAAAATAATATCAACAAGGTTTTTCCCAATATCATGCACATCACCTTTTACGGTAGCAAGCACCATTTTACCTTTACCAGTGCTCTCCTCATCCTTCTCCATGAATTGCTCTAAATGGGCAACTGCAGCCTTCATCACTCCAGCAGATTGTAAAACCTCCGCTACAATCAATTGGTTATCATTAAATAAACGACCTACCTCGGCCATACCATTCATTAATGGACCATTAATAATATCAAGAGGCGTCTCAAACATTTCCCGAGCAGCTTCTAAATCTTCAATAAGTCCTTCTTTTGTACCTTCTAATATATAGTAAGCTAAACGACCTTCAACAGTTTTCGGAATATCCGCTTCAGTCTTTTCCTTCTTTTTATCACGATAAAAATCTGTGAACACAGCCAATGTCTCATCATTTGTATTAAACAGCAAGTTATTCGCCAGTGTAATTTCCTCTTCTGGAATGGATGCATAACGTTCTAGCTTCTCAGTATTTACAATGGCATAATCTAAGCCAGCCTGTGTACAATGATAGAGGTATACAGCATTGAGTACTTCGCGGCCAACTGGTGGTAAGCCGAATGAGATATTACTAACACCAAGCACCGTTAATGTACGTGGCATTTTTTCTTTGATCAGACGAATTCCTTCAATTGTTTCAAGAGCGGAGCCAATATATTGCTCATCCCCTGTTCCTACTGGGAACATTAATGGGTCAAAGATGATATCTTCAGGTTCAATTCCCCATTTTTCTGTTAGTAGTTGATAGGAACGTTCAGCAATTTCAAGCTTCCGATGACGATCGACCGCCATCCCCGTTTCATCTATAGTTCCCACAACTAACGAGGCACCGTACTTTTTCACTAATGGCAATACTGCATCAAACCGTTCTTCACCATCCTCTAGATTAATAGAGTTAATGATGGCTTTCCCTTGCGAAAATTTTAGTGCTTCTTCAATAACCTTTTCATCTGTTGAATCAATAACAAGTGGAACCTTAACTTTTTTCACGACTTCCTGCATAAAGCCACGTATGTCCGCTAATTCATCACGGTCTGGGTTCGCTAAACAAATATCGATTACATGTGCCCCATTTTTCACTTGCGCCCTTGCAATCTCCGCCGCTTCCTCAAATTTCCCATCAATAATTAAGTGCTTGAATTTACGAGAACCAATAACATTCGTTCTCTCACCAATAAATAACGGACGCATTGAATCATCATACAATAGTGGTTCGATACCTGAAACCGCGTGACCATGTGTTTTTTCTGGTAATTGGCGAGGCTTTTCATCTTTTAAAACCTCACGAATAGCCGCAATATGTGCTGGAGTTGTACCACAGCACCCACCTACAATATTGAGCCATCCTTTTGCAGCAAAGCCCTTTAGTTTTTGCGACAGAGATTCTGGAGACTCATGATAACATCCTTCTTCATCCGGTAAACCAGCATTCGGGTAACAGCTAATATAGCCCGTTGACAGCTCTGCCAATGAACGAATATGGTCCGTCATAAACTCTGGCCCCGTTGCACAGTTTAAGCCCACTGATAATGGTTGAATATGCTCGATGGAAATATAAAAAGCATCAATAGTTTGCCCTGCAAGTGTAGTACCCATCGGCTCGATTGTTCCTGATATCATGACAGGTAGCTCTTTGCCAGTTACTTCGAAAGCACGTGCCACACCAAGTGTACCTGCTTTAACATTTAACATATCCTGACTTGTCTCAAGCAACAGGACGTCTGCCCCTGCTTCAATTAGCGCTTTTGCTTGCACATAGAAATTTTCCTCTAGCTCATCAAATGTAATACCACCTGTTACTGACAGCGTTTTGGTTGTTGGGCCCATTGCCCCTGCAACAAAACGTGGCCAATCAGAGGTAGAATAATTATCTACAGCTTGACGAGCAATTTCGACTGCACGTTTATTAATCTCTTCCGCTTTTGCACCAAGATTATATTCATTTAATACAAGAGGTGTACCACCAAATGTATTCGTACAAATAATATCTGCTCCTGCCTCCAAATACTTATGATGAATTTTCTCAATGACGTCAGGTCTAGTGAGCACTAGATTTTCATTACAACCATCTAGCTCTTCACCACCAAAATCATCTGCTGATAAGTTTTCATTTTGCAGCATTGTTCCCATCGCGCCATCAAGAATTAATATGCGTTTATCAAGTTGCTCCTCAATCAAGTGCTTAGCCATTTATACTTACCCCTTTTTTCTGTTCATCCAATTGCTCTATATATTTCATCAACTCTAATGTCACATCATAGCGTAAAAATGGTGTAATGAGGTAAATACCATTGAAATATTGCGTAGCCACTTCTACTAATTCCTTAGCAATAGCAATACCTTCCAATGTGGCATGTTCCTTATCTTCACCACAAGCTTTCATCCTTGCTAAAGCATCTTCAGATAATTTTATGCCTGGCACCTCATGATGTAAAAACTCAGCACTTTTATAGCTGGTAACGGGCATAATACCAATATAAATCGGTGCTTGTAAATGCTTCGTTGCTTCATAAATTTCTACAATCTTTTCCTTTGTATAAACAGGCTGTGAAATGAAATAGTCTGCCCCATGTTCAATCTTTTTTTCTAAACGTGCCACAGCACGATCTAAAACACGAACATTGGGATTAAATGCAGCAGCCACAGAGAAGTTTGCCTTTTTCCGGAGTGGTTTCCCCGAGAAAGAGACCCCTTCATTTAATTGTTTAATTAATTGGATAAGCTCCATCGAGGATACATCATATACGCTAGTTGCTCCTGGGAAGTCCCCAACCTTTGTTGGATCACCAGTAACGGCTAACACATCATGAATTCCTAAGGCATTTAACCCCATTAAATGCGATTGCAGACCAATCAAATTACGATCTCGACAGGTAATATGTGTAAGAGGACGGACACCGTTAGTACTTTTCAATAAGGACCCCATTGCCATATTGCTAATACGTGGGGATGCCAGTGAATTGTCTGCCATCATAACTACATCGGCACCTGCCTCATATAGTTGTTTTGCTCCTTCAAGAAAACCGTCAATTTCTAAATGTCTAGGTGTATCTAGCTCTACGATTACCGAGCGCTCACGCTTTACTTTTTCATGAAGTGGTTCATATTTAGGTGGCTCTGCATCACGAACAATCTCAATCTTTGCAGGTTTCGCATGCTTTTCACTGACTGGTGATAGCTCTTCTAAATATTTCTTTGCTGCAGCAATATGCTTTGGTGTTGTACCACAACAGCCCCCGATTAAGCGGACCCCTTGATCACGCAGTTCAACAGCAGCCCGACCAAAATAATCAGCCTCAGACTCATAAACAACGCGTCCGTCCTCTAAATCTAGTAACGAAGCATTTGGGTAGGCTGACATAAATGCCTTTTCAGGAAGTTCTACACCTTCAAACGCTTGAATCGTATGGTATGGACCTAGACGGCAATTGACACCAACAATATCTGCACCCAGTGTTTCTAACTCATGCAGAGCATTATTTAAAGGCATGCCATTTTGTAAAACACCAGGCTCATGCATAGATACTTGGGCAATAATCGGTATATTGGTTTTGGCGCGAAGCATTTTTAATGTCGCTGTCAATTCTTCAAAATCATAATAGGTTTCGAGTAAAAGGCCATCTGGATTTCCTGCAAGTAAAACATTTGCCTGTTCTTCAACGGTTGCTAATATTTCATCTAACGTTGCATCACTTTTACGAATGCCACGAATACCACCAATTGTCCCTAAAACAAATTGACCGCCATCTGCAGCTGCTCGCTTGGCAATAGTAATAGCTGCTTCATTAAATTGTTTGACACTTGATTCTAATCCATAGCGAGCTAATTTAATGGCATTGGCACCGTACGTATTTGTTTGAATGATATCAGCACCAGCCGCAATATATTCTCTATGAATCTTTTCAATTAATTCAGGTCTCTGAACATTCATTTCCTCATGGCAATACTCCAATCCATAGCCATATAGCACTGTGCCTATTGCACCATCTGCCGTCAGTACATGTGTTTGTAACCTTTCAAGCAATCCCATAAAACTAGCCTCTCTTCCTATATCTCTGTATAATAAAAAGCCTTCTTTATATAAAAAGAAGGCTTTAACGACTCATCATTGTTGTTCCTTCTCATCTTCGACTCAATGGTCTTCTGGATTTAGCACCTGACAAAAAGTTGGTTGCTGAAGCTTCATCGGGCCAGTCCCTCAGCTTCTCTTGATAAGAATTAAGTATGAATTTTTTAAATAATTAAAAGAATCATATCGTTTACAGACGAATGAGTCAAGACTATTTCACATAACAAAGAATTTTTTCGCTTAAAATCCTAGAAATTGGATAGCTCTTCAGCAAGGTCCTCACCAATTTTTTTCCCATTTTGAATGCAAGCGCCAATACCTACTCCAAAATAAGAACAACCTGCAATCGATAAATTCGGATAGTTTTCATTCAGTTCCAATAGTAATCCTTGTAATGCTTCACGGTGAGCTAAGTCATATTTAGGCATCTGATCAATCCACTTTGTGACGTTAACTACTGTTGGTTTTTCCTCGATTCCCAAGCTTTTTCGAACATCTTCTAAAGCTACCGCTGCCAATTCTTCTTCAGTCATATCACGTAATTGCTCATACGCTGGATTAATATTCTTATAGAAAAGGCGCACAAGTAACTTATTGTTTTTCGATGTATGTTTCCACTTACGACTCGTCCAAGTTGCTGCATTACAAGTGACATCAGAATTATGCGATACAATATAGCCCGTTCCATCCGCTGGTAATTTAGAGTCAGGTACATCAAAACCTAGATAAATGGTAATTGCTGATGCTGTAGTAAACTGATCAAAATAACGGTTTAAGGATTCATCCTGCAATATGCTTTGAACTGCTTCATTCGGTAATGCTAGGACAACATGATCTGCCTCAATGTTTTGACCATTTGCTAAGGAAATCATATATTGGTTCTCCTGTTTTTTGACACAGGTTGTTGCAACACCCTTGATGATGTCTACATCTGTTAACGTATGTTCTAATCGCTCAATTAAAGAGGATAAACCATTTTGGAACGATATAAATTTTTTGTTAGAAGCTTTAACAAATTGCTCACGATTCGCATCGAAACCTTTAATGATGCTTCCATATTCATTTTTATAGTCAATTAAATATGGTAGTGTGGAGGCTATAGAAAGCTGGTGTAAGTCACCTGAATAAACACCTGCCAGGACGGGTGCAATTTGATTTTCCACTAGCTCTTCACCTAAATAATAGGTTAAAAATTCCCCTATCGAGCTTTCTTTCGTGAAACCTGCATTGGGTAGAGTTAAATCCTTTAGTGCTTCTTGTTTTGCCTGTTCAGAAATGAGTGTACTTTCCTCAAGAGATGTCAAACTCATAGGTATACCAAATGTAGAATCTACTGGAATGGCATGCAGTTCGTTATTTGTATAAATATAGGAGATACCTGTTTCGTTGTAAACGAGATTCTCTTCAAAACCTAGCTCCTGCACTAGCTCCATTACACCTTTATGGCGGGCTACAATAGAATCAGCACCTGTTTCCATAATAAAGTCTTGTTCATATGCCGAATATAATTTGCCACCTAAATATGTATTTTTTTCTACGAGCACTAGCTGAACATCTAATTTTTTTTCCTTCACTTGACGTTGTAGATAATGCATTGTGCATAACCCAGTAATACCGCCACCTAATACAACAACTGTTTTCATAGTAAACCGCCCCTATTTTTAGTTCTGTCTACAGTATAAACTTATTTTTATTGAAAGTTACGTCAAACCCTTTACAAATTTAGCAAAAATAGAGCTACCTCATCCGTGAGGTAACCCTAGCTTTATGAGTATGTAACTCTATGAGATCTATGAATACTAAAGACACATAATAATAGGTACTATAGTGTTTATTATAACTAGTAATCTAACCTTTTAAATTTTGGGCAAAGTTTGCTAATTTTTCTGCGGAATTTGTTACTTCCGAAAAAGAAGTACCCAACTCACTTAATATACTTGCAATTGCTTTAATTTTCATTGCCATGCAATCATTTTGATCTTTTGCTTCTGTCATCGCTCCCAGTATATTCGTAAATTGGCCTTCAGTGTGTAACATGTTTTCCTCACCAGATGCCACTTCTTCTTGAATATTAGTAAGAGATTGCTCCAATTTTTCCGTTCGTTCACTCGTTTTTTGCAATAACAATGCAACAGCTGTGACAGATTCTTTTGTTTGAATGGATAATTTACGTACTTCATCAGCCACCACACTAAATCCCTTCCCCGCTTCTCCAGCACGGGCAGCTTCAATAGCGGCATTCAAAGCCAACAGATTGGTTTGATTGGCAATATTGGTAACGACACTCATGATTGTTTCCATTTCCTTTGACATACCAGACAATTGTTCAATATTTTCTTCTATATCATGAAGAGATTGAATAATATTGTTCATATTTTGTGATTGCTTTTTCAAACATTCACGTCCATCCAGTGCTTGATTTTCAGCTAGGGTGGACACATCAATTGATTTCTTAGCTAATTGTTCAATTTCATCAGATTGTTCGCTTAGACTGCAAAATGAACTATTTGTTTCTTGCGAAATGGTTGCAAGCAATTCCGAGGATTCTACAATTTGCCGTTCAATTGTTTCTTTTTCTTGCTCCATATTTACTTTATGCTGTTCAACAGTGTTTTCAAATGCTTCTAAAACAAGTTGCTGCTCAAAGTTACAAATTTTAGAAATCGCTCTAATGGTATTAAACTGATCTCGAGGTTGATCGATATTTTGTTCAACTAAGTCAATAAATGAGAGAGATAAATCTTGGAATGCGCAGATATACCATTGTGTTCTAAGCCCAATGTGAACATGCACCTTTGCAATTTTCACACGCCTTTGGTAAAACATCTCATCAATCGTTCCGTTAAACATTTCAATAATATGCTGCCGTAATGTTACTTTAAGCTTTTCTACAGAACTATGATGACTAATAATATCTACCAAATGATGCTCGGTACCTATCATATTGTAAAAACGGTTTACAATGTGATCTATATTGTCCATAACATACGGCTGGAATGCTTTTAAATATTGTAAGTCCTGCTTCGTTAAATTCAGCATTTCAATTTGCTTAGCCATTAATTGGCGATTAGATAAATCCATTTTTACAGTATATTGCTGTAAATCCAATGCCTTTGTCTTTCTCTGTTTTTGAAAAATCACTTATCTTCCCTCTTTCGTTCCGTTTACTTTTATCAGGCTGAGAAACAACAAATACCTTTTAACATATTGATTGATACAAATAAAAATACCGATAAAATAGGCTAGCCATATTACTATGTTTCCATTTGCTACCGCTATTTCACATGACACACTCCTCCAAAAGCGGTCACTTATTGTTCAATCATTAATTAAAAGGTGATTTGTACTCAACAAACAGATCTGCTCTATACATTAACTACAGTCGATTTATTTATGTATGATTGTTTTCAAAATTACTCATTTACCTTAAACATTTTAAAAATTACTGTCAATCTTATATGTACCATTTTTTTACATAATGTATATATAAAGTCCTTGCTGTTAAATTGCCTGAAATCATCAATAAAAAAGCTACCACAATATTATTGGTAGCCTTTTCTTCTATTTGTTTGTTTGATTATGCTTATTTTTTTTACCTTTTTTCTATTTTCCGATAGGTCCTCATTAAATATCACTATATTAATATTTTATGCCCTCAACCTAAATGATCCTTAATACTTACAAATAGAGCTTTTTACTATACGAAAGAACCATTGCTCAAGATCATATAAATAATCTTAAAGATCTATGAAATTTTAACATAAAATTTACAATCCCTTAAGTTCCTGTAATATTTTAGCAGCCTCTTCAATGCCAGCATCTGCTGCAAGTCCATACCACTTAATAGCCTCTTTCAGATTTCTGGCAATTCCTTCACCTTTATGATATATATGTCCAAGTTGTAGCTTGGCGTCAGCATCCCCTTGCAGAGCAGCCTGTTTAAACCAATGAATTCCCTTTTCAATATTCCGAATGCCTGTTAATCCTTTACTCCAAATAAAACCTAAATCATAAAAGGCATCAATATGGAATTGTTCTGCCGCTCTTTCAAACCAAAATAGACCTCGATTTATATCTTTTGCTTGACCAAGACGCCCCTCTAAATAAATACCACCAAGACGATACTGAGCTTCAACATACCCTGTTTCGGCAGATTTTTTATAGGCATTAAAAGCTGCACCTGCATCTTTTTTAACGCCTAATCCTTGCTCATAAATAATTCCTAGCGTAAACATGGCCTCCGCAACGTTCTTGCTAGCAGCATAGTCAAACCATTTTTTTGCTAGTGTAAAATCCTTTGGCACACTCTCTCCATTAAAGTACATATCTGCTAAATTATTGGCAGCATCTGCGTGCCCTTGTAAAGCTGCTTTTTCATATAATGAAAAAGCCCGAGCATAATTCTCCTCAACACCGATTCCCTCAAAATAAAAATTACCTAACACGTATTGGGCATCTGCATTATCCTGAGCGGCAGCTAATTCAAACCATTTTAATGATTTTTCAGGTTGGAAATAATCCCCTTCAATTGCGCTGTAATATTCCCCCAGCTGATATTGCGCATCCGTATCCTGGTCCTCAACCGCCTCTTTATATAAATCAATCATTACCTCATGATCTAAATCTTCCTCATCTAAAATCTTGACTTGATCATCTTGATGGCAGAAATACCATTCAACTACATCAAGTACATCATCTACTACTTCTATTCTGCTTGCTAACTTTTCGAGGGATGAAATTTGCCAAACGAGTATATAGATTGGCTGCGGGATGGCATCACGCAACAAATCATCATATTCTGCTAACAGCGTTAATACATTGTCTTGCACAGATTGAGTTTGATCTGAAACGACAATTTGCAAATGACGCTGTTGCTGGTCTTTTAATAACCCTCGCACTATTTGATACAGTATTTTTTGCAAGGCTGCCAAGTTAACTTCATCGAATGAAAGTAATTTTATATTTTGAGCAAACCATGTATTTTTTGTTTGTATTATACTTTGTAAGGAATTAATTCGTTCTTTATTGCGCTTCGCTAAAATTTGCTCGTACATTGTTTTCCTCCCTTGCACATTATGTAAAAAACTGTCTTGCCATTATTATATGGAAGACAGTTGAATTTTGGTTACACATACGCTCTCAACAGTAAGCCTATGAATAGCGTAATGATTAAAAAAATTGTAGTATGGGCCCATTTATTCATTTCTAATAAGCCTATAAATTCTCGTGTAAATGCATTAGGAACATAGTAAAAGGCTGTTTTTGAGCCAACCCCTTCTGCATCTAGTTTTGCTTTTTTTGCATAGAGACTTGCACGAAATACGTGAAAATTATTTGTCACAAATATGGAACGATATTTTTCTCCTTGAGCATGTTGGTCCATAATGTTTTTTGTAAAGACCATATTTTCTTCTGTATTGGTCGATTGATCTTCCATTAGAATTTTTTTAGAGGGAATATCATGGACATCTAATAAATATTTTTTCATAGCCTTTGCTTCTGATACTTTTTCATCATTTCCTTGACCACCGGAGACAATGATAAACGGTCTTTCCCCGTACTTCTTGTATTGCTTTACCGCTTCATTTAAACGACTTGCTAAAAGTGGTGGGACTCTATCGCCAATTAACCCTGAGCCTAGTGTTATTATATAACTCGGTTCATAGCGTATGGGTGTGAAATGATACAATATGGCGTATGCTAGGACACTTGTGTATAAAAACATTGTATAGCCAAAAATCAAAAACGCATAGAAGAAAAGAATATGCCAAAGTACATTTTCAATTTGTATAAAAATGACGAATACGTACCATATCATCATAATAACAAAACTTAGTCCCATAATGGCCAACATTAAATTTCGTACTTTACGTCCTTCCTTCTCCAATAAAATTTTACTATTAAAAAACATGGCTATAGATAAAATAAACATGATACTTGGAAAGCTTCCTAGAATAATAAATATCCCCATTTCTGAAATGATCCCCTGATCATCAGGTAGTAATAAAGGATAGTGAATAATGAGCGCTCTGACTATATATATACCTATCAGACCGAGAGCTACCGCGTTGAGGAAGCGCCTTTTTTCTGTCAGGTACAGCAATAAAAATATTGAGATGAAAATTATTAATGTTGCTAGCATCGTTTCACCCCTTTCTATTAGATAATTTTTACAACCACATCATCTGTCACTATTTGTTCAAATTTTTTGATATTGCTCATTTATAGAAGGCATTGGTTTTATTTTTTAATATAGTTCATGTAATATTACTATATAAGAACTAGTTTATGACCAAATTAAAAATTATATTGGAGGAATGTAAGTAATGAAAAAAATTCTTGCCGCTCTATTTGCAGCGACACTGATATTTTCCACAGTTGGTGCAACATTATTCATCTCAGATACACCAACAGCAGAAGCTAAATCCTATAAATCGGGTAAAAAAGGCTTCTCAAACAATAACAATAGCTCAAATATCCAGAAGTCCCAGGATACTTCTAAAGATCAAAAAAATGCAACAACAAATAAAAACAACACAAGTTCTACAAATAAAGTGGATACAACTAAAAAAGGTGGTTTCTTCTCAGGTGGCCTTATGAAAGGGTTAATGCTTGGGGGACTTGCAGGTTTATTATTCGGTAGCTTATTTAGCGGCATGGGTTTACTTGGAAATATTTTAGGATTACTCATTAACGTAGCTGCAATTGTCGTTATTGTGATGCTTGTCGTAAAAATTATGAAGATGTTTAAAGATAAAAAACGCAAAGAGGAAGCTCAATGGCACAAATAATTAACGAACAAGATATTATTAACGCTATTTGTTTATCCCAAGCGTATTACAAGAACATTCGCCCAGAGGATGTTCTTGTGGAATTGACATATGATGATGACACGGGCTTCGGCGCAGAGGTTGAAGTAAGTGGTCAAATGGAAATACTCAATACAGCAGCCATAATAGGCGCCTTGCGCGTTTGGATAAAGGATGTTCTACATGGTGATCCCTTCTCAACAGGTATTGAACTTGTTTTAGACGATGAAGAAGGCATTATTGCAAAACTTTCATAAAAAATAGCCGTACAATGAATCTTTCATCAGATTGATTGTACGGCTATTTTACTTTTTCAAACGTTTCTTAACCTCTTCTTTTTCATCCTCGTTTAAGGAAAAATCGACGAGAGAGCGCCCCAGCATGAGCAACATAATAAACATTACACCCGTACCAACAATGAGATAAATCATTGTAAAAATCTTCGAGTAAGAGGTTGTTGGATATAGCCCAGTTTCTACGCCTGTTGGAATCAAACTGACTACAGCAAAATACATGGCATCTAGCCAATGCCAACCCTCTGTACCCTTGTAAAACAAAGTACCGGATAGAATGATAAGGAATAATGTTGTAAATAGTGATAGAAACTGTGGTCGTTTAAATGACCGCCACAATCCTTTAACTAATCTTTTGGCAGATAAGATAAATGATAACATCCCCATTCTCCTCTCTTTATTACCATATACAACCTAGTAAGACTATACTTTGTTTGTAGCAAAAACGTCAAAAGGTAGAGGTGCTGTTTTACCTCTACCTTTTTTTTACTTCGTGAATAATTGATTCAAGTTCACCATAATTTTAGCTGCTTGCCCCCTTGTGGTTGAAGCTGCTGGTGAATATTTTCCTCCATCTCCTGTTATAATTCCTAACTCATATAACATCGTAATGGCCTGTTTTGTCTCAGCATTATATGACGCAACATCTGTAAATGGCAAACCCCCTTGTACAATATAAGGTTGTTTAAATTGCTGTTCATAGGTACGCTGAATCATCACTGCTAATTCAGCGCGTGTTACAGGTTTTGTGGGGTTGAATTTCCCATCGGCACCCTTAATAATGCCATGTGTGTACGCTGCTGCAATTTCAGACTGTGTTTTTGCATCATAATTTGATATGTCAGTAAATGGTGCCTTTTCCCGTGTTGTTAAGCCTAAACTTCTCACTAGTATAGAAGCAACTTGTGCTCGTGTCACATTTTGATTAGGTTTAAACGTTCCATCAGGATAGCCATTCATCATCCCTGCTTCTGCTGCTTGTTGAATATACTCTTTCGCCCAATGATTGACTGTATCTGTAAAGCGTATCGACCCTCCTGTAGTGAAAGTTACTTTTGGATTTTGAACGCTTTCATTACCAGCAGCATCAATTGCTTTTACTGTAATAGTGTAGGCTGTATTCTCTGTTAGATCGTTGAGCGTCACCTTAGTTGTATCTGCATTCAATGTTGACGTTAATTTTCCATTTACATAAATTTCGTAATTCTCTATGCCAACATTATCCGTCGCTTCTTGCCACCTTACTTCTACAGTTGTACGATCTTTTACATCTACTTGAATAGCTTTCGTTACATCCCATAAAGAGCTAGTTTTAATGATTGGTAAAAATGCTTCATTTGCCAATGCAAAATAACCAGCTTCACTTAAATGAATATTTTCTGGATTTGGAAGGTAGTTTGGAACATCCTTGGCCACAACATCATAAGTTGGTACAAAAATCGCTCCAGCTTTTTCAGCAGTTGTTTTTATTGTTGTATTCATTGTTGCCAATAGTATTTTAAATTGATTTTGTAAGTTCTCACTATAGTAAGGGAACGAATTATAATATCCCATCACATAAATTTCAGCTTGTGGATTTAACTTTTTAATTTCAGTTAATATTGTTGCAATATTTGTTACAGCTTCTTTCGTAGCCTTAACGATGGCAACTGCGTCCACCCCTGTTATTTGGGACTCTTTTAATATTGGTAATAAATCATTAGCGCCAACAGTTAGTGTAATGATCTCTGCCTCTTTTATAGATGTTTTTAACTTTACTTGGTCTGTCGGATAACCAAAACCAGTCACCGTTTTTGCAACATCATTTTGTATATCTGCCAAAACATTTTTTGTTGTATAGCCTGACATGGCAAAACCTTTGTTATAAGAAGTGATGAAGCCCTCTTCTTGTAAAGTTTGTGCAACAAAATCTGTGTAGCCTAATCCGATTACTCCTACCTCGTTCATCCCATGAGCAATTGAATCACCTAGTGCTACATAATCTACCTGTGCAATCCAACTTGGTGCTATGTAATCTTTTGGATCGTCAGCATTAGCTGCGACAGGTATCGTTAACTGTAGTGCAAGTATGCTTGTAGCTAAAAAACGGAATTTCTTTGAAAATTGCATATACGCTCTCCTCTATCTAAAAATAGTAATTGTTTTAACTATTTTACTAGAAGAGAGTTAAAAATAGGTTAAAAAACCAACAATCTTTTTGAAACATTTTCTCTTTATCTATTCAATTTGTATCTTTCCATAAATGCCACCACCTCCAACTTCAATAGCTAAATGACCTGTTCTAGCTGCATCAATTAATTTGGCAATTTTATGTGGCACAATTTGTGCAAGCTGTTCGAATGTAACTCGATGTAAAATATTCATCTCTGTTCCGAAAGCTTGTAGTAATCGTTCCATCATTTTTGGACCAAGACCAGGAATAAAATCAAGTGGTACCTGATGGATATAAGACGGTCTACTTCTTTCATTTGAAAATTCCTCTGATAATTCTTGAATACGTGTAGCAACGCCCTTTACGATTTGTGTACTTTCACAGTTCGTACAAATTATTGCTTCGTTACTAAGTTGTTCTCCACATTTAGCACAAACTGTCTGATGATATTTACCAAGCAATGGATTTAAGCCATAATTGGCTATTACCGCTCGGCCCTGTTGTTCATGAAGGGCCATTTGTAATTCAGCAAAATTCGCTTCTGCTAATCGTAATTTTTGATACTCACGTGCTAGTTTTCCAAGAGAATGTGCATCTGAATTACTCACGAATGTGTATGCTTGAAGTTCTTTAATATGGCTCACCATGTTTGTATCTGAGCTTAAACCTAATTCAATCGCATCGATAAGTTGCGGATCAAAGACCTCTGTTAAACTACGATGAACACCTTTGCCATACAAACTTTTAAAGGGTGTAAATACATGTGCAGGGATAAAAAGCCCTCCCAATTCATGTACTTTTTGTTGTAATGTTCTTCCATCACAATAAATTCGCTGTGAGCTTAAATGGATATTTTTCATATGTTGAGACATCCAATTTGAAAATTGCTCCATTAGTAATAATGTAGGGAAGTAAGCAAGCACATGAATTGGACCATGGCAATGTTGATCATAGATTTCTATTTCTGATCCTGGAATCAGTGTCGTTTTTAGATAACGTAGCCCTCCCTCTGCTAGCTCGATCAGTTCACCTCGGTCAATCATCTCTTTCATTTCCTCTATGACCTCTGGTGAATGGCAATCAATGATACCTATGATATCCAACCCTTTTCTCGCACTAGCAGTCTCTAAAATGCGTGCTAATGTCAATGTTTTACTCCCAGTAATTTTCACAGCCCGGCCTCTAAAAGTACGACCAATATGAATATGTAAATCAGCATAGAATTCTTTCATGTTCATTCACTCCTTAAGTGTTACTTAAAATGAAAATACCTTACATTAACTGCAAGGCATTTCTCACTTTATTATGATGGATGATTGTTTGTCGTGCTATTATTTGTCTCATAAGCGCCAGAACCATGTGGTGGCATGGATGAGGAATCATAAGCAACTAATGTTACACCAATTTTTTTCTCAAGTTCATTAATTTTGGCAAGTTGCTGTGAATCTAATTGTGCAAATTTAATCTCTTCCATTATCATCAATCCTTTCAATCATAAAGTTCCCAGAAGTCAAAGCAACTATACTTCACAAAAATGACTGACTATCAGTCATTTTTCGTTGACATTCATTTTCTTCTCCTGTAACATACTAATCAGTAAGGCAAAGTGAGGGATAGCATGTCAAAGGAAGAAAAAATTATTCAAGCAGCCATTGAAGTGTTTAGAAAAAAAGGAATTGAAAAAACGAAGGTTTCAGATATCGTAAAGGCAGCTGGTATTGCACAAGGAACATTTTATCTCTATTTCCCATCGCGCCTTTCGGTTATGCCTGCTATTGCAAAGAATATGGTAGAGCGGATTATGACTACGGTAGAAGAAGGCGTTTCAGATCATAAACCCTTTGAACAGCAACTTCAAGAAGTTGTTGAGATGATTTTCTTAATCACAAAAGAATATGGTGATATCGTTGCCCTCATTTATGCAGGTATTGCACAAACCGAGCATTTGAAAGAATGGGAAAGCATCTATTCACCCTACTATGCTTGGATGAGTAATTTCTTATTAACAGCTCAACAACAAGGAATCATTCGAGAGTCCATTAACCCATCACGATCAGCTAAGCTTATCATTGGTCTAATCGAATCTGCTGCTGAACAGATTTATTTGTTTGATGATAGCAAGGATGAAACAATGCAACTGCTTAAGCTTGAGCTTCTAGACTTTTTATATCATGCACTTGGCCTACGTCACGCATAAGTGGCGTTCTCTTTTACTTCAAAAATGACTGAATGTCAGTCATTAATTATTGCTATGAAAGGAATTTATTTATGCAAAAAGAATGGATGTATGTTGGACTAACAAGTTTATTTGAATTGTTTTGGATATTTGGTTTTAATGTAGCAAACTCATGGTGGCATTGGATAATTATTGTGTCTATGATCGCCATCGATTTTCACTTCTTATCAAAGGCTTGTGAAAAGCTTCCTACTGGGACTGTCTACGCAATTTTTGCCGGAGCAGGTGCAATCGGTACGACATTAATGGATATCTTTATTTTCAACGGTGACTTTAATGCGATTAAGGGTATGTTCATGATTATTTTAGTATTGGGCGTTATGGGCCTAAAATTAGCGGATAATCCATCGAAAGATCATGGTACTACGAAAGGAGTGGATGCATAATGGGCTGGGTATTTGTTATATTAGCTGCAATGTCAGAAATAGTAGGTGTCATCGGTTTACGCTTTTATAGTCAACATAAAACTGTACGGAATTTATTATTATACGTTGGTGGCTTCGGTTTATCTTTTGCACTTCTATATGCATCCTTTAATTATTTACAACTAAGCATCGCCTATGTTGTCTGGGTTGGTATTGGTACTGTAGGTGCCGTGCTTGTAAATATAATGTTTTTTGGGGAATCTAAAAATTTTACGCGAATAATAAGTATCATTGCTATTATTATTGGAGTTGCAGGATTAAAAGCAGTATCTTCTTAAATAACACAGGACGCCCTCTTAAATTGAAGTGGCGTCCTTCTTTTTTGTTGAATGGTGATAAATCCATCGAAGCACTACTGTACAGTTTTTAAACTTGGCAAACCTTTTTTGCGAATTGTTCTGGGACATATGTAAGATAAGGTTTACCGGTTAGTGTATGTGTTTGAATATCGGCAAATACACCAAATACTTCTTGCAGCAATGATGGTGTAAGTACCTCCTGTGGTGTTCCATGACAAACAATGCGTCCATGCTGTAAAACGTAAATTTGGTCACAGTACATTGCAGCGATATTCAAGTCATGTAAAGCAGCTACTACTGTTAGATGTAAAGTTTGAATTAAGTCCATAAGCTGAAGTTGATGCTGAATATCTAAATGATTTGTTGGTTCATCCAATATTAGTACTTGTGCTTGCTGTGCGAGTGCTCTTGCAACCATTACACGCTTTTTTTCTCCACCAGAAAGAGAGCTAAAGCTTCGTTTGGCTAGATGCGATATACCAGTTTGCTTCAGAGCATCTTTAACAATTAGAAAATCTTGCTCCTGATCAAGCTCTAATAGCTTTTTATGTGGAGTCCTTCCCATACTGACTAAATCATGAACAGTAAAATCAAATAATACAGGTGTTTCTTGACTAACAACGGCCAAATTTTTGGCAATGGCTTTACTAGATTGCTTTAAAATATCCTGCTCATTTAACAGTACTGTACCGCTCTCAGGCTTTAGGAGACGATACATATTTTTAAGCAATGTCGATTTTCCACTACCATTAGGACCAATTAAACCCACAAATTGCTTTTCTTTTATTTGAACACTTACCTCATGTAGTATCCGCTGATCGTAAATGGAGAATGATACTTGTTTTGCTTCTAATGTCATGTAAGTTAATCTCCTTCACCAAAAGAATAATTGTTACGACGGAGTAACCAAATGAAAAATGGCCCTCCACAAAAGGCTGTAATTATACCGATGGGCATTTCCTGTGGAGCAATAATAATTCGAGCTAATGCATCTGCCCAAACTAAGAAAATCCCTCCTAATAATGCACTGATCGGTATTACATATTTATAGTTGGAACCCACAATTAACCGTACTATATGCGGAATGATTAGCCCCACAAATCCGATAGAACCACTGACTGCTACAAGTACCCCTGTTAAGAGTGAGACAAGTAATATGAGCTGTATGCGAAATTGTTGCAGATTGACACCCAATGTTACTGCAGCCTCTTCCCCAAGTAACAATAAATTTAAATTTCGATAGAATAGCCATAATAGCCCAAATACAACGAAAAATATGAAGGCTGGAATGACAATATTATTCCATTTCGCTCCAGCTAGGCTACCTAGCATCCAAAACATAACGGCCTTTAAAGCCCCCTCTTGCTTTGACATCATTAAAATAAAATTAGAAATGGCTGTTAAAATAAAGGAAATTGCCATACCTGCTAATAGCAAGCGAAAGATTGAGACACGTCCACCCACACTCGATAAGAAAAATACTAGCCCAATAGCGATCAAGGATCCTAAAAAAGCTGATACAGAAAGTGCATACATACCTAAAAATGAAAAGGCACCTAAAATAATTACTGAAGTCGCCCCAACTGCTGCACCTGAAGATATCCCTAAAATATATGGGTCAGCAATGGAATTTCGTACAAGTGCCTGAATCGCTGCACCTGCAATGGCTAACCCTGCTCCAACAATAGCAGCAAGAATGACACGTGGGACTCTTATTTGCCATATTATGATTTCCTGTGAGCGGCTCCAATCTTGCTCTATCATATGTTGGATAAAGGGTAATTTAGAAAGTATAACTTTCCACACATATAATGGTGTCACTGAAACAGATCCAACCATTACGGCAAATGTCATTGAAACGATTAATACTAAAAGAAGTACTAAAGAAAATAACATAAATTTTTTATTCATCCATTAAACTCCTACTAATATGATGAATGAAGCAATCAATTATGCCCTCGCATAAATTAGTCTGGATTTATCTCTCTTCAGTTGGCATTTAGATAAGTCTTCTATACCTGGTACATCAAAAAATCTCTTTTGAATAAAGATAAAAAAGGGTATTTCATGCGGAAATACGCACAAAAATACCCTAGAATAAACAAAGTCAGAAAATATCCAGCTATTGTCCGTAATTGCTTGCATCCTCGTGGGCATTACAGGTATTACTTATTGGCAGGTCTCCTGGCTTCGATTCACGATCCTATAAAAGCCTTCCCATTTTTAACAGTGGCAAAAAACATTATAGGACTCCTCGTTACAGTTGCGGGACAGCGTCGGACTTCCACCGACTTCCCTTTTAAGCGACATATTTTAAAATGTCACACCAATAGTATATAAAGTTATAAAATTATGACGATTCTATCATACATTTTTATAGATAGTTAGTCTACATAGAACTTTAAATTAGGGTAGTACCTTTTTGAGTTGAGTTGAGTTGAGTTAACTTAATTAATATATAAAGTTGACACAAATAACTTAGTTTTTTACACTATAATTATGAACTTTCAAAATAGGAGTGAAATCATGATAACTGTTACAGAACAAAGTCATCATAAATTAAAAACTGTAGATATTGCTTATATTGGATTATTTTCTTCCCTAATGATGGTGGGTGCCAATATCACTTCCTTTGTGCCCTTTATGACAGTGGGTGGTGTACCAATTACACTTCAAACCTTTTTTGCAATTTTAGCTGGACTTATTTTGGGCAGTAGAAAAGGAGCGCTTGCCTGCACGGTTTATATGTGTATAGGATTAGCAGGAGCACCTGTCTTTGCTCGCTTTGGTGGAGGCTTTGGTCAAATTTTAAGTCCAACATTTGGATTCATTATCACATTTATTGTAGCAGCATTTGTTGCAGGATTAATTGTGGAACGAAGTGGTACAAAGAAAAGCTATATCCTAGCTGCATTCATCGCAACTGCTATCAATTATTTACTAGGCACAAACTGGATGTATTTTGCTTACAAGCTATGGGCAAGTGCGCCAGAAGATTTTTCTTATAGATTAGCTTGGCTCTGGATGATCCCCCCACTTCCAAAAGACATCATTTTAGCTATTTTCGCTGGCATCTTTGCCTACCGACTACAAAAAACACTCAAAATCATGCCCATTCAATAACACCTCTATCTACTTCTTTAGTTATTTGACTAAAGAAGTTTTTTGTAATAGATAACGTCCATCATTTCTGCATATTTGTTTGCTACAGTAGGGGCAAATAGTGAGGAGGATCTAACATGACATTTAAAAGAAGATGGTCAATTGGGCTATTGTCAGCAGTAACTTTACTTACGTTATCAGCATGTTCTAGCGATACAACAGAGCCTGCATCAACGTCAAATAAAACTACTGGGACTGAACAACAAACCGAAATGGATCATTCTACGATGAATCATTCAAGTTCTGAAGAAGTACCAGCTACATTAAAAAAAGCTGAAAATCCGAAGTTTCCCGTTGGAAGTACGGCTATTATTTCGAACGGACATATGGAAGGTATGAAAGATGCTGAAGCGACAATTGTTGGTGCATATAAGACTACGGCTTATACGATTTCCTATGACCCAACATCAGGTGGAAAACGTGTAGAGAATCATAAGTGGGTCATCCATGAGGAATTAATTGATGCAGGAGAGGGGCCACTGTCTTTTGGCACAGAGGTAAAAACGGCTGCCACACATATGGAAGGAATGAAAAACGCGACTGTCCGCATTGAAGAGGCTGTACCAACGACTGTTTATATGGTTGATTACACTTCCACCATAAATGGTGAAGCAGTGAAAAATCATAAATGGGTAACAGAAGATGAGTTAACAGAGAACTAATGCGAACAACCTCTCCCAGTATGTCTGGTAGAGGTTGTTTTTTTGTTTTCTAGCTTTTATGTTCTAAAGGCTTTCTATCCGCAAACTTATGCCATTTATAGCCGATTCCCCAAACTGTTTGCAAGTAATCATCAGCAGGAAAACCGCTTTTCCGTAATTTTTCTCGTAAATTACGGACATGGGAATCAATTGTGCGATCTTCAATTGAAACATTATAACCCCAAACTGTATTGATAAGATGTTCTCTTGAAAATACTTTATTCTGATGATCTAAAAATAAGGCCATCATGGAAAATTCCTTTGGTGTTAAAGGGATTGCCTCTTGCCGAAAATATAACTCAAAGGATTCTTTATCTAAGCGTAATCCCTCAAAGACAATCACCTTTTCTTCTGTTTTTGTTCTCCTTAATACCGCTTGTATACGTGCTAATAACTCTTCCTCATCAAAAGGCTTTACTATATAATCATCTGCGCCAATGTTCAAACCTTTCACAATATCTGAATGCTCCCCTTTGGCCGTAAGCATGATTATAGGTACATCCCAAAACTTCCTGATCTCTTGGCAAACCTGCCACCCATCCATTTCAGGCATCATAATATCCAAAAGAACTAAATCCACATGCTCTTCTTCTAAATAAATGAACGCATCGTGAACGGACGACATTGCTCTACAATGAAAAACGGGTTCTAAGTAAAGGGTCAATAAATCTAACATTCTTGGTTCATCGTCAATGCATAAAATGGTTTTCATCCGCTTCTACTCCTTTAAACGATAATTCAAAAATAGTCCCTTTGTTTTTTTCACTCCTTACCATCACTTCTCCTCCGTGTGCCTGTACAAGTTCCTTTACAATCGCAAGTCCTAGTCCAGCCCCTCCCAATGCGCGACTTCTAGATTTCTCGACTCGGTAAAAGCGCTCGAAAATAAACGGTAAATCCTTTTTAGGAATTCCTTTTCCCGTATCACGAATTACGATGGTTAAAACGCCATTAATTTCCTTCACATTTACAGTGGTAGTATCTCCCGGTCTACAATAGGTTAATGCGTTATTTAATAGATTGATCATTATTTGCTCTAATCTTGCTTCATCAGCCCATAGTGTTAATCCCTCTTCACAGCACACCACAAAATGAATATCTTTTTCTTGAAAAGCAGGGCTTAATTTAGCTTCGATGCTAATAAAAAAAGCATGTAAACTTAGACTTTGTTTTTCAATAACAAATGAGTTTTCATCCATTTTAGCTAAATCAAATAAGTCCTTTATTAATCTCGAAAGTCTATTGGTCTCCTCTAGTATAATAGCTAAATATTTTTGTCGATCATGCCCTGTTAAATCACGTTTATAAAGAATATCGGTATAGCCTTTAATAAAGGTAATCGGTGTGCGAAGCTCATGTGCAATACTAGATAAAAATTCTTTGCGTTCCTGCCTTAAATGATTTAACTCATTTGATAGTAGCTGAATAGCATTCGATAAATCCCCAAGCTCATCTTTTCCATTTGGAGACAGAGTAACTGTAAAATCTCCTTTACTCATTTTCAATGTTGCTTCTTTCATCTGAATTAATGGTTCGGCAAGCTTTCTAGATAACACTATGATGACGGCAATGGTTACTAAGCCTGAGACGATGCCAACAATAAGGAAATGTTTATTTAAACGCTTCATTAAAGCATGTATGGAATCTGTATTTTGAAACATAAAGACATAGCCAATCGTTGTCTGCTGTGTTTGAATAGGGCTAATGGTAGCAATAGCTTGCACCTCTTGCCAGTTATCTTGTAGAATCCTTCCTTCGTAGGGTACTATTCCATTTAAATTCTTTATCATATCTTTGATTTCAGGATGCGGTTGCGAGGATGCTAATATTGTCCCCTTATAATCTGTGACCACTACATCAGTAGTTTCTTCGGATTCCATCAATACGACATGCGCTAATGTTTCCTTATTGAAGTTCTGTTCTAATATTGTGCGATGTGAATTTCCTCTTGCTTGCAAACTCGCCAATTCCTCTTCAACTCTTGAATTTGTCAATGAGGCATGTAAAAAAAACATCATAAATGTTTCGATACAAAATAATGTGATGAAAAAGATGATGCCAAGCTTCAGTGATAATTTTCTCATCTGTAACCACCATTTTAGAATTTCTTAATAGTATACCGGGAAAATATGAAGATTTCATGCAGAAGAAATCTCTATCCAAATGAAAAAAACCCATAAGTATATTATATACTTATGGGTTAGTTTTTAACTTAAACGTATTTTTTTGTCCAGTTTAGGAAGTTATCAATTACTATATCTAAAAATTTCACTGTACCTTCATCAGTTAAATTGCCTTCTGCATCAAATTTAGTGTGCACAGCACCGATATAAACATCATTGCCACTTAGCAATGGTGAGTTAATGCCAGGTGAGAATAAAATATCACGCAAATGTAATTGTGCTTTTACAGTACCCAAGTTACCCATAGATGCACCCATAATGATAGATGGCTTGCCAATCATTACTTTATCTACGCGAGATAACCAATCAATTGCATTGACCATAACACCTGGAACTGTTCCATTATACTCTGGTGTTACCCATAATACAGCATCTGCAGCCTTTACTTTTCCTTTAAAATCAAGAACTGCTTGTGGTGCTTCATTTTCAATATCTTGATTATACATCGGTAGATCCTTCAGGCTTAAAACTTCTAGATCAAATTTCTCAGTATAACGTTTTTGAATAAATTGAGCTAACTGCATATTATAAGATTCTTTACGGATACTACCTACGATTGCTACTACTTTCATGATGTTTCCTCCTAAATGTACATTATTCTTAGTATTTGTATAGCTATTGTATTTTATACCACATTAATAGTAAGTGGCAAATTCTTCAACTGGCTTACGATAACCACGTAAACGACGACTGCTTTCTTTTTCTTTTCCAATAGTAATCATTAGAGCTATTTCTTGTGTTTCAGGCACATTAAAAAGCTCACGCATTTTTTGATTATCGAAGCCGATCATTGGACAAGTGTCCCAGCCGCGATTTTTCGCAGCTAGCATAAATAACATAGCTGACAAAGATGCGTTACGAATAGCATCTTCTTTCATAAATGCTTCACCGCGGTCTTCATAAAAGTTAGTATTCTCAGCAACTATTTCTTCTAATTCATAGGTTGTTATAATACCTAAATCCACCATACCTTGACTTAGTTCAGCAGTATTTTTGTATGCTTCTTTATCGCCTAGTACAAGGATGACCCCTGAAGCTGAATGCACTTTATATTGACCGTATGCAGCCTCTCGTACTTTTTCTTTCATAGCCTCATCCAACACAACGATATAATTGGCGTGTTGTAAATTAAAGGCTGATGGAGCAAGTTTGACATCCTCTAAAATGGGACGTATATCTTCCTCAGTCATCTTAACGTCCTTCAGAAAGTTGTTTGCCGAGCGACGCTTATCAATCAGCTTAGAAAATTCCATTCATTAAACCTCCAATCCAGTATGTATCCATTCAGTAGAGAAAATTTTTCTCTACTGAATAAAATAGTATTACTCATATTCTTTATCGAACGTAATAGAGCTTCTTACAGTGTCAATAGGACGAACAAGTCCTTCAATTTGTGCTCGTTTTGGTTCTAAGAATGGAGGTAATGAAAGTTTTTCTCCTAAAGTTTCGTACGGCTCATCGCCCATAAATCCTGGGCCATCTGTTGCCAATTCAAATAAAATTTGAGGAGCTACTCGGGCATATAATGATTCAAAGAAATGACGATTTACATAGCCAGATGTGTGGAAGCCAAAGCTCTCAAAACGTGCAGTCCATTCATCTAATACCGCACGATCCTCTACACGAAAGGCCGCATGGTGAACAGTACCAAAGCCTTGACGAGCTACTGGTAACACAGTATTGTGTTCTACAATCACTTGAGCGCCGTTTCCGCCTTCCTCTACTTCAAATAGATGGAAGTCTCCTTCTTTTGCAATCTCAGTAAAGAGCATTACTTTTTCTAGCACATCTTTAAAGTATTTAAAATCAGCTACACGGACAAATACTGGTCCTAAACCTGTAATAGCATATTCAAGTGGAATAGGACCATCCTGCCAAGGCGTACCTGATGCAATACCTGCATTATGCTCGTCAGAAATAAGCTGATACTGTTGATCATCAAAATCCACGAAAGATAGTGTTTTCTTACCAAATTGTTCTTTAATACCCGTATGTTCCACATTTAAACGATCAAAACGCTTTACCCAATAATCTATAGCTGCATCCGTTGGTACACGGAAGGAAGTTTTTGAAATTTCATTTGTCCCATGTACCCCTTTTGAGATGTTAGGGAAATCGAAGAACGTCATATCTGTGCCTGCACTACCTTTATCATCCGCAAAGAATAAATGATATGTTTGAATATCATCCTGATTAACTGTTTTCTTCACTAAGCGCATCCCTAATACATAAGTAAAGAATTTATAATTTTCTTCAGCACTACTTGTGATAGCTGTTACATGGTGTACACCTTTTAAATGATTCATATAATGCTCCTCCTAATTATCTCGATATCGAGATATATATTTAAAATTTTTTAAATGTCATTTAGCATTTTTGCCAACTTTTTTAAGTGACAAAATCATTGTTTCCAGCTCCTGAGGTTCCAATACTTCAAAAACCTCATTTATTTTTTGTTCATGCTTAGGGAAAATCTCTTCCATTAAAGCCTGTCCCTCATCTGTTAGTAATACATAAGTGACACGCCGATCCCTAGGACATGATTTCCGAAATACATAGCCTTTTTGCTCGAGCTTATCAATTACATAAGTAATACTACTACTTGCAATTAATATTTTTTTACCGATCACTTGAATGGGCTGCTCGCCACGATGATACAGAAATTCAAGGACCGAAAATTCGGTTTGATTTAAATCATATTGAAGTAAATCCCTTTTGGTTGCATCCTGAATCGTTTGATATGCTCGGAACAAGACCGTAAATGCTTTTAAGTTACGATTGTCTTCCTTCATACGACTACCTCATTTATTTCGAATTTAATTATCTTTAATTCGAGATAATAATACCACATTCATTTTTGATCAGCAATCATTTTGTTTCGTATTTTCATTTTAGCTGCAAATGTTTGTGAACTTCTTCCGCGGGTAGAAAGTAATTGTAACTTATAAAGGAGGATTCTAAATGAAAAAAGATGTCAATCAAAAACAACAACAACTAGAAGCATTCCGAGTAAGTGATAAAAATCAGTCTCTCACAACCAATCAAGGATTAAAAATAGCTGAAGATGAACATTCTCTAAAAGCTGGCGATCGTGGCCCAACTTTACTGGAGGATTTTCATTTTCGCGAAAAAATGACGCATTTTGATCATGAACGTATTCCTGAAAGAGTGGTGCATGCACGTGGATCAGCAGCACATGGAATTTTTGAAACCTATGAATGTGCAAGCAATATTACAAAAGCACAATTTTTAAATGGGAAAGGAACGAAAACACCTGTCTTTGTTCGTTTCTCCACTGTTGCGGGCTCAAGGGGCTCTGCCGACACTGTTCGTGATGCACGTGGTTTCGCTACAAAATTTTATACACAGGAAGGTAATTATGATTTAGTCGGAAATAATATACCTGTATTTTTTATACAAGACGCTATTAAATTTCCAGATTTTGTACACGCAGTAAAGCCCGAACCAAATAATGAAATTCCCCAAGCTCAAAGTGCCCATGATACATTTTGGGATTTCATTGCGAACAATCAGGAATCTGCCCATATGGTTATGTGGCATATGTCGGATAGATCGATTCCACGAAGCTATCGAATGATGGAAGGTTTCGGCGTTAATACCTATCGTTTCATCAATGATGAAAGGAAGGCCCACTTTGTTAAGTTTCATTGGAAACCGACGCTTGGAGTTAAATCACTAGTTTGGGATGAGGCGCAGATCATCGCTGGGAAAGATCCTGATTTCCACCGCAGAGATTTATGGGAATCGATCGAACGAGGTGATTTCCCAGAGTGGGAGCTTGGCGTGCAACTTATTCCGGTTGAAGATGAATTTAATTATAGTTTTGATATTCTCGATGCTACGAAAATATGGCCTGAGGAAGAAGTTCCTGTCCGTATCCTTGGTAAAATGACACTTAACAAAAACGTGGACAACTTCTTTGCTGAAACAGAACAAGCTGCATTTCATGTAGGTCATGTTGTACCTGGCATTGATTTTTCTAATGATCCTTTATTACAAGGCCGCTTATTCTCCTATACAGATACGCAGTTAATACGACTTGGAGGCCCAAACTTCCACGAAATCCCTATAAATAAACCTATTTGTCCTTTCCATAATAATCAACGAGATGGTTATGGTCGACAAACGATTAATGTCGGGCAAGTTAGCTACCATAATAATTCCTTAGCTGATAACACACCGTCCCCCATCTCTGAAGCAGATGGAGGCTATACTCATTATGAGGAAAAAATAGAGGGACATAAGGTACGTGCACGTAGTGATAGTTTCAAAGACCATTTTACACAAGCCCGATTATTCTGGCTGAGTGTGACAGATGTTGAGAAAAAGCATATCATTAATGCTTTTTGCTTCGAACTTGGAAAAGTAAAAAACAAAGCAATTCGAAAACAAGTTGTTGATATGTTAGCTCATGTCAGTCATACGCTTGCAACAGCAATTGCTGATACTATCGGTATAGTACCGCCAGTACAAGTAGAGGTACCTCATATTACTCAAACTTCCCCTGCTGTTAGTCAAGTCATCAATGCTGTAGAAAGTGTCAAAACTTTAAAAGTAGCAGTAATTGTAGCAGAAAATACCGAAGAAAACCTAAATGAGCTGATTGCTACACTCTTGAGCAAAAATATAGTAGTGGAACTGATTAGTACAAAACAGGGCATACTAAATGGCTATGAAATTCATGAAACATTTGCCACCGCTTCTTCCTCACTTTATGATGGAGTTTATGTGACTGGATCTTTCCATGATTCCTATCAACAAGCTAAAGCAGAACAATTTTTTCAAGAAGCCTACCAGCATTTTAAAACAATAGGCTATGCTGAAAATGTATCGTTTTTACAGCATATCGCCAATAAAGATGGCGTTGCAAATAATCTAAATTCATTTATTCATTCCCTTTCTAAACATCGACATTGGGAACGGTAAGGTTCATGAATTTAAAAGCCAGCTAACGCTTTTTGTTTTAGCTGGCTCATCTCATTTATGGAAGTCGTTTAAATTCCTTTTCATTTCCATCAATAAACTCTACTTCAACCTCAATGGACTGATAGTTATCTTCAATATTAAAAACGTTGATTACTTGATCAATCACTTCATCATTCGGTGTTGTAGAATCAAAATTCAGCTGTTTAAATAACGGCTCTAATTTTGTATAGGCTTCATTACCTTGTAACTTTACATTTTTCCGATCATCCTGTAACTTCGCTGAGATTCCCGATTTTTTGTCTTCATACTCCACCTCATATGACTCCGTAGCGGAATAATCAACATCCAAAGAAAACTCTAAAAAGTTGAATGTCGTTTGGTCAGTTGGCGTATCGCCAGTCTGTTGTGTAGCATTCTGATCAGCTGGTGCATTAGCAGGTACATCTTTTACTTCATCCTTATTACAGCCATAAAGAATAGCCGTCATTAAAGAAATCGCTAAAAATGATTTTAATTTCATACGATTGTACACTCCTTTCATTCCATATTACTTCCCTATTCAACCCCAAACTAACCTAAAAAGGACATTTCCTTCAATGAGGAAATGTCCTTACAATTATTCATGTAAACTAATAGTAGAAGTTTCTATCGCCTTTATTTTCTTGAACTGCTTTTGCTAAACGGACTGTTGAGACAGCCAAATCTGCATAGGACACACTCTTAGTAGCATTAAAATTATTTTGCTGTGCGTCGATCAGACCCATACCACTTGCGATCGCTATATAACCTGTATATGCCGGATCAATAGAAGCTGCATCAGCAAAGTTTAATTTATAAATATCCTTATACTTCGCCACGTTATCCAATTGCAATACTATTACTGACCATATTGCTAGCTCTTGGCGAGTCAAAGTTGCATCCACATCGAATTGATTGGCTGGCTGTAAAATCCCCATTCTTACTGCTTGTTCAACAACTCCATATAATGGATGATTTTTATCAATATTGTTGAAGGATTGCTTTTCTCCATCACCATTACCAAAATAGCCATATGATACTGATTTCAGTAAAATTTTCAATGCTTCCCCTTTTGTCACAGCTTGATCCGCATTAAAGTTTGCAGGATCCTTTACGTCTAAAATATTTTGCTTCAGTAGATAATTCAACTCATTAGCAGCTGTTGGATGGGAGATCACAAACTTTTCTTTCGACTCATCTACTGGTTTTAACCATTCACCTGTCGTCGCATCAATTTGATTAAATTGGCTATCGTCAAAAATAGGTGTATAGACTAAATTGAAATGTTTTTTATCTTTACTATTTTGCTTCACATATTGTAATTGAACATTTAGAGCCTTACTATATGACTCTTTTGCTTGCTCATTAGAAAACGTCTTATTTGGAGATGGCCAGTTTTTAATAGCTTGGCTACTAATATATAGTGAACGTAGAGAACCATCTGGACCTATAGCAACCATTAACCCATCACCACTAACCGGAATCCCATTGACAATGCGTGGGAATGTGAAATTATAGTCATCATTGTATTCATTTATTTCCACTTCATCAATTGGTTTAGAATACTCATGTAAGTACGAAGGGGCATATTCTTTTAAGTATCCAATTGCCTTTGTTAATGCAGCTTCACTAGAAATTTTGACCCCCTCATTATCTGATGTTGAGTATTCCTTGCTTATATCATTGTAGTGAATCACTTCTCCAGTTGCTTTCTTTATTTCTAAAGAGGTACCAACACTACTATTTTTATACGAATATGAATAGTGGATAGAATAAATAGTCTCACCATTTTCATTTTCTCTCTCATCAACCATACTTATTTCTAATTTTGCGTTATTATTTGAATCCGTTTTTATCATCGCTTTAGCTAATTCCTCAGCTTCTGCGATTGTTATTCCATTCTTACGTGGTCCCAATGGCTGAGCAGAGAGTTTTTCTACTTTTTTAGTCAATGGCACCTGTGATGTGAAGCCATTTGCAGATTGCCATTGACCAGAAAGTGCATGTACCCCATTAAGACCTGAAGATGGTACATAGACTAGCTTTGCAAATTGTTTACCAGTTTCAAAGTCATAGTCTATTACATAACGTAATTCTACCGATAAATTTTCACGTAGTTGAGCGAGTACATCTGATTCATTCTTTTTCTGATCAACACGATCAAATGTTGCCTGACTAATAGAATCAGAATAGCGATAGAAACTAGCAATCTCACCATTTGCAAGTACATCAATGGAAATTCGATAATTTGCAATCGGTATATTATCATGTGTCGGTGCATACACAAATGAATATCTTATTGGTTCTGATAAAGGCCTAGAAGAATTGAAATAATAGTCAAAATCATCCTCTTGGAGCTTATATCCTGCAGTATTCGGAATCTTTTTTAAGAAATCATCGGCAATTGTTTGGGCCTCCGTCTCAGAATACTTTGCTGGATACATAGCTTCTTCTTTATTCGCAGGTTCGTAATAGAAACTTTCCAGCTCCAAGCTATCTCCCTTAAATGTAAAACTTCCATGGATATCCCTACCATTTACTGTTTTATTAAAGCTAAGGTCGTATCGAATGGTTTTATCGTCACTAAAGTAATGCCCTGTCCCTATATGAAAATCAGTATCTTTTACAAAATCAAATTTCCCTGGGAAAATCTCGTGTATTTTTTTAATAAGCGTACTTTTTGAGACTTTTGTATCCGTTGAAGCAACTTGAATTTCAATTCTCTCTGAAGCTACCTTTTCATTTGCTGATGCTTGGGAGACTGGTGAAAATAAACTAACTGTGAAAGCTGTAGATGTTAAGATGATTCCTAAGTTTTTAAATTTAACCAATATAATCCTCCTAAAAAAATATTTACCATAATTATAATACAACTACCTAGAATAAGGTACACAATATCACCAGCATTACTATATATTGGATTATTTCTTCACTACGTTAAAATTAGCACCAATTAATAGCCAATTCTGAGGGAAGGGTAGTCCTAATTTCCAATAGCCAATGCCACGAAGATTATTCTGTTTGACAAGATTGAATTTAGCTTGAATGGATCTTGCATCTTCAAACCATACAATATGTGCCCGACCTTGTTCATCATAATATTCAAAAAATGGTGCTTGTGCTCTCCAATCATACTGAATAGCCGCATTATAACGTTTAGCAATTTCAATGGCTCTTTGTGGACTCAGTGCTTCTGCATTAGGCCCACCCTGAACAAATGGTAACGTCCAATCATAACCATATAAATTTTGTCCCAGCATAATTTTACTTGCAGGTATTTCACTAAGTGCATATTTTACAACAGCCTCTACTTCGGGAAGAGGGGAAACGGCCATTGGTGGCCCTGCTGAATAACCCCATTCATAGGTCATCAGTAACACAAAGTCTACTATTTCTCCATGTGCCTTATAATCATGTGCCTCTGTCCATGGACCTCGCTCACCCGCACTTGTTTTTGGAGCTAATGCAGTAGATACTGTGTATCCTTGAGCATGGAATTTTTCTACAGCTCTTCTTAAAAAATTGTTATAGGCTTGTCGTTGATCACCTGGTAAATTTTCGAAATCAAAATGGATATCCTTAACGTCCCCTAGTCTTCTAGCTTCCGCAAGAATGTTATCAAAGAGTATATCCTGGACAGCTGTACTTTGAAAAATGTCTCTCGCTAGATCTCCACTAAAACTAAAATTCTCCAGATTCGAAACGACCATCGCAAGGGAAGCCCCAGTATCATCTGCAATTTGTGTCACCCCTTGGCTTGGCGGTCTCTGTAAGGTGCCATCTCGTCTGGCCTCATAGCTAAATAAAGCTAAATATGTTAAATAGGGGCCCGCTTCTCTAGCTTGATCCAAAAGCACCTCACTAACAGATGTACCTCTCGGCTCTAAGTATGCTAATGTTTCTGCTCTTGTTTTTGGTGGTTGCGGAATATATAATCTCATCCCCACAGCTAATGGTTGATTCGGATTAATACCATTTACTTGGGCAAGTGTTACATAATTAATACCGAAACGTTGTCCAATTGACCATAAGCTATCCCCTGGCTGTACATAATAAAAACTTCCAACAATCGGAATCACAAGAGCTTGCCCCACAACTAAACGATTTGGCTCTGGAATTTGATTGGCATCTACAATACTTTGAACTGTAGTACCATATGCCTGCGCAATACCCCATAAAGACTCACCAGCACGTACAACATGTATTTGAATGATTTTACCTCCTTTTAGCTTGATAAATCATACCTATAAAGCTTATGAAATAGGAAAAGGAAAGATGTCTTTCAATAAACCACAAAAAAATCCATCGCATTTACAGCGAATGGATTTTCTGTTTTTATGTTGTTTACAGTTTTTTGACACGTTCTTTCTATGTATATCTACTGCCTATTACATGCAATAGATAAAATCCAAGTTTTTACTTTATCTTCATTCTTATAACGGTTGAATTGTTTAAGCACCTTGAAAAATATTTCTTGCGTAATATCCTCCGCTTCTTCCCTACTTTTTGTATAATAAAGCGCAAAATGATACGCATCTCGATGATAAAAATCGTACAAACGTTCTACTTCTAATATATCTTTGGCAAAACTTCACCCCACTTTCTACCTTACAAATAAGTCGTTGCAAGCTATTTTTCGTTACACATTTCCCAAAATATTTTACGCAACTCGCGTCATATGCCTTATTCTTTTCATAGTTCACACTCTTGTATAATGAGATTATTGTAAGGAGGTGTTAGATTGCGTTTATTTTACCAACAAAAAGCAATCGGTAAGAAATCACGTACGCTTCAACAAATTCCTTTTTTTATCGAAGAGCCTGTCATAACTTTACAAGATTTACTTAATCAGCTTGTCACACAACAGGTACAACAATATAACGATAAAATGGTAGATACGCCACTTCATCTTTATTTAACCGATCAGCAATTAGAAGATGCAGCTCAGTATGGCAAAGTACATTTTGAAGAGAAAAAGAACGATTCATGCCAATCAGTTGACCAAGCGATCTCTACAATGCTTCAAGCTTTTCAAGATGAGCTTTTCTTAGTACTTCACAATGAGGAGTCCATAGATTCGCTTACTTCACCACTAACCGTACAGGAAGACGATGTTTTTACATTTATTAAACTAACAATGCTTGCAGGACGCATTTGGTAAGGAGGGATTTTTCATGACACTATCACATGAACAAAAAGCACATTTTCAAAGTATAATCGATACCGCACCAACAACTATACAGCCACTAGCAGCAGCATTATTAAAATATATGGACAATCGAGATCATGACATTGAACAGCTTATTGCAGCACAGCAGGTTCAATCACTGGAAGAGTTACTTAGCGGTCCATTATTAGAGGTTCTTACTCTATTTTCTTCACAACAACGTGCACTCCAGATTAAGAAACTAGCATTACGTTATGATACTACGATGTTCCAAACTGGTATTTTACGTCGTTCGTTTCGTTCAGCTCATTCTGTACAAGATCATCTTTTTCAATGCTTGCAATTAATAGAAGAAATGCTGACATTTGAGGAAATTAGTCTGCAGGATTTACTAACTCACCATAGTCAATATGAGCATGGTTCCTATCCAAACTATAGCTCCTATGTATTGAAAAATGAAAATGACAAAGTAATGGGCTTTAATGTCTTTGAGCAGTTGCTGGCTGAAGAATTGTCCCTAGAAAATTCTTTCATTGAAGAGGCAGTGGAGAGTATTTTATTTGATGAGCATCATAGTAGCTTTTTCGGTCACCCACTCATTCGTGGCATTTTCAAATCAAGCAATAGTCGTATGCATGAAGCACTTGGTAAATTATTAGTAGCAGCTGCACGTCAAGAAGGGCTACGACAAGCGATTGTAGAAAATATTGACCATGGTAATCTGGATGCACAACTCAAAATGATGAAGCTCATTCAGGAGCATCAACTGACAAGGTTCTCCTCCGTTATTCGAGCAGTCGATACCTGGATGGGACTTGGCTATAGTAGCTTTGAAAATCAAAAAATAACGGAGGAAGTTTTGTCTTTAGCCATCCAAGCGATCGAAGACGATAACTTCACCGAACAGCTGCTAAAAAGTGAACGTACCATTGATATTTACGTCGCATTATGGGCGATCTCTACAAAAGATTATACGAAGCTAGATGGTCTGCTGGCCAATCTTTTAAAGCGGGATAAACATATACAGCTTACAACACTGGCCTTTTTGAAAAACCTATCAAAAATCTCCTTTACAGCACCTTTTGTGAAGGAATTAATTTTATCAACTAAAGATATCGAGCTATTTGCTTTTGCATGGGATAATTTCCTTCGTGCCAATCACTATATTAATAGTGAATATGCTAGAGATAATGAATGGGATAAAACGCTTCAAAGCTTCATGAATGAAAATTCTCAGCTACAGGGCGTAGAATATCCTTTATTTGAACAACTTGAATGGGCAAAAAATGAAATAACAAAAGATGGAATATCCATCACAGGAAAACCTCTATCTTTTGTCTTTGTACACTTGTCATTCGAAGACTTAATTTCAACACAAATTATTCTTGCCCATCATCTACAGGACGAGGCATTATTCAAACGAATCATCACACATGCAGATGCCTATCCACCATCAAGTAGGATCGGCCTACTGAATATTTATTGTCTTGATCCAATTGCACAAGGACAACGTGAATTTCTATTTAACTCTTTAAGAGATCGAAGCTCGATCAATCGTTCTCTTGCGTTAAAGAAAATACACGCTCTGACACCAACCAAAGAAGAAATAGCAAAAATCGAGGATCTTTTAGCCAATAAATCTGGTGCTCTACGGAAAGAGGCTATTTCACTCTTGAAAGTTCAGCCACAAGATCATATATTGCAAAGTGCTGAACGATTAATAAAAGACAGTAAGCAGTTAAAGAGGCTTGGAGGTCTTGAATTATTGTTAGAAGCCTCTAAAGACAACGACTTAGCAAGCGAAAAAATTACGGCATTATGCTCCCTATTACCAAAAGTATCAAAAAATGAACAAGTACTGCTCGAACAATTAGTAACTAGGGATGTACCAGAATATAACGAAAGCAATGGCTTTGGCTTATATACACCACATGCGCCTATTCCATACGATAGCATCGCCAATAGCCCTATCAAACTGAATGGTGAAGAACCTTGGCAGCAGCTTGTACCTTTATATGTACAGACATCTACACCCATTGAAAAGTTCTTTCAATATGATCTAGAAAAGCTTTTCTCTAAGTTGGAGCAACTCATTCAAATACTAGATGAGCATGCTGATTTTGAATATGAGACCTATCAATGGAACGACACCAAAGAGACTACTACTCTTGGGCAAAAATACAGTATTGTGGCCTCTAAAACAGACAGTCAGCGACATGCCAGTCTAGATGCTTACCCTATACCAGAGGTCATTGTTGAATGGATCAAATCATCATTATTTAGCAGTGAGGATTTAGCCTATTTTAACTTTTATAATAACCTATCAGAATATCCTGCTGCTCATGACCTTTCCGATGCAGCTCGTCTTCTTATCGAACCTTTCTTTCAATATGAAGAAATCAAAAAATATGTTACTCAATTTAACTCCTTGAAATATCGCTATACCCTTCAACAAATTTTTTCAGTTCTGTCGCAAGACATTAAGAATATTTCAGGAGAGACCATACTGCATAAAGAAGCCACTTCATTACTAGAACGGCATGCACCAGCATTTAATAGCTTTGAACAGGCAGTTGGTATTGTGCTTCAGCTATTAAAACAAATCCCTGCTGATCAGTGGCGGGTTGACGTAAGAGATAAAGGTTATTATTACTATCAATCCACATCTACGATTATTGACTTAGATGTTATTGAGGCATTTGTCGATCGATGCTTATCTGATTATGCAACTTATGGTGATTATGCTAAAATGCTCGCCATCAATGAAGAGCTAACAAAGCGCATGCAAAAAGAAAATTATAGCCCAAGCCTATACGATGTATCATTATTTCAATATTTAGATGCACTTAAAGTTGGTTTATTGACGCAAGACCATTTATATGAAGCCATTTTTACTAATACGCTCGCTTCAGAAATATTTACCGAGCCAAGTAAACTGCTAGAACGCTATCAGTCATTTGAAGACTTAACTGATTTCCTTGCTATTCGTGAACAAGCTATTGATCGTATATTAGCTATAGAGCTTAAACGTGGTGATACGCCTACCGCTGTTACCAAGCTTGCTAGTAGCATTTCTCACTTTGAAGGAATTGATTATTTCCTGCAAATTTTACAGGCACTCGATGGTGAAAAGCTTGCACGAGGCTATATTTGGCAGGCAGAAACGAAGAAGGATGTATTCTCGCGCCTTCTAACTAGCTGTTATCCTAAAAAGGAAGAAACTTCCCTGCAGTTAAAAGAAGCATGGCAAAACACTGAGATTTCTAAAGAACGTTTAATCGAAGCCATGATGTATAACCAACATTGGATAGACCTTGTTAGTGAAGTAATTGACTGGGAGGGGCTAAAAGAATCTGCTTGGTATTTTATCGCCCATACTACAGATTCTTTATCCGACTATGCCAAAGATCAGATTGCACTTTTCTCAAGCATAACTGCAGAAGATTTTCGTGATGGAGCCTTTGATTTAGCTTGGTTCCAAAGTGCCTACCAAACACTGGGTTCGAAAAAATTCAAACTTGTTTATGATGCAGCAAAATATGCTTCAGAAGGAGCCAACCATCGTCGTGCTCAGCTATATGCAGATACAGCCATTGGCACACTCAGTCCAAAGCCATTAATGAAGGAAATCCAAGAAAAACGCAATAAAGATAAATTGCGTGCACTTGGACTTATTCCATTAAAAAATTCAGATGATAAAGACGCTTTACATCGTTACCAATTTATTCAACAGTTTTTAAAAGAGAGTAAACAATTTGGGGCTCAACGTCGTGCGAGTGAGGCACGCGCAGCTAGTATTGCACTGGAAAATTTAGCACGCAATGCTGGCGATGGAGAAGCCACTCGCTTCACATGGCGGATGGAATTATCAGCTTTTAACGATATCCATCATTTATTTAATGCACAATCTATCGAACAAATAACAGCCCATTTACAAATCGAAGAAGATGCCACAGTTACTATAATCGTTGAAAAAGATGGTAAACAACTAAAGAATATTCCTGCTGCTTTAAAAAAGCACGTTGACATTGTCACTTTGCAAGAAGCTCGCAAAGATTTACAAGAGCAGTATAAACGTGCACGTCCAGCACTTGAGCAAGCAATGGCATTAGAAACAGTATTTTCAATGGAAGAGCTGATCAATTTATTAGCGCATCCAATTCTAGCTCCCCTTTTACAAAAGCTTATTTTTATTAGCGGTGAGCATGTTGGGATGATGACGCCAGAGGGCTTACAGGTACTTTCAGGTAACATTGTGAAACTGGCTCCAACAACAGCCTTCATGATTGCTCATCCTTACCATCTTCTTGAAAGTGGTCAATGGAGACAATGGCAAGCCTATATGTTCGAGCACAAAATACAACAACCATTTAAACAAGTGTTCCGTGAGCTATATCTCATTAATGCAGATGAAAAAGGACAAAAACAATCATTGCGTTATGCGGGACATCAAGTAAATCCATCTCAAACAGTGGCCTTGCTGAAAACACGAGGATGGCAAATTAGTTACGAAACAGGACCACGTAAAGTGTATTACAAAGAAAATATAGTGGCATCCTTGTATGCACAGGCAGATTGGTTTACTCCAGCAGAAATTGAAGCACCTGCTATCGAAGGTGTTTACTTCTACGATCGTTTAACAGGCAAAGGTATCGTCTTGGATGATATTCCAGCCACGATATTCTCAGAGGTTATGCGGGATATGGATCTCGTTGTCAGCGTTGCCCATGTTGGTGGGGTAGACCCTGAGGCAAGTCATTCTACTGTTGAAATGCGCAGTATCATTGTTGAAGAATTGGCTAAATTATTAAAGCTATCTAACGTAGAAATGAAAAGACAACATGCCCTAATTGAAGGTAAACTAGCAAGCTATTCTTTGCATTTAGGTAGTGGTGTGGTTCATCAAATTGGCGGTTCGATGATACCGATTATCGCTGTCCCATCTCAACATCGAGGACGCATCTTCTTACCTATGGTAGATGATGATCCACGAACAGCTGAAATTATGTCGAAGCTTTTATTGCTAAGTGAAGATTCCAAAATTAAAGATCCCGCCATTTTAGCTCATATTCGTAGCTATGAACAAATGCGTTAAGAGATACAATACAAAACAGGTGACGAAACATTTGTCACCTGTTTTTATTGTACATCCGTTTTTATCATTTCAAATAAAAGAGGTACATTCGTTCCTCGCTGTAATGAATGGCTACCTTCCATTAAAAATGACCAACTTTTTTTCATTTTTTCCCTATAGGGTAGTTCAGCACTAACTGGTAAATAAGCTTTTAAAAATTCCTCAATCGTACCAGACAGATTCTCAATAAACTCATCTGCTTTTTGGATTTTTTCCGTTGGTATTTCATTACGTTCATCCCATAAAACATGTTCTAAGTTTGTAGAAAAATAAAATAATTGATACGGCACTTTCAAGCGGTTAATACTAAAGTGGTCATTGGCAATTAAAATTCTGGCATTCCTCGCCTTCATTTCATTACGTTGTTCAATTTGCTCTTTACGCTTATCGGACTTCACTAAAATGGCATCTTCTGTATAAAACAATTTTTGCTCAATATTCTCATCTACTTTGACACATTCTGGTGCAATAAAGCAACCGTCTGCGTCTGTTATATGAACAACAGCCGTTAAATCATTTGCTAAAAACTTGTATTTTTCTAAATAACGCTGGATCACTCGTATAACACTGTTTTTAATATTCGGTATGCGTTTATTGGCATCCCATTTTGTCAATACATCCTCACGTTGTACATCAAAACGTATAGTAGCATTCGCGAAGTAAGCATCTAAATAATCCTCTAAAATAATTTGCTCCGTCTGCCCCTCAACAATGATTAAAAGTACTTTTTTAGTCATGCTGCACACCTGCTTTACGAAATGCACGTTTAATTTTGAATGTTTTTGTCTCCTTATAAATCTCTTCATCCTGGCCACCAATCTGGATAGCACGCAAGTAGACATCTCTGGCATTGTTGACTTCTTTAATACCTTTTAGCTGCATATAACGGTGATTTTCGTTTGTTGTCGTGAACCATAAATTTTTAATAGCTAGCACCTCTAACACTCGCAGATTATGGGATGTAAAAATAAGCTGTCCTTTTCCATCCTCATCTATCACTGTTAACAACTCACCCAGCAAATATTCAAAAACACCTGAATCTAATTCATCAATAACCACACAAGCATTTGGATTATTATATACAGCAATCAATACACTAAGTACAGAGATAATCTTTAAAATCCCTTCGGACTCTGTTCGCAAGGGTAATTCCTGCTCTCCACGCTGCGATAAAAATTCAAAACGAATTCCTTGCCTCCCATCATCCATTGTCTGCTTTGTAATGATATTAATCTTAATAGTCAGACCTGGAATAATAGCAGCTAGCACTCGGTTACTCTGCTCAATCACTTCACATAAAGCATAGAATGCATCCTCCGGCAATAAGGCGGGGCCCTTTAAATCATATGGAATTTGACCTCTTGTTTTCTCTAAATGAATACTAAATGGCATGATCCGTTCTTCAAATAGCGGGGCGATATTTTGATTATTAACAACGTGTAAATCTCCACTAAAATCAACTGCAATATTTTTTAGCAACTGCATCTCTTGTTCAGAAAGCCGTTCCTGTAATAATGGCTTCAAATCTTTATGAAAGAGAAAGGACCTATATTCCTTTCTTGCTAATTGTCGAATAACAAGTAATTGAATACGTGCTTGTTCACTTAAATCAGATAAACTAGATTTACGAATTTGAATATCATCCTCTGTCATAGCCATTAAAATCTTTGAACGTTTCCCTTTGTCGTTTTCTCGATACGAGATGCGTTCCAACGTTGTATAGAGACGATGCTGATCCTCTTGCAGCTCCACATAATAATGGACAAAAAATGTACCAAATTGATTCTCCACTAAAAATTCAAAATCAAGACTGGCTGTGTGCTCGCCTGCCAAGATTAGACGCTTCTCTTGTGTGGGTAACTTTACATCAGCAAGCCAACCTGAGATAAGTGTCTTCAATAAACCAAATGCATCTACAATGGTTGTCTTCCCAGAGCCATTTTGTCCATATAGTCCAACAACATTTGCTTGTAAAAATGTCTCGAAATTAACTGCCAGTATAATCTCACCCTGACGTACATTTCGTAAATTTTTTATGTTTATTTTTTTCATTTTAATGATCGCCATCTGCAAAACACCCTTTGCTCTTTTCCCTTATTATAATGGAATTTGTTATATTTTATAACAAACTCTAATTTAATTAGAACTAGCCTATAGCCTATGACATTCACAGTAAGTAGGCATATGTTAGAGAAAATTGAAGAAAGGTGTGTTTCATTGGTTTATCCTAGATTAGCTCCTGAAGATTTTAACAGTCAATTCCGCCCAGGGATGAAAATATGGGTGACACTTCCTACAGGTACTTATTCAGGTACATTAATTCGAACATTTGGAACAGGAGGAAGAACAGCTGAAATACAGTTAGATAACGGACAAATAGTGACCGTTGATGTTAGCCAAATAACTGCAGCAGGTACAGGAACACCTCCTGGTAGCTCCTATCCACCACCATACCCCTCACCTTATCCACCACCTTATCCACCACCCTATCCGCCGCAACCATACCCACCACGTCCATATCCGCCACAGCCATATCCACCGCAACCGTACCCACCACGTCCATATCCACCGCAGCCATATCCACCACAACCTCCACGTCCATATCCGCCGTTTCCAGGGGGACAATATCCAGGCTTCCCACCGCCATTATTACCAGGACTTCCAAACATATTGCCAGGAATCATAGGTAACCCAAGAGAGTCGTAACAAGTAAAGGCCTTCTCTTTGTTCAATTATGAATAAAGAAAAAGCCTTTTTTTACATATTTTTATTTTATTTCCATAATAAAAACCCGAAAAAGCAATAATGTTTCTTATTAGATAAGATATTGCTCAATAGGCAAAAAGACTTAAATAAAAATTAAGAAATAAGATTTTAGCCAAAAATTTAATTAAATTGAAATTGGCTCAGTTATGAGCATACTTGTTTTTTATATTAGAAACTATTTATTTTTTTGTAAAAATATCGTCTAAACTAAAAAAAGCATAGACTAAAACACTAAATATCTTCATTTATTTATCTATATATAGACTTTAAATAGTAAGTTTTCTGGGTTGTGAATCATTTTTTTTGGCAGTATAGTAGTTTAATGTTAGGGGATAATTAGATTACTTTGCACTGGTACATATTTTTGAGAAGGTATCTGGATTTCTATGAATAACAACAAGACTTTACATTATGGTAGTTTTATTTCATTGACTACATTATACATTTCTCATCCTCAGCTTGAAATATTTGTTATATCATAATTAGGAGGAAAAGCATGAAAAAACGTAAGAAGCAGCATATGTCCATTAGTAAAAAATTAACCGCAATAATGGTAAGTATTTTATTACTGTTTGGATTAGTTACTTTAGGTCTTTCTTATTATATAGTAAGAAATAGCAATTTAACAGACATGAATCAATCGCTATATGACAAAGGCATGATCTTAGCCAAAACAATTGATATCGAGACATTGAAATCGATATTAGAAAATCCTTCAGACAGCAACCCTAATGCTCTTCGATTGACGAAAGAAATGGATGCTATCAATGATCATTCGGATAGCATTACCAATCTCTTTTTAATTACAGTTGATGGGGGAAACATTAATGCACCTGTCCTTTCTTCTAGTATACTTGAACTAGGTGCTGAGTATAACCAGGACATGATTGCTATGGGCTTATCACCTGATTTTCTAGCAAGAATTAAAGAAGTTTTCAATACAAAGGATGCTACAGCTACAGATATTTATAGCGATGAATTTGGTAGCTATAAAACTGGTCTTACACCAATTTTGGATGAAGATGGAACTATGTTAGCTGCATATGCTATTGACTATGACGTTTCAATGGTAACTGGAAAGGCTATGTCAGAAGCACTCTGGACTTTGTTAGTGACAGTTATTTTCTTAATTGGTTCATCCATTGCCGTGTACACTCTTTTAAGAAAAAAATTAACACCCATTCAGCAGCTTTCCTTACAATCTAAAAAGGTAGCTGAAGGTAATTTAGAGCTTGAACCATTGCCTGTTACTTCGACAGATGAAGTAGGAGCGCTCACTCAAAACTTTAACTCTATGATTGAAAACTTAAAAGCGGTTATTAAAAGTACAACGAATGTATCTGCACGTGTATCAAACACAGCCAATATTTTGTCTACGAATATGCAGGAAACTTCGGATTCTTATAATAATGTAGCTTCTTCTATGCAAGAAATTGCGAGTGGAGCAGATCTCCAAGTTCAAAAGGCAAAAGAAAGTACAATTACAATAGAAGAAATGAGTATTGGTATTCAACGTATTGCTATGACATCCAATCAAATTTCGGAATCTTCTATCCTAGCATCTGAGGAAGCTGAAAGAGGGAATGAATCGACTAATAAATCTGTTGCCCAAATGAATGCTATTAGTCAGGCTGTTAATCAATCTGCAGCTTCTGTTAAATTGCTTGGTGATCATTCTAATAAAATTGAAGAAATTGTTGGTATTATTACGGGGATTGCCTCTCAAACAAATCTCCTTGCCTTGAATGCAGCCATTGAAGCTGCTCGTGCAGGTGAAGCTGGTAGTGGCTTTGCCGTGGTAGCCGATGAAGTACGTAAACTTGCGGAACAGTCTGAGGCTTCCGCTCGAGAAATTTCCACGCTTATTTCTCATATTCAGCATGATACGAACGAATCTGTGAATATTATGGTTCGCGCAGTGGAAGAAGTAGATCATGGAATCGTCATGATAAATGATTCGGAACAATCATTCAGTCAGATTTTAACGTCCATTCATCATGTGACAGGCCAAATTCAAGAACTGTCAGCAACAATTGAAGAAATGGCGGCTGGTATGGAAGAAGTAACATCTGCTGTTAAAGATATGGAGGACTTCTCAATCAACTCAAAAGATAATACAAGAGCCGTAGCTGCAACTTCTGCATCTCAGCTAAATACAGTACAACGAGTGTCTGAGGAAGCTCAAGTACTATCAGAGTTATCTGAAGAATTATTGAATGTTGTCAATACCTTTGTAGTCAAATAAAAAGAGAAAGGGCTGCCCTTATATGGAGTTTAAATCCTTTAGCACCCCACAGATTACTTTCTGTGGGAGCTAAAGGACTTAAAATCTCCTGCATAAGTGACTGCCCTTTTCTAAAATAGGAGTTGTAATGATTGAATAATAAACGAGAATTTGATTTTCCTACATCACAGTTTAATATGCATTTTTCTGAACAAGAGACGCTACTATCCAATCATACACAGCTATTAAATAAAGAGGATACTTTAGCCTATCAAACATTAAATCACACACTAGCTGACTATGATAAAAATATCACGGTACCTGAAGTATTTTATCAAGTAGCACAGCAATTTGCTGACCGTATCGCCCTATCCTATGAAGATGGAGGGATGACCTATCGTCAATTAAATGAACAATCTAACCAAGTTGCACATATGCTGATAGCCAAAGGTCTACAAAAAGGAGACTACGTGGCCATTATGATGGAACGTAGTAGAGAAACTGTTATCAGTTTATTAGGTGTACTAAAAGCTGGCGGTGTTTATGTTCCTATTGATCCTAGTTATCCAAAAGAACGTTGTCAATATCTATTAAACGATACGGGCGCACCATTTATCATAACGAAAAACGAACATAGTGCCTTACTGAATGACTTTATACATAATGATTCCCAATTACACACAGTGTTAACAATAAATCAAATGGAGAGTGACCTTTCACAAGAAGATCTACAATGTGACCTACTTCCATCCGATTTGGCCTATATTATTTATACATCTGGTTCTACAGGCAAACCTAAAGGCGTTATGCTTAAGCATGAAGCTGTTATAAACCTGATAACAGATAATCAAAGAATCTACCATTCAACTGAAGAAGATGTATTTTCTCAGTTTATCTCTTACAGTTTTGATCCCTCTGTGACAGAGACTTTTACTGCTTTCTTTTCAGGGGCAAGACTTCATATGCTCACAAGTATAGAGCGTTTATCAATAGAAGCATTTGCCGATATGATTGCCCGTGAACAAGTAACGACTGCAACTGTACCTAACGCTTTCTTTACACAACTAGCCACACATTTACCAATAGAGTATCGGGACAAGCTGACAACGCTTCAATACTTATCAGTCGGCGGCGAAGCCTTACTGCCTGCCATTGTCCAAAAATGGCAAGAGAAATTTGGCTATTCTACAGAAATTATTAATGTATATGGACCAACGGAATGTACAGTATTATCCTCTTACTTTAAGATAAATAGCCAGATAACAGACATGCAATCTAGTATTCCTATCGGCAAGCCGATTGCTAATTATGAGATGTATGTGGTGAATACGGATGAACAGCTTTGCCCAGTTCATGTAACAGGGGAGCTGTGTATTGCAGGTGCTGGCCTAGCAGCAGGATATTTACATCAACCTGAAAAAACAGCAGAGGTCTTTGTCCCCCACCTATTTAAACCAGAGCAAAAAATGTATCGTACAGGTGATTTAGTGCGCCTACTACCTAGCGGGGTCATCGAATTTGTTGGACGGAAGGATTCACAAATCAAAGTGAGAGGCTTCCGTATTGAGCTTGGAGAAATTGAAACGGTATTAAGCAATCATCCTAGCATTCAGGAATCTGTGATCATAGCCAAGAAAATGTCTGATGGAAATAACCATTTATTTGCTTATTTTACGGTGGCAAGTGGTATGCAGTTAGAGGAAGATGTTTTAAGAGACTACTTGGCTAACCTTTTACCAGATTATATGGTACCTGAACGATTCATCGAACTGCCAGAAATGCCATTATCCCCTACTGGCAAAATAGATCGTAAGCATTTAGCCACAATGGAAGTAACGTTATCAAGGAGCAATCCATATGTTGCCCCTGAGAATGATACACAGCATTTGCTAGCTAATGCATGGGAATATGTACTTGGTATCAATCCAATAGGCATTCACGATAATTTCTTCCACATTGGTGGACATTCATTAAAAGTACTTGAAATTCTTGTACAAGTGAAGAGGCATATACCTTTCCTAAAGATTCAGGATTTCTTCCAATATCAAACGATTGCAGAATTAGATCAATATATTCGCAGCTATCAGCCTGAAGATATTGACGTACAAGAGCTACCAGCTAACCTTGTCTTTAAGGACTTAATGGAGCCGAGCCAGCTTTCAGTCTCACAAACAGTGAAACCATTAACGATGACTACAGTTTTATTGACAGGTTCCACAGGTTATTTAGGTAGCCATGTATTATACGAGCTACTAGTCTCAACAAAAGCACATATCTATTGTCTAATTCGACCAAGTGAAAAGACAACTTTAGAGGGCAAGCTAATGGATAGTATGCAGTTTTATTTTGGACATGACATTGCTCGTCGCATGAAGGATCGAATAACTGTGGTTCAAGGCGATTTAGGTAGAAAAAAACTTGATTTAACTAGTGCAGATGAACAAGTTATACTTGAAGAAATCGATGCCATCATCCACTGTGGTGCAGATGTACGTCATTTCGGAGCGACGGATCATTTTAATAATGTCAATGTAAACGGAACGCGCTATTTACTTGAAATTGCAAAGCATAAACCAGGTGTTCATTTCCATTATGTATCGACAATTGGCATTCCAGAGGAGCTCGCTGCCATTCAATGGGGACCAAATGAAGCACAAGGTAATTTTAACTACGATGCAAAGCTTCATAATGTCTATACACAAAGTAAGTTGGAGGCAGAGAATCTTGTAAGAAATGCCGTGCATGACGCTATTCCTGTTTCTATCTATCGTGTAGGTAATTTAAGTTGTCATTCTGAAACAGGAAAATTCCAACGTAATATCGATGACAATGCCTTTTACCGTATGATTAAAGCTATGCTTTATTTAGGTAAAACACCTACTGTACAATGGCATGTTGACTTCACACCAATTAATTATGCTAGCCAAGCACTCGTTTCTCTAGCTAACCAGCCAGCAGCAAATGGGCATGTTTTCCATCTATGTAATCCTGTATCGCTTACTTATTTAGAGTTCATCGATATGATAAAGGAACTTGGTTATGATTTACAAACCATGTCAAAACAAGAATATACAAATTGGTTATTACATGGTGAGCATTCTAAAGAAGAACAGGAAAACTTGTCTTTAGCTATTGCACAGCTAGAAGGTGATGGAGCTAGTGACTCACCATTTATATTTAATTGCAAAAAAACGATAGAATTTCTAGCCAATACAAGCATCGAATGTGCTGTACCAAATACTGCATTTATTCACCGTATGATTGAATATGGTGTAGAAACAGGCTACTTTCCTAAGCTTAGACAAGTCAACATACGATGATCACAAATGATATACAGCTTTTTGCACTCCCTTTAGGAGCACGGTTATCTTCAGCGGAATGGGATGTGTTTAACAAAATTCTCCCTTCAAATGTTCAAAGAAAGATCAGGCAATATAAGCATTGGCAGGACCGTCAAAGAGCCTTGCTAGGTAACGCTCTTATCAGATGGGCGCTCCTGCCATTCCTGAATGATGCTACGTTCCATATTACTCATGACTCACATGGCCGTCCTTACGTTGCGAGTCATCAGCACTGGGAAGGCGATTTTAATCTTTCTCATTCTGGCAATTGGATTGTCTTGGCTGTAGCCACTAACGGGCGAGTAGGAATTGATGTCGAAGAAATAAAGCCAGTGAATGATGAAATTATGCACTATGCGTTATCTATGCAAGAGCTCCTAGTAACTCTTCATCAACCTCTACATGTTTTTTACGAATTTTGGACTTTAAAAGAAGCACTTTATAAAACAGGTTTATTTCCTATCATGTCGCCTCACTTGTTTGATACGATGGATATTAAAAGGACAAGAGTAGATCTTTCTACACAATTACTTTATCTCGATCAACGCCACCCTGTAACCATTTGCTGGAACAATTTATCTACTGGTGTAAAATTGACAACATTAAATAAACATCAGCTTCTGCAGTAATAACAACAGGAGGAGAAAATAATCATTTCTCCTCCCTTTTTATGAATAGAAAAGCTGCCCATTGTGTCTGTTTTTTCGACCCCTGGGCAGCTCTAGTACCTATTATTTAAATAAATCTGGATACATTTCTTTTGCTAAGTCTTCCATGCCATCTATTGTATTATAGCCATAACCAAACATATAATTGTAATCTACAATATAGATTTGTTTGTTTTTAATAGCCTTCATGCTTGAAAGCTTTGGATTAGCATAGATTTCTTCACGTACTTTTGTTAGATCAGAACCATCCCAGTTTGGAAGAATTAACACATCTGGATCTGACGCAATTAATGTTTCCACACTAACATCACCTTTTTCATCTTTGAAAATATTATCTAACTTAACCATTTTGAATGCATCATTAAAGAATGTTTCATCATGCGCTGGATATACAAAAAGTTCCTTTGGATCATTTGTATGCAAATAAGCAAATGTTTTTTCTTCTTTAATACTTTCTAATTTTGAAGTTATGTCTTGTTGTCGATCTTTTAATTCTTTAATAAAGCTAGCCGCCTTATCTTGAACATTAAAAATTTCACCAATATTTTCAATATCTTTGTAAATAGAATCATAGGTGCCTCCTGTAATTGATGATTCTAATACAAATGTTTTAATACCCATTTCATTCAGTGAGTCTACTGTGCCTACTCCCCATTCAGCATTATCAAATAATCCACCACGACCAAATACTAAATCTGGATTAGTTCCTAATGTAACCTCTTTACCTACATATTCATCACTTAAAATATTTAACTTTGAATATTCCGCTTCGACAGATTTATCAACAGCACCAAAGTTTGCACCAACACCGACGATTTTATCGCCTAGTCCTAAATGCAATAATAGTTCCGCTGCCGGACGTGTATTTGCCATGATTTTTTCAGGCGCTTTATCGAATACTTGATCTTTCTTTTCCCATGACGAACCACCTTCAGCCTTTGTAAAATTTTCAATGGTTAATGGGTAATGTTCTTTTGTTTGTGATTCTTCTGAAGTATTTTTGGTAGTATTACCGCAAGCTGTTAACGTTAATAAAGCTGCTAACCCAATACCTAGTAATAATTTTTTCTTCATGGTATTCCTCCTATAGTCCATATGCAAAGCCTAATCCATTCGTCACTGGATTAGTAAACGTTTGACATTTGATATGATATAAAGCTTCTATTATTTCAGGTGTTAAAACTTCTTCAGGTGTACCATGCGCATAAATCTCACCATCTTTTACGGCGTATAGATAATCACAGTAATGAGCAGCCATCTCTAAATCGTGAAGCGCTGCTAAAACACCAATATTTAAGCTTCTCACACAGGATAGTATTTCGATTTGATAACGAATGTCTAAATGGTTTGTTGGTTCATCTAAAATCATAAATTTAGGCTGCTGGGCGATTGTTCTTGCTAAAATAACCCGTTGTTTTTCCCCACCAGATAACGACAGGAAGCTACGTCCCTTATATGATTGCAAATTCGTGCGCGTTAAGGCCTCTTCCACAATGGCAAAATCCTTTTGGTTATCTGACTCTAACATTTTTTTATGAGGTGTTCTTCCTAACATCACCATTTGCTGTACAGTTAAATCAAAGTGCATTTCATTGAATTGTCCCACTACACCTAAATGCTGTGAAATCTTTTTTTCTGGACTTTTCAAAACATCTAAATCATCTAAATAGACCATTCCTTTTTGTGGCACTAAGCTTTTGTAAATACTTTTCAATAAAGTTGACTTTCCGCATCCATTTGGTCCGATTAAGCCCACAAATTGCTGCTTGTTTACATGAATGGATATGTTTTTTACAATTTCTTTTTTACCAATCTTCACTTCTATTTCTTTTGCTACTAATTCCATTGTTCTACCCTCCGAAGTTGTAACCTTTTTTTACAATCATATAGATAAATAATGGTGATCCAATGACAGAAGTAATGATGCCGATCGGTAATTCAACATTTTGGATTAATGTTCGAGACAGAATATCTGCCCAAATCATAAAAAGCCCTCCTAAGAGTAATGTTCCTAGCATTAACCGTTTATGATCTGCTCCAAAAATCCCTCTTGTAATATGTGGAATAATTAAGCCGACAAAACCAATCATACCTGCGTAAGCGACCATTGTCCCTGTGATCAGCGATGTTAGAATCATATACAATTTACGATAAACACTTAAATTGATACCTAATGTGATAGCCGATTCATCCCCCAATAGCATCGTATTAAGCACACGATGTTGGAAAAGAAATAATGCAGCTCCTAATACAATTACAACTGCTAAGATCGGCGTTTTTTCCCAGCTTGCAGAAGCTAAACTTCCCATAGACCAAAAAGTAACGGTTTTTATGCCCTCTGCATTATTCGCAAAAAAGATGATAAGGCTTGAAAAAGAGCTACATAATGCACCTATGACAACACCCGATAAAACGAGCTTTACCGATGTTGCTTTACCACCAATGCTAGATAAAATAAGTACTGCCATAGAGGTAAGCATTGCCCCTGCAAACGCTCCAAAGGCTACCCCAAATTGTGCCAATAAAGCACTACTCCCAAAACCAACTAGAATGGCAAAGGTTGCACCCAATGATGCGCCCGAAGAAATACCAAGTATGTATGGGTCAGCAAGAGGATTTTGAACGACTGCTTGCATCACAGCACCACATAGTGCAAGTCCGATACCTATTAGTAACGCAAAAATTACACGCGGCATTCTAACCTGTAAAATAATATTCAAATAAGACTCACTATCTACACTATCGAGTGTGCCTAACTTTCCATTGGATACAGCATGCAACAAAATATCCATTGATTGTTTGAAAGGAATGCTAACTTGTCCTATTGATACAGAAAAAACGGCAGATATTATAATGGCGCCTATTAAAAGCAAAATAATGACATAATAAATATTGCCCATCCCTATTCTGTTTGCTTCCTGTTTATCCAAAATGTCACCTCAATCATCCAATTAGTTACAACTGATAACGATTATCATTATCATTTTACATTTTGTATTGTAAGGGATAATCTATGGAAAAACAACAGGAAATTTTTTTTTATTAGATTTTTGCATTAAAAGCACAAAAAACCAGCTCTCAATTTTTAAACTGAGAACTGGTTTTTTTATATTTTAGTTAATCAAGTCGCTCTATGCGATAGATTACATCATTCCTGGCATGCCGCCCATACCACTCATATCCGGCATTGCTGGGGCTGCTTCTGGAATATCTGCTACAACTGCTTCTGTTGTTAAGAATAACGCTGCTACAGATGCTGCGTTTTGTAAAGCTGAGCGAGTTACTTTCGCTGGGTCTACTACGCCTGCTTCCATCATGTTTACCCATTCGCCTGTTGCTGCATTGAAACCAACGCCAATTTCTTCACGTTTTAGGCGATCCACAATGATAGAGCCTTCAAGACCAGCGTTGTTAGCGATTTGGCGAACTGGCTCTTCTAATGCGCGTAGAACAATTTTAATACCTGTCGCTACATCGCCCTCTTCAGATTCAGCCATTTTTTCAACTGCTGCATAAACGTTAAGAAGTGCAGTACCACCACCTGATACGATACCTTCTTCAACAGCTGCACGTGTTGAGTTTAAAGCATCTTCAATACGAAGTTTACGCTCTTTAAGCTCTGTTTCTGTTGCAGCACCAACTTTAATTACTGCTACACCACCCGCTAATTTAGCAAGGCGTTCTTGTAATTTTTCTTTATCGAATTCTGAAGTTGTTTCAGCAAGTTGTGCTCGGATTTGGCCAATACGTGCTTCGATTGCATCTGCACCGCCTACACCTTCAACAACTGTCGTATTGTCTTTTGTGACAACAACTTTTGCAGCACGACCAAGTGAAGAAATATCAGCTGATTTTAGGTCTAATCCTAATTCTTCTGTAATCACTTGACCACCAGTTAAGATAGCGATATCTTCAAGCATTGCTTTACGACGATCACCAAATCCTGGTGCTTTTACTGCTACAGCGTTGAATGTACCACGAAGTTTGTTCACAACAAGTGTTGCAAGCGCTTCTCCTTCAACATCTTCAGCAATAATTAAAAGTGGACGGCCTTGTTGTACCACTTGTTCTAATAATGGTAATACTTCTTGGATGTTAGTAATTTTTTTATCTGTAATTAAGATAAATGGGTTATCAAGAACCGCTTCCATTTTATCTGTGTCTGTTACCATATAGTGTGACGCATAGCCTCGGTCAAATTGCATACCTTCTACTACATCAAGCTCTGTTGTGAAGCCTTTTGATTCTTCAATTGTAATAACTCCGTCGTTACCAACACGCTCCATTGCTTCAGCAATCAGTTGTCCAACTTCATCATCTGCAGCAGAAATAGCAGCTACTTGTGCAATTTCTTCTTTATTGCTTACTGGACGGGAAATAGCGTGTAATTCTGTAAGTGCAGCAGCAACTGCTTTATCAATCCCCTTGCGAATTCCTACAGGATTTGCACCAGCCGTAACGTTTTTCAAGCCTTCACGAATAATTGCTTGTGCTAGAACTGTTGCAGTTGTTGTACCGTCACCAGCGATTTCGTTTGTCTTAGAAGCCACTTCAGCTACTAATTTTGCTCCCATGTTTTCGTATGGGTTTTCTAGCTCGATTTCTTTAGCGATAGTCACACCATCATTTGTAATAAGTGGTGAACCGAATTTTTTTTCTAAAACAACATTACGTCCTTTTGGTCCTAATGTTACTTTTACTGTATTCGCTAATTTATCTACACCTTGTAACATTAATGAACGAGCGTCTTCTGAGAATTTAATATCTTTTGCCATGAGAATTTACCCTCCTGAAATGGAATATTCGTGAAGCTTCTTCAATATATTTATATCAATTTCATCTTATTGTCACCTTCGTTAAACGGACAATAAGCCTTCACCTTTATTTAAGGTGTGTAAATAATGTTCTTATTCAATAATTGCAAGAATATCGCTTTCGCGTAAAATTAGGTATTCATTACCTTCAAATTTAACTTCCGTACCAGAGTATTTAGAGAAAATAATGTGGTCGTCAACTTTAACGTCAAGCTCTACACGTTGTCCGTTCTCTAATACACGACCTGTCCCAACTGCTACTACTTTACCTTCTTGTGGTTTTTCTTTTGCAGAGTCAGGTAGTACAATACCGAATGCAGATTTTTCTTCTACCTCGATTAGTTCAATTACAATACGATCTCCTAGTGGTCTTAACAAGTGAAACAACCTCCTAATAATAATAATTGTTGAAATTTATTAGCACTCTATATCAATGAGTGCTAACACAATTATTATGATAATCAATCGAACTTTTTTTTGCAAGTCAGAACTTCGAAAAATTTTGTTTTCTTTCCATATTCCTCTACAATAGAAAGGAAGCATATGAATGGAAAGGATTTTGACTGTGACTAATTCTCAAAAAATAACGAAACATAAAAAAACAGCTCTATATGTTTTACTGATTTATATCCTTATGCAAATCTCAAGTAGATGGTTGCTCTTACCGTTTCACAAGCTTGTTATGAAGATGAGTGGTCTAGCCTCTGAACAAGCAGCACCCATAACTCAAGGCTGGTATATTGCCCTAAGCTTTGCAGTTGCGCTCATTTTAAGTTTAATCTTAACATCCCGTGATAAAGCCTTTTGGAACATTTATCAAGGAAAAAAGGAAACAATACCGCTCACAATTGTTTGGGGCATTCTTGGCTTTTTCCTCGTATTCTTTGGTCAAATGATTGGAGCAGCTATTGAAATGGCCGCTTTTGGTATCGAAGGAGGTTCCCAAAATACTGCAGATATTGTCGCTATAGCAAAAGGAGCTCCTATTGCCATAATAGCAATTGTTGTATTTGGGCCAATTTTAGAAGAGTTCGTCTTCCGCAGAGTTATATTTGGATCACTTGTCCAAACAACAAATTTCTGGGTGGCGGCAATAGTAAGTGCCATATTCTTTGCGATTATCCACTTCGACTTCTCTCATATCTTGCTTTATACCATTTGTGGTTTAATTTTTGCTTTTTTATATCACAAAACAAAACGTATTTGGACTTCTATTATTGCACACGTTATGCTCAATGGATTTGTGACACTTGTACAATTCTATGCAGAACCATTGCAAAAGTTTCTTCAAGAACTAGAAAAAATGCAATAAATTTTTGTAAAGCTATATAAAGTTGTCAAAAATACAAAAGCTCGGTGCCTTAGTGAGGGCACCGAGCTTTATTTATTACTGTTGATTCAATTCTTCTATTTGTTGTCGTTGCTGTTCAAGCGCCTCTTCAATTTGACGCTTTTGCTCAGCTTCCTGCTCTTCTTTTAATCGAATTTCCTCTGATTTTAAATATTTCCTATAACCAACTCGAGATATCATAATACTAATTTCATACAGGATAAATAGTGGCACCGATACCATTAAGTGAGACGCCAATTCAGGCGGTGCAATGAGAGCAGCACATACAAATAAACCAAAGTATGAATATTTACGAATACGAATTAGTAGATCTGGACTCAATATTCCTATCCGTGAAAAGAACAATACTACAATAGGTAATTGGAATAGAAAACCGAATGGTATTGTGAGTTTAAATAAAAATGTAAAATACTCATGTATACCAATTGCTTGCTTAATATCTAAATCATTTGATAAATTCATCATGAATTCGATGACATACGGGAATAATAAAAAGTAAGAAAAAGATAACCCTCCGATAAACAATAAAAATGAATATGGTATATAGCTTAAGGTTGCTTTTCTTTCTACTTCCCTTAATCCTGGACTAATAAACGACCACAATTGATACATTAATACTGGCGATGAAAGAATAAATGCAATTAAAAAAACAACTTGAATATAAATTGCTAGTGGTGTTACTACGTCAAATGCATGGAGCTCGATATTATATTTTGCTCCTGTAGATTGAAGGTATTTAACAAGTGGCTTTGCGACAAAAAAGGCGCTGGCCATAGCTAGAACAAAGAAAACGGCAACAATGAACAGCCGTTTTCTTAATTCTTCTATATGCTCAATGACAGTTAGATCTTTTGGATTCATTCCTCAACATCCTAACTTACTTATCTAGTTCTTTCTTTTTCTTGTCATCATCATCTTCGTCGGCTAAACCTTTAGTTGCATTTTTGAATTCACGTAGTGTTGAACCAAATGCTTTACCAAGCTCTGGTAACTTTTTAGGACCAAAAATTAGTAACGCGACAACTCCGATAATAATGAGGCTCATAGGACCAATACCGCCCATTACAGCCACCTCCTCTTTATATCCATCATTTTAACGCATATTTCGCCATTTTGCTAACTAATTATATGTGAAAGTTTTTCGTCACTCTCACTGATTTTACCGTGTTTTATTTAAAATTACTATTTGACAGAAACGGTGAACTCCACTTTAAAATATGTAAAATTTTCACACTTCCTGATTCCGAATTAAATAAATAAGCGCTTGCAATTCTACCGATAAATCAATGGTTAAGAGCTGCATACTATCCGGCACCGTTAAACGCTCAGGAGTAAAGTTTAAAATGCCCTTCGCATTCATGGCCGCTAAGCGATCCGCCATTTTTTGTGCTGAGCGTGGCGATACGGTCAAAATAGCAAGCTCTGCCCCGTATTCTGCATACTTTTCTTCCAGTAAATCAGGATGAAAAACAGGAATGTTACTGATCATTTTTCCATCTTTTGGAGCTTTCGAGTCAAATGCTACGACAATATGAGTATTGTGGTTTTTTTGAAAATTATATTTTAATAATGCACTGCCTAAATTCCCCACGCCAATTAACGCCACTTTTGTTGTTTCATGTTGATCAAGCGTCTGGCTAAAAAATTGTAATAGATGCTGTACATCGTAGCCATAGCCTTTTTTCCCAAGAGCACCAAAATAAGAAAAGTCACGGCGAATCGTTGCAGAATCTATTTTCATCGCTTCACTCAGTTCCTTCGACGAAATACGTTCCATACCTTCTTGTGCAAAGTTTTGAATAAATCGATAGTAAAGAGGAAGTCTTTTTGTAGTGGCTTGTGGAATTTTTAATTCTTGTTTCAACCTTTCTCCTCCTTATGATAAATCTCAATCAATTTTACTGTATTTAACTACTAATTTTAATACATTCATCCTTAACTATATACAACATTTTTGCAATCCCCTATCGTATTTCTCTTTAGTTAATGGCGCTTTTACGCAGCTAACTAAAAAGAAATCGTTTCAATCTTACATGACTGCTAGGAATAAGTAAAGCATCGACATTGCATGCAAATCGTTCATCCATTACACTAAGGTAGAATTGAGGTGTCAAGAATGATTGTTTTACAGGTCAATCAACTAACTAAATCCTTTCTTGCAGATGAAATTTTAAGTGGTGTCAAATTGGAGGTTCAACACCGTGATCGTGTTGCTTTAGTAGGCCGAAACGGTGCAGGTAAATCTACTTTATTAAAAATAATCGCTGGTCAAATGTCCTATGACTCAGGTGATATTATTATTCCAAAAGGGATACAGATTGGTTATTTAGAGCAGCATGCTGGATTAAATTCTACACTAAGCATTTGGGATGAAATGATGACAATTTTTGCATCATTTTTAGCACAAGAACAAACCCTGCGTTCACTTGAACAACAAATGGCCGATCCTGCCGTTTACGAAAACGCGACTGTTTATGCGAAAATTATGTCTGAATATGATCAATTACAGCATTCTTTTAAAGATGCAGGTGGCTATCAATATGAATCAGATATACGCTCTGTGCTTCATGGAATGCAGTTCTATCCTGAAGATTTTGACAAGCCAATCAGCTCATTATCTGGTGGACAACGAACACGATTAGCGCTTGCTAAACTATTACTAAGTAAGCCAGATCTTTTAATTCTCGATGAGCCTACGAACCATTTAGATATTGAAACACTCTCATGGTTGGAATCTTACTTAAAGGGTTATGAAGGCGCTATTTTAATTGTTTCCCATGACCGCTATTTCTTAGACCAAGTTGTTTCCATTGTCTATGAAGTATCACGTCATCGCGTTACAAAATATACAGGGAACTATAGTGCTTACTTGGATGAAAAAGCTAAAAACTATGAACGAGATGTCAAACAATATGAGCGTCAGCAAGATGAAAAGGCCAAGCTTGAAGATTTTATCCAAAAAAATATTGCACGTGCCTCTACCACTAAAATGGCACAAAGTCGTCGTAAAATGCTTGAACGGACAGAGTGGATGGAATCGCCAGATGGTGATGAGAAATCGGCTAGTTTCGGTTTTAACATTGAACGTCAAAGTGGTAATGATGTATTAAACGCTGATGATTTAACAATTGGTTATGGTGATCATAAAATATCAAGTGGTATTAACCTACGTACTTTTCGCGAGGATCGTATAGCCCTTGTTGGTCCAAATGGGGTTGGCAAATCAACTTTATTAAAAACTATTGTCAAAGATATATCCCCAATGGCAGGTGATATTCGTTACGGTACCAATGTACAAATTGGATATTACGATCAAGAGCAAGCAAAGCTATCAAGCAATAAGAGTGTCTTGAAAGAGCTATGGGATGAGTGGCCACTCCTGAATGAAAAGGATATACGCTCAGTATTAGGACGTTTCCTTTTCAGTGGAGAAGATGTAGATAAAACTGTCTCCTCATTATCGGGCGGTGAGAAGGCTCGACTAGCACTTTCGAAATTAATGATGAAAAAGGCGAACTTTTTAATTTTGGATGAGCCTACTAACCATCTTGACTTAGATAGTAAAGAAGTTTTGGAAAATGCTTTAATTGATTATCCAGGAACACTTCTTTTTGTGTCGCATGACCGCTACTTCATTAATCGCATTGCAACAAAAGTGGTCGAGTTGTCTGGAACTGGGTCGTTTGAATACTTAGGCGACTATGATTATTATTTGGAGAAAAAGCAGGAGTTACTGGAGTTGGCACAAATGAAAGCAGCCTCCCAACCACAAGCACAGCAGGAACAACTCGAAAAGGCTACTACTTCAATGATCGATAAAGAAGCTAAAAAACGTGAACGTCAAATTAGACGGACTATCGAGGATTTAGAAGGTAAGATGCAAGAAACAACCACTGTCATAGCAAACATAGAGGAAGCACTCTGCGATCCTGCCATTTTTACAGACCATGAAAAAATTGCCCAACTGCAAGGAGAATTAGCTACTGTTAAGGAACAGCATGAGCTTTTGGAATTAGAGTGGCTAGCGTTAAATGAAGAATTAGAAAATATAAATATGTAATTTGATTTAAGCCGTGTGCATTGTCACATGGCTTTTTTCTTTACTCTCCTTCATTTTTCATATATATTGGTCAAGTGCTATTTTTCGACAAAAAATGCCCACAGTTTTATTCACACCAAAAATATAGTAATACCAACATATCAACAGAGTTTTCCACATTGTCCACAACTCAAAAAAAATTTGTCCACATTAATTCATATAAAAAGGGCTACTATATATTGAATAATCACAAGTTATGCACAAGTTATCAACAATTTGTGCATAAGTACGCGTGTTCGCTCTATAATTCACTACTTGACCTGTGGATAATTTTCTGAAAAATTTGTCAATTTTATATAAACTAAGTGATACTCTCTTTTCATGGTTCTTTTTTTATCAACAAATTTTTTAACATACAAAAAGAGGTACCTTAATAACTAAGATACCTCTTTTAATTCTTACACCCAAGATTTTAACTCCATTCCTGGACGCCCATTCATCATTAAGTTTCCTCGAATACCCGCTTCAAACATCGGCATTGCTGCCGCTCCAATCATTGCTGCATTATCTGTACATAATTTCAGAGGCGGTACAAAAAACGGAATACCCTCCTCAGCGAACACTGCCTCTAATGAAGTACGCAAGCCTTTATTCGCCGCTACACCACCTGCTGCAATTACCTGTTTCACCTGATACTCTCGAGCAGCACGCAATGTTTTAGCCGTCAGTACTTCTACAACACTTTCCTGAAAGCCTTTTGCTACCGCAGTTGGGGTTATTTCTTCTCCTCGTTGATCCATATTGTGCTTATAATTTATCACAGCTGATTTTAAGCCACTAAAGCTAAAATCATAAGAATCTTCCTCCAGCCACACTCTAGGGAATCGTACTGCCTCTTCTCCCTCATGTGCAAGCTGATCGATACGCGGGCCACCTGGATATGGTAGGTTTAATACGCGGGCCACTTTATCATAGGCTTCACCTGCTGCATCATCCCTCGTCTCACCAATCACCTCGAAGGAGCCATGTTCCTTCATATAGACAAGCTCTGTATGTCCACCAGATACCACAAGTGCTAACAAAGGAAAATCCATTGGCTGTACTAGGGCATTAGCATAAATATGACCAGCAATATGATGCACACCAATGATCGGTAAATTGTTCGCAAATGCAAACGCCTTAGCTGCGTTTATGCCAATTAACAGCGCACCGACAAGACCCGGTCCCTCAGTAACCGCAACAGCATCTAAATCGGCTGGCTTTATATTCGCTTGTGCTAAAGCTTCCTCAATCACCACTGTAATTTGTTCAACATGATGACGTGAAGCAATTTCAGGAACCACACCACCAAATCGTTTGTGGCTTTCTATTTGTGAAGCAACGACATTCGAAACAATTTCATTACCATTTCGAATAACCGCTGCAGCTGTTTCATCACAGCTCGACTCTATTGCTAATATCATTCCATTATTCATTATAAATTCACCCACATGACAAGGGCATCCTCCCCGTTATCAGTATAATAGCCTGCTCGTTTACCACCATCTTGGAATTGAAGCTTGCGATAAAGGTTTTGTGCAACAGTATTCGTTACACGTACCTCTAAAGACATGACTTCCATTCCATGTAAACGAGCTATTTGCATTGCCTCACACATAAGCCCCTCACCAATACCTCGGCCACGAGCCTGCTCAATAACAGCAACGTTCGTAATTTGTGCTGCATCTATGACCATCCACATGCCACAAAAACCGATAATACTGCCATCCTCATCTACAGCCAACACATAATGTGCATATTGATTCTCATGCACTTCATAGTAGAAGGAATCTAACGTCCATGGCACAGGAAATGAGGCAAGCTCTATTTCATAGACGGCTGGGACATCGTCAGATAACATTTTACGATATGTTACATTACTACTCATGTTCCTTCTCCTTTTGTTCCTTTAGCCAATTCGCCTCAGCCTCAGCAATTCGTTTGTACTGTGGGACAAAGTGATGAGTTGCCTCTATACTCGGAAGTTCAGCATTCATCGCCAAACGAATGACTTCAGTGGCTCGTGGTAAGTCATGGCTAAACGGTGCACGTATTGCTGCATCACCAAGTACTCCAACAATCTTTTCCCAAAAAATATCAACATCTGTTCCTACAAATAAAATAGGAGCCTCTAACGCCTTTAAACGAGATAATAAATCATCAATATGTGCATGATGATCCTCCATAATAGTCTCTAATGCCAGTCCTTGATAAATAGCCGTATAGACATTACTTCTACGAGCATCAAATATAGGACAAATCAATCCGTTATACAAAGTAGCATTTGCAGCTAACGCCTTCAAACTAGATATGCCGACTAGAGGCTTTTGCAATGACCATGCCAAAGTCTTTGCTAGGGTTACACCTATACGGACACCTGTATAAGAACCTGGCCCTTCAGATACGGCAATCCCATCCAATTCGTTAGGTTTTAAATTTACCCTTGCTAGGATTTCCTCAATAGCTGGCATAGCTCCTGCAGAATGCGTTAATTTTATATTTTGTATCATTTCGGCCACCACTTTTCCATCTTTCACAACCGCAATGGACAGTGGTGTATTCGCTGTTTCTATTCCTAACCAAATCATTTCATTAGCTCCTCACATAGTGCCTCGTAGCGTTTTCCACGAGGTATTAACACAAAGCGTCGTTCTTTTTCTCCGATTCGGTAAATCTCTATCGCTAGTCGATCTTGTGGCAAATCTTGTTCAATTAAATGAGCCCACTCTACCACTGATACAGCATCTCCATAGAATAACTCTTCCCAACCAAGATCCTCATCACTTTCTGCTAGTCGATAAACATCTAAATGATTAAAGGGTAAACGCCCCTCATATTGTTTAACAATCGTAAAGGTTGGACTATTTACAGTTCTTTGGACACCAAGACCTTTTGCCAAAGCTTTCGTAAAAGTTGTCTTTCCAGCTCCTAGATCCCCTTCTAATGTAATCGTATCCTGAGCCTCTAGTAAATTCGCAAGTCTCAAAGCAAAGTGTTCTGTATCACCGACTGAATTCATGATTATTTCATACATTATCTTTTTTTCCTCTCATCACTACATTATCTCTAGTTTACCTAAACTAGCGAAAATGTTCAAAGTATCTAATATCAATCATGGCTCTTCATAATTGTTGTCATCATTGCTTTTGCACAGAAACATCCTATTTGAACCTCTATCAACCATTTCCATACTTTATGAAACCACACAAAAACACGCCTTCTCCCAAGAAGACGTGTATCTATTTATCTATTGGAATGACCTTTTACGGCTATAATTTCTTTATCAATCAGTTTATCATCCTTAAATTTCACTATATAGGCCTGCGTCATCAATTTCTCATCATTCCAGCGATATTCATTATTATTAACCTTTTTACCTGCGCCGCCTGCTGTTTCTACTACCTCAATATACGACATATCATTTTTTAATTTTTTAAATTCTGCTTCATTCATATTCTTTTGCCAATGATATGCATTTGATTCTTCAATCTCTATAATAGGATCCCCACAGCCTACCATCATAATCATGGAACCAATAAGCAAAGGTAGATAAAGACATTTTAAAAAATGGTCTTTGCTCATGTAAACACCTCCGTAGCCAATCCGATTACTTCTAATTTTTACCCTTAGTCTTTATTTTAGAAACATATCTAATTCTACCTTATTGAAACGACATCATTTATCGGTATTTGTTACTATTTTTAGATAATGTAAAAAATATGAAATCAGGTAGGCTAATGACAATAAGTTGTTTGATTTCACTGGGATTAGGGGCAATTGCAGAAAGGTTTGGCGATCTACTTAGGGAAATGGATGTTATTCTAATAAAAATAACGGGAGATTGGTCACAATATCATTCTAATTTATAATCCTTTTAACCTTTGTGTTTCTAAGCTAATATACTGGTCCACAAGACGTTAAGCATTCATCCTTCCAACATATATCCAATAGGAAAATAAAAATAAAAATCGAACGAATACAAAAAAGCTCCTATGATTTATCATCATAAGAGCTATATTATTAATTTAAATGGCGGTCCCGACCGGGATCGAACCGGCGATCTCCTGCGTGACAGGCAGGCATGTTAACCGCTACACCACGGGACCTTCTTAAGACATTTATAAATATATCATATGTAAGTAACCAACGCAAGAAATATTTTCATATTTTTTTCCTATATATGATGTTAATATAACAGGACGGATAAATAGAAAAATAATATTCTACTTTGCCCTGCTTCATTTTGCAAATAAATCACTATGTAATTAAATTTTCTCTTAAACTTCGCACTGTTTTTGCAGTATATTTAACTTAAAGGAGGAATGACAACATGTCAAAATTAGAACATTTAAGAAAAGCTTTGCAAGTGCAAGAAACGGACGCTATTATCATTACAAATGCTCAAAATCGCCGTTACCTAACAGACTTTACAGGTAGTACTGGAACCGTTATTGTAACTAACAATCGTGCACTTTTATTGGTAGACTTCCGCTATACACAGCAAGCAACTGAACAAAGCAAAATTTTTGAAGTCTTGGAGATCGATCGTAACCGTTTATATGAGACTATTCAAGAATTTTTCGAACAAGAGTCCATTCAAACAGTTGGTTTTGAGCAACATCATGTTACTTATTATGACTATCAATTAATAAATAGTAAATTAACTGCCACATTAAAGCCATTATCTAATATTGTAGAAAATTTACGAATGATTAAAACGCCTGAAGAGATTAAAACAATTAAAAAAGCAGCTTGGATTTCAGATGAGGCATTTAAGCATATCTTAACATACATTAAACCTGGCATGACTGAAATCGAGATTGCCTATGAATTAGAGTCCCATATGCGAAAAAATGGTGCAACTGGAGCAGCTTTCGACATGATTATCGCTTCTGGCCATCGTTCAGCATTGCCACATGGTCTAGCTTCTTCTAAGACCATTCAGCAAGGTGATATGATGACACTAGATTTTGGTGCTTATTATCAAGGCTATCGTTCTGATATGACAAGAACAATTGCTGTTGGAGAACCATCAGCGCAATTAAAGGAAATATATCAAATCGTCTTTGATTCATTGCAAAATGCCCTTTCTCATATGAAAGCTGGTATTACAGGAAAAGAAGCAGATAGCTATACTCGCAATTACATAACAGATAAAGGTTACGGACAAAATTACGGGCATGGTGCAGGACATGGTATCGGCTTAGATATCCATGAAAATATATTTATGTCAACTATATGTGAAGACATTCTAGAGGAAAATATGGTACTTACAGTTGAACCAGGTATTTACATCCCAAATGTAGGTGGAGTTCGTATCGAGGATGATGTCATTATTACAAAGAACGGTGTGGAGATCATCACCCACTCTCCTAAGGATCTTATCATTTTGTAATTTATTAATATAATTTTTTTCCTTTTGGAATTATAAGGAGCAATGACAATTTCTATTTTATTGTCATTGCTTTTTGTTAAGAAAATAAAAAACAGCCAGGACACAGCTGACTGTTTTGGTTGCCTAGCGATGTCCTACTCTCACAGGGGGAAGCCCCCAACTACCATCGGCGCTAAAGAGCTTAACTTCCGTGTTCGGT
>NZ_KQ465125.1 GCF_001308875.1 Lysinibacillus sp. ZYM-1 | reverse complement strand
GCTGTGCTGATGATATGCTTGCGCTGTACTCACAATATGACTAGTAGAACGCTTCTGATAACGTTCATGTTCAACTATCGCTCCAACCCATGTTTCCATCGAGAAGGAAACCGAATTAAGAGAGATACCTAATATTTTTTTACTTGAGTCGAGAACGTTGGGAACCATAGGTATCGTTATTGCTCCGCAATCGGCAGTATTTTGTTACGCTAACGGGGTGCAATTATTGAATAAGAATAGTGGGATTACATATTAGTTATACAAAATATGTAATTACATACAGAAATAGAAAAAGTATATAATCATGAAGAAAACTCTTTTAAATGACTTAGCATCCATCTAACGTCGATATTCTATCGTTGCTAGCGATGAGTAGTTTGGGGAATTATTGGTAGTTATAAAAGTAACTAGATTCTTCAACGGCCTGTATACTGGCCTCATAAAGACCACTCAATGAAGAAATGAACCCTGTAAAGTAGAAAGTAAAAACAAAGCACATTTAAGCAGCCTGAGTCCTATGTTGAAAGGGCTCAGGTTGTTAAATTTCTTTTGGAAACGTTGATAGTTATTAAAACGAATGTATTTCTTTACATCCTCTTGCACTTGGAGCAGGGGTAAATCTAGGGTTAAGTATTTGATTCATTTGTTCATGATAAGATAATTAAATATAGACTCTTGGATATTATCTTGGTGAATAAATTATACCAAGAATAAAGTTTGATGTAGCTTGTGATTTTTAAAATTCACAAGCTGTTTTTTTATTTCAATTCACTCGGGATGTTGCCCAAGAAAAAACTTAAGCGAGATGTGTCCAAAAACTTGACGTAAATCCAATTCACTTCCGAACATCGCACGCCAAATACTAAAAAAAACCGAACGACTTTTCAATACTCGTTCGGTTTTTTAAATTTACTTTTTACTTTTTTGCGTTTGTTTTTGCTCCTCTACGGGCTTCGGTAAACCGATGACCGGGTCACCGAGTAAAGGTGTAGATAGGGCATACATGCCATGGTTTGAAAATGCCCAAATTAAATTTCGGTCCCATTCGACGAAAATGCCGTGTACCGGATTAGAATGATCGCTTGTCGTAGTTGTGCCATCTTCATTTGGAATTTCTCCAGACATCTTCGGCACAAAGTATGCTTCGATTGTTGATTCTGTTGGGTTGGTTACGTCAAAAATTTGGACACCTGCATTGTAGAAGGCGTAAGGAATATATTGGTCGCTCGGAACACCTGGATTAATGGTTGCATAGCCACTACGCTTTGGTCCAAAGCTGCCGCGACGTTGGCAAAAGTCTGTGAATGGTGCTGATTCTGGTGGTGTCGGGCGTTTTAACGTACTAATGATTTTAGGCTTAAGCGGATTGTTGACGTCGATTGCGTAAATTTCCTTATAAGGCTCATGGCAATCTTCGCTAAGTGGATAGCCGCTATAGTAAACAATGCCTGTGCTTTCGACTTTGGAAACGTCAATATTATCCCCTTCAGTACCGCTAACACTCATTGGCATCTCAATATGTGAAACCGTTCTCATATTTGCCGGATCGGATATGTCGACAATATAAAACCCAAAGCCACCCATTGCTGCATAGCCGTACTTGCCACCCTTTTCTACAGGTGTCGGAATGAATAGCGGCATGCGAGCGCCCATCCATGTTGTTTTGTTGCCAGCGCGGGGGTTTTTGTTATAGGCTGCTTCTTCGCCTACACGTTGACCTGGCACCCACCAAGTTGAAAGACGTTTCGGATTAGATGGGTCTGAAATATCAAAGGCCATTTGTGCACCTGAGTATAAATAGCTTTTATACTCTGTATTGATGAAGGAATCATCAGATGCACCTGCAACAAATAAATAATCTCCACCATCATAGACAGGTACGTCTTGACAGCCAGAGCCTTCTTGTACAAGGTCACTTGCATTTGCTTTCGCATCTAAAGGTGTTTCAGATAGCAGCTTCCATTCTGAAAATAATGGGCTTGTGACTTCGAAAATGCTGAATCCACGCAGCATTTCTTTGTCTTTAATAGCCTTTACTTGCTCAGGGTATTCATACTTATTCGATAGAACACCATAACGCGGTATTTCGTAACATTGAACGGCAATTGTTTTGTCCAACTTTTTATTGTATTTTACTGTCATTGGACCGAAGCGTTTGTCTCCCTTATCTGTGTCAATTAATTTATTGGCGATACGCTTGGCATTTTTAGGATCTGTAATATCGAATACATTGTACATATCTGTTTCAAGATCGTATAAATAGCGACGACCTTCTAGATCGAATGTAGCTTGCCAGCTATGTCCCCAACCAATAACATATGGATAGAATGCTTCTACATTCATATTTTTCGTATATTGATTTTGATCTAGATAAGGCAAACTCCCTTCAAATGGTTGTGGACCTTCATTATCCGGTGTTGCGGCTGGGTGAGTGAAAATCCCTGTCTTCGCATCATAGCCCCAGCTGCCAGGCGCGGGCTCTTTTGGTTCACCTGGTAAAAGCTTTGTTGTGCCTTCCTTTTTCTTTGGCAGCGGTGCATCAGGTGCATTTTTGTTCAGACCTGTGCGCGGTGCTTCCTGCTTTTCTTCTTTTTTAGCTTCATCGTTCGCTAAGGCAGTGCCTAAAGACAAGAAGAAAATAATGCCCATCATAAGAAAGGTAAAAGCTAAATTACTCAGAAAAAGATGTAACTTAAATTTTTTCATCAACGCAATCCCCCTAGAAATCTATGAATTTTTTAAAGCGTAAGAGCATTTTACTAAAGACATGTAGATTGTATAGGTGACAAATAATTTGATGCTGAAAAATTGTGAAATTTAGTTGTTCCGGAACTAAATAAATACTACAATTATATATGACATGGTGTCAACTTTTATTTTCCGAATATTTAGACTCTTGGAAATTCGCAAAATGAAGTATTTACTACACAAAGAATATGGTTATAAATTGAACCGTAATACTGTACAAAAGCTAATGCAAAAACATAGACTTCAATGTCGGGTGAAAAAGAAACGACGGTTTAAAGCTGATCAGGGACCAGAAATGATCGCCCCTAACTTATTAGCCCGCTCTTTTACAGCTACGGCGCCCAATGAAAAATGGATAACAGATATTACGTACATTCAATATGGCTCGACAACGATGTATTTAGCAACGATTTTAGACTTATTTAACAATGAGATTGTCGCGTATAAATTATTTGACCATCAACAGACACCACTTGTGATGGATGTATTAAAGTCGACCTTAGAAGCGAGGAATTATCCCGAAAGGCGGTGATTGTCCATTCTGATCAAGGCAGTGTCTATACTTCCTATGCTTACCAGAATTTCTTGGAGGAAATGGGATGTCAGGCAAGTATGTCACGCAGAGGGAATTGTTGGGATAATGCGGTGATTGAGTCCTTTCATTCGAATATTAAAACAGAAGCATTTGAGCGTGTGAAGCATCATTCCTTTACTAATGAAGTGACGAGATTACGTGTAATGGAATATATGAGAGAATATAATGAGGAACGAATACAAGAAAAATTAGGCTACTTAACTCCCCTAGAATTTGGGAAGCAAGCAGCCTAATGGGGTGTTTTATATGTGTCTCAAATGACTAGGTCAGTTCTTGATCTGGTTTTTTTATTTGTATAACCCATCGATATACATCGTTGTAATCGTCCAAGCGATATCCTCAATAGACGCGGACGTATCATCACGCACGAGGTCCCATTGGTGGTTTTCATTGATTAAAAACCATGAGCGTGCGACGATATCAATTTTTAAATCTGACCGTACTAAGCCTTGACTCTGCGCATATGTAATATCGCGGGTAATAAAATGAATGTTCGTTTTTCGGATGTCATCCCACTTTTCATTCACGGCAGGTGAAAGGCTAATCGCTTCTGCGAATACTTTCATAATATCTTTATTGGATTTTGCCATCGTTAAAAAAGCAGTGACTTGATTCAGGACAAGCTCTTTTGCTTCTTCTTTGCTAGTAGGTAGGAAAGGTGTGTGGGCCATATCAAGAAATTCCTGCATGACCGTTTCCATGAGTGCGATTAAAATCTCGTCTTTTCCTTTGAAGTGTGCATAAGCCGTCCCATAACCAGTTTCTGCTCTCTTAATCATTTGAGAAATAGTAGTCTTTTTAAAGCCAAATTCATAGAATAAGTCTCGCGCGGCATCCAATAATTTTTGTTTCGTTGCGATAGAGCGCATATTTCTTCCGTCGACTTGCTTCGTTTCTTCACTCATTAAATGACCTCCAAGATATGACTTGTTCTTGATAATCCAATGATTTATTTCATTTAATCATAGCCCATTCGAAATATTTTTACAAATAACGTTGGAAAATTTGGTAAAAATAATATTGACACTATGTCAACTTTATTTTAGACTGTGAACATATTCAGAAAATTTAAAAAACGGAGGAGAGAAATTTGGGAACTAGAGAAAGCGTTTACAAAAAAGAGCATGCAAAACAATATGATGCGAATGATTCATTTCGATCATACCGCGATGAATTTTATTTACAATCAGGTGTTATTTACATGGATGGCAATTCCTTAGGCTTAATGTCCAAAAGAGCTGAGGGAAATGTCAGTGAATTAATGGAATCGTGGAAAGCATACGGGATTAAAGGGTGGACAACTGGTAAGTATCCATGGTTTTTCATTTCAGAGAAGCTCGGTGAAATGTGTGCACCGCTAATCGGAGCTGAGAAAAACGAAGTCATTATTGCTGGTTCTACGACTTCCAATATTCATCAAGCTGTCGCAACATTTTATAAACCAGAAGGGCGACGAACAAAAATTTTAGCGGATGAATTAACATTCCCATCAGATATTTATGCGCTACAGAGTCAAATAAAGTTAAAAGGCTATGATCCAGATGAGCATTTAGTACGTGTGAAAAGTCGTGATGGCAAGCTAATTTTAGAAGAGGATATTATCGCAGCGATGACAGATGAGATAGCGCTCATATTGCTGCCAACTGTCCTTTACAGAAGTGGTCAGCTACTAGATATAAAACGCTTAACTGCCGAAGCACACGCGAGAGGCATTTGCATTGGCTTTGATGCTTGTCATTCCATTGGGGCAATTCCGCATTACTTCAGTGAGTGGAATGTTGATTTTGCTATATGGTGTAACTATAAGTATCTCAACGGTGGTCCTGGTTCAGTCGCTGGCTTGTATGTGAATGAAAAACATTTCGGCATTCATCCTGGCTTAGCTGGCTGGTACAGCTCCAAAAAAGATAAACAGTTTGATATGGCACATACATTAGATGTGGAAGAATCTGCAGGGGCATTTCAAATGGGTACACCGCACGTGCTGAGCTTAGCCCCTATTATCGGCTCATTAGAAATGTTTGCGGAGGCTGGTATCGAAAATATTCGTCAAAAATCATTAAAGCTTACACGTTATATGATGGACTTAATCGAGCAAGAGCTAACTGAGCTTGGCTTTTCAATTGGCAATCCAAATGAAGATGATAGACGAGGGGGGCATGTTTGCTTAGAGCATGATGAGGCGATTCGAATTTGCAAAGCTTTAGTTGATAAGGGCGTCATTCCAGACTTTAGACCGCCTAACATTATTCGTCTCGCACCAATCGCCTTTTATACGTCATTCGAGGAGGTGTGGGAAACCGTCGAAATATTAAAGGCAATCGTGACAGAAAAGCAATATGAAAAGTATGGGAAGGAAAGAAATGTAGTATCTTAAACGACAATATCAAAGGGGGAAAATGTATGTCACAAGACAATCGTTTGCAAGATATCGTTGAAAGAGAAAAGGGATTAAGTCAGAGCTTAACAACACGCCAGCTGACGATGATTGCCATTGGGGGAGCAATCGGGACCGGGTTATTTTTAGGGAGTGGCTTGGCGATTGGCTTGGCAGGACCGAGTGTCATTATTAGCTATGCAATCGGTGCATTAATTGCATTATTACTCATGGGCTGCTTAGCAGAAATGACTGTAGCTCATCCAGTGACAGGGTCGTTTGGTGCTTATGCAGAGAAGTATATTAATCCATGGGCTGGCTTTTCGGTACGCTATTCGTATTGGTTTAGTTTAGTATGTGCAATCGGGACGGAGGTTACAGCTGTAGCCGTTTATATGAAGTATTGGTTTCCGACCGTGCCTGCCATCGTTTGGATAATCTTGTTTGCAGCAGTGCTTATGTATGTGAACGCAACAACGGTCAAATTATTTGGTGCTGTTGAATATTGGTTTTCACTCATTAAAGTAGCTGCGATTGTTGGATTTATTATTCTAGCAGTATATGTCATTGTTGGCGCGGATAGTGGCGCAGCTATTGGTACTCAAAATTATACAAATGACGGTGGTTTCTTCCCTAATGGGGTATGGGGAATGTGGATTGCTATATTTGTATCGTTGTTCAGTTATTTAAGTATTGAAATGATTGCTGTTAGTGCTGGTGAAGCAAAGGATCCGGAAAAAGCAGTGCCGATCGCGCTTCGTTCAGCCGTTGTTCGACTTGTGCTGTTTTACTTATTAACGCTATCTTTAATGCTGATGATTGTGCCATGGGGGATGGCAGGAATCGATAAAAGTCCATTCGTAAAAGTAATGGAAATTATGAATATCCCAGGAGCAGCAGCTATTATGAATTTCGTCGTACTTGTAGCAGCGCTTTCTGCGATGAATAGTCAATTATATATTTCTACACGTATGATGTTTTCTTTATCAAGAGGTGGCTACGCGCCGAAAGTATTAGGTAAATTAAATAGTAAAAACGTACCTTCAGTTGCATTATTTGCTTCTGTTATCGGTATCGCCATCGCGACAATTTTTACAGTTGTAAGACCGGATGCGGCTTTTGCAACGATGATTTCGCTTTCTAGCTTTGGTGCGATGTTTGCTTGGTTTATGATTTTTATTACACACCTGTTCTTCCGTAAAAAATGGAATGAAACGAACGGGCGAAAATTACCAGTAAGAATGATTGGTTATCCGTACTTAACAATTTTCGGTGCAGTCCTGTTAACGTCTGTTGTACTATCAACATGGTTCTCACCAGACTTTAAAGCCACATTAACACTCGGATTCCCTTGGTTAATCTTTATTACAGTTTGTTACTTCTTATGGAAGAAGGCGAACACGAAATCTTCGGTTATTGTAGAAGATACCACAGAGAGCTCAGGAAGCGGGATTATTTAGCTGTAGGCAATCATGGTAATTGAAGTCGGTAAGCGATTTCAACATGGTATTAAAATCCATAAAAAAAACAAAAATATAAAATTTTGGAGGAGTGGATTTCGTATGGCAAAATTACAAGCATTTAATCTATTAAAATGGATCGAAGAAAATAAGGGTTCTTTAAAGCCACCTGTTAACAATAAAGTGCTATGGGAGGATTCGGAGTTTATTTGTATGATTTTGGGCGGACCTAATCGCCGTCGAGATTTCCATGTCGATCCATCTGATGAGTTCTTTTATCAAATTAAAGGCGATTGCTTCGTTGAGGTAATTAATGAAGGAAAGCGTGAAGTGATTACAATTAAAGAAGGGGAAGTGTTCATGCTACCAGCGAATGTGCCGCACTCTCCTCATCGAATTGCCGACACATATGGACTTGTCGTTGAAAGGAAGCGGGCAGAGGGAGAGCTAGAGGACTTCGTATGGTTCTGTGAAAACTGCGATCAACAAATGCACAAAAAAACGGTGCAATTAACAGATATCGAAACACAAGTGAAAGGTGCAATCGAAGAATTCAATGGTAGTTTAGAGCTGCGCACATGTAAAAATTGCGATCATGTAATGTCTGAAGAAGTGAGTTTATGGCAATGAGAGTAGATTTCCATACCCATATTATTCCAGAGGATATTCCTAACTTTGTGGAGAAGTTTGGCGGAGAGCGCTGGCCAACATTAGAAAAAACATGTACATGTGGTGCGAATATTATGGTAGCAGGTCAAGTGTTTAGAGAAGTGACAGACCAAGTATGGAGCCCAGAAAAACGCATACAGGATATGGATGCTGAAGGGGTGGATATACAAGTATTGTCCCCGATTCCTGTGACGTTTTCCTATTGGGCGGAGGCACATGCGGCAGAGGAAATGGCTCGTATTCAAAACGACTTTATTGCAAATACGGTGAAGCAATATCCGAAGCGATTCATCGGTCTTGGCACAGTGCCACTCCAAGATGTAGAGGTAGCTATTCGTGAAATGGATCGTTGCATACATGAGCTAGGGCTTAAAGGCATCGAAATCGGGACGAATGTAAACGGCAAAAATTTAGACGACCCAGCTTTTACAGCATTTTTCGAAATGGCGGAGAAATGGGAAGTGCCTTTATTTATTCACCCGTGGGAAACGCTCGGGAAGGACCGAATGCCGCGTCATAATTTTATGTACACGGTAGGGATGCCAAGTGAAACTGCGCTTGCTGCTGCTAGTCTTATTAACGGCGGAGTTATCGAAAAATTCCCAAAACTTAAAGTGTGTTTTGCACACGGTGGCGGCTCTTTTCCTTATATTTTACCTCGCTTAGATCAAGGGTGGAAAGTATGGCCGCATCTACGCTTAACGAGAAAACCACCGAGCTATTATGCGAAAAATTTCTATTTCGATTCTTTAAATTATGATCCGCTAAATCTTCAATATTTAATCGATCGATTTGGAGCAGACAAAATTGTGATGGGCTCAGACTATCCCTTCTTATTAAGGGAAATCCCACCGGGGAAGATAGTTGATGAGACACTTCATCTTTCAGAAGAACAAAGAAGGGATATTTTAGGGAGAAATGCCTTAGCCTTTTTAAATATCGAGATAAAGGAAGAGATCGAATCATGACACCAGAGGAAAGACTTGCACAGTTAGGACTTGAATTACCACCTTTACGTCCTGCTTGGGGAGACTATGTAGGTTGTGTAAGGACGGGCAATCTCTTATTTACCGCAGGACAGGGTGTGGATCAGTACCACGGTAAGCTAGGGAGAGATTTGACGGCAGAAGAAGGCTATTTAGCAGCACAGCAATCGATGCTAAACCTACTCAGTGTAGTGAAACATGAAATAGGCGAATTAAGTAAAGTGAAGCAATTTGTCAAAGTATTAGGGATGGTAAATTGCACGGAGGATTTCATTGAGCAGCCTAAAGTAATGAACGGAGCCTCAGATTTAATTGGGAAGGTTTTCGGAGAGAAGGGTAAGCACGGGCGCTCTGCTGTTGGAATGGCTCAATTACCTAATAATACAGCAATCGAAATAGAGATGATTATTGAAATCGAAGAATAGGAGGAGTGGTATTGATTAATGAAAAAGTAATCGAAGAAAAATATTTAAAAGATGCCAAACTATTCATTGGTGGCCATTATGTAGACGCCTTATCAGGTGAAACTTTCGATACGATTAATCCCGTTACAAATGAAATATTAGCATCAGTAGCAAATGGCGGACAAGAGGATGCAAAGCGCGCAATAGAAGTTGCACATAAAACATTTGCTAGTGGTGTATGGAGCAAGATGCCTGTTGAGGAACGCTCGCAGATTTTATGCAAAATGGCTGATTTAATAATGAAGAATGTTGAAAAACTTGCCTATGTCGAAACGTTAGACGTAGGTAAGCCAATACGGGAGAGTCTTGAATTTGATATTCCGCGTGCGGCTGCTAACTTCCGTTTCTTCGCTGAGATGGCGAAATATATGACGCACGAGCATTATGATCAAAGCAAGCATTTTTCATATGTGCAATATGCCCCAGTCGGTGTGACAAGCTTAATTATTCCGTGGAACTTGCCGTTTATGCAAATGACGTGGAAGGCATCTGCTGCTCTTGCTGTAGGTAATACCGTTGTAATCAAGCCTGCTTCTTATACACCGCTAAGTGCCATCATGCTTGGAGAAATAGCGAATGAGGCGGGATTACCTCCAGGTGTGCTAAATATTTTGACAGGTCCAGGTGGTATTGTAGGAACAGAAATGGCGACAAACCCTGCTGTGAGGAGAATCTCCTTCGTGGGTGAATCAAATACAGGAAAAACGGTTATGCGTAATGCTGCTCAAAATTTAATCCCAGTTTCGTTAGAGCTTGGTGGGAAATCAGCTAATATTGTGTTTGAAGATGCTGATTTAGAAGAAGCAGTAGCAGGATCAATCGAAGCCATTTATCGCAATCAAGGAGAAATTTGCTTAGCAGGCTCCCGGATTTTAGTGCAGGAAAGTATTTATGATCATTTTTTAGATAAATTCGTGGCAGCTGTGAAACAAATTAAAGTCGGAAACCCCCTCGATATGACAACAGATATGGGTGCTTTAGTTTCTAAGGGGCATTTAAAGCTCGTAGATGAGTATGTGAAAATTGGTCTAGCTGAAGGGGCGAAACTAGCTTACGGCGGTAAGGCTGTCGCTTCACTACCTGAAGGGAACTTCTATGAGCCGACTGTTTTGTACGATGTCAATAATCATATGCGCGTTGCTCAAGAGGAAATATTTGGTCCTGTCCCTGTCATTATTCCATTTAAAACAGAAGAAGAAGCTATTCAGATAGCGAACGATTCTATTTATGGATTAGCAGGGGTAGTATGGACGAATGATTTACGGAGAGGACAGCGTGTGACAGCCCAAATTCATGCGGGCTTATTATGGGTGAATTGCTGGTATGTGCGGGATTTAAGAACCCCATTTGGTGGAGCTAAAGCTAGTGGTATTGGGCGCGAAGGCGGTCGTCATAGCTTTGAGTTCTATAGTGAAACAAAAACAATTACCGTAAAAAAATAAGGAATGAATAAACAAACAAAAGTTGGTATAGCAACCGCCTTTTGTTTGTTTTACTAAGGAGAGTGAATGGTGGTGTCAGAGAAAATTAAACAATATGCCACACAATTACTGACAGCTGAAAAAACAATGCAAAGCATAGTTCCTTTAACAGAGTTGGATGCAAGCTTAAGCATAAAGGATGCTTATGAAATACAGCTTGAAACAGTAAAAATGAAGCTGGACGAAGGTCGACACGTAGTTGGTAAAAAGGTTGGTTTAACAAGCGTAGCTATGCAAAAAATGCTCCATGTAGACGAGCCAGATTATGGTCATTTATTAGATGATATGGTGTTTGGAAATGAAGCTATTGTAAAAGTTACTAGCATGCTCTCCCCAAAAATTGAGGCGGAAATTGGTTTCGTACTAGGAGAGGATTTAGTAGGACCGAATGTAACCTTTCTCGATGTCATGATGGCTACTGACTATATCGTGCCGACAATTGAAGTAATTGATAGCAGAGTAGAGGATTGGCGCATTAAATTAATTGATACAGTAGCTGATAATGGCTCGTCTGCAAAGGTCATCGTCGGGCATGAAAAGACGAAGGTAAATGAAGTTGATTTACGGACAGCAAGTATGGCACTTTACAAAAATGGGGAGCTACTCGCGACAGGGGCAGGGGCTGCTGCACTGGGAAACCCGGCACACGCTATTGCTTGGTTGGCAAATAAATTACATGAGTTTGGCATTACACTTAAAAAGGGCGAGCTTATTTTACCTGGCGCTTTATCTGCGGCAGTTGCAGTAAATGCTGGAGATAGTATTGAAGCAAAATTTGGGGGCATCGGTACAGTAACGGTTCACTTTGAATAATGTGAAAGGAGAGAAGGATATGGGCAAAATCAAAGCAGCTATACTAGGCACAGGAAACATAGGCACTGATTTGCTTTATAAATTAGAGCGCAGTGAAGTGATTGAAGTTGTGGCGATGATTGGGATAGATTCACAATCAGAAGGTTTGAAGCGTGCAGCAGAGAAAGGGTATGCGACATATTCAAATGGCATCGAAGCTATCGTTGCCAATCCTAACATGGCGGCTATAGTGTTTGACGCCACATCAGCGAAAGCTCACGTACGCCATGCGAAAGTATTGAAGGAGCTAGGAATTTTAGCGATTGATTTAACACCAGCAGCAAGAGGACCGTTCTTTTGTCCGGCAGTGGGGACTACGGAAAACTTACTCGATTTACACAATGTCAATATGATTACGTGTGGTGGCCAGGCGACGATTCCAATCGTCTATGCGGTCAACCAAGTTGCAGATGTTATATATGGGGAAATTGTGGCGACTATTTCAAGCTTAAGTGCAGGTCCAGGGACAAGGGGAAATATTGACGAGTTTACGATTACGACGCGCCGTGGAATCGAAGAAGTAGGTGGAGCAAATACTGGAAAAGCGCTCATTATTTTAAATCCGGCAGACCCACCTATCCTTATGCGAGACACTATTTATTGTGAAGTGAAAAATATGAAAGAAGAGGAAATTCGCGACTCTATTTATACAATGGTAGAGAAAGTAAAGGCATATGTGCCAGGCTATCGTCTAAGACAGGAGCCATTATTTGATGGCAACCGTGTAACAATCTTTATAGAAGTAGAAGGTGCTGGAGATTATTTCCCTCCATATGCAGGGAATTTGGATATTATGACAGCTGCTGCGACACGTGTTGCGGAAGATTTTGCGCGGGCCATGTTAGATAGAACGACATTAGAGACGCATTAAGAAAGGGGGCAGAATACATGAATTCGCAAGTTAATAAACCAATTCGATTGACAGAAGTGTGCCTCCGAGATGGCAGTCATGTCGTGGCACATCAATTTACAGAGCAGCAAGTACGAGATGTTGTGAGAGGGTTAGATGATGCAGGCATGCATTATATAGAAGTAAGTCACGGAGATGGCCTTGGAGGCTCCACTTTTCAGTATGGCAAATCGCTCGTTAATGAGATGAAGCTCATTGAAGCAGCTGTTGCTGCATGTGCCAAGTCAAAAGTTGCTGTGCTGTTAATACCAGGGATTGGTACTGTACACGAATTGAAGCAGGCAAATGACTTAGGTGCTCGCTTAGTGCGTGTTGCTACACATGTAACAGAGGCGGATGTGTCAGCTCAACATATGAGCAAGGCACGCGAGCTAGGGATGGAGACAGTAGGTTTTTTAATGATGGCTCATTCTGCACCTGTGGAAAAGTTAGTGGAGCAAGCGAAGAACATGGAAAGCTACGGTGCTGAAGCGGTCTATATAACAGATTCTGCTGGCGCATTGCTGCCGCATGAGGTGCGTGAGCGTGTGCGCGCTTTACGACAATCGTTGCAAATAGAAGTAGGATTCCACGCTCATAACAATTTATCTATGGCAGTGGCGAACACGGTCGTTGCTATAGAGGAAGGAGCGACACGTATTGACGGGAGTGTGCGCTGTTTAGGAGCAGGTGCAGGGAATACTCAGACAGAAGTGCTATTAGCTGTGCTAGACCGCATGGGAATAGATGTAAGTATTGATTTATATAAAATGATGGATGTCGCAGAAAATATTGTAGGTCCTCTCTTGCCAGGCTCGCAGGAAATTCGAAAGGGGAGCTTAGTGTTAGGGTATGCAGGGGTGTACTCAAGCTTCCTGCTTCATGCAGAGCGTGCGGGGAAGAAATTTGGTCTTGATCCACGCGATATACTTATCGAATTAGGTAAACAAAAAGTAGTAGGTGGTCAGGAGGATATGATTATCGATGTCGCTGCTGAGCTCGCAAAAAAAAAGGAAATTGAGGTGTAAAAATGACGGTACAAATAAATCAGCAAAAAATGGTTGATTATTTATATGAGGCAGAGCGTGATGTAAAGGAAGTCATCAAGCTGACAGACGACTACCCCCAGTTGACGATACAGGAGGCTTATCGTATACAGGATGCTTTACTAGCGCGCAAGCTAGAGGAGAATGGCACGAAGCAAGTAGGCGTGAAGCTAGGTTTAACGAGTAAAGCAAAGCAGCAGATGATGGGAGTCAATGAAGCGATTTATGGCTATTTACATAGTGATATGCTCGCACTAGAATGGGAAGCAATTGAATTTTCACAACTCATTCATCCGAAAGTTGAGCCTGAGATTGCCTTTTTTTTAGGTGAGGACTTGGTGGGGGAGGCGGTTACAGAGGCGGATGTTGTAAAGGCAACGAAATACGTCGCACCTGCCCTTGAAGTAATAGATAGCCGTTATAAAGATTTTCGCTTTACATTAGCAGATGTTATCGCAGATAATTGTTCCTCGGCGAAATTTATTGTTGGTAGTAAGTGGGTTTCTCCTCACATGCTTGATTTGGGGCAAATCGGCATGGTACTAAGTAAAAACAGCGCTGTGGAGCAAACAGGCTCAAGCGCTGCTGTATTAGGACATCCTGCTACTGCCATTGTGTGGGCAGTGAAAGAATTAGCCAAGGTAGGAAAAGGCTTTAAAAAAGGCGATATTATTTTAAGTGGTGCGATGTCTGAGGCGATTTCTTTTCAGCCAGGGGATACAGTTGTAGCAGATTTCGATGTGCTTGGCAGTGTGACATTATCTTGTAATTAAAGGACAGTGCTTTTTTCTTCTCAATTGTGAAAAGACGATTGCAACCTCCTTTACTTTAAATGAGAGCATCTGGAAATGGAGTTTTATTTCCAGATGCTCTTTTAACGGTTTATGAAAGGCAGAAAGGTAGCAATTAATAGGTGCATCCTTATACTAGAATAGAAGATGTAAGAAAAGAGTGGCACAGCACAAAGGGAGTGTACATATGTTGAATGGGGATTCTATTTTTCCAATTTTCATTATCGTCATATTTTTCATTGTTATAGGCGCAATTATTAGTAGTATTTTCCCGTCTATTAAAAAGAAATAAAGATAATGAGTGTCAAGCATAGCAATCAAGAAATGAACCGTCTCTTTAACTATGAGAAGGACGGTTCATTTTTCAGCCGACAATTAACGGGGAGAAACGAAAAATTCGTCTGCTCATGGTAGATACACCAGAAATGAATTATAACAAAGGTGGCGCCCAGCCATATGCTGAACAAGCAAAAGAATACACGATTAATTTATTGACGGAGGCTAAAAAAGTTGAAGCGGTCTTTGATGTTGGTCCAGAAACAGATAAATATGATCGTCTTCTAGCCTATGTCTTTGTAGATGGTGTATTGTTGCAGGAATCCTTATTAAAGGAAGGTCTTGCAATTGTACGTTATATTCATAAACCAAACAATACATTTGAAGATGCATTTAGAGATATTTAGCAAAAAGCACAGGATGCAAAATTAAATATTTGGTCAAATGATGATTACTTTCAAAAGGATGGTTTCCACCCAGAAGTAGTTCACTAAAATTAAAAATCCATTTACTAGTGATTAGTAAATGGATTTTTTCCTTTTTTATGCCTCTACATCTCTTGTCCATTTGTCTACTTTAACTTGATTGTTGTCAATCCACTTTTTTGCAGCATCTGTGGCACTCATACCTTCCATAATATCAAACATCACACTTTCTATATCTTCGGCAGTCCAATGGAAACGATCTAGGACACTATAGGCATCGGGAGCATCTTCTTTCAAGCCATTACGAGCGAATGTGCCAATATATTCTTCCGTACCATATAAACCTTTTGGGTCATCTAAATATTTTAAGTCGTAGGCATTAAAGATCCAGTGAGGCGACCAGCCTGTGATGATGATTTCTTCATTATTAGAAATGGCTTGACTAAGGGCAGCTGTCATTGCACCTGCCGAAGAGGTCAATACATTCCAGTCTTCTAGATTGTTATATTCCTTATAGGCATTTTCTGTTGTAGCCATCATATTGGCCCCTGGTTCAATGCCTGTAATTGTTTTATTGGCCTGGTTTGTTAGGTTTTCAATAGAATCTACATTCATATAGCTTGGAACGACTAAGCCAATTTTTGCACCAGTTAGGTTTTCCCCTAAATTCTCAATTTTATCTTTGTATTTCTCTACTTGCGGGGCATGTGTTTGTGGTAACCAGGCAGATACCATACCATCAACCTCTCCGTTTGCAAGTGCCTCCCACATGATGCCGTTGTCTAATGGTGTTAGTGTCACATCATATCCTAAATCCTCTAATACTTGTCCCACTACATGGGTAGAGGCAACTTCAGTATCCCATTCAACATAAGCCAAGTTAATTTCTTTTTTATCATTAGTACCTGCATCTGCTGAACCACATGCAGCTAATATTAGGAGACAGGATAAAGCAAATCCTATCTTCCAAACTCTTAGATATTTCATAAAAGTCCCCTTTCAATAATTGCTTATATCCTTGTGAAAATTAAAAAATATTAACAAGTAACAACTTAAGTTTATATACAAGTTGTTACTTTTGTCAAATTGATGATTGGTGCAACACAAGTGAAAAAGGTGAGAATTAATGATTGAAAAGGTTACGAACATGGTTTCGGGATGCCCATAAATTTTTCTACAGACAACATATGATAGGTGAAAATGGAGACTGGGTTTTGAGGAGGCTTAGTATGCATTGGATTACTATTATTCTAATAGGAATCGCTGCGAATCTAGATAATTTGGGGATTGGCCTAGCTTATGGTGTCAAGCAAGTTAAAATTCCGATTTTATCGAATGCAGTAATAGCTGGCATGTCAATGATTGTCACATATGTTGCAGTAACAGCTGGCAGCACTGTTGTTGAGTATATTTCACCGCATACTGCCAATTTATTAGGAAGTTTACTATTGTGTGTTATTGGTATATGGACGCTTATGTCCAATAATTTATCTAATCAACGGATAGCAGGTAACCCTGAGCTATTTGATGAAGATAAAAACTTAGTAATTTCAACGCGAGAGGCAATGGCACTTGGCTTTGTATTATCAGCTAACTGTTTAGCAGGAGGTATTGCCATTGGAGCAAATGGGATATCTGCTATCTGGACAGTAATTTCCATCGGTGTCTTTTCATTTGTTACAGTGGGGGTAGGTAGTCATTGTGGCTCATTGCTCTCAAAAACATTTATTGGTAGGCATTCAACAGCGATTTCAGGATGGCTATTATTATTGATTGGAGTCTTTGAGATTTTTGCTCAATAAAATGATAGGTTGGAATAGGAATATCACCAAATTATGGTGATATTCTTTTTATTAGGAGGAAAATTTGACATATTGAGGTCGAATTTGGATTAGTTATTGACATTGACTGGCAGTAACGATTATTCTTGGGAGTAGAATCGTAATTGAGAATTATTTTCGTTTACATGAAAGTGCTTTCGTGGAGAGGATTTTATCAATTATGATGTTTTATTATGACTAAGGGAGGCGTGCAACACATGAAGAAAATGCTCATGTTGATCATGCTTGTTAGTATTTTTGTCGTTAACTTCGGGTTAACACAAGCATCTGCTCAACTGGCTGATGGCACTCATTCGATAAAATATCAGGTCAATAAACCTGATAGTAATTCGGCATCTATTGCCAACGATTATTTTGTAAAACCAGCAAGTGTCACGGTGAAAAATGGCACTGCAATTGTACAAATTACATTAAAAAACAGTGCATGGATTACGAAATTTCAACCACCAGGTGGGGCAACTGTAGTAAATGAAGATCAATCAGCGGATACACGAACAGTACAATTTACAGTTAAAGACTTATCAAAACCTGTAGTAACAGCTATGAAAATTGATATTGATGATATTAATTATCACCATGAATACAGTGTATCACTTGTATTTGATGCCACTTCAATTGCTAGTTCAACTGCTTCAACTCAACAAACAGTTTCCAGTGAATCAAAACCAACTTCAGCATCTACAACAGAAAGTCAAGTGCCGAATCCACAAACAGGTGATGCAACACCTTATCTACTCATCGTTGCATTAATAGGGTCAGCATTTTTACTTTATAGAAAAAAACTACAAACAAAAACGGAGGGTCAATAAAATGGCTAAAAAACGTCAATCACGCACAACTAAAATAGTACTAGCTTCATTGTTAGCAGCATCACTTGCAGCTCCATCCTTTGCATCTGCGGCAGAAGTAGTAACAACAAATACAGAAGTGAAAGCAGAAACAACGAAAGCTGATAAAACGGACGCAGTAATTAATTTCCAAATCTTTAAAACTGGTACTACAGAAGCACAGCCTGCAATTAGTTCTCATTTAGTACCACAAGGATCAATCGTTGAAAAAGACGGTAAATTTGAAGCTAAATTAACGATTACAGCTAAATCTGCACCAATGATTGCAGGTCTACAAACTAAACAAGGCGATGCGTTTGTGGATGCAACAGAAGTAAAAAATAGCGATGGTACAATTACATACAGTTTCCCTGTTGTTGTTGATGAAGTTAAATCAGCAAAAATCCATGTAGTCGTTCCTTCCGCAAATATGGATAAATGGTATGACTTTGATTTAAAAGCAGTGAAAGAAGTAAAAGAAGAAGTGAAAGTGAATGAAGTAGCTGTCACTGTTTACAAAGATGGTACAACAGAAGAATCGATTATGAAACAATATATTGCGCCAAAAGTAGGGATTTCTGCAAAAGACGGTAAAAATGTTGTGACAATGACATTCCCTCAAGGTCAATACGTTAAAGGCTTCACTGTAGAAGGGAAAGAAGCCGCTTTAGTGAAACAAGATGATACGTCGAATGTTCGCACGTATTCATTTGAAGTAGCGGATTTAAAGAAGCTTGTAAATGCTCAATTACACATCGTAGTCAATGAACCAGCACAAGGTGTGAAATATGATTCGAATCATAAAGTACAATTTAGCTTCGCTGTGGAAGGTGCTGTGAAACCTGGCAAAGATCCAGTTGATAATACTAGTAAAGAAAATCCGTTCAAAGATATTAGTAAAGATGCAAATAAAGATGCAATCCTATCACTTTACAGTTTAGGAATCGTTAAAGGTCAAGATTCCTTTAAACCAAATGACAATATCACGCGTTCTCAGTTTGCCTTAATGGTGGCACGTGCGTTAAACGTATCTTCAACAAAAGATGCTGGATTTAAAGATACAGGTAAGCTTAGCGTAGAAGCTGTTCAAGCTATTAATGCATTAGCTGAAGCAGGGATTGTGAAAAAAGCAGCAAACTTTAATCCAAATGACACACTTACTCGTCAACAGGCAGCGGTGATGATTTACCGTGCAGTAACACATGCAGCTGGACAAGAAATGAACATTGGTGATTCAAGTCTTTCCTATTATGCTGACGGGGCAAAAGTGAAAGATGATGAAGCAAAAAAAGCCTTTGCACTGCTGTATGCAGGTAAAGTAATGACTGGTTCTCCAACTGCAGATGGCAAAACAGTTATTGATGCAAATAGTCCGTTAAAACGTTCGCATATGGCGAAAATTCTTAATGGCTCATTGCAATACATGAATAAATAATAAGAATCTTTACAGCAACTTCCTTTCTCCTATTTTATGAGAGAGGAAGTTCCTGTGTTTTTAAAACGGGAGGATACTATGCAATGACAATCTTAAAAAAGCACATTTGCATATCGGCTGTTTTGGCAGTTTTACTGCTCGTTTTCCCTCCATCCATTTTTCTACAAGCAAAAGCTGAGGACCTTGTCATAGTAGATGGTAGTTATCAAGTTGAACTAAGTTTTTCTCCTATTGAGGGCTTTGAAGAAAATCTTTTTAAACACATAGCAACGCTCACCGTTAAGGATGGGCAGTACCAATTAACTTTGGCACTTGAACAGCCAAATTCTGTACACGACATACATATCGAACAGCTTGGCAATAAGATTTCTTTGACTCAAGATAAAATAGAAAATTTAGTTCAGTTTGATGTTTTCTCATTACAAGATCCACTTGTTATAAAGGGCAATATAGAGCTTGTATCTGAAGAACCGTATTTTTCGTTTATTCAAGAGCTACAAATGGAGATGTCAACACTTACACCTGCTGTACCTCAAGGAGAAATTAATACAGAAGAAGCTGAAAAATTGGTTGCAGAAGGAACAACCGGCCAAGAATGGGCATTGGACTATGTATTGTTAGCGGATGGTAAAAATGAACCTTCTATTATGAATAGCTATGTGAATCCGGTAGCAAAGGTGATTGAAAAAGAGGGTAAGTACTATGCACAAATAACGATTTTACAATCAGCTTGGGTTACAGGGCTAAAGGTAGATTATAAAGGGGAGCAGGTTGAACCTAAGCAAGTTTCACTTTTAGATAATGTACGAATTGTAGAATTTGAGGTTGAAGATTTAGCACAACCATTACGAATGTGGGTGAAAATCGATATTCCTGACATTTCTTATCATCATCAATATTTTGTTCAGTTAGCATTCAATCAAAAGCAAGTTGCATCGGTTTTACATAAACCCATGAACGAAGAAGTTACTGAGCAAGTAGTAAGTGACAAGTCAGCGGAATTGGTTGAGGAGCGGGTGCAAAAGCCAGCAGTAGAAACGATTAATGAGAAGGTAACTAGCTTAGCCACACAGACATTACCAGCAATTCAGTCTTCTTTGCTTATACCTAAAGAAGAAAAATTGGCATTTGATCGTACACTTGATGAACCTACTGACGAAGTATTAGAAGACGCATCAGAGGACGAAAAGACGAAAGAGGAAACTACGGACAAAATAGTAGTGAAAAAATCGACTACAGATCAGCAAATTGAACCATTAAACATAGTAAAAATTATTGTGCTGATCGTTATTTGTCTTGTATCAGGCTGGTTACTTATGAAGCGGATTAGAAAAGGCGAAAATGAGCGGACTGAGCAGAAATAAGTGGGAGATGACACAATGAAAAAAGATTGGAAAATAAAGTTACTGTTGTTGACATTACTATCACTAATTCTCGCTGCTTGTAGTAGCAGTGATCAAACAGAAAAGAAGGAGACGATTGCTGACAAAGAACAGGTAACGGAAGGTAGTGAACAACGTATCATTGCAGGGACGGTTGTTGTAGCAGATATCCTTGATAAGCTGGAGCTTGATGCAATCGCTGTACCAGAAACAGAAAAGCAATTAGCAAAGCGTTTTGACGGTCTGCCAACAATCGGTAATGCGATGGAACCTGATATGGAAATTGTTAAGTCATTAAATCCAACTGAATTATTATCTGTCTCAACGTTAGAGTACGACTTGCAGGATAAATTTAAACAGCTTAATATTCCTGTTGATTTTCTCAATTTCCAAAGCGTTGATGCCATGTTAACGGAAATAACATCATTGGGAGAACGCTATGATCGTGTAGCCCAAGCCGAGGCATTAGTGAAAGATCTACAGAAAAATATCGAAGCAGTCCAAAACGTCGCTGCGAATAAAGAAGGACCTCGTGTTTTGATTTTACTTGGTATTCCAGGGAGCTATTTAGTGGCAACAGAAAATTCCTATGCAGGGGATCTTGTTAAACGAGCAGGGGGGATCAATGTAATGGAAGGACAAGATGCAGAGTATCTATCTTCTAATACAGAGTATCTACATAATAGTAATCCTGATATTATTTTACGCTTATCACACGGTATGCCTGATGAGGTTGTGGAAATGTTCGATGAAGAATTTAAAACAAATGATATTTGGAAACATTTCGATGCAGTGAAAAACGATAAAGTCTATGATTTAGAGGAAGAATTATTCGGGACGACATCCTCCTTGCAGGTACCCCAAGCTTTAGGCCAGCTGATGGAAATTTTCTATCGTAAATAGTAACTAGAATTGTCGCTCGTATGATAAGTATTTCTACTCATCATAGAGCGTTTTTCTTATCCTGTATGGAATAAAAAAAGAAAAAGGAAGTCCAATATGACAAAAAGAATCGTCAGTTTTTTTATTGTAATATTTTTATTACTTGTGACAGTCATTTATTCAGCCACAACAGGTAGCATTAAAATGGGCTTTTTTGAATTTATCGGGGCATTATTCGAAGAAGAGAATAGCCAAATGGAGGCTATACGAGATTTACGTTTTCCCCGTATCATTGTGGCAATATTTGCAGGTGCGGCACTTTCAGTTTCTGGGGTGCTTTTACAATCGGTGATGCGTAATCCATTGGCAGATGCAGGTATCATCGGCATATCTTCTGGTGCAGCATTTGTTCAGCTATTTATTGTTGCCTTTTTCCCAACATTATTTTTTATGACACCTGTTTTAGCATTCATGGGCGGTGCATTGGCATGCACACTTGTATTTGCACTATCTTGGAAATCTGGCTTAAGCCCGCTCAAATTGATTTTAGTGGGGATAGCCATTAACGCTATGTTTACAGGCTTAACTGAGGCCATGATTAGCTTAGGTGGCTCCTTGAATACGTCTGCATCCAGTGTTATTGGCTCTAATTTAACGATGCGAACATGGAAAGATGTTTCAACCATTGTGACATATGGTTCGATTGGATTAGTAGGTGCATTTGCTTTGTATAGCTGGTGTAATTTACTCGTATTACAAGACAAAACTGTAAAAAGTTTAGGATTTCAAGTTGCGCGAGCACGGTTACTCATTGCAGCAGTTGCTGTTTTACTAGCAGCTGTTTCAGTTGTTGTTGCAGGAGTTATTTCGTTTGTGGGACTATTAGTACCTCATATTGCTCGTCGATTGGTTGGTCATGATCATCTTGTGCTTGTTCCATTTACAGCATTGGCAGGAGCATTATTAATTTTAATGGCAGATACAATTGGTCGTACAATCGTTGCGCCCCTTGAAGTTCCAGCGTCCACAATTATGGCAATTATCGGTGGGCCCTTCTTAATATTCCTATTACGAAAAGAGTGACAAACATGGATATACAAGACATCATTGTATCGCATGATAATACACGTAACCATTTAAATGGTGTATCAACAACGATTGCGAAAGGCAAAATTACAACAATCATTGGTCCGAATGGTTGTGGGAAGTCAACTTTATTAAGTGTCATCTCTCGCCTTCATTCACCCAAATCAGGAAATGTACTGTTAGAAAATAAAGATTTACTGCATTATAAACCTAAGGAATTTGCTAAAAAACTGGCCATCGTGTATCAACAAAATGATATACCGAAAGATTTAACGATTGAAAAACTAGTTGGCTTTGGTCGTCTTCCTCATCAGACTATGCTGAAAAAAAATCATGGTGAAGATGCTAAAGCAATTGAATGGGCTCTGGCATGTACAAATTTACAACAAAAGAGCACAACTGATTTAGTGGCGTTATCAGGTGGGGAGCGGCAACGTGTGTGGATTGCTATGGCTTTGGCACAGCAAACTGAAATACTCTGCTTGGATGAGCCCACAACATATTTGGATATTTATTATCAACTAGAATTATTAGAACTTGTCAAAACATTAAACAAGCAGCATAGTTTAACAATTATCATGGTGCTCCATGATATTAATCAAGCCATTCGCTATAGTGACCATATTATTTTAATGAAGGAAGGTCAAATCTTCGCAGAAGGTGCGCCACGAGATGTGATTACGAAAGATGTGATTAAAGAGGTATATGGGGTTGACGCGATATTTAATGAAGATAAACAACTTGGCTATTATATGATGCCAATGGGGATATAAGATGGTGGTAGGATGAAAAAGAAGGCATCAAAGTTAGTAACATTACTATATTTAGTAGTATTTTTATTTTCTGCATTTTCCCTAGCAAGGTATCTATATACGTATTATGAGACATCAAAATCGTTGAAGGAAGTGCAAGACATTTATCAAGCTACATTAGCCACTATTGAAGCGCAATCAGTAGATCAAATGGAAGAAACTCAAACACCTTCAACTTCAACGATTAGACCTCAATTTCATGATTTATTAGCAGTCAATCGTCAAATGATTGGGTGGATCTCAGTGGATGGAACAAAGTTAAATAACCCTATACTGCAAGCGGACAATAATGATTTTTATTTAAACCATAATTTTAGAGATCAGGAAAGTCGTGCAGGCAGTGTTTTTATGGATTATCGAAATAATATTCTTAATATGAATCAAAACACAATTTTATATGGTCATGCTATGAAGAACAATACGATGTTTGGTAGTTTAAAAAATTATTTAAAGCAAGACTTCGCAGATGACCATCCAATTATATATTTAGATACTTTATATGAAGGGTATGATATCGAGGTATTTGCTGCATACGAGACAACTATTGATTTCTACTATATTGAAACAGACTTTACAAGCATTGAAGCTTACCAACAATTTATTGATGAAATTCAGAAACGCTCCTCCATTCAAATGGACGTTGCGGTTAGTCCTGACGATAAAATCCTGACATTATCGACTTGTAAGGATTCAGTCATGAGTGACGATCATCGTTTTGTTGTGCAGGGTAAATTAGTAAGACGTTGAGGGGAAGAAGACAGGGATGTACTGAAAACTCGGGCATCCTTTTTATTTTTAAAAAATCTATTTTAATTACTTGACGTAACTTAATTATCATTGTATAGTAAGTTACAGAAAGTAATTGAATACTTTTTATAACTAAAGTAGTGCAAAAAATTAAGTAACTACAAATGTTTATCCTACTTAATCTTGGGTAACATAATTAATGTAGTTGCTTCATATTTTAAAATATATCTCGAAATCGAGATAAAATCAACTAATTGGAGGAATTTTAAAATGGCAAAATGGAACATTGATTTAGGACACTCAGCAGTTAACTTTCAAGTAAAACACATGATGGTATCAAAAGTTAAAGGTGTATTTGATAACTACTCAGCGGATATTGAGGCGGAAGATCTTGCAGATTTAACAACTGCTAACATCAGCTTTACAATTGATCCAGCTAGCATTAATACACGTAGTGAAGATCGCGATAATCATTTAAAAGCGGCAGACTTCTTTGATGCTGAACAATATCCAACAATTACGTTTAAATCAACAAACATTGCAAAAAAATCTAGCGATGAATATACAGTAACTGGTGACTTAACAATTAAAGGTGTAACAAAATCAGTAACATTTGATACAGAATTTAACGGCAAAGGTACAAATCCATGGGGCCAAGAAGTATATGGTTTTGAAGCTGAAACAACTATCAATCGTGAAGATTTTGGTTTAACTTGGAATGCAGCATTAGAAACTGGTGGAGTTCTTGTTGGTAAAGATATTAAAGTATCTGTTGAATTAGAAATCAACCCAGCTTAAGAAGAGATAGTCTTGCATGCTTGAAGTATTATTCAAGCATGCTTTTTATATGTACTAAAATATGTATTTGTACATGATATATTCTAGTAATAATATTTTGTAAAAATATTCCATCAAATATGTTTCTTGCATATTTTTAGTAAATACTGCATATAAATCATCATATTGTTTTTGGGGGCGATAGGATGAATGTATTAGTGACTGGTGGCTATGGTTTTATTGGTAGTGCAGTAGGTAGGCGTTTTTTTGAAGAAGGTGCATCCGTTTATATTATTGATAATTTATGTACGGGTCATTTGCGGAATGTTGACTTTGAGCATAAATCTTATCTTCTAAATGTGGAGGATGAGGTTTGTGAGCATCTTTTTAAAGAAACACATTTTGATGTGGTAATCCATTGTGCAGCGCAAACAAGTGTTCAACAATCCTTGCAGGAGCCAGTGAAGGATATTTTGACGAATATTGTTGGGCTAAGTCAAATGCTTTTTTTATCATCCAAATATAAGGTAAAGCATTTTGTATTTGCCTCCTCAGCTGCTGTATATGGAGATAGTCACTATCCGCCACTAGAAGAAACAGATGTCTGTGAACCGATATCTATGTATGGATTAAACAAGAGCATTGGAGAAACCTATTGTGAGAAATGGCAAAAAGATTATCGATTACCTATTCTTATTTACCGATTTGCCAATGTATTCGGTCCAAGACAGCAAATGCAAGGTGAGGCCGCTGTAATCCCAAGTATGTTAAAAAGTAGTGTTGAAGGCAAACCCTTTACAATTTATGGTGATGGTGAGCAGACACGTGACTTTATTTACGTTGATGATATTGCAGATGCCATCTATGCTGGTGTCAATGCACGATTGCAAGGTACCTATAATGTTTCCACAAATGAAGCATGGTCCATTCATCAAGTTATCTTGTTGCTTCAACATTTAAATCATCCACTTGAAATTCAATATGCGCCCGCACGAGAAGGAGATATTGAACATTCATTTTTAAATAATGACAAATTAGCCAATGCGATTGGCTGGAGACCCAAAATTTCGTTTGCAGAGGGAATTGAACGTACCCTGAACGCGTTACAAGTTGATAAATTAGCAGAAATCTAACAAAATAAGGGGATTTGGCATATTACATTGTGTAATATGTCTTTTTCTATCTCTATAGTATAATAATTCATTAAAGAGGATGTGGACGGAGGCTTACATATGCTTGTAGATTTTAGAGTGAAAAATTGTTTAAGTTATAAAGAAGATACGTTATTTTCAATGGTAGCAGGAAGTCGTCTGCGGAAGTGGAAGGATACCCATACGATGCGGTTAGATGATTCACTTCGATTAGTGAAAAGTGCATTTATTTTTGGACCCAATGGAAGTGGAAAATCCAACCTTTTTACCGCAATTAAAGTTTTACGTTCCTTGCTTTTTAACTTTGAAAATATAAACAACGTTAAACAATTACGTTTGCCATATCAGCCGTTTAAGTTAGGAAGTCAACAGGGCAAACCAACAGAGTTTATGATTTCGCTATTTTTGGATGGAATTTTGTATGATTATGAAATACAGTATAATGCTTCTTTAATTCTGTATGAGCGTCTTCAAAAGACAACCAATAATTTGAAAGAAGAGCTTTTTGTCAGACAATGGGATGGTGCTGATTATTCGTATGAAACAGCTTATTCGACAGCACGGGAATTAACAAAATACACACGAAACAATACAGCCTTTTTGTCTGTCTTACATGTTTTTAATGACTCAGATGCTTTAAGGGTATTCGATTGGTTTTTACATAAAATGCTGTTTCTAGATGAAGCGAATCGGTTATCAAGTCATCCTCTTATTCGTAAACTTGAAGAAGAGCCTTTTAAAAAGGAGGTCATCAAGCTTCTTAAAATTGCAGACTTTTCGATTCAGGATGTCACGGCTAGACGTGTTGAACGCAGAGAAAAAAATACCATTGGCTACGAGTTTGACACACCTGAAGTTATTCAAGAGGTTGATATTGATCTACATTATATATCATTCGATGAAACGGGCGCACCATTGGGAACAGAGACGATAAATTGGACGATGGATTCTAAAGGTACTGTACGCATGTTACATTTAGCCTGTGTGATGGTAGATGCCCACAATAAAGGAAAAACTATTTTTATTGATGAATTCGATACAGCTTTTCATGTGTCAATTTGCGAATTTTTGATGGCAATCATGAACAGTAAGCGCAATACAAGTAATCAATTTGTCGTGACGAGTCATGAAATAGAATTATTGGATCAGCCATTGCGTTCCGATCAAATTTGGTTTGTCAATAAAACCTTTAAAAATGAATCTGAGCTCTATTCTTTATTTGATTTTGCAGACTTACAGAAAAAACGTGGTGACCTTTCTTATGCTAAACGTTATTTAAAAGGTGAATTTGGCGCAACGCCTGTCATTAATGAATATTTATCTGGACAATATTTAGAAGAAGCGGAGGTATCTGAGCAGTGAGAGTACGTCAACAAGGGAACCGAACACTGCGGAAAACCATTTTAATTTACTGTGAAGGTGAAACGGAACGTATTTATTTTGAGCAGATGCGTATTTTGAAACGCTCTAAAATGGTAAGCGTTAAAATAAAAAACGTAAAACGTTCCGCCATCAAGCTTGCCCAACATGCTTATCGGGATTCCAGTTATCAATATTTTGATGAGGTTTGGATTGTTTTTGATAAGGATGATTTAACAGAAAAGCAATTGGAGGAAGTAAATCAATTTTGTGAGGAACAAGGTATCCATATTGCCTATACAAATGAAGCTTTCGAATTATGGTTACTTCTGCATTTTGAAGAAGTGGATAGTTCAGAAAAATATCCGCGTGCGGTTTTAAATGACAAAATGGAACAACACCTTGGCGTGAGTCGTTATTTCCGTCATAAGGCTGATGAGACCATTATTGCCCCCATTGCATTACGACATGAGGTAGCTATTAAAAATTGTACAGATATGATGGCTCTTCGTAATACGGAGAGCCGTGACAACCCTTACTGTAACATACATGAAATGATACGATACATATTTTAAGAATTGTTGGTTCTCTATTTTAAATAGGGACCTATTTTTTCTTTTCATCAAGATAGATTGTCAAATAAATGCATGTTTACTCTAATCAAACATATAGTGTCTATTGAGCGAAATCAGTAATAGTATGAAAGGGGATTGCGTGGATAAGTCAAAGCCGAATCAACGCAAAAATATAGAGGACAATGCAAAGGATCAGCAACTAGAGTCGTTTCGTGTTGAAAATGAAGGTACGAAAATGACAACGAATCAGGGTTTAAGAGTGTCGAACGATGAGGATTCGCTAAAAGCAGGAGTCCGCGGTCCGACAATTATGGAGGATTTTCACCTTCGAGAAAAAATTACACATTTTGATCATGAACGAATTCCAGAACGTGTCGTACATGCAAGAGGTTTTGCAGCGCATGGTGAATTCGAATTGTATGAGTCAATGAAAGAGTATACGAAGGCGAAATTTCTGCAGGACCCGAAGAAGAAAACGCCTGTGTTTGTCAGATTCTCGACAGTGGTAGGTAGCTTAGGCTCCATGGACACGGCTCGTGATGTTCGCGGGTTTGCAACGAAATTTTACACGGATGAAGGAAATTATGATTTAGTGGGCAATAATATTCCAGTCTTTTTTATTCAGGATGCCATTAAGTTCCCAGATTTAATCCATGCAGTAAAGCCTGAGCCACATAATGATATGCCGCAAGCTGCCTCTGCTCACGATACGTTTTGGGATTTTGTTGCGAACAATCAGGAGATTGCTCATATGATTATGTGGCATATGTCTGATCGAACAATACCTAGAAGTTTCCGTATGATGGAAGGTTTCGGCGTGCATACATTCCGCTTTGTTAATGACAGGGGAAGATCGAGATTTGTGAAGTTTCATTGGAAGCCTATACTTGGTGTACATTCACTAGTTTGGGATGAGGCTCAGATAATTGCTGGGAAGGACTCAGATTTTCAACGACGGGATTTGTGGGAAGCCATTGAAATTGGAGATTATCCAGAGTTTGAGTTAGGTGTGCAAATACTTGAACCGGAGGATGAATTTAAATTTGAATTTGATATTTTAGATGCAACAAAGCTTTGGCCAGAAGAACTAGTACCAGTAAAGAAAATTGGCAAGATGATCTTAAATCGTAATGTGGATAATGTATTTACTGAAACTGAGCAAGTTGCCTTCCATCCAGGAAATGTTGTACCAGGCATTGACTTTACCAATGATCCACTGTTACAAGGTAGACTCTTCTCTTATTTAGATACACAGTTAATTCGTTTAGGGGGCCCCAATTTTGCGGAAATCCCTATTAATCGTCCTATTTGCCCTGTTCATAATAATCAACGTAATGGTTTTAGTAGACAAACAATTAATCTAGGTAGAGTGAGCTATCATAAAAATTCATTGGCTAATAATACTCCTGCGACTTCCACTGCAAGGGAGGGGGGATATGTTCATTATGAGGAGAAGGTTGAAGGGAGGATCACAAGAGCACGCAGTAAATCTTTTGACGATCATTTTTCACAAGCAAGGCTCTTTTGGAACAGTATGTCCCCGCCAGAAAAACAACATATTATTGACGCTTTTAGCTTTGAGGTTGGAAAAGTCAAAAGTAAATCGGTGCGACAGCAAGTTGTGGATATGTTTGTCCATGTAGATAAAGCAATGGCTTCAACTGTAGCCGACAATGTTGGCGTTAACCGCCCTATTGGCGAACAGTCCAAAGTTACTGCCTCTTCACCTGCACTTAGTCAAGCCAATACCATTAAATTGCCTTATACGCTTAAAGTAGGTGTTTTAATTGGTGATAGCTTTGATGCCACTGAGGTAGGGGAAGTATTGAAGTATTTAACAAGACAAGGTGTACGCTACAGCATTATCTCTGATCGACTAGGAGTTGTGACAGGGAATAATGGTGTTCAATTAACGGCTAGTGACACGTTTATTACAACCGATGCTGTATTATTTGACTCGTTATATGTTGTTGGTGTAAAGGCAAGTAATCAAGCAAAATTTAATACACATATTGCAAATTACATTAATGAGGCATACCGTCATTATAAACCGATTGGGTTTGCTGTTACTGGCACAACGTTTTTTAATATGTCGAATGCGAATGTAGGGCCAGGAATTGTTTTAGCAACTGGTAATAAAGATTTCGCTAAAAAATTTGTAGATGCCATCGCACAACAAAGATTTTGGCAACGAAATATTTATTAAAGTAAAAAAGCAAATACAGTGTAAGATAAAGTGGCCTTTCATTGAATGAAAGGCTTTTACTATTTCTGCAACTTCGCTTGAGTTAACAAATGTTTTTTGTATCGAAAGCGTCAGGTACAGAAGGCTCCCTCCTGAATGGCTGTTTTGCTTTTGATGACTAACATCATGTCGCCACAAGGTATCTGGCTAGAAGTGGATGCAGCTTCACCATGGTGTCATTGATGATATTGCATTCAATTTTTCCAAATGATATGGTGATACATGAGGTGAAAAATATGGAAAAATTTGATATAGCTATCATTGGGGCTGGACCAGGTGGCTATGTGGCTGCCATTCATGCGGCGAAGTATGGCAAAAAGGTCGCATTAATTGAACGAGATAAATTGGGAGGGGCCTGCTATAATGTCGGCTGCATTCCATCTAAGATTTTATTAGAGCATAGTAAACTAGTACAGGCAATAAAGCGGGGAAACAGCTGGGGTATTGAAGTGGCCAATATGGAAATAAATTTTCCTCGATTGATGCAACGAAAAGATACAATTATTCAAGAGCTCCTAACAAATATTGAACAATTTATTATCAACAACCATATAACTTTATATCGCGGTGAGGCGACATTATCTAAAGATTTAACGATTACAGTTGGGAAGAAAACTTTGACTGCAACAGATATTATTTTAGCAACAGGTAGTAAACCATTTGTTCCACCATTTGAAGGGTTAGAAACCTCTACCTATTTTACAACAGATACATTCTTTAATCTTGAAGAGCTACCAGCACAATTAACGATTATTGGTGGTGGTGTGATTGCAGTGGAAATGGCCTTTAGCTTAGCGCCATTAGGAACGAAAGTTACAATGCTTAATCATAGTGAGGATATTTTACAAACGGAAGAGGCAGAAGCAAGACCACTTATTCGAAAAAAGATGAAGGAACTTGGTATTGAGCTTGTGACAGATTTCCAATTTGAAAAATTTGAAGGCAATACCATTCATACATCTAAAGGTATATATACATATGAAAATCTTTTATTTGCCACAGGTCGTCGTCCTAACACAGAAATTGCTCAGCATTTAGAGTTGGCATTTGAAGGGCGTTTAATTGCTGTCAATGAGCATTTACAGACGAGTAAGCCCCATATTTATGCAATTGGTGATTTAGTGGGAGGTTATCAATTAGCGCATTCTGCGAGCACGGAAGGAATCTATGTTGTAGATTATATTGTGGGCAATCAACTGACAACAATTGACCAAACATCTATCCCACGTTGTGTTTATACACATCCTGAAATTGCTACATTTGGTTTACTAGAAGAACAGGTTAAAGAACCTTACACGATGACAAAAATGCCCCTACAGACAAATCCAAAGGCTTTAATGGAAGGGAATACAGATGGCTTTGTGAAGCTGATTACCAAAGAGGGTAGCGGTCAAATTTTAGGTGCTTGTGTTGTGGGAGATGGTGCAACAGAAATGCTGAATGCTATATTGGCGACAAAAAATGCAGGCGGTACAGCCCATTCATTAGCCCAAATGACCTTCCCTCATCCGACTGTGTCTGAACATATTGGAGACGCTGCTAAAGCTGTTTTTGGAAAAGCTATTCACCGATAATTAAAAAGCTATTGACATTAAAAAAATATATGTTAGATTAATTTTATAAGAATACTTGGTATTGAAAAGTTGACTAGGCATCTAGAGGCTTCTATTTTACAAGACGATTTTCGTTTGATTGTAAAATAGGGGCCTTTTTTAATGGCTTAAAGTAAAGAAGAGATAAAAGGAGTGGGAACAATGACAAAAGCAGTAATCATTAATGGGAGTAACTCAAAAAGTTCTAGGGTTATGGCAATCCATGAAAAGGTTGAAAATCATTTAAATGCACAAGGAATAGAAGTCCATTCTAATTATGTTCATGACCTACCAGCTATAGATTTAATAACAGCCAATTTCGCAAGTGAAACTATTCAGGTAGAAAATAAAAGGGTTGAAGAAGCACAAATAATCGTTATTCTAACCCCGATATATAAAGCATCTTTTACGGGGATCTTGAAGACTTACTTAGATCTACTACCCCAAAAAGCACTACTCGGAAAGGTAATATTACCGATCGCAGTTGGCGGTTCTATTGGTCATTTATTAGCATTAGAGTATGCTTTAAAGCCCGTTTTAGCTGTTTTAGGGGCCACATCAATGACACATTCTGTTTATATTGTGGATAAACAAATTATTCGTCTTGATGAAGGAGGTTTTGCCATAGAAGAAGAAGCTATCAACAGATTAGAAGCTGAGTTAAAGCAGTTACGACAGGTATTAATCGTTAATTAAACATGATAAAAGCGCATTATAGGGACATCCTATAATGCGCATTCTTTAATTTACTTCAAGATCTTCTTCATTCTCTACCGGTGTTGGAGAAAGATATAAGAAAGCCTCATCTTGCAAAAGCAATAATTTTTCTTCACAAATTCCATGCGATAAAGGTCCTGAAAAAATAGACTCCCACCATGTCGTTGTTGTTGTCATACATCTACGCCCCCGTTTCGTTTAATATGTAGTTGTATATTTCCCGAGATGAAAAAACTAAAACATTTCATTTGCTCAAATTTCATCGCCCCCTGATGAAGAAAGAGGATTTTTTCCTCTTGATGTTGTATCGTATAGACAATGATAGTTTGTTTCGAAATGAAAAAACTATGTATGTCATTTTTTAAAAAGGGGTGCTTTATTGATGAATTTTACGTCTCAAGATGTGGAAAATATGATTACAGAGCAACGTCAATTTTATTTCTCTCGTGCCACAAAAAGTGTGAAGTTTCGAAAAGAGCAATTAAAAAAGTTAAAGAAATCCATTTTAAAATATGAGAAAGAAATATTGAATGCACTATACTTAGACCTTCGTAAAAGTGAATTTGAAGCATATGCAACTGAGATTGGCATTGTCTTAGATAGTATTTCATATATGGTGAAGCATGTGGAAGAATGGACGCAACCAGAAGCTGTCAAAACACCCGTTCAATATCAGATGGGTAAAAGCTTTATTGTTCGTGAGCCATATGGTGTCACCTTAATTATTGGTCCGTTTAATTATCCATTCCAACTTGTTATGGAACCACTTGTAGGAGCGATAGTTGGTGGAAATACAGCCATCGTCAAACCTTCAGAAACATCTGTACACACTGCAGCCATCGTAAAAAAGGTAATTGAAGAAACATTTCATCCTTCCTATGTACGTGTAGTAGAAGGTGAAAAAGAAGAGGTCACTGCCCTGATCCATGCTTCTTTTGACTATATATTTTTTACAGGAAGTGTAGCAGTTGGCAAAGTGGTGGCTAAGGCAGCTGCAGAACGATTAACGCCCATTGCTTTAGAACTTGGAGGAAAAAGTCCAGCTATTGTGGATCAAACAGCGAACCTTGAAGTAGCAGCGAAGCGAATTGTATGGGGAAAATTCACAAATACTGGACAAACATGTGTGGCACCAGATTATTTACTTGTCCACAAAGATGTTTATGACCGTTTTATGAAAATATTAAAAGAAACGATACGTACTTTTTATGGGAAGAATCCACTGAAAAGCCCTGATTACGGTCGCATTGTGAATCTTAGACAGTTTGATCGTTTACAGCAAATTATCAAGGAAGAACGCGATGCTATTACATTTGGTGGGCGAATAGATCGTGATGATTTATATATTGAGCCAACGATCATTGAGTATGTTAAGTGGACAAGCCCTTCGATGCAGGAAGAGCTCTTTGGTCCCATATTACCTGTCATGATGTATAACGATTTACCACTTGCTATTCATCAAATTCGCCAACTGCCGAAACCTTTAGCGGCATATTTCTTCTCGGAGCATGACAAAGCAATTCAATATTTTTTAGAGGAACTGCCATTCGGTGGAGGATGTATTAATGATACTATTACACATGTTGGTAACTTACATTTACCTTTTGGGGGTGTTGGACCTTCAGGGGTGAAAGCATATCATGGCAAAGCGAGCTTTGAAAACTTTACACACGCTAAATCTATTTTAAAAAAATCTTCCAAGCTTGAGACAAATGTACTTTTCCCACCCTATAAACAAAAGGTGAAAATTGTACGTTCTATTATGAAATAGTAAAAAGGGGGTATCTTAAGATATCCCCATTCAAAAAACCCTCCTTTGTATAGAAGAATGTCCCCAAAAATCCCATCCTAGGCATGTCGAAAAATGCCGATTCGTGATTATAGTTGAAAAATTCGAGGAAAACATATTTTTTTGTTCAAATGAAAGCGTTTTCGTTGAAAAAACAGCGCGGAGACATTTTATTTATCGCGAAATAAGTAGTAAAATAAGTTCAATAGAACGTGGGGGGATTCATATTGTCGTTTTTTGTCGAATAGTAAAAAATGATGACATGAGTGTAGAGATTGATTGGAGGACTATGAAATGTATGCAGAGGAATTGTTAAGTGCATTACCTTTGAAAAAAATAATTGGCATGCTGCCAGACCAAGTAACTGATATCGTAGTAGATTCAAGAAGTGTACAACCAAATAGTATGTTTGTGTGTATTAAAGGATATACAGTGGATGGGCATGACTATGCTCAAAGGGCTGTGGATGGCGGGGCTAAAATTGTTGTAACGGAGCGTGAATTACCGCTAGGTGAGACAATTGCACAAGTAATTGTGAAAGACACAGATCGTGCAGTTGGCTTACTAGCCGCAAAGTTTTTTGATTATCCTTCCAAAGATATTACGATGATCGGGGTAACGGGAACGAATGGTAAAACATCTGTAACAGGTATTATTCAAAATATCATGCATGGTATGGGTGAAAAATCTGCCTTAACTGGCACAATTGGCTTTAATTTAAATGGAATTTTATATGAATCTGCCAATACAACGAGTGATGCGTTATCGACGCAACAAATGATTTTTAGAGCAAAAATGGAAGGCTGTCGTTTAATGACGATGGAGGTTTCATCACATGGGCTAGCACTTGGACGTCTAGCAGGTGTTGACTATGATGTAGCTATTTTTACAAATCTAACGCATGATCATCTTGATTTCCATGGTACGATGGAGGAATATGGCCACGCTAAAGGTTTATTATTCTCCCAGCTTGGACAGGATTTGGAAAAGAATAAATTCGTCGTGCTGAATGCTGATGATGCTTGGTCAGAACGATATGCAGCAATGACACCATTTCCAGTGTGGACATATGGTTTAAAAAATGAAACAGCAGATTTCCGTGCAATTAACTGTGAATATCACGATTATATGACATCTTTTGATGTGGAAATGGCTGAAGGAATTTATCGTGTGAAAATGAATTTACTTGGTGAATTTAATATTTATAATGTATTAGCAGCAATGGTGGCATTTTACGGTCGTGGCTATTCTATGGAGGCCATTATCGAGCAAGTCGAGCAACTTCCACCAGTTAAAGGTCGTATGGAGAAAGTATGTTCAGACCTACCTGTACAAATCTTTGTTGATTATGCACATACACCAGATGCTATTGAGAAAGCGATTGAAGCAGCACAACCATATAAAAAGGGCAAACTTATTTTCTTAGTTGGGACAGGTGGTAATCGCGATAAATCAAAGCGTCCTGCAATGGCTGAGAAGGCGTCGGCAGCAGAGTATGTCATTTTGACAACAGATGACCCACGCTATGAGGACTATAATAGTATTACAGGTGATTTGGCCAAAGGGATGCTACATGACAATTATGCCTGCATCGGAGATCGTGCAGAGGCAGTACGTCATGCCATAGAGGTTGCTGAACCAGGCGATATGATTATTTTTGCTGGTAAAGGCCATGAGGATTATCAAATTATTGAAAATACTAAATTTCCACATAGTGATGCAGAAATAGCAATAGAAGCTGGCCATTTGAAATTTGTTTGATTGAAGATAAGATCTTAGGAAACCCTTTTAGATAGTACTAAAGGGTTTTCTTTTTGGCGATTTCATGTAAAAAGGTTGTACGAAAGGCAAGTCTTCTTTTATTATTATTAAGTATGAAAAAAGGAGAATGACGAGATGAATTCAAATTTAGAAAAAGATATACAATCGCGTCGTACTTTTGCCATTATCAGTCACCCTGATGCTGGGAAAACGACGATTACAGAAAAGCTTTTACTATTTGGTGGCGCCATTCGTGACGCAGGAACAGTAAAAGGGAAAAAAACAGGTAAGTTTGCAACATCTGACTGGATGGAAATCGAAAAGCAACGTGGTATTTCTGTTACTTCTTCCGTGATGCAATTTGATTATAATGGCTCGCGTGTGAACATCTTGGATACCCCTGGTCACCAAGACTTCTCAGAAGATACGTATCGTACATTAATGGCTGTAGATAGTGCTGTCATGGTAGTGGATGCTGCCAAAGGGATCGAGGCACAAACATTAAAGCTATTTAAAGTTTGTAAAATGCGCGGTATTCCGATTTTTACTTTTATTAATAAATTGGACCGTCAAGGGAAAGAGCCTCTTGAGCTAATTGAAGAGCTTGAGGAAGTACTGGGGATCCAAGCATATCCTATGAACTGGCCGATTGGTATGGGAAAAGAATTTCTTGGTATTTACGATCGTTATAATAAACGTATCGAACAGTTCCGTACGGATGAGACTGAGCGCTTCCTGTCAATAGATGAGAATGGCGAGCTTGCAGTAGAACATCCGATGAAAGTCACTTCTTATTATTCTCAAGCAATGGACGACATATTACTATTGAATGAAGCTGGTAATGAATATTCGGAAGAGAAAATTCGTCGTGGCGAATTAACGCCAGTATTCTTTGGTTCAGCTTTAACAAACTTTGGGGTGCAAACATTCCTAGAAACTTACTTACAATTTGCACCAATACCACAGCCTAGAATTACTGAAGACGAACAATTTATTGATCCACTTGAACAAGATGAATTTTCAGGATTCATATTCAAAATTCAAGCAAATATGAATCCTGCGCACCGTGACCGTATTGCCTTTGTACGTATTGTCTCTGGTAAATTTGAGCGTGGTATGAATATGACATTGTCTCGTACAGGGAAATCCTTTAAGGTAACCCAATCTACACAATTCCTTGCCGATGATCGTGAGACTGTAGATGAAGCTGTTGCTGGAGATATTATCGGTTTATATGACACAGGAACTTATCAAATTGGGGACACAGTTGTGGGTGGTAAGAAAACATTTCAATTTGAAAAGTTACCACAGTTTACACCAGAGTTATTTGTCCGTGTGACAGCTAAAAACGTTATGAAATCGAAGCAATTCCATAAAGGGATTTTACAATTAGTACAAGAAGGTGCCATTCAGTATTATAAAACGCTGCATACAGAGGAAGTTATTCTTGGAGCAGTTGGTCAATTGCAATTTGAAGTATTCGAGCATCGTATGAAAAATGAATACAATGTTGAAGTAAGAATGGAGCCAATTGGTTCAAAAATTGCCCGTTGGATTGAGAATGAAGAGGATGTTAAAGAGTCTATGTCTTCTGGTCGTTCAATGCTGGTGAAAGACCGTTTTGACAATCTTGTTTTCTTATTCGAAAATGAGTTTGCCATGCGTTGGTTTGCCGATAAAAATGAAAACATCAAACTTTATAGCCTTCTATAATAGCCAAACACGAATCGACAATTTTGCGATTCGTGTTTTTTTGCAAGGAAAATTGACGCTGGTTGTAGAATATATACAGTAATAGGAAATAGAAGTCTGCAATCGCTAGTTGGAGGGAAATTAGCTAATTTATAAAATAATCTCCTTTTCGGCTATCCTAGGAAGGAAGAGATAGAAAAAGGAGTTTGTTATATGAACATCAGTAATTTTTCAATTAAAAGACCTGTCTTTACTATTGTGACAATGCTTTTTGTCATTCTATTAGGCGGTGTATCGTTATTAAAAATACCTATTACTTTAATTCCGGAGTTAAACCCTCCAATAGGTGTAGTTGTCACCTCTTACCCTGGGGCAAACCCAACGGAGGTGAATGAGAAGATAACCAAGCCTTTAGAGGTCACATTAGCCACTTTACCTGGTATCAAGAAACTACAGTCAACCTCACAAGAAGGAACCAATTTAATCGTGCTTGAGTTCAATTGGTCCACAAATTTGGAAGATGTCCAACTTGATATTTTACAGCGGATTGATATGACACCACTCCCTAATGATGCTAGCAAACCAAGTTTTTTAAAATTTGATCCCTCCCAATTTCCCATTATTCAGCTTTCATTGCGTGCAGAAAATGATGATGTAGATGTGCGCTTATTAGCAGAGGATTTGGAAAAAGAACTGCGTAGGACAGAGGGTGTCGCAAGTGTAAATGTTTCCGGCAAGCTTATAGAAGAAATACAAATAACATTAGATGAAGCAAAGCTAGTCGAAAAAGGCTTAACACAGACAGACATTATTCAAATCGTTCAAGCGAACAATGTATCACTTCCTGGTGATCCTGTTTTAACTGATGATGGAAAAATGTTAACAACACGTATTATTAGTACATTAACTTCACCTGAAAGTATTGCCGATTTAATCGTTTCAGTGAATCCTTTAACGGGTGAAACGTTAACAGTCGGCAATCTTGCAACTGTCAAAAGGGCAGAGCAACAATCCATTACGACAACACGTGCCAATGAGCATTCAGCAGTTCTTATGTCCGTAATACAGGAATCAGGTGCGAATACAGCAGATGTTTCGAAAGAATTTCAACAAACATTACACGAATTGCTAGAGAAGAAACAATATAAGGGAATTACTGCGGATATATTAGTGGACCAAGGCAACTATGTAGATATAGCGATTAGTAACATCGGCTCTTCCTTAATTTTAGGAGGATTATTTGCGATGTTCGTCCTCTTTGTTTTCTTACGAAGCGTGAAGAGCCCTATCATCATTGGTATCGCCATTCCATACTCCGTTATTGTGACATTTGTATTGATGTTTTTTGCCGATTTTTCCCTCAACATTATGACATTAGGTGCTTTAGCATTGGGTATTGGCATGTTGGTGGATAATGCCATCGTTGTTATTGAGAATATTGAAAGACATTTAGGGTTAGAAAAGGACCCTATCGCAGCAGCGACGGAGGGAACAAAGGAAGTTGCTCTTGCTATCACTGCTTCAACGCTAACAACAATAGCGGTATTTATCCCTGTTATGTTCATTGAAGGATTGATTGGTCAAATTTTTACAGAATTTGCGCTCACTATTTCGTTTAGTTTAATTGCTTCTTTAGTAGTTGCTCTCACAGTAGTACCGATGTTAGCGAGTCGCCTTTTAAAAATGAAAAGTATCAACTTTTATGAACAGCGCAGTAAGTCTCTATTTTATAAGCGATACAAATCTTCTATTGTATGGGTTCTACAACATCGTTTGCTAATACTTATTTTCACGATAGTGTGCTTCAGCCTGTCATTATTTGGACTAACTAGAATCGGTACTGAGTTTTTACCACCCACTGATGAAGGTTTTACAACGATAAACGTCAATCTTGAACAGGGTGTCGCTGTATCTGAAACAGAAAAGGTTGTTAGGAAGATTGAGGAACGTTTAAAGCGGGAAAAAGATGTAGATGTTTATGTTAGTTTAATTGGTGGTTCACAACAATCTCAATCACGTGGACAAACTAGCCCCAACCAAGCTGAAATGTATGTGAAGCTAGTGCCTTTAGCAGAAAGAGAACGTTCAATTTTTGAATTTGTCGAGGAGCTAGAGCAAGAATTACAAGAAGAGCTAGATGAGAAAGCTGAACTTACATTTAACGTATCGACAGCCACTGGCTCATCACCACATACGTTAACATTCCGATTAACAGATTCTGAAGAACAAAGGCTCCAACAGGCTGTCCATAAAGTACAGCAAGAATTACAAGCTATCCAGGAAGTAACAAATGTTTCCACGGATTTAGATAATACCGTTCAAGAAATTCAAATTGAGGTCAACCGAGAGAAAGCCAAAGATTATGGATTTGTACCGGCACAAATTGCACAAACTGTAAATCAAATGACAAAAGGGCAGTTAACCTCCCAATTGATCGCAGAGGACGGTGCTGTGTTACCTGTCTACACAGGCTTTGGGCAGACTTTTAATAATAGTGTGGATTCACTAAAAGCTATGCAACTTCGTTCACCAGCGGGATTGTTTGTGAAATTAGAGGATGTTGCAACTGTTTCCATACAGGAGGGTCCGGTCTCCATTCGTCGATCTGATCAGGCAGCAGCAGTGGCATTTTTCGTTGATTATGAATCGAAGGAATCTTTGGGGGGAATTTCCGCTAAGGTAGATAAAGCAATAGAAAGGGTTCATTTATCACCTACTACACAAATTGTGTTTAGTGGCGATCGAGAACTTTATGATAGTGCAATCGATGATATGCTACTAGCGGTAGTCCTAGCAATTGTACTAGTTTATATTGTGATGGCTGCTCAATTTGAATCATTTAAATATCCGTTTGTCATTATGTTTACAGTTCCATTAATGATTATTGGAGTAGCGATTGCCATGTTTGCCACACATACTTTAATCGGTGTGACATCTGTAATAGGAATCTTAGTTCTTGTTGGGATTGTTGTTAATAATGGTATTGTTTTGGTTGATTATATTAATCAACAAAAAGCGAATGGTATGCCAGCTTATGAGGCCATTTTACTTGCTACTCAGGATCGTCTTCGTCCCATTTTAATGACTGCGCTAACAACTATTTTAGGTCTGTTGCCACTTGCACTTGGTATTGGTGAAGGAACAGAGATGAATCAACCAATGGGGGTTGCAGTTATTGGAGGACTTGTGACCTCCACATTACTAACACTTTATATTGTACCGATTGTCTATAGTTTAGTGGATAAAGAAACAAGGAAGATGCGCTAGAATCAAGGGGGGAATGGGAGATGAAAGTTCATTTTTTTACTGGTTTTCCTGGTTTCATTTCGAGTCAATTAATTCGAACGTTGTTCCAAAAAAAACAGACGCAACAGGTCATAGCAATCGTGTTGGCTGGCGAAACCATTAAGGCTCATAAAGAGAAAAGCAAAATATTAGACGAGTTTCCTAATTGTACGATTCGTATTGTAGAAGGCGATATTACATTACCGAATCTCGGTATAGATAATCAAATGATCGAAGAAATTGTACCGCAAATAGAAGTATTATGGCATTTAGCAGCCATTTACGATTTAGCCGTACCACGTGATATCGCGTGGAAGGTGAATGTACATGGGACAACGATGGTTAATGACTTTGTACGCACTTTACCCAATTTAAAACGCTATATGTATTTTAGTACGGCCTACGTGGCAGGTAAACGTGAGGGGATATTGCGTGAAAATGAACTAATTCGACCATCGGCATTTAAAAATAACTATGAAGAAACAAAATACGAGGCTGAGCTCCGAGTGGAGGATTTAAAATCGGAAATTCCACTGACAATTATTAGACCTGGCATTGTGCGGGGACATTCGGAAACAGGTGAAACTATTAAGTTTGATGGGCCTTATTTCTTTTTAAATGTAGTAGAACGTTTAAAATGTTTACCTATTATTCCGTATATTGGACAATCTACTTCTACGATCAATGTAGTACCAGTAGATTATATATTAAATGCTTCAACTTTTCTGGCAACAGAACAGGAGGCTGAAGGCAAGACTCTCCATTTAACAGATCCGAATCCTCACCCCGTGCAGGAAGTGTATCGTACTATGGTGAAGTTAGTGACGAATGCTTACCCGAAGGGACGTTTCCCATTTGCATGGGCGAAACTATCCTTGCAGGTTCCGTTTATTCGGAGAAAACTAGGGGTGGAGCAGGAAACATTAGATTACTTAACATGGAATGCCACATTTGACACGACGGAGGCTCATCATATTTTACAAAAGGGTGGAATTACATGTCCTGATTTTATTCGGACGATGCCGAGAATGATTGATTTTTATTTAGCACATAAAGAAGATAAGAGCTATCACATACAAATTAAGTAAAGTAAAAAACAACATAGATATTTTTGTCAGTTGTAAATGATAGTGCTATAATGTTTGAAAGAAGATACCTTCGACAGTTTGTCAAAGGGGAGTAGCTAACAGGTTTTATAAATTTACCTGGTTTCATATTCGTCAAGATATGGTTTTTGCCAGAATGTGATAGTGAATGGCTCTATGCGTAAAATGATTACTGATGACGTGTAGATGTACCCATACGGTACTAATTTACTTAGCGAGACCTTTGCCTAATTAAGGCAGGGTTTTTTTTCTTTTGTACTTTAGTAGAAATAATTATTTTGGGTATTTAGAGCTTAGAGGAGGCACTAGCATAAATGGAAGCAATATTATTACAATATGGCTGGGTATTGATTGTCCTAGTTGTATTAGAAGGATTACTTGCAGCTGACAACGCAGTAGTAATGGCTGTAATGGTCAAGCATTTACCACAAGAGCAACAAAAAAAGGCACTATTTTATGGACTATTTGGCGCCCTAATTTTCCGTTTCGCTGCTCTTTTTGTCATTACAATTTTGGTAAACTATTGGCAAATCCAGGCGGTAGGCGCAGCTTATCTGCTATTCATGTCAGCGAAAAATATTTATGATTTACGTAAACATAAAGATGATGAGGAAGAAGAATCGACTGAAAAAGCTAGGAAAAAAGGTTCTGGATTCTGGTTAACCGTGCTCAAAGTTGAAGCAGCGGATATTGCATTTGCTATTGATTCAATGCTGGCAGCAGTTGCTATCGCTGTCACGTTGCCTCATTTGGGGAATTTTGATGTTGGTGGCATTAATGGTGGACAATTTATCGTCATGCTTCTTGGTGGATTTATTGGGGTCATTATGATGCGTTTTGCAGCACAATGGTTTGTCAAAGTATTAAATGATTACCCTTCACTTGAAACAGCTGCATTTTTAATTGTTGGCTGGGTAGGTGTGAAACTGGTTGTTTTAACATTAGCCCACGAAAAAGTAGGTATACTACCAGAAGAGTTTCCACATTCCACTGCATGGGAGTTAACATTCTGGATTGTCTTACTAGCCATTGCATTTTTAGGTTATCTAGTAGGCGTTCGGAATAAAAAATAAATTATACGTATTTTGAAAAATAGCTTAGATGGACTCTAAGCTATTTTTTTATAAGTTATATCAATAGGGTTAAATTAAAATTCTTTAATCCATTGTTCATTTTCATACATAATCGTTACTTGGGCGTGTTCGATATTCAGTTCATAGCGAAGATAATCATTCCAAAATTCGAACATTTCTTCTTTCTATATTTAATATCAATGCGGCATAGTCAAATCGATCATGTTACTGACCCACTATGTACTCGACACCAGAGATTTCGTATTTCATAGTAGGGTAGTTCGCAAGTAAGTATTGTTCAGCTTGTGACTTTACCTTTGCTTCTTCATTTTCATCCGGCTGTAAAGATACCCTGAAATTATGAAATAATAAAACAATCCCGACTATTAGTAATAGCACTATTCCTCCGATTGAAAAAATAAATATGCTCCAACCTTTTAACAACCTGTTCATTATTTCTCCTCCAAAATAATAAGTAGTAAACCAGTCGTATTGGGGAAAATTTTTGTTCAATATTACTAATACATTAATTTATATTTATTCTTGTGTCGATAAGTCGAGTAGTATAGATGTAACTATTCCTCTTTCTTTTTTCATGTATTTTTTCTATACTATTATCTATCTAGTTGGGCATCATATGTAGGAGGGGTTGTTAAAGTGCCTTGGAAAAAATCATCAAATAGACTTGTCACACCATTTCAGGTACTTGTTTCTTATTATTTTATAGCAATAGCGATTTCCTTCCTGTTATTACGGCTTCCAGGCGTTCATCAAGAAGGAGTAAGGGTTTCCTTTTTAGATAGTCTATTTACGGCAGTGAGTGCAGTAAGTGTAACTGGTTTAACGACCATTAATATTTCGGAAACGTATACGACATTTGGACTTGTCATGATTCTTGTTATTTTACAGTTAGGCGCGATTGGTATTATGTCACTTGGTACTTTTGTGTGGCTATTAGTCGGGAAAAAAATAGGGATGCGCGAGCGTCAGTTAATTATGATTGATCATAACCAGTACAATTTGTCTGGCGTTGTTAAATTAATACGAGAAATCTTAAAAATCTTAATTGGCATTGAGATAGCAGGTACGATTATCTTAACGCTACACTTTACCAATTATTTTGATACGTTAGAAGAAGCATTCATACACGGAGTATTTGCTTCAATTTCTGCTACAACCAATGGTGGGTTTGATATTACAGGAATGAGCTTATTGCCATTCCATGATGATTATTTTGTACAATTAGTGACAATGGTACTTATCGTGTTAGGGGCAATCGGTTTCCCCGTATTAATTGAATTAAAGACCTTCTTACTCAATCGTCATGCAAATTTTCGATTTAGTTTGTTTACCAAAATCACTACATCTACTTATGCGATATTATTTGTTGGTGGTGCCCTCGTCATTTTACTTCTTGAATCATTCCATTCTTTCAAGGAAATGTCCTGGCATGAGGCGCTTTTTTCAGCGATGTTCCATTCTGTATCAACAAGATCCGCTGGGCTTACAACTTACGATGTAACAACATTTAGTGAAGCGACAGATATTTTCATGAGTTTTCTCATGTTCATTGGATCTTCTCCAAGTTCAGTTGGAGGAGGAATTCGAACAACTACTTTTGCCATCGCCATTTTATTTTTAATTACTTTTGCAAGAGGGAGAGAAGATATTCAAGTGTTTGGACGAGAAATCCATTTAATTGATGTTTTCCGCTCGTTTGTTGTAATCTTATTAGCATTTTTCATGGTTTTAATTGCTACGATTATTTTGCTTATTACAGAGCCACATGCATCGCTTATTCAAATTATTTTTGAAATCACCTCAGCGTTCGGTACCTGTGGTATGTCATTAGGAATTACTTCAGATTTATCGGTGATTGGTAAAATCATCATTATAATTTTAATGTTCATTGGTCGAGTTGGCTTAATATCCTTCTTGTATACATTAGGTGGTGGGGGACGAGGTAAGAAATCGACCTTCCATTATCCAAAGGAACGAGTGATTATTGGCTAATTTATAAGAAGTATACGATGTCTGATAGCTGATAAGAGAGCATCATTTCATCGTATAGTTCTTACTAAAACCGCTAAATGAATAAACTGACATAAAATTTTCAAAAAATTTAAAATAATATTTCCCGAGTGTGAAAATATTTAATGGGTATAATTTACAAAGTATAGATAACCTTTCTTTAAGAATTTTGCCCTAAACTATTTATGGATAGCTATGAATACTTGACTAATAGAACAAGTATGGCAAAAATGGCATAAACAGCTCCGAAGTTCTTTTCATAGGGAAATTTAAGAATTGTTTAAGACAATAAAAAAAGCTAGTCCTGATAGTTAATACAGGGCTAGCGTTTCTTATTAAAGAGAGTGGATTGTTGCAAAGTAAGGTGCTTGACCGTGACGGAAATAGGTTAAAAGATAGCCATCTTTTTGTACAATTTTGCCATCAAGGAAATCTTGGTAATTAAGAGCATGAGGGATAACCAATGTATGCTTAAACAGCTCTTTCTCAGATAGATTAAAGCCTGCAAATTCCTCACCTGCAATAGCTGGATTTTCACGTAGGGCCTGGTATATTACTTTTTGTTTTTCTACTGTTGGACGTTCCTTCCACCATAATTTACGTGGTTGGAATTGCTGAGCCATCAGATAATCCAACTGCATTAAGCCCTTAATTATGTTTAAATTAGCGCCGTCCACAGTTTCTAAAAACATTAATAAACGTCGGAATAAATCTTCTAACTGATGACCAATACGAGACCATCCCTTAGTTTCCCAATACGTACCAAAGCTTTGGAAAAAGTCAAATGGTGTATCAAAGACTTGGGTAACTAAGTATTCGATTGTACGATCCATACGATGATCATTCCAATATTTCTCTAGAACATCCTCTGCATGTTTGATGCGAACAATATCATCAAATGTGAGGACATTATTTGAAAAGATTTCATAAGGGGCTAGATCTACGTAGGTATAACCAAACTTCTCTGCTTCTACTCGAAGTCCTGTACCACGTAAAAGTTTTAAAAACCCAAGCTGAAGTTCTTCTGGTCGCATGGCAAAAACATCATTAAATGTTTGACGAAAGCTTGCGTAATCCTCCTCTGGTAACCCTGCTATTAAATCTAAATGTTGATCGATTTTTCCGCCTTCTTTAACCATGGTCACTGTTCGTTTTAGCTTTTCAAAGTTTTGACGACGTTGAACAAGTGTATTTGTTAAATCATTTGTCGACTGAACACCGATTTCGAAGCGGAACAAACCACTTGGTGCATTGTCATTTAAAAATTGAATAACCTCAGGACGCATAATATCGGCGGTAATTTCAAACTGGAATACAACACCAGGTTTATGTTCATCAATTAAAAACTGGAACATCTCCATGGCATAGCTACGACTTATATTAAAAGTGCGGTCCACAAATTTTATTGTTCTAGCGCCATTATCCATTAGGAATCGAATATCTTCTTTTATTTTTTCACGGTTAAAGTATCGAACACCTACTTCTATAGAAGATAAACAGAATTGGCAGCTAAATGGACAGCCTCTACTTGTTTCAATGTACTGAATCCGTTTCCCAAGATGGGGAAGATCCTCTTCGAAACGAAACGGACTCGCTAATTCACGCAAATCAATTTTAGGTGGTTGAGCGTGAATCTTAACTTTTCCATCCTCCAAATAGCAAATTCCAGGAACATCCTCCAGTAATATTTCACCGTGTAAATAGCGTAACAATTGTTTAAATGACGTTTCTCCTTCGCCCATCACAATGAAATCTACTTCAGGGATACGGCGTAACCAATGGTGAGAATCATAAGATACCTCAGGTCCTCCGAGCAAAATTTTAACATTTGGACAGACCGTTTTTAGCATTTTAATAACGTGAATCGTTTCTTCGATATTCCAGATATAACAACTAAATCCAACGATATCAGGTTTTTTTTGGAATAAATCTGATACAATATTAAAAGCAGGATCTTTAATTGTATACTCTGCTATAATTGGATTAAATTCAGGTGAAGCGGCACCTTTTAAATAGCGTAATGCTAGATTTGTGTGTATATACTTTGCATTTAAAGTAGTTAAAATAGTATTCATGCAATAATCTTCCTTTCAACATCTAATTGTATCAGTCAAGTATCTGACATACAATATAATTCTTTTTACCTATTTATTTTGTGAACGGTTCGTGAAATAATTTAAAATACTTAAATTTACTAAATTTTGTAATAATAGAATCGTGCTGTCATAAAGTATAGTAAAGGCTCAAAATTCGATTTAGAGGTTTTTTACTCTTTTGAAAGGTTCGGTGAGAAAGTTGAAGCAAAATGATATTAATCAATGTTTTGGAAATCTTATGAAAAGTACTTCGTCACCAACACTTATACTCAATAAAGCAGGGAAAATTTTGAACGTCAATGAGGCTGCTATCAAACTTTTTAATCTTAATTTAACGTATATTGGCTATTTGGCAATGGACGAGCCTTCTAATTTTAAATGGACTAAGTTCGTCAAACAATTACAAAATGATTTACGATCGGAAGAAATTTTCAATATTCGCACAGCTGGAAATGAATACGAAATGTTATCTTTTAAATGTTTCTATGACCCAAATACAGAGGAAATTGTTGCGCAAATTTCAACTCTAAATGATGATGTCGCCCATAAATTATACATTAGTCAAGAGCATGAGAGATCCCAATCTTTTAATGCATACGATTACTTACCATATGCTGTTATTGTAAGTGATGCTAGTGGTATTATTCTTGGGCTTAATAAGTATGCAGAGATGTTTCTAAAAGTAGAAAGTTCACAGCTGCTCCATAAAGCCCATCAACATATATTTGATTTATTTACATTGAAAAAAGGGCAGATCACATCATACCTTTCTAAGTTAATGGGTGAAAAACATGCAAGTATTCACGTTGTCGATGAAACACAAGTAAGTAGAACTTGCTATTATGAAATTTCCAGTATCTTTGATGAATACAATAATATTATTGTCACTGTTATTAACGATGAAACAGAAAAGAAGCAACTTCAGCATAAAGTTGAGCATCAACAAGCTTTAAATGTTGTTGGACAAATGGCAGCGAGTATTGCTCATGAAATTCGCAACCCATTAACTTCATTAAAAGGATTTACTGATTTATTAAAGATAAATGCCGATGATGAATCACGCATGTATCTCTCTGTCATTGATAGTGAGCTTCAAAGAATGGAACAAATTTTATCAGAGCTTTTAGTATTGTCCAAGCCGTCAACTATGAAAGTGGAGTTATTAGAACTAGATCATATCGTGAAACAAGTCATTGAGTTCATGCTACCAGATGCTCTCATGAAAAATATTATGATTCAGTACATTTCAACTTCAAATCAAGTATATATTGGCGGAAATGAAAATCGATTAAAGCAAGTGTTAATGAATCTCATCAAAAATGCGATGGAATCCATGAATAATGGCGGTACGATTACTGTAGAAATGACAACAAATGACTGCGCGATTGTTGAACTTACGATCAAAGACGAAGGTGTTGGCATGGATAGCACAACCCTTCAAAACCTATTCCAGCCTTTTTACACGACAAAATCAACAGGGACAGGACTGGGCCTTGCTTTCGTGAAAAAAGTTATAGAAGAGCATGATGGAGTAATAGGTGTTAATAGTGAATTACAGAAGGGGACATGCTTCCATCTGCAGTTCCCGATCTATACATTTAATCAAGTGGATACAATGGAAATGGAAGTATCCACAAAAGATTCTGCCTATTTAGTAACATAAAGAGAGTAAAAATGGTTGCATAACAACAATATAACCTTCTAAATCAAATAATGCTTTTGACAATGCTTTTCTAATATCGCTATAATGTCAAGTATAAAGAGCGAAGTGAGAGGAAAAGAATATGACGTCAGAAGACCTAAAACAATCTTTAAAATTATATATTGTATTGTCACGTGCACTTAAAGCTATCAATGAGACAACACATCAATTAATTCAGGATAATGGTTTAAACCCAACTGAATTTGCTGTTCTAGAGCTTCTTTATCATAAAGGAAGACAACCTTTACAGCAAATCGGCAATAAAATTTTACTTGCCAGTGGGTCTATTACGTATGTCATTGATAAGCTTGAAAAAAGAGGCTATTTATTACGTGTATCTTGTCCTTCAGATCGTCGTGTGACTTATGCTGAAATTACTGATGAAGGTGAAGCATTTATGGCGGAACTATTCCCAAAACACGAGCAGCATTTGCATGAAATAATGAGCGTACTTTCTTCAGAAGAAAAAGAGCAAGCTATTACGTTATTAAAGAAAATAGGACTTTCTATTAAGGATTTATCTTATTAAAAAAGTTGTCTCATTAATTTGAGACAACTTTTTTTATCATGTAAAAAAAGAAAGACGTATGTGGCAAAGATCCAACATCTTATAGCTCAGTAATTGACAAAATAGAAGGACTATAGACAGGGCATTGTCTATAGTCCTTCATGGATTACGAATTATTATTTTTTAGAAATAGTTGCTGCCATGTTCAGCATTGCATCTGTTAAATCTTGCTTATCATTATCGTGAATTGTTAATTTTGTAATGATACCATCTTTTTCAAAAACAACCCCAAGTACTTTCTCTGTATCAAAGTCTACAACATAACCTTCAATATTTTGAACATCTTTGAATACAGCTAATTCATCAGTAGTTAAAGCTACTGTTTCACCTACAGCATTCATATAATCTTGCATAGTTGTTTTTACTTCAGTAAAGCTTGATTGTGATGCCTCAATTGTTTCGATACGCATAAACACTTCATCATCATCATTAGATACTAACATATCTTTTCCTGGCTCTTCTTGTGTCAAAGTGAATCCTGGAAGCTGTTGTAGCTTATAGCTTTGGTCAACACTTTTAGATTCAGTTGCCTTTTCAGTTTTATCTACACCATTTTGTTTATAAGTCACATCTTTTTGTGGCTGTTTGGAAGCATCCTCTGTATTTGTTTCATTTGATGCAGGTGTATCATCTTCCTCTTGTGTCTCACCTGCTGTTTCATCGCCAGATGGTTTTTGATCGGCAGCAGTATTTGACGGCTCATTTTGTTGAGCATCTGAATCCCCTGTTTTTTCAGAGGTATTACAACCCACAACTAATACAGCTGTTAATAATAATGCAAGAATAGAAAATAATTTTTTTTGCATAAAAAACCCTCCTTTTCTAAATTAAACGTTAGTAAAGCTAAAATGTTTCCAAATAATAATGTTATGATGTTAAAGGCAACACTAAAAATAATAATAGTACAAAAACAACATGAGCTACAATAACAAGTGGCATACTTTTCCGCCATTCATACAAGAAGCCCCAAATAATACTTGTCACAAGTGCAGCAACCACACCTAAGATAAAACCACTTAGGGCAATGGAAATTGCACATAAAACTGCAGTAACGAGGACAGCTAAAGTTGGGCGCATAAAGCGTTTTAATTGTTGCTGAATGTAACCACGCCAAAATAATTCTTCACCAATGGCAACAATAAAAACAAGTAAAGCATAGTGCCAAATATTTTGCGGTCCATAGTTTGTTAAAAATTTATGAACAGATTGTACTAAGTTATTATTAATATATGGAGCAAGCCAGTAACCGATGCGAATAACACCATATGTGATGGTACCGTACCCAATACCAAAGAGTAAAAATTGCCATGTAGGTAATTGATCTTCAATCGAACCAGCTAATATGGCAATGGCAATACATACTAGTAAAGTAAATGCATACATGTACCAAAATACTGCTTGGTTAGCAAAGGTAAAAGCAAGCATGCCATAAACGAATAATAGAGAAAGGAGTAATAGTATTGTTTGTTTCGAATTTGTTAGCATATTCGACCTCCATGCTTTAATTTTATCAAAAAAAAAGCCCCATATCATCTATAAAGATAAATAGGGACTATTCAGACTATTAAGCTTCATTAGTATATAAAATTTTGTAACGTTTATGATTGACGACCGTTTTCTCTTCAATTTCAAGGGATTCAAAATTCTCCATATATGATAAATTAACGATTACCGAATTTTCATTTACCTTTTCGACAATACCTTGGAGACCATTTTTAAATTCGATAATATTTCCAACTTCAGCTATTTTCACAGACAGTCAGCTCCTTCATCGACTAATAATATACAGTTTGCATGAAAAATTGGTAAACGTAAAGCTTTTTTTAAATAATTCATAATTTTACACAAAAGATTTAAAAGAAAGGAATAAAACAAATGGAAAAATACGAAAATATGCTTAAACAATTACAAAACGGGGAAATAGGAAGTATCGAAATTCAAAAGGAAGAATTTTACGAATTTCGCGAAATACTTGTAATGCATCCTTTATTTAAACACTTTAGGGGTGAGGCCAAGCAAAATGGACGGATTATCTATACTTACAACGAAATCCCAAGAAGTTAATTTGTCGAACATTGTCGTAAGTTAATGCTGTAAGAAATGAAATATAAATGTATAATAATGGTATGATTATTTGTGTGTGGAGGGTTGTATGAATGGTCAATCTACTCTTGAAACAAATGGAACAAACTCGTGAGATGATGATTCGCTCAGGTGTAGAGAACGGGTTACAAAATGCTAAAACCATTCAACTGAGTCGCAGATTAGATCAGTTAATGAATACTTATTATAGACAGACCGCATTTTTTGATGAAGAAAAAGACCGAGACGAATAAAAAGATTGTTCCAGTATTCAGAGTAATAAACATTTTAAAAATATATGTTTAAAATGCATTTCATTGGGGAAAAACTAACTATGAACACAGCAACATTCTCATTTCCCCCTTTAGAGCAGTGATCCCCCAATCACTTGCTCTCTTTTTTTTGCTTATTCGGTATATATGCAAGCCATATATTTTTTAGTACAAGTTGTAGGAAGAATTTGAATTATTTTATTTATTCGCCTAAACTGAAAGGATAAAGTCACTTAGTGAAACGATTCTAACTTTTATGACAAAGGAGTATGTACATATGAAAAAAGAACGTATTGCATTTATTGGAACTGGCGTGATGGGGGCTAGTATTATAAAACATTTATTGAAAAATGGCCATGAGGTGACAGTGTATACTCGAACAAAAGAGAAAGCAGAGTCACTAGTAGCATTAGGGGCAGCATGGGCCAGTTCACCAGCAGAAGCATTTAGAAATCAAGAAATTGCATTTACAATGGTTGGTTACCCTTCAGATGTTGAGGAAGTTTATTTTGGAGATAGTGGTCTTTTCAAAACAGCTGAACCTGGCAACCTTATCATTGATATGACGACTTCTGAGCCTTCTTTAGCCAAAAAAATTTATGAGCATGCTCAATCTATTGGTGTGGAGGCTTTAGATGCACCTGTATCGGGTGGTGATATCGGTGCGCAAAATGGGACATTGTCCATTATGATTGGTGGCAATTTAGCAGCTTATGATAAAGTTTTACCGCTGATGAAGCATTTTGGGGGAAATATTGTTTATCAGGGTGAAGCAGGTGCTGGGCAGCATACGAAGATGTGTAATCAAATTGCCATAGCTTCAGGTATGATTGGGGTATGCGAATCACTTGCTTATGGTCTCAAGGCAGGACTGGATTTACCAACTGTGTTGCAGTCAATTGCATCAGGTGCAGCAGGTTCATGGTCTCTAAGTAACTTAGCACCACGAATGATTAAAGAAGACTTTGCCCCAGGTTTTTATATCAAACATTTTGTAAAGGATATGAAAATAGCTTTGGATGAATCCAAGAAAATGGGAATCACTTTACCAGGATTAGCGTTAGTCTATGAAATGTATGGAAAATTGGTCGAAGAGGGCTATGGCGAAAATGGTACACAGGCTCTTCTTCAGCATTATAAATAATCAACATTAATATGGATAAAAGAAAACCTGAAGTATCTCAATTTGGAGAGACTTCAGGTTTTTTTTACTCTTTCCCAAAAAGTTGGGCGTCTAATGAAAAGCTAGAAGCACCAGCTAGAGTGAAGTATAGGGCAATTGCACCCAAAGCTAAATCTAATTCGTAACCAGCTAGTCCATCAGCTCCAATAAAGCCAATGCTAAGCTTAGCTGTGAAAATGGCAACAATCATAGTAATTGTTAGTAATGCGCCGAAAATTCTTGTTGCTAAGCCTAAAATAAGGGCAATTCCTCCAACTAATTCAATAATCGCAACGATATACGCCATAAATCCTGGTATACCTAAACTATCAAAAAAGTCTGCAGTGTAGCTGATTCCTCCTTGAAACTTTTGAAAACCATGCACAGCAAAAATAATGCCGAGAACGACACGTAAAATAGTTGAACCAATGTTTTGCATTATAAAGTAGCTCCTTTTCTTTAACTTACAATTCGTAACCTAGTGTATTTTTAAAAACGACTTTTGTCAAGTAACTAAATGTATTTTAAGAACTGAGTGAATAAAAAAGTGATATACTGTTGTATATGAACTACTAACAATGGAGGCATGTACCGTGGATCAAAAAAAAATTTGTCCTCGATTTGAAAAGGCACTAAAAATTTTAAATCATCGTTGGAATACTTTGCTTATTTATCAGTTATTAGATGGTCCTCAGCGGTATTCAACTATTAAAAAACAGTTAAATATAAGCAGCCGCGTATTAACCGAGCGATTAAAGGAGCTAGAGACCGAGGAAATTTTGCTACGCACTGTCATTCCTACTACACCAGTCGTCATTGAGTATGAGCTTACGGAAAAGGGATATGCACTTGCACCAGTGCTAAAGGCAATTGAACAATGGTCTTCTGACTGGGTAACGATAACCAAAGATTAATAAAAAAGATATCCAAGTGAGGGGCTTGGATATCTTTTTTGTTTTTCCTAGAGAAGGCTTGACAAAGGTTCATATTAATGGATCTTTTAGCAGTTATGTTTCAATGAATTTACTGTTATATTGTAAATAATATTAATTTTCTTTAAAAAAAGGTATTTTTTATTACGAAGAGAAATTAATGGATTATTATAGAGAATGTAAGGGAGGGTTTTATGAAAAAGAGTCCAGCAATAGATGTCCAGCATCGAAGTCAGTTAGCGATATACTTATCATTACCGATACTTTCATGGGCTTTCTATGATTTTGCCAATACGATTTTTTCTTCAAATATTAATACGATTTTTTTCCCGTTTTATATGGATGAGGTGTTAGGGACAAATGAAGTCATGCAACAAGTAGCGAGTACCTTTATTTCGTACGCTAATGCTATTGCCAGCTTATTGCTTGTAATATTCTCTCCACTTTTCGGGGTATGGATTGATAACACTGGCTATAAAAAGAGATTTATTGTCTGGTTTGCTTCCATTTCCATTTTGTTTACTTTTATGATGGGGATATTTGCTAATCTACAGACAACAACTCATTACTCAGGCGTACCACTTAGTCTGTTTTTAGTGGTGGCAAGTTTTGTGATTGCAAAGTTTTTCTTTAATTCCAGTCTAGTATTCTATGATTCAATGATGGGGGATTTAGGAACGAAAGAAGAAATGCCACTGATTTCTGGCTATGGTGTTGCAATTGGGTATCTGGGTACACTTTTTGGATTACTCGTTTATTTGTATGTAGGCAGCAGTGATTTTCATCGTGCATTTATACCAACGGCAATATTGTATTTATTATTCTCACTGCCGTTATTTTTGATTAATAAAGATACACCAATCCCAAAATCACAGCGGAAGTCCATGAAATTTTTTGATGGCTATAAAGAAATTATTCAAACATTCAAGGATATGAAGCAATATAAGGCGATCTTTACTTTTATGATAGCTTATTTCTTTTTGAATGATGCCATCGCTACTACGATTGCTATGATGGCTGTATATGCCACTGCCATTGTTGGTTTTAGTTCTGGTCAATTTATCATTCTTTATTTGGTCTCAACTGTCTCAACGATTATTGGCTCTTTGGCATTTGGTTATATTACAAAATCAATAGGTGCTAAACGTGCCATTACGATGGTAGCACTGATTATGATTGTCGCTTTGGTGTTTGCTGTTTTTGCAACAGCACAATGGATGTTTTGGCTTGCTGGTAGTCTATTTGGTATATCACTTGGTTCTATGTGGGTAACATCTAGGACCTATATTATTGAATTGTCACCAGACGAGAAACGTGGACAGTTTTTTGGGTTGTTTGCTTTTTCAGGGAAAGTATCATCCATTATCGGACCAGCCGTATATGGGACAGTTACTTTGTGGATGAAGGATTATGGTACTCTTGCTAGCCGTGTCGCATTATCAACGTTAATTGTGATGACAGTTATCGGCCTATTGGTACATCTAAAAGTTAATGATAAAAATGGAAATAGCAAGTAGGAGAAATGTATTGCCTATGATACAATTGAATTATAAATAGAAGTAGAGAAAGGAGCGGGATTGCATTGGAACATAAAGGAATATTATTAGAAAGTGGCACAAATGAGCTAGAGATTGTTGAATTTGAAGTGGCTAACAATAAATTTGGTATCAATGTTATTAAAGTAAAAGAAATCATTCAACCGATCCCAGTAACATTTATTCCACACGCGCACCCGCATGTAGAAGGAATCATTCAATTACGAGGTGAAGTATTACCAGTTGTGGATATGTTACGAGTATTAGGAATTCAAGGCACTGAGCGTAATCCACAACAAAAATATATTGTTGCTGAATTTAATAAGCAACGTGTAGTGTTCCATGTGGATAACGTGACACAAATTCATCGTATATCTTGGAATCAAATTGAAAAACCTTCAGATATGTATCAAGGTGGAACATCACAAGTAATTGGCGTTATTAAACAAAATGAACAAATGATTCTACTACTCGATTTCGAAAGAATTATGGTGGATATTAATCCTGAATCGGGCATAAGTGTGGAATCTGTTAAAAAGCTAGGCAAACGTGAACGTTCTGGAAAACGTATTTTAATTGCAGAGGATTCGCCATTATTACGTAAGTTATTATTCGATACGATGAGTGAAGCTGGCTATGACAATGTTGAATTCTTTGAAAATGGCCGTGATGCTTATGAATACTTAGAAGGAATTGCGAAGAGTGGTAGTGATATTGCAGAGCATATCCAATTAGTCGTAACTGATATTGAAATGCCACAAATGGATGGTCATCATTTGACAAGAAAAATCAAAGAGCATCCAGATCTTCAAAAGCTTCCGGTTATTATTTTCTCAAGTCTAATTACTGATGATCTTCGTCATAAAGGTGATCAGGTAGGAGCAGAGGATCAAATTAGTAAGCCAGAAATTGCAGAGCTCATCCTACGCGTTGACCAATTGATTCTGTAATGATTGTGGCTTATATGATACTTCACAATTTTAATAATGGGTATCCTGAAAGTATAAATAAATGAAAGTAAAGTCGGATGCCTTTAAAGGATCCGACTTTTTGTATAGGTCTACATAATGTGAACAAAATAAATTGAAGATGTATGAAGGATGTGATTATTTGAATGAACTAAAAACAGCTATTATTGATATCGGCTCCAATACCATTCGCTTAGTGTTATATCAATACAACAATGAAGAAGGGCTTCATGAACTTGGAAATATTAAAACGGTAGCACGTTTGCGTACATATATACTACCCTCTGGAGAGATGTCTCAAGAAGGTATTCAAGTGTTAGTGGAGACTTTATTAACATTTAAAGCAATGTTAGAAGATTTTGAAGTGACAGATGTAAAAGCAGCTGCAACAGCCGCCATCCGTCAAGCAACAAATCGAGACCAAATAATTTCAGAGATGAAAGAACAAACGGGTATCCAAATTGAACTTTTATCAGAAGAAGAGGAAGCTTACTTTGGCTATGTAGCTGTTGCTTATTCCAGTGGCACAAAATCGGCAGTGACCATTGATATTGGTGGTGGTAGTACCGAAATTACGCTGTTTGAAAATAAAGAAATTCAGCAATCACACAGTTTTCCATTCGGGACAGTTTCTCTAAAGCAACGTTTTGTGAAGGGGGACATCATTAATAGCAGTGAAAAAAAGGAACTCATCGCCTTTATTAAAGAGCAATTTCAAACACTATCTTGGATTCAGAATGTTGGTTTACCAATCATTGCAATTGGCGGTAGTGCACGAAATATCGCACAAATTCATCAACAAAAGCATGACTACCCTATTGCCAGTGTCCATGGTTACGAAATGACAAAAGAAAATTTAGATGATTTAAGCTTGTTTTTAGGCCAATTAAGCTTCCAAGAATTGAAGCAACTGGATGGCCTTTCATCTGATCGTGCTGATATTATATTGCCTGCATTAGAGGTATTTAGAGTGTTGATGGACGTTGTCGGAAGCAAGTCATTCCAGCTCACTAAGAAGGGATTACGTGAGGGATTAATCATTAAACGGATCTTACAGACAGATGGGAATGCTTTTGATAAATATAACGTATTTGAAGGGAATGCCAGAAGGCTAGCTCGTCAGTATGGTCGAACTGAAAAAGAAGTTGATTATTTGATGCATTTAGCTGACCAATTGTATCGTGAATGTTGTCATCTAGGCTATTTACAATATAATGCAGAAGATTTGCAGTTATTATCGAAAGCTGCAAAGGTTTTTAACATCGGTGAATATATCGAATTAAGCTCAGCAAGCCAACATACCTTTTATTTGATTGCGAATCAATCTATTGACGGTTTAAATCACCCAGAAAGAGTCAAACTAGCCCTTCTAGCCTCCTATAAAAACAAAGATTATTTTGAACGATTTGCTGCTCCATTTAACTCATGGATGAGTCGTGAGGATTATCGAAAAATACGAGATTTTGGAGCCTTGTTGAAATTTGTCTATGCTTTAAACGTTTCTAAGCGAAATGTTGTACATGCAATTGAGATGCATCCAGAAGAAGATTATGTACAGCTCAATATTTACGTGAAAAATAATGCAGCAGCTGAAAAGTATCAAGCCAACCGACATAAAAAACATTTAGAGCGAGCATTAAAAATTCCAATGACAATCAATTTTATTGAAGAAGGGTGGAATACGGATGACAACGGAAGTAACGAATAATGAGCTAAATGAGGAAGAATTTTTAGAAAATCATAGTCGATTATTAGAGGAAATTGCGAAGCCTCAGTACTATAATAATCGAGAGTTAAGCTGGCTTGCTTTTAATGAGCGCGTGTTAGAGGAAGCGGAGGATGTCAATAATCCTCTGCTAGAGCGGTTAAAATTTTTAGCTATATTCAGCTCGAATCTTGATGAGTTTTTTATGGTGCGTGTTGCTGGACTACAAGATCAAATTCGTGCGGGTTTCCATAAACCTGAAAATAAATCTGGGTTAACACCAAAAGAACAATTAGCCAAAATTGCAGAACGTACGCAAGCATTAGTGCGTCGACAAACTGAAGTATATCGCCATTTAATCTATGATTTACTACCACAGCATAATGTACATATTGCAGACATGAAAGATTTAAATAGCACACAAAAAGCTTTTATCAATGAAATGTTTGCAGAAACTATTTTCCCAGTTCTAACACCTGTAGCAGTAGATGCGTATCGTCCCTTCCCTACATTGCTTGGGAAAACATTGAATTTACTAGTCCTTTTAGAACAGGATGAGTCAGACCTTGAAAGTCGTGAAAAGGTCGCGATCGTTCAAGTCCCATCTGTTTTAGATCGCTATATCAAAGTGCCATCTGAAGAAGGTAAAACAGTAGTTGTCTTGTTGGAGGATGTCATTGTAGCGAATATTGAGAAGCTATTTTATGGCTATAGTGTAAAATCAGCGCAAGCTTTCCGTTTAACAAGAAATGCAGATTTAACGATTCACGAAGAGGGGGCAAGGGATCTTCTCGTTGAAATTGAAAAAGAGCTGAAAAAAAGAAAATGGGGAGTCGGAAGCCGTCTTGAAGTTCGGGTTGGAGAAATGAACGAGGAAGTGCTTCTATACTTATTAGATGAATTTGAAATTGAAGAAAATGATGTTTTTCATATTGATGGTCCTTTAGATTTAACTTTTATGTTCTCTTTTGTCAAAGGCATAGCTGTTGGTCGTGAACATCTTGAGTATGAAAGCTTTATTCCACAACCACCTTTAGACTTACAATCCGATGAAAATATTTTTGAAAAAGCACTTCAACAAGATATCTTTTTCCATCATCCATATGAATCATTCGCACCAATCGTTGATTTTATCTCAGAGGCAGCAGTCAATCCGAATGTATTAGCAATTAAACAAACATTATATCGAGTAAGTGGCAATTCACCGATAATTCAAGCACTGAAGCTAGCCGCGGAAAATGGTAAACAAGTAACGGTCTTAGTTGAACTAAAGGCCAGATTTGATGAAGAAAATAATGTGCATTGGGCAAAACAGCTAGAACAAGCAGGATGCCTTGTTATTTATGGGATGAATAATTTAAAAACACACTCCAAAATCACATTAGTCGTTAGTCGTCGAAATGGTAAAATCGAACGTTTTGTTCATCTGGGGACAGGAAATTATAACGATGCCACTGCAAAAATTTATACAGATATGGGCATAATAACGACAGATAAGGAGTTTGGTATTGATGCGACAAACTTCTTTAACTATTTAAGTGGTTATACCGAAAAGCCCACATTTAATCATTTGGTCGTGGCACCTTTTGATATTCGAGACGAATTTATTCGTTTAATGGATGAAGAAATTGCTTGTCATAAAAAATACGGTAATGGTTTTATCCGTGCCAAAATGAATTCATTGACAGATAAAGATCTCATGATGAAGCTATATGAGGCTTCAATTGCTGGTGTAAAGGTAGAGCTCATTATACGTGGTATTTGTTGTATTAGACCTGGTATTCCTGGCATTAGTGATAATATTACCGTGACAAGTATAGTAGGTCGGTTCCTTGAACACTCTCGAATCTATTGGTTCCATCATCATGGGGAAAATAAAGTATATTTATCTTCAGCTGATATGATGACACGTAATATGATTAAACGTGTGGAAATTTTATTCCCTGTATATGCAAGTGAAGCAAAAACTCGTATTATTGACATAATGAACACACAATTAATGGATACTGCTAAGGCACGTATTCAAGATTCCAATGGTAAGTATCATTATAAAGATTTTGATCGTAGTGAAGATCCGTTGAATAGTCAGGAGATTTTCTTACAGGATGCATTAAAGCCTACGCTGGACGAAGAATAAAGCAAACACGCTACTTAGTGAGGGATAGAATGAAAAAATATAGAGAGAGTGTAGCGCCATTTGCAGATTATCAACAACTCATTCAAATGAATCCATTTGATGCAGTCATCTGTTTGAGAAAAGTTGATAAGAAGGCATTCGAGGTCGTTGATTTTAATGATAAACTACTATCATTTATGGAGCTGCAAGATAAGGCAGCTACGAACGCTGAACGTTTTTTTACCAAACAATGCTGGCTGCAGTTGTCGAATTTTCTAAACGAAGAAGTCCATACACAGCATGTCCTGAAATTAGGTACCGGTCTTCATGAACGAGCATTTGCGATTCATGTACAACATTTTTCTAACTCAATGGTTGCCGTTATTTTGAGAGAAATAAAAATAGAAGAAAAACCATATTTACAATATGTGGAACAGCATGTGGATCCTGTGCTAACGGTAGATTTACAAGGTCGGATTATTCATCAAAATGTTGCTGTTACCTCAGCACTATCTAAAGAGAAGCACAGCCTAATAGGACGAGATATTTTTTCATTATTGGAAAGTAAATATATTAACGAGTTTAAATTATTGTTTGCCAAAACAATTGAAGGTTCAGCTTTTGGTATGCCGAAGTGCTTATTTAAGGACCAATTGCTAAGTAAAGAGCCTTTTTACTTACGAACTCACCCAACCTATTATAATGGTGTGGTGATAGGTGTCCATCTATTTGTTAAAGATGCAAATTCATTTATGAATGATCATGAGGCATTTTATTACCTAGCCTTGATGGATGAATTGACAGGTATTTGGAATCGCAAGGCATTTAAGGAGCATTGGCTACATCATCTAAATGACAAAAAGCAGGAGCACAAGCAAGCAGCCCTTATTTTAGTGGATATTGATCGTTTTAAAAAGTTTAATGAATCCCTAGGTGAAAGTAAGGGAGATGAGCTCATGCGTATGTTTAGCCAAAGACTTAATGAGCTATGCTATTCAAAATGTTCGCTTTATCGCTATAACAGTGATGAGTTTATTTTTGTGCTAAAAGATGCAACTATTCAAAAAATTGAACTTACTGCTAATGCCATCTTGGATATTTTAAAACAGCCATTTATGATAGATGAACAAGAATATTTTATTAGCGTTTCAGTGGGTATCTCCCTTAGTCCAGCAGATGGGAAGGATTTAGAGACACTTGTAAGGAAAGCCGATAAAGCATTATTTTCTGTTAAAGAACATGGACGATCTCATTATCGTTATTATCGTGAAGATATGACAGCAATTTTCCCAAATGAAGCTTTAATGGAGGCTCATCTACGCCGTGCTATTGAATTTAATGAGCTCAGTCTCCATCTCCAACCACAGATGGATTTAACAAATAATAGTATCAACAGTTTTGAAGCTTTATTGCGATGGAATAACCGCAAATTTGGCTTTGTGTCACCTGCACAATTTATTCCTATTGCGGAGGCTTCAGGGTTAATTATTGAAATTGGTGATTGGATTATTGACGAGGTTTGTCGACATCAAAAAGAATGGCAATCGAAAGGTTATCGTCCTGTACGCATAGCTGTCAATATATCACCAAAACAGTTTAGGAAAGAAAACTTTGCCCGAAAAATAAAGGCGGCTTTGAAGAAATACGAAGTGCCACCTGAACTACTGGAAGTAGAAATAACAGAAAGCTCTATGACAAATGTTCATGAAACATTTTCGATTCTTACAGAACTGAAGCAATTAGGGGTATATGTGTCGGTAGATGACTTTGGAACAGGCTATTCATCATTAAGTTATCTGAAGCGTTACCCAATAGATATCATAAAAATCGATCAATCGTTTATTCGTGATATCGCTAAAGATGACAAAAATGAGGCTATCATTAAAGCTATTATTTCGATGTCTCATAATTTAGGGTTAGAGGTAATTGCGGAAGGAATTGAGGAGCTCATACAAGTCGATTTTCTCAAGCGCCATCATTGTCAAAAAGGACAAGGTTATTTATATAATAAACCATTACCAGTTGAAACAATTGTTCAAAAATATTTTGTCAGCTAGTTTACATGTAGCACTCATCACTAAAGAGATGAAGTGCTACTTTTTTATTTGACGCTTTTGATGCCATTCAACACAATCGCTGTAAATTGGTTCATTTCAGCAACGAGATCAAAATCTTCACTGTGGATTAACCAATCATAAACGTTGGCACGCATACAACGTTGTATGATTGCTTGAATTTTAGTAGCTGATAAATCATGTCTAAATTCACCTTGTAGTAGGCCTTCCTCGATATAAGTATTCATAATTTGAAAGATCTTGCGTTCCCGATTGATTAAATAGTGATCCTGTTTAACATGGTCTGTCATTGCAGCAGTATACACAGTGCGCAACAGGTCCTTACCCACAACATTTGTTAAATACCTCATTTGTTCCTGATACACTAATAAAATTTTTTCACTTGCTGGTAATGTATGGCCAATATTTTTTTCAACAGTGCTGTAAAAACTATCTAGTTCCTTAAATTTCTCTAAAATAACATCATATTTAGAAGGGAAATGTGTATAAAATGTACCCTTTGAAACATGACAAGTTTTTGTAATTTGTTCAACACTGACGTGTTCAAATCCAAATTTGTTAAATAAATCTAATGATGTTTTTAATAATTTATCACGCGTTTCTAATGCCTTTTTTTGTCTGCTCGTTAGTGAATCCATTGTAGCGAATTACCTCCAATATTAAGTATTGTAAAATATTTATTAATATAAAAATTCTGAAAATATAAAATTTTTAATTGACGAGATGGATTTCTTTTGATTATGATTTAATTGACCGAGGTCAATGACCGGAGTCGTTAAAATAGCTCGTTTATAATGTTACGACAAAAAATTGGAGTTGGCTAGTGTATCATCCAGCATTATTGCTGAATTTTTCAAGGATTGGGGGAGTTCTAAATGAAGGAGAAGTTAGGTTTTATCGGCTTAGGAAATATGGGATTACCAATGTCTATTAATTTATTAAAGGCAAACTATGAGGTGTATGGCTTTGATACAAATGCGAAAGCTATGGAGCAATTTACAGCAGCTGGCGGTATGGGTCTTGAGACTGCAAAGGATATTGCCATGCAATGTGATGTGGTGATGACTAGCTTGCCAACCCCTCAAATTGTAGAAATGGTGTATCTGTCAGAGCAAGGTATTTTACGTCATGCTAAGAAAGGTGCCTTACTCATTGACTTTAGTACTGTCAATCCCGACTTGAATGATTCGTTACATAAAGAAGCAAAAGTGTTGGGATTACGATATTTAGGAGCACCAGTAAGTGGTGGGGTCATAGGAGCTGTAAACGCTACCTTAACGATAATGGTTGGTGGTGACAAGGAAGATTATGAAAGTGCAACTGGAATATTCGGAATAGTCGGAAAGAATGTCTATCACCTTGGTTTATCTTCAAGTGTTGGTACTCGTCTTAAATTATTAAATAATCTAATGATTGGGTTTTATACTGAGGCTGTCGCTGAAACGATTGTACTTGGTGAAAAAATGGGGATTGATGCAGATACGTTGTATGAAGTTTTAAGTAATAGCTATGGTCAAAGTCGGATTTATGAACGTAACTATTTGGAATATATGAAAAATAACAACTATGCACCTGGCTTTTCGACGAATCTATTATTGAAAGATTTAAAGTTAGCGAAGGAAATGGCAGATGAAGCTGGAGTATCTCTTCGAATCGGCGAAAAATTGGTGGAACTTTATAGTGAAATTGCTCAGCAGGGCTATGGTGAAAATGATATGTCTGCAGCCTATTTAAGCTTAAAGGATAAATGTAAAATAGAACAACTATAAGAGGAGGAAATGATTATGACAACAGCACAAGAGGTAAAAACATTAACGCATTTTATTGGTGGACAGTTAGTAGAAGGGAAAAGTGGCCGTTTTGGTTCAGTATACAATCCAACAACAGGTGATGTCATTGCGAAGGTGCCACTGGCAACAGTAGAAGAGACACGAGAGGCTATCGAGCAAGCCCATGCTTCCTTTCCAACATGGCGTGATACATCAGTGGCTAAACGTGCAGAAATTGTCTTAAAGTTCCGTAATCTTATTACTGAGAATATGGAGGAGCTATTGCAAATTATTTGTTTAGAAAGTGGAAAAACATTGGAAGATGCGAAAGGAGAAATTACACGAGGGCTTGAATCTGTTGACTTAGCCATCGGTGCACCTCATCTCATGAAAGGGGAATACTCTGTTAATGTTGGAGGCCAAATAAACGCTTATTCTGCAAAATATCCATTGGGGGTGGTTGCGGCTATTTCACCATTTAACTTCCCAATCATGGTGCCTCTAGCTCAAACAAGTATGGCCATCGCGGTAGGAAATGCGGTTGTTTTAAAAGCATCTGAACGTGTGCCGATGACTGCTTTGTATGTTAGTGAGCTGTGGAAAAAAGCTGGCTTACCAGATGGCATTTGGACTGTCGTGAATGGTGATAAAGATGCGGTCAATGAACTTTTAGAAAACCCAACTGTGCAAGCGATTTCATTTGTAGGATCAACGCCAGTAGCCAAGTATATTTATGAAACAGGTTCTAAGTATGGAAAACGTGTAACGGCACTTGGTGGTGGGAAAAATAATATGATCGTGATGCCAGATGCAGATCTTGAACACGTTGCGAATGCCTTTATTGGGGCAGCGTATGGAGCAGCATCTCAGCGTTGTATGGCGATATCTACAATCATGCCTGTAGGCAAAGATACTGCAGATCGACTAGTGGCGATCCTAAAGGAAAAGATTACTAATCTAAAGGTAGGGCCATATACAAATCCTGATTCAGATTTCGGCCCAGTTATTTCTCAACAATCAAAAGAAGCAATACTTGCTGCAATAGATCGTGGAGAATCAGAGGGGGCGTCAATTATTTGTGATGGTCGTGAGCTGGACATTGTCAAAGAGTCTAAAGGATTCTATGTAGGACCTACATTATTAGATCATGTAAAGCCTGGTATGGAAATTTATGAGCAAGAAGTATTTGGTCCTGCTCGTAATGTTGTACGTGTAGACTCTCTGGAGGAAGCCATTGAACTCATTAATAAGCATGAGTTAGGTAATGGGGTCACTATCTTTACGAATGATGGATTAGCAGCTCGTAAATTCACAACAGAAATAGATGTCGGCATGGTAGGAGTGAATGTGCCAATTCCTATTCCAGTTGGCTACCATAACTTTGCTGGCTTTAAAGGCTCTCGTTTTGGTGAGGGACATATGTTTGGTCCAGATCAGGCGCGATTCTTTACAAAAACAAAGACAATTTCAGAACGTTGGATGGCAGGTAATGCATCCACTGCATCGACATTTGCATTCCCAAGCAATAACGATTAATACAAACAAAGAGCTGTAGCGATATACAGCTCTTTTTCTAAAATAACAGAAAGGGATGGGGTGTAATCATAGGTACAATGATGGCGATCATATTATTCTCAATAGGGATGTAGGAGGAATGTTGTATGCAAGGAAAAACAGTCTTCATTACAGGGGCCGCTCGAGGGATTGGTCTTTCCATGGCACAGGCATTTGCCGAGCAAGGGGCAAATGTAGTGATTACGGATAAAAACGAACAGCTTTTAAGAGAGGCCGTTGCACAAAATCCTTCCTTAACGGCTTATACATGTGATGTGACAGAAGAACAAGCTATACAAAAAGCCATTGATTTTACAATCAATCAATTTACAACGTTAGATATTTTAATCAATAATGCGGGATTTCAACATGTCTCACTTATTGAAGATTTCAAGACTGAAATTTTTGAAACCATGCAAAAAGTAATGGTGGTTGCCCCATTTATTGCGATGAAATATGCATTACCCCATATGAAGAAAAATCAATATGGTCGTATTATCAATATGGCCTCCATTAATGGTGTAATTGGATTTGCTGGTAAGGTGGGATACAATGCGGCGAAGCATGGCGTTATTGGGCTAACGAAGGTTGCCGCACTTGAGGTAGCGGAGTATGGAATTACGGTAAATGCTATTTGCCCAGGATATGTGGATACGGAATTAGTCCGTAATCAATTTAAAGATTTAGCGATAACAAGAGGAGTTCAAGTGGAAGAAGTACTTGAAGAGGTGCTCTATCCACTTGTACCGCAAAAACGGTTACTTGATGTCTCAGAAATTACAGGACTTGCTTTATATTTGGCAAGTGATTTAGCTAAAGGTTTAACTGGTCAGGCCATCCTTTTAGATGGCGGTTATACAGCTCAATAGTGTAGGAGGGAGCAAAATGATTCAAACAAAAACAATCTTTACCGTTCATTCACCAGGAACTATTGTTTATGGGCGTGATTCATTTGAAGAGGTGGGCGAGTATGCTAAAAAGCTTGGCACCAAGGCACTTATTATTAGTGATCCAATTATGGACAGCTTAGGTTTTGTGAAGCAATGTAGAAACTTCTTAAAAACACATGGACTAGAAGCGGTTTCATATCTGGGGGTGGTTACTGAGCCAGATGATACGTATGTAGGAGGAGGACTACATCTTCTACAGCAAGAAGGCTGTGATGTCATCATTTCCGTTGGTGGTGGAAGCTGCATTGATACAGGAAAGGCAATTGCAGTGGTGGCTACAAACGGCGGCTACATAGGAGATTACATGAAAATGGCAAAAATTGCAGAGCAACCCCCAATTCCACATATCGCCATTCCAACGACGGCTGGTACAGGCTCTGAAGCAACAGATGCAACTGTTATTACCAATACAAAGAGTGACGTCAAAATGATGATTAAGCAGCCTGCCTTTATGCCTTCAGTTGCTATAGTCGATCCTATTTTAACAATAACTTCACCGCCTGCAATTACAGCAGCAACAGGTATTGATGCCTTAAGCCATGCCATTGAAAGTTATTTGTCGCGTTTAGCCCATCCATATTCGAATGTACTTGCATTATCTGCCATGGATTTAATCGTCCATAACATATTGAAAGTTTATGAACAAGGTGATGATGTTGATGCGAGAGAAGCTATGTCATTAGGCTCCATGCAAGCAGGACTATCTTTCTCAAATGCTTCTGTTGCGTTAGTACATGGAATGTCTCGTCCAATCGGTGCACTATTCCATGTACCGCACGGCATTTCTAATGCGATGCTTTTACCAGCGGTTTTAGAATTCTCAAAAGAAGCTTGTATAGATCGGCTAGCAGTTTTAGGACAGTTCTTTAATAAAAGAAATGAAATATTATCACAAGAAGAGCTTGCTCATTTAGCCATAACTTCCATTAAGACACTGTGTAAACTTATGAATATAGGAAATTTAAAACAGTGGGGAATAGAGGGAGAGGCGTATTTTAAGGCTATCCCTAAAATGGCTGAAGACGCCATTGCAAGTGGTAGTCCTGGTAATAACCCAAGGATACCAACAAAAGAGGAATTAATGGAGCTATATCATATAGCATACAGCTATGAATTTTAAATATTTCGAGAGCTATTCATTATTCTGGATAGCTCTTTTAAGATTTGTTATAGAAAATAAATGAGTTATAGACAGAATTAATATGACATATCCAAGAAAATATAGTAAAATTTTAATGAATCATCATTCATTTTTAATAAAGGGGGAAATGGAATGTTGCAGGGAAAAACAATTATCATTACAGGTGGATCAAGTGGGATGGGTCTTTATATGGCGAAGCAATTCGTAGCTGAAGGTGCAAATGTTGTCATAACTGGACGCAATGAGGAACGTTTAGCAGAGGCAAAAAAATTCATTGCAGAGGCTGGTTCCTCAATTGAAACTTTCCAAATGGATGTACGAGTACCAGAACATACTGAGGCAATGCTAGCGTTTGCTGTTGAAAAATTTGGACAAGTTGATGGTCTTGTTAATAATGCGGCTGGTAATTTTATCGTACGTGCTGAGGACTTATCACCGAACGGTTGGAAGGCAGTAGTGGATATCGTGTTAAATGGTACTTTCTTCTGTTCTTCAACAGTTGGTAAGTATTGGATTGAAAATAATATAAAAGGTTCTATTCTGAACATGGTGGCCACGTATGCTTGGAATGCAGGTGCTGGTGTTATCCATTCGGCTGCAGCAAAAGCTGGCGTATTATCACTGACGAGAACATTAGCAGTAGAATGGGGAAAGCAGTATGGTATTCGCGTAAATGCTATAGCACCAGGGCCAATTGAACGAACTGGTGGTGCAGACAAACTTTGGGAGTCAGAAGCAGCTGCTGCACGTACATTAGATTCTGTTCCATTAGGTCGCACGGGTACACCCGAAGAAATAGCAGATTTAGCTACATTTATGATGTCTAACAAGGCAAGTTATATGAACGGAGAATGTGTAACACTGGATGGTGGCCAGTGGCTCAATCAATATCCATTCTAAAAATGGTTGCATAACGAAGAGCCGGATTGACGCATACTAAGGGCAAAGAAAGGAGTTTTGCTAATGGGTATGTGGTTAATACCGGCTCTTATTGCCATTGTCATTATTTCTGTTATTTCGTTTGTATCCACGCTGAAAATTGCAAAAATGACTTCTGAAAGGAAGTCTGAAAAGGATACACCGATTTCAGAAACAGTCGAAGAGTATTCAACAATGTTGAATCCAATTGTATGGGTATATGGGATATTTTTACTTTTTTTAGGGATTATGATTTTTTATTATTGGAGTAAGGCGGGCTATTAGAAATTAACCATCCTCAATCAGTTACGAAAAACCTAACTATTGAGGATGTACTTAGTTTTTGTTGATTTGCCTCATATAATTCGTTATTCCTGAAAAACTCTTCCCGTCCTGATCATGGTCATACATAGAAAAGTTGTGATATGATGAAAGGGAAGGACTGTTCTGCACAGCGAGGACAGAAAAGGAGAAGAAGTTCATGATTTCAACTAACAGCAAAGACTTATTAGCAATGCCAATTAGTGATTTTATCATTTCCTCTGAAAAAGTTGCGCATGTACAAAGTGGAAATAGTGCTGAACATGCACTCCTTGTACTAACACGTACAGGGTATTCGTCCATACCTGTATTAGATTTGAAATATCGGCTTCAAGGTTTACTGAGCATGAAAATGATAACGGAATCGATTCTAGGACTCGAACATATTGAGTATGAAAAGCTTCCTGATATTAAAGTTGACTCGATTATGGAAAAAGAGATCGCTGTATTAAAGTTGTCAGATACATTTCAGCGTGCTTTGGATTTAGTCATTAACCACGCATTTTTATGTGTAGTGGACGAAGATGGTACATTTGCAGGGATATTAACGAGACGTGTTATTTTAAAGCAATTGAAAAAATATATTTATCAAAAAGAGTAGTAGTTTAAGAGGGAACTCAGATGAAAATCATGAGGCCCTCTTTGCTTGTACTGGAGGTTTACAGATTGATGGCAACAGAGGCAGAGATTTTAAAAATTTTGGCTGAGGAACGCAATATGCGGAAAGCAGCTGAACGTCTATTTCTATCCCAACCAGCCCTTTCTCAGCGTTTACAAACCATTGAAAAGGACTGGGGTGCACAATTATTTATACGTTCACAAAAAGGTTTAACAGCAACACCTGCTGGTGAACAGGTTATTGCCTATGCCAAGGAAATGCTAGCCAAAAAAGAAGAAATTTTTGAAACGATTCAATCCTTAACAACAAAGGTAAATGGGACATTGAAGATTGCCTGTGCGTCTATTGTTGGTCAAAACTGGTTACCTAAAATATTAAAGGAATTTGTATCCAAATATCCCGAGGCGAAAATTTCGCTCATGACGGGCTGGAGTTCGGAAATTGTGAAAGCACTTTATGAAGGCGAGGCACATATTGGAATTGTACGTGGTCAAGTAGATTGGAAAGGGGAAAAGATACACCTTTTCAGAGACACTCTTTATTTAGTGGATAAAGAGGTTAAGACGATTGAAGATGTGCTGAAGACAGACCGTCCATTTATTCAATACAAAAGTGATTCCAACTACTATCAAGAAATTCAACAATGGTGGCAGCAGCACTTTGCTTCAAATCCTAGAAAACAAATTTTAGTAGATCAAATTGAAATTTGTAAACAAATGGCTTTAAATGGTATAGGATATGCTATACTACCATCCATTACTTTAAATGACCATGATGAAATTCATAAAATACCTTTAACAAATGATGAAAAGGAATTTGGGCTTACACGAGATACATGGCTTATTGGCTATGAATCATCTTTTGAATTGCGACAGGTAGAGGCATTTGTAGAAGTAGTGCAAGACCATGCTCGTTGTTTGTTTGACTATACAAAATAAGAAATTAGGCAGTTCCAGTCTATTACGGGATTGCCTTTTTCGCTTTGGATGCGTATTTCTTAAGAGTTTATGAATATTCATGAAGATATCATAAGAAATGGAACAAAATGCAATTTAAAACGTATAATTATGTAACCATCTACTTACATAAAAAGGGGTTGAGCTTTTGAAAAAGACAAAAATGACGGCACTGACCTTATTAGTATTGCTTATGATGAGCCTTATGCTGCCTTCTACTCAGGCGCAAGCTGCTGCTGCAACATTAGAGGTCAAAGCAACAGCAGGTATTTCAGGTAAAGCTAAATACCAATCAGTAGTGCCATTACAAGTTACAGTGAAAAATAACGGTGCAGATTTTTCTGGAGATATGGCGATAAATTCTGCCAATTCTTATGAGGCTGCATCCGCACTTGTCGTTCCAATCGATATAGCAGCAGGAGAAGAAAAGACATTTACTTTCTATCTAGATGGATTAGCTGACTATGGTTATTCGGACGCAGATTTATTTGCCTTTTATGAAGGGAATATTGAAAAGGGAAAAAAGGTTGCCTATAAAGGAACCAAGCGCCTACAATCTAATTTTTTAGATCCTGCCTCAACATTTATCTATACATTAACAGATAAAAGTGATCGACTAGCGGCACTTTTACGTTTATCTACATTTGTTCCTCAAAATAATGTGGAAGTATTTAATATCAACCAGTTAAAGGATTATACTTTCCCAGAAAATGAACAAGGACTTGCGATGGCCAATGTCATCGTTGTAGATGAAGTAGCAATAGCTGACTTATCACAAAAACAACAAGAGTCATTGCTGAAATGGGTACAAGATGGCGGTACTCTACTCTTAGGGGCTTCTGATCAAGTGGATGTCACAGCAGGAATTTTTAAAGAATATTTACCAATGTCATTATCAAAAGAGATGACTTCTGTCTCTGCTGAGACGTTAACAAAATTGTCTGGTGGTGGGATTTTCACACAGCCTATTTCGATTCATACGTCTACTGATCATGAAGGAAGTTTACCAGTATTAACGGATAATAATGCAGTACTAGCTTCAAAGAAAAAAGTTGGCAGTGGTGAAATCATTCAAACAGCCTTCTCTCTAGGTGATCAACCACTCGCTTCAATGGATGGTTATGCAGCCCTTTTAGCTAAGACGATTGATGTTCAAAGTATTTCACAGCAAGGAATGATGAGGCAGGGACAATCACCACTCGATCAAATTTCTTATGAGCTTCGTAACATTAATGAATTATTCCCGTCCTTTGAAGTATCAGTGAGCTATATGCTTATTGTCATTATTCTTTATATCTTAATCATTGGCCCAGTTCTTTACTTTGTTCTGAAAAAAATGGACAAGCGTGAGCATGCATGGTGGATTATTCCGGTGTTCTCGATTGTTCTTTCGATTGGTCTCTTCATTGTTGGAGCAAAAGATCGGATTGTTCAGCCACAAGTTCAACAATCTGCATTTTATAAAGTCAATGAGGATAGTAGTTTGAATGGGTATTATGTTGAATCCATTTTAACGAATCGTAGTGGGGATTTTGTGGTAAATGCTGATAAAAACACAACTGCTATTGCCATGAGAAACAATAATAATTTCACTGGAACAGTAGGTAATTTACATGAATCTTCCTATATTAAAGAAAATGCCAACGGTTCAACGTTAGCATTACGTGATTTAAATTATTGGTCTGTTCAATCATTTGGAGGAAAAACATCAGCTCAAAATATTGGCAAGATGGATGTTGATATAACTTTGAAAAATGAAAAGCTGACAGGAACGGTTAAAAATAATTTCCCATTTGCATTAAAAGATGTCACATTAATTTCTGGTGTGAAAGAAGTGAAACTGGGTGATATTGAAGCGAATGGAACTTTACAGGTAGATAAGGAAATGAAAACTACCGTTCTTCAAAAGCCATCTGTATTTAATAGTTATAATTATAGTTACCCATCGAAGAAGGATGAGGTAGATCCAATGCGGATTGAACGAATGAAAACATTAGCATTGCCACTTGTAGAAAATGATAGACAGCCAATACTTACAGCATGGACAGACCAAGCTATTGTGGGGGCTGAACTTGAAACAAGTGCTAATATGTCACCAATTACAATGCTCGTTCAACCGTTTAAAGGGAAAGTGGAACTATCAGGTCCATTTACTATGAAGCGCAATAATTTTACGTATACACTAAACGCACTATCTGCTAGTGGATATTTCGATAAAATTGAAGAGGAATTGAATAACTGGTATCTATCTGATGGTTTATATGAATTAACGATGGCAATGCCTGATCAATTTATGGACGCTGTGGAATCACTTAACGAGCTAACAATTTCCAATAAGGATGTTAAGCGTATGCAGCTGTCGATATGGAATAATGAAACGAATATGTATGAGCCATTGGTGGATACAAAGCAAGTATTTACGGATAAAATTATGAATTACATTAATCAAGATGGTGAGGTTCGAATTGAGATTAAATATGGTCCAGATCCATCTGGTGAACAAACGAAGTTACCTGAAATAGAGCTGAAGGGAGTGGCAAAATAATGATTGAAATTCGTGACTTAACGAAACGATACGGCTCCTTTACGGCACTAGATCATTTGAATTTGTCCTTAGAAGAAGGCATTGTGTTTGGTTTTGTTGGCGCTAATGGAGCGGGGAAATCAACAACATTCTCTATTTTAGCGACATTATTGTCACCGACTTCTGGTGATGCGCTAATAAACGGCAAAAGTGTTGTTAAAGAACCGAAGGAAGTACGTAAGCAAATTGGTTATATGCCTGATTTCTTTGGTGTCTATGATCAGTTAAAAGTTGATGAATATTTAGACTTTTATGGGGCGAGCTATGGTATTCAACTGGCAGAACGTCAAGTACTGATTCCACAGCTATTAGAACTTGTAAACTTAACAAATAAACGCTATGACTACGTAGATTTGTTATCACGTGGGATGAAGCAACGCTTATGTCTTGCCCGTGCACTTATCCATGACCCAAAGGTGTTGATTTTAGATGAACCTGCGTCAGGATTAGATCCACGCGCACGTGTAGAAATGCGGGATATTTTACGAAATTTAAAAACTATGGGAAAAACAATCCTAATTTCTTCTCATATTTTGCCTGAGCTTGCTGAAATGTGTGATGAAATTGGTGTTATTGATAACGGTAAATTAATTGCGCACGGCAATGTTGCTGCGATTCAGGCACAGCTACAGGGAGAAAAGCGCATTGTGATGAAAGTAACAGATCGTATAAATGAAGTACGTGCATTTTTAGAAGAAGATCCTCATATCTCGTCTATTGATGTGATCGATAATCGTCTAGAAATAGCATTTAATTATCGAGGCACAGACGCCGAGCAGGTGGCGTTACTGAAAAAGGCAGTGCTTATCGATTTACCAATTTATGCTTTGAGTGAGGAAGAAAAAGATTTAGAGGATGTCTTTATGGCGATTACGAAGGGAGCGGACAGTCAATGATGGAAAGATTTTATAATCCAGTATTTGTGAAAGAGTTGAAGTTACGTTTCCGTTCTTTTAAAAGCTTCTCAGGATTGATGTTTTATTTAGCTGTACTTTGTATTTTCATTGCAGGCTTTTTATTGCTTACGACCGAATTTACTGGCAAAGGATTCTTTAGACCAGAAACAAGCTTTATGATGTTTGCTGTATTAACCATTTTGCAAATGGCATTAGTTTTATTCATTACACCTAGTTTAACTGCAGGAGCAATTAGTAGTGAACGTGAAAAGCAAACCCTAAATATTTTGCTAACAACGACACAAAGTTCTACACAAATTGTGATTGGGAAATTATTATCTTCTGTGTCGTTTCTAGTTCTAATGCTAGTAGCAGGATTACCATTATATAGTTTAGTATTCCTATTTGGTGGAGTTTCACCTTCCCAGCTTGTTTCGATATTTTTATTTTATTTAGTTACTGTAGTAGCAATAGGTAGTATCGGCGTCATGTTTTCAACGATTACAAAAAGAACGATTGTCGCGATGATTGCCACATATGGATCTATTATCTTTTTAGGCGGTATTACAGCGTTTTTCTTCTTTTTAACAATGGCCTTCCATCAAATGGGTAATGCTGTTGGTACAAGTACCTCCTTTATGACTTATTTTTGGGCATCGATTAATCCTGGTGCCCTAATGCTGACACTTATTTCACCGGAAATGGGTAATGCGTTAGCTGAGCTTTCAGGAGTGGAGCTACCTGTATGGATTACTTATTTAATTGCTTATGTATTGATTATTGTACTTTGTTTAACGATTGCGATTAAAAAATTACGTGCCAACATGAAAAGTAACCGATGAGGAGGAATTATTATGGAGCATCGTAAGCAATTACGAAAATATATTCAGCGTGCAAAATCGAGTTTAACACTTGAAAAAAGCATTCCTATTGCACAATATGGTCTGTTTTTGGCATTGCTTTCGAGTGCTTCTCTCGTTCTTATTTCAAGATTATTTGTCTGGCCATATTATCGCCAAATAGCGTTGGTTGTCTTTGTTACCCTTATTGTTGCAACAATGGTTTTCATATGGTGGAGACGTGTCAAAGAGAAAGAAGCTTTGCATACACTGGATCATTATTTTTCACATAATGAGTTGGTTACTGCTTTATCATTTAAAGATGATCAAGACCCTCTTGTTCAAGCATTATTATCAAAAGCGATACAAAAAGTTGAACAAGCTTTTATAGACTTTAAGGCTCGAAAGAAAAATTTATTTCGACCCAAGGCGTTTATTGGCCTATTTGTCACAGCTATTGTCCTGGCAATTCTTTATGTGTTTCCAGCGGCTACTCAAATAGAAGCAATAGAAGTTGAAAAAGAGCAAGCGGTCATCGACGACATGAAGAAGGAAGTTGCTGAGCTGGAGAAAAAAGCACAGACAAAAGAAGTGAAAGAGCAATTGAAAGAACTTCAAAATACGTTAAAAGAAGCAGAAACAGCTGAAGAGGCACTACGAGAAGTGGTGAAGAAGCAAAAGGAGCTTGCCCTGAAGGAGCAGCAATTAAAGGATAAACAAACGGCTAGTCAAGATGGTGTTACTGACGAACAAGGCTTATCGAAAGAAGAGGTTGAGCAACTGAAGGAGCTTGCTCAAATGCAGCAAGGTCTAACACAAAATGCAAATGCCACACAAACAGCTATGAGTAAACTTGGTAAACCAGCAAGTAATTCCTTACAAAATGCGATTGCTAGTGCAAATAATGCAAGTACTAACAATCAAAATAATAAACAACAAGGAAGTCAACCGTCATCCGGTAATTCCCAGTTAAGCAATCAACAAGGGCAGGCAGGCCAGTCGGGTCAAAATAATGCTCAAAGTGGTTCACAACAACAAAATAGTAATAGCCAAGGCCAAGGCCAAGGCCAGGGCCAAGGACAAGGCCAGGGTCAAGGACAAGGCCAGGGACAAGGCCAGGGTCAAGGACAAGGACAAGGACAAGGCCAAGGCCAGGGTCAAGGACAAGGAGCTGGCCGTGGTCCAGGTAGTCGAAATTTATTGACGACACCGAATCGGATTGGTGGGTCAAACGAGACGTCAGTGGATGGTGGAGCTTTAGGTGATGGTTCCCATGTCTCTGAGCAACAAGGGAATGCCCCGATAACAAAGGGCTCCATTAGACCGTATGAAGAAGTAATTGGCTCCTATAAAGACAGCTACTTAGAAAGCTCAGAGCGTTTACAATTACCGAAGGATTTACAAAATGTCGTGCAATCTTATTTCACGTCAATTGAGTCGCAGTAGGAGGAAATGAAATGGCATTTACAGAGCAACAGTATGTAGAAATGAGTACAAAATTACAACAAGTTAAAGATGAAATCCATCGCTTTATTGTAGGGCAAGAGGATGCAATTGATTATACTTTGTATGCTGTACTAGCAGATGGTCATGCATTATTAGAAGGTTTACCAGGCTTAGGGAAGACGATGTTAATCCGTACAATTTCTGAAGTTCTTGACCTGTCGTTTTCACGTATTCAATTTACACCAGATCTTATGCCAGCGGATATAACTGGGACAAGCATGATTGAACGTGCCCCAGATGGTAAACAGCAATTTACGTTTCAGCCTGGTCCGATTTTTAGTCAGATGGTGTTAGCAGATGAGATAAATCGCGCTACACCTAAAACTCAAAGTGCTTTGTTGGAAGCAATGGGAGAAAAAACGGTAACGATTTTGGGAGATACAAAAAAAATGGCTAGACCATTTTTCGTGTTAGCGACGCAAAATCCTATTGAGATGGAAGGAACGTATCCGTTACCTGAAGCACAGATGGACCGATTCCTTTGTAAAATTCTTGTACCTTACCCTGAAAAAAATGAACTAATGGAAATTATGAAGCGAACAACAGGTGCTCAGGAAATTGGTTTACAAAAACTGATGAATACAGAGGCTCTAATAGAAGCACAGCAAATGGTGAAAGAAGTAATGGTTGCGGATGAAATGCTGGAATTTGCAACTGATTTAGTAGTGGCAACACATCCTGAAAGATCTGATGCTTTAGAAGAGGTCAAGCAATATGCTATGTATGGCAGTGGACCTCGTGGTTTGCAAAGTTTAATAAAATTAGCAAAAGCTAGAGCGCTGATGAATGGTCGGTTCCATGTTTCAGTAGCTGATATTAAATCTGTAGCAAAACCTGTATTACGTCATCGGATGCTGTTGAATTATGAAGGGGAGGCTTCAGGAAAGACAGCAGATGATGTAATTGATGTTATTTTAGAAAAAGTTCAGCAAGGTGTTAGCAAGTGACAGCAAAATACTTATTGCCCGAAGACTGGTTAGCGAAAATCAGTCGCTTTCAAATAGCGACTGCCTCCAAACTACGCGGGCAGCATAAAGGCTCGCATCGTTCACAGCGCTTTGGGGCATCTCTCGATTTTTCAGATTTTCGAGAATATCATTTAGGTGATGATGTGCGCCAAGTGGATTGGAACGTCTTTGCCCGAACGGATAAATACTTTATTAAAAGATTTTTAGATGAACAAGAAATGCGCGTACACATACTACTCGATACCACAAAATCAATGGGAACGGATGCCAAGTGGCTATTTGCTCGTCAAATAGTGGCATCACTCGGTTTCATGGTACTTGGTCGAGACGATCGTTTGTCTTTTTCTTTTCTCCAAGATGAAGCGAAGCCACCGTTTCGCCGGAAGGGCGCAATGTATCGCCGAGCATTTTTACAAATAGTAACAGATATAGAGGAAGCGAGTTATTTAAATCCTTTTGCACAGGGTGCCTTAAAGGCTTTACCAAAGGATAGTACAGTGTTATTTATTGTTACAGATGGACTGGAGTCAATTGAGGAATGGGAGCAACTTTTAAAAAGGCTACCACGCTATGCTGGCGATGTTCGTGTTTTACAAATTGTGACGCAAGAAGAACTATCACCAAATTATTCGGGGGATGTTCGCCTTCTTGATCGTGAAACGGGTAACGATGTCAATGTGACAATGTCCTCAAAAGTACTAGAAACCTATCATGCAAGACGGTTATTACATGAAGAAGAGTTTGATGCCATTTGTCGTCGCTTTGGCATTCGAAAATTACAATTGAAAGTGGAAGATGGTTTGCAACATGCAACCTTTCAGCAATTATTAAAAGCACATTGGATTAGGTGAGGTGAGCCGTATTGGGCTTTAGTCAAATTATATTTAGCTGGACGGCCATCATCCCGGTCATTGTCCTACTCTATTATTTCTTTCGTAAAAAATATACAGATCAGACTGTCTCTTCAACACTTTTCTGGTCTGAAATTATGCAGGAAACTCGTGTATCGCCTTATTTAAAGCATTTACAAAAGAATGCCTTACTGTATTTACAGTTGCTAGCATTGCTGCTACTCGTTTTGGCACTCATGAATCCCTATGTAAAAAAATCAACGATTGTTGGTGCGCAAACAATATTTATTGTTGATACTTCTGCTACGATGCTGGCAGGCAAAGGCCAATCTACCTTTGACACACATAAACAGGAAATGTTGACGCTCATGGATGAATTGAATGGAAGACCGGTCACCTTGATTACGACTGGCTCTGCACCAAAAGCCGTTTTACAGCAAGAAACCAATGGAAAAGACATCGAAAAAGTTATTAAAGACTTACAAGTAACTTATGAAACGGCAGAAATGAATAAGGCGCTTGATGTTGCTCAGGCATTTGTTGGAGATACACCAACTTCGATCTATGTTTTTACAGATACACTAGATAAAAAACAACTACCAATGGACAAAGACTCCGTAAAATGGCTAGTAAGAGGGGCTGCTAAGGACTTAACAAATATCGCCATTACTCGATTTGCTGCAACAACAGATGGACAGGCAACACTGGCGCTTGTGCAGCTTCATAATGATACAAATACCGAGCAAAAGGTCACACTGGCATTACAAAATGCTGAGGGTGAAGAGTTGGTAGCTGAGCGTGTCGTTGTGCCTCCGAATGAAGCGATAACGAAAACATTTAAGGATTTACCATTAGAAAAATCAATAACAGCTATCATTGATGCACAAGATGATTATGCCATAGATAATCAACAAACGGTTTTACTGCAAACAGCTACATCAAAGATTGTGGTTGATCAAGGCATGCATCAATTAATTCAAAAAGGATTCCAATCCGTAAGCAGTGGCGTGAAAATCGTTCCATCTTTACAGGTAGCTGACAATCAGGATGCTACAGTGATCACCAATCAAACAGCCTTGTTGGAAAAGATGGATAAACCTCTTGTGTTATTTGGCCGTGATGATGTCGAAAAAGTGGAAGTAAGTGGCATAGTAAGTGCTAAAAGTGATGCTTTATTTGCTTTTAGCGAGCTAAAGGATATTTATGTGAGTGCCCTTTATCCTGGATTTGCTAAATATCAAACCATTGCTTCTGTTGGAGAACAGCCGTTTATACAGCGCTCTCCTAAAGGTGATATCGTTGTATTAGCTGATATTGCTGATACAGATTGGCCACTACATCCATCCTTCCCGTTATTCTTATGGAGTACCGAGCAGCAGGTATCAGAATCAGTTGGGTCACTTGGTATTTTCACACCAAATGAACAGCGAACAGTAGCTTTAGCACAAGGAGACTGGAGTGTATATTCACAAGAAGATGAGTTTCTATCATCAGTTACGAAGGGTATGCTAACGGCACCAAAACAGCCAGGCATATATTTGGTACGTTCCAATAATGAAGAAAAACATTTTATAGTGCAATTACAAGCACAAGAACGTGTCATTGAGCAAGGAACAAGCTATACATTAGGGGACATTTCCGATATTGGAAAGGCAGAGATTTCGAAGGCTTCCTTTGTACCTTGGCTTATACTTATTATTCTAGTATTACTTGTTTCAGAGTGGGAGGTGCAACGACGTCGTGGATTTACGAATTGATATGCCATTAGTATTGTTGCTATTACTTCCATTACTAGCCTATTTCGGATGGACCTATTGGCGAGAACGACAGCGACTAAAAAATAGTCATATTATCGTACTTATTATTCGCGTGGTAGCAATAGGCTGTTTGGTTTTTGCACTGGCAGGGCCGTATCTTTTATTACCTATAAAAGAAGAGCAAATTGTGTATCTAGTAGACCGCTCAGCTTCCATGAATGGGACTGAAGATGAGATGGTACAGTTTATTCAGGAGAGTCTACAATCAAAAAAAGATCAACAACTTGCAGGGCTGTATTCGTTTTCATCAACTTTACAAACAGAAGCCATTATGACTAATACGTTAAAGGAAGTACCAAAGTTTACAGAAATAAAGGCAACTGATCAAACGAATATTGAACAGAGTCTACAGCTTGCAACAGGTATTGTTAATCCGAAAAAGGCAACACGTTTTGTGCTATTAACAGATGGTAATGAGACCAAGGGAGATGCTCTAGAATTCGCTACGAAGTTTAAAGGTTCCAACGTTAGTGTGGATGTTGTGCCTTTTAGTCAACCTGTTGTCAATGATGTTTCATTAAAAAGCTTTGTGTCCCCGCAGGTTGCCTATGTAGGTGAGCAACAACAATTGGTAACAGAAGTTCATGCAACAACAGCAGGTAAAGGTGAGTTATTATTATATGAAAATGATGAGCTTATCCACCGCGAAGCAGTTGAGCTAGCTGAAGGTACCAATATGTTTACCTATAAACATGCAGCGACTGGTGAAGGACTTGTGAAATATGAAGCAGTTGTCCAAGTAGGGCAGGATGCTATATTTGAAAACAATAAATTAACAAGTGTCACAATGGTACAAAGTGAACCACATTTACTCATTGTGAATGGTTATGAAACAGCTTCACCTATAGCGGCAGCACTTGGCCAACAATCAATAGCCTATGATGTAAAAGCACCTGAGAGTTTGCCGAATGAACTATCCAGTTATTTGCAATATAATGCCATTATTTTTGATAATGTACCTGGACATTTAGTCGGTGAGGCGAAAATGAGTGTGATAGAGCAAGCAGTCAAAAACTTCGGTGTTGGTTTTGCAATGGTTGGTGGAGAAAATAGCTTTGGTTTGGGAGGCTATTTTAAAACGCCAATTGAAACATTATTGCCTGTTGAAATGGAGATTAAGGGAAAGGAACAATTACCTTCACTAGGGCTTGTTATCGTGCTAGATCGCTCTGGTAGTATGTCAGGATCAAAGCTAGAGCTTGCCAAGGAAGCGGCAGCACGTTCAGTTGAAATGCTGCGTGATGAAGATACATTAGGGTTTATAGCATTTGATGATCGCCCTTGGGAAATTATAGAGGCTGGTCCGCTTAACAATAAAGAAGAGGCAGTGGATACCATTTTATCCGTCACACCAGGTGGTGGAACAGAGATCTATGGTTCACTTGCTAAAGCATATGAAAACCTAGCAGATTTAAAGCTACAACGTAAGCATATTATTCTTTTAACAGATGGACAATCACAGCCAGGAAATTATGAAGATCTAATTGAACAAGGAAAAGAAAACGGTATAACTTTATCGACAGTAGCGATTGGTCAAGATGCAGATGCTAACTTATTGGAAGCTCTTAGTGATATGGGTAGCGGCCGTTTCTACGATGTTATCGATGAGCAAACTATTCCTTCTATTTTATCTCGTGAAACGGCTATGATTTCCCGTACCTATATTGAGGATAACCCATTTTATCCAGCTATTTATAATGCAGCGGGATGGAATACGCTATTTGCCAATGGCGTTCCACAAATGAATGCTTATATTGGAACAACTACAAAACAGGGTGCTACTGTTGTGGCAGAAAGCGAAAAGGAAGATCCAGTGTTAGCACAATGGCAATATGGTCTAGGAAAAACATTCGCCTTTACTTCTGATTCAACAGGTAAATGGACAGGAGACTGGGCAAGATGGCAGGATTGGGGCACATTTTGGCAAACACTTATTTCACAAATGCTCCCAAGTTATAATGAAGTGGCTTATGATGTAAGGTTAGAATCAGACGGATCCTTTATGATTACAGATCCTACAAATGAAGCAGCATTTTTAGATATTGTTGCGGTTAATGAAGCAGGTGAAGAGCTAGACACACAGCTTGAAACGATATCCGCCTCTCAAGTTCGGGCTGTAGTACAAGCTGAGCCGGGATTAATCTTCTTCCGTATAGCTGACGAAAAGCAAACTATTTATCAGGCCGGACTTAGTGTTCCTTATAGTACTGAATATGAACTTCTTCCTGTTAATCATAAATTAATAGAAGAGTTAACCCAACAAACGGGTGGTGCTGTTTTAAAAGAACCACAAGAAGTGTTCCGTGACTTTACAAAACAAGGAGCAGACCGACAAAACATTGCGACATGGCTTCTCCTAGCAGGTATGCTCTTATTCTTTATCGATATTACAATAAGACGTTTTGGTTGGAACTTCCTAACGAAGCCGAAGAAAAAAGACCAACATGTAGAGGATCACCCTGTACAGGCAGAGGGCACGAATGTGGCACAGTTACTTAAGGGTATGAAAAAACGTTCATAATTTGAATGGAAGCAGTGCAAAATAAACGAATTTTGCACTGCTTTTTGTATTCTTTTTGGGGTGGATGACCTCAACTCCAAATTTAGATCAAAGTGATTGAAATAGACTTGAACCCGCTCAAAGATAAGTGAAAAAGCTAAACAAATAGATGAAAAGAGCACATCCAAAATAATTATTAAAGAGAGGATCTTAAATACTTTACTAGCACCGTTTTTCGTAAATTGCTAGCAACTGCAACACCTAAGATTGCACCAATTGTGCTTGATGTTAAAAAAGCAGGCATGAAAAATAATGAAGCTACGGATGTCCCTATTAGTATCTTTGCATAGGGTACTGCCACAAGCGAAGCAAGAAGCCCAGTGCCGATTACTTCACCAAGGCCTGCTAACCACATTTTACGGCTGTATTTATAGGCAAGCCCCGCGCATAATGCGCCAATAACACTACCAGGAATGGCTAATAGAGAGCCTGTCCCTGTAAGGATCCGAATGATGGCCGTAACAAGGGCAACTATCACTGTAGGTATGGGTCCGAGTATAATCGCTCCTATCACGTTAATAGCGTGCTGCACAGGATAGGCACGGGCGATCCCGGTTGGTATAGATATAAAGGTTGAACCTGCAACAGCAATCGATACTAATAAAGACATAATTGTTAATTTGCGAATAGACATCTTTTGTGCACTCCTTTCCATTTTAAACACTAGAAAAATGAAAAAGCCGCCTCCTTCAAACAACAGGAAGCGGCCTTGCATATCCATTGTAAATAGCAAGAAGCGCCACTTCCCTCCGCTAGTATGAACTAGATCAGGTTCGAAGGGTCCGTATATAATCATATACGTCTCAGCCTTGTAAAGACTCCCCTAGTGGTGTTAAGCGATTTAATTTTTCGATAATAAATGTACCATATTACAAATAATTGTCAACGGACTAATTTGAATCAGGTTGCATAAGATGCGGAGCCTTTTTCAATGTCCAAATGAGCGCTAGTAAGAAGCATGTCATTAAAATAATTGCTCCAAATATATACGGACTGTTCATGTCCCAATCAAATAATAAGCCTGCGAGTGCAGGACCAATCATATTTCCAAGACTCATATAAGCATTGGTAAGCCCAGCGGCTAAGCCTTGCTCATTGCCAGCAAGCTTTGAAATCAGTGTGTTAACTGCTGGACGAATAAGAGTTGTTGCCGTTGAGAAAATCGTTGCGACAACTAAAATAAGTGCGAAGCCAGAAACAAATAATATTAGAAAAATAGCTATAGCAGCAATAAATAAATTGACTAATACAACTTTCATTTCCCCAAAGCGCTTAAAGAGTGGTGTGATAATGAACATTTGCACAACAACACCAAATGCGCCACCTACAGTTAAGATGATAGCAATATCGGTAGGTGTGTAATTAAATTTGTCTGTCACAAATAATGATAATGTCGTTTGGAAATTAGCAATTCCGAACGAGAACACAAGCATTATAATTAGCATTACAAAATATGGCATCTGGACTGAACGTGCCATCTGCTTCGCCAGATTGTCTTGCTTTTGTGCTTTCTGAGCTGCAGTTGTTTTAGTAGAAGGTAATAACAACAACGAAAGGAGAGAGGCAATAATAGCAGCTCCTCCGGCCATAAAGAATGGGAAATGCAAACTAACTTTAGATAGGAATCCGCCAATACCTGGTCCAATCATAAAACCAAGAGACATAGCGGCACCTAACATGCCCATCCCTTTTCCTCGTTCTTCATAGGTAGTGATATCTGCTACAAACGCCATAATCGGTGGTGCTACAAAGGCAGAACCTAATCCTCCTAAGAAACGAGCAACAAAAAGCATCCATACATCTGTAGATAGCCCAAACGAAATTTGCCCAATACCAGTTACAATCAGACCAAAAACAATCAAATTTTTTCGACCATACCGATCCGAAAGATTCCCAGCAATTGGAGAAAATATGAATTGTGCAAAGGCGAACGTTGCAATTAACATGCCAAGAACTTGTCCTGCTGCACCAAATATGTGTAAGTACTTAGGCATAACAGGAATAATAATTCCGATACTCCCCATTGCGATAAACATATTAAACATTAAAATATACAAAGCCGCCTTGTTTGACTTCTGCTGGGTCATCGAATACCCCCCTTTTTTCTATTGAAACATTATTACAGTCTATCATAAAGAAATATTGCTTGGCTATTGGATTATAGTCGTAGATGAATGACCTGGTCATCGGTATGAAGATATTTTTTTGCCTCTGAATAATACTGTTGATTTACGTTGCGTGCAGCGCTCTCCGCGGGCACACAGTAAGCCGCAACCCTCGCTAACGCGCGGTTTGTTGCGACTCACGTTTTGTGCGTTCTGAGCAGGAGTAGCCGCTCTCCACTCCGATCAACTAGTATCGCATTCTCTTTCGGAGCAAAAGGGGGAAAATTAAGCAGTAAGCTTAATCGCTCTTATGAATAGCTGAAAACACAAAAGCACTACTGCGAATAAAGGATCTATTTAAAAAAATTATAATGAACCATAATTAAAAAAGAACGAATTATTTTGTCTTAATTTAAGGCATTAAGTACGGTCTTTTGATTTTCAAAGTTAGAAAGAAAACAATGTTACATTTATTAATGATTATAACTACCTTAAAACCAAACAATTCATCAAATTAAGATTCCTCTCAATACAAGGATTTTTTCAAATGAAGTTTTAAGGTGGTTGATTTTATGATTTAATTACTTACTTATATAAAAGGAGCGTTAATCCAATCACTGGAATAACGCTCCTTTTATTATGCTTGCTTGGCTCAAAACCTTCTGAGCCCATTTTATTAAATACAGCATCATAAGAAACTGAAGAATTACTATACAATGAAAATGTGATTGAATATAAGTGATAGCAGACTAACAACAGTAGCACCACCATCTATATTTAATTCTACTTATCCATTCTCCGTAGATGGGCTTGCACCCATTAAATCCGCTACATTCCCATTTTTGATTAACACCATAAGCAAACGCCAAATAAAAGAGGTGTTTTTTCCCAATTGGAGAATGTAGTACTAATGGGAAATTTAAAGGGGTGGCAAAAAATATGAATAACAATAATGAAAAAAAATATAAATATAAAATTTATCCAAAATCAGAAAGACTAACTGTAGTCTTTTTATTTACTTCCGTCCTAGTTTGGGGGTTTTATGATAGATTTACGACAGGTCATTGGGGAGTTCCATTGTATTTGATAATCATGACTTTTGTCTTTAATTTAATTGTTAGAAGTTATTATAATAGAAAAGAAAAAAAGAAGATACAGGACTATAATTCTACGAAAGTACCTAAGGATGGTAATGTGAAAAAATGAGTCCGGTGCAATACGAGGACACTGAAAAAGTCCACAAGATGACAAAAGCGATTGTGAGAACGGATTTACGTTTTCACAATCGCTTTTTCTTTCATTTCTTACATTATAGTAT
>NZ_KQ465124.1:45192-89057 GCF_001308875.1 Lysinibacillus sp. ZYM-1 | reverse complement strand
GAGGTCACACCCGTTCCCATACCGAACACGGAAGTTAAGCTCTTTAGCGCCGATGGTAGTTGGGGGCTTCCCCCTGTGAGAGTAGGACATCGCTAGGCACTTAAGAAGTCATGGATATATTCCATGGCTTTTTTTATTTTATAAAGTATTAAAACAGTGATATAATTTACTAAATTATTAATTTATACATGAAAAGCTCTGGTTAAAATAGATAACCCTTAACTCTTTATATTTGAATTGAATGACGGAGGAATAAAAATGAGGCATAATATTTTTTCGACTCTTTCAATTTTGTGCCTACTACTAGCATTCTTAATGTTTGGTTATGATTCTACGAGATGGTATGGAGGTTTTTTTAGATTCCTCAATGAGATAAGTATGTTTATGCCATTTATATTAGACGTAGTAGGCATTGTTAGTGCCCTATTAGGCATAAAAGGAGACTATCGTTTGATTCTTGTCATCCTTCATTCTCTTCTATTATTACTATTTCTAGGCATCTATATAAAAGCTTTTTATGGTTTTAGCTGAACTTCAATCAAAACTGCAGATCAATATCTGCAGTTTTTTATAATTTAAAGAACAATTAATCAGTTCTTACATACTTCCTAAGGCAACTAAAGGTATAATGAAGTACAAGTGCTAGGTTATAAATTAAGAAATTGAAAGGAAGAAACAGTTGGGGAAGAATCAAATTTGGTATGAAGTACAAGAAAACGAAACCATAGAAGAGTGTTTAGCAAGAATGCGACTGGATGGATACATGGCTATTGGCCGAAAAGAAGAACCACTTTTTCATTTAGTCGATGGTGAACCCACATATTTACGTCAAAAAATCCAATTTAAAGCCATACCTACTCAAGACATGGATTGATTTTGACTAAAATCCGAACATTTTTTTAGTGCTTATAAAAAATGTTCGCATTTTTACATTGACGATAATGCGATCACTTGTTAAAATGTGAGAAGGAAAAACAAATAAATCCCCCATATATGCTAGAGGATTGGCTCTAGTGTCTCTACCCGGCACCGTAAATGCTGGACTATGCGGGAAAGCACTTTTGGCTGTTATGAGAAAGTCTATGTACAGTTTTGTACATTGGCTAATTCTTGTTCTAATAAGTCCTCAAGTAAGCTGCTTTCACGTGTAATAGTAGAGAGTAGTTTATTTGGGGATTTTCTTTATAAAAAGGTAAAAATTGCAGTAGCTATTAAAAATAGAGGCTTGCACGATAATTGATCATTTTTCTATCGTTTAAAAGGAGCGACAATTTATGAATCCGAAAATCGGTGTCATTATGGGTAGTTCAAGTGACTGGGAAACAATGAAACATGCATGTGATATTTTAGATGAATTACAAGTACCATACGAAAAGAAGGTTGTATCTGCACATCGAACACCTGATTTAATGTTTGAATATGCGGAAACATCACGCAAACGGGGAATACAAGTAATTATAGCTGGGGCGGGTGGAGCTGCACATTTACCTGGAATGGTAGCGGCTAAAACAACTTTACCTGTAATCGGTGTACCAGTTCAATCACGTGCACTGAATGGGCTTGATTCACTGTTATCCATCGTTCAAATGCCTGGAGGTGTTCCTGTAGCAACTGTAGCTATTGGGAAAGCTGGAGCAACAAATGCAGGCTTACTTGCAGCTCAAATTTTGTCAACGACAGATGCAGAACTTGCTAACAAATTAGATGTTCGACGTGAAGCTACAAAGCAGCAAGTATTAGAAAGCACAGGTGACTTAGTGTGACGAAGATTATTTATCCTGGACAAACGATAGGTATTATAGGTGGGGGCCAGCTTGGTCGAATGATGGCCCTTGCTGCAAAAGAGTCTGGCTTTAAAATTGCTGTACTTGAACCAGCAATGGACTCGCCTTGTGGGCAGGTAGCGGATGTTCGTATTGTGGCTCCATATGATGACGAAGCAGCATTAGAAGAACTTGCAGAAGTAAGTGATGTCATCACATATGAATTCGAAAATATTGATTATGATGGCTTAAAACGTTTATCACAAATGGCTTATGTTCCTCAGGGAGCAGAGTTAGTACGCATTACACAAAATCGTATAACGGAGAAAGAAGCTATTGTGAAAGCTGGATGCCCAGTAGCACCATATATTGTTGCAAAAACTTATGAAGAATTAGTAGCCAATATTGATTCGATTGGTTATCCTTGTATAGTCAAAACAGCAAGAGGTGGTTATGATGGCAAGGGACAGCAGCTGTTAAAATCAACTGAAGATCTTCCATTAGCGAAAGAACTCTTCACGCATTCTCAATGTATTGCAGAAGGATTTGTGCCTTTCGTTAAAGAGGTATCGGTCATTGTTCAAAGAAATGGTAACGGTGAATCGTATTGTCAACCAGTTGGAGAGAACATTCATGTTCATCATATTCTGCATGAAACAATTGTACCTGCTCGCATAACAGAAAGCACAGCTCAAGCTGCGGAACGAGAAGCTTTAAAAATTGCAGATTACTTACATTTAGTAGGAACGTTAGCGGTAGAAATGTTTGTGTTAGAAGATGGTAGCATTGTTATTAATGAATTAGCACCAAGACCTCATAATTCAGGTCACTATTCAATAGAGGCGTGTAATGTTTCACAATTCCATCAGCATATAAGAGCTGTTTGTGGTTGGCCATTACGTAAGCCAGAACTTTGGGCACCATCCATTATGGTCAATGTATTAGGGCAGCATGTCGTGCCATTGAGTAACTCCATTGCTAAATATCCTGAATGGTCTATCCATCTTTATGGGAAAGCTGAAGCTAAGGTTAACCGTAAGATGGGCCATGTAACGATTATGACAAAAAACTTAGAGGAAACACTACAACAAATCGAGAGTTCTGGCATTTGGTCAGAATAGAAGGAGATACGCAATGATTGAACGTTACACAAGACCCGAAATGGGCGCAATTTGGACAGAACAAAATAAATATCAAGCTTGGCTAGAAGTTGAAATTTTAGCTTGTGAGGCTTGGGCAGAAATAGGCGATATTCCAAAAGAGGATGTTGCTAAAATTCGAAAAAATGCTTCATTTGATGTGAATCGTATTTTAGAAATTGAACAAGAAACTCGTCATGACGTTGTAGCATTTACACGTGCCGTTTCTGAAACACTTGGAGAAGAACGTAAATGGGTACATTATGGTTTAACTTCTACAGACGTAGTAGACACAGCACTTTCTTATTTAATCAAACAAGCAAATGATATTTTACGCAAAGATATCGCGAATTTCATTGATATTATTGCTGTTAAGGCAAAAGAACATAAACATACAGTGATGATGGGACGTACACATGGTGTTCATGCAGAACCAACTACTTTCGGTTTAAAACTTGGTTTATGGTATGAGGAAATGAAACGTAACCTTGAACGTTTTGAAGCAGCAGCTACAGTAATTGAAACAGGAAAAATGTCTGGAGCCGTTGGAACATATGCCAATATCGATCCTCGCGTTGAGCAATATGTTTGTGATCAACTGGGTCTTGCTGCATCACCGATTTCAACACAAACTTTACAGCGTGACCGCCATGCGCAGTATTTAGGGGCATTAGCTTTAATCGCTACTTCCATTGAAAAATTCGCAACAGAAATTCGCGGTTTACAGAAATCTGAAACGCGTGAAGTGGAAGAAGCTTTTGCAAAAGGGCAAAAAGGGTCGTCTGCAATGCCACATAAACGTAATCCAATCGGCTCTGAAAACATGGTTGGATTGTCTCGTTTAATGCGTGGATACATGGTAACAGCTTATGAAAATGTCGCTTTATGGCATGAACGTGATATTTCTCATTCATCTGCAGAGCGCGTTATTTTACCGGATGCAACAATTACTCTTAACTATATGTTAAATCGCTTCGGTAATATTGTGAAAAACTTAACAGTATTCCCTGAAAACATGAAACGTAACATGAATCGCACATTTGGTCTTATTTATTCTCAGCGCATCTTGTTAGCATTGATTGATAAAGGATTAGTACGTGAGGAAGCTTATGATACGGTACAGCCTTTAGCCATGCAAGCATGGGACGAGCAAGTACAGTTCCGTACATTAGTCGATGCAAGTGAAAAAATCACATCTTATTTAACAAAAGAAGAGCTGGATGAGTGCTTTGATTACAACTACCACTTACAGCATGTTGATATGATTTTCGAACGATTAGGACTCAACTAATATTTATTTCGCCATTAAAAAATAAATGTTAGAGCCACCAGTAAATGCTTCAGAGTTGAATCGTGGAGACACGGTTCAATTCTGATCATGATTAAAAGCGTATCTCATAATATCAGGGGGAAAAACGGATGACTAAAGGTCAACTTTTGTATGAAGGTAAAGCAAAAAAATTGTATGCAACTGAGGAGCCGAATGTGCTACTTGTTGAGTACAAGGATAGTGCGACAGCATTCAATGGTGAAAAGAAAGAGGAAATTGAAGGCAAAGGCATTTTAAATAATCGCATTACTTCATTAATTTTCGAAAAATTACAAGGAAACGGAATTGCGTCACATTTCGTGAAACAATTATCAGATACGCAACAACTTGTAAGAAAAGTAGATATTATTCCGATTGAAGTTGTTGTTCGTAATATAGCTGCAGGAAGTTTGGCAAAACGTCTTGGTCTTGAAGAGGGAACATCTTTAAAAAGACCAATCGTCGAATTTTATTTTAAAGATGATGAATTAGGCGATCCATTCATTACAACAGAGCATATAGATGTTCTGGAGCTTGCAACGCCCGCTGAAGTAACTGCTATTTACGATAAGGCACTAGCTATTAACAAAGTTCTACAGCCAATCTTTGCAGATGTCAATGTGACACTAATTGATTTTAAATTAGAGTTTGGACGTGATGCAGATGGCCAAGTATTATTGGCAGATGAAATTTCACCAGATACATGCCGACTTTGGGATGCAACAACGAAGCAAAAGTTAGACAAAGATGTTTTTCGTAGGGACCTTGGTAATTTAACTGAAGTTTATACTATTATACTTTCTAGACTCGGAGGCAAATAACAATGAAAAAAGTAAAAATCTATGTAACATTACGTGAGAGCATTCTTGATCCACAAGGTTCTGCAGTACAGGGTTCTTTAGCTAAAATGGGCTACGGTGAAGTAGAAGATTTACGTATCGGTAAATATCTTGAACTAACAATAAAAGATACAGAACGTGACATTAATACTCTAGTAAAAGAAATGTGTGAAAAGGTTTTAACAAACGTTGTAATTGAAGACTACCGTTTTGAAGTCGAGGAGGCAAACTAATCATGAAATTCGCAGTACTCGTATTCCCTGGGTCAAACTGTGATATCGATATGTATCATGCGATTAAAGACGAGCTAGGTGAAGAAGTAGAATATGTATGGCATACAGCAACAGATCTAAGTGGCTTTGATGGTGTATTAGTACCTGGAGGATTCTCATATGGAGATTATCTTCGTTGTGGTGCAATGGCTAATCAATCGAACATTATGGCAGAGGTTAAGAAAGCAGCAGATGCTGGTAAACCAGTATTAGGTGTATGTAATGGCTTCCAAATTCTAACGGAAGCTGGTTTATTGCCAGGAGCTTTACTACGCAATAAAAACTTGAAATTTATGTGTCGTACAGTGCAGCTAAAAGTGGAAAACAACAATACATTATTCACAAATCAATATGAGCAAGGTCAAATCATCAATATTCCAATCGCACATGGTGAAGGTAATTACTACTGTGACGAGGAAACATTACAATCACTAAAAGATAATAATCAAATCGTATTCACATACTCAGGTGACAATCCAAACGGTTCTTTAGAAGATATCGCAGGGATTATAAACGAGCGCGGCAATGTATTAGGGATGATGCCACACCCAGAGCGAGCTGTTGATGCACTGGTGGGCGGTGCAGACGGTTTAGCAGTATTTAAATCAATTGTGAAGCAGTGGAGGGAAAATCATGTCAACAACTAAGTTTGAGCCAACAGCACAGCAAATTAAAGATGAAAAGCTCTACGCTGGTATGGGGATGTCAGACGAAGAATTTGCAATGGTAGAAGGTATTTTAGGACGTCTACCTAACTGGACAGAGACAGGTCTTTTCTCAGTAATGTGGTCTGAGCATTGCTCTTACAAAAATTCTAAGCCGGTACTCCGTAAATTCCCGACAAAAGGGCCTCAAGTTTTACAAGGACCAGGTGAAGGTGCGGGTATTGTCGATATTGGTGACGAACAAGCAGTAGTATTTAAAATGGAATCTCATAACCATCCATCTGCAATTGAACCTTATCAAGGAGCTGCGACTGGTGTTGGCGGTATTATCCGTGATGTTTTCTCAATGGGTGCACGTCCAATCGCAATGCTGAATTCATTACGTTTTGGTGAATTAAAATCAGCACGTGGTAAATATCTATTTGAAGAAGTAGTTGCTGGTATTGCAGGGTATGGTAACTGTATTGGTATTCCTACAGTAGGTGGCGAGATTCAATTTGATCCTTGCTATGAAGGCAATCCACTTGTCAATGCGATGTGTGTAGGCTTAATTGACCATAAAGATATTCAACGAGGTATTGCAGCAGGTGTTGGTAATACAGTTATGTACGTTGGTGCGAAAACAGGACGAGACGGAATTCATGGTGCGACATTTGCTTCTGAAGAATTAACAGAGGAATCAGAAAACCAACGTCCAGCAGTACAAGTAGGGGATCCATTCATGGAGAAACTTTTACTTGAAGCATGCTTAGAAGTGGTAAAATCTGACGCACTAGTTGGGATTCAAGATATGGGTGCAGCTGGACTTACTTCTTCATCAGCAGAAATGGCTTCAAAAGCTGGTTCTGGTGTAGAAATGAATTTGGACTTAGTGCCTCAACGTGAGACAGGGATGTCAGCGTACGAAATGATGTTATCTGAATCTCAAGAACGTATGCTATTAGTTGTGACAAAAGGTCGCGAAGATGAAATTAAAGCGATTTTCGATAAATATGATTTAGATGCTGTAGCAATTGGTCGTGTAACGGATGATAAAATGCTTCGTCTTTTACACAATGGACAAGTGGTGGCAGAAGTACCTGCTGATGCATTAGCAGAAGATGCACCAGTTTATCATAAACCATCTGCTGAACCTGCTTACTATGCACAGTTCCAAGCAATCGAAAACACAGAGCCTGTTGTTACGGATTATAAAGAAACATTAAATGCTCTATTAAAAGCACCAACAATTGCTTCGAAAGAATGGGTATACGATCAGTACGATTATCAGGTTCGTACTTCAACTGTTGTTAAACCAGGTTCTGATGCAGCTGTTATTCGTGTACGTGGTACAAATAAAGGCTTAGCAATGACAACGGACTGTAACTCTCGCTACATTTATCTAGACCCAGAAGTGGGCGGTGCTATTGCAGTAGCTGAAGCAGCTCGTAATATTGTTGCAACTGGTGGTACGCCACTCGCAATTACAGACTGCTTAAACTTTGGTAATCCAGAGAAACCAGAAATCTTCTGGCAAATTGAAAAATCTGCTGACGGCATTTCGGCTGCGTGTACAGCCTTAAATGCACCAGTAATTGGCGGTAATGTATCACTTTATAATGAACGTTCAGGCGAAGCAGTTTATCCAACACCAACAATTGGTATGGTAGGTCTAATTGAAGACTTAGCTCATGTTACAACACAGGAAGTAAAAGCAGCAGGAGATCTCGTATTTGTTATTGGTGAGACAACAACTGAATTTGGTGGTTCAGAGCTTCAAAAATTATTAAATAATGGGGTTATTTCTGGAAAAGCACCAGCAATCGATCTAGAAGTGGAAGCGGCACGTCAGCAAGCATTATTAAAGGCTATAAAGGCTGGTCTTGTACAGTCTGCACATGATGTGGCTGAGGGTGGTCTTGCTGTAGCCATTGCTGAAACAACTTTCAGTGCAAACGGTCTTGGTGTTGACGTTTCATTAACAGGTTCTGCTACAACGGCATTATTCAGTGAAAGTCAATCTCGTTTTGTTGTGACAGTCAAAGAAGAAAATGCAGCTGCATTTGTCGAAATCATCAAAGATGCTCAAAAAATAGGTGTCGTAACAAACGATGCACTTGTTAAAATCAACGGGGACAAAGGTGTGCTTGTAGAAGGTACAGTGGAGGAATTCCGTTCTAATTGGAAAGGAGCAATCCCATGCTTGCTGAACTCAGAGGCTTAAATGAAGAATGTGGGGTGTTTGGTATTTGGGGGAACTCAAATCCAGCACACCTTAGTTATTACGGGCTTCATGCTCTTCAACATCGTGGACAAGAAGGCGCTGGTATCGTTGTTTCAGATGGCCAACACCTTCGCGCGGTAAAAGGTGAAGGACTAGTTAATGATGTTTTCAACGAAGATAAATTAAAGGCAGTGGACGGCAAGGCAGCAATTGCACACGTTCGTTATACGACTGCTGGTGGTGGCGGTATCGAAAATGTACAGCCATTATTATTTCATTCCTCAACTGGTAGCCTTTCCATTGCCCATAACGGTAACCTAGTCAATGCGACACATTTAAAACAGTATTTGGAGCGACAAGGTAGCATTTTTCACTCTAGCTCAGATACAGAAGTGCTGGCGCATCTTATTAAGAAAAGCTCGCATTCACCATTCCGTGCAAAGGTGAAAAATGCCCTCTCTTTATTAAAGGGTGCGTATTCTTGCTTAATTATGACAAAGGATGAAATGCTTGTTGCACGTGATCCACATGGTTTACGTCCATTATCTCTTGGAAAGCTAGGAGATGGCTGGGTGGTCGCTTCTGAAACTTGTGCATTTGATTTAATTGGTGCAGAATTTGTTCGTTCTGTAGAGCCAGGAGAGTTATTAATTATTAACGATGAGGGTGTAAAATCAGACCGCTTCGCTGATATGGAAAAACGTTCTATGTGTGCGATGGAGTATGTTTACTTAGCACGTCCTGATTCGGATATTGATGGTATTAACGTTCATATGGCACGTAAACGCATGGGGAAACAGCTAGCGCGTGAATGTGCACATATTGAGGCTGATGTTGTAACAGGTGTACCAGATTCAAGTATTTCAGCAGCGATCGGTTTTGCAGAAGAAAGTGGTATCCCTTATGAACTAGGTCTTATTAAAAACCGTTATGTAGGTCGTACTTTTATTCAACCGACACAAGAATTACGTGAACGTGGTGTGAAAATGAAGCTTTCGCCAGTTGTTCAAGTTGTAAAAGGCAAACGTGTAGTTATGGTGGACGATTCTATTGTTCGCGGCACAACATCACGTCGTATTGTCAAAATGTTAAAAGATGCTGGAGCGGCAGAGGTTCATGTGGTCATTTCATCACCACCTATGACAAACCCTTGTTATTATGGCATTGATACGTCAACACATGAAGAACTTATTGCTTCTAGTCATAATGTTGATGAAATTCGTGAAGTAATTGGTGCAGATTCCCTGACGTTCCTTTCTGTTGAAGGCATGGTTGAGACTATTGCGCGACCATATGAAGATGACAACCGTGGACTATGCTTAGCATGCTTTACAGGTAAATATCCAACAGAGATTTTCCCGGATACCATCTTACCACATGAAAAAGAACTATTACGTTAAGAAAAACATCGCAACGAATTAGTGTTTTCTAGAAGGTTGTAAAACGAATTCTAGGATACTCTTAGGCGATTTAGATGATAAGGAGGAACTCTGCGTGTCAAAGGCATATGAACAAGCAGGTGTAAATATTGAAGCGGGCTATGAAGCCGTAAAACGAATGAAATCTCACGTTGAACGTACGAACCGTCTAGGTGTAATGGGAACGTTTGGTGGCTTTGGTGGTATGTTTGACTTGTCAGAACTAAACCTTAAAGAACCTGTACTTATTTCAGGGACTGATGGTGTAGGGACAAAGCTAAAGCTAGCATTCATGGTAGACAAGCACGATACTATTGGCGTGGACTGTGTAGCAATGTGCGTGAATGATATCGTTGCACAAGGAGCGGAGCCACTATACTTTTTAGATTACGTAGCTCTTGGAAAAGCAGAGCCTGCAAAAATTGAGCAAATTGTTAAAGGTGTAGCAGATGGCTGTGTGCAATCTGGTGCAGCTCTAATCGGTGGCGAAACGGCAGAAATGCCAGGTCTATATGAAGAAGATGAATACGATTTAGCTGGCTTTGCAGTGGGTGCCTGTGAAAAGTCTGCCATTGTGACAGGAGAAAAAATTGTTGAAGGCGATGTACTTGTAGGTATTGCTTCAAGTGGTGTACATTCAAACGGTTATTCTTTAGTACGTAAAATTGTCTTTGCAGATCATCAATATGCAGTGGATGCCATTGTAGAAGGCTATGAAGACTTAGGACCGATCGGTGAGGCTCTTTTAGTACCAACAAAGTTATATGCTAAGCCTGTATTAGCAGCCTTAAAAGCAGCAGATGTACATGGCTGTGCCCACGTTACTGGTGGAGGTTTCTATGAAAATTTACCACGTATGATGCCTGAAGGACTAGCTACAGAAATTGACTTAGGTTCATGGCCAGTATTACGTATCTTTGAATTCTTAAAAGATAAAGGTCAGTTAGAAGATAGAGATTTATATAATGTGTTTAATATGGGTATAGGTTTTGTAATAGCTATTCCAGCGGCAGAAGCTGATAAAGTTATAGCAGCAGTAGAAGGAAATGGTGAAAAGGCTTATACAATCGGACGTGTTATCAAAGGTGATGGAGTAATATTTAATGGCTCACATGATGGGAGTTTAGTGTAATGACGATCCCAACAAAAATCGCTGTGTTCGCGTCAGGAAGCGGTAGTAATTTTCAAGCCATTCAAGAGGCTATTGATCGTGGAGAACTAGATGCAAAGGTTGAACTAGTGGTGACAGATAAACCTGGTGCATATGTAGTAACCCGTGCCGAAAGCTTTGGGATTCCAGTGCTTGCCTTAAACCCGAAAGTGTTTACATCGAAGGCAGCCTATGAAACTGCTATCATTGACGCTTTACATGAATGTGATGTGAAATGGATTGTTCTTGCAGGGTATATGCGTTTAATCAGTGACGTATTATTAGCGGCATTTCCACAGCGAATTGTTAATATACACCCTTCCTTATTGCCAGCCTTTCCAGGGAAGGATGCTATTGGACAAGCATTAAACCATGGGGTGAAAATAACAGGTGTAACGGTGCATTTTGTAGATGAAGGAATGGATACTGGCCCGATTATCGCACAGGCTGCTGTATCAGTGATTGATGGAAATCCAGAGGCGACAGAAGCTGAAATTCACAAACAAGAGCATCTATTGTATACCAAAGCTTTACAGCAATTACTACAATAAGGAAGAAGGAGTTAGGTCGAGAACCTTACTCAACACCTAACTCTATAAATCTATTGAAGCAAGTTAGATCGTGGTAAGCACGATGAAAATTAGGAGGATATTGTTGTGACAAAACGTGCATTAATCAGTGTTTCCAATAAAGATGGTATTTTAGAATTTGCAAAGGAATTAGTAGCATTAGGTTATGAAATTTTATCAACTGGCGGTACTAAAAAAATGTTACAAGACAATGCTGTGGCTGTAACAGCAGTAGATGAAGTAACGAAGTTTCCTGAAATTTTAGATGGGCGTGTTAAAACATTAAATCCAATGATTCACGGTGGTCTATTAGGAAAGTTTGATGATGACTCTCACCAGGCACAAATGAATGAGCATGGGATTGAGCCGATTGAGATTGTTTGTGTCAATCTTTATCCATTCGTTGAAACAATTTCAAAGCCTAATGTAACATGGGATGATGCGATTGAAAACATTGATATCGGTGGCCCTACAATGTTACGGTCTGCTGCAAAAAACCATCAATATGTAACGGTAATCGTGGACAGCAATGACTATGCAACAGTATTAGAGGAACTAAAAGCAAATGGCGCAACAACAATTGAAACACGTCGTAAATTAGCTGCAAAAGTTTTCCGTCACACAGCTGCTTACGATTCATATATCTCGAACTATTTGACAGAAGAAGAGTTCCCAGAGAGTTTAACAATGACTTATGAATTAAAGCAAAACTTACGTTATGGTGAAAATCCACACCAAAAAGCGGCATTTTACCAAAAACGTCTTGGCTCTGATTTCTCATTAGCTTACGCAACACAATTACATGGAAAAGAGTTATCCTATAACAATATTCAAGATGGTAACGCAGCATTGCAAATTGTGAAAGAATTTGAAATGCCAGCTGCAGTAGCTGTGAAACATATGAATCCATGTGGAGTTGGAACAGGTGTCACATTAGAAGCAGCATTTGATAAAGCGTATGAAGCAGATCCAACATCTATTTTTGGTGGAATTATTGCCCTTAATATGGAAGTGGATGCAGCAACTGCTGAAAAGCTAAGTCATATTTTCCTAGAAATTATTATTGCTCCTGCTTTCTCGCAAGAAGCACTAGATATTTTAACGAAAAAGAAAAATATTCGCTTACTAACAATTCCGTTTGAGCAAGCTAAACAAGATCAATTTAATGTTGTATCTGTTGAGGGCGGTCTTCTTGTACAAGAACCAGATCGCTATGGCTTTGGCAATGCAGATATTAAAGTAGTGACGGATCGTGAACCAACAGAACAGGAATGGGAAGCATTACAGCTTGGTTGGTCTGTTGTTAAACATGTTAAATCAAACGCGATTGTTGTAACAGACGCTCAAATGACACTAGGTGTAGGCGCAGGGCAAATGAACCGCGTTGGTGCAGCTAAAATTGCTTTTGAGCAAGCTGGTGAAAAATCAAAAAGTGCTGCGCTGGCATCAGATGCATTTTTCCCAATGAGTGATACTGTTGAGGCTGCAGCCGCAGCAGGAATTACAGCAATTATTCAACCGGGTGGATCTATAAAAGATCAAGATTCAATTGATAAAGCGAATGAATACGGTATTGCTATGGTATTCACAGGTGTACGCCATTTTAAACACTAATTGATAATGACACAAAGCAGACCGAGATGTGGGTTCATCTCGGTCTTACTCACAAAGAGGAGGATTCTCTAAAATGAATGTATTAGTAATTGGAAGTGGTGGCCGTGAACATGCCATCGCAAAACAATTTAGCATTTCTCCATCCGTTAACCAAGTATTTGTAGCGCCTGGGAATGACGGAATGCGCGGAGAAGTAGAGATTGTTGGTATTGACACAATGGATTTTGCGGGCCTCGCGCAATTTGCGAAGGAAAATGATATTGCTTTAACGTTTGTAGGCCCAGAACAACCACTTGCTGAAGGCATTGTCGATTTCTTCACAGCTCGTGGATTGCGTATTTTTGGACCGACAAAGGTGGCTGCTCAAATAGAAAGTAGTAAGTCGTATGCAAAAGAAATAATGAATAAATACAATATACCAACAGCCGCACATGAAACATTTACTGAAGCAGAACAAGCAATTGCCTATATTAAAGAACAAGGCGTACCAATTGTTATCAAAGCAGATGGTTTAGCAGCTGGTAAGGGTGTTGTTGTGGCGATGACAGAGAAAGAAGCCATAGAAGCTGTACAAGATATGATCGGGAATCAACGCTTTGGTGAATCCTCTTCTCGTGTTGTAATCGAAGAATTTTTAGACGGGGAAGAATTCTCCTTTATGTCCTTTGTACATGCAGGACAAATTTATCCTATGGTTATTGCACAGGACCATAAACGTGCATATGACGGCGATAAAGGCCCAAACACGGGAGGTATGGGGGCTTATTCACCTGTGCCACAAATCTCACAAGAAGTAGTAGATACTGCTTTCCAAACAATTGTCGAACCAACTGTTAAAGGGATGGAAGCTGATGGCGCATCCTTTACAGGAATATTATATGCAGGGTTAATTTTAACGAAGAAAGGCCCTCAGGTTATAGAATTTAATGCTCGTTTTGGTGATCCAGAAACACAAGTAGTTTTACCACGAATGATTTCTGATTTTGGTGCATTTATGATGGCATTAATGAATGAACAGCCATTTGATTTGCAGTGGTCAGCAGATGCTATGCTAGGTGTTGTCATTGCAGCAGAGGGATATCCAGGTGATGTTGAAAAAGGAAAAGTATTACCGAATTTAGAATCACTTTCAGCGTCACATGCCGTATTCCATGCAGGTACAAAATTAGTGGATGGCCAATTTGTTGGTAACGGTGGTCGTGTATTGCTAGTTGGTGCAAAGGCCTCCACTTTACAGGAAGCACAGGAAAAAGTATATGCAGGCATTGCCACAGAAAAATGGGATAACTTTTTCTTCCGTAAGGATATTGGCTGGCGCACATTTAAGTAATCGGAAATTTTACTAAAATTTAAAATATTTTTAATCCTCTTTATGAAACCTCTTAAAGTTTCAAACGTAAGAGGTAAGAGCCGTCTCCAAAATAGATTGGGACGGCTCCTTTGACTAAGAAGGGTTTTGAGCGTTATTCGATGTAGAATTGCTCCTAGTTGAGGAATTTTGAGTTGAAGCGCTGGTACCAGATTGAGATGAAGCGGTTGCTTGTGAACCTGAAGAATTACCAGCTATTGCAGAAGAGAAATCCTTCATGAGCATATCGATTTGCTCAGAGGACATAGAATTTTGCCCGCTGAACATACTTTGCATAGAGGTGTTCATGGCATTTTGCATATTAGAGCTCATGAGAGCTTTCGTAGGACAATACTTGAAGAGTCCTTCAGCCATTTTCATGGCCCCTAATGCAATCATCAATCGACCTTTTGTACAATTAGGATTTCTTGAAACTTTAGCGATACCAAATGCTGTCAAACTTGTACCCATGGCAAAACGACAAAATGCATTTTTTTCGCTTAAATTTGCTTGCTGCATCATAATACTTCCTCCTTTAGTCATTGTGGAAAAAATAAGCGAGGTGCACTTTGCTTTATGAAAGTGCTGTGTTACCATTGAAACAAGATGATTGCATAAAGCATAAATTTAATGAAAATATGCGATTATGCAGTAGTAGTATGTGATTTCAAGTTGGATTTACACAATGAAAAATTACGCAATTTAGGAAGGAGCGAATAGCATGGATCCAGTATGGAAAATAACAAAAATACGTCAACAATTAGCGGTAATTGATGGAAAAAAGGCACCTGATATTGTGCTGAAAAATGCAAGGTATTTGCATAGTATGTTGAAACAATGGATTGTAGGAAACATTTGGGTTTTAGGGGACCGCATTGTCTATGCTGGTGACAGAATGCCTCCTTTAATAGAAGGAACAGAAGTGGTGGATTGTACAGGGAAAACAATTGTACCTGGCTATATTGAGCCACATGTACACCCGTTCCAGCTTTATCATCCACAGTCATTTGCAGATTTTTGTGGGCAGCTAGGGACAACGACTTTTATTTCCGATAATTTAAGTTTCGTTTTAAATTTAGAAAATAAGAAAGCGTTTTCAATTTTAGATCATTTAAAAAAGCTACCGTTTTCTTTTTATTGGTGGACTCGCTTTGATTCACAAACGGAATTGGAGCAGGAGGAAGAAGTATTCTCTAACACATCCATTTTAGAATGGTTAGAGCGAAGAGACGTCTTGCTTGGTGGAGAGTTGACAGGCTGGCCTAAGTTGTTACATGGAGACGATCAAATGCTTTATCGCATGCAAATGGCGAAGGGGCTAGGTAAAAAAATTGAAGGTCATTTCCCTGGAGCATCCGAGAGAACTCTAGCTCGTATGAAACTTCTTGGTGCAGATGGTGATCATGAGGCGATGACAGTGGAGGAAGTAGAGCGACGTATAATGCAAGGCTATGCAGTGACATTACGTCATTCATCTATTCGACCAGATTTACCGCATCTATTAAAAGGAATCGTAGAAAAAGAACTTCCTATTTTTGATCATTTAATGATGACAACTGATGGCTCGCCACCTTCATTCCATGAGGACGGTGTTATGGATAAATGCATTCAAGTAGCCCTAGATGCAGGCGTTTCTCCAATTGATGCCTACCAAATGGCTTCTTATAATGTGGCATGCTATTATAATATGTCCAATCTACATGGTTTTATCGCGACAGGTCGCTTTGCTTCGCTTAATATTTTACAAGATGAATATCATCCTGTACCAGAAAGTGTCCTATCAAAGGGTGTATGGCTGAAGCGTGATGGAGAACGTGTGCATAGATTGGCAGCAATCGATTATTCTAGTATCCCAGCGTTCGATTTAGATTTCTCACTAGACTCACAAGATTTCCAATTTTCTATGCCTTTCGGAATTGAGCTTATTAATGATGTCATTACAAAACCGTATAATTCATTGATTACTAGAGAAGGGCAGCTGGCGGATCATGATGAGTGTTATTTAATGTTAATAAACCGACAAGGTAACTGGCATGTTAATACGATGATTAAAGGATTTGCGACAGGTGTTCAAGGCTTTGCATCATCCTACTCAAACACAGGTGATATTTTATTGATTGGAAAAAATAAAGAGGATATGATCAGAGCCTTTGAAGAAATGAAGGCGATGAATGGTGGTATTGTCCTTGTAGAAAAAGGAGAAGTCATTGCAGATATCCCATTAGCCATTGGTGGACTTTTATATGATGGGGATGTATTGACGTTAACAGAGAAAGAAAAGGCTTTAAAACAAGCTTTAGCAGAACGTGGGTATCAATTAGGGGATGCTATTTATACACTATTATTTTTACAGTCCACTCATTTACCATATATTCGTATAACACCAAAAGGGATTTTCGATGTGATGAAGAATAAGTTATTATTACCTGCTGTTATGCGCTAATGTATGAAAGTGTTTCGGTTGTGTAAACAATTACCTTTATGTGTAATTGTTCAAAGGAGAGTAATGCTTGTGTTCAAATCGAAGAATTTATTGATGGCTATGGCATTTAGTGCTTTGGTGATCGGAGGATGTTCTAAGGATACACCAAAGGTCAAAGAAGATGATGAAAGTAGAGTGGAGGAAGAAACCGTAGTTGAAGAGCCAGTTCAACAACCAGCATTCGTAGCACCACTTACAGGGGAGGCTGTACAAGAAGAAATCACCCAGCGACCTATTATCGTAACCATTAATAATCATCCAGCCGCACGTCCACAATCAGGACTAGCTGATGCGGATATCATTTATGAAATGCTGGCGGAAGGAAATTTAACGCGTTTTTTAGCAGTTTATCAAAGTGAGCTACCTGACAATATAGGGCCAGTTCGTAGTGCACGCTCTTATTTTATCGATATAGCAAAGGGATTCGATGCCTTTTATGTAGCTCATGGCTATAGTCCAGAGGCGAAAACAATGCTTGATAATCGTGTAGTCGACAATATCAATGGTATGGCCTATGATGGTATACTTTTTAAACGTTCAAGCGAACGGGTTGCTCCACACAATTCATATATTACATCTGAAATGATTATAAAAGGCGCTGAAATGGTGGGCGCTTCAATGAATTACAGTGAAAAAGTACTTCAGGCTTTTTATGAACCCGATGAACGTGGTAAAATAGGCATTGAAACAAGTCAAGTTGACATTTACTACGGAAATAATGAAGATTTCCACAATTCGTATGTGTACGATCATCAAAGTAATCACTATGAACGACAATCGGCTGGCGTGGACACAAAAGACATGTTAACAGGCGAAACACTATCATTGGCAAATGTTCTATTTTTTGAAATGGATCACCAAACAATTGATGATATTGGTCGCCAAGAAATTGATTTAACTTCTGGTGGAAATGCGTATGTATTGCAAAATGGCTATTTGAGGGAAGTCAAATGGGCTAATGTGAATGGAATACCAATGGCTGTTGAGCAATCAGGGGAGCCTGTAAAGCTAGTACCAGGAAAGTCGTGGGTTCATTTTGTACCATCTTCACCAGGGTTACAAGCAATGGTGAAAACGCAGCCTTAAAGGGAGGAAAATTGAATGCAAATCGAAAAAATTCGGGGGCATCAAACAGATCAATTATTTAAAGCAGTGTTAGAGCTGAAAGACATCGAAGAATGTTATAAGTTTTTTGATGATTTATGCACGATTAGTGAAATTCAATCGTTGGCACAACGCTTTGAGGTTGCACATTTATTACGTTTAAAGAAAACCTACGAATCCATTAAAAAGGAAACAGGTGCAAGTACAGCAACGATTTCACGTGTTCGACGTTGCTTCGATTATGGAAACGATACATATGATGAAATGCTAGGTCGTTTGTATCCTGACGAGAAACCGTTTCAAGCACCAAAATAATAGTTGGAAAATGAGACTGGGTAGATGTTCTACTCAGTCTTTTTCATTTTTTTGTCGTCCATCATAAGCTATACTTGTAAACGAATAGATAGAAAACGATAGGTGGTAAAATAAATGGATTATTTAGAATGGAGACATGTGTTCAAGCTAGATCCAGCAAAGGACATTTCAGATGAAGATTTAGAAAAAATTTGTGAATCTGGGACAGACGTTATTTTAGTTGGTGGAACAGACAATGTAACTTTAGATGGGGTATTAGATTTACTTGTTCGTGTTAGACGCTTCGAAGTACCAATAGCTCTGGAGATTTCGACTATTGATGCGATTACACCAGGCTATGATTATTACTTCATTCCGACCGTCTTAAATAGTGATGATCCAAAATGGATTAAAAATTTGCATCATGCAGCCATTAAAGAGTTTGGAGATATCATGGTATGGGATGAATTGGTGGCAGAAGGTTATTGTATTTTAAATCCAGATTGTAAAGTGGCACAAGTAACAGGTGCCAAAACAGATTTATCGATTGACGATATCGTAGCCTATGCACGCATGGCAGAAAATTTCTTTAAACTCCCAGTATTTTATTTAGAATACAGTGGAATTTATGGGAATCAAGAAGTAGTAAGTGCTGTGAAAAATGAACTGAAGCATACTAAGCTCTTTTATGGTGGAGGAATTACATCTGCAAAACAGGCAGAGGAAATGGCACAATTCGCAGACACGGTAGTAGTGGGAAATATTATTTATGAAGATTTAAAAGCTGCGCTTGCGACTGTTAAGGCTGTGAAAAATACGTTATAATTTTAGAACAAATGTTTGTAAGGCGGTGCGAAATGGAACAGTTAACAAAAAATTTACTAGCAGGTATGAATCCTGAACAAGAAAGAGCGGTTAAAACCACTGAGGGACCGCTGCTGATTATGGCTGGTGCTGGATCAGGGAAAACACGAGTATTAACACATCGTATTGCTTACTTAATCATAGAAAAGGAAGTGTATCCATCCAAAGTTTTAGCCATTACGTTTACCAATAAAGCTGCTCGTGAAATGCGAGAGCGTATTGACGGTATTCTTGGCAATGGAACTGGCGATAGTATGTGGGTATCTACTTTCCACTCGATGTGTGTAAGAATTTTACGTCGCAATATCGATCAACTAGGCATATCTCGTAATTTCTCCATCCTAGATTCTACGGATCAACTTTCGGTGATCAAGAATGTAATGAAGGATGAGAATATCGATCCTAAGCGTTTTGAGCCACGAGCTATTTTAAATGCTATTAGTGCAGCCAAAAACGAGTGCATTACAGCAGATGATTATGAGGGTCAAATGAATGATAAAAACCCTTATGAACAAACCGTTGCACGTGTGTATAAAGGCTATGAAAAAAGATTACGTCGTAACCAATCCCTGGATTTTGATGATTTAATTATGACAACCATTACGTTGTTCAAACGCGTACCAGAAGTGCTGGAATACTATCAGAATAAATTTCAATATATTCATGTAGATGAATATCAGGATACCAATAAATCCCAATATCTACTTGTGCAATTATTAGCTAAAAAATTTAAAAATATTTGTGTTGTAGGGGATTCTGATCAATCAATTTATCGCTGGCGTGGTGCAGATATCGGTAATATCCTTTCCTTTGAAAAGGATTATCCCAATGCTAAGGTGATTATGCTTGAGCAAAACTATCGTTCAACTAAACGCATCCTACAAGCAGCAAATGACGTCATTCAAAATAATACAACACGTTATCCAAAAGAACTGCGCACAGAAAATGCAGATGGTGAAAAAATTGCTTTATACAAAGCTTATAATGAGCAGGAAGAAGCACAATTTGTTGTACAAACAATCCAGCAGTTGATGGAAAAGGAAAATCGTTCATTTGATGACTTTGCCATTTTATATCGTACGAATGCCCAATCTCGTGTGATGGAGGAAGTACTTGTAAAGTCCAATATGGTGTATCAAATAGTTGGTGGGACAAAGTTCTATGATCGAAAAGAAATTAAAGACTTACTTGCTTATCTACGCCTTATTGCTAATAATGACGATGATTTATCACTTGCACGTATCATTAATGAACCAAAACGTAGCATTGGCGCTACATCTTTTGAAAAAATGGCACGCTATGCAATTGAACAGGACCGTTCCATTTTCGATGCCATGAATGATTTAATATTCATGGGTCTATCCGGGAAAGCCGCAAACTCAGCAGAACAGTTTTATGCAATGATTAAAGGCTTTACAGAAATGCAAGAATATTTATCTGTCACAGAAATTGTAGAGCAAGTCATTGATAAGTCTGGCTACCGTACAATGTTACAAAATGAAAAAACGATTGAAGCCGAAAGTCGTTTAGAGAATATTGAGGAGTTCTTATCTGTCACAAAAGCTTTTGAGGAGCGCAGCGATGATAAAAGTCTGATAGCGTTTTTAACGGATTTGGCACTTATTGCTGATATCGATGCTCTTGATAAAGAGGATGCATCCAAAGGGAATATTATTTTAATGACTATGCATGCTGCTAAGGGCTTGGAGTTTCCTATTGTCTTTATTATCGGTATGGAGGAAAATATTTTCCCACATTCACGTTCACTAGATGATCAAGATGAAATGGAAGAAGAACGTCGTCTTATGTATGTTGGTGTGACGCGAGCAGAGGAGCGACTATATTTAACATGTGCACAAAGCCGAACGATTTTTGGCCGTTCTAGCTTTAATAATGCTTCACGATTTTTAGGTGAAATTTCTGAAGATATTACCGAATCTATTTCCAAAGCTGGTACTAAAACGAATACGAATATACCGTTTGCTACTAGCAATCGTTCAACAGGTGGTTATCAAAAACGTACCCTTGGGGCTGTTCAACAAACCCAGCCTGCCACAGCTCGTTTACAAACGACAGGCGGAGATCAGTTTGGCTGGAAGGCTGGAGATAAGGCCGTCCATAAAAAATGGGGTACGGGTATGGTTGTAAGTGTAAAAGGCGAAGGTGATAGTACAGAGCTTGATATCGCTTTTCCACAACCAATTGGTATTAAGCGATTACTGGCACAATTTGCACCGATTGAAAAAGCGTAAGCGGAGGAACGTAAATGAACGAAATAGAACAGCGAATAGCGGAGTTAAATAAATTATTACATGAATATGGGTATGCCTATTACGTACTAGATAAACCAGTTGTAGCTGATAGTGTTTATGATCAATTGTTGCATGAATTAATTGCCTTAGAAGAAGCAAATCCATCACTTATTTATCCTGATTCACCTACTCAACGTGTTGGAGGAACAGTGGTAGAAGGCTTTAAAAAGGTGACACATGATTACCCAATGCTAAGTCTATCAAACGCTTTTAACGAAGCAGATTTACGAGAATTCGATCGTAAAGTTCGACAGGCTATTGGGGATCATTTCTCCTATGTATGTGAGCTGAAAATAGATGGTCTCGCCATCTCATTAAAATATGAAAATGGCATGTTTGTACAAGGCGCAACAAGAGGAGACGGTGTTGTAGGGGAAGAAATTACAGCCAATTTAAAGACAATTCGTGCCATACCTCTGCGTTTAAAAGAACCGATTACAATAGAAGTACGTGGTGAAGCGTACATGCCGAAAAAATCATTTGAAAAATTAAATGCGCAACGTGCTGACAATGATGAAGAACTATTTGCCAATCCACGTAATGCCGCTGCAGGCTCTTTACGGCAGTTAGACCCTAAAGTTGCAGCGAGTCGCCAACTATCGACTTTTATCTATGCCATTGGCGGAGATGGTGAGATCTATGGCATCGACGGACATGCAGAAATGCTTGACTATTTAGAAGGCCTAGGTTTCCCCTCCAATAAAGAGCGTCAGCGTTGCTCTACCATCGAAGAAGTTATGGCCTTTATTGAACATTGGACAGAAAACCGTCCAAACCTAGCTTACGAAATTGATGGTATCGTTATAAAAATAGACCGCTACGCTCAACAAGATGAGCTAGGCTACACGGCAAAAAGTCCACGCTGGGCCATTGCTTATAAATTTCCAGCTGAGGAAGTTGTCACAACATTACTTGATATTGATTTAACAGTGGGACGTACAGGTGTTGTCACACCAACAGCTATTTTAACCCCCGTTCAAGTAGCAGGGACGACAGTGCAACGTGCTTCTTTACACAATGAAGATCTCATTCGAGATAAAGATATACGCCTTGGGGATACAGTGATTATTCGAAAAGCTGGTGATATTATCCCGCAAGTTGTAGGGGTGCTAATTGAGCAACGTCCTGAGGATTCTGTTCCATTTGAGATGCCAAAAAATTGTCCTGTATGCGATAGTGAATTGATTCGTATTGAGGGTGAAGTTGCATTACGCTGTGTAAATCCTGCATGCTTTGCTCAAATTGCAGAAAGCATTAAATATTTCGTGTCTCGCAATGCTATGAATATTGATGGGCTTGGGGATAAAGTTGTTGAGCAATTATTACGTGCAGATTTAATCCATGATGTTTCTGATTTATATCATTTAACAGTAGAACAACTGGTCGAGCTAGAACGGATGGGCGAAAAGTCTGCAACCAATTTAGTAAATGCTATTCAAGCCTCTAAAGAAAATTCAATGGAGCGTTTATTAATTGGTTTAGGAATTCGTCATGTTGGTGAGAAGGCGGCAAAAATCGTATCAGAGGAATTTGGTTCGATGGAAGCCGTAATGGCGGCAACAGAGGAACAACTTGTGGCTATATACGAGATTGGCGATAAAATGGCTTCTTCATTAGTGGAATATTTCTCAAATGAAGACGCACGTGCAGTTATTGGACGCCTTGCTGAAGTGGGCGTGAATATGAACTTTAAAGGTAAAAAAGTAGAAGTGGTTGTAGGCGATAATCCTTTTGCAGGCAAAACAATTGTCCTAACTGGTAAACTTGAGCAATTGACACGCAACGAAGCAAAGGCGAAAATAGAAGAGTTAGGTGGTACTGTAACAGGCAGTGTCAGCAAAAAAACGGACCTTGTCATCGCAGGGGCAGATGCGGGCTCAAAACTGACTAAGGCTGAACAATTAGGTATTGAAGTGTGGAATGAAGAAAACTTAATTGAACAACTTAACCTCATCTAATCCGTGCATGATTAACAAAACGATAATATATCAGGGCGTCGATGGATTCGTCAGCCTGAAATTGACTATTAGTAAAGGAGCACTAAATAATGAAGTCTTTTCGACTCATTCCAGCAATTGTAGCTGCTGCAATGCTAGTCGGCTGTGTGCCTTCTGACAAGAAGGAGACAGAGCTTACACAAGAAACGCAACAGAAAGAAAAAGCTGAAACAACCATTATCCCAAGCATACAGATTGATGAATCTTATTATAAGACACTTATTCCTTATAAAGAGAGTGCCAGTAGAGGTCTAGTTGTATCAAATCTTTATACGAAATATGATATGAAGGAAGTGGAAGCGGGTTTAATGCGTCTATCTCAAAACGAGTTTGACACAGAAAACTATTACTTCCAAGAAGGTCAATATTTAGCTGAAAGTACTGTGAGTTCTTGGCTTGCCCGTAGTTCACAAACAGACGATGGATTAAATCCACCGACAACAGACTCAATGACACCTGAAGAGCGGGCAACGAAGGCACCCATTTATTTATCCCATATTGTAGAGCAAAATTACTTAACAAAAACGAAAGATAATAAAGTGAAATTAGGTGGAATTTCAATAGGGCTTGCTTTAAACTCCATTTATTATTATCAAAAAGAACAGTATGGCGAATATTATGAGGCACCAATTTCAGAATCTACGCTTGTGGAGCAAGGCAAAAAAATGGCTGCTGAAATTGTTTCTCGTTTACGTACACGTGATGAGTTAAAGGATGTTCCAATTGTTGTTGGTTTGTTTAAACAGCAAGCTCGCAATCAAATTATTCCAGGAGCATATTTTAGCTATGGAGTAGCAAAATCTGGGCAGAACAGTATTGCTGATTGGGAAGGTATCGATGAAAATTATATTTTGTTCCCAACAGATGATTTACAAGATATTTATCGAGATGTCAACAATAACTTCAAGAATTTTAAACAAGATGTTGATAAGTATTTCTCAAACTATACGAGTGTGATAGGGACAGGTTTCTATCGCAATAAGCAAATACAAAACCTTTCGATTGAAATTCCAATCCAATTTTTCGGTAAAGCAGAAATAATAGGCTTTACGCAATATTTGACGGGTATTTTAATTAATCAATTTGATAATATTCATGTTGAGGTGAGCGTTACTTCTGTAAATGGTCCAGAGGCATTAATTATTAAAAAGGCCAATGATAAGGATCCTTACGTGCATGTTTATGACTAATATAGTCAGCCTTTGAGCTGGCTATATTTTTATGTAGACATATAGAATTGAAGGGAAACCATTGGTATAGATTGACAACACTTCGTTATAGTAGTGAAAGTTTCTATATTTTTGGTGAAAGTTGTGATTTTTAATATGAAAAATGTTATGATTATTGGCATGGTTAACTTTATTCAACCCTATTGTTATCAATAAAAACAATGAATTGAACAAGTATTCGGAGGTGTGAAAAATGGCTAAATTAACAAAAGAAGAAGTAAAGCACGTGGCAAATTTAGCACGTCTTGCAATTACAGAAGAAGAAGCAGAGAAATTTGCTGAACAGCTTGGCAAAATTACAGACTTTGCAGAGCAATTAAACGAGCTAGATACAACGAATGTTGAACCAACAACACATGTTTTACCATTAGTCAATATAATGCGTGAAGACGTGGCAGTAAAAGGTCTAGACCGTGAAGTAATGATGTTAAACGTAAAAGAACAAGAAGATGGTCAAGTAAAAGTACCAGCTATCATGTAATACTAAAACATAGGAGGATTCCTCATGACGTTATTTGAACGTTCAGCTAAGGAGTTACAAGCAGAAATTAAAGCAGGTAACTTATCGATCGCTGACTTAACGAAAGAAGCATACGAACGTATTGCAAAGCTAGACGGCGATGTACAAGCATTCCTTGCTTCAAACGAAGAAAAAGCAACTGGACTAGCTGCTGAAATGGATAAAGTTCCATTTGAAGAACGTGGACCACTCTTCGGTCTTCCAATCGGAGTGAAAGACAACATCGTAACAGAAGGCTTAGAAACAACGTGTGCCTCTAAAATTCTTGAAGGCTTTATGCCAATTTACGATGCAACTGTTGTAAACAAGCTACGTGAAGCCGGTATGATTACAGTCGGTAAACTAAACATGGACGAGTTTGCAATGGGTTCATCTAATGAAAATTCATACTACAAAACAACTAAAAACCCATGGAATTTAAACCACGTACCAGGGGGATCTTCAGGTGCATCTGCAGCCTCTGTAGCAGCAGGTGAAGTACCATTCTCTCTTGGCTCAGATACAGGTGGTTCAATCCGTCAACCAGCAGCTTACTGTGGTGTTGTAGGGATGAAACCTACATATGGTCGTGTATCTCGTTTTGGTCTAGTAGCATTTGCATCTTCTTTAGATCAAATTGGACCAATTACACGCAATGTTGAAGATAATGCGTTATTACTTGAAGCTATTGCAGGCTTAGATCCAAATGATTCTACTTCTGCTAATGTAGAGGTGCCAAACTATGCTGCAGCTCTTACTGGTGATGTTAAAGGCCTACGTATCGCAGTACCAAAAGAATTCCTTGGTGAAGGTGTTGGCGAAGCAGCACGTCAATCAGTGCTTGCTGCATTAGAGGTATTAAAAGGTTTAGGTGCTACTGTAGAAGAAATATCTCTTCCGCATTCGAAGTATGCACTTGCTGCGTACTATATTCTTTCTTCATCCGAAGCGTCTTCTAACTTATCTCGTTTCGATGGTATCCGTTATGGTTTCCGTGCAGAAAACGTGACAAATTTAATGGACCTTTATAAAGAAACACGTGCTCAAGGTTTTGGTGATGAAGTAAAGCGCCGTATCATGCTTGGAACTTACTCACTAAGTGCAGGTACGTATGATGCGTATTACAAAAAAGCACAACAAGCACGTACACTGATCAAAGCAGACTATGACAAAGTATTTGAAGACTTTGATGTTATCATTGGACCTACATCTCCAACACCAGCATTCAAAATTGGTGAAAACGTTGATGATCCGATGACAATGTATGCAAACGATATTTTAACAATCCCGATGAACTTAGCGGGCGTACCTGCGATTTCAATTCCTTGTGGCTTTGAAAACGGACTACCACTAGGTTTACAAATTATTGGTAAATATTTTGATGAAGCAACTATTTACCGTGTAGCTCATGCTTTTGAACAAGCAACAGAGTTCCATAAACAAGTTCCTCAAATGTGGGAGGGAAAATAACATGAACTTTGAAACAGTCATTGGTTTAGAAGTACACGTTGAGTTAAAAACAAACTCAAAAATCTTCTCACCAGCACCAGCTCACTTTGGTGCTGAACCAAATACAAATACAACAGTAATCGATTTAGGTTATCCTGGTGTCCTACCAGTTCTAAATAAAAATGTGGTAGATTTCGCTATGCGTGCCGCTCTTGCACTCAATATGGAAATCGAACAAGAAACAAAATTTGACCGTAAAAACTACTTCTATCCGGATAATCCGAAAGCTTATCAAATTTCACAATTTGATAAACCAATTGGTAAAAACGGCTGGATTGACATTGAAGTAGATGGCTATACAAAACGTATCGGTATTACTCGTCTGCATATGGAAGAAGATGCTGGTAAACTTTCACATGCTGGGGATCACTCTTTAGTGGACTTTAACCGTCAAGGTACACCACTTGTTGAAATCGTTTCTGAGCCAGATATTCGTACACCAAACGAAGCTTATGCTTATCTAGAAAAAATAAAATCAATTATTCAATATACAGATGTATCTGACTGTAAGATGGAAGAAGGTTCACTTCGTTGTGATGCCAACATTTCTATTCGTCCTTATGGTCAAGAAGAATTTGGTACAAAAACTGAACTTAAAAACCTGAATTCTTTCAACTATGTTCGTCGTGGTTTAGAGCATGAAGAATTACGTCAAGCAGATGTATTATTATCAGGTGGGGTTATTGAGCAAGAAACACGCCGTTTCGATGAAAAAACAGGTAAAACTATTTTAATGCGTGTTAAAGAAGGTACAGATGATTACCGTTACTTCCCAGAGCCAGACTTGGTTCGACTTTCTATTGACGATGCATGGCTAGAGCGAGTTAAATCCGAAATTCCTGAACTTCCAGATGCTCGTAAAAAACGCTATGTTGAAGAGTTAGGATTAACACCATATGATGCAGGAGTTCTTGTTATTTCTAAAGAAATTTCTGACTTCTTCGAGGCAATGATCATGAACGGTGCAGACGCGAAACTTTCTGCTAACTGGTTAATGGGTGATATTTCTGCGTACTTAAACGCGGAACAAAAAGACTTAAAAGATACTGCGTTAACACCAGTAAATCTTGCAGAAATGGTGAAATTAATCACTGACGGTACAATTTCTTCTAAGATCGGTAAAAAAGTGTTTGCTGAATTAGTTGAAAATGGCGGTTCTGCGCAGGAGATTGTGAAAGCAAAAGGTTTAGTTCAAATTTCTGATGAAGGTGCACTACTGGCAATTGTTACAGAAGTTTTAGATAACAATGCGCAATCTATCGAAGACTTTAAAAATGGTAAGGATCGTGCTATTGGCTTCTTAGTTGGTCAAATTATGAAAGCTACTAAAGGTCAAGCGAATCCTCCAATGGTGAATAAATTATTGCAACAAGAAATTGCCAAACGATAATTACTCGTTGTAACATAATAGCCGAGAGAGCATAATCGCTTTCTCGGCTATTGTTTTTCATAAATGTAACAAATTTGCAATTTGTAAAACTTTATAGTTGTTTAAAAGGAGTATTCATAGCAAAATATAAAATAGACAATCATAAGGGGGACGAACCAATGAAAACAGAACAACAATATTTTAATGAAGCGATTTCGATTCAACAATATATGGAGAATATGACGACTCTTAAAGAAGAGAGTTTCCATATTTATGACGGTTTTACAGTGCCAACAAACGACGGTTTCATTGAATTATTAAAAGACAAACAGCCAAAAATTTTAACGATTACAGAAGATTGGTGCGGAGATGCTATGTTAAACAATCCAATTGTTCGCCGCGTTGCTGAAGCAGCTGGATTAGACATGCGTACAGTGTTCCGCGATGCAGATACAGATCTAATTGATCGCTATCTAACAAATGGAGGTCGTGCTATTCCTATTTACTTGTTAATAGATGGCACTGGTGAGGTTATTGCAAAATGGGGTCCACGTGCACCTGAATTACAAGAGCTTGTAGTAACAAAGCGTGCAAGCTTACCAGATAAAGAAGATCCAGCATTTGAAGAAGCCCAAAAGGCTCTTTATGCGGAAATTCGTGAAGAAAATATGACGAACCAATCGTATTGGACGTATGTCTATGAAGATTTTAAAAAGCAGGTTACAAACGCATTCCAAAAATAACAAACGTAAAGCAACATTTTAGCGAGTAATTCGTTGAATGAAATAGAATCTTATGAAGCAGGAAGGTATGTTATGAAACGAGCAAGAATCATTTATAATCCTACATCTGGACGTGAAGCGTTTAAGAAACATCTACCAGAGGTGTTGGAAAAATTAGAAGTAGCAGGCTATGAAACATCCTGTCACGCAACAACCGGTGAAGGCGATGCAACACTTGCAGCAAAAGATGCAGTAGACCGTGGCTTTGACATAATCATCGCAGTTGGTGGAGATGGCACATTAAATGAAGTTGTTTCAGGTGTAAGTCCATTTGAAAACCGTCCAAAAGTTGGTCTAATTCCAATGGGCACTACAAATGATTTTGCCCGTGCCGTGCATATCCCTCGAAATATTGATGAGGCTGTGGACATTATTATTCAAGGCGACACATTACCAGTGGACGTCGGTCTATTAAATGGCGAACGTTACTTCATCAATATTGCTGCTGGCGGACGCATTACTGAGCTAACATATGAAGTACCAAGTAAAATGAAAACAATGCTTGGCCAGTTAGCCTATTATTTAAAAGCAGTAGAGATGATTCCATCCATCAAAGCCTCCCATATGCGTATTGAATATGATGGCGAAGTGTTTGATGGCGATGCCATGATGTTCCTATGTGGTTTAACTAACTCTGTAGGAGGCTTTGAAAAGCTTGCACCCGACGCAAGTATTAACGATGGATACTTTACATTATTAGTGTTAAAAAAAGTTAGCCTACCGGAGTTTATTCAGCTGGCTGCCATGGCATTAAGAGGCGAGCATTTAAATGATGACCGTGTTATCTACAAAAAAGCGAGCGTTGTCAAAGTCACTACTGAAAACGAAGTACATCTTAACCTAGATGGCGAATATGGCGGAGATGCTCCAGCTACCTTTGAAAATTTAAAACGTCACATCGATATTTTTGTCCCTCTTGCAGATATTCGCGAAGAGGACCGTATATAATACATGAAAAGCTCATCTTCGTTTTAGCGAGGAGGAGCTTTTTTGTATAAAAGAATCTAAGAACTGTTCAGCACTCAAAGATGGGAAAACTCCACCTAAAATTTCGTATCAAACGATTAAAAAGATAATAGACTAAATCAAATAGCCCGCAGCGAAGAATTAGGGATTGTGAATGAATTAAGAAAAATGTTTGGCAAATGTGCGTATATTACTTGAACAAAATTTGAAACCTTATTAATAGGCTGAAATTTCGGTCCATTATAAAGGTTTTTTTCGTTGTAATAGTGGAAAATGGGGTATGGATAAGGGAAAGGAAGTGTTGCTTTTGTATAAGTCACAGGAGAAGAAGCTTATTTGGCTAAGCTTTGGTGTTGCAATTATTATGCTACTTTCCATTCTTGGAAGAATATTTGGAAGCTAGGGGGCAATGAGATGATAAACGAATCAGCAGTCTATTGGAGTCGTGCATTAACGGAGTTAACTTTATCGTTCCACATTATTTATGCAACGATAGGTGTCGGTGTCCCGTTAATGATCATGATTGCTCAATGGACTGGGTATAAAAAGAATGATGAGCATTATATTTTAATGGCAAGACGCTGGGCACGTGGCTTCGTCATTACGGTTGCAGTGGGTGTTGTGACTGGCACCGCAATTGGCTTACAACTATCATTATTATGGCCCAACTTTATGCAACTAGCTGGCCAAACCATTGCTTTACCACTTTTTTTGGAAACGTTTGCATTTTTCTTTGAAGCTATATTTTTGGGCATTTATTTATATACTTGGGACCGCTTCGATAGTCAGAAAAAGCATATGCTATTGTTAATTCCAGTTGCAGTAGGTGCATCGATGTCGGCTGTATTTATTACAATTGTGAATGCCTTTATGAATGCCCCGAGAGGCTTCGATATTGTCGACGGGAACCTTGTTAATATCCAACCCTTCTTAGCGATGTTTAACCCTGCTATGCCGACAAAGGTGGCGCATGTACTGGTAACAGCGTATATGACATCTGCATTTGTTCTAGCAGCTATAGCAGGATACCGAATGCTTAAAGGATCGAAACATGTATACCATAAAAAATCATTATTGTTACTGATGAAAATTGGCTTAATTTTCTCCATTGCAGCAGCTGTGATTGGAGATTTCTCAGGAAAATACTTAGCGGAATATCAACCAGAAAAATTAGCCGCAGCGGAATGGCATTTTGAAACGGAAGGAAAGGCTTCTCTTGTCTTATTTGGCGTGCTAGATGGAGAAGAAGTGAAATATGCCATCAAAATTCCGTATGCTTTAAGCATTCTTGCACATTTTAATCCTAACGCAGAGGTAATTGGATTAGATCAATTCGATGAAGAGGATCTACCACCACTCTATATTCATTATCTCTTTGATATCATGGTTTCCATTGGTATGTTTATGGTGCTAGTTTCATTACTGTATGTTGTAGGGAAAGCACGGGGCTGGCAGTTTATTCATTCACGCTGGTATCGATGGATCATTGTGGCAGGTGGCCCACTTTCTATCATTGCCATTGAAGCAGGATGGTGGCTTGCAGAGGTTGGACGTCAACCATGGATTCTTTATGGTTTGATGCGAACACCAGAAGGGGCCACAACGAGTGATCATGTGGATTTAATGTTGTTGTTGTTTGCAGGTGTATATGCAGTATTAGCGGTAGGAAGTATTGTCGTCTTGGTGCGAATGTTTAAAAAGAATCCAATTGAGCGTGAGATTGAAGATCGCCACTCTGAAAAAGGCGGTGACATCCTATGACATTAGAGATTCTAGGTATTTCAGTATTGTGGATTTTCCTATTTGGCTATGTCATTGTCGCATCGATTGATTTCGGTGCTGGTTTCTTTAACGCTTATAGCCTACTGATAGGGAAGAATCATATTTTAACGAATATTATTAAAAGATATTTATCACCTGTTTGGGAAGTAACCAATGTCTTTTTGGTATTCTTCTTTGTAGGAATTGTAGGATTTTTCCCGCAAACAGCTTTTTACTACGGAACAATTTTACTTGTACCCGTCAGTATTTCACTTGTACTATTGGCTATTCGGGGCTCCTACTATGCCTTTGAATCCTATGGTACGAGAGGACATATTGGTTATACGCTGACATATGGTGTAGCAGGTTTATTAATTCCTGCATCTTTGTCTGTTGTCTTTGCTATTGCTGGTGGAGGGTATGTGGATCTCGTTAATGGGCAGCCCGTATTAAACTACTGGACTTTATATACGAGTCCATTTGCTTGGAGCATTGTGGTACTGAGTATTGCCGCTGTACTTTACATTTCTGCAGTATTTTTAACTTGGTATGCACATAAAGCGAATGACAAGGAAGCTACGAAGCTAATGCGAAAATATGCACTTGTTTGGGCAGCTCCTTTGATGATCAGCGCACTAGGCATCATGTATGAGATGAAATCCATTAACCCTGAAAGTTATGGTCACATGGTGAATTTATGGTGGATGTTTGCAATATCAGCCATATTATTTGTGATTACAGTGTTCCTCATTGCAATGCGTAAAAAATATGGGCTTGCAGTTGTGCTTCTTATTGCTCAATTTGCAGTAGCATTCTTCGCTTATGGTATTGCGCAATATCCATATTTACTGTATCCATATTTAACGATTTATGATGGCTTCACAAGTACACAAATGGCAATTGCTTTAATCATTGCTTTTATTTTAGGACTGTGTCTCCTACTTCCATCACTTTATTTATTGATGAAATTATTCTTGTTCAATAAAAACTATGTGACCGGAAAAGAAGACAATCACGCATAGGAGGAAATTAGTGTATGCAAAGTTTTTTAATTTTTTATGCGCCTTTTATTGTCGTCATTCTTGGAATCTTGTGTGCATTTTGGTGGGCACCAAGGGATTATCATATAACAAAAGAGCAAGGAAAGAGTCGCGAATAGCGGCTCTTTTTTCAAGTTAGTTAGAAGAACCGCATAACGGGCAAGTCTTGTTCTTTTTTCATTCGCCAACACATGCTACAATAAGGAGATTGAAATGGAGGATGTACGAATGTCAGCACCCGTGAAAAAGAATGAACGACTTTCAGTTTATATAGAAGACTTAACACATGATGGCAATGGTGTCGCTAAGGTGGATGGCTATCCATTATTTATACAAGGCGCACTTCCGAACGAAACAGCCGAAATCCATGTGATGAAAACTTTAAAAAATTATGGCTTTGCAAAAGTTGTAGATATTATTAAGCCATCACCCGATCGAGTAGAAGCTCCATGTGATTACTTTAAGCAATGCGGTGGTTGTCAATTACAGCATCTATCTTATGAGGGACAGCTCAAATGGAAAGAAAATATGGTGCGCAATGTGATGCAACGTATTGGCAAAATAGATGCACCTGTTCTGCCTGTAAAAGGAATGAAAGAGCCATGGCATTACCGTAATAAAGCGCAAATTCCTTTCTCCGAAAATGAAGCAGGTCAAGCTATTGCTGGTTTCTATAAAACGAAGACGCATAGCATTGTGGATATGGAGCGTTGCTTGATTCAAACAGGAGAAGCAGATGCAATTTTAGCAGGCTTGAAAAAAGAATTAGCGGCGATAGGCATGCGCCCATACAATGAACTTTCCCACGATGGAATGTTGCGCCATGTTGTTATTCGTAAGGCACGTGCAACAGGTGAAGTCATGGTTGTCCTCGTGACGAAAAATAAAAAGTTCCCACAAAAAGAGGCAGCCATTGCAGTGATTCAAAAACTTGTTCCGAACGTCACTTCGATTATGCAAAATGTTAATCATGAGAAAACTAATGTGATTTTTGGTGATGACACACTGAACCTTTGGGGCAAGGACGTCATTATTGACACAATTGGCGACGTACGCTTTGAAATTTCTGCTCGTTCCTTCTATCAAGTCAACCCAGAGCAAACAGAGGTCCTCTATAAACAAGCACTTGATTATGCAGACCTGCAGGGGGATGAAAGAGTCATTGATGCATATTGTGGAATTGGTACGATTTCTTTATTCCTTGCGCAAAAAGCAAAGGCAGTCATGGGCGTTGAAATTGTCCCACAAGCGATTGAAGATGCTAAACGTAACGCAGTACTCAATGGGATTACAAATACTTATTTTGAGGCTGGCCCAGCAGAGGAAGTTATTCCGAGATGGTATAAGGAAGGGAAGGAAGCTGACGTACTCGTCGTCGATCCACCGCGTAAAGGCTGTGATGAAGCACTTTTAACTACTATTTTAGAGCAGCGTCCAAAACGAGTAGTCTATGTCTCCTGTAACCCAGGCACACTAGCACGCGACCTTCGCATCTTAGAGGACGGAGGCTATCGAACACAAGAAATTCAACCAGTAGATATGTTCCCGCACTCCACACATGTTGAGTGCTGTGCGTGGCTTGTGAGGAAGTAGGATATTACGAACCGCATTTACTATCTTGATAAAGCACGAGCATATTCATTGCTCGTGCTTTTGTGTATTTTAGAAGTCAAACTACGAAATTACTATGAGGTTGATAATCATTATCATTTATATTACCATACAAATATGATGTGGATTGAAGGAGTGAAGGTGAATGTCGAATGATATGGATTCAACTAATAACTTTACAAAGGAAATGATCGATAAGGCTGTCCGGCTATGGATGCGCTCATCCATTTCACTAATAGATGTTCGTTACAAGTTGATTCATCCGGACAAACCAATCCAAAGTTACCGGATGCCGACTAGTATGCTGGTGTATACCTGTGGTGGAACGGCTAATGTAAAATTGGATCAAACACTATATCAATCGGAACGTTTTGGTATTTTTCATGGAGGAAAAGGAACGGAAATATCAATTCATCCTGTAAGTAGCAGTCTCGAGACTTACATGGTGCTATATAGAGCAGAAACTCCGCCATTTTACAAAAGAGAAATTTATCGCTTGTTAGAACATATTAATCCGTTTATACAAACGTATGGATTCTCACCGGGGAATCCCATTTTTTTTATGGAGAAGTTTTTGAATATGAAAAACAATTGGAATCGAGAATCTGTGTTAAATCAATTTTATTCAAAGATTATACTGTATCAGATTGTCTATGAGATTTACAATGAGTTGGAAAAGGGAGATATTCTTTATTGCCAGCCTGATTATGTGGTAATGGCCAAGCAATATCTGGAACAACACTATAGCGAGCCTGTTTCCATTCAACAACTTATTGAAATGCTACCCATTAGTAGGAGCCAGTTAATTAGGCTTTTTAAAAAACGCGAGCATAAAAGCCCTCAGGAGTTCTTGAATGAGAAAAGGCTGGGTTCGGCTAAGTGGCATTTGCAATACACAAATGCAACTATTCAAGAAATTGCTGTTGGTTGCGGTTTTGTGGATGGGTTAAATTTAATCCGAATGTTTAAAAAGTATAACCATATGACACCAAGTGAGTACCGGATAAAAATGATAACTGATAAGGACATTAATGATATTGATAATGATTATCAACCTCAATACAATGAGAGAGAACTATATAAATTAGTCAAATCTAAGGGAAATGAGGAATTGTTGATGTTAGGGAAGACAAGAAACAAGGAAATAATTTTGGCGGCAGCCTTGAGCTTGATGCTGTTGTTATCGGCGTGTACATCAAATGCGCCTGTGAATAAGGGAGCGACGGGGAGCCAGTCAGAGACGCAAACACAGACTACATCAAATGCTGAAGCTAAGGGGATGCCACAAACGAGAATTGTGAACACACTAAAAGGAGATGTGGAAGTGCCCGTTAACCCGCAGAGGGTCGTTGTCCTGTATTTAATGGGTGACCTGCTTGCTCTAGGAATAAAGCCTGTTGGTATTTCCACTCTAGTTGGGGAAGGCGATGCGGCAATCGCTAGCGAATTGGATGGTATCACCACTTTAGGAGATGGGCAACCGAGCCCAGAAGCGGTGCTCGCCCTTAATCCAGATCTTATTATTGTTACAACAGATGAAATTTACGACAACCTTCATAAAATTGCCCCTACTCTTTATATACCATATGACTTACCAGTGGAAGAACGTATGGACATTCTGGGGAAAGCATTTGGTAAAGAAGATCAAGCTAAAGAACTTTTGGACAATTTTTATAATAAGGTGGAACTAAGCAAGCAAAAGCTGCAGCAAGCTGGTATTTTGGACAAAACAGTCACAGTTATGGAAAGCAACAAAGGTTCTATGGCCGTAATGGTGGGGATGGGTTACGGACGGGGATCTCAGATTATTTATCAATATTTGGGGATGAAAGCGCCTGAGATCGTGCAACAAAAAATAGAAACCTCCAAGAATGATGCGACCAGCATGGATGTCTCCTACGAAGTGTTGACTCAGTATGCTGGTGACTATGTATTCCGCTCTGCCTTTGAAGGAATGGAAGATTTATCAGACAACCAGATTTGGAATAACATTCCGGCAGTGAAGGATGGCCGGTTAATCGACATGAGCTTTGGCTTGTTCTTCTACAATGATATCTTCTCGCTAGATAAACAACTTGACTTTGTCGTGGATAGCTTGCTAAGCTCTGTGGAATCAGAGGAACTCCAATGAGTGAAATATAATGTTCGTATTCATAATCAGAAAAATTTCTGCCTACAGTTTAATCATGAATAGAATGTTTGCTAGGCTCTAAAATTAACTAAGAAAAGTACTGAACTTATGCTGAGCAAAGCTTAATCTAGTGATTCGAAAATATTAAGATTGTGGGTCGCGTGGTTGGAGTTAGTATAATAGAAAAGTCATTGATATGACCGGCACTGACCCCAATAGTATAGACAAATACAAAAGCATCTTCGATTGAATTCAGGTTTAGATACCTAAACTTCAATTAGGAGGTGTTTTTTCTTTGCGTACAAGAGTGAGCTATCCATATGAAAAAAAGTGAAAGACATTGAAATGCGGGTAGCGGTATACCAATGAAACAGGTTTTATATAATGGCATTGGCCACAACAAGGGGCAGTTCCAAAAATCTATACCACCTGCTTTTTTGTATTAAAAATACCATTTTGAACTGATTTTCGTTAAAATAAATAGTGTCCATTTTCATAATAGTTTTTCACAAATGATATATGTACTGGATAATGGGTTAATAAGCATGATATAAGTGTAATATTTGACTTTATAGTTTTTGAACTGAGATTATGGAGTTTTATTCATAGTGAGAGGATTTGGAATTAACATGATAGATAATTTTTGGCGTGATTTGCCTCGGCCATTTTTTGTACTGGCACCGATGGAAGATGTCACAGATGTTGTTTTCCGTCACGTAGTCAGTGAAGCCGGAAGACCAGACGTATTTTTCACAGAGTTTACAAATTCGGATAGCTATTGTCATCCAGAGGGACAGAAAAGTGTACGTGGTCGTTTGATTTTTACGGAAGATGAGCAGCCGATGGTGGCACATATTTGGGGGGATAATCCTGAGTATTTCCGTCAAATGAGTATCGGTATGGCAGAGCTAGGTTTTAAAGGTATCGATATTAATATGGGCTGTCCTGTGCCAAATGTGGCATCGAGAGGGAAAGGTAGTGGCCTTATTCTACGCCCAGACGTGGCGGCAGAATTGATTCAGGCAGCAAAAGCGGGCGGATTGCCTGTCAGTGTGAAAACACGACTTGGCTATAAGGATGTAGATGAGTGGGAAGAGTGGCTAACACACATTTTAAAACAGGATATTGCAAATCTATCTATTCATTTACGAACAAGAAAAGAAATGAGCCAAGTAGATGCACATTGGGAGCTCATTCCAGAAATCAAAAAATTACGTGACAGGATCGCACCAAATACACTCTTAACAATTAATGGAGACATTCCTGACCGACAAACTGGGCTAGAGCTTGCTGAACAATATGGTATTGATGGTGTTATGATTGGACGAGGTATTTTTAAAAATCCTTTTGCTTTTGAAAAAGAACCAAAAGAGCATAGTAGTAAAGAGTACCTTAATCTTTTAAGGCTACAGCTCGATCTTCAAGATCAATATGCGGAAGTACTACCACGTACAATCACAGGACTTCATCGCTTTTTCAAAATATATGTCAAAGGATTCCGAGGTGCTGGTGAATTAAGAAGCCAATTGATGAACACAAAATCAACAGATGAAGTGCGTGCATTGCTTGATCACTTTGAAGTAAATCATGTTGAGTAACCAGTGAGCTGATAAAGAAGAATCCTAATTCATAAAAATCGGAGTACAGAGTTTAGTAAGCAATATTCACTCCTTGCTCTTGCTTTGTCACCTAGATGAAAAACTTGCTAGTCCTTTATTAAGCAGTATCCTGTCACTAAACAGAAACTTGCCTTTTTGGAATGTGCATATTACAATAAAAAGTAAGTTAATAGCAGGTTTGAGTAACTGAGAGACCATTGAAAACATATGTGCCTAGCGTACATATGCTTTTGATGGTCTTTTTTATCGTTAAAATGATGAGGGAGGAAATAAATTATGAGTACAGCTTCTGCGTTACAACGACAACAAACAATAGAGGAACTTCAAGATAGGGAGTACGATTTATTAGTAATTGGTGGCGGTATTACAGGGTGTGGTATTGCACTGGATGCTATTGCTCGCGGTCTTTCTGTAGCATTAGTGGAAATGCAGGATTTTGCAGCAGGGACTTCTAGCCGTTCCACAAAATTGGTACATGGCGGTTTACGTTATTTAAAGCAATTTGAAATAAAAGAGGTAGCAGAGTTAGGGAAGGAACGTGCCATTGTTTATGAAAATGGTCCACATGTGACGACACCTGTTTGGATGTTATTACCTTTTCATAAGGGAGGGACATTTGGAAAATACTCTACAAATCTCGGCTTGCGTGTCTATGATTTTTTAGCAGGAGTTAAACGTGCAGAGCGACGTTATATGTTAAATGCAGGTCAAACCATTGAAAAGGAGCCATTAGTGAAAACTAAGGGATTACTTGGCGGTGGTATGTATGTAGAATATCGTACTGATGATGCCCGTTTAACAATTGAAGTCGCAAAGGCAGCCATTGAAAGAGGGGCAACATTACTTAATTATATAAAAGCCGAAAATTTCCTATATAATGAACAGCAAAAAATAAATGGCATTGTTGCAACGGATTTCTTAACAAATCATACAATCGAAATTCGTGCAAAGGCTGTGGTTAATGCTGCTGGTCCATGGGTGGACGATGTGCGCACAATTGAAGGAGAGCAAGCAGGGAAGCATTTAATTTTATCGAAAGGTGTGCATATTGTTTTTGATGAATCAAAATTCCCATTAAAGCAAGCTGTTTATTTTGATACACCTGATGGTCGCATGGTATTTGCCATCCCTCGACAAGGAAAAACATATGTGGGTACAACAGATACATTTTATGAAGGCGATGCTCGCAATATGGATATTTATCAAGAGGATCGCGATTATATAATGAACGCGATTCGTTATATGTTCCCAAATGTGAAGGTGACCGATGCAGATATTGAATCAAGCTGGGCAGGTGTTCGTCCATTGATTCATGAGGACGGTAAAAATCCATCTGAAATTTCTCGTAAGGATGAAGTGTGGATTTCGCCATCAGGACTTGTAACAATTGCAGGTGGGAAATTAACCGGTTATCGTAAAATGGCTGAAACGGTATTAAATACGCTTGCACATGAATTAGAGCAACAGTTTGGTATTAAATCTTCTCCATGTACAACAAAAAATATTCCGATTTCTGGTGGCCATATTGGCGGCTCAAATAAATTTTATGCCTTCTTATATGACCATACAAGAGTAGGCAAGAAAATAGGCTTATCTGAGGAAGAGGCCAAATTTTTAACACAGCATTATGGTAGCAATGTAGAAATTGTTTTTAATTATGTAAAGGAAGGACACCAAATCCTACCATCATGGCTATATGCGCAATTAATGTATGGTATTCATCATGAAATGGTCGTTCATCCAAATGATTTTATGGTTCGCCGGACAGGATATATGTTCTTTCAAATGGCAATTGTTCAACAATATGAAGAGGCAATTCTAGATGAAATGGCTAAGCAACTCAACTGGACAGCACAGCAACGGACACAATATAAAGAAGATGTAAAGAAAGAAATAAAACGAGCGACAACTGCGCTATAATGAGGTAGTTACTCTCAACATAATATAAGGGTGAGCGTTCACACTGTATTATAAGGGAAGGAGAGAATGGAATGCATTTTGATAATCAACAGGTGATTCCTGCTGCGCGTACCGTCAAGCAATTTGACGAGATAATAGCAAGTCCATTCGATTATATTGTGCTATTGGAGGTGCACATTAGCTTATTGATGTCTTTAAAGCGTGAGGCACATCGGCATGGAAAAAAATTAATTATTCATGCGGATTTAATTCATGGTTTAAAAACAGATAATTTCGCAGCGGACTTTTTATGTAATGATATTCGTCCAGCTGGCATTATTTCAACGCGTTCCAATATGCTAATGAAAGCCAAAGCGCGTGGAATTATGGCTATTCAACGTGTGTTTTTGATTGATACGATTGCTCTTGAAAAAAGTTATTCAATGATTGAAACAGCGCAGCCTGATTATATTGAGCTATTACCAGGCATTATTCCGTCGATGATTCAGGAAATCTATGAGCGCACACAAATCCCTGTTATTACAGGTGGCTTAGTGCGTACAGTAGACAATATTGAAGAAGCAATAGCTGGTGGTGCTATCGCCGTTACAACATCTAATAGGCAATTATGGGAAAATTTCAAAAAATAGTTGACTCTGTATGTTTTTTTCTCTAAAATGGACATAAGTTCATACGCACGTGGTTAGGAAAAGGAACCCACATTTGTTCATCTACATGTATTAATGTAGTTTGATTGGATGTGGGTTCCTTTTTGTTTTCTATGGGCTATTATCACAAAGGGGGATTAAACTATGTCTACGTTTACAGCTGAGCTGGTCGGCACAATGATTCTTATTTTATTTGGTGGCGGCGTAGTAGCAGGTGCCGTGCTTAACAAATCAAAAGGCTTTGGTGGTGGATGGATTGTTATTACCTTTGCATGGGGGCTTGGGGTTGCGATGGCAGCTTATGCAGTAGGTGGAATCAGTGGTGCCCACCTAAATCCGGCACTAACAATTGCTCTTGCCACGATTGGAAATTTTCCTTGGGCAGATGTGCCAGCATATATTGCCGCACAAATGATTGGTGCATTTTTAGGGGCTACACTTGTTTACTTTATGTATTTACCACATTGGCAGGCAACAGCAGATGCCGATGTAAAATTAGCGCCATTTTCCACAATGCCAGCTATTAAGCATCCTTTATCAAATCTATTATCAGAAATGATAGGAACATTTATTTTAGTTTTAGGGATTTTAGCGTTAGGTACAAATACGATTACAGATGGTTTAAATCCATTTTTAGTTGGTATGTTAATTATTGTAATTGGGATGGCTTTAGGGGGCCCAACAGGTTATGCAATAAATCCAGCTCGTGATTTAGGTCCCCGTATTGCGCATTTTATTTTACCGATTGCAGGCAAAGGTGATTCTGGTTGGAGCTATGCATGGATACCAGTTGTAGGTCCAATTATTGGAGGTACATTTGGTGCATTGTTTTTCCAACAAATATTTGAAGGGAAAAATAGTATAGCATTTTGGATTGTTGCAGTAATTGTGATTGCTATTTTCATAGGAGCTCAATTAACGGTTAAGAATGTTCAAGTAGAAGACTAATTTATTTGGAGGGATTTCTATGTCAGAAAAAAAATATATTTTAGCGTTAGACCAAGGAACAACAAGCTCAAGAGCTATTCTTTTTAATGAAACGGGTAAAATCGTACACACAGCACAACAAGAATTCCAACAACATTTTCCACAAGCAGGCTGGGTAGAGCATCATGCAGAGGAAATTTGGTCATCAATTCTATCTTGTATTGCAACAGTGTTATCAGAAAAAGGTGTGAATTCAAGTCAAATTGCAGGGATTGGGATTACCAATCAACGTGAAACAACAGTAGTATGGGATAAACATACTGGCAAGCCTGTTTATAACGCAATTGTTTGGCAATCACGTCAAACGAATGAAATTTGTGAGCGATTAAAGGAAAGCGGTTACAATGATTTATTCCGTGATAAAACAGGTTTATTAATAGATGCTTACTTCTCAGGTACAAAAGTGAAGTGGATTTTAGATCATGTTGAGGGAGCCCGTGAAAAAGCGGAGGCAGGAGAGTTGCTATTCGGTACAATTGATACTTGGCTAATTTGGAAGCTCTCCGGTGGAAAAGTACATGTTACAGACTATTCAAATGCCTCTCGTACATTGATGTATAATATCCATGATTTAAAGTGGGATGAAGAACTATTAGAAATTTTAACTGTTCCTGCCTCTATGCTACCAGAAGTACGTCCTTCTTCTGAAGTTTATGGCTATACAGAGGAGGCATTATTCTTTGGCTCTGCTGTCCCAATTGCGGGTGCTGCAGGCGACCAACAAGCAGCACTATTTGGTCAGGCATGCTTTGAGGAAGGTATGGTCAAGAACACATATGGCACAGGTTGCTTTATGTTAATGAATACTGGAGAAAAGGCAGTGAAGTCAAATAATGGCTTATTGACTACATTAGCTTGGGGCTTAGATGGCAAAGTAACGTATGCTTTAGAGGGCAGTATTTTTGTAGCAGGTTCTGCGATTCAATGGTTACGTGACGGTTTACGTATGTTCCGTAATGCAAGTGAATCAGAGCAATATGCAACACGTGTAGAGTCAACAGATGGTGTTTATGTTGTCCCAGCATTTGTTGGCTTAGGAACACCGTACTGGGATTCTGATGTGCGCGGAGCTATCTTTGGCTTAACGCGAGGAACTGCGAAGGAGCATTTTGTACGTGCGACGCTAGAATCATTAGCTTATCAAACAAAGGATGTATTAGCTGCGATGGAGGCAGATGCGAATATTCCGTTAGCAAAATTACGTGTAGATGGCGGAGCTGTGGCCAATGATTTCTTAATGCAATTCCAGGCAGATTTATTGGATGTTCCTGTTGATCGCCCAATTATTAATGAAACAACAGCTTTAGGTGCAGCGTATTTAGCTGGCTTAGCAGTTGGCTATTGGCATTCGACAGAGGAAATCAGCAAGTATTGGAATTTAGATCGTCAGTTTACACCAAATATGAGTAATGATCATCGTGACAAAATTTATGCAGGCTGGAAAAAGGCTGTTGCCGCAGCGCAAGTATTTAAGTAAGCAAATCATTTGAGAGGCTGGGACATAACTAGCTTCAATTAATGAGAAATCCGAATTCGAATGCATTCAAATTTGGATTTCTCTATTTTTTATGTTGTCTCCAGATAGCTCTTAACTAATGTCCAATGAGTCCTCAATTTTTCGATTATTTGAGCGAGGCCTTCCAATGCTAATTCCTTTTCATTTTCTTCTGGCATGAATTCTTTTTCAAACAGCTCATCGTATAGCTGGTTTGACTTTTCAATCAGTCTGTTTTGCCATTTGTAGTAGCTATTGGTGCTCTAGCTACAGATGCTGGTGGCGGGGTTCTTGTTTTTATGCACGGCTTTTTATTTATACAAGCCCTACGATTAGTCATACTTCTGATAAGTATTTCTTTATATTTTTATTTGAGAAAGGTGAAGAAAACGTTCAATTCTTTATAGAGTTGTGCATTTTTGTTTGTTTGGAATAGAGGATTTAGAGAGATGTCAGAGAATTGTATATAAGTACCATTATATGTAATGACGTGCTTATAGGAGTTGTATGAAGATGGTTGTGACAACGAGACCGTTAAAAATTAAGTATAAAAAGTTAGCTAATCCTTTTCAGGAGTTTATGCAGATCAGTCCTAACAAAAATGCCCTTACGAAGGAAGTAGTCTTTCTCCGTTATATTGGTATACCTGATTCTGTAGATCTTTATAAAGAAGATATTTTAAAAATGGATGAGTATTTCACAAAGCAAAGCGTATTTTATTTACGACTACATAGGCTTGAGGTCATCAATAATAAGAAAGATGCAGATAGACTGTCGGAGCTTTGGGAAAATTGGCAGGCTGCTGCTGATAGTATGCAGTTACTGTATGAGACACCTTTATGCGGTAAATTAGCGAATGATCAACTTGAATGGACGAAAAAGCTTAGCTTTAAAAACATTCTCCATCTTTTTAAAGAACAACAGCTGCATGCTAATGACACTTTACTAAAAAACTTTG
>NZ_KQ465124.1:0-45182 GCF_001308875.1 Lysinibacillus sp. ZYM-1 | reverse complement strand
TCAAGCATCCTCTAAAATTGTTTTTATAGGTGACATTACGCAGCATGAATCATTATTCTTATATTTCTTATCGACACTTGGCTGCGATATATGCTATATGAATCCTAAAGGGGATATCACTAATTTGTATCCTATCATAGCAGCATCATCTAATTTGCAGAGTTGTCCTGATTGCTATGAAAAAGAATTCATAATCCCTAAAATGCTCTCGATGAAAAGCATACCACCGCAACAACCGACGATTCTCCCAACCCCTAGTTCTAGCATGGTTACTACAGAAGAGTGTAGTTATGAACAGTTGGCTTCTTTAGCGACGTCTGTTGTCATGATAAAGACATTTGGCGCAGATGGTAAGGTGTTATGTTTTGGCTCTGGAGTTGTTCTCCATCGCGATGGCTATATTTTGACGAACTTGCATGTTGTAGGTGGTGGGGACTATTATTCAGTGCTATATGAAAATGATCCAAACGAATATATTACTCATCAATTTGTGAAATATCATGATATACATGATTTGGCTATTTTGAAAGTGGACAGAACAGGCCAACCTTTACCTGTTAAAATGGATGGTCATTTAGTCAGAGGACAAAAGATTGTAGCGATTGGCAGTCCTCTCGGTTTATTTAATTCAGTCTCTGATGGAATTGTTGCGGGATTTAGAGATATACGAAAAATGTCTATGGTTCAATTTACAGCTGCTATTTCAAACGGAAGTTCCGGTGGTGCTTTATTGGATATGCAAGGGAGGTTGGTCGGTTTAATTACAGCTGGTTTTGATGATGGTCAGAATCTTAATTTGGCTGTACCGGCTCATGTCATCTATCAATTTGCTCAAAACTTTATTGAGTTAGCTAGTTAGTTTCCACTATTCAACCATTGCTTTTTTATGCATAATCTTATAGAATGTAGAACGGTATAAATGAACGAAATAAATTACCTTTAATACGGTCCAGAGAGGCTGAAAAGGGCTACATGATATTCTTAGGCTTATAATATCTTTGCTTTGGCATGCCCTTTTGTCTTCTCGGACTAAAGGGCTTTTATTTTTGTTCAAATACACCTCTTTTAAAGGAAGTCCCGTGAGGCTTCAAAAGAGAATGGACAAGACAGCTATAATCCATTCACTCGACACACTAAAAGAGAAAGATAACAAAACCTGGAGGTTAGAAAGAATGGATTATCGTAAAAAAACCGTGGTCGCTTCAGTGGCTGGGTTAACGCTAGAAGGAATGGACATTATGTTTATTTCTTTTGCGATGACAATGATTATTGCAGAATTTAACATTGATCTGGCAACGGGTGGATTAATTTCATCCATCACAAATATTGGCATGCTCTTAGGTGGGATTATTTTCGGTGTGCTTGCAGATAAGTATGGTCGGGTAAAAGTGTTCACATATACCATCATTTTGTTTGCAATCGGTACAGCCCTGACAGGAGTAGCAACAAGTATTGAACAAGTTTATGTATATAGATTTATCGCTGGACTAGGTGCTGGTGGGGAGTACGGTATTGGAATGGCGCTTGTCGCCGAGGCTTGGCCAAAAAATAAACAAGGAAGAGCATCTTCATATGTGAGTGTAGGTGCACAATATGGGGTAATATTAGCAGCTTTATTAAGTGCTGTTATTTTACCAACATTAGGATGGAGAGCGCTATTCTTTGTTGGTGTATTACCAGTGATCTTTGCCTTTATCGTACGAAAAAATCTTAATGAATCACCAGAATGGCTGGCGTCACAAAATAATCAAAGCAACAAGCAAAAAAAAGGGAAATTGGCACAGCTATTTGCATCACCGCGTGTCACTATGACGACTCTTTCCTTAATATTAATGGCAACAGTTCAAATTGCAGGCTATAATGGCCTGATGATCTGGCTACCATCAATGCTTCAAAAATCGCAAGGTTTATCTGTTTCAAGCTCTGCATTGTGGACAATTAGTACTGCAGTCGGCATGATTATTGGCATGCTCACTTTTGGAAGATTTATGGATCGTTTTGGTGCGAAACGTGCATTTGGTATCTTTTTATTGGCCTCTGCATGTGCCGTATTTCTGTACTCCTTTGCGACAGGAGCTGTAGCTATATTAATGGGCGGTGCAATTGTAGGATTCTTCTCTAATGGGATGTTTGCAGGTTACGGTGCATTAATTAGTAGCTTCTATCCCGTGCAAATCCGTAGTACAGCAACAAATACAATTTTTAACTTTGGTCGAGCAATAGGAGGATTTTCACCAATCTTTGTCGGCTATATTTTACAAAGTTATGATATGACAGTCGTAATGATTTACTTAGCAGCACTATATTGCATTTCCTTTATGGTCATGCTAACGCTAAAAGGCTCAACTGAGGACTTGCAAACAGCTTAATCCTATCCATTACAAAAGAACGAATTCCACTTCTTCAAAAGGAGAGGGATTCGTTCTTTTCTTGTTAGTTTTTAATTATAATAAACCTTTTGAACGTTTCTCAGCGATTTCTACGAGGCGTTTTGTAATTTCTCCTCCAACGGAACCATTAGCGCGAGAAGATGCTTCTGGCCCAAGCTGAACGCCAAACTCTTGTGCAATTTCATATTTCATTTGATTCACGGCTTCTTGTACACCAGGCACTAGAAGTTTATTTGAGCTACGATTATTGTTAGCCATTATTCTCACCTCCTTGCATTTAGAATGGTTGCAAATAAACTTTTCATACATTTAAAAAGAAGGAAACGCACACGCTAATTGCTAACAGCAACAACTTGTGGAAATCAAGCTAAAATGAGCAAACTGTCTGTTATAATAAAGCCTGGCTCTTTGCTAAAGAAGGTTGATTATAAGGAGGAATTTATCAATGACGAATAATGATATCCTAATTCGTTTACGCTATGCGTTAGATATAAAAAATGTAGATATGGTGGAAATATTTAAGCTAGGTGGCATGGACTATACGAAGGAAGAAATATTAAACATGCTTCTTAAGGTTAATGATGAGGAAGATGCACCAGAAGAATACATTAACTGTAATAACAAAATGCTAGAAGCTTTTTTAAATGGATTGATTACTTTTAAACGTGGTCCGCAAAAACCAAAGGCAGGACAGTCAGAAGGACCACTACCTGTGTCGGGGAAAGAAAGCCCAAATAATATGCTATTAAAGAAAGTGAAAATTGCCTTAGCTTTAACAACTGAGGACATGCTTGAAATGTTATATGATGGTGGGATTAAAGTTTCAAAAGGTGAATTAGGTGCGATTTTAAGAAATCCAAGTCATCGTAATTATAAAGAATGTGGCGATTCATTTGTTCGAAATTTTTTAAGAGGCTTGACATATAAATATAGAGAATAACGCACTAATATTGCCAAAATCAATCATAAAGTACCATTTTTTTCTTTAAAAATAGTTGACATTTTGTGACGAAATTGTGTACAATTAATTTATCACAAAATGTTCACAAAAAAGATGAAAAATGTTCACAAACAAAGGGGTGCTTGTATGATTTATTTTGACATCTTATTAGTAGCTATTGCATGTGTTACAATGCCTTTTATAGTTGCAGTTATGTTAGATATTTTTTATGCAGAACGAAAAAAAATACGTTTTTCATTACGACGTACTTCGTTATGGTATATGGCTATGTTTGCACTATCTTTTATACCATCTGTATTACTTATCACACAAAACGTATAAATTATTCAAACACTTAGGGGTAAGTGGGAAAATATGCAGCTACAACATGAATAAATGTTGTAGCTGTTTTTATTTTGTTCATTAAACGCGAACAAATGACATCAAAGTTAAAAATAGTATGAAATATGTATATTTCAAGCTGGTAGCATTGACTACTTTTACCCATTGTGTTAATTTTGGGAGGGAAAAGATAGGCAAATTTACTGAAAAGTAAAGACGCAAAGCTGCAGGTCTAAGGCAATGATTGCTAAGATGGCTGGGTTGCAAAAGAGTGCTAGTTGTATCCATTAAATTCTAGTTTAAGTACTTTTTATGCCTATTTCTTTCGGAATAGGCTATTTTTTGTGAAAAACATTTAAGGAGGAGAAAAGTCATGAAATTGTGGAAAAACATCTCATTAAAAAACAAGCTTTTACTGACGGTTTCGATTGTTGTTTTACTACTTATAGCGGTCATTACTACTCAAAGTATTAAAGAATTAAATAATCGGATGACAGTTGATTTGGAACAAGAGTTAAAAAGCGTTGGTTTGTTAACAGCCATGAATTTAGACAGTGATGAAGTGAAAGATTTATTGTCTGAAAAGGGAGAAACGAACGCGAAATTTACGAAGGTACAAAAACAACTCGATATGATTCAAGAACAACAAGGCATTATGAGCTGGAGTTATATTTGGGATGTACAGGATGAAGGTGGAGTCAATCCAATTGGCTATACATCTAATTTAAATGAGGTTTATGATGCGGGTGAAATTTTCACTGATTTAGCTGATGAACATGTGGAAACAGCTAAATTAGCCATTCAAAATAATAGTACTGAGGTAACAGATATTTTCGAGGATCCATTTGGCTCATGGAGAACAGTTTTCAGCCCGATTAAAGATGATAATGGACAATTGATAGCCCTATTAGGAATTGATTACTCCGCAGACTATATCAATACGATTATAAAAGCAAGTGTTATTAAGCAAATTGTCATTGCAATTATCGGAATTTTAATTCTATTAATCTTAGTTTACATAATTATAGATCGTTTATTAAAGCCACTTCAGAAAGTGGTAAATGTGGCAAACCAAGTAGCGAATGGGGAGCTAACAAATGTTGATTTAGATATTTCCAAAGATGAAATCGGCAATTTATCAGCATCTATTCAAACAATGGTTGCGAATTTACAACATATTATTTTAAACATAAGAAATACATCGAATCATGTTTCTTCTGCAGCGACTCAATTAACCGTGAATGCTGGTGAGAGTTATAACAGTTCCACTAATATTGCCAATGATGTGAAACAAATTACCGAAAATGCAGAATCTTCTATGACGATGACAGAGGAAACGGCGGCTGCTATGGAGGAGACTGCAACGGGTATTCAGCAAATTGCTGACTCTGCCAACACAGCGGCTGAATCCTCTATTTCGGCATCACAAGCATCTGAACGAGGCAATCAAGTTGTGCATCAAGTGATTGCACAAATGGAATTAATCAATGATTCAGTTGAGCAAATTGGAACAACTATTAACGGATTACATGTCAATACTAAAAAAATTAGTGAAATTGTTAGCTTAATTACGGCTATTGCGGACCAAACAAATCTTTTAGCGTTGAATGCAGCCATTGAAGCAGCACGAGCGGGCGAGCACGGTAAAGGCTTCGCTGTTGTAGCCGATGAGGTGAGACGATTGGCTGAGCAATCTTCACAGTCAGCAACTGAAATTTATAATTTAATTAGTTCGATTCAGTCAGATTCCAATGCTTCTTTAACTGTCATGGAAAAAGGCAAAGAAGATGTAAAAGTAGGTATGACATTTACAAATGAGGTGGGAGAAATCTTTAAAGAAATTCTTACTTCCTCAGAAGAAGTGGCTAATCAAATTCGGGAAATATCAGCGGCCTCTCAACAAATCTCTGCTTCCTCAGAGGAAGTGGCTGCATCTGTTAATAACATTAAACAATCTGCAGAATTATCAGCTGATTTCTCTTCCAATGTATCGAAATCTACACAGGAGCAGTTAACAACAATGCTAGAAGTGAAAGATGCATCTTCGGCGCTTGGAAAAACTGCAGAAGAACTACAAGAGCTTGTTACAAAATTCAAATTGGAGAATGATCAAAATGGACATTAATTTTACAGGAAAAAATGTTTTAATTACAGGCTCTAGTAAAGGGATCGGCAAAGCCATTGCACTTGGCTTTGCCCAACACGGGGCAAATATTTTAATCAATTATATTGGGGATGAGCATGAAGCGGAAGCTGTTCGTGTAGAAGCAGAAAAGTTTGGTGTTAAAGCTTTTACATTCCATGCGGATGTTTCTAATTCTCAGGAAGTGCAAGAGATGTATCAATTTATGGACAAGCATTTAGGAGAAATTGATATTCTTGTGAATAATGCTGGGTTTGCACAGGCATCCAGCATTACCGATCTAACGGATGAACAATGGGACAGAATGATTAAAGTTCATTTATATGGTTGCTTCTATAATTGCCGTGAGGCTACTAAAAGAATGAAAGAACGCAATACAGGGAAAATCATTAATATTTCTTCCGATATTGGTAGCTTAGGATGTGAAGAATTTACACATTATTCTGCCGCAAAGGGTGCTATCAATGCTTTTACAAAAGCTTTGGCTAGAGAATTAGCACCAACAGTACTTGTCAATGCAGTAGCTCCAAGTGGTACATTTACGGACATTTTAAAAGAGTTTGGAGACAATTATGTAGAGGAAGAATCCGCGAAATACCCATTAAAACGTTTAGCCCAACCAGAAGAAATCGCGAAAAGCGTGTTATTTTTAGCTTCTCAACATGCTAATTTCTATACAGGTCAAATATTAACACCTAATGGTGGCGTTGTAATGAACGGATAATGGAAAACTAAGGAGTACGAGCATGTTAAATATAATCATCTTTAGCTTATACTTAATATTTATTTATTATATTGGATATAAAGGGTACAAACGTGTCAACACAGCAGAGGATTTAATTGTTGCTGGATGGAGTATGCCTCTTTCAGTTGTTACAGGAAGTTTAGTCGCTGCCTTATTAGCTGCACCATTCTTTTTTGCAGCTGTTGGCTCGGGTTATACTAGTGGAGGCTTTGAAGGATCAGCAACAATGGGTGGCTTAGGGACTTGTATGATTCTTGGTGCACTCATTTGGACAAAGCCTTTACGTCGTTTAAAGGGCTGGACATTAGCAGATTACTATGGTCTACGCTATGGTAGTAAAAAGTTAGGCGCCTATACAGGTGTCGTAATGGCTATCGCCTTTGGTGTTTTTAATGCGGCTGCGTTAACGGTTGGTGGTACATATATTATTCAGCAACTATTACAAATTGACTTCATTCCTGCAGCACTTCTATTTGTGTCCTTAACAGCTATTTATTCGGTTATAGGTGGTTTATGGGCAGTCGCTTATACAGAGATAGTACAGGGTGCGCTTGCGGTAGCAGGTATTTTAGGAATTACTATCTTTATTTTATTTTACTATCCAGATGTTACCTTTAACCCTGACTGGTGGAATATTAGTACATTGTTTGAGAAGGCTGGAGCGGAGTTTTGGACGTTGTATCTTGTCTTAGCACTTGGGGACATTCCGGCAGTTGACCTTGGTCAAAGGGTAGCAGCAGCGAAAAGTCCAAGAGTAGCACAGCGTAGTATGATTATTGCAGGGACTATTGTTATTGCTATTAGCTGGATTCCAGGAATGCTGGGTGAAGCTTTTAAATCTATTTATCCTGATAGTGCTAACCCAGAAACATTGATGCTTACTTTTGCACAAGGTTATTTTCCACCTTTATTGGCAGCTATATTTTTAACAGCGATGGCAGCTATGGGGATGTCCACGGTTGCCGCATGTTATGTAGCGACTTCAGGGATTGTCACAAAGAACATCTATTTAGATTTTATTAATCGTAATCCTGATCCTAAAAAGCTATTAAGATTTTCACGCTCTGTCATTCTAGCGAGTGCATTATTAGGTTTAGTGTTAGCGGTTAGCTTCCAAAAAGTTATTGATTTAGCTTATTTAGCATGGGATGTTATTTTTGTGACGATATTCTGGCCAATTTTGTTAGGACCATTTTGGAAACGTGTGAGTACACCTGCTGTATGGGCAAGTATATCCGTTGGCCTAATCTATTACATTGTTACTTCATTGACATTTGTGCCTAGTTTGACCATCCAATCAGAAGGATTCCTTGGTCTATTAAATGAATTATGGCAAGCACCAGTATTTTCAGGTGTTGTAATAACAGGGATTACTATTGTAGTAGTAAGCCTTCTAGTGCCACCATCACAGCATGTCCTTGAGATGCACAAAATAGAAAAAGATAAAACATTAGACGACGTAGGCAGTAAAGAAGAATTAATCGGTCGCTAATAGAGAACATGAGATCCTTGTACATTCATCGATCTCATGTTTTTTTATGATGGAGAAATAAGTATGAAAAGATAGATTCATGAATAGATTGCTAGTACATTAAACTATTTCTCTAGCGATTATCTTCATAAAGGCGGGATATGAATGAAAATTATTTTCTTCATTTTATTAGGGATTATCTATCTTTTTCTAGCAAATGCGATTGAACTAGCCGTTATTAAGCAGCTATTTTTTTTAATCGGGCTAGCGTTAGTGAGTATAGGAATTATTCGGTATATAAAAGAGCGTTATGTGGAATCACAAAATTATGCACAAATGAAGGAAGCTAGTGAGGAGGAGATGAAGGCGATCCCTCATACTCAATGCCTATTATCTGAGGATGCTTTAAAGGGGCTATTGTTAAATGAACATACAAATATGCTTATCTTCGCTCAAAGGGAAGAGTTAGAGGAAGAACTTAAAATAATAGAAATTCCGTTTAGTAAAATCTATGAAGTAGCTATGATGGAGGATGAAATGTTTGTCCTCAGAACTAAAAATTACTTAATGAGCGGCTCGTTGTTAGGGGAAGAGGAGGATTTAGCAGAAGAAGAGGAAGAGGATGATACCGTTTCACAACTATCATTAAAATTTGTAGTCGATCATTTATCAGAGCCTATTTTAGAGTATATTTTTATGGATCAGGGTGAACATCCTATAGCGAGAGATGAGGAAGAATATGAAGAAGCAATGGAATTATGTGAGAAATGGTTTCAAAAGATAAGTGTCATTATTAAGCGCCATGAGCTGGAAAGAGTTCCAATTAGACATTGGCAATAATGAAAAGATAAAAAGCTATCTCAAATCTAGAAAAAATTGAGATAGCTTTTAACATCGTTCTTTTAAATTTTAAACTGTTTTAATTGGCCATTTAATTCCTCGGCTAACCCAGCGAGCTGATTAGCGCTTCGAGCTATTTCATCCATAGTAGCGGCCGTTTCCTCCACAGTCGCTGTCGTTTGTTCAACTCCAGCAGCAGATTCCTGTGAAATGGAAGCCATCTCATCAATAGAAGCATTGATCGATTCTGAACCATTGGCAAGTTGATTTAAATTATCGGAGATAGTAGTAATATTATCAATCATATCCTCGACAGCACTAGATATTTGTTCAAATGTTTCACTTGTTTGATCAAGCTGTGCTGTTCCTCTTTTGACTTCCTCATAGCCTGTTTGTAAGGCAGTAGTGACATTACCTGTCTCACCTTGAATACGGTTGACGATTGTTGAAATATCAGTGACTGAGAATTGCACTTGTTCGGCAAGCTTGCGGACCTCATCTGCTACAACGGCGAAGCCTTTACCATGTTCACCTGCTCGTGCCGCTTCAATAGCTGCATTTAAAGCGAGTAAATTGGTTTGGTTGGAAATATCATCTATCACAGAAACCAGTTTGGAGATTTCAGCAGACTGATCATTCAAATTTTCAACCTTTTTCACAGAATCTAACATTATTTCATTAATAGCGGCCATTTGTTGTGTCGATTGAATCATTAAGTTTTTGCCACTAATCGTTAAATCTTGAACCTGGCTAGAATGATCTTTTAGCTCGGTACCTTCTTGTGTTGTTTCTTGAATACTGCGTTTGAACGCTGTCATCGTTTCTGCTAAATCACCCGTTGTAGAGGCTTGCGTTTCTGTGCCTGAAGCAAGCTCCTGCATAGTCACGGTAATTTGTTCAGTACCTGCCTGTACTTCATTGGAAGATTGCGCTAGCTCCTCGCTACTTGCTGCTACGGTTTCAGAAACCGTATAGATGGATTGAATGGTTTGCTTTAATTGAACATTCATCTCGTTTGCTGAAGACATTAACGTTCCAATTTCATCGCGTGTTTTTACAGTTAATGGGTCAAGCTGTAAATTACCATCTGCTAGTTCCTTCATACGATTTGCCACAACCTTAATAGGTTTAGAAATCGTACTAGCTGTAATAATGGCTATTAAAATACCAATTATCGTTAAGATAGAGCTGAAAATAATACCGATCGTACGATTGGTAGAGCTCGTTGTTACAACATCATTACCAACAGCTGTAATGGCTTCTTCACGGTCATTAGCAAGCTGTTCATAGCCATTACGTACGTTCGACACGAGATCTTGGGTATCCATTAAATTTTCTAAAGCTAGTTCCTTATTGCCCTTTTGATAGACATCGAATACTTCTGTCTTCACAATTTGGCTCCAATCACGTGCAAGTTCTACAGTTTTCTTGCGTTCCTCAGATGTATCATATTTGTCTAGAATCGCATTATTATCCTCAGCTATTTGACGATACTCATTAAACGTTTCCTTATATTTTTCATCTCCGGTTAACACATAGTTTAAAGCTGCTGACAATCGGACACTCATAGAGAGTGCTAAATTATTACTTGCATTGAGTACTACTAAATCTTCTTTTACTAAAGCCTTTGCTTGTCTTTCCATAGCTGTATTGGAAGTGTAAGTGTAGGCTGTAAAGCTAACGACTAAAACTAACAAAAGTATAAATGCACTTAAAATTTTTGCTTTAAGTGTTTTAAACTGATAAATGCCTTTCATTTCCCCATCCCTTTACCCAACTCCGTATAGAGTATTTTGATCAATAACAACTTTTATTTTATAACTATTTAGATAGATTAATAAGCCATTTGGTAAAAATAATTAAAAATAGTTTTTTAGTTCAACAGTATAATTATTTTTCTTTTACGAATAGTAAAATATGTACAGCTGACAGACGGTTGATTAAAATAATTATGTGAAATTTCCTAATTGCAAAGAAAAAACACCTGAAGCAAAATGCCTCAAGTGTCTTGAATCATATATTTATTGTTTTTTACTCTTTGCCTGTCGCTCCCACTGTAGTAAGGAAGGATAAGGATCAAATGCCCATTCAGTTCTCCCATTAAATTTGTATATGCCATAATGAAGATGAGGTGGGAATTTTCCAGATGTACCTTCTTTACCGTAACCAGAGCTTCCAACATAGCCTAGAACAGTGCCAGGCTCCACAATTGTGCCTACTTCAATATCCTTATGATAGCTTCCAAGGTGGGCATAATAGTGATAGGAGTTATGATTATCACGAATTCCAATACGCCATCCGCCAAATTGATTCCAACCTTTTACCTCAACGACTCCATATGAGGTAGATACTACAGATGTTCCATAATTTGCGAAAATATCGGTTCCCTCATGTATACGACGTCCACCCCAACCTCTATTAGCGCCCCAGGTACCTCTATAGCTGTAATCAGAGCGGGTATTGAGTGGGAAGGTATGTGCATCAAGTTCGATGGTCTTATAATGTCTATATAAAGTAGAAATGGTGAAAATTTGATTGACAGCTTCTTCGCTTCCATAGTACTCCCATAAAGCTAACTTAAAATCCTCATCAGTCGTTCCGTATTTGGCTAAGTAACTAGCCATTGAAAAGATGACATCTTCATCATCCTTTGGGCTAGCAATTCCATCATTATTACCGTCTAGGCCCATTCCTCCAAAATAGCTAATTGTTTCGGGTTTGGTATCTTCCTTTGCGGGATTTAATGCGCCTGACCAATATTCATCTGAAAATTGGATGGACAAAAATCCATCTCGTTTAGGGATATCTTTTCGAACGGATTGTAGATTTCTTTCATACTGATCAATAGCAGCTAAAAAATGCCAAGGAATGAGTAATTCATCAAACTGTACATAATAAGACATACGCTGCTGTATAATTTCTTCTTCCGTTACTTCTTCCTTTGCAAAGGAGGAAGTAGGGTACAGCGTAAACCCTAAAAGTATGAATGTTAAAAGAAATTTAAAATGGCGATGCAATGATGGACCTCCTTTCTAAAGTTTAGAATAACCGAAATTTTTATCTTCATTCCAGAAAGCTTTTTCCTCACGTATTAGAAGATATTTTTCCGCTTTTTTTGTCAATAAAAAAAGCCATAATAAGAAGAAACTTCACTAAAGAAAAAGTAATCGGTATCATCATGTCATTTACTTCATACTATGTTATAAATCAAGCCCTGAATGGAGGGAAGGCTATTAACATTTTAGATAAAGTGAAAAGCTATCGCGAAGAAGAAAATAGGCTGAAGTGGGAAGGGACATTTGCAGATTATTTAAACATCATTAAGGAAAGACCTGAAGTTGCTCAAACAGCCCATTCACGCGTCTACAATATGATAAAAAGTGCTGGTGTAGAGGAACGCGATGGGCAAAAAATGTACAAATTTTTCGGACAAGAAATTTTTGGGCTTGAAACAGCAATTGAAAGACTGGTGGAGGAATATTTCCATCCAGCCGCACGCAGGTTAGATGTTAGAAAGCGTATTTTATTATTAATGGGACCAGTTAGTGGTGGTAAATCAACTATTGTTACCTTACTGAAACGCGGATTAGAGCAATATTCGCGAACAGAAGAGGGTGCGGTCTACGCAATTAAGGGATGTCCTATGCATGAGGATCCACTACACTTAATTCCACATCATTTACGTAATGAATTTTTTGAGGAGTATGGCATAAGAATTGAAGGAAGTTTATCGCCTTTAAATACGATGCGTCTTGAAAAGGAATACGATGGACGTATTGAAAACGTGATGATTGAACGAATTAGTTTTTCAGAAGATAAACGTGTGGGTATAGGAACATTTACACCATCAGATCCCAAATCACAGGATATTGCCGATTTAACAGGGAGTATTGATTTTTCCACAATCGGTGAATTTGGTTCTGAGTCAGATCCACGAGCTTATCGCTTTGATGGGGAGCTCAATAAAGCCAATCGAGGAATGATGGAGTTCCAGGAGATGCTGAAGCTGGATGAAAAATTCTTGTGGAATTTATTATCATTAACACAAGAAGGCAATTTCAAAGCAGGAAGATTTGCATTAATTAGTGCGGATGAGTTAATTGTGGCTCATACAAACGAAACAGAATATCGATCCTTTATTTCTAATAAAAAGAATGAGGCATTACATTCTCGTATTATTGTTATGCCTATTCCGTATAACTTAAAGATGAGTCAGGAAGAGCACATTTATGAAAAGATGATTAAAGAGAGTGATATGTCCCATGTTCATATTGCGCCGCATGCTTTAAAGGCCGCAGCAATCTTTTCGGTTCTTACAAGATTGGAAGTGCCGAAAAAACAAGGTGTGGATCTGATTAAAAAAATGCGCTTGTACGACGGAGAAAATGTGGAGGGATTTAATTCCGTTGACTTAGAGGAACTGAAAAAAGAGTTTCCTAATGAAGGCATGAACGGTATTGATCCACGCTATATTATTAATCGTATTTCTTCAGCAATTATTCGTAAAGAGGTACCATCCATTAATGCATTGGATGTTTTACGAGCTCTGAAGGATGGATTGGATCAGCATGCTTCCATTTCTCAAGAGGATCGTGAAAAATATATGAACTACATTGCAGTGGCGCGAAGAGAGTACGATGAAATTGCGAAGAATGAAGTACAAAAGGCTTTTGTGTACTCGTATGAAGAATCAGCGAAAACATTGATGAACAATTACCTTGATAATGTAGAGGCATTTTGTAATAAAAATAAAATTTTTGATCCGCTGACTGGGGAGGAAATGAACCCTGATGAAAAATTAATGCGTTCTATTGAGGAGCAAATTGGTATTTCGGAAAATGCTAAAAAAGCATTCCGTGAGGAAATCCTCATTCGTATTTCAGCCTATGCACGAAAAGGCAAACGTTTTGACTATAATTCTCATGATAGATTGCGAGAAGCGATTCAAAAGAAATTATTTGCTGATTTGAAAGATGTAGTGAAAATTACAACCTCTTCAAAAATGCCGGATGCATCGCAACTCAAGAAGATTAATGAGGTAGTAGCAAGACTTGTTGATGAGCATGGCTATAATACAACTTCTGCAAACGAGTTGCTGCAATATGTAGGAAGCCTGTTGAATCGATAAATACAATTTTTATTGTTCTAAGTCAGATAGGAGTGTCCCAATTTAGGGCACTCCTTTTATTATCAAAATGAGGGATTTTTATGGAATGCACCATTGAATTTATAAAAAAAGTTCAAGAAATTGCTTCACAAGCATAGTATAGAAAAAGCGAATTTGATAGATGGGTGAGGATAAAAATGACTGAACACGAAAATAAACGCTTTGTTATCTCTCAGGAAAATTGGTCCCTCCATCGTAAAGGGCACCAGGACCAACAACGACATATGGAAAAAGTGAAAGATGCGATTAAAAGCAATTTACCTGATTTAGTTAGTGAAGAAAGTATTGTGATGTCCAATGGTCGCGAGGTTATTAAAATACCTATACGCTCACTTGATGAATTTAAGATCCGGTATAACTATGATAACTCTAAGCATGTAGGGCAAGGGCAAGGAGATAGTAATATTGGTGATGTAGTTGCGCGAGATGGCAGTAAAGCCAATCAGGCACCAGGCAAAGGGAAAGAGGCGGGTGACAAGCCTGGCCAAGATTATTATGAAGCGGAAGTCAGTATTGAGGAAATTCAAAATGTCTTATTCCATGAACTTGAATTACCCAATTTACAGCAGAAAGAAAAAGCAGAAATTATCACTGAAAAAATAGAGTTTAATGATATTCGCAAAAAAGGGTTAATGGGTAATGTTGATAAAAAGCGCACGATTTTAAATGCGTTAAAACGTAATGCGATGCATGGGAAAGCTGAAATTACACCTATTCATAATGACGACTTACGATTTAAAACATGGGATGAAGTGGTAAAGCCAGAATCGAAAGCTGTAGTGCTTGCTATGATGGATACAAGTGGCTCGATGGGAGCATTTGAAAAATATTGTGCTCGTAGTTTCTTCTTCTGGATGACAAAGTTTTTACGTTCTAAATATGGAACCGTTGAAATTGAATTCATTGCCCATCATACAGAGGCAAAAGTAGTGACAGAAGAGGAGTTTTTCACAAAGGGGGAAAGTGGAGGAACCATTTGTTCTTCGGCTTACAAAAAAGCGCTGGAATTGATTCAGGAAAAATACTCACCAACACGCTACAATATTTATCCCGTTCATTTTTCAGATGGCGAAAATATTTCTATGGATAATGAAAAGTGCTTGAAATTGGTGGCGGAATTAATGGATGTCTCTAGCATGTTTGGATATGGTGAAGTCAATCAACATAATCGTTTCTCGACACTGATGTATACCTATAAAAAAATCGATGATCCGAAATTTAGATATCATATTTTGAGAAAAAAAGGCGATGTCTATGATGCTTTAAAGAGCTTTTTTAAGAAAAGTGAAGAATAATATATGGAAGTTTGATTAGTAGCACGTTCAAGGGAGGGGGCGTAAAATGGAAACAAAAGAGCTTCATCGAGCTATAGATGAAATTACTGAAATTGCCTCAGGATTTGGCTTAGATTTTTATCCAATGCGTTATGAAATTTGTCCAGCAGACATTATTTATACATTTGGCGCCTATGGTATGCCTACTCGTTTCTCCCATTGGAGCTTTGGAAAACAATTTCATAAAATGAAGCTTCAATATGATTTAGGGCTCAGTCAAATTTATGAGCTCGTCATTAATTCTAATCCATGTTATGCATTTTTACTCGATACCAACACGTTAACTCAAAATAAATTGATTATCGCTCACGTTTTAGCTCACTGCGACTTCTTTAAAAATAATGTACGCTTCTCCAACACAAGAAGAGATATGGTAGAGAGCATGACCGCTACGGCTGAGCGAATAGCCGGCTATGAAAGAGAGTATGGGAAGGACGAAGTCGAACAGTTTTTGGATGCCGTTTTAGCGATTCAGGAACATATTGATCCTTCTATTTTGAGACCGAAGTTATCTTGGAGTGAGGAAGATGAGCAAGAAGAAGAAAAGACTCCAAAATCACCATACGATGATTTATGGAGCTTAGAAGAAAAAGATAAAGTGTATAAACCAATCAGACGGAGATTAAAGCAATTCCCACCGAAACCAGAAAAGGATCTATTATTATTTTTAGAGGAACATAGCCGTGAGCTGGAAGATTGGCAACGAGATATATTAACAATGATGCGTGAAGAAATGCTATATTTTTGGCCTCAGTTAGAAACGAAAATAATGAATGAGGGCTGGGCTTCTTTTTGGCATCAACGAATTATGCGGGAGTTGAATCTAACAACTCCAGAAACAATTGAATATGCCAAATTAAATGCAGGAGTTGTGCAGCCATCTAAAACATCAATTAATCCATATTACCTTGGCATTAAAATTTTTGAGGATATTGAAAATCGCTATAACAACCCGACAGAGGAGATGAAGCGGTTAGGCGTACAGCCGAACACTGGAAGGGAAAAAATGTTTGAAGTAAGAGAGGTCGAGTCAGATATTTCCTTTATCCGAAATTATTTATCAAAAGACTTAGCAAAGCGTGAAGATTTATATTTATTTCAAAAGAAAGGGAATGAGTACCGGATTACCGACAAAGATCATGAGATGGTTCGAGATCAGCTTGTATCAATGCGCGTAAACGGTGGTTTCCCTTATATTCTAGTGAAAAATGGAGATTATTTACGGAATGGCGAGCTCTATTTAGTGCACGGTTATGAGGGAATGGAGCTTGATCCTCATTATTTAGAAAATGTTTTACCGTATATTTATCAGCTCTGGGGACGCCCGGTGCATTTAGAGACTTATGTAGATGGTAAACCGATGTTATACTCCTATGATGGTACTAAAAACTATAAACGTAATGTCTAACAAAAAACTTCTATCTGTTGAGCGTATTAATGAACAGATAGAAGTTTTTAATGCTACTAATCAGTTTCTTCCATTAATAAATCATTGTCCTCTTCATGGCTTTCACTATGATTAGATGAGGAATGAATATCGCTATCAAGGACTAAGCTATCCCGTACTTTTATACCTTGTTGTCCACCCGCTTCGTCGTTATTATTACCAGCTATACCGCTGCGGCCATTGCCATCTGCGAATTGAGAATTTACATTGCGTGTTTGACTGCCTTGACTAGCATTTTGACCACCTTGATTGGCATTTGTCCCCACATCCTTATTGATTTGTCCTCCGCCTTCTGCTCGTTGTTCAAAATGGAAGTCTGTATTTCCTATATTGAATGTAAAATTAAATGTAATATGGTTTCTAGCATGGTTATCAGCGGAATCATTTGTAGGTTCCTCAGCGCCATTAAATTTCTTAGAATTGAAGCCAGACATCGTCTTCCCTCCTTTCATTTTTTCATACTAATAAGATATTAGAGTTTTGAGAGCCCTCTTGTACGTGTAGCCATATGCACTAGAGAAAAGGGAGGGGTATCTATCTTAGAAGCTCTCGATTTTTGCTATCTATCCTATAAATTTGTTAAAATGAATGGGATTTGAATATCTAGGGAACTGGAATGGTGAAGGAAAGTTGAAAACATTTAAAAAGGTTTATATAGAAATAACGAGTGTCTGCAATTTAGCATGTAGTTTTTGTCCACCTACTGCGCGAGCAAAAGGACTTATAAAAGTAGAACAATTTAATAAAATATTGGACGAGATCCGACCACATACAAAATATATTTATTTGCATGTGAAAGGAGAACCTCTTTTACATCCTCGGATTGATCAGCTATTGGATGCGGCTCATGCGAAAGGGTTTAAGGTCAATATTACAACGAATGGTACACTCATAAAGAAAAATCGTGAAAAAATATTAGGAAAGCCTGCATTACGTCAAATAAACTTTTCACTACATAGCTTTGATGGGCATGAAGGTTCTGAAAACCGTGAAAAATATTTAGGCGATATTTTAGATTTCGTGCGGGAGTCTAGAGAATACAAAACGATTATTTCCTATCGTTTATGGAATTTACAAAAAGATCATGTTTCGGAAGTTGCAGCACGTCGTAACCGTGAAACATTAGAAATATTAGAAAATGAGTATCATCTTGATTATCGCATTGAAGAAAAAGTGGAGCCTGGTAAGGGTGTGAAAATTGGCCCTCATATTTATTTAAATCAGGATCATGAATTCAGATGGCCAAGCTTGCTAGAGAAAGAGGATGAGGGCAAAGGCTTTTGTCATGCACTTCGTAGTCAAGCTGCGATTCTTGTAGATGGTACGGTTGTACCTTGCTGCTTAGATGGCGAAGGGGTCATTAATTTAGGAAATGTACATGAAAAATCCTTCTCTGAAATCGTCGAGGGAGAACGTGCTAATAATATAGTAGAAGGCTTTTCAAGAAGAGAGGCTGTTGAAGAACTGTGCAGAAAATGTGGCTATCGTCAAAAGTTTGGTATGTAATATATGAAGAAAAACAGCTCCAGGGTCATTGACCATTGGGGCTGTTTTTCTTTGACTGTGAATCAATCGTATCTAAAAAATCCTTTGTAATACGAACCACATATTTTACCTCGTCTAAATTGCGTTCTCTTAATAATGATCGATGAATGTCTAGCATGAGGTTTTTTTCCTCAATATCAGTAACGCCAGCTAATTTTTGAAAATTAAAAAGCTCCTCAGGGGGGATATCTAGTGCCTTCATAAGTGTTTCTAATGTACTCAAAGTTATATTAGATTGGCCGTGTTCAATATTGGAAACTCTCCCTTTACTGAAACCTAATTTTCCTGTTCTTTCGGCCACTTCTTCCTGACTTAGCCCCTTCGATAATCTAATAATACGGAGTTGTTCACCTACTAGCTTTAAAAAATCTGACATATGATTCACCTCTATGTTAAAAGCTAGTGAAAAACAGTGGAAATGACTATACTATTATAGTGGTATAATAGAGAAAATGTTACATTAAAATGGTACAATCTTAGAGTAGTAACTTTCCTTAGTCAAATGACCTAATTGAAGCTATTAGGAATAAATCGAAAGTGAACTTTATATTGCAGTTTCCAAGTAGAACATAAGATTGGAGGATGAAAGTAAGTTGAAGTATTTATTAGAAGAGGTAGCAAAAATTAAAATCGGTAAAATGGTCCCGAGTGAAAAATGTTTTGCTAAGGATGGTATTCCTTACATAACTGAAGAAGTGCTAAAGAAATTATTGATTGAAGATGATACTAGTGATTTGCCAAAGATTGATAGTACTTTTAAGGAACAATTTTCTTTTTCAAGGGTGCCTGCTCAAAGCATCCTTCTAAATAAAATTAATTTAAAGGATACTTCTATCTATCAATGCAAAACAGATGTATGTATTGGCCATGATATCATCGCAATTATACCGAATGAATCGATTCTTATAAGTGATTATCTATTTCATTTTATGAAATGGTATCAGATCAATAAAGAGAGACGGAATGTCTATCGTTTAATGATTGATCTACCTACTATCTCTATTCAGCTTAAAGTAGTTCAATTATTAAATGCTGTTCAACGATTATTAACTAATAAGGATTCATTAGTAACTGCAGTGAAGGAACTCCCACAGCATTTTGATCATATTTCCAGACAGGCAAAACAGCATTCAAAAAGCTTACACCATGGATTTGAGCAGTTGCAATATCTCTATATTGCTATGCTAGATAACATTTTTAATGGTGATTTTTTGAATGTGGTGCAAGAGTATCATACTTTTCAGAGGTTAAGTAACGAATAATAAAAAGCAGTCGGTGCATAACGGATATAATAATCCTTGCACCGACTGATTAAATTTCAATAATGATTGGTAAAATCATAGGCTTCCGTTTTGTTTGCGTAAATAAATACTGACCTACAGCTTTTTTTATTTCTCGTCTTAAGACGTGTATTTGTCTACTTTCCTGCTGTAACTCCATTACTATTTCTTTGGTCAGTACATTTACTTTATTTAAAAGCTCCTCGGAATCCTTTGCATAAACAAAGCCACGAGAAATGGTATCAGGTTCCGAAATGATGGCACCGTCTTCTTTGCTGAGTGTCAATACTATAACTAGCATGCCGTCTTCGGAAAGCTGCTTGCGATCACGCAGCACAATACCTTCTACTTCACCTATGCCGATTCCATCCACATACGTATCGCCAGATGGGACCTTGCGTGTTTGTCTCGCTATCGCATTTTCAATATCCACAACATCTCCGTTTTTCATAATAAACGTATGACCCTTTTGGACACCAACTGACTCCGCTAATAAACGGTGTTGATGCAACATACGGAATTCGCCATGAATAGGAATGAAAAATTGTGGTTTCATGAAAGTCAGCATGAGTTTTAAGTCTTCTTGATGGCCGTGACCTGAAACATGCATCCCAGTATGATTGGAAGAACCATATATGACTTTTGCGCCCAGCTGAAATAAATTATCGACAATACGAGAAACCCCTTTTTCGTTGCCTGGGATTGGGGAGGCAGCGAGAATAACCATATCATCAGGTAAAATTTTCACTTCTCGATGGTTACCATTTGCTAAACGAGCGAGTGCTGCTAGTGGTTCGCCTTGACTACCTGTACATAGCACCACTACTTCTTCTGGTGGGAGGTATTTGACTTCACGCGCATCAATTAACAGCTCCTCGGGAACATTTAAATAACCTCGTTCAATTGCTACATCCACAACATTTACCATACTACGACCTAATAAAGCTAGTTTGCGATTAGTGGCGATGGTTGCATGCACAATTTGTTGAATTCGATTAACGTTTGAAGCAAAGGTTGAGATAATGATTTTACGCTCAGCATGGAAAAAGGCCTCCTCAATATGATGCCCAACAAGTTGTTCAGAGGGTGTTAAGCCCGGTCTTTCGGCATTAGTACTTTCTGATATTAGAACGAGTACCCCTTTCGAGCCGATTTCCGCCATTTTATGAATGTCCGCAAATTGGTTATTCACAGGCGTTAAGTCGAATTTAAAATCGCCTGTATGCACAACATTTCCTTCAGGTGTGGCAAGGACGATTCCTAAACAATCGGGTATGCTATGGTTCGTTCTAAAGAAACTTACATCAATTTGTCCTAAATGGAGTGCTGAATCAGCATGAATTTCAATTAAGTCGGTTTCTCTGAGAAGCTTATGTTCTTTTAGCTTTAATTCGATAAGCCCTAAAGTGAAGCGAGTAGCATAAACAGGAACATTTAATTTTTTTAAGAGATATGGAATACCACCAATGTGGTCTTCATGTCCATGCGTTACAATTAAGGCCTTAATTTTTTCTTTATTTTCAAGCAAATAGGTAATATCAGGGATTATCAAATCAATACCGAGCAAGGTTTCATCTGGAAATTTAGCTCCGCAATCAATAATGATAATATCGTCTGCATATTGAATTACATACATATTTTTGCCGATTTCATTAATGCCACCTAAGGCGAAAATGGATAATAACTGTTTCTTTGTGGACAAAGTACTCCCTCCTAAAGTTGTAACTCCATCTAAAAATTATTTTAGCCATATGTAGTATAGCTTTAAGTGTTTCATCCTATACGAAAAGGATTGTGATGATCAGAACGCTACTATTTGTAGTTCATGAGGAATAGAATGAAGGGAACATGAACTGAGCGCCGTGGCGCCAAGTTTTTTCAAAGTTAGGCAAAATAAAAAGGAGGTATAACCCTGTCCGATTTTGTGCAACATGCAATTTTCGAACATAGATTTTGGCTAGAAATCATGCAAAATCATGCGCAATTTATTCATGACGCATTATATCCCTCTGAAAAGGATGACATCCAAAGGGCAAATAGTTTTATCCATCAATTCTCCCAGCTACTTTCCTATGTTCCATCTCTTGATGGTGCTAATGCGGTCTCTTTTTCGATAACAGTTGATGACAATGTCGAGCAGTTTAAACAATTTAAACTCTACCTACTTAGACATCAATTGTCAGGGGATATTGGGATTCATTTAACGCCAACTTTTGTCAATCACATGGTCAATGAACTTGAGGAGTACCAAAATGTGCTTAGTTATTTGAAAAAAAGTGAAGTGCCCCCAATATTTCATGAGCTTCACCATCATTTAATTTGGCTTTTAGATGCCTCAGGGCACGCAGGTATCATCCATGATGACTTAGATGGTGTCGAAAAAAGATTGAAGCAAAAGAGTAATGAATTTGCCAAACACTTTGAACAATTTTATTTAAAAGCAGTGGAATTAACAGGTTATTTACGCACGAATATGCATTCCTTTCCTGCCTTAAGCCGCTTTAATAAAGATGTTGAGCTCGAAATGACATTATTTAAAACGTTTTTAAAAGAGTTAGAAGAAATGGAATTGAGTGCAGAGGTTTTAGGTACATTTACAGCACCTATGGCGGATCATATGTGGCGTGAAGAGCAATACTATTTAATGAAGCTTGCACAGGCAAAAGAAGAAGGATAAAGGAAAGCAAGAGGCTATCAAAAAATAGATAGCCTTATTTATTATGGGTGAATCACTACTTCAGTTCCGATAGGGACTATACTGGCCAACTCTTCAACATCTGGATTTTGCATTCGAATACATCCATGTGAGACAGCATGCCCGATAGAGCTAGGATCATTCGTACCATGAATTCCATAGTGATCTTTTGACAGACTCATCCACATAGTTCCAAATGGACCGCCTGGATCAGGAGCTTTATTGATAATAATAAAACTACCGACAGGTGTTTCGTGTAGCATACGACCAACTGCTATCGGGTATTGTTTTTGAAGGATATTATCTCTATATAGACGTAACCAACGATTTTCTGTTGAAATCTCAATACGGTATGGACTCGTTGCCGGATCGGGAAGGCCAGGTATTATAATTTGTTGACCAACGAAAAGAACATCCTGCTGAATCCCTGGGTTGGCAGCGATTATGGATACCAATGGTGTACGATAATCACGGGAAATTTGAGATAACGTTTCTCCAGCTTTAACGGTATGAATCAACGTCAATACCTCCTTTATACAGGTTATGATTATACTATATGCTTCTTGCCAGTGAAGTTATTGGTTATTCAGATCTTTGGATAGAATAACAGTAACATCGTATTGTTAAGGAGCGTATATCATGAAGGAATTTAAAATTACGTATTTTTTTGATGAGATGCATTATGTCAGAAGGTTTATCTTTATCGAGTCACAGCAAGAAGCTGAGAAGTTGGTAAAGAGTGAACGAGATCAATATATCTCCTTTACAGATAGTAGAGGCATCTATCATGAATTACACACCAAGCATGTACGTGTCATTCAAATATCTGAATATCACCGCATCGATAAAAGTGCAAAAAGGAAAGACACATAATCTGTTCATCATTACACACATTAAAGGAGAAAGGAGTGTTAGCATGATGGACAAAGAAAAAATACCACATGAAAAGAAAATATTTATGAATTTAGATAGCAAAGACAAACCCGACATGGTTGAATCAGATACAATAAGTCTTTTCGACTTGCATGAGGATATGCAAACCGTAGATGCCATCCCTGTTAAGGAGCTCAATAAGAGAGTGGAAAGAGAAGGCGATGAATTGATTGAGTTACAGCCTGATGAATTGTAGGTGGGTAGCATACAATGACTAGAGAAAATGAAGCAGCTCAATTTTCGGTTTCAGGCACAAATATCAATGAAGTAAAGCAAAAAAATGCAGAAGCAGGATTATCCTACAATGAGGTTAAAGCATTATTGGCTCAGCAGGGCGGATATGGGACGGCAATTTATAGTGACACAGATATTGCCGAAGTGAAGCAAGAAATACACAAGCATGAACAATGAGTACATGGGGAGGAGTAGGGTCTTGAGTGCTCTTCCTTTTTTCCTTTACAATGATGGGTAAAAGAAGGGAGGTCAAGATGATGTCAGAAAAGAGTTGCCCGCTATGTGGAGAAGAAAATCATTGTGGAGTGGCAAAAGGTGAAAAAGAGTGCTGGTGTATGACATTGAACTTTCCAGAGCAATTGTTAAATAACGCACAGACTAATACATGTATTTGTCAAAAATGCTTAGATACATATAAAGAAGGGTCATTATAATTTATAACTATCATAACGTTCTGTAAATGTTGAGCATTTGGTACAATTGTCTATCGCACAACAACCTAGCAGGCATACATTACTCTGAAAGGAGTGTGTCTAATGGCTAGACCAATTGAACTTAGTAATGTCACACAGGCATATTTAGAGGAATATCAACGCATCCTCAAAAAGATGATGCAGGGCATGACCTATGTAACCATTACCTGTAGCATTTCAGAAAATTTTATTAAGCAAATCATACCTCATCAAATAGCAGCTATCCAAATGTCAGAAAATGTTTTACGCTACACAACAGTTATTCCTGTACAAAATCTCGCATTAGAAATCATTCGAACACATACAGAAATGCTTGAAAGCCTTGAAGCGATACAAAATAGATGTTGTGTTGTACAAAATTCAGAGTATGAATTATACGAGTATATGTGTGCTTATAAAGAAATTACAGAAGCTATGTTTAATGCAATGTGTGCACCACCAGTATCCAATAGCATTAACATCAACTATTTAAGGGAAATGATAGTTCATCATCAGGGGGGAATACGACTAGCGCAAAATGTGCTGAGATTCTGTATTTGCCAAGAATTAATCCCAATTCTAAAGTGCATGATTCAAACGCTTTGTGAGCAACTAGAAGATATGGAAAAGTTACTGGATAGCTTACAAAATTGCGATTGCGAATGCTAACACAAACGAAAAGTTTATATAGGAAGAACGCGCTAAGATCAATCGTGATTTTAGCGCTTTTTCTGCATAAAAACAGTGTTTAACTAAGAAAAATAAGAAATTGTCAATAAGGTGGACAAATAAATAAGAAAGTATAAAGAATTTTTTGAGAATCTATTTTTGTCTTTCTATTGTTGGTAAAATATATATGTTTTATTAGATGAAGGTAATGAGGAAAGTTTTATAGTCCGTTTTCAAATATAAGTTTTTTACATTTACTTTAAACAAATGGGAGTGGGTATTGTGTTCAAAAGGAAGAAGATAAATCAAAATTATGATTATTTCTCAGCCGCTAAAAATTCTGACATTGAGGCCAATGAGCGCTTTAAAGAAAAATTAGATTTTTTAGCACTATCTAGAATCCGAAGAGAATCTGTTGGGTTTTTACGTAAAATTTATGAAAATAATAGACAGCATATACTTGATAATTTTTATGATCGTTTACTGGAAATACCCGAGTTTAATCAAGTCATTAATACGCATTCAACAGTAGAACGTTTAAAAGGGTTATTTGATTCACACTTTATTAGCCTGTTTGACGATGAATTAGATTTAGAGTATGTATTTAAACGACGTAAAATAGCATATATACATGCAAGAATTGGCGTATTACCGAACTGGATGATTTCTGCTTATACATTGATTAACCAGTTAATCATTCCGCTAATTGTCAAAGAGCTATCACGTGATCAGGAGAAAATGCTGGATGTACTATTGTCCTATGATAGCTTGGTAACAATCGATCAACAAATTATTTTGGAAACCTATATCGAAATTCAAGCAGGTTCCGTAGTGAATGGTTTAGGTGAAATTATTACCTATAATACACAGTTAGATACAGTTAAGGAACTCATCGAATTTCAAGATATTCAGCAACAGGAAATCATTGCAGCAGATAAATTGATGCATGAGTTAGATGAAAGCATTGAAGACATTGCCACATCAGTAGGCGATATCTCAGAGCAAACAAAGCATACTTTGAAAAAATTAAATCAGGACTTAGAATCGTTACATCAAGTTTCAACGATCTTGCAAACAACAGATGAAGGACATAAATCCATGCAGGAGGATATTAATCGTCTAGTTGAACGTGTAAATAGTGTAGCGAAGTTGATGGAGTTGATTCAAAGAATCGCGGATCAAACGAACTTATTAGCTTTGAATGCATCAATTGAGGCAGCCCGCGCTGGAGATGCAGGAAAAGGATTTGCTGTAGTCGCAGAGGAAGTTCGAAAACTTGCTGATGATACAAGTACATCTGTCAAATCCATACATACAGATATACAAGAATTACTTCTTATTACCAATAATATTAGTTCATTAACGACTCAATTTTCACAAGACTTACATCAAGGTGTTACAGATACCTTACACATTTCTCAAACTCTTGCAGAGTTAAATAAAAATTTACAGCAGCAAGGGGCTCGCTTTGAGGAAATTGCTACAACAACAAAGGTACAAGCTCAATCCGCTACAACTATTTCTGAACGCAACCACATAATTACAGAAAGTATGCAAAAAAGTAAGGTCATTGTTTTTGATATGGGCTCGGCCATTTATAAGTTAAGTAAAATGATCGATGGATATCGATCTACAACGATTTCTAAAAATTTTATTATTAGCCAAGAGGATATCATTGAATTAGCCATTACGGACCATTTATTATGGCGCTGGAAAATTTATAATTTACTGTTAGGCTTTGAAACGATGACAGAGCAAGATGTTGGATCACCAAAAGAATCACGTCTTGGTGAATGGTATTATGGCACAGGTAAAAAACTGTTGGGTGATGAGCGTGCCTATGTAGAATTAGAACGACCATTTATTCATGTTCATGATATTGCTAAAAAAGCAGTACGTGAATATAATTTAGGCCACAAAACAGAGGCTGAAAAATATCTGAAGGAAATTTCGGAAGAATCATTTGTGGTGATTGAAAAACTCAAAGTGTTAAAGAATATTTTATTGGACGGGAAAAAACAATATATTCATTAAAAAAATGTGGAGCAAGCTAAGGTAGGTTAGCTTGCTCTTTTATGGTTTATGACACTGTTAATTTATCAACGGATGGAACACACATGAAAGTTACGGTCCGTTTTTTACTATCATAAAGACACCATTCACGGTGATCTACGACGGAACCTACGTTCACGCCATATTGTTTATCTTGTAATACAATTGGTTGTCCATGGCGAATGCGAATCGGTAGTTTTTTCTGCTGATGATAGAGACCTGATTCATGACTATGACCAAAGAATAATAGTGGTTTTTGAAAGGATGGGAATGTTGGCTGCCAGCTTACATTCCATTTAAATTGATGGCCATGCATAAGTGTGGCACCATCAATCTCCATTGTTTCAGGTAACGCCCTAAAGCGTTCAATGCCAGTTACCTGTGTAATACGCTCTTCTTGATTGCCCCGTATAGAAGGGAAGGTTAAAAGTTCTTCAAATTTACTCTCTACAATAGCTGCTTTTTGCAAAGATAACCCTGACATTGTTTGTGCTTTTTTCTTACTAACTGTGCATTCATATAGATCACCTAACCCAATGATTTTTGCTTCTTTAGCTGTCTGTTGAATATGTGTTAGAACAGCTTTAGTATCTTCTATATTAGAATGTAAATCTCCTAAAAGTGCATAAAGCATGTAAACCCGGCCTTTCCTAAAAATAATCGTACAAACATCATACACCTAATAGAAATTGCTAGAAAAGTAAAACGTCTAAGAATATTTCGTTAGTTCTGCTTCATATTTTGAATGTGTAGAAAAATTGCCAAGGAAATCAATGCTTGTTAAAATATAATCATAATTTTCTGAAATTTTAATAGTCTAGAAGTTTGCTATTGATGATGACTCTACCCATTAGTGAAAAATGAATTATTGGAGGGCTTATAATGACGATGTACATGACGGATATTCTTGAAAACTATGCTGTACAACAACCAAATTCAATTGCGACCTTGTATGAAGGAAAAAAGCTAAGCTACAGTGAATTTTACAAACATGTAGAAAGATTTGCAGCCTATTTACAGGAGCAAGACTATGAAAAAGAAGATGTGATTGCATTATATACGCTCAATTCGGATTTATTTTTAATTGCTTATTTAGGTGTGCAATTAGCGGGCTACGTTGCTATGCCTATTAACACTAAATTGGCAGCTCCTGAGGTTGAATTTATTTTTAATCACTCACAAGCAAAGGGGCTAATTTATGATGAAAGATTAGTAGAAGCCTTGGAGGATGTATCCTATTCGTTTCAGCATATTATTGGATTTCAAGATATGAATCATATCATTAAAAATAATGATCGGGTAAGAACTGTAGTACAATTGAAAGCCTGTGATACTGCAGTTGTCATGTACACTTCTGGTACGACTGGTAAACCAAAAGGTGTGATGCTAACACATCAAAATATTGTGGCTACGGCAGATATTTGGTCATCATCCATGAATATGTCTAATAAGGACAAGATGTTTATTTGTACACCATTATTCCATTGTGCAGGACTTCATGTTTTTGCCATGCCAATGTTTTATCGAGGCGGGACAGTTGTGATAGAAGAAGCCTTTTCTCCAACAAAAACATTAGCTCAGATTGCTGTAACAGAGGCAACAATTTTCTTTGGCGTTCCATCTATGTATACGATCATTTTAAATACACCAGCATTCAAGGAACATCGCTTTAATCATTTGCGTTTATTATGTTACGGGGCAGCTCCAATGCCCTATGAGCTCGTAAAGCAAGTGAAAGAGGCGTTTCCAAATGTGAAAGTTCAAAATCTATATGGTCAAACAGAAAACACGCCTGCAGCAACATCTTTATTAGATACTGATGCCTTGACGAAGATTGGCTCTGTTGGGAAACCATTAGGGCAGACAGAGGTTTGTGTGGTTGATAGTGAAGGAAAGTCAGTTCCAGCTGGTGAGGTAGGCGAGATTTGCGTAAAGGGTCCACAGGTGATGAAGGGCTATTTGCGTAATCCTGAAGAAACAGCTAGAACGATTAGGGATGGTTGGCTTTATTCAGGAGATCTAGGACGTTTTGATGAAGAAGGCTATTTATATATTGTAGATCGGAAAAAAGATATGATCATCCGAGGTGGTGAAAATATTTACCCTATTGAAGTGGAAGAAGTGTTATATCAAATGCCCGAAATTTTAGAAGCAGCAGTGGTTGGTTTGCCGCATGAAGTTTATGGAGAGGTGCCCAAAGCTTTTGTCGTATTCAAGGAAGGTAAATCTCTCGATGAAAAAATCATATTATCTTATTGTCAGACACGACTTGCCAAATATAAAGTACCGTATGAAATTGAATTTTTAGCTGAACTGCCACGTAATGCTTCTGGTAAAGTTCTAAAGCATACGCTAAGACCTAAAGTAAGTTCAATTTGAGCAATATCAATGCTCTTAAAGTTTTTTGCACTTAGTGTTCCGTTTTCCATACAAAAATACTTACTGAAACAAGATAAAATAGGAACCTCTTTCAAAGTATCGTATAATAGAGTCTACGACAAATTAAATTAAAAGAATGGAGAAGGGGTTATCCTTCGATTTAGAATAGGAGCGGAATTTGTCTTGTGGACGGGGTATAAACGCCTTTTACTTATTGGCATTTTGATCATTATGTTACTTTCTAGCTGTCAGCCATTTTCACAGCAAGATGCAGAACAAAAAAATCAGTTAACAGTTTTAACCGTAGAATTTAATAGTGGTGCACCAATCGCTAATCTTTATATCACGGTCACAGATGTACAGACTGGTGATGTTGTAGAGAATGCTATTGGTTCTGAAGAGGGAGAAGCGATATTTTCGAAGCTAAAGGCAGGACGAGAATATGCCATTGCGGCAACAACACTGGAAAATAGTACGACAAATGATGGCTATACAACAATCGAGAATTTTACGTATGATACAACAAAACCTTATTACAGATTGCAAACACACTTTTCAAGAGACGAACAAGAATTAGATGTACCTGTTGTGATGCAAAATCCCGAACTTCCACATGGCTGTGAAATAACTTCACTCACAGCGGTATTAAATTACTTTGGAATGGATGTTTCGAAGCTTGAAATGGCTGATAACTATTTACCAAAGCAAGAAATACGTACTATAGGCAATCAACGTTTTGGACCAAATCCAAATGAGGCCTTTGCAGGTAATCCTCGTGATAAAGCTCATGGTATGTATGTTTTTGCTGCTCCAATTGTCAAGGCAGCAGAGGCAGTTATTGCAGATAAACAGGCACATTTACGTGTGACTGATATGAGTAATGCCTCACAGGATGAGATTTTACAGCTTGTTCGTGAGGGAGTACCTGTCGTGACATGGGTGACGCTGGATTTATCGAAACCTAAACCAAATGCAGATAGAGGCTGGATTTATGAAGGAGAGACAACTTCAAAGGATGCCTTTATGAATTTACATGCTGTTGTTTTAACAGGGCACTTAGGCGATAAAGTAGTTGTAATGGACCCGTTAAAGGGTTATGTAACATACAATGTGGACCAGTTCTTTAAAAGCTATCGAGAATTAGGTGAACAGGCAGTAGCTGTTCATAAATAAACAAGCTATAAATCCTTTCATTAGGAAGTATGTTACACTAATAAAAAAGCAAAAGTGAGTTGAGTAGAATGGCCATTGAGCACGCTTTTTTACCGGTTTTACTAGGCGATGAAATGAATGCTTATGGCATGGCCAGAGCATTTTACGAAGCCTATGGTGTGAAGCCACTTGCACTAAATCACACCAATATGGAAAAAATTCAACAAAGTGATTTATTGACTTTTCGTGAGGTACCAAGACTTCATGTAGAAGAACGATTTGTGACGGCACTACAGGCAATAGCGCAGGAATTCGTAGACAAAAAATTACTGCTATTAGCCTGTGATGAATTTTATGTCAAAAAGATTGTTGAACATAAAGAAGAATTAACAGAGGATTTTATTGTTCCTTATGTGGAGGCTCAGCTTGCACATCAGCTACTAACTCGCGAAAGTATGTATGAGCTGTGTGCACAATTCGGCTTTCAATACCCTGCTATGCATATATGCACAGTAAATGATTATGAAGACTACGACCTGTCATTTGACTATCCAATTGTCATTAAACCGATGAATATGACAAAGTATGCCACATGTATTTTTCCTGGAAAGAAAAAAGTATATATTGCACATGATAAGGACGAAAAGGATAGCATATTCCATGCCATCTATAAGGAATCTGCCTATCGAGATGATCTCATGATTCAGCAATATATTCCTGGAGAAGATGCCAATATGTGTGTTGTCAATGCTTACATAGGACAAGATGGGAAGGCTAAGCTTCTTGCTGTAGGGAATCCTATTCTAGAAGAGCATTCTCCAGAAGGTATTGGTCGTTATGTGGCTATTATGACAACCTATAATGGAGCTTTAATGGAGAATGTGAAATCGTTCCTAGAAACTATTCAATTCCAAGGATTTGCTACATTCGATATGAAATATGATGATCGTGATGGGCAATATAAATTGTTAAGTATAGAATTACATAATGAGCTTTCAAATTATTATGTGACAGCTAGTGGCTATAATCTAATGCAGTATGTCGCAGACGATTACGTTCGAGGGAGTAAACAGCCACTAACATACGTGCAAAACAAACATCTTTGGACGATCGTGCCAAATGGTGTCCTTTTCAAATATGTACAAAATGAACAACTCATTATTGAAGCGAAAAGTCTGATTCGACAAGGAATGGCGACGGATTCTATTTTTAATTATAAAGATATGAATGCCAAGCGTTGGTTAAATGTAACGCTCGATAATTTAAGTTTTTATCGCAAATATAAGAAATATTTTAATAACAAAGGTCTGTCTAACTCATGAAAAAACAAACTTTAGGTATAATTGGTGGCGTTGGTCCACTAGCAACAATGTTTATTGGCGAAATGATTGTAAGACGTACACAAGCACAAAAAGATCAGGAGCATTTACATACCATCATTGATAATGATACAAATATTCCTGATCGTACGGCTTTTATTTTAGATAATACAAAAGAAAACCCTGTCCCCGTTATTGTAGAGGATGCAAGAAAATTAGCTTCTGTAGGAGCTAATATGATTGCCATCCCATGTAATACAGCCCATACTTTTTATGACGAGATCCAGGAAGGTTCCCCAATCCCTGTTTTGCATATGATTCGTGAAACGGCGAAGCGTGCATCCGAATTAGGGGCGGAGCGTGTTGGTATTTTAGCGACAACAGGTACACTGACATCACGAATGTACCAAGAAGCGCTAGAAGAATATGGCATTACACCAGTTGTACCAGATAATGAGATGAGAGCGCATGTGATGACCATCATTTACGATTATGTCAAAGCTGGTAAGGATGTCACACAGGAGGATTGGCAACCAATAGAAGAGGCAATGCTAGCACTAAACTGCGACCGTATCGTATTGGGCTGTACTGAGCTATCTATTGTCAATCGAGATTTAAAATTAAGTAATATATATATCGATTCATTAATCGTTTTAGCGGAATGTGCTATTTTAGCCTGTGGTTATGAGCTAGCCGATTAGGAATGAATGATAGAAAAGAATCTGCTTGCTTTACACGGGTAGGCTACAAGTCTTCAAAGGGTTGTGGACTGGCTTACATTTCCGTGTGTGGAGTTAGGCAGATTTTTTATGGATGAAAGGTTCGTATAATGAAACGATTTGATAAAGGTTTGCGTACATATAAAGTAGGAAGCTACCGAGTGTGTTAAACTAGTGTCAAGCAGATAGAAGGTGGGAAATAACATGTCAGTAATCAGTTTATTAAAAGAAGAATTACAAGCAAAATGGAACTTTGAAACAACCATGAAAATTCAAGAGGAAATGATACCAGCTATGCTTGAAGGTAAAGATATCGTAGCTGAATCACCTACTGGCTCAGGTAAAACATTAGCGTATGTATTACCATTACTGAATAAAGTAAATGGGGCGAAAAAGCAAACACAAGGTCTCATCGTAGCTCCATCACAAGAGCTAGCTATGCAAATTGTAGAAGTCATCCGTGAGTGGACAGTAGGTACAGATATTACTGTTCAACAGCTTATTGGTGGTGCCAATTCAGCCCGTCAAATTGAAAAACTAAAGAAAAAACCAACGATTGTTGTTGGAACACCTGGCCGTTTAAATGAATTAGCACGTGCAGGAAAATTAAAACTTAAGGAAATTGAAACAGTTATTTTAGATGAATGTGATCAATTACTTAGTCGTGAATACCGTGTTGTCATCAAATCCTTTATTGAAGGTTCTGCCTTTGGGCGACAAGTTGTTGTTGTTTCAGCAACCATTACAGAGGAAATTGAATTAGTGGCGAGTCGTATGATGTTTGAACCAGTTCGTTTTAAAATTAAGCCAGAGGATATGTTAAAGGTCGGCAAAGTGATCCACTCATTTGTGAAGGTGGAAGAACGCGATAAAACAGAGTTCCTTCGCCGACTATCACATACAGAGGGACTGAGAGCACTAGCATTCGTCAATAATATTGATCAATTGTTAATGAAAGAAACGAAGCTACAGTATCGCTCTGCACCAATTGTAACTCTTCATTCTGACATGAAAAAAGAAGAACGCAAAAAGGCTTTAGATGCTTTCCGCAAAGGGGACGCACGTATTTTAATCGCGACAGATATTGCGGCACGTGGTTTAGATATTGCCGGTTTAACACATGTTATTCATGTTGACGTTCCACGAACAATTGAGCAGTATTTACACCGTTCGGGTCGTACAGGTCGTGCGGGTGCAGATGGTGAAGTATTAACATTACTATCTTATCAAGACGAAAAAACCTATAAAAAATGGACAAGAGAAGTTCCTGGTAAGCCAGTGCAGAAAATATGGCATGATGGTAAGCTAATGGAAGGTAATTCTAAAACAATTGGACAAAAGCGAGGGAAATAATATGACATTTGAAGAAAAATTACAGGCATACGCAGAACTTGCAGTAAAAGTTGGGGTAAACATTCAACCAGGTCAATATTTGTTAGTCAACACATCAGTTGATGCTTTAGATTTTGCTCGTTTGGTCGTTAAAGAGGCGTATAAGGCTGGCGCTGGACGTGTCCATGTTAATTTTTCAGATGATGAAATAGATCGTGCCTATTTTGAACATGCCTCTGATGAAGAATTTAACCGTTTCCCAGAATGGGTCGTGAAAATGCGTGATGAACTCATTAAACGTAAAGGGGCATTATTATGGATCGATGCTGCAGATCCTGATAAATTAACAGGAATTCCTGCCGAACGATTAGCTACACATCAAAAGGTATCTGGATCGGCATTGAAAAACTATCGTAATGCGGTTATGAAGGATTTGATTGCTTGGTCAATTATTGCAGTTCCTTCATCAAAATGGGCGGCAAAGGTATTCCCTCAATTAACAGAAGAGGAGCAAGTACCTGCCTTATGGGAAGCTATCTTTAAAACAGTTCATATTGGAGAAGGTAATGCAGTTGAAAATTGGCATCAGCATGTAACTAATTTAGAATCTCGTGCAGAACTTTTAAATAATAAAAAGTATGCGAAGCTTCACTATACTGCTCCAGGAACAGATTTAACAATTGCTTTAGCACCACAGCATAAATGGCTAACTGGTGGCAGTAAAACGCCTGAAGGCAATGTTTTTATTGCCAATATGCCAACAGAAGAGGTCTATACACTTCCAATGAAGCAAGGTGTAGACGGTTATGTTAGTAATACAAAGCCTTTAGTGTATCAAGGCAATATCATTGATGGCTTTAAATTAACATTTGGAGAAGGAAAAATTATCAAGGCAGAAGCTGAAGTGGGTCAAGATTTATTACAGGAACTCATTCAAGTAGATGAGGGCTCAAGTTATTTAGGTGAAGTGGCACTTGTTCCTCATGAATCACCAATTTCAGCATCAGAGATTTTATACTTTAATACGTTATTCGATGAGAATGCTTCAAACCATTTAGCGATTGGTGAAGCGTACCCGACTTGCTTAGAGGGCGGTAGAGACTTAGAAAACGGTCAACTAGAAGCCTTAGGCGCAAATATTTCTGTAACGCATGAAGACTTTATGATTGGCAGCGGTGAGATGGACATTGATGGTATTTTACCAGACGGTACTGTAGAGCCGATATTCCGCAAAGGTAGCTGGGCTTTCTAAGCTTATTAAAAATCAAGAATGGGGGAGAGCAGATGAAGCACTTTTGTAACGTGATCGGGGTAATCATATTATCACTGACATGCTGGGGTTCATCTGCTTTTGCTCAAACTGAAAGCTTTGTAGCTATCGGGGATTCCTTAGCTGCTGGTCAAACGCCTTATCAACAAATTGATGCTGGATACAGTGATTTAATTGCTATGAGATTAAAGTCAATCGATCAATTAAAATCCTATACAAAGAGGCTAGCTTTTCCAGGCTTTACAACAGCAAATGTGTTAGAAAAAATCCAATCTGAGGAAGCAAGGGATTTACTAGCCCATGCTACACTAGTTACGGTTTCAGCAGGAGCCAATGATTTATTACGGCTTGTCCAACTGAATCCGACGGCTGGAACTTTAGCTTTTTCCCAGCTTCAAACAGATTACGCCTTAAATATGGTGAGAAAAAATATGGTGGCTATTTTAGATGAATTAGCTGAACACGCGCCAAAGGCTAAGGTATATGTTATAGGCTATTATTTTGCTTATCCAACTGTTCATCTAACACAAAAGGAAGGAACAAATGCACAGCTTGTGAAGTTAAATAAGATTTTACAGCAACAGGCGGAGCTAGCCGGAGCGGTGTATGTAGATGTGTACGATGACTTTGGTTTAAATGCAACAAACTACTTACCGAATCATGCTGATGTTCATCCAAATTTTGAAGGATATCGCCAAATGGCCAATGCTTTTTTAAGAGTCTATAGTGGTAGTGATGCACTGAATATTTCTTCATCACAATTACCGAAGCCGAATCCTTTATCATTTGAGGAAATTTTAAAGGAACGAGCATCTGCACAATCTAAACAACAGAAGGCACCACAAAAGTCTGTTAAAATGGGACGTTCTATTCAAGGATTCCACGGCTATACGGCTTTTATAGAAAAGATAGAGAATAGATGAATAATGATTAAGAAGGCATCTTTTAGGATGCTTTTTTTGTGCGTGCTGAAATCCCCAAACAAAGGAAAAACAATCTGTTAATGGCCATGATAAAATAGTAAGAGGACAGGAGGTACAGGAATGAAAATATTTCATACAGCAGATTGGCATTTAGGAAAGCTCGTTCAAGGTGTCTATATGACAGAAGATCAACAATATATCCTACAACAATTTATGCAAGCAATTGATGAAGAAAAGCCAGATGTAATTATTATAGCAGGTGATCTATACGATCGTTCCATGCCTCCTATTGAGGCAGTGAATTTACTAAATGATGTTTTAGCAAAAATAGTATTAGAGAAGAAGATTCCTGTTTTAGCTGTTGCGGGGAATCATGATAGTGCAGGCAGATTAAATTTTGGTAGTCGATTGATGCGTGATAGTGGCTTATATATTAAGGGCCAATTTACGAAAGATCATGCACCCATCATCTTGAATGATCAATATGGAGAAGTGCATTTTCATCTTGTGCCGTTTGCAGAGCCTGCTTCTATTCGTAGTATTTTTGAAGAGGAATCGATACGTTCTCACCAAGATGCTATGCAGAAAATTATTGAGCACATAACAGCAGGTATGGATACAAGTAAACGCAATATATTTATTGGACATGCCTTTGTGACGAAGTATGGTGAGGAGGAAGCCAATACTAGTGATTCAGAGCGACCGCTTTCTATAGGGGGATCAGATTGTGTAAATGCAGCTTTATTTAAACCATTTCATTATACAGCTCTCGGACATTTACATAAGGCACATTATGTCTTAAATGAAACGATTCGCTATGCAGGTTCACCGTTAAAATATTCATTATCTGAGCATTTACATGAAAAAGGCTTTTTAATCATTGATCTAGATGAACATGGAAATAGTACAGTAACCAAAAGAAAGTTTGTGCCAAGAAGAGATTTACGAATAGTAGAAGGACAGTTGGAGGAGTTACTAATGCTTCCACCAAGTGATGATTATGTATTTGTGAGATTGACAGATGCTACATCCGTATCTTCTCCAATGGAACGTATCCGTACTGTTTTTCCTCATGCGATGCATGTTGAGCGTAAGGTTATTCGATTAGAGATGCCAAGCGAGCTTCAAGTAGTAGAAGCAGAAAAATTAGAAGATATCGATCTATTCCGCTCTTTCTTTACAGATATTATCGGCATTCAGCCAGATGAAGATACTGAGCGTTTGTTTACGGAGATGTTGCAAGAATTATTAGATGAGGAGCGAGAGATAGTAAAATGAAGCCATTAAAGTTAACGATTACGGCATTCGGTCCTTATAAGAATACAGAAGTAATTGATTTTCAACAGTTAGGGGAACACCGTTTGTTCGCTATTTCTGGCAAAACAGGTGCGGGGAAGACGACGATTTTTGACGCCATTTGTTATGCACTTTATGGGGCGGGTAGTGGAGAGGATCGTCAAGATACGGCTTTACTACGAAGTGGTTTTGCTGACGATGATGTTTATACAGCGGTAGAACTTATGTTTGAAATGCATGGAAGAGTCTATCAGATTTTGCGCCAGCCAGGACATATAAAGGAAAAAAATAAAACAGCTACTGGTAAAAAAGTGGAGTTAGCGGTAGTAAAAGAGGGAAGGCTCGATTATAACATTGTTGAAAAGCAGCAAACGCTTGAAGTTGATAAAAAAATACAGGAAATTATAGGACTCACAAAGGATCAATTTAGCCAAATTGTGATGTTGCCACAAGGTGAATTTCGCAAATTATTAACTTCGGACTCTACAAACAAAGAGGTAATCTTACGGAAAATCTTCAAAACAGATCGCTTTGGTGTCATGACAAAAATGCTTGATGCTAAACGAAAAGAGGCAGAGAGTGATCTTGAACGTGCCAAGCAATTAAAAGAACATCTACTAGGTCAAATTGTTGGTGCTCTTCCACATCGTTCATCTCCTCTTTTTACTCAAATTGCTGATAATACGGAAAATATGCATCAGCTAAAGCAAGCGCTGGAAGAGGAATTGACCTACTATACGAAATGTATAGAAGAAGAACAGGGACAATATGAGGAAGCATATAGTCATCATCAAAAAGAACAAGAATATTACAGTTTAGCTAAAACGCTTAATGAACAATTTGAGGAACAAGCCAAACGTCAGGAACGACTAACAATGTTGTTAAATGAGCAAAACACCTACCGTGCAAAGGAACAGGAGATTGCTTTAGCAGAACAAGCAGAACGTTTAATATTGCTCGAACAACAATGTATCGATTTACGAGCTGAACAAAATTTAAAAGAACAGGCATATGAACAAGCTAATAGCTGTCAGCTACAAACTAAGGAACTACTACAACGAGCGCAAGATAAATATGAAGTGGAAGAGGCTAAAGAGTCTCAACGGCAACAAATTTTACAGCAGGAAATGCAGTTACAAGGGTTGCTACCAAAATTCGAAGCTTATGACAGCAATGTACAGCAACTGCAAATTGCTGAGCAATATGTTAAGACGGCCAAGCAAGCGGTAGCTGATAACTTAGCACTAGTAGAAAAAGAACAAGTGCAATTAGAGCAGTATTCGCAAACAATAGAACACTATGAAAACCAACTAGAACCATATGAAGGGTACTTAGAGCAACTACCAAAGCTTCGTGAACAAGTGGCTTTGCTCATGCAGGTGGAGAAATATACAAAAAGCGTAGAGATAGCCAAGCAGGATGCCATCACTACTAAAATTCACTATCAAGAAAGTAGACAAGATCTTCAACAATTAGAGCAACGTTGGCTGACAAGTCAAGCAAGTGTTTTGGCTCAGCAGCTTAAAGACGGGGAACCTTGTCCTGTTTGTGGAAGTATAACTCATCAACAAACACATACTAAGCAATTGGAAGTTGTTGACCTTGCTCAGGTAGAAGCGTTAAGAGCAAAGGCTTCATCAGTCGAGCGCTTATATTTGGAAAAAGAAGCATTTTTAACATCCACGCAACAGCTTCAGCAAGAGGCACTGAAGCAACTAGAAGCACATCCAATTAAACAACAGGATCAAGCATATTTAATCGATACCTTAGACAAAATGGAACAAGAGATTACTAGCTTAAAGGTTGTCAATCAACAGTTAGCTCAAACGCGAATAAACCAAAAAGAGCAGCGTTTAAAAATAGAGCAACTGCAGAATAAACAACTAAAACTTGATCAATATTTTACTGAGCAGATGAAGAACTGGACAAGACTACAAGCAATTGTAGAGGAACAATATAAGCAAATGCCAACAGCTATTCAAACTTTACTGCAATTAAAACAAGCGCTTACCGATGTTAGCAAACAGAAAATAGATTTACAAAAATTATGGCAAGAAAGTCAACATAATTTACATGCCGCAAAGGAAGCTGCAAGTAATGCAAAATTGGCTGTGGAAATCGCCCAACAGAATTTTGAAGAATTGAAGTGCAAGTTGAATGACAAACGTGAGCAGTTTTCAATAAATATGCAGAAAGCAGGCTTTGTTAGCTATGAGGAATACGCAGCTGCCAAAAGAAGTGCGGCCCAATTAGAGGGCCTTCGGAAGGCATGCAGTGACTATATGTTACAGGTTCACACATTACAAATTCAAATTACCGAAGGAGAGAAGCATCTCCAAGGGAAAGAGGAACAAGATTTAGCTTCTATGGAGGCAACAGTGGAAAGTCTCCGAATCGCCTATGAGGATGCCTTTAAACAACTTCAACAAATAGATGGTTTTGCGAAATCATGTCAAAGTTTTATCAATAAGGTGGAAGAAACAGCGAGAGAGCTTCGTTTACTTGAGAATGAAGCTGGAAGAGTGAAGGAGCTCTACGGCTTATTAAATGGGCAAAATTCGAAAAAACTGTCCTTTGAGCGTTATATTCAAATTAATTACTTAGATCAAATTACAGAGGCAGCCAATATTCGCCTTTATCATTTATCAAATGGTCAATTTGAGCTTAGACGTTCAGACCGGCTAGAAAAGCATGCGAAGCAAAGCGGACTTGGACTTGATGTATATGATGCTTACACAGATCAATTACGTGATGTCAAAACTTTATCTGGCGGTGAAAAGTTTAATGCATCATTAAGTCTTGCTCTAGGAATGGCTGATGTTATTCAAAGCTTCCAGGGCAATATTCATATTGAAACAATGTTTATTGATGAGGGCTTTGGTTCGCTCGATGAGGAATCTTTAAATAAAGCGATAGACACATTAATTGATTTACAGGATTCTGGCCGAATGATTGGCGTAATCTCTCATGTGCCTGAATTAAAATCTGCGATGCCAGCCGTTTTACATGTAGAAAAAACGTTGAATGGGCATAGCCAAACACACTTTGAAATAAAATAAAAGAAGGTGTATTTCCGACATAAGGAAATACGCCTTCCTTTTATTTTTTTCGAGGACTAACTGTAGAAGTTGTTCCTTTTTTTGCTGCCAATACTTTTTTTACGATAGGTATAACAATAGGCGCTAATTTTACAGCAGTTTTCACAACTTTTGATACTTTCATCAAAAACACAGCTCCTTTTATAATTCTTCTACCTGTTTATCCTAAAAATGAAACATTAACGGATAACTCGAACAGCTTGAATAATATTCCAAATAACGATGCCGAGTGAGACTATTACATAAATGGCGAACGAAATGAACCAAACAATCATCACTGTACTATTACTTGAAGTTGGATCTAAACTAAATGTAGAAAAAACAAAGACAATGAAGAACAAGATTCCAAAAACAAAAGGGACTAGATGAGACACAAGTGCGCGTATTGAATGTCTTTTGATGTCAGAATCTTTCGTAACGAAGTAAACAATTAATGGTACAATGAAAGGGGCAAAGAAAATACTGAGATAACTAAAGGCAGATAAAATTTTTTGGTTCTCCATAGTTGTACCTCCTTTTTTAATATTTACGCATGGAAAACGGCAAAGTTTCAAAAAATATAGTTTGGAAGAGGTTGTAATCATCCTATCCTTTGCGTACAATGAAAGTGTTCAAATTAAATTCAGATGTAACGACCACAAGGGGAGCTGATGATGTCAGCTGAGACTTGGCACGTAATGCCTTGACTCTTTGAACCTGTAAGTTAACACTTGCGTAGGGATGTGGATAGAAACCGACACTTGTACGATGTGAGGCTCTGTCCTGACATCGTTTTTTCATTCTTAAAGGAATAAAAAGATGTCAGAGAGAATCAATCAGCGCATTTCTATTCCTGCTCTTGTATCCTACATCGGAACAAAGGAGAGAATATGTATGGACAAAAAAAGACTATTAATGCTGGTGGAGATTGCCATATTTGCAGCGATTGGCCTTGTGCTGGATCAAGTTTCATTTAAAGTATGGGCACAAGGGGGCTCTGTTAGTCTCGTCATGGTACCAATAATGTTAATCGCATTTCGCTGGGGTTTAGTAGCTGGACTAACAACGGGCTTACTTGTAGGTGTTATGCAAACAATGTTTGGGGCATATATAGTACACTGGCTCCAAGGATTACTAGATTATGGTGTTGCTTTCACAGTCGTGGGATTAGCAGCTATTGTCCGTGGACCATTGCTTGAGGCAGCTAATCAACGAAACAAAACAAAAATGGCACTTTATATTATTCTAGGTACGGTGTTTGCAGGCTTCTTGCGATATGCGGCCCATACTATTGCTGGATCTGTATTTTTTGCAGAGTATGCTGGCGATCAAAATGCGTGGATTTACTCGATTATTTATAATGGTACTTATATGCTACCAGCAACAATTTTAACAGCCATTGTTGGCGTGCTATTATTCACAGCGGCTCCACAATTAATGAAACATAAAGCATAAACCGATCCCCTTCATATTTGTGAAGGGGGTTTTTTATTGTAGCAATAAGTGAATAGCGCTTTTAGCACTTTGCCAAGTAAGCAGGCATACAATATTTAAAGCGTTTATCGTTATACACATAAAAAGTTATGTTATATTAAAGAGTAGATATTAGATGAAAGGGACGTTATACATGATTGTAAAAACGCAAGAAGAGATTGAAGCTTTTAAAAAAATCGGACGCATTTGTGCTGAGATTCGTGAAGCGATGAAGACTGCTACAAAACCAGGTGTCACAACACTTGAGCTTGATGAAATTGCTGGTCGCATGTTTGCCGAGGCGGGTGCTATTTCTGGACCAAAAGGAGAATATGACTTCCCAGGATATACTTGTATTAGTGTCAACGAAGAAGTGGCACATGGTATCCCAGGTAAACGTATTATTCAAGCGGGGGATATTGTCAATATTGATGTTTCAGGCTCTTTAAATGGCTACTTTGCCGACACTGGTATTTCATTTGTAGTTGGTGATGGCTATGAAGACAAAGAAAAACTATGTCGTGTAGCTAAAAGTGCTTTTGATCGAGCAATGACAAAAGTAAAGGCTGGCTCTAAATTAAATCAAATCGGAAAAGCTGTTGAGCGTGAGGCGAATGCAAATGGCTTAACAGTCATCATGAATTTAACAGGCCATGGTTTAGGTCGTTCCTTACATGATGAACCAAATCACATTTTAAATTATTATGATGCATGGGATTCTACAATTATGAAAGAAGGTATGGTCCTTGCAGTTGAGCCGTTTATCTCCGCAAAAGCAGAGCATATTGTAGAAGCTGGTGATGGTTGGACATTCATTACACCTGATAAATCCCTTGTTGCTCAGATTGAGCATTCAGTAATTGTTACAAAAGATAAACCAATTATCCTAACTTCATTAGACGAAGACTAGGATCACATAAAAAATCCTGCAAACCAATTTATTTTTGGTTAGCAGGATTTTTTTTAATAAATAATATACCGACTAAGAGAACACCACATAAAAATAAGGCAGCTGTTGTTACGAGTAGCTCATCAAAACCATTATGTAAAGTGATTCCTAAATATGCCCAAATAAAAACACTTGGATACATGATATCAAAGTGATGAAAGCGGATATGTAGCGCGATTGCTCCACCTAACGTCAGTAAAATAACTGCCCAAAGAGGAGTGCTAAGACCAAAACCGTTCCAACCATAAGCTGTTAACGTAAAGCTAATATTCGTGATAAAAATAAATGTCATCCATGCAAAATAAATGGCGAAAGGAATACGACCCGACAGTGATTTGTCATGAAATGGATACGTATTATACAACATAAATAAATACAAGACTAAGAGTAAGGTAATGCCGAGAGAAACAATAAATAATTCATGATGCCATACGTATATCGTTAATGCTTGCAAAATATTTATGCAGCTAAAGAGCGCAGACTGTTTCATAGATGTCTTTTTGATGTTCATCACTAACCAATAACCGATGAATAAATAAATGACAATCCAAATTACATGACTTCCATCAACAGGTGCAAAAACCACAGGAAAACGATTAGAAATTTCTAAAGAAGACTGACCGTTTAGTTTCATGAAAAAGGATGAAAAGGTTAGGATGAGTGAGACAATATAAGAAATTGTCATCAATAAAAACCGAGGCATGTTTTCCTCTCCCTTCGTGTTAGATTGTATAGGGAAAAGACAAATAAGTATAGTACTGTCACTCATTTTATTATAACGGAAATTTCCAACAATGTATCGTGTTGTTTTGCTAATAATATCTACAATTTACCATCCTAATAGGCATCCATATAATTCTTTAGTACAATAAGAATATATCCAGATTAAAGGAGTGAAGCTTTATGACACTAAATTTAAAAAATCTAGACCTATCCATTGAACTAGATAAAAAGATGTATAAAAAGAAATTAAAAGTACTCCAATATGAAATGTTAAATGCACAACAATTTTTATTAAAAAACAAAATAGGTTTAGTCTTAGTATTTGAAGGTATGGATGCAGCCGGTAAAGGGGGAGCTATAAAACGTTTAATTGAACGTGTCGATCCACGGGGTTATGTGGTACATCCAATTTCGGCTCCTCAACCACATGAATTGCGCTATAACTATTTACAACGATTCTGGAGAAAGCTACCGCAGCATGGACAAATCGCTGTTTTCGATCGTTCATGGTATGGTCGTGTGTTAGTAGAACGAATCGAAGGGTTCGCAACGAAGGACGAATGGTCTCGTGCTTATGAAGAAATTAATAATTTTGAGAAGATTTTAACTGCAGGAGACTACATAATTATTAAGTTTTGGCTTCATGTTTCAGATGAAGAGCAATTAAAGCGTTTTAAAGAACGAGAACAAAACCCCTATAAATCTTGGAAGTTAACAGATGAAGATTGGCGCAATCGAGAAAAGTCACCACTATATATCGAGGCTGCCAATGAAATGTTTGAGAAGACCGATAAGAAAAATGCGCCATGGATTTTAGTAGCTGGAGACGATAAAAAATACGCGCGTGTACAGGTGCTACAAGAAACGCTTGCACATATTGAACGAGAGGCGCTGAAACGTGGACTTCATCTAACAAATGTATTAGACAATGCTCATTTAGAAGATGCTGAATCATCCAGTCTAGAAATATTAAATGAGAAAAAGAAGCAAAAAAAATAAGAAATAAAGTGATGGTGCTATGACATTAAGACATGAGCTGTTTTAGTTGTAGCAGCATCTTTTTTTACATACAATAAGGTAAAACTAGGGCTAAACCACTTGATTTTCGGTGGCAGAGAAAGTAGTAAAGATTTGTACAGACATTGATTGGAAGGCTAGTGTGGAGAAATGGTGCTAAAAATTTGGAATTTATTAAGAAAAAAGGGTGGGAATGTGGTAACAATAAAGGGGGATAAATGCTACATCCGCACATTCCAAGAAAAAGATGCACGAAGTTTAACAGGTCTCGTAAGCCGCAATAAATACTTTTGGTCAACCTATGAGCCTTTACAAAGACCTGAATACTATACAATTGACGCGCAATATAAAAAAATTCAAGAGAGTCTATATTTAATGGATTCAAAGCGAGAATTTACTTTTGGCATTTTTGAACATGGTACTAATAATCTAATAGGACATATTGCACTATATGCTATAAAACGTTTACCCTACTCAAGTGCATTTGTGGGATATGCTATGGATGAAATTTATGTAGGTAAAGGAATCGTCACTGAGGCGGTGAATATGGTAGTCCGGTTTGCATTCGATCAAATTGGGCTACATCGGGTAGAGGCATATGTATCAACCCAAAATAATGCCTCAATGCGTGTCTTAGAGAAAGCAGGCTTTCAACAAGAAGGTCTTTTAAGAAAGCTTTTGTATATTAATGGTCAATGGGTTGATCATTATATGTATGCACGATTAGAAGATGAATAAAAAACAAGTGCCTTTCTTTCACAGAAAGGCACTTGTTCCAGACTGTAGACAAACTCAAAAAATTTGAGAGTTTGCCTACAGTCTTTTTTCTTTTACAATGAAATAAAGTAAAGCCGTTGATTTCCACTACGGGCGG
>NZ_KQ465123.1 GCF_001308875.1 Lysinibacillus sp. ZYM-1 | reverse complement strand
TTCTTGAACCACCATTAATTTAAATTCTTCATTATATTTAGTCATAAAAAATCACCCCAAATGTTATTTTCTCACTCTAACTTTTGGGGTGCAGTACCGAAATGCGCCCGTTTGTTGAAGAAGAATTACTCAAACATTAAGATGTTAAGGGCCTTATCATAACAATGGGCAAGCATAGCGTTCAATATCATCCAACAATTTAAGAAGAAGTTAATTTAATGAATTCTTCCGCATCTTTCACGCATAATTCCATTCCTTTTTCCCAGAATTCCTCTGAAGTAATATCTTCTCCTAAATGTTTCATAACTAAATCTTCCACAGTCATACTTCCTGAATCACGAAGTAAGTTCAAATAATCTTTCTCAAAATTTTTTCCTTTTTCTTTTGCCTTTGCATAAATGCCCAATGCAAATAAATACCCAAAAGTATATGGGAAATTATAAAAAGGCGATTGAGTAATATAGTAGTGTGGTGTCCAAACCCAAGAATAAATTGAAGGTTGTTCTAGGGAACCATCATACGCCTCATTTATTGATTCTTCCATTAACTGATTTAGTCGATCGGCTGAAACAATACCTTCATTACGTTCCTTGTAAAATCTCTGCTCAAATAAGAATCTCGAATGAATATTCATAAAGTTCATTACACTACGTTTTAATTTTTCATCCAGTATAAATAATTTTTCTTCTTTTGTATTTGCCTTTTTCATAGCCGCATCAAAAATAATCATTTCGGAGAAGGTTGAAGCAGTTTCAGCAATACTTAACGGATAACGTTTATTCAACCCATTAACAGACTTCATGGCATGATTATGGAAAGCATGCCCCAGTTCATGAACAAGAGTTAACACATTTAAAAAAGTACCGCTAAATGTCATAAAAACTCTTGATTCACCTGTTAGTGGAAAACCAGCACAAAATGGAATAGCGGACTTATTTGGACGATCTTCGGCTTCTATCCAACCTTCATAGAAAGCTTGCCTAACGAAGCCTTCTAATTCGGTTCCAAACTGACTAAAATGTTCCGTAATAAGTGTAGCAGCTTCCTCGAATTTTATCTCTTGATTACTTTTTGTAATGGGGGCCCAAAAGTTATAAGCCTTCATACTAGATCCACCTATCATTTCAGCTTTTCGCTTCAAGTAATTCGAGAAAGGTTGTTTATATTTACTGATCACTGTCCACATCGTATTCAGCGTTTCTTCCTTCATTCTGTTCTTTTTCAAAGGATCTTCTATTACACTTTTTATCCCGCGTTTGTTATTCACTTGTATACGAAAGCCAGCAATGTGATTTATTATTTTACTAAATAATTCTTCTTTCTCTTTCCATGTAGATTCTAATACATAATGAGCTTCCTTACGCACTTCTTCAATATGGTGCGACCGCAAGTTAATGGCTTGTCCAACTGATAGATTTTCTTCTTTTCCATCAATTTGAATATTTAATTTAATACTACTTACTAGATTATTATAGAAATGTCCCCAAGCATGGTACCCATCAACCATTAAATCAGAAATTAAATTTAGCTCCTCTTCTGACAAATTCTTATCTGCATTTTCACGCCATTCGTTTAGAATAAATCTATATTCTTGTAATTCTTCGGTTTCTAGTATGCTTTCCCAAACATCTTCCTTTGTATTTGTTAATATCTTCTTTACTTTCGATAATTCTTTTTCAAAACGGGATTCTTTTTGAGCAACTTTTCCTCGTGAAATCGCAGCATCTTGATCCTTTGGATTTTCTGCAAGGAGACAAGTGATAAACGAATTAGCTTGCGATAAGTACGAGCGAATGTTTCCGATGTTTTTTACTAAATGGACCACTTTAATTAATTCATTTGTTGAAAGTGGAGTAATAAATGATTTAACACTACCTTCTAGTTCATGTACAAGAGCTTCTAATCGATTGATATGATCTAAAAATTGAATTGATTTGCTTCCCCCCATAAAAACCTTATCTAGATTCCACACTTTTGGATAGCTTATTTTCTCCATTAGTTACCTCCCCTATTATGTATATCCCACCAAAAACGAACGTGTATTCTTATCATAACATATTTCAGAGGGTGAAAAATCCCTACAATAACAAGAGACATTGATTTGTGTAAGATCAATGTCTCTTGTTTAACTATTCTGCTCGTTAGTTTAAGTGCATTCCTTCACAATCTCAAGTGAATATCCGGTTTTGTTTGATAGTCTTATTCCATTAAATGGCCCTTTCCATGAAGAAAGACGCTTTCCTTATTCAGAAAAGCGCCCGATTGTTGAAGTTCGTTATTGAACTAAAGCCCCCCGTTAGCCATCCATGTAGCGCAAAATCGGCGCTACACCATTAAACTCCAGTTTATAGCTTTTTTTACTAATTCGTTAACAAAAAATTCTTTACCTTCTTGATACTTATGAATATCATTTGGAAACTGTTTTGCTAATTTTATTTTTAAATCCCCGTAACTTCTTGCGTCCTCTGGATTATTAATTAAGTATTCCTTGAAATCTAGATGTATCCTAATATTTTCATTTCCCTCTTGATAGATATGTACGTGGTGGGTTCTTCTTTCCTTATTCTTCGGAAAATACCTTCTACCTGGTATGCCATTTTCACCTCTAGGGTCATACCCTATTGAAGACATTTTTTCGTTGTATAAATCAACTTTCTCAATATCATTCACAATAACTAAGATGTCTACAATTGGTTTAGCAAAACCAATTGTCGGTATAGATGTACTCCCTATATGATGAATTCCAAGCAATTCATCTTTAAAAATATCTTTAAGTATAATTTCTTCTTTATAAAATTGTGTTACCCAATCCTCTGTCCAAGGACGTATTTCAGCTTTTCTCATCGGCACCCCTCATTAACTTAAAATTTGATTTTATTTTGGTGATTCCTTCTTTCACTAAACTGCGCCGTTAGCTTAAGTACATTGTTTCACAAACTCACATCAATATTAACATAAAATCCCATTCTAAATTTAGAAGTGTTATTCAATTAAATGGCCCGTTTGTGGAACAAGAAAAAATCCTGCATATCAACACAGGATTTTTAATCAAATCTTTTTATAAGCTTCACGACTTTATTTCAAATCTACACAAGAAACTACATTTAGCAGCTGCATCCCTGTAAAAAAATAACTTTTTTTGCATATACAAATATTTATAATTAATTCATCTTTACCTTATTTTTCAGTTCTATTTTAACAAAGTGAAAAAGTGAGCATTTAGGATGAAAGCAAAGATTAGCGTACTTACTATACGCGTATCATGTATTCTGCATAAATACTCTTGATATTATCTGGCACAGGCACGCCTAACTCTTCCTGTAACTTTTGCTGGATCATATCAAAACATTGTGTACAATCTTGTTTTTTATTTTTCTCGATTAAAAATTGCAAGAGCAAAAACATGTATTGCTCATTATATTCATCGAGCTCTAGCATTTTTTGTAGGCAATCTAGTTTTAGTAATGGATTAATTTCATTCGTATGGGCGATATACATTTCTAATAAATGTAATACACTTTGTTTTAAGCGAAGTTGTATTTGAATCGCCCAATGATATTCTTCCGCCGCTAAAAAATCATCTTTATAGCAATTTAATAATTGTTGAATTGCTTGTTCATCATAATGCTCTCTTTCTAACAACTGTACTAGTTCCTCATAATCACTGTCAATTTCGATATTTAATTGATAGTGATTATTTACTAATAGAATCGGATTTTCACTACCATTTTGCTTCAAAATTTTGCGTAATAGATAGATGGATGTATGTAAATTAGCCCCAGCTTTCTCTAGCTCTGCTTCTGGCCATAATTCTTCCATAATTACAGTATTTAATAGCGGCTTATTCCGATTAAACCATAAATATAAAAACAATTCCTTTACTTTTCTTGTACGCCATTTCACAATTTGCTGTTGGACATCTAATAGACGAAAGCTACCAAAAGTATGTGCGTACATATGTAATTCTTTTTGTTTAGATTGCATTTCTTGCCGTAGACTAAATACTTGCTGTGCTTTTGTCACCGCCTTCAATAAACGGTTTTCTCGAACTGGCTTTAATAAATAATCTGTTGCTTCTATGTCAAAAGCATCTACAGCAAACTTCGCATGGGCTGTCACAAAAATAATTTGCATACTTGGATATTTAACTAGTAACTTTTTGGCAACTTGCAACCCATGAACGTCAATCATCTCCATATCTAAAAAAACGACATCTACTCGTTCTTTTTCAAAAAGAGCAAATGCATCCCTTACATTTGTATACGTACCTTTAATGCAAATCGTAAATTGTGTAAGCTTTTCTAGCATAATTCTTAACACATCTATTGCCATTTTTTCATCATCAATTATGACTATATTCATTAAGCATCACCTTCTGGTAATAGAATAATAACAGTAGTGCCTTTACCTTCTTCACTATATATACGCAAACTGGCATTTCTAATAAGCTTAAATTTTTTCAACGGATTCTTAAATCCAATACGTGAGTTTTCTTCATTTACTAATCGTTGCAATTTTTCTTCTGAGATACCGACCCCATTATCATAAATTTTAATACGTATAAATTGACCTTCTCGTTGCACACTCACCTCAATAGTACCACCTTCTTTTTTCTTCGAAATCCCGTGAAAAACTGCATTTTCAACTATAGGCTGAATTGATAATGCCGGAACCCAAGAATGAATGGACTCATCAATATCATACGCAACTGTAAGACGATCACCAAAGCGCATTTTTTCAATATAGAGATATGCTTTTACAAGGTCTATTTCATCTTCTATAGAAACCATGCTGTTACGATAATGGACATTCAGCTTGGCACGGAAATAGGTTGCTAAACTGTATAACGCCTCTCGTGTATTTTCTATATCTGTATAGCTTAAGCCGATAATAGTATTAAGTGTATTGTAGACAAAATGAGGAGTTACTTGCGCATATAAATAATTCATTTCATCCTCAATCGCATCAATGGAAGATTGTCGAACTGCTAGTAATGATTGAATACGCACTAGTAATTCATCCATCGCAATCGGTTTTGGCATATAATCATTTGCCCCAACTTGTAAAGATAACACTAAATCTGAATGCTGCATAATTGCTGTTAAAACAATAATCGGTAATTCCAACATATCGTATTGCTTTCGTACTTGTTTGCATAATTCATAGCCTGACATATCATTCATCATTAAGTCGACTAACATGCAATCTACTTTATGTTTCTTTATATAATCCATCGCATCAAACCCATTATCCACCCCAATAACGGTATAGCCTTTTTGAATTAATGCGTCCACTAGTACTTTTATATTCACATGATCATCATCAACAATGAGTATGGTTTTGTCATTACCTTTATGCAATAATGGTAAATCTAGCTGTAGTAAAGTATTTTCTGCTCGATTGCCCATCTGTTGTTGTGTTTCAATATCTAGTTTTTCGAGTGTGGCAAGTGGCACCGTAAAAGTAAAAATTGTTCCAACACCTAATGTACTTGTTACATGAATTTCCCCATTTAACTGTTCTACTATATTTTTTGAGATACTTAATCCTAACCCAAGTCCCCCTCTATTTTTACCTTTCTTTACTTGATAAAAGGAATTAAAAATTCGATCTAAGTCTTGTGATGGTATACCAATTCCAGTATCGCTTACTTGTATTTCCATATAATCATTACGTACACTAGCTAAGACTGTAATTTCTCCATGTTTTGTATGTTGCAGAGCATTATAGAGTAAATTATAAAGCACTTGTTTCAATCGTAATTCATCTGTATACATATGGGGTAAATTAGAATCTACTGCACTCATTAATCTTATGGATGTATCACTCGACATTAAACTACGAATTTCCTCAATTACTTCATCAATTACGCTTATCGGAACAACACGTGGGATGACACGAACTTCTCCGGTCATATGATTCGAAGAAATCAATAAATCCTCTACTAAATAACCTAAACGTTGCGCGACATTATGTATTAAAATGACATTTTCTTGTTGCTCACGCTTTAAAGGTCCTTGTACACCTTCCATTAACGATTTGGATATATTTAAAATACCATTTAAAGGCGTACGTAATTCATGAGACGTTTTCAATAAAAACTCATCCTTCATTTGATTATGCATCAATAGCTCTTCCGATAACGCTTGAACTTTCTTAAAAGATGTATTTGCTCGGAAACTAAGCAGAGATGCAAAGCTATATAGTGTAAAAATAAACAATAATTGTTCACTATAAACTATAGGTATATCAAAAATGTAATACATTACCATTAAAAAAGTATAACAAGTAAGAGATACTAAAAGAATTAGAATATAACGTGAACCTTCTACACCTTTCATAAGCACACGTAATAGCACAAACACATTATAAAGCCCAACAGGAATAAAAATTACTGCAAAGATTACTTGTGAAAGAACTAGATTTTCTATTGGTATAATCATACTATTTTTTGTAATTGGGTTATAAATACCATAGATAAAAAAAAGTAAACCTAACAAAATACTAATAATATAAATTGCTTTTTTCCTCATAAACTCCGGATACAAATAATAGAGAAAAAATGCTAAACAAGCATCGACAAGTGGTAAAATCCCTAATTGTAAACGCACTTGTTCATTTATAGTTATAGATGTAAAAATAAGGAAAAATATTTTTTCATTAGTAAATGACATGTACAGTCCGAATAATATAGTGAATAACCCTAAAAACAATTCTTCTTTACGCTTCCGATTTTGACTATACGATATAATATAAATCGCACCGAATACAATATAGCCAATACATACAAACGAATCTGCTAAAATTTTCATGCTAAAATCTCTTTGAATAGCTTCCTTTGTTCCAAACTCAATAGGAAAAGTAATACCAGCTTTTGGATAATTATAATTTCCGACATGAATTACGATATCAAGCATTTGATTCTCACTATTTGCAAACACCATATATTTATCATCATTTTCGAACTTAAAGTCCTTTAAGGTTTCACTCGGATTTCCCATACTACCTACATCTTCTCCGTTTATGAAAACACGGTTAGATTGGCGAATTGAACGAATGTACAATCCATATTCCCCTTCAATCGGTACATTTATCTTCACATGATATGTTCCTACAGTAAGCCCTTCCTCATTTGGTTCTACAAAACTATTCCAAGTAGCCGGCACCTCAATTGGTATTTTCTTGCTCGCATATGCGTCAAATGATTCACTTGACGATATTAAGATATTTGGATAGAACGACCATTCTCCATCTAATTTTAAAATAGTATTTTCTTGTAATTCTTGTTCTTCTATCATAACTATCCCATTCTGCGCAATCCGCTGACTACTACTTCCAAAATAATCTTCATTGCCAACAAAAAATACGATAATAAATAGCATGATAATGGTCACAGTAATGCTAATATTTTTTTTCACTATCACGCCTCCCCTACTTGAACACAATTATGTATAACATCAAACTATCAGTTTGTTAGAATTAAATCCATTATGCAATATGACTTTTACCTGTATTTCTAATATCGGTCCCTTTACGCATCCTATCATAGGTCTATTAAACAAATTCTGAACAAACCATATTGTAAATGCATCGTCTAGTGTGGATTACTATCACTGATTTTAAGCTATTATTATCACTCTACTCTTTTTAAATATGCAAGCAGGCTAAGGAAATCCGTAGCCTGCTTGTTGTTTATTTAGATAACTGCTCTGTACTGTCTTCATTTATATAATACGAATGATTTTTCGCTGCTTCTTCAATCTCTTTAAATGCCCAGTGCGTTGCTTTCACATCTGGGAAGCTTGGCGTTGCAACACCGTTTAATGGACCACGTTCGAACATACGGTTCATCATTACTTTGCACGGATTACGTCACACACATTGCACCATCTTATTAAATCAAGGAATGAATGTGAAAGTAATTTCTGAAAGACTGGGGAATACACCTGATATGATTTATAAAGTATATGGACATGTTTTAAAAGAAATGGAAACGGAATCCGTATCTTTATTCAGTAACAGTTTACAGGTAGCTGCGGCAAGAACTGGGGCTGTTCATTAAAACAATTGTCAATAAACCTTGCTGTCATAATGTTTATAGACTATGGAACATATTTCATGATATACTAGAGCCATTGTGAAAAAAGGAGGAACTTGCATGATTCAAGTTAGTAATGTAGGTCTTCGCTATGGCGATCGTAAACTATTTGAAGACGTAAATATAAAATTCACACCAGGTAACTGTTACGGTTTAATTGGCGCAAACGGTGCTGGTAAATCAACATTCTTAAAAATTCTTTCTGGTGAAATTGAAGCACAGGAAGGGAACGTATCAATGGGCAAGGACGAACGTTTATCCGTCCTAAAACAAAACCATTTTGAATACGATGAGCATACAGTGCTCGACACTGTAATTATGGGGAATAAACGCCTCTATGATGTGAAAACAGAAAAAGATGCTATCTATGCAAAGGAAGATTTCTCAGATGAGGATGGTATGCGTGCCGCTGAACTAGAAGGTGAATTTGCAGAACTAAACGGTTGGGAAGCTGAATCAGAAGCAGCAACATTATTAAACGGTTTAGGTATCTCAGATGACCTTCACTACATGCTAATGGGTGATCTTGAAGGTTCTGATAAAGTGAAAGTATTACTTTCGCAGGCCCTATTTGGTCAGCCGGATGTACTGTTACTCGATGAGCCTACCAACCACCTTGACTTAAAAGCGATACAATGGTTAGAAGAATTCTTAATTAACTTTGAAAACACAGTCATTGTTGTATCCCATGACCGTCACTTCTTAAACAAAGTATGTACACATATTGCTGATTTGGACTTCTCTAAAATCCAATTATATGTGGGTAACTATGATTTCTGGTATGAATCTTCTCAATTAGCTCAAAAAATGGCTCAAGACCAAAATTCTAAAAAAGAAGAAAAAATTAAAGAATTACAAGCGTTTATCGCACGATTCTCTGCGAATGCTTCTAAATCAAAGCAAGCGACATCTCGTAAAAAAATGCTGGATAAAATCGAGCTAGATGACATTAAACCATCAAGCCGTAAATATCCATTCATCAACTTCCAAATTGGTCGTGACATCGGGAATGATGTATTAACAGTTGAAGGTCTAACTGTAAATCATGAAGGCGAATCACTATTCAAAGATATTCGTTTCTCGATGAACAAAGAAGATAAAATCGTTTTACTTGGTAGCCCACTTGCTAAAACTGCGCTTCTTGATATTTTAATGGAAGATAAAGAAGCGGATGCTGGTACATTTAAATGGGGTGTAACCACTTCTCAAAGCTATTTCGAAAACGATCATGATAAATACTTCGAAGGATCAGAAAAGTCATTAGTAGAATGGTTACGCCAATATTCTCCTGATGATGAAACAGAAAGCTTCCTACGTGGTTTCTTAGGACGCATGCTGTTCTCTGGTGAAGAAGTGAAAAAATCACCTTCTGTTTTATCAGGGGGAGAAAAAGTACGTTGTATGTTATCCAAAATGATGCTTGCGACAGCGAATGTGATTTTACTAGATGAACCAACGAACCACCTTGACCTTGAATCGATTCAAGCATTGAACGAAGGCTTAATTCGTTTCAAAGGGGCAATGATTTTCACATCTCATGACCATCAGTTCATTCAAACAATTGCTAACCGTGTGATCGAAATCCGTGAAGACGGCTCAATTTTAGATAAGCAATTAACATATGATGAATTTTTAGAGTGGAAAGATCGCGAAGGTTTAAGCTAATTTCTATAAAAAGTCCTCTACCGAATGTTTGGGTAGAGGATTTTTTTTGTTTAGTTAAATACAAAAATCAGGGCTTCTATTTAGTTATAAAAGGATAAATAGGAATTTTATAGAATTATATAATAGGACAATAAATTGAATTTATGAGGAGGAAATATCATGACGAAAATTGCGATTATATCAGATATCCATGGGAATAAAACAGCATTAGAAGCCGTGTTTAAAGATATTCAATTAAGAAAGATTGAAAGAATTTTTTGTTTAGGTGATATAATCGGCAAAGGACCTCAAGGATCAGAATGTATCGAACTCATTCAAAAGAACTGCGAACGAGTAGTTCGAGGAAATTGGGACGTATTTATTCAATCACCTACTGATAATGATTTTATACAATGGTACAAAGATCGATTAACAGTGGAAGATTATCAGTATCTCAGTTCGTTACCATTTCATATCGATCTTGAATTAAATGGACAGTTAATAAGGTTCTTCCATGCTTCTCCAAGAAGTGAATTTGAACGTATTTTACCCAGTCATCCACTTGAAAAGCGTTTATCTATGTTTGAGCATAGTGACATGACCCATTCCATTTATCACAATAAACTTCCTGATATTGTGTTCTATGGCGATATCCATACAACTTTTTTACATACATATAAACAAGGAATTCTATGTAACGTTGGAAGTGTCGGAAATTCACTTGACTTAACTTCAGCTTCCTATGCGATCCTAGACGGAACACAGTCAAACAATGCTATTCAATTTATTAGAGTAGATTATGACAGAGAAGCAGAACTGATGATGGCAAAAGAGTTAGACTTGCCCCAATTAGACAAATATTATGATGAAATTATGTTTGGAAATTATCGGAATGCTTAGAACCATTATGATTCAACATACGGGTACGATGCGATAATGGCGTAACGTATATATCAATCTTTTGGATATCTGCGACTGCACGAATATAAATAGAATCCATTTTGTTCAATCAATTTTCCAAAATGGATTCTTTCTATTTGTAGCTATACATTTTTGACTAAACTCTATACCACTGCTGAGCATTCTTATAGAGAATTTTATCAGCCGCCTGTTCATCAAAGAGCTGTTGAATGGTTTCAATATCGGCATATTCAAAAGGACGTTTTGCTCGTGTCGATGGCAAATCTGTTCCGAACATTAATGCATCTGGATTGACGTTATAGATGGATTGTAAAGCATTTTTCACATCCAGTTCTACACGACCGAAACCTGTAGCTTTCACATGTACCCCTTTTTCAACTAGCTTTAACAAATGTGGCAGGCCTTCCTCTGATAACCCTAAATGATCAATTGAAATGGCAGGTAATGCTTCAATAGTCGAAGTAATCTCAGGTAAATGCTTGGCATCTATATAGAGTTCACTATGCCAGCCCACCAAATCATACACTCTTCTTGCAAAGCTATCGAGCTTCGACAAATCTTCTGAACCACCTCGTTGAATATTAAAGCGTAATGCTCTAGCCCCATTGTTATGTAAATGAAGTATTTCATCATCTGTCACAGTATAAGGTAATTGCGTCACCCCACAAAATGCTGGACCCAGTTTTTTCAAAGCTTTCAGTAAGTAATTCTGGTCAAATCCTTGAAAAGACCCAGATACAATTGCGCCCCCCTTTATATTGAAATTAGCCGTTTCTTTTTGATAATCCTCCACCACGTAACTAGGCGGTATATATCCCTGATTTTCGATAATCGGAAAATCAAAATCAATAATATGAAAATGTGCGTCAAAAATTCTCATCATCCATCCACCCTTCTATTCTTAACTTATCACACATATTGCATAAGAGAAAATAATGTTTTTTTGCGCAATCACATAAGTAAAACTTATCAGTTGTTTTTTTGCTTTGTGTGGCTAATTGAGTAAAGGAAATAAAAAACGGTATGAAATTAGAATTTCATACCGTCTAGTCTATTTGTTATACAATCATTCTTCCTCAAACTTTTTAAAAGCAAGCACAGCATTATGACCACCAAAGCCAAAGCCATTTGACAAAGCAATGTTAATGGTTTGATGGATAGCCTTGTTCGGTACATAATTCAAATCACATTCTGGATCTGGTGTTTCGTAATTAATTGTTGGCGGAACAATGTTCTCCATAATACTTTTTAATGTAATAATGGCTTCTATGCCGCCAGCTGCTCCAAAGAGATGACCTGTCATTGACTTAGTAGAGCTTACTTTTAATTGATAAGCATGTTCACCGAATACACTTTTGATGGCCTTTGTTTCCGATTTATCTCCCTCTGGTGTGCTTGTACCATGTGCATTGATATAATCAACAGCCGTTACATCAATGTCCCCCATGTTTAAGGCCAGTTTCATGGCATTAGCGGCTCCAGTATAATCAGGCGCTGTAATATGAAAAGCATCAGTCGTGACCCCATAGCCTACGATCTCTCCAAGAATCGTTGCGCCTCTTTTTTTGGCATGCTCATATTCCTCTAAGAACACGACGCCTGCTCCCTCCGACATCACGAAGCCATCACGCTGACTGTCGAATGGTCGGCTAGCTTGTTCTGGCACATCATTTCTAGTAGACATCGCCTTCATACGTGAAAATCCTGCAAAGCTAAGTGGATTGATCGGCGCCTCAGCTCCACCTGCTAAAATCCCATCTGCATAGCCATGGCGTATATTTAAAAACGCTTCACCTATCGCTTGATTACCAGTTGCACATGCGGAAACTGGTGAAAAGCTTGGCCCTTTAAAGCCTGTTTTAATCGCTATTATCCCTGCGGCCATATTGCTAATCATCATCGGTACCATAAACGGCGAAACCTTTCTTGGTCCGTTATTGAGCATGGCTTGATGATTCGCTAAAATCGTTTCAATTCCCCCAATACCCGAGCCAATATAAACACCTAGTCGCTCCTTATCAACTTGTTCCATATTTAAGTTTGCTTGCTCCAAAGCCTGCTGAGAAGCAGCAAGTGCATATTGAACAAAAAGATCATACTTAGTTAATTCTTTTTTATCCATATACTGAGTGGCATCGAAGTCAGTGATGGAACCAGCAATTTGTGTTTGAATGCCACTGAATTCCTCCGCTTGGATCTTTTTAATGCCTGACTTTCCTGCTTTAATGTTCTCCCACAGGGCTGATACTGTTTGACCAAGTGGTGAGATGACACCATATCCTGTAACAACTACTCTACGTACCATGTATTTATCTCCTTTTCGTTTACTTTAATAGTTCCTTTAATTGCTCCAGCATTTTATGAAAGAAATCTTCTCCTAAAACACGTTTGTATTGCAAGGCACCTTTCGTACTTGAAATGAGCAGGATGGCCAGTGCCTCTAAATCCTCTGTAGACTTAAGTGAGCCATGTTGTTTTGCATCCTGTAGTAAATCTACAAGGACATCCACTTCCATTTGACTGAGCTGTTGAATTTTTTCTTGCATGGCTTGTGACAATTCTTGATAGTCAGCCTGTAATGCAGAAATAGGGCAAACGCCATTTTGCTCTAAAAATTTTATGCGCTGTAAAATAAAGGCGAAAGGTTTTTCCTCAGCTGCTATTGCTGATTCTTTCGTTAATATATAAACATCCCCTAATCCTTTTTGAATTCTTTCGCATACAGCAACTCCTAAGTCTTCCTTCTTTTCAAAATGATAATGAATACTCGCCTTTGTTACGCCAAGTTCTTTCGCTAAATGGTCATAACTAAATGATGTGAAACCTTTTTCTTGAATATTCTTCAATGTTAATTCAATAATTTGTGATTTTCTATTTGTCATGGCTATATACTAACTTACTAGTAGGTAAGTGTCAAATAAAAATGCAGCAGATAAGTTGTTTATCTGCTGCCTGAAGTCTATTTCATTTCTTTTGTTGGTCCCATAACACCAGGTACTGGTAGACCTGCTTGACGCAGTAGAACCGTCATTTGTCCGCGATGATGTGTTTGATGATCGATTAATGCACGCAATAAAGCGCCTTTTGGCATTGGACCTGTAAAGCCATTGACTACTTCTAGTAAGTCTTCATTTGAAAGCTTTGCTGCTTCCTCTTTTATACCATTTACAACATTTTCATAAGCTTGTACAATTTCTGTCGCTGTTGTTGGTACAGGATCTTCTTGACGAACCATTGGTACCTTTAAGCCTGCTAGATAACTAAAATATCCTGCTGCTCCAACTAAATGCCAGCCTAACCAGCCAAGTGTACTGTGACCCTCCACGATACTTTGTTCTAGCTTGTCATCTGTTATTGCCTGTAATACTTTCAGTGTGCCTTGTGCAGCAATTGACCATTCCTGTAAAAAATCATCTGCTTGTCTATACATATCTATGCCCCCCATTTTTTAACTTCATTTCTATCATAATTAATTTTTTTGCTTGTTACAAGTTTCTGTTTCTAGTTTACATAATATTATTATTTTAATACTTTCTGTTATGATTCGTATAATGCTCAACATTCACGTATAATAATAGAAAATAGCGAAGGAGTGTACCTATGAGACATTATGTCCTCGTACTTGCTCTTGCATTTTTATTCGCAGGCTGTAGTGAAGAAATGAAAGATGACCCTGTGCACCCGATTGTACAAGATCCAACATCACTACTCTCCTTTTTCCCACCTGATGGCTCTATCGCTTATTTTCACGGAGAAGGAAATGAGTTTGCCAGCTTTACCCTACATACCACCTATCTTGATCCACAACATATCGCTCAGGTAGAAGATAATGGTGGTGTGACACTATTAAAAATCTATCGCATTACAGATTCAAAGATTGACCTTGTTTATCGTGAACCAGTCGACAGTAATCCAAGCTTGCCAAATCCCACAGAGGTGGCTGCTTACCCTGTACTGGAAACAATACTGCAACAACCATTACAAGTAGGGACAAGTTTTCAAGGATGGACCATCCAGTCAATAACTGCCACTGTCGATACAGGAAAAACAGTCTATTCAAATGTCATCCAACTTACCCGCACTGAAGATAAATTCACAACGACCAAATATTTTGTACAGGGCATTGGACTAATCAGAACGGAAGATACAATGGAGACCGATCAAGAGCATCCATTTATTGTAACTTCAACCCTGCAAAAAATAGAATAGTATGTTGATAACAGGCGTCCTGCTTGGGCGTCTGTTATTTTAGCAAAGGAGGCATCCTATGAGTGATATACATAAGTCTGTAACCGAGCAGGAAGAATTAACAGAAGAAGAATTTATTGAACTCGTGTTAGCTGAACAGCAAAAAGCATTGGCACAAGAGCAGGAAGAACGTCTTCATGGTAAAAAACCAAGAAAGTCCAAGCCATTTGTACGCTGGATTGTCTGGAGTATGGCATTGGTACTGTTTTTCAATACATTTGCGCTCATTTTTCAAATTTATTCGATTCCAGCTATCGAATTTCTTAAAGTGTCGACAAAGTTATCGGCACAAGAGGATATACAAACCTATAAAAAAGCTGTCGTTGAAATCTCGACAGGTTCCAGCAAAGGAACTGGTTTCGCCATTTCACCCGATGGCCTCATTGTCACCAATGCCCATGTGGTAGAACATGCAACGACATTATCCGTTGTATTTCCTGATGAAGGATTAATGGAAGCTACATTAATTGAAAGTTATCCAGATGTGGATTTAGCCTTATTGCAAGTACAAGCAGATCAGCTCCCTTATCTTCCTCTTGCAGATGATCCTACCTTTCCTTCTAAAGAGCATATCCATTTTATTGGTAACCCTCTTGCCTTTACAGGGATAGCCAATGAGGGAACATTACTTGAATCCGTTCAATTAGATGATTGGCAAGTCCCCGTTGTGATGCTGAAAGCACCGGTTTACCGCGGTAATAGTGGAAGCCCTGTTATTGATCAACAAGGTGAAGTCATTGGTATTATCTTCGCAACGATGAAATATGAACCTATAGGACGAGTTGGCCTATTTGTCCCTGTCCAACAACTGCATCAGATTTTAGAACAGTCAACCAAAAAATGAACCTGCGATAAGCAGGTTCATTTTTTGGGTTTACATAATAATATTATTTTCCCTTACTTTCATGCTTCACAAACTGTGCAATGGCTGATTTCACAGGTACTTTACTGACAACCTCATCACTAACCTCAGCAACCTTCTGTAATACATGTAAAAGCTTGTCATCTCCTGTCCAATGCTTTTCCACCACTTCCGGCCCTAATTTATTGATAATCGTATTCACCACAAAAGTGGCTAGAACAATATCATCTAAATAACCGCCAAACCCTAATATCCCCTCTGGCATCAGATCCATCGGAAACACAAAATACGCGATCGAAGCACCAATTAATGCACGACTTTTCTTATCTACACCTGTGTCTGTTAACGTTTTAACTAACAGATGAAATAAATCAGGTACAAACATTAAATACGGTGTAAACTTATTGTTTTTGCCCTTCTTTGATCCAAGAAATCCTACTAATTTTGTACGTAACTTCTGATAAAAATCTTGCTGCTCCTGATTATCCGGTAATTTTTCTAGATTATCCAAGTCCATCTACCTCCAGTATGATGCGTCCATCTGCTATTTTGGTGGGGCTATCCGCCACTTTTGCCGCGCTATCCGTCACTTTGCGGAATCTATCCGCCACTTTCGCCGCGCTATCCGTCACTTTGCGGATTCTATCCGCCACTTTCGCCGCGCTATCCGCCACTACTTTATATTTATCCAAATTCAAGATTTATAATCCTAAAACATTGTAATGATACAAAAAAAGACATCCTATTTGCATAGGATGTCTGGGTTTTTAACGAAAGTAATTTTAATTTCTGAGAATTAAAGTTTAGTTACGTTAGCAGCTTGTGGTCCGCGGTTGCCATCTACAACTTCGAATTCCACTTTTTGACCTTCGTCAAGAGTTTTGAAACCTTCGCCTTGGATAGCTGAGAAGTGTACGAATACGTCGTTTTCACCTTCAACTTCGATGAATCCAAAACCTTTTTCTGAGTTAAACCATTTTACTGTACCTTGTTTCATTTAAGAAAACCTCCAAAAAATAAAAGTGAACAATATGTAATTTCTTCAGCGATTGAAAAAAATTCACATATTACAAAGAGTACCGAACTAACGCGATCACTTTTTGTAATATGTGAATTCATGTATCCGGTGAAGCAATTAAATTGTTAACTTAAGTATAACTGCGATTCATAATTTTGTCAAATAAAGAAAAAATGTTTTTTACTTAATTTCAAAATTATTTTACATCCTCTTCCATTTTACAAGCTATTATTCCATGATATACTTGTGCATCATCATCACAAGCCTCACAGTAGAAACTTTCATCCTCTGACCAAAAAGCCCAATACTGCCCTTCTTTTACCGCCTCATTATCATATGTTAAACGAAAGTGTGCTAATTTTTCCTGTAAAGCACTATCAAACTGTTCTTTCACTTCAAATGTATCTTGTGTTTGAATAAAAGCTTTCCAGCCCTCAAATTTCCACCAAGGCTCATAATCCGCTTTCATGTAAATAATTGTATACATATTTGCCCATTCCTTGCTGTCATAAGATATCTTCATTTTAGCAAACACACCTGAAATGTCTATTAAAACCACCTGAATTATGCTATTATTACCTTATTATACATACTTTTTGGAGGTTATTATATGTTTTCAAGCATTCGACCTAAAGCTGAGCTGGAAGAACTACTAAAACGTGGTACAGATTTACATGCAACAGGCCGATTCCATCAAACATTGGCATTTAATCATTTCAATTCACAGGATGAAGAGCATTTAAAAACGCTCTATCATAAGCTCAAAGAAATTACTCCTTCCATGAATGCCATTTTTCATCATTATTTAAGTGAGATATCCCCTACCTCTCAATTAACCATTAGTGAAGAAAATATTAATCAATACTTAACACAATTTTTCCTAGCAACACGTGATGACGATTATGTGGATGAAACCGTCAAGTTTTTTAATTTATTTCGGAAGCATCAATATGAGCCTGGTAAATTAATTGTGGTCTTCAATCAATTTGCCTTCTATATTACTACTTATATTCTACATAACTTTGGGATGAAGCCCAATAAAGCCTTTCAGTATATGAAATCATTCCAATCTGCTGTCAATGTCGATCAGGAGTTACTAGTGGAAGTATTGACTGAGCGCATCATTGAGAATGTTGTAGGTGAAGTATCATCCTTAATGGATGTCAATGCCAAAATCATGTACATGAAAGATTTAGTATTTAGTTTAGATAAGCAAAATGAGGAGATTCAGTCCTCCACTGCTGCGACCGAGGAGATTGCCGCTTCTATAAATGAAGTAGCCCGCATGTCCTCTCAGATATCCGAGAAAACGACTGAATCTGTTGACCATGCAACACAAGGAAAAAATGCCATTGAACATGCGTTATCAGAAATCTTTAAAACTGAAGAAACATTTACTTCCATTGTAGAATCCTTTTCAGAATTGCAAAAACGGGTAAATGATATTGAACAAGTTGTAACTTTAATCAACCAAATTGCCGACCAGACGAATTTACTGGCACTTAATGCCTCCATTGAAGCAGCAAGAGCTGGTGAACATGGCAAAGGTTTTGCCGTCGTAGCACAAGAAGTACGAAAGCTCGCAGAAAACACGGTCTCTGCTTTAAGCGAAGTCTCTACGAATGTCCATCATTTAAAGAGCTATTCCAATGACGTTTCAGACTCTATTACGGAAACAACAACGATTATTAAAGAAGCAACGGTCGAGGCAAAAGAATCGTTACCATTATTAAATGCGATTGTACATGCGATTGAAGGTATTAACTTGGATGTGACAAATACAGCAGCGATTTCACAGCAACAGGCAGCTGCTATTGATGAAGTGTCCGTTAGAATGATTGAAATATCTAGCTTGCAAGAAGATATTCGTGATTATAGTCATAATACATCAAGTGATATTCATTTATTAGGAAAAGAAATCAATCGATTCCGTAATGATATTATTGCTAATAATAATGTGCAGCTTTCATCCATTGCCCTTTTACAACTGTCTAAAGCAGATCATATTTTATGGAAGTGGCGCATTTATAACATGTTCCTCGGCCTCGAACATGTTGAACCAAGTGATGTCTCTTCGCATAAAGACTGTCGACTTGGTAAATGGTATACAGCTTCTCGAACAGTAGAACGTTTCGGCCATTTACAGGATTATCATGAATTAGACAATTATCATTCACGTGTCCATGAATCAGCGAAGCATGCTGCGGAAGCTTTTAAGGCAGGCGATATCGCACAAGCCGATATCCACCTTAAAAAAGTAGATGAAGCGTCTACTCAAGTTCTTTATTATATTAATAACTTAATTGCCTATTTAGAAAAGGAACGTGTGATGCAATAAATGGAGAGGCATTTTCCTCTCTCTAATGGTAGGAGGTATTTCTTTGAACAAACGAGCAAGTATTAAATTTTTTGGTGATGTCTACGGGACAGGCTACCGATTCTTTATTAAACAAAAGGCCATTGAATTAGGGCTAAAAGGTTACTGCCGATTGAATGCGGCCGAGCAAATTGAGGTGGAAGTAGAAGGAGCCGAAAAAGCGCTTAATGAATTCCTTCTTTTTGTCCAAAAAGGCGTCAGCCCTCAAGCCGATTCCAATTCGTTTTCGCTAGAATTGTATGATGATTTAAAAGGATACGTACGAATGGAGTCAGACATTGTTTAGTCTGGCTCCTCTCTTTATGTAGTGCTGTAATGCCAAGGTTTATCAAGCTTTTCGGCACTTTTAATTACAGAATGAATACGGTTTATCTAAAATGCCGTTGCAGGGTCACGTTTAAATAGGATTGAGGATAATTGCTCAGTCCTATTTATTTTGACTTCCATACAAAAAACACCTGTAACGAATTTTTAAATCTAATTGAATACAAAAGAAGAACCCCCATGTTCGTATTTCTAGTTTATTTAATTAAAGCCTTCGTTAGTCATTAGTAACTCCAAAATTTGTCCCCACCACTGTGAATCATCCTTTCAATTTATCTTATAAAAATATGGACCACACATTGATTCATGTGTATGAACATATGTCCAAGTAAAGTTTTTATCAAATACATAGATATCTTGTTGAGTATCAAAATCCCTTGATATCACTTTATTAGCATTTGTATAAAGAAATAGAATTGGTGAACCTTGATACATTACATAAAATTCTTCATTAGATAATGTATCAAATGCTTTTCTGGCAACTTCCCTTTCCAAGCATTTTTGTTTCTCATAACTGAAAATATGCCATTTAAACTGTTCATAATATATTTCTTCTTTTAACCCTTCACTAATGTTTTGTGCGAATGTCTTATCCCATAAATCAATAATTTTCTCTGCTTCATTTACTACTTCTATGACTACACCTTTTTCACGTAAGTTTTGTTTATATAGATAATCTTCTTGGATAAAAACGATGGACCAATAAACATTTTCTAATTCTTCCTCTGGTAAACAGTCTAAGATTTTATCAATTTTATCTCTAATCATTTTTTCCTCCAATAATTAATTATAGAATCCGTTTTTTTTGTAAAAATCGAACTTCAACTACCCTGCTTAGGTAGTTTAATAATACCTCAAAGTGAATTCATTTGGATAACTATTTCCATTTACCTATCCAGCCAATTCTATATGGGTCTACTACTTTTTTTCCATATGACTATCACGCTCAATGAGCCAGTTATAGAAAGGCACTGGACACTCTCTATTTGCTGTTTCTTCTTTAATGCTGAATTATACTAGAAAGCAATACAGTCTTGTTATACGCTCGTACAAATACGGCTCTTGATATTGTCAGAACACCTTCTTTACGTCAGGGATCCACACCTCTCGATAGGAAAATTTATTTGCATTATTACAGATCAATTGTTTGTATTTTGAGTAGTATTAATTTATGAGTACCTGGGCCACTAGATGTTGAAAGTTCCAGGAAAGATAACTAATTCTTATCGGCAAATACCACTCCAAGAATTTCTACGTTCCCCCACTTTTACGATACCATACAGCATCTGCCGAAAATGACATTGAGGATACCTAATCACCCATAACCATAAATATAAGTTTTTCTATTTAAACTAGTAAAAAGCACTAAAAGTATCAATCTGAAGACCGAACCTATATCATATAATGTTCACAATTTTCCCCAGAAAGAAGAGGACTTTGCCTTTGTACAACTTATTCCTACTTATTCTAGGTAATATCATTGAGAAAATTAACGATTCGCAGTAAAATTTATGTAAGGTTTCATTTTTCACTGAAACTTTATGTCGATTAATTCGTATAAGAAGATAGACATATTGAAAAGCAAGGAGGAAGAAACAATGCTTAGTGTCGGACAGTTTTTTTCTAGACATACTGCTAGCTTCATTATTTCGCTAACTACTGTTTCTATCACAGCAATTGCAGCAAATCCTGGATTCTTCCTTGGTGGTTTACTGTTTGCTGGTTCGTATGCGACGAGTACAACGTTGCTGAAACATAGACAAAAAAAGAAAGTCATGCAAATAGCAGGTATCACAAAAGAAGAATTCAAACACATTGAAACACAATTATCAACCGCTAATAAGTACATTCAAACATTAAGTCAAAACTATTTACGTGTACGTTCTGTATCGGCTTTTAAACAACTACTTGAAATGACGCGTATTTCAAAAAATATCGTCAAAATTGTGAAGACAGATCCACGTAAGTTTTATAATGTTGAACCCTTTTTCTATGCGCATTTACCTTCTGCAGTTGAATTAACGGATAAATATACAATGCTTTCAAAGCAACCTGTGAAGGATAAAGAAATTCAATTGACGTTATCAAAAACGCGTGAAACCCTGACGGACTTAAATGATACGATTCAAATTGATTTAAAGGATGCGCTTGCTAATGATATTGACCACCTACAAATGGAGATTGAATTCGCAAATCGATCCAATCTTAGACGTAGAGAACAATTGGACTGGCGAGGCGATGATAAATGACGGCAGATGAACATGCGTTCCAATTAAATACCATTCCTGGTCTTTCACCATTAGTACATTCATATTTGGAAACAACCCCACAAAACGAGGCGATGGCGACGTATGAAACGCTATCGCCTCTTGCGCAAAGTCGTGCCTTATTATATGCCAGTCAAATTGATTTGACTGATTTTGAATCATTGCTGTCTCTAGGTCAAGATTCACAGCGTTCCTTGTCGCAGTTTGCAGATCGGATGCTGGCTCAGGTGAAGCAAAAAGACGTGACAAAAATCGGCCAAATGCTAGATTCTTTAATGCACACCTTGGATCGAGTAGACCCGACAGCTTTAGAGCCGAAAAAGCAAACTTTTTTCAAAAAAATCTTTGGTAAAACAGAGCCTACTGTGAAACAGACGCTAACAGAATTTGAGCGTATTAGTATTAATGTGGAACGTATTGGCGTTCAATTGGAACGTGCCCAGCTCCAACTCATTAGGGATGTAGAAAATTTAGAAGCACTATATACACATAATCGGGGATTTTTTGAGGAATTAGCTACTGCGATTGCAGCTGGTCAAATGAAAAAACAGCAAGCAATTGAGGTTGAGCTTCCTACAAAAATAACAAGTGTCCAAGCAAACAAGCAGCCACTTGCTATACAACAGCTAAATGATTTCGCCGCACAAATTGAAAGGCTAGATCAACGCATTTATGATTTACAAGTATCTCAGCAAGTAGCCCTGCAAACGGCACCCCAAATTCGCATGATACAACAAGCGAATCAAACATTAGCTGAAAAAATAGAGTTTTCCATTGTGACACTGATTCCTTTATGGAAAAATCAACTGGCGATGATGCTTTCCATGCATATGGACCATCATTATGCACAGTTAGAGGAACGATTATCACAGACACATGATCGTTTTTCAAGTCCTTCATTTGAACAGCAAGTGTCAAAATTTAAGGAAACACAACATGAGTTACAAACAGCCATTAAAGATGTCTTCGCCCTACATACGGCGACTGAACAGGAAAAACAACAGTTGCAAGATAAGACAGATATGAGAGGCTATCTGAGGGATTAACGAAAAAAATGGGTGGCTCAGAAAGCTTTCTGAACCACCCTGTCTTCTTTTATGCAAAATATTCTTTATAATAACCGCCGACATTACCTGTGTTATCGATGATAAAAATGAACTCTTCTGTTTCATTTTTCACTTCATATTCTTTTCCAACTGTTAAAACGTTTGAAACTAAGTATTTTGATGCATTTGTATGTTTGCAGGTCACTGTTCGTAATGTTGGCGCATCTTTCCATTTTAAATGTAACATATTTTCTCTACCTCTCTTTACTAGCATAAAGCTAATGTCTAATGCTTATTTTATAATATTTTTAGGCATTTGTGGAGAAAAAAGAAATACAATACCTATTCTATCCAAAAAAATTTACATTTGAGGTGTTATGATGAGCTTTGGTGGTGTACCGCAATGGTTTTTTATTATTGCTGTAGCATTTGTAATCTGCTTTGTACTTTATGCAGAGTGGAATTCTAGAAAGTAAGTGAGTCCAAACAGAAGGACTCACTTTTTTATATTTATTGCCACTTACTTTAATGTTCGTTTTAAAAACTCTTTCGTCCGATCATGTTGAGGGTTTACTAATACTTGAGATGGTGGGCCTTCTTCGACAATCACGCCTTTATCCATAAAGACCACGCGATCTGCCACTTCTTTGGCAAATTCCATCTCATGGGTCACAATCAACATCGTATTACCTGCATCGGCTAATTGACGCATGACTTTCAATACCTCACCCACCATTTCAGGGTCTAGTGCTGATGTAGGTTCATCAAAGAGCATCACTTCTGGATTCATCGATAATGCTCGCGCGATGGCTACGCGTTGTTTTTGTCCCCCTGAAAGTTGTCGAGGCTTTGCGTTCACGTATTGATCCATGCCTACGATTTTTAAATATTTAAGTGCCGTTTCTTCTGCTTCCTTCTTCGAGCGCTTTAAAACTTTTATTTGACCCACTGTACAATTATTTAAGACATTGTGGTTATTAAATAAATTGAACTGTTGGAATACCATTCCTAAATGTGTACGATATTCTTGGATATTGTGCTTTTCATCTAAGATGTCTTCCCCTTGATAAATAATTTGCCCACCACTTGGCGTTTCTAATAAATTAATGCAACGAAGTAAAGTGGATTTGCCTGAACCAGAGGAACCAATTAAACAAACGACTTCCCCTTTTTCCACCTGAAAATTAACATCTTTTAACACTTGGTTACGTCCAAATGATTTACTTAAATGCTCAATTTTAATCACTGCCATTTGTGCGTCCCCCTATACTACTTCTTTTTGTTCTTTTTGATAGGCATCTGGTCCATCTAAACGTCTTTCAACATATAGAAGGATACGCGATGCAGTAAATGTCATAATGAAATAAAGAACACATGCTACAAAGAATGATTCAAAATAACGGAAGTTGTTACCGGAAATCGATTTTGTTTGGAAGAATAATTCCGTTACACCAATAACATTTAAAACGGCTGTATCTTTAATATTCATAATTAATTGGTTACCTGTTGCAGGTAATACGTTACGCGCGACTTGTGGTAAAACCACATGAAGCATGATCTGGAAGTGATTCATACCGATGGCTGATGCCGCCTCGTATTGCCCATTATCGATTGATACAATACCACCACGAACAATTTCTGTCATATAAGCACCCGTATTAAGTGAAACGACTAAAATACCCGCTGTGATAAAGTGCATGTCAATGCCAAATGCAATATCTAATCCGTAATAGACAACCATAGCCTGTACAATCATTGGTGTACCACGGAAAAATTCAACATAGCATGTGAGTATAAAATTAATGAGCTTTAAGCTATAAAATTTCACACCTTTTTTACGAACTGGAATCGTATGCATAATTCCGATGAAAAATCCGATAAATGCACCAATAATTGTACTTATGATCGAAATCAGTAACGTATAATACGCACCTCGTAAAAACATTTGCCAGTTGTTTTCAATAATTGAAAGTATCCATTCAAGACTCATGATGTTCCTCCTAACAATGTCATGTTGCTTGCTTTTTCCTTTCGTGTCCTAGCTCTTTCTACTATTCTATGATTTATTTCGCTAGGACATTATCATTATGTCGAGAGGTTCTCATTTTGATAATGATGAAATGATAGTGCACGGACCAGCAACTAGTCCGTGCCATCTTGTTATTGTGCTGCTGGTTGCTGAGAAATTGCTTCTTCCATAATTGTTTGACGATCATCTTCAGAAATGCCTTTTAGGATTTCATTGATTTTTTCAAGATTAGCATCGTTTTTACGTAAGCCTACAGCAATCGAAGTATTTGAAAGATCCGTATCAAAGCCCTCTTCAAATGCTACATATGTGAACTTATCGTTGGCAGCAGCAGCGGAAATACCTTCAGGACGCTCTGCTACATAACCATCAATTTTGCCTGCTTCTAAAGCTACACGCATAGCTGGGAAGCTTTCCATTGCTGTTTGTTTTTCTACACCTTTAATTTGATCAATCACATTATAGTTGGATGTATTTAATTGTGATGTAATTTTAGCACCAGAGAAATCTTGAATCGATTTGGCTCCTTCATATTTGTTACCTTTTTTAATAACCATTACAAAATCTGAAGTATAGTAGTTTTCTGTAAAATCAATTGTTTTCTTACGTTCTTCTGTTGGAGACATACCTGCGATAATGGCATCAATTTTATTGGATTGTAGGGCTGGTACTAATCCGTCCCATTCCATTTTGACAATGACTAACTCCTTGCCTAAGCCTTCCGCGATTTTCTTCGCCATCTGTACATCGTAACCACCTGCATACTCTGCATTATCGGCAATTTTCACTGCGCCATTTGCATCATTTTGCTGTGTCCAGTTGAATGGTGGATAGCCAGCCTCCATTCCAATTCGGAATTCACCGCCGCCTTCTTCCTTATCTGCGCCAGCATCACCTGAACCGCCTTCTTTTTTGTCGCTAGTGCCACACGCTGTTAACACTATTGCCGTCATGATAGAGATCATTACTAACAACCATTTTCTTTTCATGAAAAACTCCCCTTTTCTGTAAAAAAATAAGACAACTGTACTAAAAAAGACCTAAGTATTTGAACTTAGGTCTTACCTTTTATGACAGTTGCCCAAATCCTCACTATAATTTCCATATTCCGAGATAGCACAACCTAGTAAATCTGGAAACGAATTAACTAGGACAGTCCTGCACTTATTCACTGCAGACCCAGCATAAAAGTACGAGCTCCTTTTATACTTCGGCGATATTTCCTTCTTCATTGCGTCTTCGCTTGCTTGAACTCAACAATGAACTAATAAATACCGCGCCTCTACCTCACTGTTAATTGTTAGTGAGGTTTGTTTATTTAATTGATATTTAGATACTACTATAAAACTAGTATGTTCGTCAAGAGAGTTTTATCATTTTTCTGACTAATTACAATATTAGGGTACTATGCATTCTCTAACCATTATAAAACTATGCACTTTTATCAATATATCTGAAAAAAGCAACAAATTATTATCACGAAAAGGATTTACTCTAAGAAAAAAGATGCAGAAACCTGAAATTTCTCATGACTTTTATAATATTGGAGACCAAGAAAAAACCCTGCGGAACAAAGTTCGCAGGGTTTAAAGGAATTATGAATTTAATAATAAATCTTCAGGATTTTCGATTAATTCTTTAACTGTTTTTAAGAATCCTACAGAATCTTTTCCATCGATGATACGGTGATCGTAAGAAAGTGCTACATACATCATTGGACGGATTTGAACTTCACCATTTACTGCAACTGGACGGTTAACAATTGAGTGCATACCTAAAATACCAGCTTGCGTACCGTTCATAATTGGTGTTGACATTAATGAACCGAATACACCACCGTTTGTGATTGTGAATGATCCACCAGCCATGTCATTTAAGCCTAGTTTTTTCTCACGAGCTTTATTCGCTAAGTTAGCGATATCTTTTTCGATTTCTGCGAAGTTTTTGCTGTTTGCATCGCGTACAACTGGTACTACTAAACCTTCTTCAGTTGATACAGCAATACCGATATCAAAGAAGTTATTTAAATGTAATTCATCGCCAACGATTTGAGCGTTTACGTATGGGTATTTTTTCAGTGCTGCAACAACAGCTTTTGTGAAGAATGACATGAAACCAAGTTTGATGTCGTTTGCTTTCACAAACTCTTCTTGTTTACGTTTACGAAGTGCCATGATGTTTGTCATGTCAATTTCGTTGAATGTTGTTAACATTGCTGTTGATTGTTTAACTTCTAATAAACGTTTTGCAATTGTTTGACGACGACGGCTCATTTTTTCAATTGTTACACGGTCAGAATTAGCTGCTGGTGTGAATACAACTGGGCCACCTGTTGTTGCTACTTGTGTAGGTGCTGCTACTGGTGCTACTGCTGGTGCAGTTCCATGAGCTGCTACGTCTTGTACACGAACACGGCCTTGTGGATCTACTGGAGATACTGCTGCAAGGTCAATGCCTTTTTCACGTGCAAGTCGACGTGCCGCTGGAGATGCGATAACACGCTCACCAGAAGTTTCTTCTACTACAGGAGCTGCTGCAACTGGTGCAGGTGCCGCTTGTGGTGCTGCTGGAGCTGGAGCTGCTTCATCTGGTGCCGCCGCTGCTGGTGCAGGTGCTGCGCCTTCTCCTGCTTCTACGATCGCGATAACTTGACCAACTAGTACTGTATCGCCTTCTTCAGCTAAAATTTGTGTTAATACACCTGCTTCTTCAGAAATGATCTCCGCGTTTACTTTATCTGTTTCAAGTTCAACGATGAATTCACCTTTTTCAACGCGATCGCCCACTTTTTTTACCCACTGTGCGATACTACCTTCTGTAATCGATTCTGCTAATTCAGGGACTTTAATTTCAGCCACTTTCATTTCCTCCTTTGATTAACGTGCATGACGCACATAAAAGGGCTACTGCTTGAGGGCAAGTAGCCCCGCTTTCAATATTTATATGTGATTATTTAACCTTTACTGGCTCAGCAACAGCTTCTTCAATAAGAGATGATTGTGCTGCTTTATGAGAATCTGCATCCCCTTCAGAAGTTGAGCTCATTGCAGGACGACCTACATAGCGAAGCTTTTTACCTTCTGCAAGTTCATATAATGTTTCTAATGCATAATTCCATGAGCCTTGGTTTTTAGGTTCTTCTTGTACCCAAACGATTTCTTTAGTATTAGGATACTTAGCAATAATACCAGCAACTTGCTCTTTTGGGAATGGGTAAAGTTGTTCTACACGAACAATGTGTAGGTGATCGAAGCCTTCTCCGTCTTTCACACGTTCTGCTAAGTCGATCATTACTTTACCTGTACCTAAAACGATGCGTTCTACAGCTTCTGGTTTTGTACCTAAGCCCGGTTGTTCAATCACTTCTTGGAATGAACCATTTGCTAATTGCTCAGCATTAGCAGCCGCTAATGGGTGACGCAATAATGATTTTGGTGATACGACTACAAGTGGACGTACACCTTCAGTGCCTAATAACGCTGCTTGACGGCGTAATAAGTGATAGTAGTTACCTGCATTCGAGCAGTTTGCTACAAACCAGTTATTTTCTGCAGACATTTGTAAATAACGTTCCATACGGCTAGAAGAGTGCTCTGGACCTTGGCCTTCATAACCATGTGGCAATAGAATAACCATGCCAGATTTTTGACCCCATTTAGAGCGTGCCCCTGAAATAAAGTTATCAAACATCACTTGTGCCATATTCGCAAAGTCACCAAATTGTGCTTCCCAAACTGTTAACACATGGCCGTTTTCTAGGTTGTAACCATACTCAAAGCCAACTACCCCTGCTTCAGTCAGTGGTGAATTGTGTACTGTAAAGGATGCACTTGCACCTGTAATATGGTGAAGTGGTGTAAAGACATTGCCATTGTTTTTATCATGAAGCACTAAGTGACGTTGTGAGAATGTACCACGTTGTGCATCTTGACCTGTGAAACGTACTGGTGTGCCATCTTGGATAATTGTTGCATAAGCTAAAGTTTCCGCATGACCCCAGTCGATTTTTGCAGATGCAAATGCATCACGACGTTTTTCTAAAATTTTACCAAGCTTTTTCTGTGGCTCGAAGTTTTCTTCAAACACTAAAAGCTCTTCATTGATATTACCTAAACGTTCTGCACCAACTGCTGTATCCATTTGTGGGAATTCTATTTTTAATTCCTCTGGCATTTCTAAATGAAGATGTTCATCTTTCGCAGCCATTTCTTTTACATGATCATAAGCAGCTTGCATTTCTGCATAAATAGCTGTATCTAAAGCAGCCACATCGTCAGCTGATACAAGACCTTCTGTTACTAGTTGTGCACCATATAACGCACGCACAGTTTCGTGTTTAACTACTAATTTATACGTTTCTGGGTTTGTAACCGTTGGATCATCTGTTTCATTATGACCATGACGGCGGTAACCAACTAAATCAACAACAATATCTTTACCAAATTTTTGACGGTAATTAGCTGCAAAACGACCTACTGTTGCCACTGCTTCAGGGCTATCTGCATTCACATGTACTACTGGTACTTCATACCCTTTTGCTGGGTCAGAAGAGTAGACAGAAGAACGAGAATCATATTGTTCAGTCGTGAAACCAATCATATTATTCGCAATAATGTGAATTGTACCACCTGTTGTAAAGCCTTCTGTTTTAGCGAAGTTTAAGACTTCAGTCACAATCCCTTGACCTGGGAATGCTGCATCACCATGCACAAGAATTCCTAAGCCTTTTGTGCGATTATGAACCGCTTGACCTGGTTTTGAAGTATCATCTTGTGATGCACGAGTAGCACCTAGTACAACTGGATTGCCAACTTCTAAGTGAGAAGGGTTGTAAGCAAGTTTCACATTCATACCAGATTCACGGTTGTATGAAGCACCCATATGGTATTTCACATCACCTGTCCAACCTTTTGTAATTTCAAGGCGGCCATTTTCCGGCATAAATAAATCATTTGATACATGAGCAAAGTCAGAGAACATCATGTCATAAGGTTTATTTAAAATATGTGTTAAAACATTTAAACGACCGCGGTGTGCCATACCAATACGCACATTTTCAACATTTACCGCTTCTGCAGTTTTAATGATTTCATCAAATAGTACGATTTGCGTATCTAAGCCCTCACCAGAGAAACGCTTTTGTCCTACAAATGTTTTATGGATAAATTTCTCGAAATTTTCAACACGTGTTAAACGATCTAATAAGGCTTTCTTTTCATCAGAAGATAATGCTTGTTGGAAAGAGCCTGATTCAATTTGTGCTTGAATCCAATCACGTTCTTCTGTAGATACTACGTGTTCATATTCAAATGCTACTTTATTTGTATAAATAGCTTTTAAATAGTCGATTGCATCCTTACCATTTTTCACGTTTGCTGGCACATCTTTGAAGAAGATTGCTGCAGGAATTTCAGCTAAATCTGCAGCGCTTAAGTTGAACGCACTTTCTTCAATTTGAGCTGTTTGTAGTTCACGGTTTTTCAGAGGATAAATATCTGCCGCTAAATGACCGTGTGAACGGATTGCGTCAGCTAATTTCACAGCGGCTAATACTTTTTTGTAATCGCCAGCAGGAGCCGCTGCTGTATGACTAGCTACAGCTACTTCACCTTCTACTACTACTGGTGCACCAAATTGTTGGAATAAAGAAACTAACTCCGGTTCTACTTCTTCAGGAGACTGTAAGAATAAGTCGTATTGCTCCATCACATATCCTAGGTTAGGACCAGAGAAAGCTGACCATGGAGAACTTACAGTTGTAACGTTGTTCGACATGAAAAATGACCTCCAAATTTTGCCTTTCGGCAGTTCCATTAATTAAATTGCAATTAATTATATAATATTTAGCCGTTCTTTAAAAGAATGTTTCACACTACTTTTCCATATTTTAAAGAACGTTTTTTCCATCTCAATCTTACTACTCTTCACAAAAAATACAACTCTTTTTAGCAAATTAAGCAATTTTTTTCGCAAAGGATGAAATTATGAAATAAAGCGTGCATTTTTCTTAATATTTTAGCGGGATATTCAACGAGAAAACGGTTCCAATATTAACCTCACTCTTGACTTCTACCGTTGCATTGTATTTTTCTAGGAGCATCTTCGAAATACTCAGCCCTAAGCCAGTTCCACCGATTTGACGGTTTCTTGCCTCATCCACTCGATAAAAACGATCAAATATAAAAGGGATATTGTCTTTTGCTATTCCTATACCATTATCAGCAATTTCTAAACATGCATAATTTCCAGCAACAGAAATAGAAATTTGTATCTCAGGAATTTTTTCACAATAACGAATTGCATTCTCTATTATATTACGAATGATTTGACTTAGTGCATTTTCGGTAATAAATAAAGGACCTATTTCTCCATTTTTCGACAGCGTTATTCGCGCTTTCGGGTGTACAAGTCCCATCTCATCCATAACAGCTTGGATCACCGCTATTGCATTCGCCTCACTCGTTTCATCTTTTTCCTCACGTCTTGCAAGCTCTAATAATTCCTCGATCATTTTACGCATTCGGGCAATTTCTGTTAATGATGTATCAATAGATTCCTCTAAAATAGCTGGATCATTCTTGCCCCATCTTTTTAACAGGGAAAGATGTCCCTCGATTGCTTGGATTGGCGTACGTAGCTCATGAGAAGCATCTGCGACAAATTGTTGTTGCTGTGTAAAAGAAATTTGCAGCTCATTCATCATAGCATTGTACATTTTCAATAGATCGCCAATCTCATCGTGAGACGTGTAAGTTAGCTGAATGGGCTCATTAAAGCCTTGATCCATCACCATTTTCATGGATGCACGTAATTCATGCAATGGTTTCATTAAATAATTCGCTAGATAATACCCAATGGAGCCTGATAACACCAATGCCCCAAGACCTGCGATGAGCATCGCTGTTAATAGATAGTGCATTAACGATTGGAAACCAGTGAGCGGATGTACAACTTGGATATACCCTTGGAAAAAGCCTAGGCGAATTGGTTCGTTAATTACTAGCACATCCTGCTTGTCAATAGTCGTCTCAAAAATCTCCTGCATTGAGCTAAGTGGTGCGGCAGCTGAAGTATTATTGATACGCAAAATATCCACGCCATCTGCATTAAACATTCTAACAGTTTCATCACGATCAACAATCGATTTGAGTAAACCAGTATTTTGTTGAATTTGTTGGATGGTAATATCGGGTCCCTGTGATTGTAAAAATGAAATAATATCCCTACTAGTACGTTCAACTTTACTTTCTTCATCATTTAATAGCCAAGTATGAAGGGAAATATATACAACTACGCAAATAATCGTATAGCTAAAGAAAATCACACTGCTTGAGGTAAGCATCCATTTTTTCTGCAGAGATTGATGGCGAAAATACGTTTTTAACTTGTTCATTCCCGCATCACATACCCAACTCCTCGCACCGTTTCAATATAGGCATTCATATCCCCTGGGAGCTTGGTCCGTAAATGACGTATATACACATCTACCACATTGGTCTCAATATCTGTATCGTAGCCCCATACGGATGTTAAAATATGCTCACGCGTACAAACTCTATTTTTGTGCTCGATTAATAGTTTCAGTAAATCATATTCTGTCTTTGTTAAGTCGAGTTTATTCCCTTGAACGAAAACTTCATAGGCTGCAACATCTATCTCGATATCACGTAAGCGCAAGGATTCACTGTTTGCTGACTCTGGTGTTGCACGACGTAAAATCGTTCGGATTCTAGCCAATAATTCTTCAATTGCAAACGGCTTGACAATATAGTCATCTGCCCCTGCGTCTAAGCCTGCCACACGGTCCATGACAGCATCTCTTGCCGTGATTAAAATAATCGGCACCTGAGATTGCGTCCTAACACGCCGACAAATTTCAATCCCATTGATACCCGGTAACATCACATCTAATAAAAGCACATCAAATTGTTCAGTTGTTGCCAAGGATAGACCTTCACGACCTTCAAAGGCTACTGTCACTTCGTAACCTTCATGCTGTAATTCTAGCTCGACAAAACGAGCGATATGCTTTTCATCTTCCACTAACAATATTTTCTTAGGCATATAATCACCTTCTATTCCGAAATAACGATGTAGGATTTTTATCCCTATACTGTTATAGCATAACACCAAATAAAAAGTCTGTCTCACAAGGAATAACTTGTGGACAGACTTTTTTAGTGAGCTTCTGAAATATAGAGATTATTTTTTCCAGATTCTTTTGATTTATATAAAGCTTGATCAGCTAAATCCATTAATTCATTCAATGTTTGGGCATGATCTGGATAATAAGAAATTCCTATCGAAGCAGTAGGTGTGAACAGATGATCCTCAATCATCCAGCCTGCTGTTAATTCATCCCGAATGCGACGAATAATATGCATAATTTGGCTATGTCTTTTTTCGATCTCTCTCGTTAAACCTGTTAAGATGACAAGAAATTCGTCGCCCCCTATTCGAATAACGATATCATGACTTCTAACGGTATTGCTCAAAGCCTGACCAAAGTGCTGGATAAAGGCATCCCCTGTATCATGACCAAAGCGGTCATTTACCTCTTTAAAATCATCACCATCTAAAAAAAGCAACGCCACACTAGTATGATTTTCGTTGGCTTCCGCTAATATTTTAGGAAATTCTTTTTGTAAATAACGTCGATTAGGTAGTTGTGTTAAAGAATCATGATAAGCCAGATAAAGCAAATCATTTTCTCTTTCTTTGCGATGAGTAATTTCACGGGACACCATCATAATTTGAGAAACTTTTTCTCGATCGGGGTCATGCACCACTGTGACATTACCTTCTGTCCAAATGGGTGTGCCGTCCTTCGCCTTAAGCAATAGCTCGAACTGCTTATCAGTCTGACCAGTAAAATTATTTAAAAATGTTTGCCATTCGTGTTGGCTTTCTCTATCGATAATGGCACTATAAAACTGACCTTGCAGCTCCACATTTTCATAGCCTAAGTATATTCCATAGGAAGGCGAGGCATAAATAATGATGCCATCTTCATTGGTAATCACGATTAAATCATTTGTATTTTCCGTAATTAAGCGGAAAGTTCGTTCAATATTTTTTAATTCTGTGAACATTCTATTCTTGTCTGTAATATCATAGTTAATGGTTAAAATTTGTTCAATCTGACCGAACTCATTTTTTAATGGAACAATGGTCGCCTCCACCCAATAATCTGCATGATATTTCGTGCGATAGCACAGCTCTCCTCGCCAGATCTCCCCAGCAGCAAGATTGTCATTGATTAATTGTAAAAAACTTTGTGTTTGATAGCGTGGCTCAAGTAACGCATAGGGCTGACCAATCAATTCCTCTGCAGTGTAGCCTGAAGCTTGTAAAAACATCTCGCTCACTTCTAAAATATTGCCTGCACTATCTAAAACAGCAATGGCTGTAGCTGAATTTAATGCCGACTTAAACACTTCAAGACCGTGGGATTTTGAACGCAGCTCTGCCTTTTGCAAGGTGAACTGTGTGAAATCCTGCATAATAAGAAAGATAGCAAAGGAATTATCCTCCTGCATAACAGGTGATAGTGACAGTAAATACATGCGTTCTTGTTGGTCCAACGTAAGTAATTTTACAAACTTTTCATCAACGTTTTCTCCTCTTGCGGCTTTTTGTAAGCACATCTTAATTTGCTGTACTTCTTCTTTAGGCACAATCGGTAAATCAATAAACATTTTTTGTTTGACGGTTTCATTATCTAATTGAAAATTTTCCATAAAGCTTGAATTCACTTCATATATCATACCTTCAGCTGATAACACGACGGTCGAAAAAAAGGCATGATCGAACATCGACCGCATAAACAAAAATTTATCTTCAATACTACGATCATAATGAATTTCCTTGGTAATTGCTAAAACATAGTCTTCCTTGTTAAAGTGCAATGGCCGTACGGTTGTTTCGTATTTACGAACCTCCGACTGCACATATGCATAATCTACATAGTCAACCTGATTATGTTCTGCAATTGCATGTAGATAGTTTTTCTGAATGATCGAAAAATTTCGCTTCGAAGTTACGGCAGAAAGCATTTTTCCAATCGCCTCGAGCGATAACAGTTCTCGAGCTGCATGGTTTAAGCGAATATATTGAAAATCTTCCTCTACTTTTTTCATAAGAAAAACAAAATCATTGCCAATAAATAATTGATTAAAGAAATCATCGCTTAAAAGATAATCCATACTGTCACCCCCAGAAAAGCCATTACCATCATTATAAAAAATGCTATGTATATGCTTAATTATACGTTAAAACTAATACTACTATTATAACATAAAAATAAAAAATTACCTTTTTAGAATTCGATAAATTATATCCTTTTAAGGGTATTTTTTGATATTTTGTCTATTAAAACAAAACTAAATACTACTAAAGATGTAGAAAAATGATTAATTCTAGATAAAAGTGATAGAATCGACTTAACATGAAACATGGTCAAATAAATGAGCCATTTCTATTCATTTATCAGAATTTACTGACTATTAAACTTAAAATTTTGGTTTTTACGAGCAAAATGATTGCATCAAACAGCTCGTATGTTATATTATATTTAAAAAACTAGTCTTTTTTCGGTATGGTCGAAATCAGTAAGACAGCGGGAGATTATGGAATTTCATAGTTATAACGTCTAGTTCTTTGGGTTTTAATTCCAGTACGAAATTTAGTTTTCTTCTTTATGCTTCAACGGAATTGTTTTAACTACCCTAGTAAAGGAGGCGTTTCGTATGCTTAAACATCGAGACCTGCATGAATGTACAGAGCTTTATGAGCTATTATCACACCCTTCTGTATTCCCTTTTGTCCGTCAGAAAGCCACATCCGCTGATGAATATTGGTTTATGACAAAGCAACTGATCGAAGAGGAGGCGAGAGGACTCGCTATCTCGAGGACCATCACTGATGACTGGGGTCAACCAATCGGCACCATTAGTATACACGATGTTGAAGACGGTGCAGGCTTTTTAGGAACGTGGATTGGACTCCCTTACCAAGGAAAAGGCTATAATCAAAAAGCGAAAATGCTTTTTTTGAACGAGTTATTTTTTGACTACAATTTCCATACGGTATTCCTCCGTATTCGTGTTGAAAATATAAAATCACAGCGTGCTGCATTAAAGCTACCCTATGTCGTGAGTGCCAATGAAAGTCATCCAACTTTGTTAGCACAAGTCAATAGCGGTAAGGCACAATTTACTTTATTTAAAATTCCAAAAGATTTATTCTATTTAACAACTGCGTATCAAATGCAAGAAGGCGAAGAGCAAGCAATGTAAGGATACTTTAATAAGAAGAAAAGAAGCTATGAGGTGTTATCGTCATCGACATCCCTCATAGCTTTTTGCTTTTTTATATTGTCTTTATTTTTGATAGTGTAAAATTAATGACGCCATCTCGTCAGGTGTTTTTGGTTTTTGTGTTTTGGACATCGTTTCAACCATTTCCACTTTACGCTCTGTTAATGTATAAACAGACTTCATAAAGGATTCCTTCGTTAATGCTTCTTCTTGTAACACTTCTGCATAGCCCTGTTTTTTAAATAAATTAGCATTCAAGATTTGATCACCACGGCTTTTTTGGGCAGATAAAGGCACCAAAAGCATTGGTTTATGAAGTGCCAAAAATTCAAAGATCGAGTTTGACCCCGCTCGAGACACGATGAAGTCTGCTGCATGCATTAAATCAGGCAGCTCTGTCGTGACATACTCAAATTGCTTGTAGCCAGACATTGACTCTAACGATTGATCATAGTTCCCTTTCCCACATAAATGAATAATGTAAAACTGTTTTAACAGCTCGGGTAAATTTTTTCGGAGGGCATCATTCAGAACAACCGAGCCTAGACTGCCACCCATCACTAGTAAAACAGGTTTTAATGTCGTGAAACCACAGTAAGCTAACCCCTTTGCTCTTTCCCCTTGCAACAATTCAGGACGAATAATGGAACCTGTGCAGGTTGCTTTTTCTTTTGGTAGATGCTTCAGCGTTTCTTCAAAAATGGTGAACACATGAGAGGCAAAAGGTAGGGCAATTTTATTGGCAAGCCCTGGTGTCACATCTGACTCATGGATGACAACCGGGACACCTGCAAGTTTGGCTGCCATGACAACAGGGACAGAGACGAAGCCCCCTTTTGAAAATACAACCTGAGGCTTTACTTTTTTAATAATACGAAAAGCCTGCATCATTCCAGCAAGCACTTTAAATGGGTCTGTAAAATTTTTCATCGAAAAGTAACGACGCAGTTTACCACTCGCAATGCCATAAAATGGGACATTAGGGAATGCCTCGCCAATTAATTCTTTTTCAATACCTTGTTCTGAGCCAATATAGTGGACATCATAACCTAGTTCAAGTAAAGACGGGAGTATCGCTTGGTTTAACGATACATGGCCAGCTGTCCCACCACCGGTTAAAATGATTGTTTGTTGTTTCACATGAATTCTCCTATTCCTTAAAAACCATTGTAGTTAGACTACTTTTTGTTTACAGTGTTCTATTTTACTATATGCCGACGAAAAGATATAGATGAAGCCATAAAATTTCAGCTTTTCTCTCTTTACATATGCTATACTTGTTCATTATGTTAATGAAGGAAGTATCATACATGTATCAAACATCCACACTGAAAGAAAAATACGCACTTCTTTTAAAAATGATCATCCCTATTTTAGTGACACAAGTAGCCATCTACCTTGTTTCATTTTTTGATGTTTTAATGTCTAGTCGCTATGGGACGGCTGATTTAGCCGGCGTATCGATCGGTTCCTCTATCTGGATGCCGATATATACAGGGCTATCTGGCATTCTCCTTGCCATTACACCGATCGTCTCCCAGCTTGTTGGGGCAAAAAAGGAAATGGATGCGAAAAAGACTGTTCAGCAAGGCATTTATGTAGCCATTACATTGTCCATCATCATTTTCATTGGACTCTTCTTTGGCATCGATTGGATTCTTAGCAATATGCGTTTAGAAACACCTGTACATAACATCGCAAAAGGTTACATCTATTCGATGTGTGCTGGCCTTTTACCGCTATTTTTATTTTTTGTCATGCGTTGTTTTATTGATGCACTCGGCCAAACACGTGTCACGATGATCATTACCTTAATGACAACACCAATTAATATCGTACTGAATTACATCTTTATTTTCGGGAAATTCGGAGCACCAGAGCTTGGTGGAATTGGAGCAGGGTTAGCTACTGCAATTACATACTGGCTGATTTTCTTGATTACCGTTTGGATTATTGCCAAACGAGTGCCTTTTGAACGCTTTCATATGTTTCACAATTGGCCTAAGCCGGCATGGTTACGATGGAAGGAAATTTTACTGATTGGTGTGCCGATTGGCATTTCGTTATTCGCAGAAACAAGTATTTTTTCGGCCGTCACAATGATGATGAGTAATTTTAGCACATCTATTATTGCAGCCCATCAAATTGCAATCAATTTCACTTCCCTGCTTTATATGGTGCCCCTAAGTATTTCAATGGGTGTTACGATATTAGTAGGCTTTGAGATTGGTGCCGGTCGCATGCGAGATGCGCGCATCTATAGTTATCTTTGTGTTGGTACTGCCATCTTGTTTAGCTTTATTTCTGCTTGTATTCTCTTTATCCTCCGTGAACCTGTTGCCCACATGTATACAACAGATAGCAAGGTAATCGAGTATGCTGTTCAATTTTTAGTCTATGCAGCAATTTTCCAGCTATCTGATGCCATCCAAGCGCCTGTACAAGGAGCATTAAGAGGTTATAAAGACGTGATGATCACATTTATCATGGCGATCATTTCTTACTGGGTCATCGGCTTGCCTGTTGGTTATCTCCTTGCAACCCACACTGATTTGGGACCATTTGGGTATTGGATTGGACTTGTTGCAGGATTAACCACTGGCGCAATTACACTTTTAATTCGCTTGCTGCTTGTCCAAAAAAGAGTGACCGTTGCATGACAAAAAATCGCCTTTTCCATTGTTGTTGGAAAGGCGATTTTTTCTATTTAACGTAAAACACCCGTTCGAATGATCTTTACCTGCACTTTCGGTTTGAGTAACAAAGAGGCAAATTCAGCATGCCAATCTCCCTTAAACATCTTTGGATGATAAGCTCGAATATGACGACCAATCCCCAATGTATCGGACTTCTGATTCTGAAGAATACGTAAAACATCCTCAAACTCAGCTTGCACTTTCTCTTCTATCATTTGTTGTACATCCTGAAAAATTTCTTTTTTATATAAATGATCATTTGCAAATTCTTCAACCTCAACCTCAATAGTATAAGCCATGTCTATTGTTCGTAATTCCTCATTGACAGTCCACTTACGCTTCACTTTTAATACATCTACCGTAATCGGATTGACTTTTCCATCATTTTTCCATAAATAGCTCATGCGTGCTGCTTTACTATTTTGGTTCATTAGTAACAACATCATTAAGGATTGTGCCGGTGATAATACTGTGCCAGTATAGGTTGGTCCTGAGAATAGAGCTAAGCCACTTGCCACCGCATGCTTTTTATCTTCACTTAGCTGAAAATAAGGCAAAGCAATATCAATTGTCTGATCAAATAGCATGGATCCAACAGCTTGTAAATCTATCTTAGGAAAATAGGTATTATCCTCTGAACTTTCGATAAATCGCTGGTAATAGCCTCCTGCACTACTCGCAATATTTTTTGTTAAATCCACAAACGGTTTGACATCCCCCTCTGTGATCGCCATTTTGATTGATATAGGATTTTGGGGATTCCGAAAATAAATATCCAATAGGTCATAAATGGGCTCCCTCGCAGTTTGATCTGATACTAGGATAGTTGATAGCTCCGATAAATCAAGTGTCTGCTCCACTTTTAAATTAGCTTTGGTCCGTACTTCTCGTGGCGATATCCCTTCCGCTTCGATAATTTCAGTTTCCTGAGCTGCTGTAGTCGGATAGGCATAGTAACCTCTATACGCGCCTACATAGCCCTCTATCCCAACGAGCGTCACAACGGAAGAGTTTTTATAAAGACGTTCATCCCAACAGCCAGCTAGCAGCAAGACCGCCATGACAATCATAAGCTCTTTACGATACACTTTTTCCCCTCCATTTATTCCAACCGATAATGACTATGGGTAATAAGAAAGTAAAGAAGATAAATACGTAGTGTAAGGAATTTTTGATAAATTCAATGCTTCGAAAATGAATGACAAAGAGCGGTAGGATGGCTAGTAAAATATGATACACAATAATACTCCTTGTCGGATGCTTCTTTTGTTTTATAAAATGAAGTATGCGAAAAGATAGACCAAAAATCATGATGGTGACAATGGACCAAGAAAGCCAAATATAGACGAAAAAAATATCAAGCCGCTTCACAAATGTAACTTCCTGGGATTTTAAAATATACATAATAGGCTCTGGTATGAGGCTAATTTCATCCACGGAGAAAAACATTTGCGTAAAAAGAACTGAAATAAAATAAAACACGAAAATGACCAGCTGATAGATCAATAAGGGCTTTCCTTTTACTTGTAAATCCTTTTGTAAAAATGGTCGGTAAATAAGATACATTTCGATCCCAAAGTAAGCATAGATGCTATGAATCAAGCCAGCTCCTATTTGTTTTGTATTTTTCCATTCAATCGGAAAAAGATTACTCCACGTTAAATCCGGTATCGCTAGCATTAGAAAAATAACAAATAGAAAAATGATAGGTATCAGCATCACACCAATATTGATGGCGGTTTCTGGTCTACTTAAGTTGGCATAAAGAGATAATGCTACAATAATAACAACAACTATCCACTCAGGTGTTTGTGGCAATACCCACGATGCCAAAACATAGCTCATATAGGCAATAAATACAGCAGTCAATAACAGCCAATAGATTTGATAAACCCAACGAAAAAAAACATTTAAATAGAAATACGAATGATAACGTTCAAAAAATAGGAGTAGTCCATAATGAATCACACTCGCTACAATAAATATCAACCACGAGCTATTTCTACTATAAATAATTAATGGTGTTTGAAAGGCGATGTAGACAACACCTGTTTGAAAAATAAATAACAGTAAAAAAAATTGCGCCTTTGTTAAGGAAACATTCATGGTGTATCCTCATTTTTGGCTTGTTCATCCTTTGGCGATTGAAAAGATGTGACTTGCACTGTCGGTTTGAAAAACGGCCAACGTAAAAAAATTTTAATCACAGCTTTAGGTTGAAAAGGAATGATAGGCGAAAAATAAGGCTGTTTCAAAGACGTTAAATTAATAAGATGGATAAGTAAAATGACAACACCAACGACGATTCCCAAAAAGCCAAACAAGGAGGCAAGTACCATAAACGGAAAACGTATCATGCGAATGGTACTATTTAATTCGACCGATGGGACAACATAGCTGGAAATAGCCGTTAACGCAACGACAATGACCATTAAATTGGATACCAATCCCGCACTTACGATGGCATCCCCTATCACTAACCCCCCCACTATTCCAATCGTCTGTCCTACCGATTGCGGTAATCGAATACTCGATTCTCGAATTAATTCCATAATAATCTCTAGAATCAGCGCTTCAATCAGTGGTCGGTAAGGAATATCATTAATGTCATTTTTTACTTGATTACTTAATTCCAATGGTAGCACTTCAAAGTGAAAGCTAATGATTGCAATATAAAAAGCAGGTAAAAAAACAGCGGTTATAAACGACAGGAGACGAACGATTTTATAAAAAGAACCGACGACAACCCGACCATTATAGTCATCTGGCGTTTGATAGAAAGAGAAAAAAGTCACAGGACCAATGAATGCGGTTGGTGAAATATCCGTCATCACCACGACCTTACCCTCTACTAAATTGGCCACTACACGATCAGGATGCTCCGTACTTAACAATTGCGGAAAAGGAGATAACACAGAATCCTCTAACGCATCACTTAATTGGCCCGTGCTATAAAAATAATCAATATGAAGAGTTTCAATCCGCTTCTCCATCTCTTGTAAAGTCTCAGGCTTTATAACCCCCTCCATATAAAGGTAATAAGCCTTTGTTTTCGTTTGTCGGCCAATCGTAAAGGATTTCACAACCAATGCAGGATTATTGACACGCCTACGTATCAACGCTAAATTGGTATCCACCCGTTCAATAAGACCTTCATGTGAACCACGCAGAATACTTTCGTTATTCGGTTCTTCTAGATTACGACGCACTTCATTGACAATGGTAAGAGTCAGCATTTTCCCTGTGTCAGGCAAAATAACGATGGTTTCCCCCTGACAGACTCGTTCTATCGCTTGGGGTAATGAAAATTTTTCTAATGTCGTAATTAATGTTTCACTCCAAAAAGGTTTAGCTGTATCTAAACGTGCATAAATTGTATCTAGAACTTTTTGCACTTCCTTAGCATCTACAAGAGAAGCGTAAAAGCATAAAATAGCAGTATTTCCTTCATGCCAATCTACCTGTCTGACTGTCAAATCAGAGGAATGGTAGAATGCTTTTTGCAGGCTTTTCATCATATATTCCACTCTATCCATAAAACGCCTCCTCTACTGAAGAGTATAAGCATTTTTCGCTTATTTCAAACGCGTCATAGCTGGATTCATAGCCAAAAAAAGATGCCCATATGTAGGGGCATCTTACAGAAGATTTATTTTTTAAAAGGGGTTTTGATATCCTTATATAGGCTGTACAATCTAAGACATAATTTAAATGGTTTCATGGCGTATTAATGAATGCTTCATAGCTGAATAGATCGACATACTTTCAATAATTACGAGTATACGTAAACTCCAAGCTTAGATATTGTCCTGGATGCTGTATTTTTTCAATCGCTAACTTAACCGATTTCCCTTAAACTCCCTCTTTAATCGTTTGTAATCCGCCTCCATCTGTTTAAATCTTCGAATTCAAAAAACAATTTCTCCATCACCATAACAGGATGATACTTCGCAAAGCCCATCACGTAAGTTGTTGGTTATTTTAATAGATTCGACTTTTTTCTCCATGACAATTCGCCCTACTTTTTACTTACTACTTCCCTGAAAACCATTTTTATAACTAGCATAAGGAAAAGCGGACGATAAATTCGGTTAAACTGTTAAATTATGATATTCGTGCAACAAATATTTCATAAACTCCTTTTGAGCAATTGAAAAATGTTTATGCTCAGAAATAGCCCATCCTAGCGATATATGCTTAGGTTCATGATCAATTAGTGGAACGATGACAATATCGCCATTTTGAATGAGTGGATCATTTAACATACTATATTCAATAAAAATACCTATAGCCATGTTTGATTCAACTGTATAAACCCCTTTTTATATCAACTATTACCATTCATTCAATAATAAAAAAATGTCCTATAAGTCTAGTAGACTTATAGGACATTTTTCGTTCTTGCAATCTTATTTTTGAATGAATTGTTGTGTCCAATAGTTACCTGATTTCACATAACCTACACCGATATGCGTGAATTTCGCATTTAAGATGTTGGCACGGTGACCAGGTGAGTCCATCCACGCTTGTACGACTTCTTGTGGTGAACGTTGACCTTGCGCAATGTTTTCACCTGCACTTTTATAAGTGATTCCTAGAGCTTTCATACGATCAAATGGTGAACCGAATGTTGGGCTTGTATGTGAGAAATAGTTTTTACTTTGCATGTCTTGTGATTTTTCACGAGCAGCGGCCATTAATTTGGCATCTGTTTGGAATGGTGCTAAACCAGCTTTTGTACGTTCAGCATTTGTTAATTTTACTACCTCTTGTTCAAATGCGTTCACATCTGAAGTTGTTGTTGAAGGTTTAGTAGTAGTTGGTGGTGTTGCTGGTTTTTCGTTTGGTGTTGGTTGACTATTGTTTGGTGTTGTTACCGTATTATTATTTGTTGTAGGCGTCTCTTTAGATGGTGTAGATGCCTGTGGGAACTGAATATTCCATTTATGATTGTTAGACCATTTATAATAAACTTTACAGTTCGTTGATTGCTGTGTTGAATTCCCCTCTGTTGTATTTGTAGCAGCAGAAGCTATTTGAATTGGAGCTGCTAATAAAAATGTTGCACAAATTGCAGTTAATGTTTTTTTCATGTTTGCAATTCCTCCTTCTCTGCCATTAATCGTAAAGGATAATTTTCATTAAAATCTTACCAACATCTGCTAACTGTCCCAACATGGAAAGAAATACGCGAAAAATCGGGTTTTTTTTACTATATTTCTTAGTAGCTTTATCCAATCTATGAAATACTTACGTTTGAAAGAGGGTTGACACCCCTTCAAATCTAGCAAATATTATCGTAAATTCACCTCGAAATTGAATATAAAATGCATGCGTTATTCAATGAGTGTTTCGTTCAATTCCTTCCTATCTAAAGCCGCAAGAATAGTGCTATCACTAGTTTCATTGGTTATTTACCTACTTAATATTACAAACATGTTACAAACACGTTACATTTCTTTTACATAAAAATAAAAAAACCTGCGTAAATCTACACATTGTCTAAAATGTGTAAAAGTTCACAGGTTGACATTTTCTTTAATGGATTCCGATAACAGGTAGAGAACCCACATTTTCACCAATAATGACGAGTTTTGCTGGCATTTTTATATATTCAGGTAGCCATTGGACCATGCCATACGCATATTGGAACAGCATTGGATTTTTAATGCCCTCTATCGGCACATATCCTTTCATACGATAAATCGTTTCAGGCAATGCTCGAACCCATTCTTCAAATTGCTCCTGGGTAAACTCCATACCCGCAAATTCCACTAAGCGTGAGCCAAGCTGCATGGAAGCAATAGGTGCTTTTACAATATCAGCTTTATCTGTCTGTGCCGTTGCCTTTAAACCCTCTAATAATGATAATGGTACACGGCCATTCGTCGTTTGCAAAATAAAGGCATTGGGATTCAAGCTTTGTAGCTCATAAACAATTTGTGCTTGCTCTGCCTCAGTTAATAGATCTGTTTTATTCGCTAACAATAAGTGTGCATGGCGAATTTGTTCCATAAATAATGAACGTACTTGCGGTGTAAGCGTGTCACGGTGAAGCCACAGCTTTGAATCTGCCACTGTCACAATCCCTTTGATGTTCAGCTTATCAGCAAACAATGGGGAATAAACCGCATCTAACGCCTCGACAGGATGGGCAGCACCGGTAGTTTCAATAATTAACACATCAAAATCACTATCTAATAGAAGAGATTGAATTTGTGCCTCCGTTTTTTCAGCACCTGAACAGCAAATACAGCCTTCTAGCATCTCTTTGAGCGGAATATCTTTCTCCACGGCCTGAGAGTCAAATGGTAGCTTACCAAGTTCATTCATAATAACCGCGGGTTTTAAATTCCTTTCTTTTAGTTGGCGAATCACATCTGTCAGCATGGATGTTTTGCCACTTCCTAAAAAGCCACTAAATAGGTATACGTCCTTCATTCTCTTCTTCCTCCTATAAAAAAAGCTGTCGCAGATGCCGTGAAAGACGACTGTTGCGACAGCTGTACTTGTTAGTTTGTAGTTCCCTCAGTCTTATCTGCTGTTCCTAAAAGAAGCTCTTTGGCTTTTAACAACTGAGGATCATCAGCTTTCATTTTTGCACGTAAAGCATCCATTAATGCATACGTTGTATTTCCTGTTAAAATACCTGTCTCTTCAAGATTATTCGCAGCTTGTAATTGTTCTACAGCATGCTCCGTATTGTCATCGTAAAGACCATCGATTTCACCAGGCTCGTACCCTAGTACTTGAAGCATCTCCTCTGCCGCCTTCACAGTTTCCGATTGCATGCCTGCCTTCATTTCTATAGAAGCATTCAAGTATGGTAATGCAGCATATGATGGATAGGCTACCTTGACATCAGGTTCAATTCCTTTTTCATTAATCCAGTTACCGTTTGGCGTTAACCATTTACCTGTTGTAAATTTCAGATTAGAGCCATCTTTTAGCGGTGTTACATTTTGGACAGTGCCTTTACCGAATGATGTTTCACCGACAACTTTAGCACCAACAGATTCTTTTAAAGCACCCGCTAAAATCTCTGAGGCAGAAGCACTACCACCATCAACAAGAACTGTAATTGGTAGGTTATACTTTTTACCAGCAATCGCATTTGTGATTTCTGGTTCTGCATCTTTTTCTTGTACCTGCACAATGGCTTTGCCTTCTGGTACAAATAAATTAGAAATATCCACTGCAGCCTTTAAGTAGCCACCAGGATTTTGACGTAAATCTAAAACTATGCCCTTCATGCCTTTGCCTTCGTACTCAACTAGGATTTTTTCCAGCTCTTGGGCAGATTGTTCACTAAACGATGTAATTTGAATATGGGCAATATTGCCATCAAGCATTTCACCATAAACAGTTTCTACTGGGATTTCATCACGAACAATTGTCATTTGAATAGGCTCAGTATTTTCGCCACGTTTCACCGATAATTTCACAGGCGTTCCCTTTTCCCCGCGAATTAACGCTACTGCTTCTGTGGCACTGAAACCTTGAATGCTTTTCCCATCAACCGTTAAGATGATATCTTTTGGTAATAAGCCTGCTTTTTCAGCAGGGGAATTTTTGATAGGTGACACAACTGTAATATAACCATTACGTTCTTGGATTTCTGCACCAATTCCTTGGAAGCTAGAAGATAAACCAGAATTAAATTGGTCCGCTTCTTCCTTTACCATAAAATCAGAGTACGGATCTCCTAAAGCGTCGAACATGCCATTTATTGCACCATCGACTACTTTTTCATCTTCAATATCTTTGTAATAGTTATTTTTCAGTAAATCAAATGCTTCATATAATTTCGTAAATTCCGCACGTTCTACCGGAACTTTCACTTCTACTACTTTCTTATCACCAAATGTTAACGCAAAAATCGTTAAACCGGCAGTAATAAGAATTGTAAAGAACATTAGCATGATGAACTTAAACGGTTTTAATTGTATAAATTGTCCTGCCGGCTTGATTTCAGCTGGCGTGGGCTCTTGCTGCTGTTCTGTACTTTCTTTTTTCTGTTCATCCATCTTGACTGTCACCACTCTCATATACACTAACTTGTTGTCACACTATTACCATCTTAACAGGTTATACAGAAGACGAAAAGAAAAAGACTGTCAAAATTTCATAACAGAGCTTGTCTCATCATGCCTCCAACCTTCTAGCATCCTAGTGCCCATGGATCCATCATTTCCCTATAGAAGCTTTAGGTATATAATGGTACTGCTTTTTAATTTTACTCATTTCCTAGTAGCAGTCAACTAAAAAATCAATTGAATCATAGAAATGCTATAAGATAATAACGTGCCAGTGACAAAAAAAGTTGCAAATCATGATCAAAATTTTTTACACAGGTTCTTCCATTAGCTTCTGAAGTCTCTTATAGACAGAATGAATGGTTAATCGATGGAAAGAAATGAGCTGTCCTTTATAGATAACCGAAAAGATCCCATAAGGGGTCGGCGATTTCTCCATCAGCTCTTCCCTGCTTTGAAGATCGATCAACTCGACCGAGATCCCAAGTTTATGGGCAGCCGCTAATATATTCTCCGTCGCGACTTCCACATAGGGACATTGAAAAGAACGGAGAATAGTCAAGTTTTGAAAACGCGTCAATCGCTCTTGCCAATTTTCAGGAAAATACGGGTGCGCACCATCATTATTAAATGGATAAACCAATAATTCAAAATGAAAGGGTGCGGTAGTTATTAGTTGGAATTCGTGCTGTAAAAATAAATCCTTACTAGGTGTCCATGAAGTTTGGTCATTTGTAAGCACAGCCACTCCTTTTTTGCCACGTTGTTTTGCATCTTCTAAACATTTTTTCAATAATTGTGTACCGTAGCCCTTGCCGACAGCGCTTACCCATAAACAATGAATGATTACATAGTCATCCGCATGTATAACCCTTGAGGAATACTCTGCGTCCGTATACTCTATAAAACCTACTTGTTTACGATCTTCCAATAATTGAAAATAACGTAAGCTCTTTTCAAATTGTTGATTTAGCCATTTATTTTTGCCTTTATAGCCTTCAGCATCTTTCTTGCTCCGTAAACAGTAACTGCCTATTCCCTCCAACAATTGTCCGTTCATTTCAACAATCTCTACATGTGTCAAAGGCCTCTCCTCCATTATTTAGTGTTTCTGCTAATTTTACCATTTCTTGCGAATCATATAAATCGTTCTCCTTTTCTCTTATTCATGCATATGATGCAAGTAATGACAAGTGTAAGGAGGAAGAAAATATGGGAAGAAATAATAAGCCCAGCCAAAACAATGATTCCCTCGAAATTTATGCAGCTAAGTTAGCCTATATCGGCGCTGCCATTTCAACACTTGGAGATGGCATACAAACCATTGCAGCAGGTCTTGCCCTAGAAGTACTTCAAAATGCTAATAACGATTCTTCTCAAAGTAATAATAATGGTGATGGTCAATCAAGCGTTCAAATTGATAATATGCAGAAGCAAATCGATTATTTAATTGGTGAGCTCAAGCACATCAAAAAAATGTTGAAATAACCTTTACATAAAGAGAAAGCGCAACGAAAAGTAGTGTTGAAAGAAGGCTCTCAACACTACTGCTTTTTTTCCATTTTTTTATAATTCATCTGTACTTCAAGCAATTCTGAAACAGTCACAAAGCGATAACCCTGTTTTTCAAGCTCCGGTAAAACTTGCTCTAGCGCCTTCACGGTTTGTGATCGGTTACCCCCACCATCATGAAATAAGACAATATTACCTGCCTTTACTCCTTTTAATACGGTATTTACAATTCGATTGACTCCGGGGCCTTTCCAGTCAAGTGTATCCAAATGCCAAGACCACATCACGACTTTATAGCCCTCTTTTGCGATTGCATCAATCATCGCATCTGAAAATTGACCTTCAACTGGACGGAATAAGGTCGGCCTAAAGCCGGTAATACTATAAAGAGTGGCATTGGTTTGATCAATTTCCTTCATTAAATTCGAAACATTTGTTTTTAAAGGGTGGGTAAATGTATGGTTGGCTAATTCATGCCCCTCATCGTACATTCTCGATATAAGTTCAGGATTTTTTTCCGCATTTTGACCGACAATAAAGAAGGTTCCTTTTGCATGATATTTTTCCAATACATCTAGAATATCGGCTGTGTACTTACGGTGTGGTCCATCATCAAAAGTGAGGGCGATGATTTTCTCATCTGTTTTGATTTCCCAAAGTATTTGGCCTGCTTCTTCATAATGCCTTCTTCCTTTATTGTCATATGAACTCGCTTTGACATAAAAAAACGAAACCGTAATCAGACATAGCGGCAGTAAAAACAGTAATAATTTTTTCAAATCTTCACGTCCCCAAATATTTTTTCGTACTTTATTATTTGAGGATTTCGAAAAAAAATGCTTAAGTTTCGATAAATATCATGGTTCCATTAAAATGTGCTTTTTCACATGGTGTTCCAAATGGTCGAGATAATCTTGGATAAGCCATTCAAGTGTGACCCATTGCGGTTGACCAATATCACATGTTCGAGATAAAGTTTGCGTTGTAAGTTTTTCCAACATTTCCATCATTTTTTTGTTTAAGCTCGTCCATCATAATAAAATGTCATCTATTGGAATTTTTTGATAGCCTTGTAGCTCGACCCATTGGACTTGGTCGTATGTAGTCACTACGTATGGTGAAGTTTCATACTGGATCTTTACAAATCGTTCAAGGTTGACGAGAGCAGAATCGCATAAATGACCTAAAAATTCTTTTTTAGACCATTTATTCGGAGCAGGTCGTTGGGTCATTTCCGTTTCTGTCATGACATGAAATGCTTCTGGCACTTTAAGGAGCCAATATTGTAATTGCTCAATTATGCTTTGCATGTTTGTCATCCCCTGCCTGATAAATTGTGATGTAATAATCTAATAACGCAATTACATCTTGCACTCTCTTATGTTCTTTTTCAATTTTATAGGAAATAAATAGAATGGCGACATTCAAACTTACTATAGCCAATGCCACAATTTGGACAAGCGAATGCCCCATCATAAATTTACTATTTATCGTAGCAGCAATTAACGTAAAAACAGACAAAATGACCCCACTTAATGTGATGAAAATAGGCTTTAATCGCAAAATTTCATCCGCCTGAAGCCTTAACATATGGATTATAAAGCTTAGCTCTTGCCTTGTATATTGTTGTTGAAAAATAACAAAATAAGAATGATATATATCTTGGTGAAGCTTTTTATGGAGAATCTGTTTATGCATTTTTTGTACAAAATGATCACAAAAATCGTTATCCAATGCTTTCTCTGGCCTTAACAGTTCTTCTTTACTTTCAAAAATGGCGACCCTCAATCCCCTTCATCCTCCCATTTTGTTTACTGTCAGTCCATTTATTATATGAAAGAAAGTTGGGGGTGTAGTACGCCTTGTGGAAAGTCTCTTGCTATTTTTACATGCCCTTTGAATCTTTCCTTTATCAGTTTATTCAGCTAATTGGTTAATTCCCAAACGCGAAAACAAGTTCCATTTCACAAACCAACTCTCCATCGACCGTTGCAATGCCCTTACCTTTACCGATTGACCCTTTTACGCGTGTGATATCTACTTCAAGACGTAATTGATCCCCTGGCTTCACTTGTTTTTTAAAACGACATTGATCAATACCTGCCAATAATCCGAGTCTCCCCTCATTTCCTGCCTTTGTCAGCATTATCACCGCGCTAACTTGCGCTAGTGCTTCCACAATCAGTACGCCCGGCATCACAGGATACTGGGGAAAATGACCATTAAAAAACTCCTCATTGATGGTCACATTTTTAAGCCCTACTGCTCGTTTTCCTTCCTCTAATTCATCAATACGATCCACCAATAGGAACGGATAACGGTGAGGCAAAATTGCTTGTATTTGTTGACTAGTTAACATGTTCATACCTCCAACTATTTTTATTACCTTATTCTATCACTAAATATTAGTAGTTGGTATTAAAAAATAAAAAGACTAGCCAAACAATGATTGACCTACAATCAAAAGTATAAAAATAGCAGTGCCAAATGAAAGAATACTAATCACTGATTTTTTGGCTCTTCGCCATTCTCTCAGACCGATGAGAAGGAAAGAAAATCCTACAAAAGCTAATGAAATTGGTAGTAACGTAAAATCTTTTGTTGAAAGACAATAAATGCTGATAATCAAGATGATCACACAGAATAATAGCTGTAAACTATAGGATAAATTCAATTTCATGACATCACCCACCCTCGAATATATTTTCTGAATTTTTTTTCATTCAATTTTCTTCGGTTTCGTGAGGAGCATTTGTATCCCTAAATACACAAGATAAGCTACACCAACATATTTCACCACTTCAAAGGCAGTGGCTGATCCAACATAACGAGCAATCTGTTACAGTCCAACTGCTAACACTGGGCATTACATTTGTTGTGATGAGTGCATCAACCTACTGTCGAACAAAGCCCTGCGAGTACCTCATTCCGCCAAGGCTTTCTAGCAGAAATATTAAATCCAAAAACGGCATTATTTTTCCTTGCCTTTTTACCACAATTTATCTTGTATACGATTCTACTAGCTATTGTAACAAGCTTTATTGGTGAAAAAATCTTTACTAAAGCAAGTGGAAGCTCCCGTTGGCTTGAAAAAACAGTTGGCTTTGTCTATATCGGTCTAGGCGTCCGACTAGCCTTACAAACACAAAGCAAATAAATTGCGAGAAGAACCCGAGTCGGTGTTCTTCTTTTTTTTGAAGGGAAATTGCCGAAGACTGCCAATATAATTCTAGAAACAAACTATTATATCAAACAAAGGATAATAATGTAAAAAATAGAAGCTTATAGATCAAAGCGATCTATAAGCTTTCGGCACCTCTTACTGTTTCGGTGTATTAGCTGTCAAAGGGTTAGCATTAGCCACTAATTGAACAGGTGTTGTCGTTTGTTGATAGCTATCCTTCTGTCCTTGGTTCGATTTCCCATAGCCTTTCATGACAGCAAAAAGAGCTGCACCAACTATTCCCCATGTTAAAAATTTCACAAAAAAACCTCCTTTCGAGCTTAGTATTCGATTTCAAAAACGCTTTATACACTGTTAAAAAATAATAAATAGTAAACTATCATTATAGTATTAGAATTTTATGGTAAAATAAGGTCACTAAAATAAAGGAGACTAAATACAATGAAAAAAATCTTCACAGGCCTATTATTAACATCTATATTATGGACGGCATCTCCTGCTGATGCGGCAACGACCCAAATCAAGATTGACGAAGTTGTAGTGAAAACAGATGCAACACCTGAGCTTAAGAACAATCGAACTATGGTACCATTACGTGTAATTAGTGAAAATTTGGGTGCACAAGTTCAGTGGAAGGATTCCAAAATCACCCTTTCAAAGAACCAGTCAACTATTATTTTAAATCTCAATAGCCAGACAGTGATTAAAAATGGTAAAACCGAGCATTTGGATGGAACGCCATACCTTAAAAACAATCGTACTTATGTACCAATCCGCTTTATTGCGGAAACATTTGGCAGTCAAGTTGATTACAAACAAGGTATTGTCAATATCGCAACGAAACCACTACTAATTGGCAATCAAAAAATAAAAGCCCTTCACTATGAATATCACATGACAATGGGTGGAATCATTCAGGAAATCAAGGGCAATAGCTATCACCATGATATGTTCGAAATCTTCCAACAAAAAGGAAACAAAGTAGAGGCTCCTAAGGACTATTCTTGGCAATTGAATCTTGACACACCTGGATCCTATTATAAGCTTGGACAATATGATTTTATGAATACTGACAATAAAAGTATTCAACAGTTCGACATCTATTCCTTAAACCAAGCATTCCCTGATGAATTATTAGAAGGTTTTCCAAAGGTTCTTCTCCATGATGTTAGCAACAACAGCTGGTATATATTCTCAGATAGTGCAGTGCAATCTATTCAACAGCTTATTAATCGTGCAACCAACAATGGCTTTAATAAAATCATTAGTAACACGGTCGTTTAATAAAAAATTTTAAATAGCAATGATACTAAACATAATCTGTATGAAAATGTGCAAAATATTCATATCAACGATTTATTGATGGAGGTTTGCCTCATGCAGAAATTACTGTCAGTTAGTCTAGTGTTACTATTTCTATTACTTTTAGCAGCCTGTTCATCCGAGGAAGCGCCACCAAGTGAAGAAGCTGAAGCTAAAGAACAGACCGTGAATGCCGTGCCAAAAGAAAATCTCGATCTATTGGATGATGACCGAGGTTTAGCAATACATGAATAGATAGAAAAAGCGTGTTTTGAAAATACCACATCAAAACACGCTTTAATATTGGATTACTTTTGGATAATCTGAATAAGGTTGCCACAAGTATCGTCCAAGACCGCTATTGTGACAGCCCCCATTTTTGTTGGGGCAATCGTAAATTTCACACCTTTTTCTAGTAAACGCTTATGCTCTTGATGAATATCCGCCACACCGAACATTGTGGCCGGGATACCATCAGCAAATATCCTCTTTTGATATTCCTTAGCCGCAGGATGCTCATCAGGTTCCAGTAAAAGTTCCGTTCCATCTTGATCATCTGCCGATACAAGTGTCAGCCATCTAAATTTCCCTAACGGCACATCTTCCTTTTTAACAAATCCTAGCTTTTCTGTATAAAATGTCAGTGCCTTTGCTTGGTCTGTTACGAATAAACTGTTAACGATAATATTCATTCGATTTAGCCTCCTATGCTAGTTGTAGTAAATGGCTTGTAAGCCCTACTACTGTTCCATTTGATAAAATTACTCTATCCATCTCTTCAGTAAATCTTTAAGTGGTTCATTGTTAAAAATAACAACTCGATATTTGCCCTTTCGTCTAGAAGTGACAAGTCCTGCCCCCTCCAAAACAGCAAGATGTTTGGCAATGGCTTGTCTCGAAATGGAAAGCTCATACTTCATGAGAAGACGTACCGTTAACTCATATAATGTCATCTCATTTCGTTCTGAAAGTTCGTCTAATATATGCCTCCGAGTCGCGTCTGCAAGTGCTTTGAATATAGCTTCTTTATCCCAATTCATATATTGATTATAGGCAACTACAAGGTTGCATGTCAAACATAAGCAACCTTCCAGTTGCCTGTTTGAGTGTTTACTTGGAATAGAGTGGGTTCTCACCTTTTCTCTCACGTTTGTTATATCACATTAAAAAAGCTGCCACCTACACGATTGTCATTCTAGACAACCTGTTGGGACAGCTGAGATTTATTTAACAATTAAAGCAGGGCATTGGACGCGTTTCATCACTTTATGGCTCACACTGCCCAGGACCATTTCCTGGAGACTATTTAACCCACGACTACCGATAACCACTAAATCCACTTGTTGTTCATGGGCATAGCGAATAATTTCCAAGCCAGGTTCCCCTTTTAATATCGTTATGTGATATTGGATGTTGGCTGCAAGTAATGCTTGTTCGACGGGGGCAATTTTTCGCTGACGTGCTAGTTCCACTTTTTCAATCGAACCTGCTAGTAAAAGCTCATTCTTCACTTTTTCGACATTGACTACATATACAACATCGACCAAAGATGTTAGAGGATTTATTAATGATCATCCAATCTGGAGATGAAATTGTCGTTGAAAATCTCGTTGTGCTAGCGGACTCCTTTCATCAATTATTAGATGTCTTAAACGTATTAGCAAAAGATCAGGTAAAGATCACTTTCCTAGAAGAACAACTTTCCAATACGACCCTTTTACAATTAAATTTAGTGGAGACCGTTGCGCTCTTTTCAAATCTGCAAACCCAATTGAAAAGCCATGCAACAACTTTTGGATTGGTTGCAGCAAAAAAGGCCGGAAAAACGATTGGACGACCCAAAAAATCAGATGAAAATTTACGTAAAGCATTTGCTATGTATCAAAGTAAAGCCTATTCACTAATGGACATAAAAAACGAAACAGGTATTAGTAAATCCACTTTATATCGTTATATTGATGATGTGACTAAAAGTTCAAATGAAGACGAAAAACACAGCAAGTTTGAGTAGGATACTCACACTTGCTGTGTTTTTATAATGGTAAAACCGTGGAATATTTGATCTCCCGTAAGGATAAATTTGTTTGAATTCTAGAGATACCTAACTTATTTAATTTTCGAATAAATTGATTTAATTCTTGACGATCCCGAACGACGATTTTTAATAAATAATCATAGGCACCTGTTAAACAATGACATTCTAATATTTCTGTCATCGTTTTTAAACTGGTTTCTAATTCTTCTAATTCCTTCGCTTGATGGATATCCGTACTCATAAAAACATAGCACAGTAAATCGAATCCTAATTTTTCCTGATTTAAAATGGCAACTTGCTGATCGATATATCCTTCATTTTCCAATCGTTTGACCCGTGTATGTGTGGCTGGTGGGGACAAGTTTACACGTCTAGCCAATTCGGCATTGCTAATTTGAACCTCTCTCTGCAAAATATCTAAAATTTGAAGATCCACACTGTCTAACGCTTTATTTTTTATATCCTCCATGATTTCTCCCCTTTTGATTATTTTTTGCCATATATCTATAAAGGACTTTTTCCGAAGATTATTCGTAAAAAATCATATTATCTTTCATTAATTTTGAAGTTTTTCACTTCCACAAAATATTATACAGTCAAATCACCAATAGTGCTATGATTCTTGGTATACATAAGTTGAAAGGGGTGTTACGACCTTGGTCAAATTTTATATGGGTCTAATGCTTATCACAAGCTTGCTGTGGGGAGGGAACTTTGTTGTTGCTAAGACGCTTGTTGCACATGCTTCTCCATTGACGTTGACAATGGTCAGATGGTTGATTGCCGTTATAGTCCTTGTGCCTTTGGTCTGGTGGAAGGAAAGAAAATTAGTCCCACCTAAACAAGCAATTGTTCCGTTAATGTTCATGGGTGTAACAGGGGTTGCACTATTCAATATTTTCCAATTTTTAGCTTTGGAGCGCACTACATCTACCAATGCTGGTCTTATCTCTACCATGAATACAATATCTATTGCACTTTTTTCGTTTATCTTGCTAAAAGAAAAAATTACTGGATGGCAGTTGTTAGCGATGCTTCTCTCCTTGTTCGGGGTGGTACTAGTTCTTTCTAAAGGCGATTGGCATTTGTTGCTGGATTTTCAATTGAATACAGGTGATTTATGGATGTTAGCAGCCGTGTGCGTATGGGGACTTTATTCAGTATGTAGTAAGTGGGCAATGCAAACAACCTCGCCATTAATGGCTACCCTATATGCAGGCATATTCGGTGTACTGATGCTCGCACCATTTACAAGTACGGATTTTACCTTCACCAATATCAATACATCTTTCATTCTTTCGATGCTCTATACAGGTATAATCTCAACTGTTGTTTGTATGGTTTTTTGGAATATCGGCGTACAGAAATTAGGTGCGACAACTTCTGGTATTTTTTTAAACTTCAATCCTATTTTCACTGCCCTTCTCGCATACCTGTTTATTGGCGAAAATATGTCCTGGCTGCAAGGAATTGGTGGTCTCATTGTCATTGTGGGATGTTATTTATTCACTCATTTTAAAACCAAAGTACCACAGGTCATCATGTAAAGAAAAGAAGCATGACACCTCTTTGTGTCATGCTTCTTGTTTTACAGTTTTTTTGGCCAGAACTACAAAAGAAACGGATGTTCCTTCATGTAGCTTACTCGAAATGTGCAAGCCTTGTCCGTAATGCTGTTGAAGCCGAATATGGGTATTCATTAAGCCAATACTTCTAGATGGCTGATTTTTTGGCTGTAGTAATTGTGCCAATCTTTCTTCATTCATGCCAACGCCATTGTCCGAAACGGAAATTTCTAGATGCGCTTCACTTTCGATAATACGGATATGGATGGTTCCCCCTTCTGAGCGCTTTAAAATACCGTGTTGTAAGGCATTTTCTATTAAGGGCTGAATGGTTAATGAAGGAATAAGCACATCCGTTGGTGCCTCTAAATCCCATTTAACCTGAATTCGATCACCAAAACGCTCCTGCTGAATATAGAGATAAGCTTGAATTAATGTGAGTTCATTTTCTAATGGTACAAGTGCTTCAACATTTTGAAAATTGTAGGATTCTCTTAAAAAATCACTGAGTGCCTCTACTAATCTACTTGTTCGCTCACTATCCATTTCACTCAACGTTAAAATTGCATTTAAAGTGTTGAAAAGAAAATGAGGTTCGATTTGTGCCTGTAGCCAAGCTGCCTCCATACGATGACGTTCTTGAATGGATCGCTTTACTTTCGTTAATGCTGCTACTCGTGATCGTAGCTCTAAGGCGTCGACAGGCTTGACAACATAATCATTGGCACCTGCTAAAAAACCATTTTCAAGATCCTGAGGTTGACTACGCGCTGTTAGCAATAATACAGGTAAATCGGTGATCGAGAATTGCTTCCGTATGATACGCACTAATTCATACCCAGACATTTTCGGCATCATTACATCTGAAATGACTAAATCCCACTCCCGGGATTGCATATATGCTAGTGCTTGTACACCACTTGTCGCTGTGACGATGTCATAATTTTCATTTGCTAAAATTGTCTCAACGACCCGCAAATTAATGGGCTCATCATCCACTACCAAAATACGCGGACGATTCCACTCTGTCATCTGATCTTGCTTCTTGTCTGACTGTATACTTGTTCTTTCTGGGCTCTTGCTGCTTTGTCGCACCATTTCATGGGACTCATGGACACCCGCTTCATCCGCTAATGGCAATGTAAAGGTAAAGGTCGAACCTTGCCCTACCACAGATTTCACATCTAAAATTCCTCCATGCAATTCAATAAGGCGCTTACAAATATTAAGCCCTAATCCAAACCCACCTTCCACCATAGTTTTACTAATCGTACCTTGCTCATAAGGCTCAAAAATTCGTCGCATAGTTTCTGTATCCACGCCAATACCTGTATCAGTAATAACAATTTTTGCCATCTCTTTATTCGTATCCCCTGATATCGTAATAGACCCTTCATTGGTAAACTTCACGGCATTATGCACTAAATTAAAGATAATTTGAATCACACGATTTTCATCTGCTAGTACGCTTGGGAAATTTTCTGGAATTTCCAGTACAAACTGAATAGGCTTCCCTTCAATCATAAATCGCAGCATATCGAATACACCATCAACAATGGAATGGATTGAAACCGTGCTTAGTTGCAGTTTTTGTGTATTGTCTTGTAAGCTCATCACATCCAACAAATCATTCAACAACAAAGACATTCGTTTACCAACAGACAGGACAGTTTCTAAATCATTCACACTTTTTACAGACAATGCATCCGATTCACGATCTAATACTGCTTTTGACATATTGATAATGCTATGAAGCGGATTACGTAATTCATGGGAGGTGCTTGCCAAAAATTCGTCCTTAAGTTTATCGGTTTCTTGCAGTTTTTGGGCAAGTTCCTTCGTATCGGCATGTACCTTTGCGTAATCCTTAAACCACAATGTCGCTAAACAGGCAATCGTCACAATCAAATCAAATGGATAAGAAATGATTTTGATCCCCGTAATCACTAGCATGCCATCCCAAATGAGACTATTCACAAAGGCCACTATCGCCAATAGAATAAAAACATTGTTACGTATATCCTTTATCGATTTTCCGAGCATCATCATCAAGGTAATAACTATTGGAACACCTAAAATAAATATATAAAAGGAATGTATGGAAATGAGATAACGTATAGGCAAAGTAAATGCTAATATGATCGCGACTATACACAAAATAGCGAATAGACGTTTGTATATCTGGATATGTTTCGGTAACCAGCGATCAATACATTGAAGCAATGAGTAGCCAATGCCTACTATAGAAAGATGGACTAATATAAAGCCCCAGTTATAATTAATCGGAAACCAAAATGAAAGAAGTTTATCATCACTCCCTAGTAAATAATAAAACATAATACTTACGGTTAAGACTGAAAAAAAAAGTAAGCGTTTATCTTTATTGCCAACTAAATAGAGAATGACAGAATAAATGGCATGTAAGACTAAAACAACGGCCACTACCATCTGCATTGTAATGGACAATTGAGTCTCCCGATTGATTACATCTTCTTGTCCAAATTTTATAGAACGAACGATCCCTCCATTACGCGGATCTTGAAAGTTGGCTACTTGAATAATCAGGTCGATTTCACTTTCTCCTTTTGTTTCAAAAGAGGCAGTAAACGGAACATTTTTCGCAACCGTTTGTGCACGATTTTCACCTAGCTCCCCTGACTTCGCAATTAAGCGATGATTCACATATATTTCTGCAGCACTACGAATACTTGGAACTCTCAGGCTAAAAGTATTTGTTTCTTCCGGATTAACCAGTATTTTCAATTGGTAGGAGCCGTATCCAAATGGCGTCAGTTCGCCTTCATGAAAGACTTTGTCCCAACCATCTGGAACTTGTATGTATGTGTGGTTGGAGGGTTGATTATCCATCAACCATTGAGATGAATGGAAAGTCCACTCGCCATCAAGTGTCAATGCACTATGTTGAAAATCAAAATCACGTACATCAATTTGACCTTTCACTGCGTATGGTTGATCTGGTTGTATAAATAAATGAAGCCACAACAAACGTGAACCTGTTAACAAGAAAATAAACAATGTAATAATGACGGCAATCTTTCTATGTTTCATAAGTGGATTGTCTAAACACCTCCTAGGTCTAGTTGGTAGAGTAATCAAAGAACCCATCTATTCTACCAATCAGACCTATACAGATTCTGAACAACTTCCTTTTCAACCTAAAAAATCAAGACAGCCGAAAGACTATCTTGATTCCTTTAAACAACAATTTGTTATTGACATGTATTTTTAAACAGTCTATCCCATCCATTAGATTTTATATCTATTGTGGCGGAATAATGCCCATAATGAGTAAGATAAAGAACACCAACCCTATGAGAAAAAATAGGAGCGAAGCCAGAAATACTGGACCAGCTTTAAAGTTAAATCTTTCTCGCTGCTGGATGATGCCTTTCTGGGCACTGGCTTGTGAGGCATAAAGTCTTGACATAGCTCCACCACTACTCGTAAAGTAGAGCGTCCCTAATGTAAAAGCAATACCTGTAAAAAACATGACTTCAATAAATCTGACAGAGAACATGGAGGCAATCCAATAAGTCAGAAAGATTTCCACAATAAATGCAATGACCATAATAATATAATGTTTCCGTTTCATTTCTAAAGCCCCCTTTTTTCCTTTCATTTTTTTCTACGCACAGGATTGTAAAAAGTTTCATTATTCTAAAAATACTGGACATTTTTATGAAATAGAAAAAAAACCCTTACTTTGCTGATTCAAAGTAAGGGCTACAATTACCTACTACCCAAAAAGGGTCCTATTTTTAAAGGCTAGGAAACTAACTAGCAGGAGCATGATAGCTGATAGGAAAAATACAATTCTTACCCCATACCATTCAGACAATATACCCATCGCTAATGAAGAAAGGCCAAATACGCCAGTAGTAATGACATTCAATGATGTATAGACTGTTGGCAATTTTTCCTTTGGCACACTTGTTTGAATAATGGTTTGCTGTGGAATATTTTTTAACTGTCCACACAAGCCAATTAGGAGAGAACATAGTAATGCCAGTAATGGTAGGTAATTTAGCGCAAAGAACAAGGTGAAAATGGCTGACAATAAAGAGCCTACAGTGATCAGCACAGCTTTTTTACGCTCTACAAAGTTGGCCCATTTTAAACAAAGCGTACTTCCAATAATCATTCCGATAAAGAAAATTCCATTTATATAACCCCACCATTGAGAAGAAACCTGCAAAGCTTCTTCTACAAAGACGAGTAAAATTGCGGCGACCCATACAGCCCCTGCAATCGACTCTAATAAGTCCATTCTTGCCGCTACTTTCAGCAAAGGCGTATGTCGAATGGGTTGCCAACCTTCTACCATTAACAAACGCTTTTTTATATGTGTACGTTGTATAATGGGCACATCTGGTAGCTTTAATAAAAGAAGTGTAGCAATGAAAAAGAGGCCTACTACATACCATATAAGTTGCAAGGGTGTGAAGACCAGTAACAATGAACTGCCTACAAACCAGGAACCTACTTGGATCGATTGAATCACCGTTTCTACTATACTATTTGCCCGTAATAAATCCCTATCTTCAACATAGAAAGGTAACAAGGATTGGCGAATAGGGTTGGCACAGCCATCCAAAAAGGCAATAATGGCCATGAATAAATAAATAACTATAATGGCTAGCTGATCACCAGCCCACACTAAATAGCAAGCGAGACCTACTAGAACGGCCGTTTTAAAGCCTTGTGAAATGGTTAGCACACGATTTATATGACCTTTCGATGTAAGGATCGGTGTAAGCAGACTTGAAACCAACATACAAGAAGTAATAATAAATGGCACGAATGCCGCTGCAATCGCTGAATTTGTCTTCTGATAAATGATACTAATAAGGCTTACTATATATAAAACATCTCCAATATCCGCTAGAGATTGACCTGTCAATAAAAGTGAAAAAGAACAATTTTTATACATTTTTTATCCCCCATTAAAAAGATTTAGCTTTTTATGTGGGGGTGTTTAAATTGGACTAATAAGCATTAGTGGACTCCCTTATGACACATGGTTGAAAAAACATTGGGGGAATTCGTTTTTCTTTTTCCATGCGCGATTTTGTAAGAAATTTCTAAATATTTATTCTATACTAACATGAAACTCAACCAAATTACAGGCAATTTATTCTCTAAACACAAAAAGATCAGGATACTCACATAGCTGGGAGTCCTGATCTTTTTGTGAAAAGTGAAAATTTACTACTTTGCTTTAATCTTTTGTATCCTACTATTACAGTAGTCGTGTCCACTTTGTAAAAGTTACAGCTTTACAAAAAAAATTTTAAAAAATCAAAAACGAAGATACATTCTTTGAACTTTTGTCAGCTTTTTACCTACAAAGCTTAATTGGTAGCTATCTGGTTTCGTTGTGCTTTTCCAAAAATCAAAGCCATATTGGGCATCGAAATAATTCATCACGATTGTCATAATGTTTCCATGTGTACCGACGACAATTGTCTTTCCTGGATACTCCTCCAAGAGATGTATCAATTCAGGTATGGCTCGATTTTGAACATCTCTTATAGATTCTCCACCAGGCAAATAAAAATCAAAGTCTTGGAAGGATTTTTTGATCGCCTCATCTATTTCATATGCAGGTAATGGATAGGCACCTTTTAACTGTCTTTCCCTGAAACCTTCAATTAAAAGGATTTCCATCTGATGATGTGTCGCAATTCCCTGTACGGTTTGAATTGCTCTCGTATACGGACTGGAAACAATGACATCTATTTTAGCTGAAAGGAGAACTTCAGTTACTATTTTAGCATCCCGTTCCCCTTTTTCTGACAATCCTCTGGTCCGCTCTTCTCCAAAAATGAAAGGAGAATCTGCATGTCTAATCATTAGAATGGTGGTCTCCATTTCTCCCCCTCCTCAAAAAAATGTTTGTAGTGGCATCACACAAAAATGAATCATACTTTAACAACATTCCAATAATACCCTTTTTTAGGTATGATTTCTATCTGCATAAAAAATTTTGAGGGGGATTATGATGCAAGTAGAATGTACACGATATCGCGTAAAACAAGGAAAATCTACAAAGGTAGATGAAAGGTTACAGTTTTTAAGGGTTGAGAAATAGGCACTACATTTGTTTCAGCTCCAACTTCCTTTACGAGCGATGATGAGTATAGCAATGATTATGGATATGCCGATGATCCACAAGACGTAACTAAGAACACTAAACATACTTTTGGAATATGTATATTCCCCATCATTTACTGCTTTTACATATTCCCCATCGGCTGTTTCTACCGCTATGGCAATATCCGTATCAATATCCTTTATTGTAAAATATTTTGTTCCTTTTGGATAAATATTAGAAAAGTTTCCCCCATATTGTTTCATATCTGAATATTTCGTTACTGCTCCAATTTCATTTTCAACCTTTTGCACATGCTCATCACTGACAACATACATATTACCGTTCCACACAACAAAGTGATTAGCCCAGCTTGTGGCAGATGTTTTTAAAGGAAAAAACAGCAGTAAGCTCAGGTAAAACACAGCCATTAGTTTATAAACATTCATTAAAATCCCCCCTATTAGCCTAGTGTATCATTATTTTCTGGCAAAAAAAGGTTATTACCTCCGATATTCTGGATTGACTTATTCAGTCTCCAATGCTAAATTTACTAAAGCAGTAATTTACTAAATTACTAAATCCGAATGATGAGGAGCTTTTTAAAATGAACATCCCAACACATTTAAAACATAAACCTGTAATCGTTGCTGAAAACTATGCCAATATTGATGGGCGTACAGCTTATCAAACTGATGCTCAAGGGCTTTCTCTTGGCTTGGCACAATGGAATGACCGAGGAAAGGTGGATATTTCAGCGAAAGTTTGGCGCCATACTGGTGGCAAATGGTCACGTCAATCAGAAGAACTTCCCTTACATCGTGTGCTCGACCTTGCTATTTTAGTGTGTGAGGCGCAACTTCATTTTAAGGAGGCATACCGCTACGAGCATTTATATGATGAAGAAAACCCTGTTATTAAACGCGTAGGCTTACAGGGAGATGCCATGACTGTGGAAGTTTGCACAGAAAATGAGCAAATTAATGAAGATATTCAACTTTTTCAGCAAGCCTTAAATAATGATGGCGAGCTAATCGGTGAACGCCTACGCACATTATCACGAATCTTAAAAGAAATGGGTTATTAAAACTCAAGAGGATTATAATTATGAATGAACAAATGTTACAAGACGATCAAAAACTTCGAAAGGCCTTTTTTAATTTCTTAATTCCGGTTATGTTAGCAAATGTACTGCAATCCGTTGGCCAAGTTTTTGCCATGTTTTTAGTGGGGCGCAATTTAGGTGTAGATGCACTGGCGGCCATTTCAGCATTTTTCCCATTTTTCTTCTTTTTAATGGCCTTTGCAATTGGCATTGGCTCGGGTAGCTCCATTTTAGTTGGGCAAACCTTTGGGGCTGGTAATCATGCTAAGATGAAGGAAGTTGTTGGAGTAACACTCGCCTTCACAACGATTTTATCCATTGTTGTAGCGATCTTTGGTGGCTTTTTTATTGAATGGATTCTACGCTTCATGCAAACACCGGCTAATATTTTAGAAATGAGTATTAGCTATGCTCAAATTTTATTCTTCACGTTACCAATTATGTTTTGGTATATGGTGTATACAACATTTATGCGTGGAGTCGGTGATTCGAAAACACCATTCTTATTTTTAGTTATCAGTGTTGTGTTAAATATCGCCTTCCTTCCACCATTACTGTTCGGCTGGTTTGGCTTACCTGCATTTGGCTTAAATGGTGCTGCCTATGCATCTGTATTATCAAATCTAGTGACAATGATCTTGTTACTGGCATATTTGCATAAAACCAAGCATTTACTGCGTTTAGACAAATCGATTTTACAACATTTTAAATTAAAGAAAGATATTTTATCTTCTTTATTAAAGCTAGCGATTCCAGCCAGTATTAGTATGGTGGCTATCTCTGTCGCGGAAATAGCTGTTATTGGCTTTGTCAACGTCTACGGTTCGAATGCGACTGCAGCTTACGGCGTTGTTAATCAGGTAGCTAGTTATGCACAGGTACCTGCGATGAGTATTGCCATTGCCACATCTGTCTTCGTGGCTCAGGCATTAGGCGCGAATTCTACAGAAATGATTAAAAAAATTCGTCAAATGGGTGTACGTATCAATTATCTTCTAGGTGGCGCAATTATACTCATCATGTATCTATTCGCTGAGCCAATCTTGGCTTTCTTTATCGATTCTCATGATACCGTGCTCATTGCCAAGAATTATTTATATATCGCCTTTTGGAGTTATTTAATTTTCGGTCATACACAAACGGTGTCAGCAACGATGCGTGCAACAGGTGTCGTTTTATGGCCTACTATTTTCTTAGTCATTACCATTTGGGTAGTAGAGGTACCATTAGCCTTCCTACTATCTCACCATAGTTCTCTAGAATTAAACGGTGTTTGGTTAGCCTACCCAATTACCTTCTGTGTACATTTCATTATGCAATTTGCCTACTTCAAGTTAGGCTGGCAAAAACGAACATTAAAAGCTATGCTTAACGATTAAAGAACTGAGGACATGCAACGAGCGCATGTCCTTTTTTTCATAAAACAAAATGACCAGGAACTCAGAAATTGAGCCCTGGTCATTTTGTGAAAAGTGAATCTTACTACTTTGCTTTAGTTTTTTGTATTCTACTATTAGAGTAGTCGTTTCACGTTTTAAAAAGTTACATTAAAGTTAAAAATATTTTCTAGTTTTCCTGCAATTTTTTTTGAAGACGATTTAGCTGTTGAAAATCCTAACCATAATAAAGAGATAAAAATAGTAAATGTTTTTCCACTTCTCCTTTCCTCTTCAAGCTCTTTATAAAAAAGCCATCTTTTGTCCAAGCTAATACTATAAATTAGCTATCTGAGTGGAGATACCATGAAAACAACCATAAAATTTTTAGTGATGATTTTTCTAACAACCCTGCTCACTGGATGCTGGGACATTACTGAACCACAAAGAATGTACTACATCAATGCGGTTGGGGTTGATTATGTCGATAACGAATATGAAGTATTTTTACAAATTATCAATTTTGCTGATGTCGCTAAATCTGTTCAACCCAGTTCAAATGCTGCACCTGCGGACGTTGGCCGTGCCAAAGGAAAAACAGTAGAAGAAGCGATCTACAAATTATATCGGTCATCGGATCAGGAAATTTTTTGGGGGCATATGAGGTATTTAATCTTCTCAGAGCGTGCCATGGAAAACGAAAGAGCTATCCCCGTCATTGATACGTTTATTCGTTTTCGGGACACAAGATATCAAATATGGATATATTGTACAACAAATCCGGTGAACGAAGTCTTGCTCGTGTCACCGATTTTAAAAAATTCGCTGTCTTCTTCAAAATTAAGTAACCCTATTAATCCAACAGAACAAGAAACGTTTGTTGAACCAAAAAATATACGCGAAATTGTGATTGGCTTAAACGAACCCAATCATGAAGTGACAATACCTTATGTATCCATCAAAAAAGATTGGCAAACAGATGAAGAAAAAGTAGAAGAAACCTACTTTTCAGGTGTTGGCATTTTGTCAAAAGATGGCTTTAAAGGCTTTGTGAAAGATGAAGCTGCTAGAGGGAATCAATGGATGCATAATTACACAAACCAAGGTGAAATTACCTTTAAATTAACAACAGACGGTAAAGAGGATTTGACTGTTAATATTGATAAATTGCATGTAAAAGTATTACCTATTGTGAAAGAAGAAGATGTTTATTTTGAAGCTAAATTGAGAATTAATGCGACGGTTGACGGCTATAAAGGAAAAGTAAATGAAAAAGAACTGAAAAAACATATCATTAAAGAAATTCAAAAAGAAATTCAAAATACCTATAAAGTAGGATTAAAATTAGATGTAGATATTTATCGTTTATCAGAATATCTCTATCGGGACAACGTGAAAGCATGGAAGAGATTAGAGAAGGATGGAAAAATCCCACTTAAAGAGGATTCTATTCGTAAAATTACGATTGACGTTTCGCAAATAAACCCAGGCCGCAAAACGTTTTCGGAAATCATCAAAATTAAAAGGACAAATTCCTCTGAATAAAAAACGCTTGGGTTCCAAGCGTTTTTTCTATAAATGAAAATGTTCTTGTACTTTTTTCGCAACCTCTTTTGCACTTAGATTTGTATTGTCAATTTTTATATAGTTTGGGAATTGAATTTCATCATCTAAGGAATTCAATCTATATTCCTCTATGGCATTTAGCAAGTCATTTTCAGACCATTCAAAATTCCCTTTCGATGGCTTATGTTCAAGTCTATTAGAACTTTTATTACGCTCAAGTCTCTCCTCTAAAGCAGCTTCTAGTTCAACATAGTACACAATGCCACCCTTAGATTCGAAAATCTTTGCGACTTGTTTAACATAATCCCAATCTGATTGAAAATCGAACGCCCATACATAAGTAAAAATCAATCCATATAAATGACTAGATGAAACTTCTTCAAAAATCTCCTGTCGAAATAAATTTACTAATCTCTTCCCTTCTTTCGTGCTATAGTCAAAAAAATGACTAACCAAATCGATCGTCATATGATTATGAAATAGCTTCAATTCAGTTATTTTTGCTAATTCCTGTCCCACTGTCATTTTCCCAACAGCTTGAGGACCAAATATAAGAACAAACTTCATTAGCTCCCTCCTATGAACTCTTTTTGAAAATCGAGGTGATAATATGGAACATTTTCCACTTATACATACGAAATTTTTGGATGCAGTAATTGCCGTTCCAGTGGTGATGATTCTGACACAGCTGATTAAGAGGTTGTGTCATATTAAATCTTTTTGGGTTCCCTTCATCACTTTAGTCATCGGCTTATTGATTTCCATTTTCATCAGCCATCGTCACAATCTATTAGCTGGCCTATTTATGGGATGGTTTTATGGCTATGCAGCAATTGGTAGTTATGCCTCTTTGAAAACATCCTATACCACTTACAAACAGAAAAAATTAATAAATCAAAATCGTTTTTCTCCTTAAATAGTAATGGTAACTATTGCAGCTTGACGCACTAAATCATATACTAACAAGTAACAATTTGCGTATTGTGAACTTATTTTATTTTTAGTAGTATCTTAGATTTATTGGAGGAAGCGTACATGTGTAAAACAATTACTTTTGCAGTTGACACAAAATATGAAGATAGAATACAGGAAACATTTACTTTCGAGCAGCTCGGGTTAGATAACGATTTACCGAGTGATGAAATGAACAAGCAAATCGAACTCATTTTTAAGAACTGGGTCTGTGATCGACTGACTATTTCTTACAGCATCGTTATCGAAACACCTAACGATTGACCCATCTACATACTTTAACTGCCATGAAAATTCATTACCTCCGCTCGCAAGAGGTTAACGAACACATAAATTTGATCCAGTGAGACAGTTAAACATAATGCTGGTCCACATTCCCTTGACCCAAGGTTATTTCTCTCATATGCATCTAATACAAACATTAATTTATAAAGTGGTTCTTCTACCTCCTCTTCAGGAAATTGTAAAATGCCACGGCCAGGCACAAAATATGGTCCATAGCGGGGAATATGATAAATGCATAGCCCAGGATCATGGGGCTCTATCATACTAAGATGCGTATGATCCAATTGCTTTAAATCCTCTAACAATTGAAAAAAGTCTCTCTTTATACAAAGAATTTCAGTATGTATTGTTGGAAAAGCAGTCCCAAAGCGGAAATCAATTCGAAATCTAACACTTCCCTCATTGACTAATGTAATCGTTAGCTCAACTTCACAACCAGGGTTGCTTGAATACTCTTTTAATATAGCCATTGCTAACGCCCCCTTTCTTTACTTTAATAGTTTGTTGCTCCTTCATTTGAATATACTATGAATTTATCATCTTTTCCAAATAAAAGAAAATTTTTCTATTTATGCATGTTATAATCATTGTAAATTTATTCATTAATTAAAGTGAGGTGAAAAGGTTGAAGAAATTTTGGCTTATAAGCGTTGTACTTGGCACCATATGGCTGACGGGCTGTGAGAATGCAAAAGAGGACAATCATGCACCACCAAAAATTTCAGTGGATAAACAGAAAATCGATAAAGAAAAGATGACAACTACTGAGCATGACAATGCCCCTATTCCATTAGTTTTAACGCAAGAACAGAAAGAACAGTACTACAAAGAATATACTTCCATTGTCAATCAAATAAACGGAAAATATCAAACAGATTTTGAGATAAATCCCATTCACACATTTTCGGGAGACGATTGGCTTGAACTGAAAGATTTTGAGGACATGTTAAAAGGAAGAATTGACTCTTCATTTGTCATGGTCGATAACAAAGAAGTCCATCCACCAGGTGCGGCGCCAAAATTGGTGGAATTACATATAGGGAAAAATAAAACAATCATTCGTATTAATGGTTCATTTGACACTCAGTTAAGTGCCAATACGCCTGAGGGAAGACAGTTGTTCTCAGCTTTGCATGCCTTAACTTCTGAAATTGAACAAGGTGATGGCAAATGGACGCAAACAGGCTATGATCCTCTCATGATAGACGAGGGCCGTGTCTACTATATAACTGTAGGTGGCTACTATTCTTTTAACGGTGTCTCTTCTCCTCATAATTTTGAGATAGAATATTATTGTAATGAGAACGGTGGTATTACTTAATATGAATAATCAGAGCTTGTGTGTAAAATTCTACTCACAAGCTCTATTTACTTTACATAATTTTGGCGGAAATCAATTCTGCTTCTATTCCTCTCATTATATCAATCGCTCCATTTGATTTGTTTGAACAGATCACAACCTTGATGGAGCTTTCTGGATAATATGCTGCGTGGAAGCATACACCTGGATCGTACCCCATAACATGATATTTCAAAATAGAGCTTTTACTATCTTTCTTAATCCATACACCATGCCCGTAACAATCGCTCTCATTCATTTCTACATGAGGCACTAGCAGGTAATTTGTTAAATCCTCATTTAAAAGTTCAAAGTTCATCAGTGCATGCCATAACTTCGCCATATCATGAACTGTTACAAATGCTCCCCCATCAGAACCACCTTTTACAGGTAATGAGTAGATATTTGTTTTCCATGTACCATCCGGGTTGTCTATGTAACCTATTGCCGTATTAGATGGAAGAGAATCCAATGAAAAATAGCCAGATTCCGTCATATTCACTTGATCAAAAATATATTGTTGAATATAATCAGAATAATCCATACCAGATGTTTGTTCGATAATTAATCCCAATAAAATATAGCCCGCATTGTTGTAATGAAATCTATCACCTACTTTATATTTCATTGGTCGATTCTGAAATAATGGTAAAAAATCACTTAATTTTCGAAGGTGATAGATTGGATTTTCAACCCACAACTCTTCAAAATTCTCCATTTCTTCCTCATCAAAATAATCTGGTATCCCTGAAGTATGCGTTAGTAGATGCTCAATGGTTACTTGCTCATCAAAATGTATAAAATGATAATTTAAACATTCACTTAATTTAGTGTTAAAAGAAAGCTTCCCTTTTTCTATAAGCTGACAAATAGCGATTGCCGTAAAAAGTTTACAACCAGATGCAATACCGTAACGAGTTTTCACATTATTTTCGATTTGTTCTGACCGATTAGCATAACCAAAACTTTGATTGACTAAGGCAACCTTCTCTTGATCTTCCACTAGTACTGTACCTGAAAAATTAATCTTCTGTTGAATTTCCATTATAATATTTTGTAATTTTATTTCCATAAGCATTCTCCTGATTTTCTTAAAATTACTAAATAATAACTCTTTCTACTTTAACAATATCGATTTGTTCGCATTTATACAAGTCTATTTAGTTCCTAATGCTCGAATTTATCGTGAATATTCGCATAATCGTGTGGGGTAAGGAGATAATAAGAAAAAAGAGGATGTGTCATCGTGGACTTCTTTCATAGTCAAGAATCACTTACTGCCATTCAATGGATTCTTAGAGCAATTGTAGCCTTTTTCTTCTTACTCTTTGCGACAAAAATTATGGGGCAGCGCTCTATTTCTCAACTTAGATTATTGGATTTTGCTATGGCCATCACTCTTGGTAATATTATCGCCCATCCCTTATCTGATGAAGGGTTAGGAATGAAGGGTTCCATGATTACCATAACCGTTTTAGTATTTTTATATCTCATTGGTGTTTTTCTGAGTCTAAAATGGCTAACATTTCGACATTTTATCGACGCTCCCCCGATCCCCCTTATTAAAGACGGAAAAATCATATCCAGAAACTTACGTAAGGCTAGAATTTCAGTGGATTTTTTATTGACTGAATTGAGAAAAGAAAAAATAGAAGAGGTTCAAAATGTTGCGCTTGCATTATGGGAACCAGACGGATCAATCTCTAGTTTTTTACACACACAACACCAAACAACAACACGTACAGATTTGAATCTAAGTCCCCAGCCGTTTTTTCTACCGATTATTCTTATTAAAGAAGGAAAAATTGATTATCATGAATTACAAAAAACTAAACACACGGAGGAATGGTTACATGAGCAACTAACGACAACTCATAAAGTAAATCTAAAAAATATACTCTTAGGAACCATCGATCAAAATGACAATTTGCAGATTTTCCTATATTAAATGTTTCTCAATGAACGTTTGATGGACCCCCTCATAATTTTTCTCTAAACAGTGGTCAAGATGATGGTTGCAGAAACCCCATTTGAAAATGCTCCTCCAGTTGTATTCACTTGCACCGAAAGAAGTGTACAACTATTTATGGAATAGTTCGCATTTGCCTTTGCACAACTATTTGGAGTTGTTATTGAGCTTGGTCCTGTCACTGTCGCAATAATCCCAGTTGCTATTGGAGCAGTGAAACCACCATTCGTGCTTATAAATACTTGTGCAGAGGCGGTTTGTCCTGCATTTAGTGAATGATCACGTATATTCAAAGTTAAGCTTCGAATAATAGCATTTTCAGGAATAACGATTGAACTTCTGACAAAAGAAGCTGATGAATTGCCAGTTCCAAGAAAATCATTATTGCCAACTGATTGATCTGTAGATAAGTATACTTCCATGAGACCTGAACCACTTGAACCCGTAGATCCAGTAGTACCCGTTGTACCAGTAACACCCGTGGTGCCTCTTGCACCAGTTGCTCCCGTTACCCCAGCGATTCCTGTGATTCCAGCTGCCCCTTGTGATCCTGTAGCTCCTGTATTTCCTACTAGCCCTCGGGGTCCCGTGGCTCCTGTGATTCCCGCTAGTCCTTGTAATCCTGTGGCTCCTGTGATTCCTACTACCCCTTGAGGTCCTGTCGCACCAGTATTTCCTGTTACTCCCTGTGGACCTATGGCTCCAGTATTGCCTGTTACTCCCTGCGATCCTGTTGTCCCAGTTACTCCTACCATTCCTTGTAATCCCGTGGCTCCTGTGATTCCCGCTAGTCCTTGTAGTCCTGTGGCTCCTACTATCCCCTGCGGTCCTGTCGTTCCAGTATTTCCTGTTACTCCCTGCAGGCCTATTGCTCCAGTATTGCCCACTACTCCTCGTTCCCCTGTGGCTCCTGTGATTCCTACTATTCCCTGCGGTCCTGTCGTACCAGTATTTCCTGTTACTCCTTGCGGACCTGTGGCTCCAGTATTGCCTACTAATCCTCTATCTCCTATGGCTCCTGTGATTCCCGCTAGTCCTTGTAATCCTGTGGCTCCTGTGATTCCTACTACCCCTTGAGGTCCTGTCGCACCAGTATTTCCTGTTACTCCCTGTGGACCTATTGCTCCAGTATTGCCCACTACTCCTCGTTCCCCTGTGGCTCCTGTCACATCTGTTAGTCCTTCGGGTCCCATTGCCCCAGTTATCCCCATTTCTCCTTGTTGACCTATTGCACCTTGTAACCCTGTAGCACCAGTTATCCCTGCTAATCCTTGCGGGCCTGTTGTACCTGTAACTCCTGCCAATCCTTGTGGTCCCGTTGCACCTTGTAATCCCTGTGCACCTTGTGGACCCATTGCGCCAGGAACACCTGCCAACCCTTGTGGTCCCACCGCTCCCGGTGGCCCTTGTGGACCTGTGGCACCAGTAGCTCCTGTTACACCCATTGGCTCTTGGATTCCAGACAGATCATATGGATAGCCATTACAACCAAATTCATTACATTTATATTTCATTGGATAGTTACATTTGGAATCACATTTGAAATTATCAAAATTACGGCTGTAACTAAACCTCAAACATTTCACCTCCTATTCCTTTTGCATCGTATTCAAAAGTTTAGTAATGGAGATGATTAATGCACCTAGATTATAGATCAATTGGTAAATTAGTATGTGAATACCTTTATTTTGGCATAAAAAGGGCATTAGGCTCTATTTAGAACCGAATGCCCTTTTTATGTTTCAGTGTAAATTAATAAGACTTTGTCCAAGTTTACGCTGGATCAACCATTCCATCACTAATAAATTCGGGACCCAACATATCCAAGCAATGATGGCATAATAATACTGAAAATTTTCATAGCCAAACACGACTGTAAACAAAGGTAGCCAAATACGTAAGGTCACCGCTGCAAAAGTTAAAGCATAATTTCTTAGCATCCAGTTTTGATGACCTTGAATATTTCGATCTTTGATTTTCACCAGTGCTTGAAACATTGTCAATAACCAGCATATTGATAATGAAGCAAAGCCAAATTGTGACACCCACCCACCTGTGGCGTTAGATGCTAAATAAAGACCTGCAACACCGCCAAATAAAATACCAGCGCAATAGATCTTTCCCAACCTTCGATGACGTTTCACATTTTTTTCTCTTAACTTTGAAGACAACGCAAAAGGACCGATTATTAAGGCTAACACCCCAAAAATAATATGAATGTATAGCATGATGTACCAAAATGAATTTATAGTAGCACTTAGCATCAGTTTTAATTGAACAAATCCCGCTTGATGTGCATCCAGCACAAAATATTGAACGACTGAATAGCCCGCTATTAAAAATGCTAAGACGGTCATAAGCAACCACGTTTTCTTTTTCATCGATGTAGCTCCTTTCTATCCAAGCGTAACATGGATCTGTACTACATTTTCACACCAACGAATAAGTGGTAGAAAAATGAAGATAAGTGGACTGTATAAGCTATTAACTGCCACAACGTTATATGTCAGCTTTTATGTAAAACATAATTTAAAATCATCACATTCACACCGATTTGTAAGTCAATGTCGTTGTCTAGTGTCCGCCCTTTTTGAAAATCAATCAGCTTACTTTCTTCTATCTTTAGAATATTCGACAGGATTTCCGTCGTTAACTCAAATTCCGTTAGCAAAGTATTCATGATAACTTTGACTCTTTCCCTCGCATCAAAACCCTCAAAGCCAAAATTGAGCATCACTAGTCTATCTTCAATGTCCTCTATTTTTTTAGTCGGCAAATTATTGTCTACATTCAAAGTATTTACCAAATCCTGCTGAGAAATTTCCAACATGTTAGCTAGCTGGTGATACTGTAAATTGAAGTGTTGCATAGCCTGTTGCAACTGAAGTGCAAAATGCTCTTTCCATTCATTTTCATGTCCCGTTAAGAAAACTGCTTCTGCTCTATCATTATATTTACTCATCTATTTATCCTCTCTTATCCTATGTAGTGCGGTTTAATATACATGCAAATCGCTCCACCCCTGGGTATTTTTCACCTAAACTCCTAATGAGAAATCCAACATTTTTATAAAAGGTCACAGCGTCTTGATCTGTTTCAGCATAAATAATAGAAAATGAATAATGCTCTTCAATAAAACGAACCATCTCACGTCCAATTTTTTTCCCTCGATAAGTTGGCGATAGGGCAATATGTTTAATTTCACACTGATTTGCGTCTTCCTTTACTATTCCAATACAACCGACAATGTTTTGATCGATGTAATAGCCATATAACACTCTTTCCGGGGATTCGATATACAAAAGGTACTCACTATTCACTTTCTTTTCTGAAGTGGCATAGGATAATAATGTTTTCACCTCGGGTTGAATTTCGTTAGATTGAATCATTTTCATTGAAATCTGCCTTTCTTGATTACCATGATTTATACTTTTTAGGATTGTAAATATTTCGTTATAGTTTCCGAGCTGGTAACTTAAGCTCCACTACACTTTCAAATTGTAAAATTGATTTTCATCTTTAGTTAATAATTTTTATATCATCTTTCAACACTTCCGCTTTATGCTTAATTAATGACTGTTATGTTATGATGTTTTAAAAGTATAGGAGGGAGTTTTTTGCTAGTTAAAGGATATAGATTTAGTTTACCTATCTTTTATTGGTTTCATTACATACCAATCTTTTTACTGACGAGTTACAAAGCATTATTTTTTGATTGGCAAATACAAAATTTTTATTTTAATGAATTAGAAGATTTCGGTCGTTATGTAATGGTACTAGCAACGAGTTTTATAGAAGCGTTTATATATCTATTGATTATCCGACTAATTGTGTATTTGTGTCAAAAAGTAGTTAAAAAGTCATAAATTCATCGGAATTAAATATTTCAAACTAGGATCAATAACTTTCGATAGCGCTTAAACTATCCTTATTTAAGAACAAGATGTTCCCGTATTGTTAATGTACGATATGTTCGTTATTGTTCATTCAAAAACCACTCCATCGAGTGGTTTTTAAGTGATTTACTTAAAAAAACTTATTTTGTCAAAAGGATAAAAGCGAAAATCGGCTTTTCCTATAACCTTATTTAATGATATTAACCCTACTCTCGGGTCCCTACTGTCAGAACTATTTCTTCGATTATCCCCTAATACAAATACATAACCATCTGGAATCGCTAACTCCCCAGTATATGCCTCCAGTGTAAAATCTTCAGTTAGTGTTCCGTTATCAATTAGTTTATTTTTGAATTCTTCTAGATATGGCTCAGCAAAAGGTTCTCCATTCACATATAAAAGATCATCTTTATAGGCGATATGTTCACCTGGTAGTCCAATTACACGTTTTATGTAATTCTTATTTTCCATTGCCTCAAAAACTATGACCTCAAAGCGTTCATATTTCTTCATTTTTTTACTGATTTTATTAACAATGACCTTATCTCCGTCTTCAAAAGTCGGCATCATCGAGGCGCCATCTACTAATACCGGTGTTAATATATACGTACGAATTGCTACAACAAAAATAATAGCGATAACAATTGCTTTAATCCATTCAAAGACCTCATTTTTCTTCACTCTTTTCAATTTATTCTTTACTCTCCAATCTATTCAAAGCAGCACTTTAAATTAATTTCTTCTGCTCAATTTAAAATTCTTACTTAAATTTGATCCCACGTAATAATTTCCACATCATTCACATTTACATGACCTAGGCTTAAAACGTGAGGGATATAAGCAAAAACACCAAAGTTCTTCCCTTTCTTATTCTCCATTCCGTAATAGTCAATAGTTTCTTTAGGGATTTGTTGTATCTCTATAAATTCATCTATAGCAAAAGGTATAATATCCTCAGTAGCTAATTCACCTGCTGGTCCTTTATAGTTTTCTTTTGAATACAAGTACATCACATTTTGATTATGTGCTAGTTTTTGAATAGGAATTTTATAAAACAATAGCTTTTCTTTCGTTTGAATGTCTAACTCTGTTAGCACATTAAAAATATGATAAGGATGTATTGGCAAGAAGTGTAGGACATCATTCCATAAACAATTTAGTTTTGGGATTTCCTTGGTTAACAGCTTCGGTCGCTCAGGATGATCGAAATATTTCTTAGCGTATCTTTCATATAATTGTGGGAACATTTCCCTTAGCTTATTTAAAGGCATCAGCTCCTGACCAACCATCACCCGCGGAACCATATGATAAATATATTCCTGCATAAAAATCACCTCCGAACAAATAATTCTTCATATACTCGAAAGATCCCCTTTATGTTACAATTATTCTAAAAATTGAAAGAAGGTTTCATAATGGGCTTATTATTTGCTATTCTTATTTTTGTCGGAATATTCGCGATATACGATGCCATTCGACGAGTCAACAATAATATTCTGGAACAAACCAGTGAAATCAAGAAGTTACGCGAGGATATAGAGCAAATAAAGAAAAATTCGATTTCCTCCTAAAAGATACTAAACACATATTGCCACAAATCTTGTTCAAATTAGGCTGACTCAACCGTTTTATAGCCGACTTCAGACAAAAATTCTTCGAAAGGCTGTGAAGGTTCCCTTTGTGCTGCATATATAAAGTCATTGGTGGGAACAAAAATTAATATACTTATTATTCAAAATCCAATAAGAACAGTTTTATTCATTACACCGCTCCTATGTCTTGCTTCGACATATTTTCACCAGTTTAATTGGAATTATCAGTGATTCCTAACTAAAATAATTTTAAGCGTATGCATGATGATATTTGCTTTAAATACCTCTTTGTATACCTTTAGTTGAAAATATTCTTTTGATTTAAGATCATCTGTTCTTTCTTTTATTCCACAAAACAAAAACAATCACAATAACAAATAGAATGATCAACCCCATAATAATGATTGAAAGAGGATCAATAATGAAAAAATGGCTGTCTCTTACTTGATAGTTGTTAGTCATGGAAAACCTCCTCAAAACGCTGGTATATGTTAGTAATCTACTTTATTCTTGTAACGAGAATAGCTGATGATTTAGGTGTGATATATATTTCTGTAGCCGTTAAATGGGGGTGATTGATATAAAGGTAATTTTATCCATTTAATCATTGTTTGTCCATAAAAAAAATCAACCCATTAAAGAGCTGACTTTTAAATCTTTAGTTTTTATTCAATTTTAAAATAGCTAAATCATACACTTTAAATAAAAACTTTATTGTAATGAATCCAGCTAAGTTTAAAATAATGATATAAGTTGAAAAATAAATCAAACTTTTGACATCACTTATCACAGGCGGGTTAACAAACGTAATAGCAATTACAAATGCCAAAATAAATATAAAAAAATTACTATCTAAAAGCTTCATAAGTAAACCCTCCTTAGTTATTAATATCATATCATTCCTATATATACCAATTCAATGGTAATTTAACGCCATTTTTTGCCGTTCAAAGCGCCACTTTATTGGCGTGTTTTTGATAATCACGCCAAAAGGCGCCACAAACAACACCATTTTTTTGCCGTTCTACATATTTTTATTTTCAGCTACCTCTTTGCAAAATTCTGTTACATAATTCCAATTTTTTTAAATCCAAAAAGGAAAAACAATTGGAAATATGTTACACTAGAACAAAAACTGGATAATTAGTGATGGGATGACTAGGAGGTTTTAATTTGGCAATTGGATTAGTTGTTGTAGCTTTGGCGTTGGCCGTTTCTGTTGTTTTTATGATAAGTCTAGGTATGTCAAAGAAAACGAAATTGATTATTTGGGGAATCACTATTATGGTCATCATATCCCCATTGTTAGCTTGGGTGGTTTCTATTTTTTATGGCATAAAAGTAGGTGATGGTTTTGCAGCAGCAGGTCTCATGGTCATCTTGTTCCCATTTCTATTTCTCATCGGACTGGTTACACTTCTTGTTGGAGTTTTCAAAAAGAATAATACACATGAGTAAATCTTTAATATCTAAATTAAAAACTTCTCAAAACTTTTGATAACTTTACCTTCGTAATTTCTCTCGTCAAACTGCATATAACCAAGTGCAGTCCAGAAGTTTAAAGCATTTTTATTGGTGGAGTGAACTGCGATATGAATACAGTCTACTTGTTTGGTTTTCATTAATTCCTCATACATCGTATATATTTTTTTGGCAAATCCTAATCCTTGATATTTCTTGTGTACCGCAAGTAAACTTATCCAAGGCTTTTGATGACGGGGGCTTGACATTCCATAATCCAAGATAGCTATATAATCATCCCCCTTCTTTACTAAGTACCTTTCAATCTGCAATGCTGCTGTTTCTTCGTATGTATCTATAATATCTTCATTTCCAAGGACCTGTTTATCATAGGCAATTAAATTGTATTCCCAATTCGAGTTCATAATTTCCTTTTCTATTTCCATCAATTTCAAATCGTTTCTAATGAAAGTAAACATTTTTAATTCTCCTATTCTTTTAGAAAAATGTGCTTATGTTGTGAGCTTAATAGTACCTCATATTTAATTTCTTTGAAGTTTATTTTTGCCCCCTCAGCTTATCACTTTTATGTAAGTGACTCTTTTTTTAGCTTTGATTAGACGAATACCCCACTTCCTTCAATGACAAATTACATACTATAAACTGAAGAAAGGAGAGGTTTTCATGGGATATTACGGAAATGCAGGTTATTATGGTGGTGCAGGTAATTACAATTGTTGTTATAGCGGTTATGGTAATGAGTATAGCATGGGTTACTGCATGGATCATGGCAAGGGGAATAGTTCAACATTCGTGTTAATTGTTATTCTATTTATTCTTCTCATTATTGTTGGCGCAACGTTCATGCAAAAAGAAGATTATTAATAATTAGTATTTAAAAAACTAATTACCATACCCCCTTCTGTCAACGATTCAAGGGTCACATCCAGCCTAGTGGCCCTTGGATTTTTCCTCCTATTATGCAAAAAAGAAAAGCAACCGACTAATTTTAGCTCGGTTGCTCAATGATTATTAAACTATTCTTGAATAGCTGCTTCTAACGCAACAAGCATCATGTCATTGAATGTTGTTTGACGTTCTTCTGATGTTGTTACTTCACCAGTTAGAATGTGGTCACTTACTGTTAGAACAGAAAGTGCTTTACGGCCAAATTTTGCTGCTAATGTGTAAAGAGCTGCTGATTCCATTTCTACTGCTAGTACGCCGTATTGTGCTAATTTTTCATTTTGATGCTCGTCTGAGTAGAACAAATCTGCTGTGAAGATATTCCCAACTTGTAAGTTAAGTCCTGCATCTTTACCTGCGTTGTAAGCTTTTAATAATAGGTCAAAGTCAGCGATTGGTGCGAAGTCAATTGCACCGCCCCAAATGATTTGGTTCATACGTGTATCAGATGTTGCTGCTTGCGCTAAAATCACGTCACGCACTTTCACATCTTTTTGAATTGCACCACAAGTACCTACACGAATTAATTTTTGAACATCATATTCTTGCATTAATTCTGTTACATAGATAGAAATAGATGGCACACCCATACCAGTTCCTTGTACAGAAATACGTTTGCCTTTATACGTACCTGTATAACCAAACATATTACGTACCTCGTTGTAGCAAGTTACATCTTCTAAAAATGTTTCCGCGATGTATTTTGCACGAAGTGGATCTCCTGGAAGTAAAATTGTGTCAGCGATTTCACCTTTTTTTGCATTAATATGAACACTCATACTGCAATCCCTCTTTTCTGTCAGTTATCACTATAAATAATACTGTGTTTCTGACATTTACGCAATGCTAGACGTCTAGCAACTGAAAAATTATTTATAGTTTTCATACAATTATGCCTGTTCCTCATATTGCGTCCACAAAGTATCAAAGGCTTCGATTGTTAGATTTTCCGTAGCATAGGATTCAATGTAGTCAGATAGCTCATTAAAGTCTGTGCTTTGCTTTGGAAAATTATGCTCATGAAACATTTCCTCGGCAAATCGTACCTTAAGGTCCGACCAGTCGCCCCCACGATATGTTAGGACATATAAATAAAAACTTTTTTTCATCACACAATTTCCCCTTTTTTGCATTTACTTTTCGATAGTGTATCAAAAAAAACGGCATTCGTCATAATTTCCACCACTAAGATATATTACCTATTCATGATTTTAGAACTATTTCCTTGGACAATCCTGACTTTTGTCACAGTTGTTTTTATCTGAAAAATTTTAATTTTTAGAAAAAATAATAGAAATATCTAGTAAAATAAGATAAAATTGAAATCGATTACTTAAAAAAATAGGAAGGTGATGGCGATGAAAAAGACTAAAAAAACTCATATTGTAGCAAAAAAACGCCCTTCTCTCTTTATTTTTAGCTTTTTTAAGAAAAAGAAAGCTTCTAAACAAGAGGAATCCGGGATCAATCCCCCTCCTATTAAAGAAAAACGACAACGTTTTTACCATTTAATTCGAGGCAAAGTGCTTATTATGTTCGCACTTCTTATTGTAATTAACGGTGTCATGGGTATATTGTCTTATGTCAATATACAGAAACTTCAGCAGGAGATGGAAGATTTCACTAAGAAAAATGTCTTAGAGCAGTTAACTGTCAACCAACTTGCGTACGAGATAGCAAGACTGACAAATTTGGAACAAAGCTACTTAATTACAGGTAATGGCATTTATTCTACTTCTTATCATTTAAAAATTGATACCATTAATAAAAAATTAACGGCATTAAATGAACAATTTCAGGATCGACAAGTAGAGCTTGGCCATATGCAGGCCATTGAACAATATTATAAAAATTACCTTGATTATTCAAAAAAAGTAATGACCATGCGTGATGAACTTGGTCTTGAGCAAGCCCGTAAGCTTATGATGGGTGCTACTGGAGAAACAATGAAAACGCATATAGATAATAATATTGAATCCATTAATATGGTGATGGATGATTCGAATAAAGCAAAGTTAGACAAGCTTAATCAGCAAGTGAATCTTTCTATTACTACATTCTTTATCGTATCCATTGTAGGCTTTTTAGCTATCATAATTTTTGGTTTTATGTTGTTTAAATCTTTGAAACGTAATACGCAGGCGATTAACGACTCCATTCTTGATATTGCTCAGGCAGGAGGCGATTTGACTAGACGTGTGAAAGTACGAAATCGCGATGAATTTTCTATTATTGCAGCATCTACAAATACGTTAATCGAGTCAATCTCCAATTTAATTCGACGTGTGAGTGAACTGGCTGATCATGTTTCGAGTAGTAGTCAGGAACTAATGTCTTTAGCAGATGAAAATGCTCGTACCATTCAAGATATTGCAGATGCGACAGCTGACATTGCAAGTGATAGTGATAACACGATTTCCAGTATGAATAGTGCGCAACAAAAAATGAGCGACTTAGAACATTCTATGCATCAATTAAACGAACAAGCCAGTGCCGTACATCGTGCCTCTGTAGCCATGCAGCAAGCAGCCGATGAAGGAAGCCGTTCTGTGGAACAATCTTCGCTCGTCATGCAATCCATCGAAGAAACAATGGCCTCCACTACCTCAACGGTAGAGGCATTAGGTCGTAAATCTGCTGACATTACATCGATAATTGGTACGATTACAGCCATTTCCGAGCAAACAAATCTACTAGCTTTAAATGCAGCCATTGAAGCGGCCCGCGCTGGTGAACATGGACGAGGCTTTGCGGTTGTAGCGGATGAGGTTCGTAAACTAGCAGAGCAATCTCAAAGTGCTGCGAAGGAAGTAACAGCCATTGTGACATCTATTCAAGAAGAAGTCACATCCATCATTGCCCAAAATCATGAAGGAGTCACTACTGTCATCCGAGGCGTTGAAGTGACCAATGAAACCAACCAATCCTTGGCCAACATTTTAGCCCATACACAAGAAACAACAACGATTATTGCAGCTATGGTAGATAAAATTACGACAACACTGGACTTTAGCAATGCCGTAGCAAGTGACTTCATTCACGTCAATGCCTATGCAGAACAATCCGCGGCCAACACCGTGACATCCGCCGCTGCAGCCACACAGGGCTCCGCTTCCATGCAGGAAATCAACGCAGCAGCCACTGAACTTGCCCAACAAGCAGACAGCCTGCGTAATCTAGTGAGTGAGTTTAAAGTTTGAGTTTTTTCTAGAGGTTATTGCAAATTTATGGGGGATCCTTTAATTGGAGGGATTCCTTTTTTTGTGGGGAAACCTTGGGGCTATCCGTCAGCTCGTTTTATCCCTCAGTTTTTGGGTTTTATCCGTCACTTTTAGATCTCTATCCGTCACTGTTCACTTTCTATCCACCACTAAGGGGAAAACCTAAAAAAAAACCCTAGCAAGATTGCTCTTGCTAGGATTCTTTATTTAAATAATGATAGAAAGTTGCCGTACCCTTCTTTTTCTAAATCTTCTTTTGCTACGAAGCGCAGGGATGCTGAGTTAATGCAGTAGCGTAAGCCTCCCAATTCACTTGGGCCGTCTGGGAAGACATGTCCTAAATGGGAATCCGCTTCTTTGCTGCGTACCTCTACCCGACGCATACCGTGGGTTGTATCGAAGTGTTCTGTCACTTCTTCTTTTTGGATAGGCTTGGCAAATGCTGGCCAGCCACAGCCAGAGTTGTATTTATCCAGAGAGCTGAATAATGGTTTCCCAGAGACTATATCTACATAGATGCCCTCTTCAAAATGCTCATCGTATTCATTGCGGAATGGTGGCTCTGTGCCATTTTCCTGAGTCACATAATATTGTAAGTCTGTTAATTCTTTTAAACGTTGTTCTTTATTCATGTTTGTTCCCCCAGTGATGCTCTTGATACGCTCGGCGACCACTGCCAATCGAATAGCGTTCATAGTGCATTGGATTTTTCTTATAATAATATTGGTGATAGTCTTCAGCCGGGTAAAACGTGCTGGCTGGTAGGATTTTCACCATTATTGGTTTATCAAATTTTCCAGAGGCTTCTAAATCCGCCTTTGATTGTTCTGCTATCTGACGTTGTTCTTCATTATGATAATAAATGGCCGTTGTGTAGGATTCCCCTCGATCATAAAACTGGCCACCTGCATCTGTTGGGTCTATCAGGGTCCAATAGATCGACAGTAATTGCTCATAACTATAAAGGTCATCCTCAAATACGATTTGTACGGCTTCTACATGGCCAGTTGTTTCCGAACAAACTTGCTCATAGGTTGGATTGACAACATGTCCTCCTGTATAGCCTGATAGCACCGATTGAATGCCAGGTGTTTCGTCAAAGGGCTTGACCATACACCAAAAACAGCCTCCCGCAAATGTTGCATATTGCTTTGTCATTCATTTCACTCCTTATTCACCTGGAACAATAATTTCTAATAAAATTTTGTCATTTGGTAAGTCCAATTCTTTGGCACGGACGCGTGATCCAGATGCAATGTTAATGCGCGATAAATCAATATAGATTTCTGCTTTATTCGGATTCACGGTAATCCATGATGGGAATTCCACCGAATCCCGCATAATTTTCATGGTCGTCTCCGGTGGAATGTTTAATAACCCTACATTCATACCTGTCTGCTTTAAGATAATATTGCCCTTGTCATCCACAATGGGTTCAAAATTCATGGAAATCGGGATTTCCGTATAAAACACCGTGAGTTTACTTCGTAATTGAATATCATCACCGATTGTAAAATCAAGCGGTAAAGGTGAGCCCTTCGCTGCATCCTTTAAATACTTTTTCGATATCGATTCTAATTCCTTTGTTGTGGTTTGCACAACGAGTACATTCCCTTTGCTTTCACTTTCACCTGCTGAACTCTTCGCAACATTAACTCCATCTACTGGTCTAGTTGCTAAAAAAACGACGAGGAGGATTGCAAAAAGTACTGTGCCCGCTAAGGCGAAAAACGCGACTTTCCATTTATTCATTTTGTCACTCCTCGAAGCCTATTGCCTTGTTAATCTTTTCTTCCATACCACATTGCTCCATTGCTGCTAGTATACGCTCTGTCATTTTGTCATATCCTTTTGCATTCGGGTGGAAAAAATCTGTATGATAGACGAGCTCTTCATTTGAATCAAACAAATCTTCCACTGATACATAGCAAGCATTTGAATCTTCACTCGCTACTTCTTCAATTACATTATTCCATTCTGTGATAATCGTATCAAATTCATTCGCCTCATTGGTCACGATAGAAAATGGATTATAGAAACCAATGAGTAAGATGGGCACTGTCGGATTTTTAGCGCGAATCCCTGCAATGATTTTGCTGTAACGTTTTTTATAAGTTAGCAGTTCTTTATCAAATGCGTCACGCTTCAAATTAAACAAATCCTGTCTAACAACCTTCATGACATCATTGCCACCCATTGTTAAAGAAATGAGCTGTGCTTTCTGCAACTCTTCATCATAATGCCCTTTTTTCACTAATTTTAGTAGTTGATCACTACGTCTGCCTCGTTTGCCACGATTATCAACATCTACCTCAGAAATCGAGGGCCACGTATGCAATGAATCTGCTAATCTTCCTACATAACCGTCTTGACTATATTCATCACCGACACCATCTGTTAATGAATCTCCCAGTGCCAAGTAATGCAGTTGCTTTGCATTTTCTTCATCAATTTGCGATAAATCGTCTGCTGCTGGCTCAAAAAAATGTTCAAAAATTTGCGTCAACATATTCTTGGAGGTTTTTTCCTCTTCTATTGTTTGTTGCTCATCCTGCGTCATCTCTTGCTCCGTTCCTACTTGCTCACCGTCAGGCTCTGCTTGAGGATTCGGTTCATCGATTGATATTGCACAACCACTTAGTACTAAGACGGTCAAACATGACAACAAAAATCGCCAAATGTCCATTTGACCACCTTCCATCCCTTTCTGTTACTTCTATTATAGAATAGTTCATACCCCAATGAAAAGTGACTTACCCTCAGTTCACCATAATTTTGTGCTCTTACCAAATTTCCTCACTTCGCTATGGTGGCAAACCGATCAAATCGGATGTGAATCCACTCGATAATACTGCCCATATGATTATAAATCGTGTAAAAACGCTCAAACATCCAGCCAAAGCGATCGACATGCAAAAGATTCCACTCTATATTGTTTTCTAAAATAAAAAAGCCACTACATTTACTTATGTAGTAGCTCCTCACTATTATTCTGCAAAATAAATAAATCCGATGGCACCAGGTCCTGTATGTGTCGAGATAATCGGAGATGTGAAGGCAATTTCTACCTCATCAAAACCAGTACCTTCGATTAACTCTTTTAATGGGTTGCCCATCGTGATGAGGCCATCTGCATGAGAAATTCCAACGGCTTTGACTGTTTTCCCAGCCGTATCTGCTTGGAATTGTTTAAATAGGTAATTGACTACCTGTTTATGGCTACGTACTTTAGAAACAGGATTGTAAACGCCACCTTCTAAGTTAGCAATGACTTTGATGTTGAGCAATGAACCGATAAAGCCAGTTCCTTTACCAATTCGACCACCTTTAATTAAATTTTCGAGTGTATCTACAATCACATACAAATGTGTGTTTTCACGTACTTTGTCCAGGCGTGCAACGATGTCCTCGACCGTTGCTCCTGCATCACGCATTTTAATAGCCTCACGTAGCTGGATAGCTAACCCAATAGCAATAAAGCGCGAGTCAATCACTGTCACATCAGCGTCAGTCATTTGAGCAGCTTGTCGTGCTGACTCCACTGTACCACTCATGCCACCTGTCATATGGATCGAGATAATTTGATCGCCATCTTTGCCCAGCTCATCATATAATTCCTTAAATTTCCCCGGGGCAGGCTGTGAACTTTTCGGTAAATTTTTGGCAGTTTTCATTAAGCCTAAAAAAGGTTGCGGGTCTAAGTCCACACCATCTATATATGTTTCACCATCAATTTGAATTGTTAAAGGCACGATATGTATACCATGCTGTGCTACTTCTTCTTTTGTTAAATCACAAGTTGAGTCAGTTACTATATGAATTCGTCCCACTTCGACACATCCTTTTACTTCATTAAAATTTATTATATAGACTAATGAATCATTATGTAAACATGACATTTGTCATTAGGCAAAACCTTGACCTATCTGGATTGTAAACGCTACCTTTGATACTATAGCGTTTCCTTTACCTCTTGTCTATCAATGCCCCTAAAAGAATATGACAGCCTTATGACATTTTTGATATGAAATATATGACAAATGTAAATGTTCATGTATAAATTATTGGGGTATAGTAAATGTATGAACGAAAGGAGTGTTTTAAATGATTGATTCATTTGATTATAAATCTTGGAAGGAAGAGCTGTGGAATGCCATTACACACGGTATTGGTTTTATTGTAAGTATTCCAGCATTGGTTGTTTTACTACTAACAGCTGTACAAACAGGAAATGCCCTACATATTACTACTTTTAGTATTTTTGGTGCCTCTGTCATCATCCTGTTTTTAATGTCTACATTGCTACACAGTATGCCAGAAAAATATAAACACTTTTTCGCTATTTTGGACCACTCGTCCATTTATATTTTAATTGCCGGTACGTATACGCCGTTTTTATTAATTGCCGTAGGTGGCTCTTTAGGCATTACTTTATTAAGTATTATTTGGTCACTCGCAGTACTAGGGGTTCTGTTTAAATGTTTCTTCATCAATCGCTTTGAAGTACTATCTTTAATATTTTATATTGGCATGGGCTGGTTAATTATTTTTGCTATTAAGCCTGTTTATCTATACTTAGGATTTTACGGTTTTGCTTTACTACTAGCAGGAGGGTTGTTCTATACGATTGGAGCCATCTTTTATGCGTGGCGCTCTCTCCCTTATAACCATGCAATATGGCATCTTTTTGTGTTAGCTGGCTGTGCCTCCATGTACGCTTGTGTATACTTCTATTTATAAAAAAATCGCTCCCTTTTTGGGGAGCGATTTCCTAATTTATTTTAGTCATTTCATTAGTTCTTTCCTTAATAATTGAATCGCATGGATTACCGCTCGCTCATTTTCATCAAGATTCAATTTATTTTTCGCATGAAGTAATACTGGCCTTAAGGATTCAACGGAACGCCCAAATTCATTCATCCACTCATAGCGAGGAACCATCCAAGTATGGAAATGGTGTGTAGTATCTTCATTGTAAAAGTAATAAACATAATCAATACCCAATACTTCCCTTTGAGCTTTTCTGATTCTTGTTAGGAGTTGGATGTAGTCCATCTTTTCTTCATTGTTTAATTCGTCAAAGCAATGAATATGACGTTTGGAAGCTAGTATAATTAAACCTTTTATTGGATATGCAACATCTTGATGTGCGTGAAAAAAATCAGTTTCTGTGACGATGCCTCCGGCAGGTTCTATCTGTCTACTTGTGATCGCACAGCTCAAACAATCAACATTTACAGTTTCTCCGCTTGATAAACTTATTTTTCGCATCTTATCCTCCTAAACGAAAAATAAGCACAGTCCCTAAAACCGTACTTATTCTTCATGCTATTTTCGTTCAAAAATTTGATATTGGAAAGTATAGCCTTCTGATGCTGTTTCAGGCTGTTCTGCAGAAACCTCTACAAAATCCTCTTCATAGCTTGGGAAATATGTATCTCCCTGAAAAGAATGATTGATTTTTGTAATGTATAAGCGATCTGCCATTTCCATGGATAAACGGAAAATTTGCTCACCACCAATAATCATGATTTCTGGAACATCCCCAGCTAATGCTAATGCTCCCTCTAAACTTGTCACTGTTTCAATGCCCTCTGCACGATAATTTTCATCCCGTGTAATGACAATATTGCGACGTCCTGGGAGTGGTCGACCAATGGATTCAAACGTTTTTCGTCCCATAATCATTGGCTTGCTCATTGTTTTATTTTTGAAATACTGCAAATCTCCTGGTAAATGCCACGGCATTCCGTTATTATAACCAATTACATGGTTGTCATCATGAGCCACAATTAAAGAAATCATACTGTCCCTCCAAATACTTTCTTCCCTTTTATTATAAACACAATTCGTTGATTTCACCTCATTTATGAAAGAATTTTCTTTTTCTAAAATTAAATCCTAGTAAAATTATATGAATAGTTTATAATATAAGTAACAAACGTCACGATAAAGGAATGATGAGGATGACTACTTTAAGAAAAGAAGCTGTTCATTATATTCAAGCTCAACATGTTGCTACACCTTACTATCAAGTCACACCACAGGAAGCTCGTGCCATGCGTGCGGTTACGCAATGGCAGTCACCGCAGCAACCAAAACTAGCGTCGATTAAGGATCAAAAAATCACCGTGCGTGATGGTGCCCAAATTACACTTCGTCTATATACACCGATCTTTGACCAACCATTACCTGTCATTGTTTATTACCATGGCGGTGGCTGGGTATATGGCAATTTAGAGTCTGTTGATGCAGGTTGTCAGCTATTAGCAAATCAAGCACAAGCCATTGTCGTTTCAGTGGATTATCGTTTGGCCCCAGAATATCCTTTTCCGATCCCATTGCATGATGCCTACGATAGCTTAGTATGGGTGCATGACCATATTGAAGCATTTGGTGGTGATGCTACTCGGTTGACAGTTGCTGGGGACAGTGCTGGCGGTAATTTAGCAACTGTAGTGGCCTATTTAGCTACTACTTCAGGTGGACCGAATTTGCAAGCTCAAGTACTCATTTATCCCGTTACCAATGTGGATTTTACGACGGTTTCCTATCAGGCTTATGGTGAAAATTTCGGCTTAGATAAACAAGGTATGCAGTGGTTTTCTCAACACTATACAGACGAATCAAACTATATAAACCCGTTCGTCTCTCCCTTACATCTTAAGGATGTAAGTCATATGCCTAAAACCATAATCATTGCGGCTGAGGCAGATGTTCTCTTTGACGAAGGTTTAAGCTATGCCCACAAGCTGACGACTGCTGGGGTAGCTGTGGAGCATATTACAATGTCTGGTTTAATCCATAGCTACTTTAGTAAGATGAATTATTTTGAAGATGCGACAATCGAAACGGTGGCAATAATTGCTGAATTCCTGAAATAAGTTTGGCTATCCCATTCAAACAGTGCGATAATAAAGCAAAACGTTTTTTAAAGGATGACAACATGACAAATACAATTGCACTACAACTAAAACAGCCTTTTGCTGATCAATTAAAAAAAGGCTATCCACTAATTGCAAAAGATGCCGTTGATGTACGACAACTGCCTTCTCAGCAAGGGACACTACTCAAGCTGATGGATCATCATAACCGTTTTATTGGTACAGGTTACTACGGTATTCAAAATAAAGGGATTGGCTGGATGCTAACGACTGATGTAAATGAAACTATCGATAAAGATTTTTTCATTAAAAAGTTCAAAAAAGCAATACAGCTTCGTGAAGCATTCTTCCAGGATGAAAATACAACTGCTTTCCGTGTTTTCAATGGCGAGGGCGATGGCATCGGTGGTCTAACTATCGACTTTTTTAATGGCTACTATATGGTGAGCTGGTATAGCGAAGGCATTTACTCATTAAAAGAAGTTGTTTATGAGGCGCTAGCTGAAACCGTCAACTACCAAGCCATTTATGAGAAAAAACGATTTGATAGTAAAGGGCAATATATTGAACAGGATGATTTTGTCATGGGTACCCCAGGCGAATTTCCGATCATGGTGAAGGAAAATGGAATGACATACGCAGTCCATTTAAACGATGGTGCCATGACAGGAATTTTTCTTGATCAACGAGAAGTGCGATTGGCTATCCGTGAGCGCTATGCGAACAAAACAAATATGCTCAATACATTTTCCTATACAGGCGCATTTTCTGTAGCAGCCGCACTTGGAGGAGCCCTAAAAACAACGAGTGTCGATGTAGCGAAGCGAAGTCTAGCTAAAACGATTGAGCAATTTAGTGTCAATCAAATTGATTACGAAGCGCAGGATATTAAAGTAATGGACGTTTTTCACTATTTTAAATATGCACAGCGTCACGAATTGAAATTTGATCTTGTTGTGTTAGATCCACCAAGCTTTGCCCGTACAAAGCAAATGACGTTCTCCACAGCGAAGGACTACCCTAAATTACTGAAGGATACTATTGCGATTACAGCAAAAAATGGTGTGATTGTTGCTTCTACAAACAATGCAAGCTTTGGCATGAAAAAGTTTAAGAGTTTTATCGACCAAGCATTTAAAGAGACGCATACACGCTATAAAATAGTAGAAGAATATGGTTTGCCAAAGGATTTCCGTGTGCCGCGAGAATACCCTGAATTTAATTATTTGAAGGTCGTTTTCATTCAAAAAATCGACTAACTGATTTAGAATCACACGTTGCTGTGATTCTTTTTTATGTAAAAAAAATGGTCTAAGAAGTTCTTTCACTTCTTAAACCATCTGGATTTTTATAGATATTCTACAAACCAATCTCTTATATATTCGAGGCGATTAATTCTTAACGTTGGTTTTCCGCTTCTTGACAGTTCATGATTCGATTCAGGGAAGCGGACAAATTTCGTTTCTTTTTTGCGATACTTCAAGGCGATAAATAATTGCTCCGCCTGTTCAATCGGACAACGATAGTCTTTTTCACCATGTAAAATCAACAATGGTGTCTCCACATTGTCTACATACTTCAATGGTGAATGGTGCCATAGCTTCTCTATATCATCGAGCCCCGCTTGAATTTGCCAGTCTGTAAAGTAATAACCAATATCACTAACTCCAGCAAAGCTAATCCAGTTCGAAATCGAACGTTGCGTAACAGCCGCTTTAAAGCGATTCGTATGGCCTACAATCCAGTTCGTCATAAAGCCACCATAGCTCCCACCTGTCACACCAAGTCTGTCTTGATCAATGTAATCATAGTGCTCTAAAGCATAATCCACAGCGGCCATGAGGTCTTGATAATCATTGCCACCATAATCACCACGCACTGCGTCTACAAACTTTTGACCATAGCCATGACTGCCGCGCGGGTTTGTATAGAGAACTGCAAAACCTTGAGCAGCAAGGATTTGGAATTCATTAAAATAAGTATTGCCATACATCGCATGCGGACCACCATGGATTTCAAGAACAAGAGGATACTTCTTCCCTTCTTCATAGCCAACCGGCTTCATGATCCAGCCGTTTACCTTCCAGCCTTCTGCTCCTTCAAATTCAATACTTTCTGGAACAGACAATACTCTCGTCTTTAAAAATTCTTCATTGATTGTCGTCAGCTGTTCTTTTTCACCCGTCTTTAAGTTGACGTAATATAAATCACCCGGATTTGTTGTCGTACTAATAGCTACAACCGCTTGATCATTTTGTGAATCAAGTGAGAAACCATAGACATACTGATCATCGTGAATAGCAGGATATATTTCGCCATCTACATTACCGAAGTAAATCCCCGCATTGCCGTGATCTGTTACTTGGAAGTAGAAGCTATGATTATCGTTCATCCACTGTACACGTGGTGCAGCCACACTTTGGAGGAAATCACCGATGACATAATCACCTACAGGCGCATCAAATTCACTTGTTACACAGTTAAGCACACTTTGTTCCATGTCATAGATCCATAGTTTCGCTTGTGTGGCATTTTCAAATTCACGTTTTCCTCCTACGAAAGATAGGAAGCGGCTATTGGGAGACCAGGATGTTTGGTAATACGCGCCAGTCCCTTCCGTTATCTTGCGACTCTGTTTTGTTTCTATATCTAATAAGTAGATATCAACATTAAAAGAAAAATCTAAATCCTCAGCTTTATCTGCTAAGTACGTAAGGTATTTGCCATTCGGCGACCATGTACCCAGAAGGAAATGCTCTTTTCCTTCTGTCACTTGCTCTAACTCTCCGGATTTCAAATCGACGATGGCAATATGGGTAAACTGGTCCATATCAGCAAATCCACCCGCATCCGATTTATGTTTCATCTTCTCGATTTCTAGTGGTTTTAGTTCCTTCTCTTCTTTCTTATCATCAGCTTTATCTAGGATTGTTTCATCTTTACCTAACATGACCGAAAAGGCAATTTTCTCTCCACATGGAGACCAAACGGGTGTTGACGCACCATTTTTACAATGCGTTACTTGTTTCGCCTCTCCCCCTGCTTTTGAAAGTACAAAAATTTGTGGCTTACCAGCTCTTGTAGACGAAAACGCAATTTGACTACCATCTGGCGACCACACTGGAGAGTTTGTTCGATGTTCACCATATGTCCATTGCTGAGAACGTTTATCTTTCAAATTTATATAAAATAAATTAGATATATAGTCTTTTTTCTTCTCGTCAATATATGTTTCGACATAGACTACCTCAGTACCGTCAGGTGATAGTTTTGGATCTGCTACTGATTTTAAGTGATAAAGATCTTCTGGTTGAATCCCTTGTTTCGATGTCATTTACTTGCTCCTTTGTTTTGAATTTTCACTTTCTTATACCAATACTTCGACACCCTAAGTATTATTCCTGCTAATCTATCAATTTTTTTACTTGTTCCCAATCATCATTGGATTTTGTTCTGCGATAAAATTTATAAAAAGGCTCATTTGATCGAGCTTGTTCCTGATAGAGACGAATGATTTGCAGCAAAAAACCTTCAATATGGTGGACGCCTACTCGTTTTGCAAATAAAGTGCCAGCCTGTGCCTTCGCCCCCATTGGAATGGCACCTAGGTAAACATCAAAGCTCTCGTGTTGATAGACAAGGCCAATATCATCAAAGGTAGGATTATAACAAGCGGATGCACAGCCATTCACATTGACTCGTACTCTTGCAGGTACGGTTATACCGTCCAAAGCGTGATAGAGCTGTTCTGTTTGAGGGACTGCCTCCATTTTTTCACCATCACAAAAATCACATGCTTTCATGGCAATGTGAGATGATCCTGATGGAGCTACAAACAAGCCAGCCTCCTGAAGGGCATGCATAGCCTCTGTCAGTTCACTAGATGGGATCGATAATAAAATGCTATAGGAAGCTGAATATTTAATGGCTCCTTTCTCCCCCACAATCTCCGCTATTTTTTGAAATTGGGTTGGTGTGTAATGCTTATTGATAATGCCAGGGCTGACCGCTAGTCGTGTAAATTCGCCTTGGTGGTTGAGGGTTTCAAACGTTTTATCGGGTATGTTTTTATGAAATGCATTCATGGGAATCGCTCCTTATGAAAAAGGAGCTAGCAAATCGCTAGCTCGAATTTTTTAAAAGTTTTCTGGGTAGAAGCCCTTGGCTAAAATTTGAATAGCCTCTGCCGCACGTACTCCTTCAGACGCTGCAGAAAGTGGTAGGATCACAAAGCGATCATTTTTGACTGCTTCCATTTCCTTCAATGCTGGATCTTTTTTCAAGAATTGTATCTTTTGTTCGGCAGTTGTTTCCCCGTAATCAATTACGACAACAACCTCGGGATTACGATCTACTGCATCTTCCTTCGACACGGTTGTCCATCCAGATTCCACATCCCCAAAGATATTTTGACCACCGGCGATCGTCACTAGCTCATTCATAAAGTTTTGACCAGCCGTAAATACATCTTTATCACCACTGTCAAAGACTAATACACGTAAATTTTCACTGTCTTTTGGTAATTTAGCTTGAACTTCCCCTACATCTTTTGTCATTTTCTCAATTAATGCTTCGCCACGATCTTCCACGCGGAAAATCTTCGCGATATGACGAATATCAGTGAAAATATCCTCTAATGTTGGCTTTGTCATATTGGATGCCGTATGTAAATACGTATGAATTCCTAATTCTTCTAGCTCTTCTGGTGTCCCAACGCCCTTTTCACCAAATCCACTTTTCCAACCTGCATATAAGAAATCTGCCTCGGCATCAATCACCTGCTCCTTCGTTGGATATTGATCTGAAAGCACAGGGACTTTATCGTAAGCTGCTTGAAGCGGCTCATAGATTTTGTCATCTAAATAAGCTGTCCCTACCATTGAATCCTCTAAGCCTAACGCCAGCATAATTTCTGTCACATGCTGATTTAAGCTGATTGCTTTCTTAGGTGCTTCCTTGTATGTTTGGGTTGTTCCATTATTTTCAATTGTCACTTCAGTTGTTGCAGCCTCAGAAGGATCAACTTTTTCAACTTGCGTTGCTGAATCGGTCTTGTCCTTTGCGTTACATGCTCCTAATACTGCGATTAAGGCGATGACCATCATCAGCCACATACTTTTCCATTTTTTCATGTCCTTTTCTCCTTTGTTAGATAAATATAGAAAGAAATCAGAGACTTCCTTGCTACTGAATTTTGAAGAGGGTTATCCATTTATCGCTGGATCTGTATCCGTAGGCCAGCAGCTTGATCTTTATTCAAATGAACATAAAAAAACCCTCTTGTCGCCAAGAGAGTAGCATAGTGAAATAATGGTATGGTCACCTTTATCACTATCCCCATCCTCGTGGTTCTTAGTTACACATACATATTGGCAGGTATCCTGGCTTAGGTTCATCATCTATACGCCTTCCCATAGTAAACTACAGTGGCATGCTGTATAGACTCTCCATTTACAGTTGCGGGACAGCATCGGATTTGCACCGATTTCCCTTTTAAGCAAATGACAAATGCCATTTGCACCAATATGTTTTATTCATTCTATTGATAGACTAGCAGATGATTCATTAAATCGTAATCAGTAGCGAATACGAAATCTATAATCATCATTATATTAGCACTATTTCGACAAAAAGACGAATCATTTTACAAGAAATAGTTGTGCTAGTATTCTGATACAATGAGAAGATAGTCACCTATAGAAACGAGGATTTATTATGTACAAGACGATTGGGGTTCTTGCTCATGTCGATGCAGGGAAAACAACCTTTTCTGAGCAAGTGCTTTATCATACAAATAGTATTCAAGCGCGTGGCCGTGTCGATCATCAGGATGCCTATTTAGATAACCATGAGCTGGAGCGCAAGCGGGGCATTACGATATTTGCCGAGCAAGGTCGCATGTTTATTGATGACGATACATATACGTTGATTGATACACCAGGGCATGTCGATTTCTCCCCAGAAATGGAGCGTGCCATTCGTGTCATGGATTATGCCATTATTATTATCAGTGCCGTAGAAGGTATACAAGGTCATACTGAAACGGTATGGCAGCTTTTACGAAAATACCATGTCCCTACCTTCTTTTTTGTTAATAAAATAGACCGCGAAGGCGCAGATGTGGAGGCTGTTATAACTCTGCTCCATAAAGATTGCTCGGAACATGTTTTATTCATAGATGAACCACTGCAGGAAAACTATGTTTCTAGCAGAATCATGGAATGGCTGGCAGAGCGTGATGAAGAACTGCTAAATGCCTTTCTGAATGAATCATTGGAACCTGAAGAGTGCCTGACTCAACTACAGGCAATGATTCAAAATGAAAGTGCCTTCCCTTGCTTTACAGGCTCTGCCTTAAAGGATGAAGGCATTCAGGAATTCCTTGCTCAGCTCCCGCTCTTAACAGGTACCCATTTTGATCAGGATGCACCATTTCAAGGAGAGGTCTTTAAAATCCGCCATGATGGGCATCAGCGTTTAACATTCATCAAGGCTATAACAGGCAAGTTACATGTAAGGGATGAGTTTACCTTTGGGGATCACACTGAAAAAATAACAGAAATTCGACTTTATAATGGCAGCCGATTTGAGACTGTTAAGCAGGTTGAGGCTGGAGAAATCTTTGCTGTTAAGGGGCTAAGTCAGGCAAACATCGGAGATCGAATTGGCTGTAACAAGTTATCAGAACCCTATGAACTTGTCCCTACATTACAGGCGAAAGTTCAATATGAAGGGGATCAGCATATCAAAGAGGTATTAAAGATTTTCCATCTGTTAGAAGCCGAGGAACCTTCCTTACGTGTCGTTTGGCAGGAAAAATTCCAGGAAATCCATGTGCATATTATGGGCGTGATACAGTTGGAAGTCCTTGTTGAAGTATTGATGAAGCGTTTTGCATTAAACGTTTCTTTTGGAGAGCCGAAAATATTATATATGGAAACGATTGCGACGACAGTCACAGGCTATGGACATTTTGAGCCACTCAAGCATTATGCGGAAGTCCATTTATTAATGGAGCCGAATGCACGTGGAGCAGGCATTACATTTAGCAATGCTTGTCATGCAGACGATTTATCGTTAGGTAACCAACGCCTCGTAGAAAAGCACTTGTTTGAACGTGATCATCATGGATTACTCACAGGCTTTGCAGTAACAGATGTTCATTTTACGCTCTTAACTGGACGTGGACACAATGAACATACATCTGGTGGTGATTTCCGAGAAGCATCCTTCCGAGCATTGCGCCAAGGGCTGGAACAAGCACAGAATGTCCTACTTGAACCCTATTATCGCTTTAAAATGAAGGCTTCAAATGACTTTATCGGCCGCATGATGACTGACATTCAACAAGCTGCCGGCACATTCGACGATCCTGTACTAACCGAAACGGACGTCGTGTTAACAGGAAGAGCACCTGTTGCGACCTTCATGAGCTATAGCACGACATTTGCCGCCTATACTAATGGCAAAGGCGCACTTACACTCCAATTTGATGGCTATGATGTATGCCACAATGCAGACGAAGTCATTGCGCAGATTGGCTACGATAAAAATGCCGACCCTGAATATAGTTCTTCCAGTATTTTTTGTGCAAAAGGCAAAGGCTATTCTGTCCCTTGGCAAGAAGCACAAGCAGCCATGCACTGCCTGGAGTAACTGATGTATTTGCTTTGCAGGTGTGATTGCTTGAGTAAGGGAGATGCGGCTTGCATTTTAGTTGAGCGCGAGTGGAGGCTCCTTTCTAGCGTAATTCCTTGCCTACTTCATTAGAATGAAAACAAGCCCTCCGTTTCGGAGGGCTTGGATTTTATAGTGCACCCACAGCTTTCTTTGAGGGCTTGTGCACCTGATAGGCAGGTTCTACCATAACATAGCTATGCGTATTGCTGAAGTCTATTAATACTTTACCAGGCTGACTTTTTAAAATTTGTAGATGATCAATCAAATTTAACAAAAGCTCGTGGCCGTTTCCACGCGGATGCCAGTTATAGTGATAATCATTTAGTTCTTGAACAGCTTGCATAAATTGCTTATATTCCTGCTGCGCAAAAGCAATGAGTTTATCTTGATGAGGAATTGGCTTTAAATCATCGATATATGTTTCATAAAAACGCATGACGATCGTGCATAACAAATCATTAACCCGTGCTGCGCTTAAAACGGGCTTCGGCTCTTGTGAAAGACGATCAAGATTAGGTTTTGCTCGTGTTGAATCAATGCGTGTAATTAAGTGGTACGGCTCGCCATTCACCTCATAGACAATAGGATTCGTCGGCATATACATCATAAAGCTATTCGTCTTCGTTTTGAGTTGATCAGTTAACGTTGCCTTAGCAAAAAGATGGCCGTCCACATCCCCATTTTGTATCCAAATAATCTCTTTATTAAATAAAATTTGCTCGAAAAAGCGATCGTTGCGAACCAACTTCGTTGCTAATAATTGATCAATCAAAGATTCAACCACCATTCTTGTTTTCGCTTTCTTAGCAACTTCTGTGCGTGGCAGCTTACAAATTGTCATATCTACAAAAGGCGTTTCCTGTGTTGTCGTTGCATGAATATTCATCCTATGTGCATCCCCTTTTCGTACATATTTTCAAAACAAAAAGGACTTCCTTCAATATTTGAGGAAGTCCTTCGCTTTATTGTGATTCATCACACAATGCCAAACAAACCCTAAGTAAATGTGAACGAGCCCGAAAATGAACCCTTTCATGAACTATGGGCGTTTGACGTACTGTGACGAACAGAGCATTCTGTTTTGTCAACATGCCACCTCCTATTCCTCGTAGGTTTATGGTGTGTACTCGTAACTAGGCAGGTATCCTGACTCATGATCATTGCTTCTTTCTCCTTCCCATCGTTTGACAGTGGTATCTGAAAGTCGCTCACATTTACAGTTGCGGGACAGTGTCGGATTCGCACCGACTTCCCTTTTAAGCAAATTGCACGCAATTTACACCTATTACTACACGCTATTCAGTTGTTATAGGAATCTAGTGTACTCCACATTCCTATTAGATTATTAATCTCAATTGTAAAGTAGTGTATTTCTAAAGTCAAATATCTCAATATTTTCCAATTTATCATTATTTGCCTTCTATTCGTTTTAATAGAAAGGCAAGCAACGCTGCTTTAATCAGTTGTTCTTTCATCATTCCACACCTCTCAACAGGAACGTTCGTTTGCATTATTTTAGAGCAAATGTCTGTACTTTAGCAATAATAGAAATATAAAAAGTCCAGACTCAAAATTAATTGAGTACCTGGACTTGGGTGTTTTAACTTTTTTTATTTACTTTGTAATCTGAAATAAAGAAAACGAGTGAAAGTACTAGTAAAATAACTGGAAGGAAAAAGAATCCTGCATCATACTTGATTGAATGTTCCATTTTTAACCCAAACAAATAGATGAATAATGTAAATGAAAAACATAATGATATTGTTCCTGCTATACTTATCATTCAAAGCCTCCTTTTCATATTATCTTTTTTCCAATATATTAATATGTAAATATCAATATAAACAGAAGTGGTTATATGAATCAAATTAATGCTAATTATAAACATTCTTATTATTCGTTCAGTTAGGATTACTAATTTCAAATAAACTTTCTCTTCAATTTCGGGGAATTATTGTTTACTAAAGTGCTAATTTTCTTAGAATAATTTCAAACTGTAGAATTGTCCTTCATAATTAACAACTTCATAATACGTTGTTAAGTCTAAATCAGTTAAAAGGAAAGAATCTTTTGCGACTAAATAATTATGAATCGATAAAGAGGCTTTATAATAATCTTTAAAAGTCTCTTCGTTTAAATTGTTTTTATACTCTGAAAGTATATGTTCATATTCTTCAATAGTTTTCAATTGACTGATGAATTCATAATCTTTTTTAGCATATTTATTTTCTAAGTTATCTTCTAAAATTGCTTTCACATCACTTGTATATGCTAATAAATCGGCATATTTCTCAGGTGGTAACATTGGTTTGACGGTTATATTCCATATATCTTCTGAATGAAGAGCGTATTTGTCTTTTAATTGTGTCGGAATCATTTTTTTATATTCTATGAACTCCTTCACATCTTCTTCGGAAATATCAAAAGTATTCACGATAGCAATTTCCAATCGTAAAATATTTTCTTTTTCAGCATCCATTATTTTGATGATTTCATTTAACAATTCTTTGTAACGAGTCAAATCTTTTTCTGCAGGTTCTGCTTTAAGCATAAGACCGTATCCGCCATCTTTAAAAACTTTAGGTTCTAATTCAATTAGCTCTAATTTCTTCTCGTTTAATTGAATCGCAGCGTCCTTTAAAGAAGCCTGATAATTTTGCAATATTTCTTCATCAATCGTGCTTAGATTGCTTAAGTGTTGATAAATTTGTTTCTTTTTTTGTGTACGCTCTTCTTCTGTTAATACTTTAGCATTTTCAAAGACTGTCGTGTTTTCAAAATTGTAACTCCCGTATCTTTTGTAATCCCAAACAAAATCAAGCAAACTGTTTCTTAAATTACTTAATTCCACGACTTCCTGATTTGTAACTGTTTCCTGAGAAAGTTCGGATTGTGTATCGGTTAACTCTTTCCCATCTTTTTTTTCGGTATCTGAACACCCTACAAGTAATGCAGCTCCTAAGCCACTTAATATTAAAAATTTGCTTTTGAATTTCATAATCGTACCCCTCTTAAATATTTAACGAAAAATGTTTCTTCTTTCACTAGCATATCCTTTAGTAAAATAACTAGTATTGTATAAATTTTCTATGTATTTCTAGACCACCTAAAAAGAAATATAGTAAAATCATTGCTGCATAGCTTTTTTTGGAAGTTTGTTGTTTTATTTTCATCAACAATCATAAATAAATCGATTAAGAAAATGTTAACATCTTAAAACCCCAAGATTAATGCTGAAATAAGGAACTTTTTTATTCACTTGCTACTCCCCTATGTAATAAAACCTTTTCTTCTTTCACTAACCTGATTCGTTAGAAAAAAACATCCTCACTTGCTGGGGAAATGCCACCGTTCCAATTTCATTCTATAGAATACTTTACCTATCAAATCTTAACAATGTATTACCTTATTTTATATATGTAATTTTTTCCTCTTTTAACTAAACTCCACCGTAGTTGAAGAGCAACAATTTTTTCTTTCTAAAACAGCCAAAATAAAAAAGGTCTCTCGTAGTCATCTTTCTGCTTCTTCGTATAGGTCATGTTTAAACTCTGCTGTAATCTACGTCTACTACTTCTAAGAAACTCTCTCGAATAATGTTCGCTCATATGCTCATATTGACGTTCTAGTTCGCAAGTCTACGTACTATAACTCCCGAATTAAAACTGTTTTTGCCACGTTTATAAAAGCAAATGGAGACGGTATTCTTCCTTAATATTTATACCTGATCTTAATTCCCATTTCGGACACCTTTATTCAAATAATATTATGGAATAATAATCCTGTTTACCATGTTATGAAAAGAACGATAAAATACTATATTGTCAGCTTTTAAAATAGCTATAGGTAAATATTCAATAGATATACATAGGAAGTGAAAAATTGTATTATACAGTACTCTCAATTGGATTATTGCTTGTTCTCTCGCAAGCTTTATTATTAATTTTTATGTATCAAGACAAAGAATTGCTATCTTTTGATGGATTTAAGTCTCTTTTTGGTTTTTTAATAGGTGTATTAATTTTAGCGGTGACTCTACCTAGTCTAAAATCTAATATTCTAAAAGATTATGATGTTATTAGTGGGAATTGTACGATCGAAGTTGATTCATTCGGACGTTCTGCATCAGCAACTTTTGAAATGGTCGAAACTGGTGAACAATATGACTTTTATGATATCCCTGAACTGGATGCTTATGGTAGATCAATTCCTTACTATTGTAAGGTGACCGTTACAAAAGATCATACCTTTAATATAGGTTATGAAATTTATGATGCTAATTCACGAAAATTAATATTAAAAAAAAACTAGTGACGACCGCAACCGACTCTTGTTTTTTTGATTAATGTTAGGAATAACAGACAGCTCAATTACAACAAAAAAAGCCTCGCAATAAGCGGGCTTTGAAAGTGTTTTGCAAATATCACTACAAGCCTAAAACATACTGTGCTAAAACACTTTGTACTTTATAATTATTTGTTGCCTTATTGAAGTTTTTTTGAATTGGTATTTGACTACCAGACACCCATATTTTTAGCTCTGCATCCAAATCAAAAGTCCCAGCTGTTTCCACTGAAAAATGCACGATATTTTTATAGGGAGAGGAAATCGAAAGCAGGCGTCGTTAAGCCAAATACGTCAACAGCAACGCTATTCAGCGATTCAAGAATTATATCGAGAGGAAAAACTTTCGATTCTTTTACTATGTGAAATAG
>NZ_KQ465122.1 GCF_001308875.1 Lysinibacillus sp. ZYM-1 | reverse complement strand
GTTTTCCTTTTTCTATGTCTTCAGTTATTTACACAAAATATTTTATACTCTCATGGAAATAAGTTAAATTCTAATGATAAATACTGTAAAATTTATTTATTACTAATTTAGTAAAATAAACTTATATGATAGATAGTAAATTCCAAATAGAGGTGGATTTATATGCCTAAAATTGACAATATGTTAGCAATTCTATGGATGCTTAGTTCAGGTGAAAAAATTACTGCAAAACAAATTGCAGAAAAGTTAGAGATGAATATAAGGACTGTTTATCGTTATATTGATACACTTTCAACAAGTGGTGTACCTATAATTTCAGACACAGGACATAACGGTGGATATACTTTATTAAATGATTTTATTGAAGCTCCTCTTTTTTTTGATTTTGAGGAGCAAACTTCACTATTTCACGCTGCTGTTTTTGCAGAAGAAGCCGGATATTATGGAGGTGAAGCACTAAATAGGGCCATTTCAAAACTAAGCAAATACTCAAATCAAGAGCAAGAAACAAAGATAAATCAACATTTAACTAGTCTTGAAGTAATAAGTCGATTAAGTTCAGTCTCTATGGAACCTTTTTTGAAGGAGTTGGAGCAGGCCGTAGCTGACGAGTACTCAGTAAAAATTCTTTACCATAAAAGTGGCGAAAAGCAATTAAATTATAGATTGGTCGATCCGTACAGAATTATCTATTGGAATAATAAGTGGTATGTGATTGGATTTTGTCATCTTAGGAATGATATCCGTAGTTTTAGAGTAGATCGCATTGAAAGTCTAATGCTAACCGAAAATAAGTTTAACCGGCCAGGAAATTTTTCAGCACGTGACTTTTTTATGAAAAACCTCCTTCCAACTATAGAAGATAAGGAAGGGATTACTTCTTTAGTTATTAATGGGAATACAGGGACGTTGGGAGATATTTGCCAACATTGGTTTTTAGGACATTATTTACAAGAACGCACTTCAAATCAAGCAGTATTTATTCTTGAAAAGGATATTATACATACATATGTACCTTATTTACTTTTACCGTATGGTAAATCTATTCAAGTTATTGAGCCAATAAGTCTAAAGAAAAGACTTATTGAAGTTCTGTCGGAATTAATAAAATTTCATCAAGTATGATAACTTCACTGACGTTAGCTGTCAGTGAAGTTATATTATAATAGGCTATATTAATTGAGATTGGAGCGTTATTGAATGCAAACAAAAAAAGTGTATCTTTATGTATTTAATACAATGTCAGACTGGGAATATGGATATTTGATTGCTGAATTAAACTCTGGAAGATATTTTAAAAAAGATTTAACCCCATTAAGAGTAGTTACAGTAGGAGCTAATAAAGAAATGATTACTACAATGGGAGGACTGAGCATACAACCAGATATTTCTCTTGATGAATGTACGCTTGAGAGTAAAGATCTTTTAGTCTTACCTGGTGGGACCACTTGGAGAGAAGATATTCATCAACCTATCTTAAGAAGAATTGGCGAAGCTTTAAAGCTTGGTACTATTGTTGCTGCAATTTGTGGTGCAACTGAGGCTCTTGCGAATATGGGATACTTAGATTCTAGAAAACACACAAGCAATGACTTAGAGTATATTAAAATGGTCTGTCCTAATTATAAAGGAGAAAAATTTCACGAGATGGTGCCTGCGGTATCAGGTGAGAATTTGATTACTGCATCAGGGGTAGCACCTCTGGAATTTACTATGGAAGTACTGAAAATATTAGATGTATTTACACCCGACACATTGCATTCATGGTATAACCTAAATAAGACTCATAAAACTGAATACTTCTTCCAGTTAATGAATTCAATAAATAGCTGAACTAAAAATCAACTTAGCAGTTTATTAATTCAAATAAAAACCATGCTTTAGACAATGTCAAAGCATGGTTTTTGTATATTACTTAAATATGTTTATGGAAGTAAAAAACTTACAAAGCATTCCTGAAGTTTTTATAAATAGAATTGGTAACTAAATCTTTTTTAATCTTATTGCATATAGGTGTGCTTTTTTCTTTGGTAATAATGTTGGAATAATCTTCAAGAATCGGGCGCAATTGTTAAAGAAAGCCAATGATTATTTATTGTGAATTGTAGTGGGAAATTTGATGTTGCAGTAGTGAATGTGGTCATATGTTGTAAAAAAAGGATAGATGCAAGCAGGTATAATTCCTGTTCATCTATCCTTTTCTTTTTATCCACTATAATGTGTGACATTTTAATAAAACACATAATTATTAAGTTCTATATTTATTTTTTGACTTTTAATAAAATCTATTCTGACCTGCTTCTTTGAATTAATATTGGAATTTTTTGCGTGTCATCAGCAAAATAGCGATGGCAGGTATTGTACAAATCAACATGGCTGCAAAGGACAGGCCGGGCGATAATTCGTATAAATAGCCTCCCAAAAATGTCAGGATGGCTGTGCTTAAGCCCATGGCTAATGCTGAGTATATTCCCTGTGCATTTGGTATTTGTTCCTTAGGTAAGGTTTGCGTTAGATAGCGAATAAAAGCAAAATGTGCTAGGGCAAAGGATAACGCATGCAAAGTTTGAGACGCAATAAATACCCAAACATTTGGGAACATAAAGATTAGTAACCAACGTAGGGAAGAACCACTAGCTGCTAAGAGTAATAAAGAAGATGAGCGCCATTTCTTAAATAATGTATCAGCCTTCATAAAGTATAGGATTTCACAAATAACCGCGATGTTAATAATCATGCCCATATAGAATGGGTCTACTTGTAAATCTTCTAAATATATATAGCCATAGCTATAATAGGAGGCATGTGCACCCTGCAATAAAATAACGATAAATAAGACAATTGGGAAGCCTTTGATAGTCCATAAATTTTTCATAGACAACGATTTAGCACGTTGCTCTTTTGTTGGTACAACGAGTAATTCTTTTGGCGTGGATAATTGCTGCATAAGCAACATGCCTATTAACCCAATAATCATGCTCCAAAAGATAACATTTTTCCCGAATACACCTGTCAGCATACTAATAATCAATACGGCAATGACAAAGCCAAAGGAACCGTAGGAGCGGCTTTTGCCGTAATGAATGTTGCCATGCTGAACAAGCGTTGCGGCACTACTTTCCACAGCTGGTAACAGTGCTGGATAAAAAATACTAAATAAAATAGTTACAATTAATAATGCGATAAAGCCCGTACTAGGTATATACAGCAGTGCTGTTAGAAGTGCACCAACAGCTAGAATGGTAATGAGTCGTTTATTGTTTACATATTTAGCGAGAGCTGGGAAGAAGAAAAGGTTGGACGTGGCACGAGCGAGTAACCCACAGCCCATAACAACACTTGCTTGCGACACGGTCAGATGTTTGGCATCCACAAGCCATCCAGTCCAATAGGGTAAGAATATGCCCCAAGTAATAAAAAATGAAAAGAAATTTTGAGAAAGCCATCGTTGATTATTCATAAATTTACCGTACCTCCAATAACTATGTTGAATAATAGCACGTTCATCGCTACAATAATGTGAGATATCTCATATTTTTTATAGGAGAGAGTAAAAAATGCATATTCTAACAGCAGAAGCACGTACCCATTATCTAGAAAAATATCCTATCCATGATTTTTTCTCATTTGACATTGAACCATATCTGGAAGTTTGTCAATTTGACAAAGGGGAATGGATTTTCCAAGAAGGCTCCTTTCCAGAAACATTGTATTACATGATTGAGGGCAAGGCGAAGCTCTATATGACGCATAAAAATGGCAAGGTTTCACTCATCGAATATTTAGAGGCGCCCCGTTTTATGGGGGAAATTGAATTGTTGAATGAGGCAAGGTATACCAAGGGGATTCAAACGGTAACCAAGACAATTTGTTACTCGATTACCCAGTCATGTAAGGAAAAGTTACTTGCCGATGCCCTATTTTTACGCCGTCTTTGTGTGTTTTTAGGTGAAAAGGCGACAAAAATAACCGCCAAATATACACAAAATCAGGCATACCCCTTTGAAAATCGTTTAGCGGCTTTTATTCAGTTATCTGCTGATCAAGGTGTTTACAAGGAAAAACATACGGAAATCTGTGAGTATTTAGGGGTTTCCTATAGACATTTATTATATGTACTGGCCCAATTTTGTGAGGAGAAGATTTTAGAGAAACGAAAGTCAGGGTACCATATTATTGATGAAAAACGTCTCGCTCAATTGTCACAGGAGATTCAGTAGTTGAAGGGGTATGTAACAGTACTCTGAGGAAGGTGAGCCAAAAATTAATCTTAATAATGGGCTACGCCAGTTACAAGCTGTCATTCAGACTTCAAGGAAAGAAGTCTGGGTTAGGTTTGTTGTATTCGCTTTTTTTTATGAGCCAGCGAGCGATGTCCTTGCCGCTATAATAAAAGTCTACTTCATTAACCCTGTTTTTTTGGATGGATTTGTCTAATGTATCTTCCATAACGTCAAAAGGTAGAACACCGATACATAAATGTTTATTTGGTGCAAAACCTCTAAGCGGCTTACTTACAGATTGTATCGCTTCACTGTTGTTGTCCACAGAATTTTGTGTCATATGGAATGCAAGTAGTTCTCCTTGTGCCAATTCTGTGCTTGATGAGTAACCAGTACTTTTCATTCAACATGCCCCCTTTTGTCGTTACATTTATTGTACAAGACTGGTTTGAAAAATAGCCGTCATTTACAAGGCTTTTACGAAAACTTAAAGGTTCCTAGTATAGTTTGTATTTTGTAACCGTATTCATACCAATCTGGAATAAAAATCATAGAAAACTGATATAAATTCTTTTGAAAAACTCATACTCAAACTATTGTGAATTTTTCTAACACGAAGTATTATTGTAGTTAGATTTAACGTGAAGGTTTTCACAAAGTCACGTTATCGTGAGGAGGAATTTTAATGAGTGCAATTCGAGTAGGTATTGTAGGATATGGAAATTTAGGTCGTGGTGTCGAGTATGCTATTTCGCAAAATCCAGATATGGAATTAGTAGCAGTGTTCACACGTCGTGACCCTTCAACAGTCAACGTAGCAAGCAATGCGAGCGTATATTTAGTAGATGACGCTGAAAAATTCCAAAATGACATTGATGTGATGATTTTATGTGGGGGCTCTGCAACAGATTTACCAGAGCAAGGTCCACATTTTGCTCAATGGTTTAATACAATTGATAGCTTCGATACACATGCGAAAATTCCAGAATTTTTTGATGTGGTTGATGCAGCAGCGCAAAAATCTGGCAAAGTATCTGTCATCTCAGTTGGTTGGGATCCAGGTTTATTCTCATTAAATCGTCTACTTGGGGAATCTGTATTACCAGTTGGTACAACGTATACGTTCTGGGGAGATGGTCTAAGCCAAGGTCACTCAGATGCAGTCCGTCGTATCGAAGGTGTTAAAAATGCTGTTCAATACACGTTACCGATTAAAGATGCTGTAGAACGTGTACGTAACGGTGAAAATCCAGAGCTAACAACACGTGAAAAACACGCACGTGAATGCTGGGTTGTGCTAGAAGACGGCGCAGATGCGGCAAGAATTGAACAAGAAATTGTGACAATGCCTAACTACTTCGATGAATATAATACAACTGTCAACTTCATTTCTGAAGAAGAATTTAAAGCAAACCACACAGGTATGCCACATGGTGGTTTTGTGATTCGCAGTGGTGATAGTGGTGCAAACGATAAACAAATTCTTGAATTCTCATTAAAACTCGAAAGTAATCCAAACTTCACGTCTAGTGTGTTAGTAGCATTTGCCCGTGCGGCACATCGTCTAAGCCAGGCTGGTGATAAAGGGGCGAAAACAGTATTTGATATCCCATTCAGTCTGCTTTCACCAAAATCAGCTGCTGAATTACGTAAAGAATTACTCTAACCCTAGAATAAAAATCCGGTTATCATTGATTTGATAATCGGGTTTTTTTATTTGTTCCCATCAAAGTTATTAAAATATGGTAAACTGTCAATAATTTAATAATCTGAATTTTTGTAACCTTACACAAATGGGGGTTATCGTTTACATGACAGATATTATCATTCAATCCAAATGTATAGCACCAAATCCATCCAATCATTGTATTAATAGAGCCGCACTTATAAGAACATTAAAAAAAAGCCATCAGCATACTTGCACACTCATCCATAGCGGGGCAGGATATGGCAAGACGACCATTCTCACTCAATTCCTTTGTCACGAAACTCGCCGTTATTCTTGGTATAGTATTTCCGATGAAGATGATACAATCTTACCTTTTCTAAGGCATCTTTTTTTTAGTATACAGCGAATTGTGCCTAATTTTGGACAGACATTTGATACATGGGACCAATTATCACGTTTTCCAAAAATGGAGGAGCTTAATCGATGGTATAAGCTTTTTATTAATTGCTTATGTAGCATTGATGAGCCACTCCTAATTGTTATTGATGACTATCATCTTGTCGATCATGTATTTCACATTAATTATTTAATGGAAAAAATTATAGAGTTTGCTCCACCAACTGTACATTTCATAATTGCTTCTAGAACATTGCCCAATTGGGATATTATGAGGAAATTAAAGCTGCAAAAAAAATTACTTGTAATCTCAGAGGGCGAGCTTGCATTTTCAACCGAGGAAATCGCCGTTTTTTTTGAAGAATATGTTGATGTGCATTTGTCCAGTTCAGATATCGTAAAGATTTTGGAAATTACAGAGGGCTGGGCGATTAGTATTTCTTTACTAGCAGAGCAATGGCACCAGGCTTCTTTAGATCATTGGCTAACAATTTCCACTAATGATCTTTTCACCTATTTGTCGGAGGAAGTTTTTAGTACGATGACGTCCACTGAGCAAGAAATTATCTTAAAATTAGCGATTTTCCCAACCTTTTCAGTCAAATTATTGGTGGATTTTTATGGCTCTGAGCTTGCACAAGTATTGACTTCTTTAACGCAACGCCATGTATTTATTCAGTCCGTTACAACAGACGGCATCTATCGCTTCCATGCATTGTTTAGTCGATTTCTAGAAATGAAGTGGCAACAGTATCCAAGTCAATATATCGACCTTCATAAACAAGCTGCATTGTATTATGAGGATCAACATAACATTCAAGCAGTCCTTTATCATGCCTTTAAAACGAATGATCATGAATTTTGTGGAGAGCTCTTACAGCTTCATGCGGAGCCATTAATTCGTGCTGGCCAATTTGAATGGTTGCTAGAAAAAATCAATCGTTTTACAGTACAAGAAAAAACACAGTTTTATAAATTGTATTATTTTGAAGGCGAATGTCATCGTTACCGTGCATTTTATGAAAAAGCAAAACAATCCTACGAGAAATGTGCAACCATTGCTAAGCAGCAACGGGATAATCTCTTTCTAACAAAGGCTCAGGCAGGGCTAGCCCATATTTACTTAGACACCATTCAACCTGCATTAGCAGAGCCACATTTAGAAAAAGCATTAGAGTTAGCCAAACATACGCCTTTACCTAAGGAGGAATTATTAGAACTCCAACGGAAATATGCTGAAAATTTAGTGAATTTAGGGAAGGCGAAGGGAGCACAATTATTTATTGAGGACGTAGCCTTACCAGAGGACGTTGTACAACGAGCAAATGTCGATGTACGTGTTTTATTACGCACGGGGCAACTACAAGAGGCAAAGGAATTATTAGTACAACGACTTGAATTACCACCTCAACTTGTCGCAACTCATCGTGAAAGTGAATTGTTAGCAGCTTTTGTTTATACATTGCTAGGGCAAGGAAAGGATGCTTGGTATGCGTCTCAACATGGTATTCGAAGAGGGGTACGTGAGAAGTCTGTTTTCATTGAGGCTGTTGGTTATATCAGAAAAGCCCATGCCTTGTTATTAATGGATTACCCAGATTATTACGGGGCGTGCCATGCCTATGAAAAAGCGTTGACTTTAATGAATCCCATCAATATCTCACGGGTAAAGGCAGAACCTTATATGGGGATGGCCATTGTCAAACATATGTTGGGTGATATGGTAGCAGCTAAGAAATATTTAGCGCTTGGCTTACAGGAAACAGAGCAAGTACAAGATGCTTGGATGACGGCCATAATACTCATAGCTGAGGTGAAAATCATTGTTTCTGAGCAAGAAACGGCACGTGCGAAGGAGTTGTTAAAAAAGGCCCAACAACTATTTCACGAATGCGGTGATCATAATGGTTTAATGCATGTGTTATTTTATCAAGCCGTGATTGCCTTTCAAGAGCAGTCTATCGAACAATTTCAACCTTATTTTCATCAGTTCGCACAATTGTGTCTGACAAATGGCTATCATTATTTTCTACAAGAGAAAATGATACTTGGCCCAAGCAATCGAATAATTTTTTATGAGCTATTGCAATTTAGTCAACAATGTGGGGAAGAACATGCCGCCATCGTTACGTTGCGACACTATTTACAAGTGGAGGACAGTATTAGCTACTCGCATGATGAAATGCAACTCAATCTTTTGGGAAGTGTCAGTCTTCTACGGGGACAACGAAAGCTTGAAGATAAAGAGTGGCAGCGGGATAAAGCAAAGGAGTTATTCGTGTATTTGTATTGTCATCGCCATCGCTTTACACCGAAGGAAGAAATTGCCCAAGCATTATGGCCTGAACGTAGTGTTGAATCCTTGGATCGAGATTTTAAAGTAGTTTTGAATACATTACTAAAAGTGCTAGAACCACAGCGTCACGCAAGACAAGATAGTTTTTTTATTCAACGAAAAAATAATATGTATCAGTTACAGCAAATTCTTTATCTTCAAATTGACGTGGAACGCTTTCTATTTTACTACAATTTAGGCATGGAGGAATTTGATCCAGAGTTTTCCAATGAATGGCTACAATTAGCTGAAGCGTGTTATACAGACGCTTTATATGCGGAAAAAAAACAAATAGATTGGCTGAACCAGGATCGCGAAAAACTACAATATTTATTTATCGAGGTACTGGAGCGCTTAGCCCAAAACGCGACGAGACAGCAACAGTTTAAGAAGGCGATTGACTATGCAGAGAAAATACTACGAGAGGATGCACTGTGGGAGGAGGGATATCGCCTGCTCATGTACAGCCATTACCAACTCCAAAACCGCTCACTAGCGCTAAAATGGTATGAAAAATGTGTCCAGCAATTACAGCAAGAATTAAACACAACCCCAATGGAATCTACAATGGCTGTTTATGATTTGATTATGGGGTAGTGAATTTTTGGGAAAAGTCGTTTGTTTGTGTAGCAAGGTGGTGGGCACCTGTTTTAATGTGTGAGTAAATTGATTCACGCTGAGTTTTTAAATAATTTATAAAAGCCATATATTTGGAGGAACAACTATGCCATTTTGTCAAACTAGTAAAGCTAATATTTACTTTGAAATAGTCGGAACGGGAATACCGATCATCATGTTACATGGTTTTTCACCTGATCATCGATTAATGAAAGGGTGTATGGAACCGATTTTTTTAGAGCGAGAGGGATGGAAACGTATCTATTTCGATCTTCCTGGGATGGGGAAGACAACGGACTATTCATCAATTCAGAACTCAGATGAAATGTTAGAAGCGGTCAGCGAGTTTATACACACAATCATTCCACATGAATCCTACTTGTTGGTGGGTGAATCTTATGGAGGCTATTTAGCGCGAGGTATTATGAGGACATCAACAGATCGACTTTTAGGTGCTGCCTTTATTTGCCCTCTCATCATTCCTGAAAAAGAGCAACGTACAGTGCCAGAACATTGTATCGTGAAATCAGATGCTAATTTTTTATCAACATTAAGCCAACAGGAACAAGAAGATTTTCAATCGCATCAAGTGGTTTTAGACGCTTATAATTGGATGCGCTATACAACAGAAGTGCTAGCAGGATGTTGTATAGCGGATCAAGCATTTTTAGAAAAAATTCAGCACAGCTATGGTTTTTCTTTTGCCGTCGATGAAAGATCTTTTGACAAGCCTAGTCTCTTTTTGCTGGGCAAACAGGATTCCGTTGTTGGCTATCAGGACGCCTTTGCGATTTTAGAAAAGTTCCCAAGAGCATCCTTCGCGATATTAGATATGGCTGGACACAATTTGCAAATTGAACAACCTGAATTGTTTACGAAGCTGATGATTGAATGGTTGGAACGAGTAGAAGGAGATAAAGGAAGGATTAATACAAATGATTAAAAATAATGAAAGTATACTTGCGAATGAAACCATATTTTTACGAGAATTCACTGAACATGACTGGTTCGATGTACATCAATATGCCTCACAAGAAATTGTTAAAATAACCGTATCGGCTATTTTGAAATGTTTATATTTTAACCAATTTTTTGTTCGTTGATTTATTTTATATACAGAATCCCGTCTCTTACCGACGATACCTTCCATGTTCTTTTCCTTTGTTAATCGAAATTTAGGACCAAACGAATTGAGAACAATCGCTTTTTGTGATAAAGGTGCAATAGTTTGAAATAAGGGGATTTAAATCATCATTCAGCAAATCTGAATTAGGTAATAATGCATATAGCATTTGTGATTTGTGTATATGCATTTGTTGCAGACCTTGTTACACTATAGTTATTACTGAGAATCATTATTAATTAATAGCCTTCTAGTGGCAACATCTGTTAGGAGTATTTCATGGGTGCAAAACTATTTTTACTATATAGTAAGACCTAAACACTTTGTCTGGTCCTATGATAAAATACTACATTGAAATTGCCATTTACATAATGACTGAATGCATTGTTAAGAATGATTTACCCTTGTGTAGCCTGACTAATCCCCAAAAATAGCGTTAGGTTGATATCTCAGAAATAGATTTATTGTTTGGCATTAATGAAAGTAGACCAGATGTACAATGTTTGGATAGGGAACAGGTGTGTTATTATGATAGATTTGGATAAATTAGCCGAGATATTTGCTAGAGGTTTCTATGATATAGAAGGTGTCCACCGTTTAGTCATCCAGCCGAAAAGTATATTAAGTGAATTAAGGACCGTCCAGCATGGATTTCTTTTTGTAATTCGTGGAGAGGCTAGAATGCGTGTGAATGGAACTGTCTATGAATTACATCCAGGCTCAGTATTTCATGCTGTTCCAGGCATGCAACTGGACGCGCAAGTTTTAGGTCAATCAGAGTACGAGTACTATTTACTGTTTTATAGATTTGACAAGTTAGACGAAGTATATAGCGGTCATGAATGCAACTCTCATTTCAAACTGGAAGCGGGAGCAAATCCAAGAGTGCTAGAATTACTTATCATGCTTCATCAAAATGCTAATACACTTAGAGGTATCGGGAAGCTTCGTGTTAAGGAGTTATTTTTAAGTGTCATGCATCAAGTTTTGGTGGGGTGTAAGCATCGAGAGAGTGGCAGTTCTCCAAGTGAAAGGGTGATAGAGGAGGCTATTGCATACATACACCGGCATTATATGAATCCGTTGACACTAGACGAATTGGCGGAGCTGCATGCAATGAGTCCCAAACGCTTCTCATACTTCTTTCACAAACATACTGGCCTTCGTCCAATCGACTATCTTATCAATTATCGTATGGAAAGAGCGAGTGACTTACTTAAAGTAAGCAATTTTCCTATCCATGATATCGCTATTAGTGTCGGTTACGCCAATCCGCTATATTTCAGTAGAGTGTTTAAAAAGAAATTTGGTGTGTCTCCCTCCGTATACACAGCTAAATTAGATAATCATATAAAATGAGGTACTGATTAATGTATTACGCCTGCTACTGGTGATGAACCTAAAGTGCAGGCTTCTTCGCTTTTGTCTCATTCTTTCTTTCCAGCCCCATTTTACATGTCGGTTAAAACATCATTCAGCCAAACCTGGAGTAGATAATAATGCATATAGTATTTGTGATTTGTGTATTTGCATTTGTTGCGGACCTTGCTACACTATAATCGATAATGAGAATCATTATTAACTGTTTAGAGGAAATCTAATCAGAGTATTTCATGGGCGCAAAACTATTTTTACTATATGGGAAGGATTAGTAATATTGAATACAAATAGACAATTATGTATTGGATTAGTCTTATCTACTTGGTTGAAAGGAGACGACTGGCGGCGCTCAGACAGCGGTGTAGAAAAAATGGGTTCAATTGACCCTTACATTGATTTGGCAAAGATGGCGGAGAAATCAAAGCTCGATTTTCTTTTCAGGGCGGATTATCTTTTTGTTAGTCCACAGATGCTTGGCGATTCCGCTAATTTTGGTAGCCCTGACCCTACTATGATTTTTGCAGCGATTGCTCGTGAAACCGAGCGGATCGGGCTAGTAACGACTATTTCTACGACGTTTAATCTGCCGTATGTTGTTGCTAGACAGCTTCAGTCTTTGCATTGGCTAAGCAATGGACGTGCTGGCTGGAATATTGTCACTTCTATTGAAGGAGCCGAAAATTTCAGTGAATCACCTATGCCTTCACACCAAGAAAGATATGCGAAAGCAATTGAATTTACTGAGGTCGTACGCAAACTCTGGGAAAGTTTTCCGAATGAAGCCATTGTTATTGATCGTGAGTCAGGCATGTTTTCTGATAAGGATAAGGTTTCCCCAATTAATCATTCAGGTGAGTTTTTTAGTGTTAAGGGACCACTTACTTTGCCTGCCCATAAATCGGGACCAATTCCTTTATTTCAAGCAGGTGCGTCGGATACAGGACGAAATTTTGCCTCTTCAATAGCAGATGCTATTTTTGCAGCGATGCCAGACCTTGAATCGGGAGTGGAATTGCGAAATGATATGAGAAGAAGAACTATGGAGCATGGGCGCGATCCGGACGCCATAAAAGTTTTGCCAGGTTTATATTTTTTCTTGGCCGAAACTCGTGAGGAAGCCCATGAATTACATAAGGCTGCACATGCACATTTGACTATTGAACGCAGACATGCATCGCTTAAATCATTACTGGGTCTTGATTTGAGTAGCTCTGCATTGGATCGTCACGTAACTTCAGATATGCTTCCCGATCCGAATCAGCCAGTCCGCAGCCGAACACATGCTGAGCTGTTGCGGAGGTATATTACAAATCATCAGCCTACAGTGGAAGAGGTATTAGCAAGGCCGGAGGTTGTCGGGTCTGCTCACTGGGTTTCCGTTGGAACGGTTGAGGACGTATTGAACGATATAATTGAGCGATTTGAGGCTGGAGCTATTGACGGATTTATAGCTATTCCGGGTGGTTCAGAAAAATCTTTGAAAATATTTTTTGAAAAGCTGATGCCGCAGTTAGTTGCAAGAGGTTTGTTCAGAAGTGAATATACGGGTGTCACCTTGCGGGATCATTTAGGGATTAATATTACTGATCATTAATAATAGGGATACGCTTTGTTTTTAGAGTGGTCTAAAATAATCTGCCGCTTTCTGAATTATCCATTCGAGACGCCAATTGGTGTAGTAACCGTGTTATCTGGTGTCCCTTTCTTTATTTAATTAAGAAGAAAGGGGGAAGGAGCATTTGAAAAAGCTAAGTCAGCGCGCTCGATTTTTGTTTTTTCTTATTGAATATTGGCACTTTCCTTCGTTGTATTGTATGTTGCCGTAGCGAATGGAACGTTTGATATGTCGGTGATAGATGTTATTAGGATGTTATTTCGTGTTCAATCCGTCAGCGAGTACGACCTAGTGATTTTCGAATTTAGGTTACCGCAAATTGTGATTGGAGCATTAGTCGGACTTGCGCTATGGATTGCTGGTGCTGTCCTTCAAGCAGACCCGGGCATTCTTGGGATACATTCAGCTGCTGGAATGGTGATTATTTTGTACATTTTTTTTCATTCAAGGAACGGTGAAAGCACAAGATTTTGAAGTGGCGATTGTTTGGTTATCAGGCAGCCTTTATAGTACAACTGGGCTTCATATATTAGCGGTATTACCATGGATAATAATTTAACTCCAATCATTTGGTGGAGATCGCACAGACTTAACCTATTAAATTTGGATGAGGTATCAGCCATAGGAATAGGTTTAAATAAAGATCGGAAAAGAATGATTTTTCTTTTATGCTGCGTCAGGTTAGTTAGCGCATGTGTATCTGTAGCAGGAAGCGTTGGATTTATTGGCTTAATTGCCCCTCATATGTCTAGGAGGCTAGTCGGTATTCATTATAAATATGTAATACCTGTCTGTGGAGGAATCGGCATGCTTATGGTGTTAGTCGGGGATTTTATCGGAAAGACGATCTTTGCTCCAGCTGAACTGCCTGTAGGCATTGTGATCTCCATTATCGGTGTTCCTTATTTCGTATATCTGCTGTTTAAAAAAGAAAGTAGAGTAAAGAGAGAAGGGAGCCAAATCATTGTACAAAAAAAGAAGTGCAGAAGAAATTGCAATTAAAAATCAATCTTCTAAAACTAACGACAAGCTTATAACAAAATAAAATTTTAGGTGGATTATTTATGTCATTAACAGTAGAAACACAGCTAACAAAAGTGGTTAAAACTACTCCAATATTAATTTCTTTCTTAATTGCTGGTTTCATTGGATTGTTCAGTGAAACGGCTTTAAACATGGCTCTCGGAGATTTAATACAAATATTTTCTATTAGTTCTACCATGGTGCAATGGCTGACAACAGGTTATTTATTAACCTTGGGGATATTAGTTCCTGTCTCGGGTCTCTTACTTCAATGGTTTAGTACTCGTCAAATATTTATTGTATCATTGGTTTTTTCAATTATTGGGACACTAGTAGCAGCTCTTGCACCAAGCTTCGAAGTATTAATGTTTTCTCGAGTGATTCAGGCTATAGGTACGGGATTATTACTGCCCCTGATGTTTAATACGATCTTATTGATTTTTCCCATCAATAAGAGAGGTGCAACAATGGGACTAATAGGGTTAGTCATTATGTTTGCACCCGCAGTTGGACCCTCAATCTCAGGATTAATTCTTGAAAAACTGACTTGGAATTGGATTTTCTGGGTTTGTTTACCGTTTCTAATTCTTGCGTTGGTATCGGGTATAGTGTATATGCAGAATGTATCGATCATAACTAAACCCAAAATTGATATATTATCTATTATTCTATCTTCGATTGGTTTTGGCGGAATCGTCTATGGCTTTAGCAGCGCTGGTGAGAATGGCTGGGGAAGCACGATTGTGATTACGATGATTATTATAGGGCTTGCTGCACTTACCTTGTTTTCTTTGCGACAATTTAAAATGGATAAACCGATGCTTGATTTACGTGTATTAAAATATCCAATGTTTACTCTAGGTTTATTGGCAGTATTTATTTGCTTCACGATAATAATGTCCACGATGATTTTGTTGCCATTATATTTGCAAACAGGACTAGCATTGACTGCATTTACCGCGGGGCTTGTTTTGTTGCCAGGTGGTGTGCTGAATGGGCTAATGTCCCCAATCACAGGTCGTATCTTTGACAAATTCGGACCAAGAGGACTTGTTATACCTGGGTTTGCGATCATGTTTACCATGTCATGGATCATGTCAAACGTCACCATTGAAACGCCGGTTAGTATGGTGATTGTGATGCACTCCATTCTGTTTATAGGTGTATCGATGGTTTTGATGCCTGCTCAGACAAATGGACTAAATCAATTACCGAAAAATCTTTACCCAGATGGTACTGCTTTAATGAATACATTACAGCAAATGTCGGGAGCAATTGGCACTGCAGTTGCGATTACGATTATGTCCGCTTCTCAGAAAAGATTTATGAACAATATGACTGATCTATCTGACCCTTCTTCAATTAGAGCTTCATTAACAGCGGGAGTACAGGACTCCTTTATATTCACTCTAATTATAGCTATGGTTGGTTTAATTATTTCCTTCTTCATCAAATCTTCTCGCGTTAAATAGGGCTTACTGAATAATTTAAAACTCTTATTTTACGGCTCAAAACAAAAATCAGTGGTTGACATTATAATATAGAAGCTACTTGACTAATCAAGAAAATGTGCGATTGTAGAATGTTTAAGGTAGAAAATGATCCAACTTTTCATAAAAACAAAACTTAAATCTGTTAGTAAAGAGTCCATTTTGATCCAACTTTTTTTCAAAATGGATTTTTTTATTTAGCCACAAAATACGGCTTTTGAGATATTTTTGTATTTTTGATTAAACTTCAGCTGTCATATTAGCTGATATTGAAGAAAAGTAGGGCAAATTAAGCAATCACTTATTTTTAATATGTGGTCCTTCTACGGGAGGAATTATTGAATTATTGCTCTTTGCTTAGCTGCAGGAATATCCGCTATAGAAATTGTAAATCAATATCAAACTAAAGGACCCACTATATTTCCGAGTTGGTTATGTTGTTTCTCCTTCTTCAAAATGGAATGAATTTATTTCATGAGAACGTTGGTTCTCTCAATTAAGTACAAGTGTAATCTCACAAAAAAGCAGCTATAGGTGCATTGAATAAGAAAAATGAATATTGAGAATTGAATAAATTAAGTGTACTTAATAATATTATCTATAGTGCGAAATTATTTCTAAATAATGATATTAATGTACATATACCTTATGGAGGTTTTTTTATCTGATTTGATATTACAAATACGGGTTACTCTTCTGAAGAGTTTTCCAATTTTGCATTAAAACATTATAAGTTATCTGTTGTTTCCGGAGATAATTTTGGAAAGAATGGAGTAGGTTTTGTAAGAATAAATTGTACCACAGAAGCCTAAGCGTAAAAGAAGGATTAAATAGATTTATAAGTTTCTATAATGAAAGGATGCTAGAGATTGAAAATCCTGTAAAAGGAAGATGAAAAAAATTTTACTTTTTAATTGTTAGGAAGGCTTTTTAAAAGAAGTTCTTTAATATTATTTAGTTTGGAGCCAAATAGAGGAGAAGTAAATAAGGTAAAAAGGTATGAATAGACTTTTTATCAACCTTAAAAAGAGCTTGATTGTTTTTTCGTTCTATTAAAGTATGATTAACGACAAAAATCATCAAGCGCATGTGTGTCTTGGCTTTGACACGTACAGAATTGAGTTGAAGAACATAGCACAAAGATGATCAAACTTTTTTATTAAAGATAAACAATTTGACAAAATCATCTTTTTCTATCCAGAGCCGTCAAAATTATTTGGATACTCATTGGCGAGCTAGCTCTTTAATTCCCCATACACACTTCGGGATGTTCTCGAAGGTAATCTCTAAATACTATATATTAAAGTTAATTGATTTTGCCAAGTTTGGCGAAATGTATGGGAGTCTTTTTCTTATTAATTAGCGTAATGATCTTTCAAACAAAAAAGCTTGTAAAGAAAAAATAGCAATTTTCTCTACAAGCTAAAAGTACTTTATGGAATTAACTTTCATTCTTTTCATTTTTTTGATAAATAGAAAAGATAATAAACGAAAGAATAGAAAGTAATCCAATTACAAGTAAACAGGCAGAAAATGCCCTTACATAATCTCTATATAAGGCATTTTCTAAAGTATTACCTAAAAACTTCGTGAATGTAAGACTAATACCTGCAACCGCTAACGAATTTGCCAAATACATAAAAGTGTTATACAAACCAGATGCGACACCAATATGGTTCTTTGGAATTTTACTTAAGACCGCGTTTACTAAAGGTGTTGTGGCCAAACCCAAGCCAAGACCGTATATAAATAATAGTAATAACCCATAAATATCAAATAAATTAGTTTCTCTAACTAAAAGTAGCATCATAAGAATACATGTACAAATACTCATCGTTATTGCACCGAACTTTAATACAACTAGACCGAAGCGATGAACAAATTTAGACGATAAAATTGACGTTAAGAAGAAGCCAATACCCAATGGTAAAAATACTAAACTAGTTTCTGTTGTATTATATTTCAAACAAAATTGTAAGAAATAGCTTAATATAAAGAAAAACGCGAACATACTTAAATAGATCGATAGTACAGAACAAATTCCTATAATAAATAAGCGGTGCTTAAAAACTGTTAAATCAACAAGTGTTGCTTGCTGTTTTTTCTGTTTTCTACCTTCTATGAAAATAAATAAAGTAAGTATGATGAGTGATAAAATGAAGGACCCAATAATCCAAGGCCGCCACCCGTATGTTTGTCCTTCTGACATTGGATAGACAAGTAAAAGTATACCCAACATTAAAAGCGCGGCACCAAGCCAATCAATTTTTTGTGATTTTTCTCCTGTTGACTCAGGAATAATTGGCAGTAATAAAAGAGCTAGTATACCAAAGGGTAAATTAAAAAAGAAAACTGTTCTCCAACCTCCGCCAAACAAATTCCAACTTATTAGTAAGCCTCCTAATATCAATCCGAATGTAAAGGCAATACCCATAACAGCACCATACAACCCAAAGGCTAAATTTCTCTCTTTTGGAGGGAAAATCACCTGAATAGTCGCTAAAATTTGTGGTTGAATGAGAGCAGCTCCTAAACCTTGTACAATTCTAGTACTAATTAATAACATTGGATTAGAAGTAATTCCTCCAATGACAGCTGTGATTGTGAATATAAGCAGTCCAATCCATAATATTTTCTTTCTTCCATAGAGATCACCAAGTTTGCCTCCTAAGATAAGGGCTATAGAGAGCCCAATGGAATATCCTATAAATATTAATTGGGCTTGTGAAAAGCTAATTGCTAATTCATTTTGAATAACTGGAACTGCAATTTGAACCATATAGTTATTTAAAGAGATTAGCAATGTTGGAAGTAGGATAACTGCTAACGCGAACCACCTATATGAATAAGATGAATTGTCGTTTGTTGATTGAGTCATGTTCATGACAATTGCTCCTCTCTTTAATATCAAATAACTGATTGAGTGTCAGTCAATAAAGTAAAACATGATTAAATAGCAATGTTTGGATGATACGCAATAACCAAATTTTTTGTATATTCATTTTGATAAATTTGACAGTCTACTTCATAAACTTCTTTTACTAAAGCTGGTGTAAGTATTTCCTCCGGTTTACCATGCGTTAAGACTTGGCCATCCTTTATCACGTATAAATACTCGCAATACATAGCAGCTAGAGATAAGTCATGTAATGCAGCAAGTGTGCCTATTTTTAATGATTGTACGAGCGATAAGATTTGAATTTGATATTTAATGTCCAAATGATTCGTCGGTTCATCTAATATTAAAAACTGAGGTTCTTGTGCTAAAGCACGTGCCAAAATAACACGTTGTTTTTCACCACCAGAAAGATACGAAAAATGCTTTAATTCATGCTGTTTTAGGTTCACCTTCCGCAAGGCACAATTTACAAGGTCTTCATCTTCTTTTGAGTCAGATTCCAACATTTTTTTATGTGGGGTTCTTCCCATCATAACCATGTCACGTATAGTAAAATCAAAGTTTGTATTGTTAAATTGTCCAACAACGCCCATCTTTTTAGCGATTGCTTTAGGAGAAGATTTGACGATATCTAAATCATCTAAAAAAATCATACCACTAGATGGTTTTGTTACTTTATAGATGTTTTTTAATAATGTTGATTTTCCACAACCATTTGGTCCAATAATACCAACAAATTGTCCTTCATTCACCTTTAGAGAAATACTCTTAATGATTTCAAGATCAGACACAGAGAAGGAAAGATTATTAACTGTTAATTTCATATTAATTGCCTCCAAAGCCGTATTTCTTTTTTATTAACATGTGCATAAATACAGGTGCTCCAAATAAGGATGTCACAATCCCAATCGGTAATTCACTATTTGAAATAACCGTTCTTGCCAGTAAGTCTGTCCAAATTAAGAAGATAGCACCAACTAATATGACGATGGGTACTAAATAACGATGATTAGAGCCAGTAAATATTCGAACAATATGTGGAATAACAAGACCGACAAAACCTATAATTCCACATGTTGATACAATAACAGCTGTTAAAATTGCAGAAATGACTAAATATATTTTTCGGTATACATTTAAGTTAATTCCTAATGTCATCGCAGCATCATCGCCCATAAGCATTGCGTTCATAATGCGCCATTGTGATAAGAAGAATACGCCTATAATTATGACTATTGCAGCAATTAGCGGAATGTCTTTCCACTCTGCAGAAGATAAACTTCCCATCGTCCAAAATGAAACCGAACGGACGCCTTCAGCATCTTTTGCGAAATATACGAATAAATTTGAAAGAGCTGTAAATAGAGCGTTAACAACAGTTCCAGCTAAAATGAGTTTAATGACGGACATTTTTTCTCCAACACTTGAAAGTACCAATACTAGAAATGTCGCCAATATAGCACCTAAAAATGCACAAATGATTAAATCAAACTCGCCCAAGAAACTGCTAAGCTTATGTCCTAAAATAATTGAAAATGTTGCACCTAGTGAAGCACCTGAAGAGATACCTAGAATATAAGGGTCTGCAAGCGGGTTTTGAATCGATGCTTGCATTACACTACCACAAAGTGCTAAGCCTGCGCCTACTATTACAACCAATAAAATTCTTGGAATACGAATTTGCCAAATAACATCCGAAATCATCTTGGGAATGACAGTATCCACATTGCCGATATTGAGTCCTGTAAACTTATACAAAAGGATTTTACAAGAATCGAAAAAAGAAATATTTACTTGTCCGATAGAAACTGAAACAATCATCGAAATAAAAAGCAGTCCTATTAAAAGTAGAAGAATAGAAGAGAATGTGCGTTTATTATTTACCATTTCTTTCTCCTGCTGCAAAAACATCTGGATGAATGAACTCTGCCACCTGTTCATATAGGTCAGCAAGTTCAATGCCACCACTAATAGCTCCTGTATATTCAGTAACCATCACATCTTTATTTTGAATTGCTTTCACATTTTGTAGTTTCTCATCACTTAATAAATTATTTTTTGTTTTCTCTAGATCAGGCTGTTGAAATTCAGTGATGATAATTTTATTTGGGTTGGCTGCAATAATTGTCTCCGTCGAAAGTTCAATATAGTCTTCTTTCGACAGCTCCATATATTCCGCACCAACACCTTTAATCATCTCACTAATAATTGCCCATTTTGGTGAGTAGTAATAATACTTTCCACGTGCACCACCTATCAATAAAACTTTAGGACGGTCTTTAATTTTTTTTACTTCTGATGTGATTTCTTTAATACGAGCTTGTTGTTCATTTAAAAATTTATTTGTTTGATTTTCGATATCAAACACCTTTCCGAATGTTTTAACTTCATTAAAGTAAACATCAATACCACGTCCAATTGTAAAATTTGTTGAGGAAACGACAGGAATACCGCGATCATTCCAAGACGGGATACTCCCAAGTAAGTCTTCTCTAAATGCAGAAGAAATAGAATAAATTAAGTCAGGTTGCAATGCTATAATGGATTCTTTTGCTGGCCACATTTTACTTACTAAAGGTAATTTTTCAATTTCCCCAGTAAAATTTGAATTAGACTGATCACTATATGCAAACCCAACGACTTTTTCTTGTTGTCCAAATTTCACAATTAATTCTGCAACAGCAGAACCAATGACCATAATCTTCTCAGGAGCCTTGTCAATTGTTTGAGTGATTTCCTCACCTTTGTTTGTATGAACACCAACTGACATTGGATATTTTTTATTAGTATTTACGCTTGCGATTTCCTCAGAGGAATGCTCCTTTTGTGAGCATCCTAAAGCAACGAAAATAAGAATAAAACATAATAGATAAATAGTTTTCCTAAACATTTGAATCCTCCTAGTATTTTTTGACTGACAGTCACTCAAATAAATTTAATAAACTTTTTCCACTCCAATTAAGCATTTGACTAATAGTCAGTCGAATGCTTAAATAAAAAAAGGAGGTAGTGCAATCAATGAATAGAGTAACGAAAAGTGCAGCGGAACGCCGAAATGAAATATTAGATACTGCAGAATCACTTTTTAGCCAAAAAGGCTATGAAAAAACCTCAACGACTGACATTACTAAAACGCTGGGAGTAGCACAGGGAACACTATACTACTACTTTAAATCGAAAGAAGAATTAGCAAATGCATTAATTGATCGACAGCTAAAAGGGATCAAAAAGCATTTTATAGATGTAATTTATGACGAAACATTTTCTGCATTTGAAAAAATTGCTTGGATTTTTGTGTATGAGCTTGATGATCCAACAGGGCATGTTGAAATCTTTAAGTATTTACAACACGATAGTAATGCTATTCTTCGGCAAATATTACATGTACAAACGATTTGTCAATTCACACCAATAGTAACGGATTTAATTATTCAAGGTAATAAGGAAAGCAGCTTCCACGTTGACAATCCGACACTTGTAGCAGAATTTTTCCTTTCGACAATCCATCATTGGGTTGATTCATCACTATTCAAATGGAATAAAGCAGAACGCATTGCAAGAATTGAAGCAATTCAATCTACATTTGAACATTTATTTGGCGTTCCTAGCGGCAAATTTGATTTATCACTTTTAAGGAAAACAGTAAAAAGCAAAATTTAATAATTGAGTAACAACCATCTAAGTGATATTAATTATCAATTAGATGGTTCAATTATATGTTTTGACTGACAACCTGTCAATACAAAAATAGAAGGGCTACCATATAGAAAAAATACAAATGAGCATATTATATAAACATAGATATAACACATAGTTTAAAATTAACTAATGTTTCCATTCTTTAGCTTTGGAAGGGCCACCTTTACTTCGGATGTTTCGGATGGTACGTACCTGTGCAAAAGTAGCATCAGGTCAAGTTGAGTTGATCTGATGTACGTTAGATATTATAATATTTAAGAGGCTGGGACAAATCTGATCAAAATCATAAAAGCGCGAGAAATCAGTATTACTTATCCTGATGATGGAGATTCGTAAAAAAGGCCTTGAAGCATTAGTGAGGAAGCGAAGGGGGAGATCCTTATAAAGGCCGATGGCAAGGTACTCATAAAAATCGCTGGAGAGGAACATTTATTGGAGAAAATGCAGCAAGAAAAGGCTAGAGTATTTGCTGAAGGAGTCCAATTAGCATTAGGATACTTTATCGATTACCGTCCAGAAATAATGATGGTAGGTGAAGAAAGGGGAGTCGAGTGTCTGTAAAATGCAGCTGCAGCAAGAGCAAAAATTGCATGTTACAACACTCATGAAATTCTCCACATATTATACACACAGATTACATACAAGGTAAGATTAAGCATAATTCCATACACCTCGATAGACCATATACAACAATCATTCCACCCAAGTTCTACTCATCCGAACCATGTTCATCCCGCGGGCTCGAATCAAAAACGCATAAAAAACACATCTCGCCCTTCTGACCTCCTTATCCTGCGGTATCAATTTCACGAATCACCCGAAGGGTAGCGCATCGCTATCGTTCACAAATGCGTGCCGACCGCCCACCAACCCACACAATTCAACGTTTTTGTCTTTCTTTTTACCTGATTTAATTAATATCGTAGCTATAAATCTTTTAACACGTTTAAATTTTTCATAAACAATTCCATGACGTCGATATTAATAGTAGTCCAATTTTGATAGGCTGAAGGAATTGAAACTTCTTCCAAGTTACTAATTTTTTTCGATAAAAAGTTCATTTCATTAATGTAGTTTTTTAACTTAATGATATCTTTTTTAGTTCCTACTGCTCCGTGACCAGGGATTGCTTTTTGAATTGACAAGTTATTTACTTCTTCTAAAATATTTTCCCATTTTGATGGATTGGAATACGGGAAAAATGATGGATGCATACCGACAAATAGAAGGTCAGCCATAAATATGATTTCGTCTTCAGGAATATAAAGAAAAGAATCACAGGGAGAATGACCACCTCCCAAAGTCATTATTTTTGCAGTACGTTCTGTTCCGAAAATAGTAAATTCGTGAGTAAAAGTATATTGCGGCAAAACCAATTCCAGGTCAGGGATTGAGATTTCCATCTCTTTTAAAAAACTTATTTCATTCATTTTTTGTATGTCAGTAGAATCGACACTTTGTTCTGAAAGGGAGGCAATATATTTTTGTAACCCTTCCAAATCTGCCTTCTGTTCGGCAATTTTAGCTGGATGGTTTTCTTTCATTTGTTGTAGTGTTATTTGACTTGATACTATTTGACAATCTTTGAATAGTTGGTTACCTCTAGATCACTATGAAAATGACTGTTAATTACCCAAGAGACAGGTTTATTCGTAATATTTTCAGCAATATTTCTTAGATCCTCAGCTGCTTGTTGTGTGTTAAATGTATCAAAAATAATTGTTTTGTCCCCTAAATCAATGAAACCAGCATTTCCAAACGAGCCACCACCATCCTTTGCAATTGCGGCATAAATACCTTCACTTACTTTTTCAAGATTAAAATGTCTGGAATAATATTCACTCATTATATTTTCCTCTCTTTTTTTGTGTTCAATAAAGTTAATACATGTTGTTAAATAAAAAGCTTTTAAAATACGTAAAGTTATAATACCATAAATGCCCAATTTATAGGTTATTATCGCTACAAGTAATCACCTTAGAAGGCTGATCGTAAAAGAACTTTTGTCCCTGTCGTTGCGCTACGCTTCACTTTCGGGACAGAAAAATAATCTGCCTTTAGTGCAGATAAAAAACCGTTTTGTCCCTGCCGTTGCGTTCCACTTCACTTTCGGGAAGAAAAATGCTCTGCCTTTTAGTGCAGAGTTAAAACCGTTTTGTCCCTGTCGTTGCGTTTCCCTTCACTTTCGGGACAGAAAAATACTCTGCCTTTAGTGCAGATAACAAACCGTTTTGTCCCTGCCGTTGCGTTTCACTTCACTTTCGGGAAGAAAAATGCTCTGCCTTTTAGTGCAGAGGTAAAACCGTTTTGTCCCTGCCGTTGCGTTTCACTTCACTTTCGGGACAGAAAAATGCTCTGCCTTTTAGTGCAGAGGTAAAACCGTTTTGTCCCTGCCGTTGCGTTTCACTTCACTTTCGGTACAGAAAAATGCTCTGCACTTTTAGTGCAGAGGTAAAACCGTTTTGTCCCTGCCGTTGCGTTTCACTTCACTTTCGGGACAGAAAAATGCTCTGCACTTTTAGTGCAGAGGTAAAACCGTTTTGTCCCTGCCGTTGCGTTTCACTTCACTTTCGGGACAGAAAAATGCTCTGCACTTATAGTGCAGAGGTAAAACCGTTTTGTCCCTGCCGTTGCGTTTCACTTCACTTTCGGGACAGAAAAATGCTCTGCACTTATAGTGCAGAGCATTTTTTGTAACTAATTTGTAACTGGACTTTTATATAGTGATGTCATAGCAACGAAAGCGCTTTCTATGGAGCTTATTTTAAAGGGGGTTATGGGATGAAGAAGCATTTGTATTGGTTTCTATTAGTCATGGTAGCTATGTTGTTGGTGGCTTGTAATGAAAAGGATACAACGCAAGATGCAACAGATGTAGACGATTCTAGTGATGAGACGAAAGCGGTCACGGCAGAAGGTGGGACGGTTAAAATTGGAGTGCTTGCTTCGTTAACAGGGGCATTGGAGTCCTATGGGAAGCAGACGCAGCGGGGGTTTGATTTAGGAATTGAGTATGCTACTGGCGGTACGATGGAGGTCAATGGTAAGAAAATCGAGATTGTTTATGAGGATACGGAGACGAAGCCTGAGGTAGCTGTGCAAAAGGCCACAAAGTTATTAGAGGATGATCAGGTTGATTTTCTAGTCGGTTCTTCGAGTTCTGGTGATACACTCGCTGTTCTTCCTCTTGCTGAGGAGTATGAAAAGATTATGGTGGTGGAGCCTGCAGTGGCTGATAGTATTACAGGTTCAGAATTTAATAAGTATATTTTCCGTACAGGACGTAATTCATCACAAGATGCGTATGCTGCGGCAGCGGCTATTGCGGGAGATGGTGTAAAAATTGCTACATTTGCACCAGACTATTCGTTTGGTTGGGACGGGGTAAACGCCTTTAAAACAGCTGCGGAGAAGTTGGGCGCTGAAATTGTGCTAGAGGAGTATGCAGATCCTGCGGCAACCGACTTTACGCCCAATTTACAAAAGGTGATCGATGCCAAGCCTGATTATTTATTTGTAGTATGGGCAGGCGCAAATTCGCCTTGGAATCAAATTGCTGATCTTAAAATTCAAGAAAAGGGCATTAAAATTTCAACAGGTGCGCCCGATATTATTGCACTTCAATTTATGAATCCATTGGTTGGAATGGAAGGCTTCTCGGTGTATTACAATACGCTACCGCAAAATGATGTGAACAAATGGTTAGTGGATGAACATCAAAAACGTTTTAATGAAGTACCCGATTTATTTACACCTGGAGGTATGTCTGCGGCGATTGCCATTGTGGAGGCATTGAAAAAATCGGATGGAGATGCTGATGCCAACAAACTGATTGACGTGATGGAAGGGATGTCATTTGAGACGCCAAAAGGCACGATGACTTTCCGTGAGGAGGATCATCAGGCTCTTCAATCCATGTATTCGATACGATTAGAAAAACAAGAAGGTGTGGATTATCCAGTACCAGTACTTATACGTGAGCTAAGTCCTGAGGAAACAGCACCGCCTGTTCTGAATTAGGCACAGGAGAGGCAGAAATTCTGTCCTCTCTACATAACTAATAGAGAGGAAGGGAGTCGAGGATGGAACCTATATTACACACAGATAATTTAACAATTCGTTTTGGTGGGCATACGGCTGTGGATCGCGTTAATTTTCAAATGCCAGAGAAGCATTTGAAGGCCATAATTGGTCCGAATGGTGCTGGTAAAACGACGTTCTTTAATTTAATTAGTGGCGAGTTAAAGCCAACTGCTGGTGATGTTTATTTTAAGGGGCAATCACTGGCACAAAAGTCAGCCATTGAAAGAACACGTATGGGTTTAGGGCGATCCTTTCAAATCACCAATGTTTTTCCAAATTTAACGGTTTTAGAAAATGTTCGTTTAGCTGTGCAATCTAAGGAGAAAATTCGTTATCAGCTATTTCGACACTTCAAAAGCTATAAGGCAATCACTGAAAAAGCGGAAGAGTTATTAGCCCTCGTTTTGCTCGACAATAAACGCGACGCCCTCACAACAATGCTTTCACATGGGGAGAAAAGAAAGCTTGAGATTGCCATGCTCTTAGCGTTAGATACGGAGATTCTGTTACTCGATGAACCAACTGCTGGCATGTCTTTAGAAGAAGTGCCAACGATTTTAGAAGTGATTCGGACAATTAAACAGCAAGGGGATAAAACCATTCTGCTCATTGAACACAAAATGGATATGATTTTAGATTTATCGGATTCCATTATGGTGTTGTTTAATGGTCAGTTATTAGCAGATGGTTCACCAGAGGAAATTATGAATAATGACACCGTGCAACATGCATATTTGGGGGGGCTGTACGATGAACACCTTACTGACATTAAATGAGGTTCATACCCATATCGGCCAATATCACATTTTACAAGGCGTGAATTTTGAAGCAAAGGAGGGGCAGGTGACAGTACTGCTAGGCCGTAATGGCGCAGGTAAAACGACTACGCTAAAAACAATTATGGGCTTAACACCTGCGACAAAGGGAGAAATCGCCTTTCGCTCGAACTCTATAAAAAAAAGCCCCACCTACAAGGTAGCCAAATTAGGGATAGGCTATGTTCCAGAAAATCAAGGGATTTTTGCAGATTTATCGGTAGAAGAGAATATGAAGGTAGCAATGCGGAAGGAGGACAAAGCGACAATAGAGCGGCAACAATATGTGCTTGAGCTATTTCCAGACTTAAAGAAATTTTGGAAGAAGGCTGGTGGACATTTATCAGGTGGCCAAAAGCAAATGCTGTCGATGGCAAGAGCCTTTATCAATGATAGTCAATTAATTCTGATTGATGAGCCTTCAAAGGGGCTAGCGCCAATCGTTGTTGAAAAGGTGATGGAGGCCATTGTAGAAATGAAAAAGAAAACGTCCATTGTCCTCGTCGAGCAAAACTTTATGATGGCTAGTCGTATTGGTGATACCTATACATTGATTGATGATGGCAGGACAGTGCATTCAGGCAATATGCAGGAACTCATTGATAATGAAGAGCTGAAACGTAAGTATCTTGGGATTGGATAAAGGGGGTGACCATCATTGGAGCTTTTCGTCAATTTAATCATTAATGGCTTGGCAACTGGCATGCTGATATTTTTACTAGCAGCAGGCTTGACCTTAATTTTTGGCTTAATGGATGTGTTGAATTTTGCGCATGGTGGGCTATTCGTTTGGGGAGCTTATGCGGGAATCTTCACCTATATGTATACGGAAAGTTTCATCTTGGGGATTGTTGGTGCAATTATAACTGGAGCATTGCTTGGATTTATAACGGAGAAAATAATTATTACGCCTGTTTATGGCAATCATATTCAGCAAATTTTAATTACCTTAGGGCTGATGCTTGTTTTACAGGAGCTTATTAAGGTGGTCTTTGGCCCGAATGGCGTCGCAGTGAAAACGCCAAGTTATTTAGCTGGAAGCTGGGAAATTGGCGACGTTATTATCATTAAATATCGTTTATTTATTATTATCGTCGGGTTTGTGATTTTTGGATTTTTCCAATATTTGCTGAAGCGCACAAAGATTGGCTTAATTGTTCGGGCTGGTGTCCAGGATAAGGAAATGGCACAGGCGCTTGGTATTCATATTAAACGTGTATTTTTATATGTTTTCATGGTAGGTGCAGCTCTTGCGGCCCTAAGTGGGATGTTGATGGCTCCCTATTCAGGTGTGATTTATGCAGAAATGGGTATGGAGTACGCGATTTTAGGGTTTATCGTTGTGGTCATCGGCGGAATGGGCAGCTTTTCAGGCTCGTTGCTGGCAGCTATTTTAGTAGGACTTGCAGGTAGCTTTATGGCCTATTACGTGCCTGTACTGTCATTGGCAGTCAATATGATATTAATGGCGATCGTGTTAATTTTCCGTCCTCAAGGGCTGTTTGCGATGCGGAAGGAGCGAACATCATGAAGCTAAAAATTTCCTTACGGCATATCGCATTTTTCCTATTATTCGCGATTTTTGTCCTACTTCCTTTTGTTAATGATTCGAGAACATTGCTCATTTTATTAACGCAAATCTTTATTTTTGGGATATTGGCAATGAGCTATGATATTTTACTAGGCTATACAGGAATCGTTTCATTTGGGCATGCCATGTTTTTTGGTATTGGTGCCTATACAACAGCGGTTATGCTCAAACAGATGGATAATACGCTGTTTATTTTCGTACTGTCCATATTGATTGGCATGCTATTTGCAGGATTTGTTAGTTTTTTAGTAGGTTTATTGACCCTCCGTTTGAAAAGTCATTTCTTCGCCATGCTTACGTTAGCTTTTTCGGGATTATTTTTAGTACTAGCTGAAAAATGGCGCTCTGTCACTTATGGCAATGATGGCTTTACATTTCGAGCACCTGATGTTTTTAGGGATCGAATGACCTTTTATTTCTTTGTGTTCACAAGCCTAGTCGTTATTTTTTTAGCGCTTTATCGTTTTGTGAATTCGCCAACAGGTCGAATACTAATTGCCGTTCGTGAAAATGAGCAACGGACAAAATCATTAGGTTTTAACACGTTGCATTATAAAGTCATCGCCTCGGTTGTGGCAGGCATCGTAGCGAGCTTTGCAGGATCCTTATACGCCGTATCATTACGCTTCGTCAATACGAGTGTGATGACGATGGATATTACACTCGATGCTTTATTAATGACCATAATTGGTGGGGTCGGAACGTTAGTGGGACCATTATTAGGGGCAGCAGTCATTGAATATGCTCAGCATGCACTGTCAGGAATGGCACGAGATTATCCTATTTTTGAGCGGTGGATTATATTCTTTGGAATTCTCTATATTTTAGCGGTTATCTTTTTCCCAAAAGGCATTATCGGCTCACTAAGATTGCTGATTTGGAAATGGCGAGGAAAGGTAAAAAACAAAAAAACACAGGTTGCCCTGCCACAGGAAAAGGAGCGATTTGAATGACGATCGGTATTGTTAGTACAGGTATTTATCTACCGCAAAACAAAATGACATCGCGGGAACTTGCGGCTCTTTCGAACATTCCTGAGGACATTATCCGTCAAAAAATGGGCATCTACGAAAAATCGATTCCTGGAGAGCATGATCATACGGTGCAGATGGGGATATGGGCGGCACAAGATGCTCTGAAAAAAGCACATATAGAGCCAAAAGATATTGATGTTGTTATTTATATGGGGGAGGAGCATAAAGAATATCCACTCTGGACAGCTTCCATCAAAATGCAGGAAGAGCTTGGTGCAGTCAATGCGTGGGCATTTGATGTGCAATTACGCTGTGGCACAACCATTATGGCGCTGAAAGTGGCGAAAAGCTTAATGGCTGCAGACAATAGCATTAACACCATTCTAATCGCTGGTGGCTATCGTAATGTTGATTTTATCAATTATAGCAATCCACGAACACGCTTTATGTATAATTTGGCTGCTGGTGGAGGCGCCATACTGCTACAAAAAAACTATGTAAAAAACCAGCTTTTAGAGGCAGATATTATGACAGATGGTTCGTTCTCGGAAGATGTGGTGGTTCCAGTTGGAGGTACGAAAACCCCGTTAACACCTTTTCATTTAACAGAACGATTATATCAACTTGACGTTCTGGATCCGATTGGCATGAAGGAGCGATTAGAACAGAAATCTTTAAGCAATTTTTTGAAGGTCATTCGAAGTTCTTTATCGAAAAGTGGATATAGCGAAGAGCAATTAAGTTACTTAGCGATGCTGCATATGAAAAGGTCTGCGCATGATTATATTTTAGCAGAGCTTTGCCTGCAGCCTGAGCAGTCTATTTATTTACAAGACTATGGGCATATTGGACAGATAGATCAAATATTGTCCTTACAGCTTGCCTTGGAGCAAAATCGTATACAGGCTGGCGACATTGTTACATTCGTTAGTGCAGGTATTGGCTATGTATGGGGGGCTATTACAATACGTTGGGGTTAAGGGGGAACTTGAATGTTAAAAACAGTTCAGTTAGCAAATGGAGAAACGTTGGCTTATCGCAAACGCCCGGGTGGAGGTCATCCTTTAGTGTTGGTTCATGGGAATATGACATCTTCTAAGCATTGGGATGTACTGATAGATGCTTTGGATGATAAGTTTACGATTTATGCGATTGATTTACGGGGTTTTGGTGGGTCTTCTTATCATAAGCCTATATCGGCCATTCGAGATTTTAGTGAGGATGTCAAACTTTTTGTAGATGCTCTTCAATTACAAAGTTTTGATATGATTGGCTGGTCAACGGGTGGAGCAGTCTGTCTACAGTTTGCAGCGAATTATCCAGGATATTGTCAACGCCTGATTTTACTAGCCTCCGCTTCCACACGTGGTTATCCATTTTATACAGATTTAGGAACGAGCAATCCTGCCTCCTTCAAGAGAGCGCATAGCTATGAAGAGGTCCTTGTGGATACATCGAAAACGAAGCTCGTACAGGGCTTCTATGATACGAAAAATAGAGAGGGCTTACAGTCACTATGGAATGCATTAATTTATAGCCATCAACAGCCAAGCAAAGAAAAATATCAAGAATATGTAGCGGATATGCTGACACAGCGAAATTTAGCAGAGGTATATCATGCACTCAATACTTTTAATATAAGTGGAGTTGATCATGAGGTGGCAAAAGGGTCACACGAAGCCCTCCTTATCAATATCCCCATTTTAGTGTTAAGAGGGGATCGTGATTTGGTCATTACTGAGGAGATGAATGTAGAGTTGCTTCAAGATTTGGGCAAGATGGCGCAATTTGTGAGCTTAAAGAATTGTGGGCATTCACCACTGGTAGATGATTTAGCACAACTGACAGCTGAAATTGAGGCTTTTTTAGAAATTGGAGGGAGAAATTATGCGTTTAAACAATAAAGTCGCCATTATTACAGGTGCTGCCAAAGGAATCGGCTATGCGGCTGCTGAGCGTTTTATCGAAGAAGGGGCAGTTGTTTTTATTGCTGATTATGATAACGAGGCGGGGATTGCTGCAGCGGGACAATTAGGTGAAAAGGCAGCATTTATACAAGTGGATGTCGCCAATAGAGAGAGCGTAAAACAGTTAGTGGCTACTGTGATTGAACAAGCAGGACAAATTGATATTTTAGTAAATAATGCAGGGATAACAAGAGATGCGATGCTCACAAAGATGACTGAGGATCAGTTTCAGCAAGTCTTAGATGTCAATTTGACAGGTGTCTTTCACTGTACACAGGAAGTCATTCCTCATATGGTGGCGGCTAGGGGTGGCAAAATTATTAATACATCCTCCGTAAGTGGTGTTTACGGCAATGTTGGTCAAACGAATTATGCAGCCACGAAAGCAGCGATTGTAGGTATGACCAAAACATGGGCCAAGGAATTAGGGCGGAAAGGGATCAATGTCAATGCCGTAGCCCCAGGTTTTACAGAAACCGATATGGTGAAGAAAATGCCTGAAAATATCCTTGCTCAAATGCGATCCATCGTCCCATTGCAACGCTTAGGAACGCCGCGAGATATTGCCAACGCCTACTTGTTTTTAGCCTCTGATGAAGCCTCCTACGTCCACGGTCATACGCTTCATGTGGATGGCGCCATTATGATGTGATAGGAGGTTTTCAACATGTTTGTTGAGCAAACGTGGATTTTAAAACGTGCCACATTAACACCTCACCATATCGCATTGATTAATCTTGCTACAGAGGAGCAATGGACCTATCGGCAATTAAGTGAGGAGATCGGTAAATGGTGTCAATTTTTTGAGCGTCAACAGCTACAGAAAGGGAATAGAGTCGCTGTTTTTGCCAAAAATCATATTCAACTTTTTGCTGTTCTCTTTGCCTGTGGTTTACGTGGTCTGATCTATGTGCCGTTAAATTGGCGTTTAAGTAAAGAGGAATTAACCCAAATTTTGGAGGATGCTACCCCCTCCATCCTGTTGTATGAAGAGGCGAATCATTGTCCCTTAGTGTTAGAAAAAATGTTTCCCCTTCATGTTAGCCAGCAAGAGAAGCATGTTATAGGTAATGAGCAATCCATGGAAGTAGATGATCCCTGGCTCATGATTTATACAGGAGGGACAACGGGACGACCAAAGGGAGTGGTCTTATCCTTTGAGTCGGTCAATTGGAATGCCATGAATACGATTATTAGCTGGGGTTTACATGACAAAGATCGTACCTTAAATTATATGCCGATGTTTCATACAGGTGGCTTAAATGCGCTCTGTATACCATTACTTATGGCTGGCGGAACTGTCATCATTGGCGATAAATTTGAAGCGGAGGCAGCACTGCGAGCCACGAATCAATATCAAACGACGATTTCACTGTTTGTGCCAACGATGTATCAGGCGATGATTGCTACGAACTATTTTCAGGAAAATCCATTTCCTTCGATGAAAGTATTTTTGTCAGGTGGTGCCCCTTGTCCACACCCTATTTACGATGCTTTTTATAGGAAGGGGCTATTTTTTAAAGAGGGCTACGGCTTGACGGAGGCAGGGCCTAATAACTTTTTCATTGCGCGAGAGGATGCTTATGCCAAAAAAGGGGCAGTGGGGAAAAGCATGCAGTTCAATGAAGCTAAAATTGTCAAACCAACAGGACAAAATTGTGCGCCTCGTGAAGTCGGAGAGCTATTGGTAAGAGGGAAGCATGTGTTTCGTTATTATTGGAATAACAAGCAAGAAACAGCCAATATTATGCAAGATGGCTGGTTAAAAACTGGCGATTTAGCGATGATGGACGAGGATGGGGATTTCTTTATCGTTGGGCGAAGAAAAGAGATGATCATCTCGGGTGGCGAAAATGTATATCCGCAGGAAGTGGAACAGTGTATGTTACAGCATCCACATGTACAGGAAGTTGCCGTAATTGGCGTAGCAGACGACTATTGGGGAGAGGTAGTGACAGCATTCATTGTCTGTCACAATCAAGTAGCGACCATTTTAGATGAACTACATGAGCTTTGCCATCAACAGTTAGGACGTTTTAAAATTCCTAAACAAATTATTTTCATAGAGGAATTACCGAAAACAAGTGTCGGAAAAATTGATAAAAAAGCCATACAGATGCTTGTAGCTACTACGCCATGTGAATAAAAGTGAGGGACAGATAAATGGTACACGCATTAGTAGTTGGTGGAACAGGGATGTTAGCGAACACATCTCTTTGGTTAGTGAGTAATGGTATTCATGTTTCTGTCATTGGACGGAATAAAGCTCGAATGGAAAGTTTATTAAATGCAACAGATTCATCACTTATGACGCCCATATTCGTTGATTATAGTGATATTGCCTTATTAAAAAAAGAGATAAGGAGTACGATTGAACAGAATGGACCAATTGATTTAGTCATTGCGTGGATTCATTCATATGCTGAAAGGACTTTAGAGAGCATAGTCAGTGAAATTTCACCTTGCAGGAATGGCACATGGAAATTGTTTCATGTCTTAGGTAGTAGTGCGAAACTAAGTGAAATCAAAGAGAACATGCATCTGCCTAATACGGCTCAATACTACCAAGTGCAGCTAGGTTTTATCATTGAAAATGGTCATTCTAGGTGGCTTACTAATGAGGAAATTTCCCAAGGTGTCATTGATTCAATCCAACATCATCGTCTTATCAATATTGTTGGCACATTGCAGCCTTGGGAAAAGCGCTCGTCATAATCAATGTGGATTTAAATAACCTTCGTCTAACTAAGTAGACGAGGGTTATTAAGTTTTAACACTACACGTTTTCATCTTCTCCATTTGTAAAAGGTAAGATAGTGGCTTATTTCATATTAGTGGAACTACCAAAAACATCTACTACCTCTTTAGCGAAAACCCGAAAGATATAATCAATTTCCTGTTCTTTTGTTGCAATTCCATAAGCAATCCCACTTTGCTTTGACCCTTGAAGATACCACATATCATTATGGTCTTGGTCTACAGATGAAAAATCACCTAATTTCCAACGATTTAATATATCCAAATATTGTTCATTGTGTTCGTATTCAGCTTTATTTTCTTCTACCATTTGCAGCAATGTGTCAATTCTTTTAGGTGTAATCATGATGGATGATTCTTTCTCATCAGCAATTATTTTTTGGTGTGACATTTGTTGAAGTACTTCTTCCACTAAATTATCAACAAATGGTTCATCTCCACTCTTCCATTCATCAATCCTCATGGAGAACACAGGGTTTTCCCAACCAAAGGTCGTATCCACTGTCGATACAAATTCTTCCTTGACCACTTCTTTGGGACTGTTATCTATTTCACTGTCAGTCCCATTAGAAGTTTCTTGTTTATGGTTCTTGTCCATTACTAAATACGTACCACCTATACTTAGCAACGCCGTTAAAACAACGATTCCTACAACATGTATCCGCCGCATTCATTATCACCTCCATTTACAATTACTACCAAGGTATCATTTGCATTCTAATATGTAAATATATCCCTTATTAAAAGGTAGCTAAGTCATGTACTTCTTATTTTTTCACATCCCTTCCCATCCGACCAACATATCAGTAAAATAGAGTAGGTTAGGAGGATTGTCTTGTGAAAGATCAACGTTTTAAAATTGCGCATCAAGAGGCGCTTATTGGGATTGGACTAGTCATTGTCAATTTTGCGATTTGGTTTGGCTTTGCTTATGGACTTGGTGCAGGTGATCCCGCAAATTATTCATATGTTTTAGGTTTTCCTGCATGGTTTTTCTATAGCTGTATCGCAGGGACAGGCTTTATGATCCTACTCATCTGGATTGTTATGAAACTCTTTTTCAAAGAGGTTCCATTTGATGATGAGGAGGGGGATCGCTAATGCATTGGCAAGTTGTATTTCCATTGCTATTATTTCTAATTATTATTTTTGGAATTGGTTTTTGGGCCAATAAGCATGTTCGTTCCTCTAACTCGTTCCTACAGGAATATTTCCTTGGTGGTCGAGAAATGGGTGGTTTTATCCTTGCGATGACGATGATTGCTACATACGGCAGTGCAAGTAGCTTTATCGGAGGACCTGGCGTTGCCTATACAAAGGGACTCGGTTGGGTACTTCTCGCGATGGCACAGCTACCTGCCGGTTATTTTGTCCTGATGATTTTAGGAAAGAAATTTGCGATAATTGCTCGTCGTTACGAAGCCATTACGTTAATCGACTTTTTACGAGAGCGCTACAAAAGCCATGCCATCGTCATCTTATCTGCTATTAGTATTATTGTCTTTTTATTTTCGGCGATGATGGCACAATGGGTAGGTGGCGCACGTTTAATTGAGTCATTGACGGGCTTACATTACACAACGGCACTGTTTATCTTTGCAATTTCGGTTTTAGTATATGTGATTATTGGTGGTTTCCGAGCGGTTGCTTTAACGGATACCGTACAAGGCTCGATAATGGTCATTGGGACGGTTATTTTATTAATCGGAACTATTATTGCAGGTGGAGGTGTCGATAAGATTATGGCCTCACTTGTTGCTGAAAATCCTGATTTTGTATCACCATTTGGAGCTCAAGGAGATTTAACACCTCTATATGTCTCGACTTTTTGGATTTTAATTGGTGTAGGTGTTGTCGGGTTACCACAAATCGCCGTACGTGCTATGAGTTATAAGGATTCTAAAAGTATGCATTTAGCGATTATTATTGGCACAATTGCTATTGGGACGATCATGTTTGGTATGCACCTCATTGGTGTGTTAGCACGACCTGTCTTACCTGGCATCGACATTGGTGATAAAGTCATGCCACTCTTAACATTGAAGGTGCTACCGCCATTTTTAGCAGGCATCGTCTTAGCAGCACCAATGGCCGCTACGATGTCAACGGTCAATGCTTTGCTCATGCTTGTTAGTTCTACGGTTGTTAAAGACATCTATTTAAATTACATGAAGCCAAAAGCGAGTGATGCAGAAATTAAGCGTGCAAGCTATATTGTCACAACTGTGATTGGCTTAGTTGTTATAGTCTTTGCGCTTCATCCGCCTGATTTATTAGTATGGTTAAATTTATTTGCATTTGGTGGACTTGAGGCAGTCTTTATTTGGACAGTGGTTCTGGGCTTATATTGGAAGAAAGCAAATAAATATGGTGCGATAGCATCGATGATTTCGGGTATGACCTTGTATATTATCATCGATCGATTTTATCCATCTGCCTTCGGTATGCATACCGTCACGATTCCAATTGTAGCTTCTCTTATAATTTTTGTGATTGTTAGTCTCGCCACTAGTCATAAATTTAAGGAAGAGCACTTCCTGATATAATCTAAAAAAACGCCGCAGAAACTCTTCTGTGGCGTTTTTCGTGTTTAATGAATCATATAATCGTAGGCATTTTTGGCAAGGAGCGTCATCGTCACAATGATAAAAAGTGTACGGACAAAACCACTTCCTTTTTGAATGGCCATCCGCGAGCCAAGCATGGCCCCACCGATTTGAGCAACCCCCATTACTAAACCATAAACATAATGAATTTGACCTAAGTAAGCAAACATACAAACACCAGCCACATTACTCGCCAAATTTAAAAATTTCGCATTACCTGCCGCCTTTAAAAAATCAAAGCCTACAAGCAAGAAACTAAAGATTAAAAAAGAGCCCGTTCCTGGACCTAAAAAACCATCATAAAAACCAATAGCAAATAATAGCATCATAAATAAAATTAAATGGGTTTTTGAAAGATTTTTTACTGTTGAGACAGCGCCCCAATCCTTTTTAAAGATTGTATAAATCCCGACAGCCGCCAGCATTACTAGCATTAATGGCTTTAATAGTGCGGGATTAATTAAATGAACAGTCCATGCACCACATAAAGATCCAATGAATGCTAGAGGGAAATATTTAAGGACAGATCGAATTTCTAGCTGGCCAGAACGGTAAAAGGAAATGGACGATGTCAGTGAGCCCATTGCCCCTGCTAGTTTATTGGTTGCCACAGCAGCGGCTGGATTTAGGCCAACAAACAATAAAGCTGGTAGGGAGATTAAACCGCCTCCTCCAACTACTGAATCGATAAATGCCGCCAGAAATCCAAAAGAAATTAATAGTATTAGGATATGTACATCAACATCAAAAAGCATGCTTACACCTCTTCTTAATTAGTTACTACTGAAATAGTAACTAATTTATTTGTTGCTGTAAAGCATAACTTTTTCATTGGCAAATGTTCACAATAGTAGCCTATAATAAAAATATGGAGGGATGATATGGATGAATTAATCGCCCAATTAAAAGAAATGGGATTGACAGAATATGAGGCAAAGGCCTATACAGCACTTGTGCAAAATAGTCATGTTAGTGCCTATCAAGTTAGTAAAAACTCTGGTATTCCACGTGCTAGAATCTATGACATCTTGAATGGTCTTGTTGAAAAAGGACTCGTATTGAAAGAGGAAACAGCGGATCAAACGACTTACTCTTCCATTCCTGTAGCGATGTTTTTACAACAAATTCAGCAACGTTGGCAATCGAATTTTACATCGATAAGCGATCAGTTAGAAAAACTAGAAACGACAGAGCAAGAAGCGGAACCTAAAGTATTAATGCTAAAAGGTAAGCAGACAATCGTTAATTATTGTCAAACCTTATTAAAAAAAGCAGAGTCAAAAGTTATACTATCGATGTGGGAAGATATGTATGATGCTTTACGAGAGGATATCGAAGAGGTATCTCAGCATGTGGCTGTCCATGGCATTTCATTGTATGTAGGGGAACATCTGGCATCTATAGACCAGCATAGGGCTACACACTATACGAGAAAGACTTCAACACCTCATTGGTTTATTTTATCGGTTGATGGACAAGAAATGATTTATGGTCATTCGCCGTCTAACCAAGAAACAGCTTTTATTACCAATGATCCCGTGCATATCTATTTATTAGAGGATTATATTTGGCATGATGTTCTGATCAATCGATTGGTAAAGCGCGATGATAAGGAGCTTGAGGACTGGATTGCTAAAGAGCGGAAAGCATTTTTCTTAGAGTAGTTATAAGGGAAGGGGAGCATCTTGAGGAAATGGATGTTGCCAGGTTTATTTTATTTTTTATTGATAGGGGCATGTGATACTACACCGCAGCCTATTTCTCCTAAGATTCAGGAGCTCACAATCGTCCCTGACCGTATGCATAAACATATTATAGCCAATGACAGAGTTCAGCTATTGTATGAAGATGATACTACGTACTATCTTGTCATTTATTCAAAGGGAAATGTGCTCGCGAATGTTGCAGCTAAAGAGAAGAGGCTTATCATTCATTTCAAGGAAGGAAGCGAGCAAAAGAAAGAAGCGCAGCCCTATGTTTATGCCATCAAGAAAAGCCCAGAGCAGTCTATTATCGAACTGTTTATAAACGGCAAAAGCACGCCGATTGATCGTATTACCATGATGTGATAAAAAAACCGAAATCCCTTAGAAGAGATTTCGGTTTTTGATGAAGTGATTAATAAAATACTTTATCTACATTGTATTTGGCGCGGAAAGTATTAATGGCATATGTTTCATAAATTTCACGCTCCATAGGGTCTTCAACTTCATAAACTTCAATTTTGAAGACTTCATCACGATGATTTCTCATCGGAGATACATTGTCCTCAAAATGTTTTTTTACACGTTGGCGAATTTTACGTGCTTTGCCGACAAATAATAGTTCATTCTTTTCATTATAGAATAAGAAAATGCCGCCATTATCACGAGTGATTTTATGGAAGTCAATGAAACCAAAATAGGGTGTGATTGGGACATCACCTGGTTTTACATCTTGTTCGCGTTGGCGAATGACTACGTCTGGTTTTGGAAATTCAATATTAATCAAAGTATTCACGTTCCTCTCTATTACTAAAGATATATGGTAACATAATAGCGGCATGTTTACCATAAAATTTCATGTAGAAAAACCATATACAGCAAGCTTAGTGTTCATCAATTCAATGTGGAACATGCATAGGAATAACAAAATATTCTATGAATTATTGATATTCTAACTAGTTCATGTTACAATTCAAGGTAATTAAATAATCTTATCAAGAGAAGCTGAGGGATTTGGCCCGATGAAGCTTCAGCAACCTCTAACACATGTTAGAAAGGTGCTAATTCCAGCAAAGGATATTCCTTTGAGAGATAAGAGTGAACGTGAAAAAATCCTTCTCATTCTATCTCGTATGGAATGTGGGGGATTTTTTAATTTTTAAAAAGAGAGCAATAAGAGAGAGGGGAACGCTAGATGCCAATTAATATTCCGAAAAATTTACCTGCTGGGGAACACTTACGTGAGGAAAAAATCTTCGTCATGGAAGAGGATCGTGCGCTAACACAACAAATTCGTCCATTAAATATTTTAATCTTAAATTTGATGCCCGAAAAAGAAAAGACAGAACTACAATTACTACGTTTACTAGGAAATACACCATTACAAGTGAATATTACTTTTTTAAACACGGCTACTCATGAATCTAAAAATGTGAGTAAATCACATTTACAATTATTCTACACGACGTTCAATCAAATTCGTCACCGACGCTATGATGGTATGATCATTACTGGGGCGCCAGTAGAAAAAATGGCGTTTGAAGACGTTAACTATTGGCAGGAGATTTCAGAAATTATGGATTGGTCTAAAAAGAATGTGACATCCGTGCTACATATATGTTGGGGGGCACAAGCTGCGTTATATCACCATTATGGGATTGGGAAGGTCGAGCTTTCTGCTAAATGCTCAGGCGTTTATTCCCATGTGATTACCGATTTAACGGTGGATTTAGTACGAGGCTTTAGTGATTTATTTACAGCTCCTCATTCTCGCTATACATCTGTTTCGATTGACGAGGTACGCAATCATCCAGACTTACGCTTATTATCCTATTCAGAGGATGCAGGTGTGTTCATCGTACAATCTAAAGATAATAAAAACATTATGATTACAGGTCATTTAGAATATGATGCCACAACGTTAGCAGATGAATACAGTCGTGATGTTGAGAAGGGTATTGATATAGAAGTTCCAGTCAACTACTTCCCAAATGATGATCCAGCAAAGGAACCGATGAATACATGGCGTGCACATACGCATTTATTGTTCTCCAACTGGTTGAACTACTACGTATACCAAGAGACACCATATGAATGGGATTTCGTAGACGAAATTGAATATCATATTTAAGTAACCATTTAAAAGTCTAATTTCTTCTCAATCTGTAGAAGGAATTAGACTTTTGTTATTCTTGATTTTCCTGGTTAGTTTTCGCATTGTCTGATTTTGGCTGATGCTCCTGGTTAGAATCTGTATTGCCTGTTTTCGTCTGATTCGGTTGATTGGAATCCGAATTGCCTGTTTTCGTCTGATTCGGTTGATTGGAATCCGAATTGCCCGTGTTAGCCTGATTTTGATGATTAGAATCCGCATTGTTTGTATTAGTCTGACTCTGATGATTAGAATCCGCATTGTTTGTATTAGTCTGACTCTGATGATTAGAATCCGAATTGCCTGTATCAGCCTGTTTCTGTTGATTGGTATCCGCATTACCTATGTTAGCCTCATTCTCTTGCTTATTTTCTCCATTTACCGTTTTGGCTTCGTTCCCCTGTGATTTTCGGTTACGAATAACAGCTACAATGAGGAGAAGTATGGGTAATAATATGGTGCAAACAAATGCATAAATGGGCCAAATCTCATCATTATAAATGTTGGAATGGACGATGTCTGGGTGAACAATTTGCGAAAGTCCGACCATAATAATACCCATTGGTAAGATAAGTGGTCGATGATCCTTCAATTTCATAATTTGTGCAATCCCCACAACAGTTGTATAGAAGTACATAAACGTTCGAATAAAAATGGATACAATCCACATAAAAGCCATGATAATTTCAATGCGCTGTAAAAAATTTCCGATAGAGATTCTTTGTGCTAGGGCATAACTAGGGAAAGTTCGCGAAGCCGTGTTAGCTGGCCCTAATACTAAAATGGATAGAGTAATCAATGTTACTAGAACAAATCCACCGAGAAGCATGCCTATGTAAAATCCTTTCTTTGAGGATTGCTGGACATTGACACTAGCAGGGTAAATCATTAATAACATAACTAACGAAAAAGAAAAGACACTTATAAAGCGGATGATACTATATAAGATGGATGTTTTGGATGCTTCCATAATCGGTTGTATATTTTCAAACTTAATTTGTGGGGTGATACTTACAACAAAGAAAATAAAAATTAAGACAAACATAGGGAAAAGTATTTCTGCTGAACGAGCAAAGTTTTCTAACCCTAAATAGGTAGCATACATAATTATAATAATAAACAACAAGGCAAATGCCAGTGTGGGCGTCTCAGGCATTACCTCTGTTTTCATAAAAGCACCAATAAAATACAATAATTCTCCTCCCGCAAATAGGGTAAGAGAAAGGAAGCCCACCACTGTGATTTTCCCAAAAAAGCGCCCGAGAAGTTTTTCATTTGCTTCAATAAAATTAAGTGTCGGTGTTTGGTCGCCTAACGTCAAAAATAATTTCACAACAAGCAAACTAAGGACAACACCAATACTTGCAGCAATCCACGCATCTTGCTTACTAGAGCTTGCAATACTTGAAGGGACGATTAAGATGGCAGTACCGATAGAAAGGAGGAATGTAATGATTGTAAATTGTCTTGAACTAATGATTTCTTTTTCCATTTAACTACCCCTCCAATACATGTCGATGTGTCTACTATTTTGTGAGTGAAACGATAAAATCTTTAATCGGCGTAAAAATAAAGGTTATAAAATCTAAAGGACTCGGGATATTTATTTTAAGGGCAATGCCCATATTAAGCGCTGTACCAATTAGTAATAGGATTGAAAAAACAAGAATGGTTTTGGTCTCTTGTTGCTTTTTGAGTTTCGGGATATATAGTAACGCAATGATGATTGAAATGATTAAGATGGCTATTGCTAGTACCAATCCACTATCCCTCCTTTGGCTTTTTTAATAATGAGTTTTGCATTGTGCCTAAACCTTGTGTTGTCACTTTAACATGAACATGGATTGGTAGATCAGGAAAGATGGTTGCCCAATCCTTTTTGATTTTTTTCCACTGTTTTGCATCTGCACGATGTAGGGCATCACCATAGCCTAAAACATCCACTTGGTATTGTTGCTGTATTTTCTCTAATGTTTTTTCAATACGTTCTTCGATGCCTTGTGCTGTTTTTTTATTGATATAATCAATCGTTTTATTTTTCGATAGATTGATTTCACATTCGACCTCTCCCACATTTTGCTCCACGTTTATTTGAACATCAATTTTCGGTTTCCCATTTTGAAACGAACCTTTTACCTTTGTTGTAGAACTCGTAATTTCAGTTGAGAGGGTACCTTGTTTTGGACAGGCGACGATTTCAATTGTACTTTGTATTTTATCGCTAAGGAAGCTAACACTTTTACTTTCTCCCTCCGAAAGTAGACCAACGAATTTATCTTCTTTAAAGACGGCTAATCCGGCATAATTTAAGAAAACAGGTGTTTTAACACGTTGGACATTCGTTTGATCGATCCCTAATCGTTTATCACCATGAACTTCAATCGCAGAAATCAATGCCCCTCTCTCCTTATTGCTAAGTGTAGAGACTAATTCGTCAATATTAACAGCTATTGTAGAGCCCCAAACTTTCTCAGAAACGGTAAGGGAATTTAAGATTTTATTAGCAGGCACTTTTTCGATGGGTGTTAGCACATTTAACACTTCCTTAGCTGTAGCTTCATGAGACATAATGACATCGAAATCCTTTCTAAATTCATGATCTCGCACAATTAAATCTAATGAATCACTGATTCCTTCCTTAGCGAGGTCTTCGCCTAAAACGACTACCTGTAGATGGGCAAAATATGGTTTCCGTGCAGCAAGGTTCGTCATTTTGCGAATGGCCTCAAAAATCGTCTCCCCTCTCGAATGATAGCTGATAACTGGGGAGCGCTGAGTGGAAGCTTGACGCATTGAAACCTCACTAGGATCAACGATTTGAACGGTAATCTCAAACTCATCTTCTACTTTGTCTATACCAAGCGCTACAACGATGGCTAATTCATTTAATTCACGCTTACTCCAGCAACCACTTAACAGTAAAGTGAGGATGCATAGGAAGCAAATTGCTTTTACTTTTGCCATATTCCATTCCTCATTTGTTTAGTAGTTTTATTTCCTGCCTGTTCTTACAACATATTTATGCCCTCTGACAACGTTTTTCTGATTGACCAAACGAGGACGTTTTAATAAACCTCTACGAGGGAGCAATAAAAAAGCATCTTTTTGATCCTGTATAATGAATGGCGCGAATGGGCTTAAATACGGTACACCAAATGAACGAATGCTGCATAAATGAAGAATAATTATTATAATGCCAAACATAACGCCAAATAGACCAAACATGGCAGCGAAAATCATTAATGGAAAGCGAAGTACACGAATCGTATTCGACAAACCATAGGCAGGGAATAAAAAGCTACAAATGGCTGTTAATGCTACGATAATAACCATAACAGCCGAGACAACACCGGCATCTACCGCCGCCTGGCCAATTACTAGCGTACCCACGATGGACACTGCAGGACCGATTGTTCTGGGCATTCGAAGCCCTGCCTCTCGTAGTATCTCAAAGGCAAGCTCCATAATAAGTGCTTCGACTACAGCAGGGAAGGGCACGCCTTCTCGTTGTGAAGCAATACTAATGAGCATAGGCGTTGGCAGCATTTCTTGATGAAACGTAGTAATGGCAACATAGAGCGAAGGTGCTACCAATGCCAAACTAATACCAAAGAAACGTAAGATACGAATAAGGGAACTAATGATCCAATGCTGATAGTAGTCTTCTGCTGATTGTAAAAAGGATGTAAACAATGCAGGCACCACTAAGACAAAGGGGGTACCATCTACTAGAATCGCCACTTTACCATCTAATAATTCACCAGCAATAACATCTGGACGTTCGGAGTTATAAATAGTTGGAAACATGGAATTTTTAGAGTCTTGAATAAAATCCTCAATATACCCACTTTCCAAGATGCCATCGATATTAATTCGATCTAACCGCGCTAACACCTCGGCTACAATTTTGTCACTGGCGATACCATTTATATACATCACAGCGACATCTGTTTGCGTCACCTCTCCAATGACACGTGACTTAATCCAAAGATTTGGACTTTTTATTTTGCGGCGAATGAGCGCCGTATTTGTACGCAACGTTTCAGTAAAGGACTCCCGAGGTCCTCTAATAACGGATTCGGTCGATGGCTCTGCCACAGCTCTGTCCTTAGCACTTTTCGTGCTTGTCACAATGCCTTCCGCAAAGCCGTCTAATAAAATGACAGTTTCACCATTAAGTATGGCATGATAAAGTGGGGTAAAATGCTCGATATTCATCACATCACCAACAGTTAAATAGGAACTTCGCACATATTGATTGATGGTTGTAATTTCAATCTCTTGTTCTTCCTCAATATTGGCCATTAGTTTACCAATAACAGAATCCGAAATCGTTGTTTTATCGGATAAGCCATCAATCGAAATAATGGCAAGCCGATGAGGTTCAGCTTCACCAATCGTAATTTCACGTATGATAATATCATTGCTATGACCAAGTGTGTTTTGAATGACTTTTATATTTTTGGCAAGGGAAGTATTTAGTAAATCGTCCGTTGTAAGGGATGGGGAGGGATCGATATTGTTAGATATGGACATGTGTTTTCCTCCTCAAATGGGTGTTCATTATCTATAGAATGGACAACTTTGTGAGGAGATAAACGAAAAAGGAAATGAAATTCTAGCTATTTTCTAAATAAAAAAACAGTATTTCCTTTCAGAAACTGAAAGGAAAATACTGCTTTATGTACGATACTCGTATTGTAATTCATCTTGACTAGCATCCACGTCCACGTGTAAATTGTGATCGTTAAAGAACCATAGATCTTTTTCATCGATGTAATAGGTTATGCCATCAATGACTGTTTCTACCCCAATGGCAATGGGCTCTTCTCGTGTCATGCCAAGTGAAAAGCCTTCGTGAAAAGGACTAGAGCCACCATAGCGTGCATAAAAGCGAATAGTGTCACCTGGTTCTACTTCCATCTCATGTTTGAACCATTGTAAGGCTTCATCTGTCAGTGCAATTTTCATAGCGAATGCTCCTCTCTTCTTAAAGCCATTTTACCTTTGGCTCGGTGCCGTCTTTAATACGTGTAATATTGGCACGGTGACGATAGATAATAAAGGTAAATAATAAGGCTACCAAGATGCTTAATGCAAAGTCACCTGTAACAAAATAATAAACGATAGAATAAATAAGTGCTACTAAAGCGGCTATCATAGATGTTAAGCTGACGATTTTTGTGATTTTCAATGTCACAATAAAAGCAATAAGGAGTAAGACAAACAATGGCCATGAATACCCTAATAACACACCTGCTGATGTGGCAACTGCTTTCCCACCACGAAAATTGGCGAAGATTGGAAACATATGGCCGATAACAGCAACAAGACCTAGTAATAAGGAATGTATAGAACTGTCTGAGAATACTGGAAGTGCCACCAGTAAGACAGCGGCAGTACCTTTTAAAACATCCATCACGGTCACAACAATACCTGCTTTTTTTCCTAACGTGCGGAACGTATTGGTTGCCCCTAGATTACCGCTTCCGTGTTCACGAATATCGGTATTATAAAAAACTTTACCTATCCAAAGCCCTGAAGGTATAGAGCCGATTAGATACGCACATAAAATAATAAGTCCATTGATCATAGTTGGACTCCTTTCATTCATATTCCATCACTTGGTACTAATAGTTTGTAACAAGTATTTTACACTTTTTCTTGCTAATCTACAATGTTATGAAGGAGATTTCGCAACGGGTCTTGAATTCAATACAAAAGAAACTAAATAAGTTGGAGATAGGCTTTTAGACATGATTTTTTTAAGGAGCGAAAAAATCCTTTATTAAAATATAGGCAAAATGGCAATTTTGTCAATCGTTCATTCCTTTGGTAGAATAGAAGTCTAACTTTATTCATTTACATCACAATGACGCAGAAGACAATTATGTATATTGCAACTAAATAAGCTATGATGCGTCAGGTGTTTACGGATACTAGTAGCAGTCTGTCTTGCTTAAATACCAATTTTAAGCAACTGTTGAAGATGTTTACTATTGATTATGTTCATAAAACTGTGAGCAATTTTTAAAAATTTGATTGGACCTGTCGCTAGCTATTGACAGGAAATGCTATTATTATTAGGATGAGAACATAAATAGAACATGCGTTTGTTTTTTGGAGGGGAATTTTTTTGACGAATAAACAGTCACCTAGCGTCTATAATGATGACGCTATACAAGTATTAGAAGGATTAGAAGCGGTGCGCAAACGACCAGGCATGTATATCGGTTCGACAGATGGCCGTGGACTTCATCACCTTGTGTATGAAATCGTCGATAATGCGGTGGATGAAGCATTGGCTGGCTTTGGATCTCATATTATTGTCAAGATTCATAAAGACCAGAGTCTTAGCGTACGTGACTTCGGTCGTGGAATGCCAACAGGTATGCATAAGATGGGTAAACCTACCCCTGAAATTATTTTTACCGTCTTACACGCTGGTGGTAAGTTTGGACAGGGCGGTTATAAAACGAGTGGTGGTTTGCACGGTGTAGGTTCCTCTGTCGTAAATGCGCTATCAACATTTTTAGAGGTAACCATCCATCGTGATGGTAAGAAATATCGCCAGCGTTTCGAACATGGTGGACATCCAGTGACAACACTTGAAGAAATTGGTCAAACAAAGCAGACAGGTACGCTTGTCCATTTCCTACCAGATGAAACGATCTTTTCTGTCACAAAATTCAATTATGATACGTTAGCAGAACGTTTACGGGAGTCAGCTTTTTTATTAAAGGGCTTAAAAATTGAATTAATCGATGAGCGCGAGGAAGGCAAAAGTGATGAGTTCTTTTATGAGAACGGCATTGAAGCTTTCGTTGCGTATTTGAATGAAGAGAAAGATGTTCTTCATCCTGTAAAATATGTTGAAGGGATTCAAGACGATATTGAAGTAGAGTTTGCCTTCCAATATAACGATGGTTATTCTGAAACGATTTTGTCGTTTGTTAATAATGTACGTACACGTGATGGTGGGACACATGAAACAGGTGCAAAAGCAGCGTTGACGCGTGTCTTTAATGAATATGCAAGGAAAATTGGTTTATTAAAGGACAAGGATAAAAACCTAGAAGGAACAGATATTCGCGAAGGCCTAGCTGCTATCGTTTCTGTCCGTATTCCAGAGCATTTACTACAATTTGAAGGACAAACAAAGGGCAAGCTTGGTACAAGTGAGGCTCGTTCTGCAGTAGATAGCGTGGTGTCTGAGCAAATTTTGTATGTGCTAGAGGAAAATGCTGAATTGTCGGCCTCTCTTGTGCGTAAAGCGATTCGTGCGCAACAAGTGCGTGAAGCGGCTCGTAAAGCGCGTGAGGACGCACGAAATGGTAAGAAAAACAAAAAAGGTAGTACCATTCTGTCTGGAAAATTAACGCCTGCACAGTCACGTAATGCGGCCAAAAATGAATTATACCTAGTCGAAGGTGATTCAGCGGGTGGTTCTGCGAAACAAGGTCGAGATCGTACATTCCAAGCGATATTACCACTTCGCGGGAAAGTCATTAACACGGAAAAAGCCAAGCTACAAGATATTATGAAAAACGAAGAAATTTCAACCATTATTCATGCGATTGGGGCTGGAGTTGGTACGGATTTTGCTGTAGATGATTCAGCCTACAATAAAGTGGTCATTATGACCGATGCCGATACGGATGGCGCCCATATTCAAGTACTGCTATTAACGTTCTTCTATCGTTATATGCGTCCGCTTATCGAGGCAGGCAAAGTCTTTATAGCGTTACCACCATTGTATAAGGTTTCTAAAGGTACAGGAAAAAAAGAAGTAATCGAATATGCTTGGACAGAAAACGATTTACAAAGTGCCATCAAAAAAGTTGGAAAGGGTTACATATTACAGCGCTATAAAGGTCTTGGTGAGATGAATGCAGACCAGCTATGGGATACAACGATGAACCCTGACACACGGACATTGATTCGTGTCACAATCGAGGATGGTGCACGTGCAGAGAGACGTGTCACGACGTTAATGGGCGATAAAGTAGAGCCACGTCGTAAATGGATCGAAGCCAATGTAGACTTCGGCATGGAGGATGATGCCAACATTTTAGAAAATGAATTCATCCAACAAGAGGAGGACCAAGCATGAGTAGTACAGAAAAGTTTCAAGATTTACCTTTAGAAGAAGTAATGGGTGACCGCTTTGGTCGCTATAGTAAATATATTATTCAAGACCGCGCGTTGCCAGATGCACGTGACGGTCTTAAACCAGTACAGCGTCGTATTTTATATGCGATGTTTACGGAAGGTAATACAAATGATAAACCGTTCCGTAAATCAGCTAAAACAGTCGGAAACGTAATCGGTAATTACCATCCGCATGGAGATAGCTCTGTCTATGAAGCGATGGTGCGGATGAGTCAGGATTGGAAAGCCCGTCATATGCTCATTGAGATGCATGGGAACAACGGTTCGGTAGATGGAGATCCTCCTGCTGCCATGCGTTATACAGAGGCAAGACTGTCTGCGATTGCTGCTGAAATGCTACGAGATATTGGTAAGAAAACGGTTGAATTCGTGCCAAACTTTGATGATCAAGATATGGAGCCAACTGTTTTACCAGCTCGTTTCCCTAATCTATTAGTAAACGGCTCTACAGGGATTTCAGCGGGTTATGCGACAGATATTCCACCTCATGCGTTAGATGAAGTGCTGGATGCTGTATTGATGCGCTTAGACAAGCCTACTGCGACAGTGGATGAATTGATGACAGTAATCAAAGGTCCAGATTTCCCAACAGGCGGTATTATTCAAGGTGTGGATGGCATTAAAAAAGCATATGAAACAGGGCGCGGTAAAATTATAGTACGTGCGCAAGCTGTGGTGGAATCTATCAAGGGTGGCAAAGAGCAGATTGTTGTTACAGAATTACCATATGATGTGAATAAAGCGAATCTTGTGAAAAAAATTGATGAGCAGCGTGTAGATAAACGTCTAGAAGGGATTGCTGAAATTCGGGATGAATCAGACCGTACGGGGTTACGTGTCGTGATCGAGCTGAAAAAAGATGTACCTGGACAAGGGATTCTACAATACTTATTCAAAACAACAGATTTACAGGTAGCTTACAATTTTAATATGATTGCGATTCATAATCGTCGCCCAACGATGATGACATTGCCATTATTGCTGGATGCCTATATTACGCACCAAAAAGAAGTGGTTACAAACCGTTCTATCTATGATTTACAAAAGGCAAAGGATCGCTCACATATCGTAGAAGGATTAATTAAAGCGTTATCTATTTTAGACGAAGTCATTGCTACAATTCGTTCTTCTAACGATAAGAAGGATGCCAAGCAGAATTTACAAGCGAAGTTCGATTTTACCGAGGTACAAGCAGAGGCAATTGTGAGCTTGCAATTATACCGTTTAACAAATACCGATATTACTGAACTTCGTCAAGAACAAGATGATTTAAACACATTGATTGCCAAGCTAGAGGGAATTCTGCAAAGTGAGGCCAAGCTTGTGCGCGTCATTAAACAAGAATTACTAGATATTAAAAAACGCTTCACAGAGCCACGTCGCTCGAAAATAGAGCAAGAAATTGAGGAAATTAAAATTACATTAGATCTTCTTGTCCCAAGTGAAGAGGTTGTTGTGACGGTTACGAAAGATGGCTATATTAAACGCACATCTACACGATCTCATGCCGCTTCCAATGGTCAAGATTTTGCGATGAAGGATTCCGATTACTTATTGTATGAAGCAAACTTGAATACGCAACACCATCTATTACTGTTTACAAATCGCGGGAATTATATTTATCAGCCTGTCCACGAACTGCCTGATATTCGTTGGAAGGATCTCGGTCAGCATATCTCTAGTATCGTGCCAACAGGTGAAGATGAGTCGATTATTGCTGTTTATGGCTTCGAAACATTCGAACAGCCAAATACGTATATCTTTACGGCTACGAAAGATGGACAAATTAAACGTTCACCACTCGCAGATTATGCGGTGACACGTTATTCGAAGCCTATTAAAACAATGAATGTTAAAGCTGGCGATGCCATGATCTATGCATCGTTTATGACCGATGATGTGGAACTCCTATTAACAACTGATACAGCGTATGCGATTCGTTTCCCAATCGAGGAATTACCAGTAACCGGTGTGAAAACGGGCGGTGTGAAAGGTATAACGCTAAAAGATGGGGAAGCATTAGTTGGAGTCAATGTACTACAACCAGATGAAACGCAATATGTCGTTATTGTGACACAGCGCGGGGCTGTGAAGAAAATGAATGTTGCTGAGGTAGAAATCGCGAGCCGTGCCAAACGCGGCCTTAAAGTCTTAACAGAATTAAAAGCAAATCCTCATCGAATTGTCGCTGTTATTCAAGCAGCAGACGATGAGCAGGTTGTTATTGAAACCGAAAAAGGCGTGCAAGAGGTCATTGATGTCCAAGCACTGACGCGCGCTGATCGCCATTCCAATGGTTCGTTTAAAGTGGATATTGCAACAGATGGGGCCATTTCACATGTCTTAACGGCCAAAAAAGAACAAAAACCAAGCTAAAATCATGCCCAGCTCTCTTAAGAGACTGGGCTATTTATTTGAGTGGAACGACTATCCGAAAATAGCACCTTGTCAATTTACATCAACTATGGGTATAATAATCATCGAAAAGTTCATAGCGAAAGAATGTAGGGGGGCTAGTAATGGCTAGCTGAGATTGTGTCCGATAGACACTGACCCTTTGAACCTGATTTGGCTCGTACCAGCGTAGGGAACATCTATTCAAAAAAGCAAAAGTTTTTGGAGATTGATTGCAATACGTCTGGGAGGAATCCTAGGCGTTTTTTTGTTTTCCAAGCACTATCTTATCAACTGTATATTACGCTTTCTTCTGGTGACGACATTCATTCATGAACACTTTCATATTACAAACTGGGAGGACCTAGCATGAAAAAATGGTTATTTATTCTATTGGCAGCACTTTTGACTTTAGTGGGCTGTAGTGACAAGGAGGACAAGCAGTCAACTGACAAGCTGAAAAAGGTGTCTGTGGTACTGGATTGGACACCGAATACGAATCATACAGGACTGTATGTCGCAAAAAAACTCGGTTATTTTGAGGAACAGGGCTTAGATGTTGATATTATTATGCCTGGTGAGGCGGGCGCAGATCAGCTTGTTGCTTCTGGAAAGGCAGAGTTTGGCGTGAGCTATCAGGAAGGCATTACACAGGCGCGTGTACAAGATGTGCCGCTGGTCTCTATCGCGGCTATTATTCAGCATAATACATCTGGCTTTGCTTCTATTGCTGCAAAAGGCATTACATCACCAAAAGATTTTGAAGGAAAAACTTATGGTGGTTGGGGAGCGCCGCTTGAACAAGCCGTATTACAATCATTAATGCAAACTGAAAATGCCGATATCAATAAATTAGATATCGTTAATGCAGGGGATTTAGATTTCTTCACGATGATGAAAAAGGATATCGACTTTGCTTGGATTTATTATGCATGGACAGGTATTGAGGCAGAGCTTCGTGGAGAAAAGGTTAATATGCTGTATTTAACGGACTACAGTGATCAGTTAGATTACTATACACCGCTTCTAGCAACGAATGAAAAAATGATTCAAAATAATCCAGACGTAGTCAAAGCCTTTGTTGCAGCTACATCGAAGGGCTATGAATATGCAATAAATAACCCGAGTGAAGCGGCTGATATTCTAATCGAAGCTGCTCCAGATTTAGATAAAGAGTTAGTGCATAAAAGTCAAGAGTGGTTGGCAGATAAGTATCAGGATGATGCTAAACAATGGGGAGAGCAAAAACTTTCTGTGTGGGAAAACTATGCAAAGTGGATGTCTAGCAACAAGGTATTAGAGGGCGAATTTGATGCTAAACAGGCCTTTACAAATGATTACTTACCGAAAAAGGAGGCCAATTAAAATGGCAAATTCATTAGTCAGTGTCCAAATCATTCCGAAAACAGAAAAATATGAGGATGTAATTCCTTATGTTGATGCGGCAATTTCTGTCATTGATGCATCTGGTGTGAAATATGAGGTGCATCCACTTGAAACGACGATGGAAGGTGAGCTCACAATGCTGCTTCAAATCATTGAAAAAATGAATGTCAAGATGATCGAGATGGGTGCCATTAATGTCATTACACAAGTGAAAATTTTATATCAACCTAAAGGCATTACGATGGATACTTTAACGGAGAAATATCAATCATGAAACGCGCATTACAAAAGGGAAGGACGATAATTTTTATCGCCTTCCTCTTATTCATATGGGAGCTTGTTGTGCATATAGCGGATGTTCCTCCTTGGCTCCTACCAGCACCAAGCATTATTTTAGTAGAAGGCTTACAATCTTATCAGACATTCTTGCCACATGCCCTAGCTACAGTGCAGTTAGCTTTGCTAGGACTTGCCATTGGGGTTGGTTGTGGTCTATCGATGGCGATTGTTTTGCATCGTTTTACATTCATTCGGGAGTTGTTTTATCCGATTCTAATTATGTCGCAAAATATTCCGATTCTTGTATTAGCACCGCTGCTAATTATTTGGTTTGGCTTTGGCTTATTACCAAAGCTTATCATTATTTGTCTAGTGTGCTTTTTCCCCATCGTCATTGCGGCAATGGACGGCTTTCGTCAAACAGCACCCGAGCTAAAGCATTATTTTGAAATGATTGGTGCAACAAAGGCACAAACGTTTTGGAAGCTAGAATGGCCACATGCCTATCCAGCTATTTTCTCAGGTGTAAAAATTGCTGCTACCTACAGCGTAATGGGCGCTGTTATTGCAGAATGGCTTGGTGCCAAAAAGGGAATAGGTGTTTACATGACTTTAGCACAATCTTCCTTCCGTACGGATCGAGTGTTTGTAGCAATTTTTGCGATTGTCTTGTTAAGCTTATTGTTGTTTAGTAGTATTCGCTTGATTGAAAAATTTACGGTAAAGGGGAGAGGTTATGCTCAGCATTCAAAACATCGCTAAGTCCTTTGACAGTTTACAGGTACTGGACAATTTATCCTTTGATGTCAAAGATGGGGAGTTTGTGGCCATAGTGGGCCCATCCGGCAGTGGGAAGAGCACCCTTTTTCAATTAATTGGTGGCGTCTCGTCGATTGATCAAGGGGCCATATTATTAAATGGGGAGGATATTCAGCAAAAAAGAGGAACGATTGGCTATATGCCACAGCAGCCTTGTTTACTGCCATGGCGTACCGTTATCGAGAATGTGACGATTGTGGAGGAATTACAGCAAAAACCTAACTTTGAACGTGCGAAGGGGTGGTTAGAGAAGGTTGGGCTTGCATCCTTTATGCAGGTCTATCCAAATGAGCTATCCGGTGGGATGCAGCAGCGAGTATCATTTATTCGTGCCATTGTCAGCGACAAGCCCATTTTATGTCTGGATGAACCATTTTCTGCGCTGGATGAATTTACAAGACTGGAAATGCAGGCATGGCTTTTATCCATTTGGGAGGAGTATCGAAAATCCATTTTATTTGTCACACATAGTATTGAAGAAGCACTCTTTTTAGCGGATCGTATACTTGTTTTATCGAAACGCCCTGCAACTGTGAAAAAAGAAATCATTGTGCCGTTTGAGCGACCACGTAAAGAGGAAATTCGTCATTCGGCCACATTCACAGCCTTGAAACAACAGTTATTTAAGTATTTACAGGAAGAAAAGGGGGATATGTATGTTGATTGATGCTCATATCCATTTAGATCAGTATAAGGATGGAGAGATACCGTCTTTATTGGAAGAAGTGGAGACATTGATTGCGGTGAGCATGCAGCTGTCCTCTTGTCAAAGAACATTGGATATAGCGAAGACCTATCCAAAAGTGAAGGCAGCTTTTGGTTTCCATCCTGAACAACCTTTACCAAGTCAAATCGAAGAAAATGCTTTATTTGATTGGATTCGTTCTCATAAAGATGACATGGTGGCGGTAGGTGAGGTTGGTTTACCTTATTATTTAAGGCAAGAACAAGCCTTAGATGTTCGTCCATATGAGGCTTTATTAGAACGTTTTATCGTATTGGCGAAAGAACTTAAGAAACCGATTGTTTTGCATGCTGTGTATGAGGACGCTACCATCGTATGCGATTTGCTTGAAAAGCATCGGCATCGTCAGGCTCATTTTCATTGGTTTAAAGGGGATGTGACCGTTGTGAAACGCATGATCCAGCAAGGTTATTTTATCTCCATAACACCTGATGCTTTGTATGAAGAGGAGATTCAGCAGTTAATTCAAGTTTACCCAATCGAACTGATGATGGTAGAAACAGATGGTCCGTGGCCGTTTGAAGGACCTTTTACAAATAAACGTACGTCTCCGTGGATGATGCATTCGACGCTTGAGGTGATTGCGTCCATTAAGGGGTTGTCCATACAGGAAGCGGCTCAAATTATTACGCAGAATACAAAAACTTTCTATCAGCTATAGGAAGGATCGATATAAAAAAAGCAGTATAGGATATGAATTAGTCATCCTAATACTGCTTTTTATGTTTAGTGAAGTCGTGTTCCATTTTCTCATTCTTTGTTTTGGTGGTACGTTCATGTGTACTGAAGGAACTAGATTGACGATTTTTCTCCACATCCTTACCAACAGTCCGTTTAATATGCATTCGCTTCTTTTTCGCCTTTGATTGAGCCATTATTTTCCCTCCTTTTAACAATATAGTAGCGAAAACGGAAGAAAAAGTAAAACCTCGTAAGCAAGAACTCACGAGGTTTATAAAATATTTTAGTGAGATACGTCCTGTACAGAAATACCTGTGTTTGCCTTAACGTCAACTTCACGATATTTTGCATCATCAGTTTCTTTAGATAGTAACGTACCGATGAATCCACCAAGGAAACCTAGTGGTACAGAGATTAAGGCTGGGTTCGTTAAGAAAATTAACGGTTCACCAACGAAAATCGCCTTGCCTTCAATCGGATTCCATACGTTAGGTGACATAGCTACTAATACTAATGCAGAAATTAAACCTGTTAACATTGCTGTAACAGCACCAGCTGTATTAAAGCGTTTCCAATAAATTGTGTAGATAATAACTGGAAGGTTAGCAGAACCTGCAATACAGAATGCTAAAGATACTAAGAACGCAACGTTTAATGTTTGTGCACCAAGTGCTAATAGAATAGAAATTACAGCGATTGTAATCGAACCGATACGAGCTGCAAGAACTTGTTCTTTTTCTGTAATTTTACCCTTTTTAATAATTTGACCATAAATATCATGGGATAGGGCAGATGCACCTGAAAGTACAAGACCTGCTACTACCGCTAAAATTGTTGCGAATGCTACTGCACAAACGAATGAGAATAGAATGTCGCCACCAAGTGCTTCTGCAAGAAGTGGGGCAGCCATATTACCAGCAGCGTTCGCCGCAATAATATCTTCTTTTCCAACGAATGCTGCTGCACCGAAACCTAAGAAAATTGTTAAAACGTAGAAAATACCTACAATCCAAGTAGCCCAAATAACAGATGAACGAGCAGTTTTTGCATCTTTTACTGTGAAGAAGCGCATTAAGATATGTGGAAGACCCGCAGTACCTAATACTAATGCAATTAACATTGAGATTGTGTCAAGTCCATTTGTATATTTTAGACCTGGGTTTAAATAAGCAGCGCCACTTTCAGTCGCTGTAGTCATCTCTTTAAACATTGTTGCAATACTGAAGCCGAACTCTTTTAATACTAAGAATGAGATAATAACAGTACCTATCATTAAAAGACAAGCTTTAATAATTTGTACCCAAGAAGTTGCTGTCATACCACCGAATAATACGTAAGTTGTCATCATGAAACCTACGATTAATACAGCTATCCAGTAGTCGATTCCTAAAAGTAATTGAATAAGTGCTCCTGCACCAACTAGTTGTGCAATCATGTAGAATAAAACAATTGTAATAGTGCTTAAAGCAGCTGTTCCACGTACTTTTGAGTTATTGAAACGTGCTGTAATCATGTCAGCTAATGTGAACTTCCCAAGGTTACGTAATGGCTCAGCAACGATATATAATACCACTAAGTAAGCTACTAAATAACCAATAGAGAAGAAGAATCCGTCAAATCCAAATAGTGCTACTGCACCTGCAATCCCTAAGAAAGAGGCTGCTGATAAATAGTCCCCTGCGATAGCTAGTCCATTTTGCCAGCCTGTTAAGCCACCACCAGCTGTATAGAAGTCACTTGCAGAAGATGTACGTTTAGATGCCCACCATGTGATAACTAATGTTAAACCAACAATGGCTACGAAGAAGAATATGGCTGTAAAACTCATTCCGTTACTCATCGGCGGCCACCTCCGTTCTCGTATTCTGCGATAATCGCTTTTGCTTCTCTGTCAAAGTTATTTGCTTTAGCTACATATAAATGACATAACCCCCATGTCATGATGAATAGCCCTGCGGAATAGATCCACACAAAAGTAATTTCCCCAAATGCCTTTTGATGTAGAATTGTTGTGTACGATGTCAGAATTGGTAACAACATGTAGGCCATTAAAAATATGGCAGTAATAGACCAAAGAAAAGAGTTCTTTCTTCGTACAAGAGACTTAAACGATTCTTGGTTTGCAATTGCATCATAGTCAATCACGACACCTTTTTTTGCTTGATTGTTTGCCATTAACATTCCCCATTTTGTGTATATTTTTTCTGCCTCAAGACTTGATTTTGCTAGTTTAGTGAATTCACATTTTCATTTTATGAAAGAGTTCACAAAATTGCAATACATTTCAGAAAAATTATGTAAAAAAAATTTTTCAGAAAATAGTCTTGGAAGAGAAAAAATCCTCCAAAGTCAAGAATATAAAGGGTTTTAGAAAATTCAGATAAATAAATGAAGCAAAGAGAAATCTAGATTCTTGACAATAATAGAGGGGTAAATTTACAAAAATATCTTGTTTTTTTATCCAAATTTAAACACTATTTACTTAGTGAAAAATGGTTTTTTTCTGTTTTTTGGAAGTCAAATAATATTGTTAGATAAGTAAATTAGTAGATAACGAATAACAAAAAAGGCGAAAAACTCGACCAAAAATCGAATTTTTTGCCTATTTTTTTGCTCATTTTGAATTACAATTCATTATGCATGAGTTGCATAAAAATTAATGTGAAATATCAGATACAGAGACACCAGTATTCGATTTCACACGAATTTCTTTATAAATACGTTCTGCCTCTTCTTTGGGAACTTTACTAGAGGAAAGTACAGAGCCCAAATAGCCTGCAATAAAGCCTAATGGAATTGTAATAATAGCTGGAACAGCCAGTGGTACAAGCGGCTTACCAACAAAGATAGCTGCACCTTCAACAGGACTCCATACATTTGGTCCCATGGCTCCTAAGATTAAACAGGATACTAATCCAGTTACCATGGCTGCTACAGCACCTGTAGAATTGAACTTCTTCCAATAAATTGTATAAAGGATCACAGGTAAATTTGCTGAGGCACCGATGCAAAATGCAAATGACACTAGGAACGAAACATTTAAGCTTTGCGCAAATAACGCTAAAATAATTGAGACAATCGCTATCGAGATAGAGCCTGTACGGGCAGCTACTACCTGTTGCTTTTCCGTTAATTTTCCATCCTTAATAATTTCTCCATAAATATCGTGAGAAATTGCCGAGGCACCTGTCAATACTAAGCCAGAAACAACTGCTAAAATTGTCGCAAAGGCTACAGCACCTATAAATGCCATCAACACATCTCCACCTAAATAATGCGCTAGAAGTGGAGCAGCCGTGTTACCAGCCTTACTTTCAGCTAAAATTTGATCAAGACCTACAAAGTTTAATGCACCAAAGCCTAAAAAAATTGTTAATGAGAAGAAAATAGCTGTAATCCAAGTTGTCCATGAAATAGAAGAACGTGCCGTTTTGGCATCCTTTACAGTAAAAAAGCGCATTAAAATATGTGGTAAACCTGATGTTCCTAAAACTAAAGCCATCATCATAGATACAGAATCGATGGTACTTGTGTATTTAATTCCTGGTACAAGGAATTCCTCCCCATGATCCACGGCAATCGTATCGAACATTTTCAATAGAGAGAAATCAAACTTCACTAATACTAATGTAGCTAATAAGCCTGTCCCGAATAATAATAGACTTGCTTTGATAATCTGTACCCAAGATGTTGCTGTCATTCCACCGAATAATACATAGGTAGTCATCATAACCCCGACAATTAACACCGCAACCCAATATTCAATGCCGAATAATAGCTTAATTAGTGCACCAGCACCTACTAATTGTGCAATCATATAAAGAATAACAATAATAATGGTGCCTGATGCAGCGACACCTCGAATTCGCTTTTCATTAAAACGAGCCGTTAACATGTCAGCTAGTGTATAGCGACCTAAATTACGCATTGGCTCTGCAATAACGTATAAAAGAACTAAATTCGCCACTACATAACCAACAGAGAAGAAGAAACCATCAAAACCTGTTAAAGCAATGGCACCAGAAACTCCTAAAAATGCGGCTGCGGATAAATAGTCACCTGCAATCGCAAAACCATTTTGCCAACCCTTCAAACCACCACCAGCTGTATAAAAATCAGCTGCAGAGGATGTACGTTTTGCCGCAATATATGTAACAACAAGTGTTAAGCCAACAATTGCTACGAAGAAACCTATGGATACTATGTTCATACTTATTTTCCGCCTTTCGCATGATACTCTGCTAATACATCAGCTGCAGCTTTATCGAATGAAGCAGCTTTTTTTACATATACTGTACAGAGCACGATCGTCATCACAAATAATCCTGCTGAATAAACCCAAACACCCGTAATATTTCCGAAGATTTTTTGTTGTAGTACAGGTTGAAAAGCAAGGATTGGTAGCAAAATATAGAGAATTAAAAACACTGCAGTAATCGAGAAAAGAAAGATATTTTTCTTTCTAACAAAGCTATTAAACGATTCCATGGCTTCAATTGCATCATAATCAATTGACGGCGCCTGTTTTTTGTTTGAAACGTTAGCCAAAATTATTCCCCCTAAAGTTATATATTTCTGTTTTAAGCGATATATTGCTTTTCCATTCATCGCTATATTCACTTATTTTATGAGGGATAATCCTATAATGCAATACTAAATTTTGAGTTTTTATAATTTTTAGTTAAATATAAGTTGAGGAAATAATATAGAAATAACAAGGATTTGTTAGAAATAATTAGCATAAAAGAGAAATTGAATATCTGTGAGAATAATATTTTTGAAATAGTTTATAACTGATAATGAGGAATGTGGGAGAAAAAATAATCTTGAAAGAGAATATTCTGCATTTTATTATTGTGCTATTAAATTTATAGAAAAGGAATAAAATAAAAAATCATTGTTATATAACAAACACCTGCTATCTTGGGAAATAACGAAAATCATAAAAAATGATACGGAAAAATTTTTATGAAAAATTCACGAATTAAAAAATATAGTGTGGCAAAATACCATAAACAGTAAATGTTCACATCTTACACAAAAAGCAATGCTTGCGTAAGTCCATTATCTTGTATTTACCTCCTAGAATGAATAAAATAAGGTGATGAAATGAAGGGAAGTGGGGCACTACTATGAAAAGAAAAAGTATAGCGCTAGTTTTCATTCTGGCGTTAAGTAGCTTGTTAGCTGCTTGTGGAAGTTACAAATTTGAACCAACGTTAAATATCGAGGTTCAAGATTTCAATGTAACAAACCAAAAAAATGAGCAAGTAAGCCTGGATAATTTAAAAGGTAAACCGTGGTTGGCCATGTTCATATTTACAAACTGTACAACAATTTGTCCACCGATGACATTTAATATGACTGAGGTCCAGCAAGCACTACAGGATGAAGGACTTGAAGATTATCAAATTGTCGCATTCAGTGTAGATCCAGAAGTGGATAAGCCTGAGGTATTAACGAATTACTTAAAAACGTATAACGTTGTAGATGATAGCAAATGGCAGCTGTTAACAGGCTATCAACAAAAGTTCATTGAACAATTTGCAAAAAAATCATTTAATTCACTAGTTAAAAATGATCCTAACTCAGACCAAGTAATACATATGTCGAGCTATTATTTAGTAAATGCAGACGGCACAGTTGTTAAAGATTATGATGGTGCCACTAACGTACCAGTTGATACAATTGTTGGAGACATGAAGGCACTAATTAAGGAAAGCAAATAACGCAGAGGTCCATGTGACTTCTGCTTTTTTTGTTATTTCGTCTCACTATTATTAGTATACTTTTCAATGAAACACAACTTCCTATAATTTATATTATGTAAACTAAAATTATTTGGCGTGGAGGAGGGCTTGGATACGTCAACTACCCATTATAAATATCTGTGCTTTTTGTATATGGACAAGAATTTTTAGACACTTTTATTTTTTTCGGACAAGAACTTTTAGACGTTTTATTTTAAGTACAGATGTAGGTTATGATCGATTTTTTGAAATCCCCCTTAAGCATTGCAGATTTCGTAATTACTAACTAAAAAATTTGAAGTATCTCTTTACAATAAGCATATTAGACAGACATAAGCACTCTTAGTTAATTGTGCTTATGTCTGTCTTTTTATTTTAAACTAATGTGTTTTAATAATTCCTCTCTAATCTCATTATTTATAGGTATAGATTTCTTATCCTCAAAATTAAAATTAACTAAAACAGCCTTTCCACGAGCAATACAATTTTTATTTTCATCCTCAATTGAATGTTCTACATCAAAGCTAGATTTACCAATTCGGCTAACCCATGTATATACTTTAATTTTTTGAGCATATCCAATTTCCTGAAGAAAATAGCAATTAGTCGATGCAACAATAAGGTTCCACGATTTTATACTCAAATTATGATTGAAAATCTGAAATAGTCTCTTTCTTGCTTCTTCAAAATAAGTAAAATAAACAGAATTGTTAACATGTCCTAAAGAATCACAGTCATTAAAGCGAACATTCAAATTAGTTTCTAACATATTACCACTCGTTTTAAATTATTGAATAGTACCCCGGACTTTTTCCTCCAGAGTCTTTTGCTCAGGAAGTAAAAAGGTGAAAGTTGCACCAATTAATAAAATAATTATCGATAGATAAAAAGAAGAATTATAATTGGCATGGAAATTATACATTAGACCTGGAACATATGCCCCTAATGCAGATCCTATTTGATGACTAAGAAATAGCCAGCCTATAATAAAACCTATTGAATAGTTTTTAAAATGTTGGGTTGCTAATAATTGAGTAGGAGCTACAGTTGCAAAATCAACTAAACCAAAAATCATAGCAAATATTATGAATAGATAAGGATTACTATTATCTAAAAGTATTAGAAGAGAAAGTGGCCGGATTATATATAATACAATTAGAAACTTACGACTACTCCATCGATCTGCTATAACTCCTGATATTAATATTCCAATTATATTAAATGCGGCCAAAACACTGACTGCTATTCCAGTTATGCTTGTTGAAAAACCGCATAACTGGAATAGGGATTAAGTGAGTGTCCATTAATCCTGTAGTAGTAAAACCACAAATTGCGAAAGGTAAAATAATGAACCAAAATTGTTTTTTTCGATAAACTTCCCAATTAGAGAATGTGTTGCTTTTTTTCTTATTAATATTTGTAACTTCTTTATTACTATGGCCTCCTATACGTTCCAGCTCTTTATCTTCAGGGGTATTTCGTATTAAAAACAAGACTATAGGAAAGATTACTATGAACAAAATTAAGCCTAATACACTAACAGTTCCTTTCCAACCAATCCAATGTATTAAAGCAAGAGACCCTGGTACAAGTATCATTTGCCCTGCACCAAACCCAGTTTCTACTATTGCTAAAGCAAGTCCCCGTTTTTTATGAAACCAGTTTGTAACAATTACAGTTGCAGCTACATTTGATGCTCCTCCAACTCCAGCTGATAAAAAAAGTCCATAAATAATCAATAATTGCCAAAAATTATTAACAAAAGCCATCAATAAAAAGCTAATTGCCACTAGAATAGTACTTAATGAAAGTATTAAACGTGGACCAAACTTATCAACTAATGTTCCGATAAATGGTTGAGATACCCCATAAACAATAAAGCTAATTGTTGAGATAAGTGAAATTGTTCCTCGGTCCAATTGAAAGTCATTTTCCCATGGCTCTATAAATGCACCAAATGATAAACGAACACCTTGAACAGCTAATAGGTTTATAAATATAACTAGTACAATTATCCACGCATAATGAATTTTCAATTTCATATTTTCACTTCTTTTCTGTTGTATAAATACTTTATAAAATATCCTTATCTATGAATCTTTTAATTCGTTGCATGGCTTCTTGTAACAGTTCAAAACGAGTAACATAACTACATCTTATATACCCTTCACCACCTTTACCGAATACTGAACCTGGTACCACAGCAACTTGTTCATCTATTAGTAGTTTTTCAGCAAATTCTTCGCTTGATAAGCCTGTAGATGAAATGTCTGGGAATACATAAAAAGCTCCTCCTGGTAAATGGCATGAAAGTCCCATTTCATTGAATTCATTAACAATATAATTTCTACGGTCGTTATAACTTTGCACCATTTTTCTAACTTGCTCCTGACCATTTTTTAAAGCTTCTATTGCTGCAAATTGAGACATTGTAGGAGCGCACATTATGGAATATTGATGTACCTTCAACATTCCTTGAATAATTTCTGATGGTCCACAAGCAAATCCTAATCTCCATCCTGTCATAGCAAAACCTTTTGAAAATCCATTCATTAAAATGGTCCTTTCCTGCATACCTGGGATGGAAACCATGCTTGTAAAGGATTCATCATAAGTAATTTCTGAATAAATTTCATCCGAAAGTACCAGTAGATTATGCTTTACTATTACCTCAGCTATTTTTTCAAGGTCTCTCCTATTTAAGACAGTTCCAGTGGGATTATTAGGTGAGCAAATGATTATTCCTTTTGTTTTATCTGTTATAACTTTTTCTAATTGCTCTGGTTGGAGCTTAAAATCAAAATTAGCCAATGCTTGGATAGTCACTACTTTTCCACCCGCCATTTCAATAATTGGAGAGTACGATACATAGCTAGGTTCTATCACTATTATTTCATCACCAGGGTTAACGATAGTTCTTATAGCAATATCAAGGGCTTCAGAAGATCCTACAGTTACTAAAATTTCATTTTCGACTGAATATTTGGCATTAAATTTATTGTATAAATAATCAGAAATTTCTTTTCGGAGTTGAATAAGCCCTGCATTAGGAGAATAAGCGGTATAACCTTTCTCTAGTGATAAAATGCTTGCTTCACGAAAATTTAATGGAGTTACGTAATCAGGCTCACCTACTCCCAGAGATATAACATTGTCCATTTGATAAGCTAAATCGAAAAAGCGTCGTATACCTGATGGCTTTATTGTTTGAATACGATTTGCTAAAAAATTTTTGGGGTCAAAACCTTTGGTATTCATAGTTTAAAATCACCATTCTTATCTTTTACAATCTTAAAAATTGTTATTTTTTAAAGTGTTTTCCCTTTTATAATTGTAGATCCGCAATTGAATATAAGACAGCTGAACCACTAATCTTTACTCTAACATCGTCGTATTTACAGTATAGTGTTCCACCACGTTTAGATAGCTGTCTAGCTATCATTTCATTTTTTCCTAGCCGTTTTGCCCATAATGGAATTAAACTACAATGTGCTGAACCACAAACTGGATCTTCATTTACATTTAGTTTTGGCCAAAAGGCTCTAGAAACAAAATCAACTTCATTACCTTTTGCAGTCACAAAAACAGCAAGTCCTTCTGGAAATTGCGCTAATTTAGTAAAATCAGGAGACAAGTTAAGTACATCTTCTTCTTTTTCAAGTACAAACACTAAATCTCTACCTAAAAAAGTTTCTACAGGTTTTATACCGAGTGCTTCCACCATCTGTTTTGTTAAGCTATATTCGTTAAGCTTTATACTTGGGAAATCTAATTCATAAAGATCATTTTTTTTCGAAACAATCAGTTCACCACTCTTTGTTTGAAATCTGATTTTTTTAAGTTCTTTGTCATAAAAATTTGTGATGATATAAGCAGTTGCTATGGTAGCATGTCCACATAGATCAATTTCTCCTCCAGGTGTAAACCATCTTAAATGATAACTGTCTCTATCTTTTTCTTTTACAGCAAATGCTGTTTCAGAAAGGTTGTTTTCAATAGCTATATTCTCCATCATTTTTTTAGGCAGCCATTCATCCATAATACAAACACCGGCAGGATTACCCTCAAATATTTTTTCAGCAAAAGCATCCACTACATAATATTTCATTAAAAAAACCTCCCGTTTACCTTTATTCAAAATTATTCAATCAGTACTTAATTCTATATTCAATATAAACTCACCCACCCACTCTATACATAGCAAAGCATCCTCCTTGATGTTATAATGTGTTCATTTGAATCACCTTATTTTATAACTAAACTAGGTATAACACTCAATACACTTCTATAACACTTTATGGAGGATAGACATGCATATTGAAATTCAACGAAAATCAGAGACTTCTCTTTCTAAACAAATTTTCCAATCAATAGTTGACCATATACGATCAGGACTATTACTAGAAGGAAGTCAGTTACCTTCTGTCCGGGAATTATCTAAAAAATTAGAAGTTAGTTTTGTTACAGTGGTCAAAGCATATAAAGAACTCGAAAAAGAAAATTATATTATTTCTATTCAAGGAAAAGGAACATTTGTGAATATTGGCGAAACAGATATAAGAAATTCAAAAACAGATGAACCACCATTTAATTGGCAGTTATCTATACAAGATTATCTACCAAGAGCTCAGTTTTCTCGCTTTCATCACATTCAAGGCGAAATTCAACTCTCTTCATCAATGATTGACCCAGGGCTTCTCCCTAATCAATATTTAGAAAAAGAAATTCATAAAATGCTTTCTGAAAACCCAAGGATATTATCTCGATACAGTGAAATCCAAGGTGAGTATGAACTAAGAGAAGCAATGTCTAACTATTTAAAACAATTTGCTGTACCTACTACACCTGAAAACCTTTTAGTTACAAATGGGTCCCAACAAGGAATAGATCTTATCGCTCGTACATTTATTGGTCCTAATGATGTTGTGATAATGGAAAGTCCTACGTATCCAGGAGCGATAGACATTTTTAGAGGAAGAGGGGCTACCATTCTTACTGTTCCAGTAGATAGAGATGGTATGAATTTAAATATATTGCAAAATTTGTGTGATAAATACAAACCAAAGATTATTTATACAATACCTACCTTCCATAACCCCACTGGTGTAGTTATGTCACAAAAGCGACGTAGACAAATTTTAGAGATCGCAAAAAGTATTCAATGTATTATTGTAGAAGATGATCCATGGAGTGAGATTTATTTTGATAAAAAACCCCCTGCCCCTATTAAAAGTATGGATAATTATGGTCATGTAATATATTTAAAAGGGTTAAGTAAAACTCTAGCTCCAAGTTGCAGAATTGGAATTCTCTCAGCATCAGGTTCGATTTTCAATCGTCTATTGGCTGCTAAATCTAATGCAGATTTGGGTAGTCCTTTATTAACACAGAAGTCATTATTACCCTTTATTACTTCAAAGAAAATGATAGATCATATGAAAAAATTAAGAACAGCATTAAAAGTAAGACGGGATTTGTCACTCGAATTACTATCAAAATACTCTCCTGAAGGGATTACGTGGATGATACCTAATGGGGGATTAAACTTATGGATTACTCTTCCGATTTGGATAGATACAAATCAACTTCTGATAGAAGCAAAAAAAAATTTTGTATCATTTTTACCAGGTTCCGTTTGTTTTCCAGTAGAACAAGAAAAATGTCATTTACGATTAAGTTTTTCGTTTATGAGTGAACAACAATTACAACAGGGAATTAAAACTTTATGTATGATTTTTAATGCTGAAATATCTTCGAAAAAAAATAACATTCCAGATTTTTGATATTATCCTTAGGAGTAATAATAGGTTCTTTTTATATAGAAAAGGATTTCCAGAAAGAAACGATTGCTGAAGTCCGAAGTTTGATTTTATGGTTAGATTAAATTAGGAGAAGACAAAATCGAAGCTCCATATTACTAAGAGAATTAGTTGAGACCGATCAATAGAAAAAGTCTATACGATTTTAAACACCTGTCATGTGTCAATTTAAACAGGCGTTTAGTATTTTAGTTACTTATACTTCAATGCTAACGCTTTTGTACGGCGCTCATTAAATTCTATAATACGTGTTTCATTATTACCACGTTCAGATTTCATTCGTTCTATTGCTTCATCAAGAATTGCAATTTCATTATCATAATCTTTTAATTTAAGATAAACCTTCGCATAAGAACTATAAAGCGCAGGTGCAGCAGGTGTAAATACAGCAATTTAAAAAGTAAGCATTCAGATTTTGCGTCACCACGAACTCCTTATGCTTGGCTAGTGACTACTTCTGTCTTCTCGGTTTAAAACTTGCACTCGATAGATTGCGGACATGCCCGGCACACTAAAAAAGTTGATAAGGAGAAATACTCCTTATCAACTTTTTAGCCTTTATCAAGATATAGTCACAACCAGTTAAGTTGTTTACACATATGAATAATTTTTATTAATAGTGGATATGTCTAAATTAAACGATAATTAGCATTATTTAAACGAATAATCTCCTTTTGAACGATAAATTATGAGAAGCATCCGATAATTTAGTAAGTTGTAACCAAGGTATTTATATTATGTAAACTAAAATTATTTGGCGTGGAGGAGGGCTTGAATACGAAAAGTTTCCATCCCAGTTGTATATGGACAAGAACTTCCAGACACCCTCTCATATATCTTGATTTATTTTCGTTTTAGACAAGAACTTCCAGACACTTTTAATAAAAAAAGCGTTTAACCAACATAATAATTTTACTTCAATTTGGACAAGAACTTGCAGACGCTATTTTAATAAAAACCTTTAGTTATAACATAAATTCCATTTCGATTTGGACAAGAACTTGCAGACACTCCCAATAAATTAAGTATAGTCTTATCATAAAAATCCATTAAAATTAGGCAATTTTCACACATTTAAAGTCTATATTATTTAGACAGAATCCAAGACACCTAGTTAATCCTAGGTGTCTTTATTAATTTTATTTATTGTTCCTGATTACTATAAAATTTAAAACTATTGGATGTTACTTAAATTAATTGATGTTCTTTTTCTAAATTGTAAAAGGTCAGATAGTTTTGGACACTTGAGACAAGATCTCATCTTCTTTTGCACGATCTTACTACACGCTTTTTATTTATCCCACACTCTCATCTGCTAGTACTACTATTTTATTACCAAATTAGCCGTTTCACTCGGATGGTTAAGAGGAAAATGATGACCATATGGAACAAAATCAACCTTACCAAGATGCGAAGGAGCAGAATAGCCTCTGTCATAATCCCCCCAAATAATGCGAAGATTATACTTTGTTAGTTCATTGAAATCACCTTGAACGTTTTTCAATAGTAAACTGTTAAGCTGAACCGTAGTATTTAAAATTCTAGGAGAAGTAAAACTGTTACTTATTTTTTCAATATAATGTTCAGGGATACTCTCCGTACTTTCAAATAAACCATTACTTAATAAATAACGCTCTATCAAATTAGTAGTTGCCAATTTCAATGTCCATTTGTTCATAAATTGTGGAACATTTATCGATTTAGCATTTTTTTTAACAACAGGTGGCTGAAGTAAAGTAATTGTATACTTCTTATCTATGTACTTTTGTACTAATGCTTCCAAAAGAATATACGCACCAAATGAATGGCCAATTAGATGGGCACCATTAGTAGCTTCCTCCAATAACTTTTTCAATACATTCAAATAGATATTTAAAAGATTTTTTTCTCGTTTAAAAGGAGAACGTCCCAAACCTGGAAGGTCCATGATCCATACAGGTCGACCCGTTTTTTCATGAAGCTCTTTCCCTAAAGGAAATAAATCCTCTCCATCACTTAATAAACCATGTAATAAAATAAACGGTTTACCCTCTCCTTGTGATTGGTAAATGGTAGTATTATTACATAATGTTCGTTTAAATAAATGACTGTGCTGACCATTTTGATACATCATGCGATAATCCAGATCAGCTATTACGGCTGGGAAAAATTTCATTACATTTGTCTCCTTAAACCAATCTTCTCCCATAATCTTTTTCGCTGAACCATTTGAAAATGTTCGATTTGTAATAAAGTTCAGCCCATCAGCAGGAATTTGGGTTATTTTGCTTACGCCACTTTTCATAAGTACTTTCATAAATGGCAATGGGGCAGAAATTCTAGGTGCAGTCATATTCATACTTTCTGACATAGCATCTAATAATTCTGAAATATTCTGATCATGTTGTTTATCTTCAACAAGTGTATATGTTTGTATAGTTGGTTGCTCCAATCTGAAAACCTGCATAATAAACTTTGCTAGTTCATCGTTTGCAATAAGTGGTAATCTATATTCCTTACCACCAGGAATCACTGGCATGAGCCCTTTTCGCATACTCATCACAAGCAAGCCTAAGCCTCCTGTTTGCTCCGTACTCCCTGTTTTACTACTACCAACTACAGTTGGTGGATTAATTACTGAAAGCGGATAACCTACTGTTGATGCCTGCTGGCGGATATAAAGATCTGCTAAAAACTTTGTTCTCTCATATGGATTTTTTATTTTCAAAAAATTGTTTCCTTCTTTAAACACATCTATCGCAATCTTGCTATTTTTATCATCAAAGGGACTCATATAGCCTACAACATGAATAAATTGTTGCAATCCCTTCAATTGATGAATATTTTTAGCTAATTCACTAATATGTTGGGCACCATTCAAAAATACGGAAGCTGCCTCTTTGCTTGTCGCTTGAATATCCATCGGGCCTCCTGCGTGAATAATCACATCCGTTTTCAATACCAACTCCTTATCTTCAGCACTTAGACCTAAGTCTCTTTTCGTCAAATCACCTTCAATAAAGTGCATAACTTCCTCTTTTAAGATGCCTATTTCTTGATAAATACGTGTTGCTTTACTTTTCGATCTCACTAATAGAAAAATTGTAACATGCTCTTTGGCTAATTCCTTCACTAATTGCTTTCCAATAAAACCTGTTCCACCAGTTAAAAATACTGTTCTCATATAAATCCTCCTTTTAGTACTACACAGTACTAATTTGATGTAAAAAAAATGCTTCTTTTATCGAAGCAAGTTAAAAAAATGATCTGCTGTTTTCATGATTACAGTTGCATCCTTCAGTGTTTCTGAAATAAATAGCGCTCCTTCAAGATTTGTAATAAAAAGAGATGCAACCTCGTCAATATTAATTGTCTTTCTAAATTCACCATTCTCTACCCCTTGTTTAAGTAATAGAGAAACTTTCGTTTGTAATCCTGCAAAAAAAAGACCTATTTTTTCTTTTACTTTTGTGGCATTTGTAGGGCTTTGAATATAAAGCGTAATAAATGGACAGCTCCCCTTATATTCTCTCGTCTGAACTTCTTGTGATAATTGCTTTAAAAACAGTTGGATACGATCTTCAACTAATAATTGGTTTTGAGATAGTAAGCCATCAATTGCAGATTGATACATTTCAATCCAATAATCAACGACCCCTTCCAACAATTCTTCCTTATTAGAGAAGTGATAATACACATTAGACTTTGAAACTTTGCTTACACGAACTAATTCATCCATGCTTGTATAAGCAAACCCTTTTTCTAAAAATAATGTTGCAGCTACTTCAATCACACGTTTTTGATTCATTAATTTTACCCTTGTCATAATTAGTACTATACAGTACTACAATAGGTGTTGCAAGTATTTTTGTTAGTTTAATAAAAAAATTGATCAAAAAAGCTATACTTTAATTGATTTTACTGCAACTATTTGTCTCTAAATACAAGAAGTCCAAAACTAATTGTCTTTGTACATAAGTCAATAATTCTTACAATTGTTTCAAAGGTTGCCATCCCTGTTTCGATTCCTTCTTTATAAATCTTTAATACCTCTTTTAAATCCTTCTTTTCCATTCCGCGAATTATAAGTGTGTCCATGCCATTTTCCCCTTATTATTTTAAAAGGACTGCTAGCTTTCGCTAACAGTCAAATTTTTAACAACATGAATTTGATGGATCGGCAAGATTTATACCACATACACCCGTTTCAGGTAACTCCAATTCTACACGTTTTGAAGCTTCTTCATCATCTGATAAATAAGCTGTTATTGAACGAACTTGTTCGTAGCCTGTTGCCATTAGAAACGTTGGTGCGCGTCCATAACTTTTAGCTCCGACTATATAGAAGTCCTTTTCAGGTTGGCGTAGAATTTCTTCTCCATGCGCTCTTACTGTGCCACAACTATGCTCATTTGGATCAATTAATGGCGCTAATGCTTGCACACTTTCAGTTGTTGAATCGATGAAAAGGCATAATTCACTGTTAATTGAAAAGTCTGGTCTATTTCCTGCATTGACAATAAGCTCTTCAAATCCTGTTAATACTTTTTGTTCTCTGTTTATAGTACCAACAATATGGATGTTCTCATCTTTCTTCACCTGTGAGATATAGAAAGGAGTTATTACTTCAACCTTACCTGTATCTACTAACTCGTGAATGCGAACACCGAGTGCGCCACGTGCTGCCAATGCATCTTTCTCTTCGCCACCATAGGCTTCTTCTACAGACTTTTTACGCATAATCCACACTAGTTTTGTTGCAGGATTCTCTTCTTGTAATTCCGCAAGTGCCAATAATGTATTGATAGCCGAATGGCCACCACCAATAACTGCAATCTTCTTATTGGCATATCGCTTCGCATTCGTATTTATGTCTGGGATACCATACTCAATGTGATTTGCTAATGTTTTTTCATTTTGCAGCCATACACCTGTAGAATTTGCTGGGTTTGGATTCCCCCATGTACCCGTAGCATCAATAACTGCTCGAGCCTCAATCATACGGATGTCATTCTCTTGTTCTATATAAATAATAAAGGGCTGCTCTACTCGATTTTTTGTCTTCATCTTATCATTCAATTGTCGTGAAATCCCAACTACTTTTGCGTTCAATTGAATGTTTGGCTTTATTTGTACTAGCTCAGATAAAGGTTTTAAATATAGATCAATTAATTCATGTCCTGTCGGTAACGTATCTAAATTAGGCTCTTCCCAACCGGAGGCATTTAATAAAGCTTTAGCAGCTTTATTAATGTTATATCGCCATGGTGAAAATAATGTAACATGCCCCCAGGTACGAATATTGTGTGCTATTTCACGCCCAGCCTCTAGTAAAATAAATGCTTGATTTTGTTCCACTAAATGAGCAGCTGTGGCTAAGCCAATGGGACCTGCACCAATTATGACAATCGGTAAATTCTTATTGGAGTTATTAACACTCTCCTGTACATCAAAATCCTTAGTAGTAGTACAACAAGATCCATTTTGGTTGATTACTTTTAGTGTTTTCATCGTTAACTTCTCCTCTTTTTTCTTTATATAAGCATTTCCTTATATAAAATATATTTTTTACGTCTAGCAGTAAGCTAGACGTAATTTATTTAAGCTTTTGTGATAGTTATGAACACACTTCAATTTCACACATTGTTTTATCGATTTCTTTTATCGCCTTTTCAAATTGCAACCATGTAGAAGTGCCGTAACGATCCATATCTCCTTTAAAAAAGAAATCGAAAGCAAACTCTTTAGCCTGTATCAATGAGTAATCTCTACTATTCATTATTAACTTTATATAGGAGATAAAGTAATCTTTAGTTAATACGCTAGCATGATTTACTGTCATTTTTAATCCTCCATTCAATAGGTTGAGTAATTGCTAATACAGACAGGATTACAGCTCCTCAGCTACAAAATGTTCAATTCGTTTGCCAATTGCATCACGTATATTTTGGAATACAGTCCATTTTTCTTCATCTGTACCTGTTGCTTTCGCTGGATCTTCAAATCCCCAATGCTCACGACGAACGTGAGGAGGTGTCATTGGGCATTTATCAGCTGCATCCCCACATAACGTGACAACTAACGTGGCGTTGTTTAATGTCTCCATATCAATTAAATCGGATGTATGATTTGAAATATCAACCCCTACCTCCGCCATAGCTTTAATAGCATTCGGATTTACGCCATGTGCTTCAATACCAGCACTTTTAACTGTCCAATTGGTAGGTAGTAATTTCTTTGCCCATCCTTCAGCCATTTGACTACGGCATGAGTTCCCTGTACACAAAAAATAAAGTGTATTTGTCATAATATTGCTCCCTATTTAATAGTTTTAAAGTATTTTTTCTGCCAACGTAAGGCAACCCATACAAGTCCTATGAGTACAGGTACTTCTACAAGTGGACCAATAACAGCGGCGAATGCCACACTACTATGAAGGCCAAACACGCCAACTGCCACAGCAATTGCTAACTCAAAGTTGTTACTTGCAGCTGTAAAAGAAAGAGCTGCTGTGACAGGATAAGATGCACCTGCTTTACGAGAAGAGAAGAATGAAACAACAAACATCACCACAAAGTAAATAAATAATGGGATCGCAATTCGTACTACATCAAGTGGTAGTTCAACTAATTGCTCACCTTTTAAAGCAAACATCATCACAATCGTAAATAACAGTGCAATTAAAGTAAGTGGTGAAATCTTTGGCAAGAACTTTTCCTCATACCACTGTTTTCCTTTTGTTTTAATCCCTATCCATCGTGTGAGGAACCCTGCAGCAAATGGTATACCTAAGTAAATAAGTACACTTTTTGTAATCTCCCACATGGAAATGGATACATTGAAGTTCTCTAAACCAAACCAACCAGGTAATACATTTAAGAAAAAGTAAGCAAAAATTGAATACGTCACAATTTGAAAAATGGAGTTAAAGGCAACTAAACCAGCTACATATTCACGGTCTCCACGTGCTAAATCATTCCACACAATAACCATCGCAATACAGCGAGCTAAACCAATCATAATCAATCCAGCCATATATTCTGGATAATCGTGCAGAAAGATGATGGCTAAAAAAAACATTAAGAATGGTCCGAGTAACCAGTTTTGAAAAAGTGATAGTAAAAGCACTTTCCAATCCTTAAACACGCGCCACATTTCTTCATACTTTACTTTCGCTAAAGGTGGGTACATCATAACAATTAACCCTATAGCAATCGGTATGGATGTTGTGCCAATAGACATGGCCTCTAATGCTTCTCCAATATTGGGCATTGTCACACTTAATAAAACACCTATTCCCATCGCAACAAATATCCAAAGGGTAAGATAACGATCTAGAAAAGATAGCTGTTTGGTTAAAGACTCGTTACTCATTATCATTTCCCCCTCCATGGTAACAATCTGTACTGCAGTTGCACCCGTTTAAAGGCTGAATTTGTTCTAAGATGCCCTTCATCAATGGCGTTTGATCCTCTACTAAACGGTAATGTTTCCAAGTCCCTACTTTTCGTTCCGTAATAATGCCTGCCTCCTTTAATTTTCGTAAATGTTGACTAACAGCTGGTTGTGATATTCCTAGCACATCCACAAAATCACATACACATACCTCCCCATTTTTCATGCACGCAAGTAATTTAATCCGATTTAAATCTGCTGCTGCTTTTAATTGTTTTTCAATTAGTGTGTTTTCCATTTATCTGCACTCCTTATATAATCATTTGCTTATATATGATTTTAAATAAAAGCACCCATCCAATTACAGGTGAATAAATTAATATATAACTATATACTTATATTATGCGCTCTAAACGTAAATTGCAATAATTTTTTTAGGTATTAAAAATTTTTGTGATGCATAAAACTTCAACAAAAGCACAGCTCCATAGTTTCAATTTAATTTTCTAAATTATAATTAGGTTCCCATTCATGGATTTATTCTTTTGAATCATCTGTTCAATTGAGATATTTGTAAAGCCTGTATTTTTAAAAGTACTATCTTTCCCATAAATCTTTAGGATTTTATAATATGAACTTATACTAAATGAATTTATAGAACTGATTCTATTAATAAATTCTTTGAACTTTTAACTAGAAAATTTCTTATTAATTAACACTATAAAACATACTATAACAAGAATAGTTGATACGAATCATACATATATTGATTTTAATATTTCATTAAAAACAGAAGTCTATTATTATCCTAATGATGGAATTATAATGATAAGCAGAAATTTTCTTTAAAGATAGGATGATGACAATTATTGAAAAATCTGTTCTTGCTATGGTTATTTTACGTGTATTGTCAGGAAGTATTGAAGTAAGTGCTGGATTGTTGATGCTAAAGTTGAATAATTTAGAAAAAGCATTCTATATTAATACAATGCTTGCATTAGTTGGTCCAACAGTTTTAATCGTAACGACAGCAATTGCATTATTTGGACTAGCTGATAAAATTCCTGTGACGAGAATCATTTGCCTATTTACGGGAATAACACTTATTATTATTAGCTCACATGTTAAGTAATATGGACATTCTATTCTAATCCTTATTAAATTAAACTCTTTATTACAAACATCACATTTATTAGCCATAATTTTTCGTCCTTTCTGAACAATATCTTTTGGATTATTCTTCCTAATAATGTTCGTTAGATTACTGTAGCGTGTGACGACGCTGCATTTTTTTATGTATAAGTAACCTCTACTTGCACAAATTTATATTGAGTGTATAGCACGCACTTATTTGGTTGTGGCGTTGGTTGACCGTCACATCCTCCCTCATTCAGGGTCACCTTAATTCAGTGACCCTTTTATAATTTCTATTCTCAGATTGTTTAGTAACATTACACTGCATCAGGTAGTTTTCTACTTGACTAATAGATCCCCCACTACAAACATGTGCTGTTAGTTATTAGTAGTTTTTGAAGTTGTCGTTGAAGAACAACAACTCTTACTTGTCTGCTCAACTTTATCATTATGATCTGAAACGCAGCAGCTCTTACTTCCCTGTTCATCTTTATCATCATGACTAGTTGAACTACAACATTTATCGGCCATTTCAATCTCTTTAATCTATATGATTTGCACAACATGTAACATCCAAGTGAACATCTCCTAAAACTGTATCAAGCATAGCAATATTTCCTATAATTAAGACAAACAATAATGCTACAAGACGGTTTAAGGTTTAAGACTATTTGTCTCTTAATTATTGTATAGTAAAAGTTAGTTATAAAATTGCTATAGTATCAAATCTATAAATGATAAAGGATGATCAATTTGATAAAGCCTAGAATCGGAATGGTAGGACTGGGTGGTATCGCTCAGAAAGCATATTTACCTATTCTTTCAAAAGAAACAGATTGGACCTTTGCGGGTGCATTTTCACCCAGTAGAGAGAAGAGAAAGGCAATCTGCAATCAATACCGTATAAAAGATTTTCATAGCTTACCAGCATTGGCTCAAGAGTGCGATGCCATGTTTGTACACAGCTCTACTGAATCACATTATGAAGTGGTTTCGGAACTGCTTAACAAAGGGATAGATGTATATGTCGATAAACCATTGGCAGCATCTATTCCAGAAGCAGAAAAATTAGTCGAATTAAGTGAAAAATTAGGACGAAAGCTTATGGTTGGATTTAATCGTCGTTTTGCTCCAATGTATGTGAAAGCAAAGGAAAAAGCGAATAAAATAGCTTGGGCACGTGTAGAAAAACACAGAATGGATAGTGTGGGTCCATATTCTTATGAGTTCACAATGTTAGATGATTATCTTCACTTAGTCGATACAGTTCGTTGGTTAAGTGATGGAGATCTTAGTGTCCAATATAGGAATGTTCATACGAATGGTGAAAATCAACTTTTATATGCCCAGCATACGTATGAATCCTCTCAAAATATCTCTTTCACCACAGCTATGCATAGAAAAGCAGGAACGAATTTAGAACAAATAGAATTGGTAACAGACGGAGCTGTTATCCGTGTAAAAAACATGAATACAACAGAAATCGAAGAAGGAAATGCAATATCTACAACTGTTTCTTCTTCATGGGAATCAACTTTAAAACAACGAGGCTTTGAAGATGCTGTACAGCATTTCATTTATTGTATTCAACATGATGAGCAACCTCTTGTTGATGGATTAGAAGGTTTAAAATCTCAACTACTTGTCGATCAACTACTACAGCAAAAATAATAAAATTCTTAAGTAACAGGTGTACAAAGATGGCTTATAAAGTCAGCTTTTAACGTGAAAATAGAGTTATTTAATTTTAAAACTTCAAACAAGTATAACCCCGTTCTAAGCAAGGACGGGGTTAAAAATATAGGCGTTTAATTTTTGATGTAGGATAAAAATATAACAATAAAGTCGTTTGAAAATCTAAGTTTTCTTAAACAATCGCGCCCGATTTTTGAATAAGTCTATAAACTAAGCTGTGCTGTTAGTTCAATAACTTCAACATAAAACCTTTAATCCTTTTTAAACAACAGGAAAAAACGAATTCCAAAATCAAAATCCGTTCTTCGTAAATTCTTATACTAACTCTAACACAATGTTTGGAGTATATGTGTCAACACATTGACACTGATGTGTTTAATTATACTAGCTAAGTTCCTATTTAGTTGAAGCGGAAGGTGTTATGACGTAATCAAAAGCGTTCCATCGTTAGATCAGTATTTACTGAAACCGCAGCTTTATTACCTTTAGCAGCTGAAATCATTAAAGAAGATGGTTTAGTTCTTTCTGTTTCCCCTGCAATATATACGTTTTTTTGGGTTGTTCTACCAACCCCATCTGTTATAACTTTTCCATTTTCATGAATTTCACAGCCAAGCTTCTCAGCAAACTGATTTGGCCGATAATAAGATGGAGCAACAAATCCACCCGATCTTATAGTTGTTGCTCCCGTTTCAAACTCTATTTTTTGTAAGTAACCATCATTACCTATTAAGTCTTTTATCTTTTCTGATATAATTTTGATATTGTGTTTTTGTAACTCTATTTTACCTTCTTTAGATAATTGAACTCCATTCGTTAAGACAACCAAATCCTGCGACCAATTATAAATTAACTTAGTCAAATGCAGTACATGCTCTTCTTTTTCTGCAATAACCACTAATGGCTTATCTTTTTGCTCCCAGCCATCACAATACGGACAACTAAATAGACTTTTCCCATAAAACTTTCTAATACTTGGTATAGTAAATATTTCTTGAATACCAGTGGCGAGTATTATTTTTTCTGAAACAAATTCCTCACTAGTAGATGTTTTGACAGTAAATCGCTCATTATCTATATCCTTTATGATTTCAGTAACTGTTGCAGTAAAATATGATACGGACGGGTAATTCTCCAACTCTTTAAACGCTATTTCTTTAAACGCTTGTGGTTCTATCCCATCTCGAGAAATAAATCCATGTGACGCTTGTGTCACTCTATTCCTATTCGTTCCATCGTCAAATAATGCAATGTTTCTCCTAGCCCTTCCTAAAGTTAAGCTAGCACTTAACCCAGAAGGACCTCCACCTATAATGATACAATCAAGGACATTCATTTTTTAACCTCCGTATTTATTTTGAATTGTTATTTGCAGAAGAGAACTACATTATTTCCCCCATCATGGATTTTCATTCTTTACACACTAATAATAAATATGAAAAGAAGTGACGGTGTGTTTAGAGACAACAGGAGACATTGATTTTATTTTTATTCCTAAATCTGAACATCACTAGTATAGTGAGACTACAAAAATCATTCAGAAATAATAAGTTGTCAAATCAAAAAGGATCAAATTATCGTTATTGATAAAATGACCCTATTTCAACTAGCTGCCAAAACGCGTTGTTTTCTTTATTTTCGGTCCAAGCCTATTACAATTTTCATATTGAGGCTTGAATTCCTTTATTTTTTACATCAAACCCTAATAAATTTTTCAGAGGTAACTAATTATTATGTCGTTTGTTAACTTCAATCGTAATGAACTCCGGCAAATAGCTGGGAGTACATCCTTTTGCAACTATTTCATCTTTGTAAAGACCCGTTTTCTCACCAAGTTTAATACAACGTACACGATTCTTTTCATCATAAACGCCTATCCAGCCTGCGGTGAAATTCATAGCCCATTGAACTTCCGGTTCTTCCTGCGTAATATTAGCTTCTAATGCAGATAGCAAGTCTGCGGTGTTATCAGGCGGTGTTTGTCCAGTCCATCTCAATCGCCCTTGATAATACCAGAAAGCTCGCCTTTGAAGAGCAGAAGGACTATTTTCCCATGACTCCATCAATGCAATCTTCTTCTTGTCTTTGGTGAGCTGATTAGCCATTAACCAATCCATTAAGTTATTTCGCTCATCAAAAGTGTGAGTCTGCATATCCTTATCAAGCTTATTTAGCACATCATGTGAAAGAAGTTTTTTGTCCATAATTAAGATTGCTAATAGTCTGGGCAAAAACTCTTCGGTTGACCAAAGTTCCATAGCTAGTTCGTGATCTTTTTTAATGTCCTTCGCGATTTTTCGTAAGTCGCCTAGCTTAGTTTTACTATTGATCTGAGGTAGAATGTTTTCTGCTTTTGAAAAGCGTTTTATTTCTGTATCTTTTTTTTCATCCATTTTATTCAACTCCTTTAGTAAAGCACTGTTTCATAATATGTCCTTGAAAAGAGCATTCCTTTTTAAAGAAACGCACCTTTAGTTGAAGAAGAATGGCGGCACTTATTAAACAATTGCGCCCTTATCTTGAATAAGCATACCCTTTTTTGAGGCATATGCAAAAATAACAAAATTAACCCTTAGGGATAAACACAAAACAGCACTGCAGGAAATGCTTTCCCATACAGTGCTGCTTAAAACAGGCTGATGTGATAGCCTGTTAATTTTATTAAACCATAACAGGTATGGTTTTCATTTCATAGATTTTTTGGAGAGTATGGACATGCTTCATCTTCTCGTCATCAGCCTCTGTGTGGAGATACCCCTCGACAAGCCTGTAGCCGAATACGAGAAGGATTATCTCGTAGACACAATGATCGGTAATTCGGGATACATCCGCATACTCCGAAAAGCCTTTGTAATACGCAGGGATGCATCGTTGGTAGTGTTCGACCATGTTATCGATATCCGGTTCATCCGCGATCAGGCTTGCGAGATCCTCACCCAGGTAGCCCCATCCGCTAGTGTCCCAATCGATAAGCGCAAAATTCCCATCAGCATAGATAAGATTAGTTACCCAGAAGTCTCGGTGACATAGCACGAGGGGCAATTTTTCAATACGGGCGAATATCTCGTCTGCTTGCTCATCGATGTCGATGAGCATTTGCCGCACGTACAGGGGCAGTTCGCAGTCTTCCGATCGTATATAATCGTAGACTACCGGCCATGAGCGGTAATGCAAATACGTATGCTTCATAAGATTCGGATGGCTCAGGTTGGTCAGGCTCTGCAGCACGGCTGGTTGCTCTGCATGCAGCTTACCTTGAAAACGTCCTAATTCCAACGCGGCTTTTTCATACATGTCAGAGGTCAAGTCTAAACCAGTTACACCATCGATATATTCCAGCCACAGATAGTATTCATTACCTTCGAGATTAAATTCGGCGTGATAACATATCGGCCAACGAAGAGCTTGTGAAAAAGTAGTTCCCATTTCAGAAGAATAGAGATCATATTCCCGGCGCCATGAACTAGGATCGCCGTAGCGCTCCCATTTGTTCTGGATTTTCAGCACTATACGGTAAGGTAATTTTTCGCCATCCACAGTTTCAGCGATTCCCGTTATCAGGTTTACATTTCCCACAGTTCCGCCCTGTAACTGCATTGTTTGGTAGTCAGTAGAGATGATATTCGTTTTGAAGCGTTGGTTTAAAGTATAAATCAGTTTTTCAAGTTCGATAATCATTAATTCCTCCCTTTTCTTCTTTTTCGATGAGGTAGCGCATATTTTCCTGGATATATTCGTTATCATGTTGCGGGGAATATATCCATCCAGTTAACATTTTTTTTGGTGAATCGTTATAAATAAATTCCCCTCTAATATTTTACATAATTTTAACAGATAAGCGTTTATATTCCTATGTTTTTTAAAATTTTATAAGGAAATTAAAGTTTTTCTTTAAACTTCATAAAGAAAATCGTTTTTTTTGAAGAGGGTTGTTCAATTATATGGCCCTATTCCAATTCAAGAATTGCGCCTGATTGTTGAACACAAGTTCTTCTTTAACATAAGAACAATCATGAATCTATAAAAAATAGCCATAAATGCTACCTTAGTTTTTTGATCATAAGCAACGAATGGAAAAGGAAATAATAACAGACACACTATTTTTTTACTTATTTTTCAACAGGCCAAAGATGACTTTGTCATATAAAACACATTAGATATAACAATGTCCGCTATCTTCTTTGAAACCACCCTAATTTTAATTTTTTTCTCCTTATAGTTTGAAAGGTTTTAATAAAGGTTATATAACACTATAGCGAAATATTTAAAATACAAAATAGGAGATGGATAGTATGAGTTTCATTTGGTTTTTAATAATTGGCGGGCTTATCGGTTGGCTTGCAGGTATAATTTTGGGAAAAGATATCCCAGGTGGAATTATTGGTAATATTATTGCAGGTATTATCGGTGCATGGATCGGTGGTATGCTTCTAGGAAGTTGGGGGCCTAAAATTTCTGATTTCTATGTCTTCCCTGCTCTCATTGGAGCAATTATACTAGTTTTCATTGTGAGCTTAATTATGAAATCATTGCGTAAAGCTTCGTAAGCTAAAAAGATCTTTTAGTTTATTACTATACGGTTAAGTGAATCCGATGTAACCAACAATAAATGGTGACTGTGTTTATAATAAAAAGGCGGCCATCCACAATCTAATCTGTGGAGGACCGCTTTTACTTTGTTCTTATTTACTTAATAATTTCGGCTGCGTGAATTCAAGAAGAACTTTTCAAGAATAGACATTACAGCAATACTTCAAACTATTAATACAAAAGTACCTACTTTTTTAAGCACATTTGAAGCCAACAGTTATCCAAAGTGATTATGAAAACACCAAACAACAAGAATCATACTCGCTATCCCCCAAGCAGTGGTACTCCATATCCACCAAATTACAGATTTAGCTTTTGATGAATTTTCCTCGTCTTCCATATCTGCTTTTATAAAAGCGACCTTACTTTCCATATCTTTTTTCATAGAAGTGAGAATAACAAATCCAATTATTATGAAACCAATAGTTATCCAAAGTAATAGGTCCACCTTTCCACTCCCTTTATATAATTGAATTTCACCGCAATTTATTATAGTCATTAGATTCTACAAAGATAACAATAAACCTTGTGTTAATTCAAGTGCGTTTTAGTATATAAAATATCTAGTTATAGTGCTGTTATTCGCAAAATTTAATAGTAATAAATTTTCGTTCCTATTATTTACTGTTGTCTTTCGATTGCCTTCTATATTTACATTATAAATCACCAAAGTATAATTCTTAATATACACTTTTATGACTTGAATTTTAATACAATTGTAGTTCCATTTCTGGAATTACTATAAGCGAATATTTCCCCGCCATGGGATACGGTTAGTTGTTTAGCTATACTCATACCCAAACCTGAACCACTTGTATTTTCCTCTGAGTTAGTACCTCGATAGTAACGTTCAAATAACTTATCTAATGTTGATTGATCCATTCCAATACCATTATCATGTATATTAACTGTGAAGAAATTATCGCTTTCCTTCTGAACAATAATATCAATTTTCGTTCTAGGTGGATTATGCTTAATAGCATTAGAAATCATATTATCAATGATCCGGGTAAACCATTTCATATCAAGTGCGTACCATATCGGCACTTCAGAAGCATAAAAGGAAATATCATAAGTAGTAAATTGAGGATCATTAATAAAATGGATGACGGCTCTTCGAATGACTTCGTTCACTTCTTGGGTTTGGCGATCCATGGGTAATGCATTGTTTTTTAGGCGATACGTTAAATTTAAATCATCAATTAATTCAGACATAAATGTTGATTTCTCTCGTAATGTTTTCCCTATCGCTTGAAATTCTTCTTGTGACCAATTGTATGGTGCTGATTCAAGGACATGTGCATAGCCATTTATAGAAGATAAGGGTGTTTTTAGATCATGAGAGACACCAACAATCCACTCTTCGCGAGTTTGTTCAATTTGTTTACGAAGCGTTTCGTTTTGCTCTAATTTCTGTTTTAAACCATTCAGCGAATCATTAATTTCTCGAAATAAATGATAGGAACGCTTCATTTTTCCACGACGATTTCGTGTAATATCTTTTTTCTTAGCATCTCGTTCGTGATAATTACCTTCTGCTAACCTTTGTATATAATTTACAATATAAAGAAATGGTTGTCCAAATCGTTTACCATACCAAAATGCTGTTGCTACTATGAATAATAAAAGGACTACTCCATATAGAAGAAGTGCCTTCCCTAGATAAAATGAGGTTTTATCCGCACCTTCTGCTATCTTCAAAGTTGCGGACGAAATCTCTACAACCCATGTTTGTTGTTTCTCTGCATCGTAATATATATATTGATTACCACTATTTCTAAGGTTATCAGCCTCAGCCCCAAATAAATTATCAAATGTGAGTATCTCCTTAGGCTTTTTTACTTTACCAAACTGTTGGATTACTTCCCCATTTGGTGAATAGATTTGTATGGCCCCATTGGCTTCTTTGAGTAGCTGTTCCCCACGCTGGGATAAGAGATTGCCATCCCATTCTAACACTAGTTTTTCTGCAAGTTGTCTCGCCGGACGTTTTTGACCAATTAAAACAAAATAGGTTTGTCCTCTTTTCTCCTCTTTGCTAATCGTGAGCTCGTAAGGAAAAGGAATGTTTTGCTGCCAAAAAGCTATTAATTGACCAGGTGTGTATTGCGATGGAACATCCGATGGAAGTTTGGAAGATGCCAACACTTTCCCGTGTGTATCTACTATTTGTAACCATTCTTCCCGTTTTTCTATATCTGAAATTTTGTTAGAATCTAATTTTAGATTGCCATTCTCGATGGAAAACGTTTGTCTTAGTGTACTATTGCTGCTACTTGAAGAATGCTGTGATTCGGGTTCGCTTTCTAATTTCAAACCAACATACACTAAAAAGATAATTGTGCCTATAGCTAAAGCAACCAATACAAAAACAATTTGCGAAATAAAAGTAAAGGTAAGTCGACGACTAATTCGATTCATTAAATATCCTCTTTTTGGATTAATTTATAGCCAAGTCCTCTTATAGTTAACAAAAACTGAGGTGCCTTCGGGTCCTTTTCAATCCTCTCCCTAATGCGGCCAATGTGGACTGTTACCGTATTATCATCACCAAAGCTATGATCACCCCAGACAGCTTCATATAACTGACTTTTTGTAAATATTTGATTGGGATGTTTACAAAAAAATAACAGTAATTGATACACTTGAGCTGGACAAGAAACTACATGTCCATCCACTGTTAATTCCCCTGCGCGCTCATTCACTTTAAATCGACCATAATCATAAATAAATGAATTTGAAAATATGTGCGGTGTCCTTTCATCTTCATATAATTTAAGACGGCGTAGTTGTGCTTTCATTCTCGCTACTACTTCTAATGGGTTAAAAGGTTTTGTAATGTAATCATCACCGCCCATAGCAAAGCCTGTTAATTTTTCGAGATCTGAATTTTTGGCTGTAATAAATAGAATCGGGGCATCTGTCGTCTTTCTAATAAATGGACAAATGTCAAAGCCACTCTTATCTGGCAACATTACATCCAAAAGAATCATGTCGTATCGGTTCCTTTCGCATGCCATTAACGCTCCTTCTGCAGTGTTTGCACTATCAATTTGTCTAAAACCCTCTTTATTTAATACCATCTGTAACATATCCAGTATCGCTGGTTCATCATCTACCAATAAAATAGCAACTTCATGTAAATTCATACTAAATCTGTCCTTTCCCATCTTTCATGGAATTAATCTTATCATGTTATTCTATCGAATGAATAAATAACGCTGATACTTAGTCACTACTACAGTGAAAATAAACAGAACATAAACGACTTTAATAAAAGTTTATTAAAACGTAATGTCCTGTTTCGGCTTACGTTAAACCCTGCATGTATACTCTAAAGAAAGTTTAAAAAATAATATTTTTACATGGAGGAACAGCTATGATAGCTATTTGGAAAAAGGAGTTTGTTCAATCATTTCGCAGTGTCTTTTCACTCATAACGATTGGCATTTTTATTGCCGTTTCATATTATTTATCTGATTTTGTCTCAAAAAGCAGTCTCATTACTGGTATTAAATTTGCAGAGGCTGGCTATGTAAGTGGACTGGTATTTCTAATTTATATGATGGGTTTTTTATTTATCTTTTCTTTATTTCACGACACAATTAATCGTGAAACAGAAAGCAGGACTATTCGATTCCTGGTAACAAAAACATCTAGATCATCAATTATTTTAGGCAAGTTATTAGGAATTTTTTCATACTGGTTTGTTTGCTTACTAGCATCGTTTAGTATCATCGCATTCTTTTCCCACCAGTTCTATTTCAAAACGTTCGGTAGCTTATTTGTTATGCTAGCGTACATTGTGGCTCTATGTGTGCTAATGTCATGTCTCATTCCGAAGAGATCAATGTCTATGTTTGCAGGCTTACTGATAAGTATTGCTATCCCTACTTTCGGTTTATGGAGCCTTTTCTCAGAAAAATTATGGTTAAAAGCCATTAAATATATTACTCCATATCATTACATGATTGAAGGTGGGACATGGGGATGGCTTGTCGTTCTGCTGTTTGCAGTTATTATGGTCGGCGTTTCGATATTTAGTCTTCATAGGAGGGATTTATAATGACCGTTATTGAAACAATGGATTTAAAAAAGTCCTATCACAAGCATTTAGTAGTACGTGGCATCAATCTACAAGTACAAGAAGGTGAAATCTTTGGCTTCTTAGGTAGAAACGGTGCAGGAAAAACAACTTTCATCAATATGCTTACAGGGATTGTTTTTCCAACTAGTGGGCAATTTCGAATATTAGGTGTACCAAATAATCAGCTAGATCGTGTTAAACACAAAGTAGGTGTTCTTCCAGACTACACCGAATTTTACGCCAACGATACAGCCCTTGAACATCTTCAATTTTTCGCAAAGATACAAAAACACACTGTTACAAAGCAACAATGTATAGATTTATTAGAGCAGGTTGGTTTAAAGCAAGCTATACATGTTAAAACAAAAAAATTCTCTTTTGGCATGAAAAAAAAGCTAGGAGTAGCACAAGCTGTCATTGGAAATCCAGATCTAATTTTCCTTGATGAGCCCACTTCTGGGATGGATCCAGAATCTGCCTTAGAGATGCAAAAATTCATTCGAACATTAGCAAGTCAAAATAAGACTATTTTCATGACATCACATAATTTAAATGAAGTTGAAAAACTGTGCAACCGAATTGCTATTATGAAAAACGGTATCATTTCAGCTCTAGGAACCATCGAACAAATACAAAAGCAATTCCAGACAAGTATTGAAACAACTATCAAGCTATTACCTAAAAATGATACCTTGTACCGTCATGCACGTGATGAAATCGAAACTTGGACAACCGTTAAATACTGCGATAACCAACAAATTACTGCTGAAATACGAGATGAATCGGATATTGCTAGAATCGTACATTCCTTATGTAAATTTGATACGGACATTTTTGATATTCAAACTAATCGTCCTTCCTTAGAAGATATATTTTTGAATGTTAAGATCCAATAAACAAAACTCCTTTTACATTTGTAAAGGGAGTTTTTAATGCTCATTTATCACTTTAAGAAAAGCTTTGCATGTTGTTAGTTGTAATTAAATGGTATGTAACTATACTCAATGGAACAATACCTACACCAATTTGCGAAATTACCGTTTCCCTCATTATATAACATAACCATGATTCAGTTTTGTTAGCTTTTCATTTATGTCAAAAATTCTTACTCGGATATCTTTAATTCCAAACGATTGAAGTCTGTCTTTATGCATGTCAGCATATTTTTCGGCATCTTGTTTTTTCTCAAATACATAGATACCTCCAGCCTCTTTTGTCTCTTGACTTTCCGTCCATATTTTCCAATGGAACCCTTCTTCTTCGTTAATACTATTTGCTACATCCAAAAATCCTTTGGCCATGTCTTCACCAAAAGGGCCTTCAAACGGAAAATCAACTTGTAATAAATATGCCATTTCAAACACTCCTATTTTTTATTATTATTCAACATAAAGTACATCAAAGATTTTACCCCATTCCTCGGTTGATTATGATCTTTTTGATTCGAATGACGGTAATGTTTCATTTAATCGTATGGCCACTATTATTCCTGCACTGAATGGTAAGATGGCTACCAAACTAATTGCCCAATTATCCTTTAAGAGACAAGCAAATACCGCTCCAAATGTATATCCACTTTAACTTCGTCTAATACGATAAATTATAGGAAGCTTTCGATAATTAGAAAGTAGTGACCAAGGTATTTATATATGTAAACTAAAATTATTATTTGGCGTGGAGGAGGGCTTGAATACATCATCAACCTATAATTATTCAATAAGATGGCCTATTTCATGAAGAAAGATGCTTTCCTTACTAAAGAAATGTGCCCGATTGCTGAATAAGGACTGTTCCATAACTTAGTTTAAGTACATGCTTTCACAAGAAAGTTAGTTTTTTTGTTTATTTTTTTAAATCATTTATTTTAATAACTCCATAATAAACAATCCAAAATATGAGCGTTATAAATACAGAATAATTCTTTTTACTTTCAGGCAATAAAATTAAAGCTCCGATAAATATAAGAACACTAGGAACTAACAATACCCAATACAATTTTCGTTTATTCATTTAAAAACACTTCTCCTTCAAGACTGACAGTCGATTGACAATCTAGTTCTTGTACCAATATTCCTGATAACAAAATCTAAAACATATTGTACCATTAATTACTATTTTTACTTCAACTAACCTGTCCTGTTAGTTCAATAAAAAAAGAGCTGCATTATGCAACTCAATGATCTACAAGGTGGGCCTAAATACGTCAATTCGCCATAATATCTCTACTTTTGTGTATGGTCAAGAACTTGCTAACAGTTTGGACAAGAATGTCCAGACATCTAAGATTACTATTGAGGAGAGGATAAAAGAATTCAATAAAAATCAAAAAGCATAAGCTTTTTACGCCTACGCTTTTTTAAAATGAATGTTAAGACAACGATATTCTTTTACAAGCTATTTTTGCGGCTGGAATTCCAACACCAGCACCAAGTGCTGCATCTACTGATTCTCCCCAAGAACCACTACTAGCCTTTATTTCGTTCCCAGCGGTCGAAACTCCCTCTGCTACAATTTCAACACAATCATAATAGTCTGGATTAGGATTACTTTCAAGATACTGTGCAGCTAATTCGTCTGCTTTCTTTTGTATTGAAAGTCGGCCTTGTTCAGCTAATGAACTAAAAACACTCTCAGCTTGCCCACCAAAATGTACTATTACGTCGTTAATGTCTTGACCAGTACGATGTATATCTCCCATTTCAGATGACATATTAAGTCCTCCCAATCCTTGAAATTCGAACTTTTTAAGTTCACAAATATTTTATCCAACTGAGATTGATCTTATCCACCAACAACTATTTCTTATTGGTTTTTTAACTTGTTTGTCTGTCTGTACGTTCTTGTCCAAATACAGAGACAAGAATGTACAGATATAATCTAAAAAATCAGCCTTTATTAACTTTATCTATAATATTCGTGTTTTATTCAATCAAAGAAGTATCTAGCTGATGGGAGAATAGCACTTTTGTTATTAAAACACGGATGTTATGAATTATTTTGAGAGTAAAAGTTCGCTTTTTTCTGTCAGTATTTTTATTCTTCTGAAGGATATTTCAATTGCTTCACATTTTCAAAACAGAAAGTTAACATAAGGTTTGCTACTTACGTATGTATTGCTTATGTGAACAATTTTTATTATATTGGGCAAATATACTGCAAATAATAATTACCACAATTCAGAAATAACCCCTTTTTGAATTATAAGAATCAATATAAAATATTGCGAATAAGAAATAGCTACCGTTACTGGAAACATTCAAAAAGAGAACGACCAAATCTGGGATGGACAGCCTTCTTATACTTTATTGACTGAACTCCTTGTGATAATTTCTTTATTGAACTAGCTTTTATTTCGCACTTCTATTCATGATACTCCTGTTAACCTGAATCTAAATGGACGAATTTATCCTATAAAAAAGATTTCAAGATCGTTAAGATAATTCCTATGGCAAACCCGCAAATTGCCCCATTCACTCGAATCCATTGTAGATCCTTACCAATGTTATTTTCCATCATATTAATAAGAGTTTCGTTATCCAATTTTTCCAGATTTTCTTTGACAAGCACACCTATTTTTGAATGATTCTTATCAATGTAGTATGAAATTTGCTTTTGAATCCAATTTTCAATACTTTCCATTTTTCCAGGCGTTTTTACTATGCTATTTATAAAGTTTTGAATAAATGAAATTACATACCTGTCAATAAATTCTTCATCTTCGACTAGAAGAATCAACTTTTTCTGTAGTTGCTTTAACATTTCAGTAATTTGATCTACCGTATTCCAATTGTTTACTTGTGTTTTCTTCCAATTATTCATCTCAACCATTAATTTTTCCTTATGTTGTATGCCTTCTAACTCTTCTCGAATTCGAGAAAGAATCAAATGCCTATCAGGGTTATCATCTCTCTGTAAAAGAATGATTTTATTAAGTATAAATGGTTGAAGCATATTTCCGAGCTTTTCCTCCGTTATTAAATTACGAAAAGAACTAATTGCTACCCTTAAAAAGCCATCTACTTCGATATTATCAAGTAATTGTTTGGCCATTCTTCCTATTTTTTGCTTTGTTTCTTCTTTTGACATCCACTTTTCGGTTTCAGTCAAGGTAAAGTTCAAAGCTTTTTCATCTATTTTTTTGTTTAGTGCTTGAGTAATTATAGATTCAAGAATTTTTTCTACTTTTAAAGAATGAAGATACTCCTTTAACTCTTTTTCAATAAACGGAGCTATTTTTTCTACATTTACTAAATTAATGATCTCATTGAGAATCAAACCAATTCTTCTTTTCAAAGTACCTGATGACAATTCAATCTCAGCAAGTTGTATTAGTTTATCTGCAAAATTAATTTGTTGGATTTTCTCTTTAATACTTTCTTTAGTGAGCCAATCTTTTTCAAGCATGGATATAAGAGCTGTAATCATTCTATTTCGGTTTTTTGGAAGCAATGCGGTATGTGGAATAGGTATACCCATTGGATGGCGAAAAAGAGCTGTTACAGCAAACCAATCTGCTAATCCTCCAACAAGTCCTGCCTCAAATCCCCCTTGTAATAATCTCCCCATAAGGGTTTCTTGAAAAGGAATCGTTATGAGAAAGCCTGCACCCATAACTCCTAAAGAAATTTTCGCTAAATAATTTGATTTTTTTCCTTTTTTCATCAATGTAATCAACCTCTTAAATTTTTCTATATACATATTAGATTTAATCAGATTTTGAATTTTAGAATTTATTTTTGCCGATTTTTTCGCTTGCTAATAAAAACATTCAATTCAAATATTTACCTAGAGACTTCTAAAAATAAAACCCCTTGTCAAAGTTTAAAGGGTTCCGTTTTTGAAGAGTAAAAGATAATCCCATTGTAAATAGCATACTAAATCAGATTGATTTCAACAATTAATCAACAATGTAAATAGTAAACAAAACGCTTAGATTTTAATAATTAATTCCTTAAAATTTATTATTAGTACGGTATTAGACATGAAATTAGAGTATGCTCAAAGAAAGCATTATAATTATTCTGTCCGTTAACTTACATCAGCATAATTCTTTTTTCGTAGTGGTAAATTGTTTGTACGTCCTTATTGCCTTAATAAGATATTTCGTCTGACGTAAACGGTATTTTATTACCGCGCTTACGATCGGTAAATGAAAGATGGGATGACATAATGAATAATACGTGGAACAAGCTTATTTATAAAGTTGGCTCTTCCTTCTATGATAAATTCTTTAATACAGGGTTGTTTTTAAAGACTAGAAAAAAGATTTTTCAAGAAGTACCTTTTCAAAGCAAGCAAAAAATCTTATATGTAGGTATTGGGACTGGAGCTGATTTAGAATTAATCAACTATGTTGATTATGATATTACAGCAATTGATTATTCTCCTGATATGTTAGATAAAGCTAAAAGTAAATTCCAGCGCTCTGCTATCAAGTTTTTAGAAATGGATGCTCAAAAAATGGCTTTTGAGGATGAATCATTTGACTATATTGTAGCGAGTTTAATACTCTCTGTCGTTCCTGATGAAAATAAATGCTTTGGAGAAATGATAAGAGTTTTAAAGAAGGACGGAAGAATTTTGATCTTTGATAAATTTGCTCCTAAAAATCAAAAAATAACACTAACAAAAAAACTGGTAAGGCCTTTTATAAGCATATTAGGAACCGATATTGGTCGAAGTTTTGAGGAATTGTTTAGCCAAAATGAACAAAGGCTCAAAATTATAAAGGATGACCCAGTTATGTTAAGTGGAATGTATAGATATATTGAAGTAATTAAAGTCTATTAGTTACTAAAAAGTTTGCGCAGGCATAGCTGCACTAGCACTATGCCTATAATTAAGAGCTGAACTTATGTCTATGAAGAGATGCTTGCCCTCTTCGCAATTGGACAGATCTCTTCCTTTGAGAAGGTCAAAGGTTGTATAATAGATGATTTCCATTTTGTTATCTGTTTTAATTCTCATAAACACAATATAATCAAACGTTAGATCAAGGTTCGAAACCCTTCTGGCTTATGAAAAGTTCATCTTCCGAAAAAAACTGCCGCATTCGTTTATAAACCATTTTGTAGACGGATGGATGATACCATTCTTCCATTTGCAGATTTCTATATAACGTTTGTAAGCCCATTTTTTGTGTTCGTTTACCACCACTGCCGTCCCCCATAAAATAATCATCTATACATACTCGGTTAACCAAGGGACGCAATAATTCTGCAAATCGCTCGCTACTCGGTAAAACGGGTGCGATGGCAATCTGTGCAGGAATACCGCATTCAGCAAGCAGTTGGAGTGTTTTAAGCCTTGCTGGAATAGGCGGAGCAGAGGGCGTAAAATATTTGCGAATATCTTCCCTATCAGTCTCTACTGTCATACTTACACGAACTTTATCTTTAAAATGCTGCAGCAAATCGATATCCCGACTCACAAGTGGGCTTCTAGTCTGTACTAATAGGAAGTCAGGGGGATCTTCTACCATAACTTCTAGTAAAGATCGTGTCACTTTTTCGTTATGCTCTATTGGCTGATACGGATCAGTACTTGATGACATAAAAATGGTTACATTCCCTTTTGCCTTGGCGCGATGAAGCTCCTTTTTTAATATATTCGCTGCTCCGTTTTTAACATCGACCCAATTTCCCCATTCGCCTTCCCGAAAAAGAGATACAGGCATTTCGCGTACATAGCAATAAGAACATCCAAATGAACAGCCTGTATAAGGATTAAGTGAATGTGTATATCCAGAAAGAAAGCCAGTCCCTTTATTCAGCATGGTTTTTGGATTTTTATAGAATAATTCACTTTTCATGGCGCACCTCCATTTTTGTCGGCAATGATTATTCATCGCTAGATGAAGCTCGCTTTTCCAGATCTAGGAGTAGTGTCTTCATTTCTAATCCGCCCCGATAGCCAGTTAATGAGCCATTTTTTCCTAATACACGATGGCACGGCACAGTAATTAATACTGGATTAGCCCCAATAGCCGCTCCTACAGCACGAACAGCTGCTGGCTTATTCATAGCATTGGCAATGTCGGAATAGGATTTTGTCCGTCCATAAGGAATTTCACAAAGTGCTTGCCAAACTGCTAGCTGAAATTGCGTACCTACATACTCAAATGGAACAGTGAAGGTTTTCCGCTTTCCTTCTAGATACTGCTTGATTTCAACGACATAGGGTTCAAGCTTTTCATCTTCTTCAACAAGAGGACTTCCTGGAAAGCGTTTCTTGGCCCATTCGAATAATTCCTCGAATGGTTTGTTCTGTGAACCTACAAATACAAGCCCCTTTGACGTTGAAGCAATATATAAATGCCAATCCTTAAACTTTAGTAAAGACCAATAAAGGGTTGGTTTATTCTTTGTTTTCATTGTACTTTTCCTCCATTTTACTCATTTGACGAAATTGTGCTGGTGTCTGTCCCGTTTTCTTTTTAAATAAAGTAATAAAATAAGGCGTGTTAGCCATACCCACACATATGGCGATATCTCCAACCGCTTTATTTGTCTGAATCAAATACTTTTTAGCCGCATGTACTCTCACTTGTTGTATATATTCAACTGGCGTCATGCCTTTAATCTTTTTAAAGGTTCGATGCATATGATACGGACTCCCATGACAAATATTGGCTAACGATTCTAGCGTTAATTTCTCAGTGAAATTTTTATCAATGTATTCAGTAATTAAATCAACCCACTCACTATCAGGCAGATTTTCATTAGTGGGCTTGCAACGTTTACAAGGGCGAAAATTTGCGCGGAGAGCTTGTTCTGCGTTTGGAAAAATGCATACATTTTCTTTTTTCGGGACGCGTGATTTGCAGGATGGTTTACAGAATATCCCTGTTGACTTTACTGCGTAGAAAAATTGATTATTGTACGCTGTATCATTATTTATAATTGCTTGCCACTTGTCATCTGTTATCATTTCTACATCATTCAAAATTCTATGATCATGGCTCTCTTTCTGTCCGTTAGTGATTCTATCCGGCATTAATCTCACCTCTCCTTACAATATACTCCCTATAAATTCAGAATGTATAATTCTAGGAATGAAATAGCAAGATATTGAAGTTTAATTTTTTATTTAGAATCGTGAAAAATGATTCCAAGACCGTATCGTTCTCCAGAAGTAACCGTGCTTACTCCGTGACGAATCGTATTTTTGTAATATCCTTTTTTACCTAGCACAGGTCTATGGTTAGTAGGAAAGATTAGCGCACTGCCTTGCTCTAAAGTAATGACATGTCCTCGACTCTGAGCACGAGGAATTTGTTCCACTAATAGAGATTCTCCACCACAAAAGTCTGTATCTCGTTTGTTCAATACAAATACTACTTGAAACGGGAAAAATATGTCGCCATATAAATCTTGATGCAAACAATTAAAACCACCTGTTTCATACTTTAATAGTAATGGTGTCGGTCTAGTTTGTTCATATTCTTCACAGGTTTTCAAAAAATCTTCAAGCTGATCTGGAAACTGTTCTTTTTTCTCTAAATAACCCAACCATCGATTGGCTGTTTTGGCCAATTCGAGATAAAATGACTCTCTTAAACTTTGGATGATTTCAGGTAATGGATAGGAAAAATATTTGTACTCCCCATTGCCAAAGCGATATCTCGTCATATTGATTGTCGTTCTGTATAACTCATCGTCACAATACAATTTTATGAAGATTTCACATTCCTCTTTTGTTAAAATCACCGGAAGCTTTGCAAATCCTTGCTTATCTAATTCATTTTGAATGGACTCCCAATTTAAGCGTTCGACTCGTGTTTTTATATCTTGAATCATTTTTCTCCACTCCTATTTAGCATTCTTGATAACTAACACTATAACCTCATCAATAGAAAAAAATAAGATGTTTAGAATGTAATAGCAAGATAACAAAATTAATAAAGATTATTTTGTGATAAAGTAAAACTCCAATCAGTTTTAGTTATCTTATAAATAGTTTGTAAAGGAGAATGGAAAGTGACATGGCATGAAATCAATGATGTGATAATAATTACATTACCCGAACATTTCGACTTGAATACAAACCTAGGTTATCTAACAAGGGAAAAAAATGAATGTATGTATGAAATTGAGAACGATATCATTACAAAAGTTATAGCTGTTGGGGACATTCGGTCCTTAATACAAGTAAGTGTACGGGATAATAAACAAATGGTTGTTCAATTTCTAAATGATTCTAGGCCAATTGAAAAGTGTAAACGAGAAGAGATTGTCAATTATATTTATGAATGGTTTGATCTTGATAACGATTTAACACCATTTTATGAAATGGCAAAAGCAGACCCATTACTTAAAATGCCTGCCCGAAAATTCTATGGATTGCGAGTTGTCGGCATACCTGATTTATTTGAAGCTTTATGTTGGGGAGTTTTAGGGCAACAAATTAACTTAGCCTTTGCGTACTCCTTAAAGAAGCAATTTGTAGAAGAATTTGGCGATGCTATCGAATGGAATGGTAAAAAATATTGGGTGTTCCCATCGTACGATCGAATTGCACAATTAACACCTACCGACCTAGCAAATATTAAAATGACAGTAAAAAAAAGTGAATATATCATTGGAATTGCCAGATTAATGGCAAGTGGAGAATTATCGAAAGAAAAATTAATGAAACTGAACTTTAAAGATGCTGAAAAAAACTTAATAAAAATACGGGGAATCGGTCCTTGGACAGCCAATTATGTTTTAATGCGCTGCCTCAGGTTCCAGACAGCCTTTCCAATCGATGACGTGGGCCTTATTAATTCGATAAAAATATTACGTAGTATGAACCGAAAGCCTACCAAAGATGAGATTTTAGAAATATCGTTGCCATGGAAAAATTGGGAATCGTACGCTACATTTTATTTATGGCGTGTCCTTTACTAAATAATTAAGACTTAAATCGCATTGAAGGAAACCATTAAGTTCTGCGCTTCATTCCCATTAAAATCCCCTATAGTAGAATGATCGTTGAAATTGAATCAAAAATTGACTTATTCATACAAAAAAGCCCCCCATTTCGCGGGAGGCTTTTGATTGATAGAACATTATATTAAAGTTTATTCTTTTCAAAATACGATCTATTTTTACAATTGCAAGTCCAGATGGAGTTCAGTACATTTAATCTTCCACCGTTTCTAAATAGCCTTGCTGTAAACATGTATCCGTCATAAACTGCTTAATCCCCGTAGCAAATGACAATTCAATCGTCCTACTCGAAACGGCTAATATTTCCCCTTCTCCAAAAATCACATGGTTTACTTTTGAGCCAACGACTAACATTGACTCTGTTGTAATCGTCCGCTCGTTTCGGTATTGCTTCATTGTTTTTCGCGGACTTTTCGGCGCTTTCTTTGGCAATTCCTGCGGAGAGACAATTTGTTTTAACGCCTTCATGAAAGTCGATGGCACCACACTTGTTTTAAATCGCTTACTATACGAAATTAACTCCAAATGGCGAATCGCACGTGTGATACCGACATAAAATAGCCGTGTTTCTTCCTCGATTTCTTCTTCTGCCTCACTGGGGAAAATCCCCTCAATCAAGTCAATTAAATACACACGGTCAAATTCTAAGCCTTTGGAACTGTGCAATGTTGTCAGTGTAATGGCATTCAATTCATTTTTCATATGAGAGGAACGTGCTAAATTTTCAAGTTGCTTCAATCGACCCGCAAATTCGGTCATTGTCGACGTATGACGGGCAATTAAACCAAGTACATTCACAATATCTAGTAAATTTTCATAATTAAAACCGAGTTTCTCACTCATTTTCTTTAAGGTTCGGTCATAACCAAAGTCATAACGTATATGTTCTAGCATGACTGTTGGCGTCGTTTTATCAAATTGAATACTATCATACGTTTTGCGAATACGCTTAATATAGTCTGGCTGATAATCCTGTAACTTAACATGCTGTAACAACTGTGTAAATACACAGTCTTCCTCCGGCGCATTCTGAAGGGCCTGCCATTGCGTTGGTGTAATATAAGCATTCATTTTTCTGTAAACTTTTTCAAATACCGCAATATTTTTTGTATTGTACGCTAGACGCATGAAGTTCATAATATCCTCCACGACCCAATGTGTGAAAAAGCGCATCGTGGAATCCTTCATATAAAAAGGCAAGCCTGCTCTGTCAAATGCGTCCATAAGCGGAATGGCAGATGTATTATTTCGATATAAAATAGCCGTGGAGCCGAGCTTAGGCAGATTTACCAACTGGTCCGCTAAATATTTGGCCTGTACATTGTAATTCTCAAGGATTTTAAACGAAATTGGCTCTGCTGCAGGATTTTGCGTAAACATTTGTTTGTTATAACGCTTTTTATTTCGCTGAATGAATATATTGGCTGGCTCTACAATTGTTGCAGATGAACGATAGTTTTGCGTCATAAGTAAAACATGCGCCTCTGGATAATGCTTTTGGAAATTCAACAAATAATCTGGCTCTGCACCACGCCAGCTATAAATGGTCTGATCCTCATCTGCCACTACGCATAAATTTTGATGGACTGCAACGAGTTTCGCGATGATCGCATGTTGAACTGGCGACGTATCCTGACTTTCATCCGTTAAATAATAATCGTAGCGGCGTTGGTATTGCGCCAGTACCTCTCGATTTTTCGTGAAAATATCATTCGCCATTAAAAGCATATCGTCAAAATCAATTAACAAACGGTCACTTCCCGTGCGTTTATATTCCTCATAACGCTGAAAAATCTCGACTTTTCTTGGCACCTTTACATCGGCAATTGCCCATTCCTGTTCTGGCAGCATTTTATTTTTGATAAACGTTATGTACGTCAGTAGCTCGTCTAACTGATCTTCGGTAATTTTTGAGCCATTTAATTGTTCAAAAATCTCACGAAGCACTCGTTTTTTTGAAACAACACCAGGCTTGTCCGATTCTTCAATAATGCCATAAGAAATGTTCTGACGTTCAAGTGTCTGCCGCACAACTTGAAATGCTAAACTATGAATCGTCGAAAAATCAACCTGTGGCAAATGCGGGAAAAACTTTGCAAAACGTGTCTTCATATCGCCGGCCGAAGCCTTACTAAACGTAACAGCCTTTATGCGAGAAGGATTCACACCAAGCGCCTCAATCATATAGCCAATACGCATAATAATCGTCGTCGTTTTTCCTGAACCGGGAGATGCCAATAGTAACAGCGGCCCATTCGTTTGTAACACCGCCTGCGTCTGCACATCATTTAGACGAACACCAAGTGAACGCTCCTTTTCCTCAAAAAACGCTTTTTGCGCTCCATTCATATCAATTGCTCCGTTCTTAAAAATCTGTATTTTATTATACCAAAAAATGAGGATTCATCCGAGGAAGCCGCTCAATATAAAGGCGAAGCAAGAATAAAGGTAAGCGTCAAATAGCGCCACCTGTTGTTCAGGAGCGCTATTATTATCATCATTTAACGAGTATGTTTCAAAACATACGCTCATTTGATTTAGCAGAATTGATGATTTTAGTGGAAATCTTCTTTCGATAGATTTCTAATGCAGTAAAAATAACTAGTGCAAACAAAAGTGTAAATAAACCAGATGAAACATTTGTATTTGGAATATACACTTCCCAAAATGAATTAATTAATGAATGGAAAACAATACATAGAAAAATGCTTTTCGTGTATAAATATATGACTGTCATTAAAAATGATAATGCCAAAGCAATTAGAGTAAACCACAGAAAATTCATGCTTGTTTGATTTGAACCAACTACAAACCATAACGGCAGATGCCAGATTGCCCAAATCCCTCCGACTATGAGTGTACTTGTGAATGGCGACCACCTTTTTTGCAACGTAGGCTGTAAATATCCACGCCAGCCGATCTCTTCCAAACCCCCACCGATAATCATAATAGGAAAGTTAATTAATACTAGATATAGGGGTTTCTCCATAGATGCGCCCCCCCATAGAGTTGGCAAAAAACAAGCTACAAACGCAAGTCCAATAGTAAATATATACCATACCAATGGATGTCTAGGATTCTTAATATTATTAATAAACAACTTAAATTCTTCTTTAGAACTATACTTCTTTTTTAGCCAAATCTCACTAATACCAGGTGCAATACCGCCAAGAATAAATAATACTATTGAAAATGTAGTGCCAAACTTAAGCAGATTGAATTGTGTTAAAATTGCTAAACCGCCCCAAAGAATCCATGACAAAGAAAATGTATAGAATAGAAACCTACCTACCTCTTTCCCCATATATGCTTCCCCCTCATTTACAACCCAACAATGCTTGTACAGACTTGCATAAAGTATTCATTAGTCGAATCTCATCAATATGTACTTGTTCATTTTGGAACATACCGTAACATTTTTGTAAAACAACATCTCTTACTATTCCATCAATGGAAGTCATAATAAAAGTAAATAAATCTTCTAGTGCTACTTCAGGCTGAAAGCTACCTAATGAAATACCTTCATGAATCGTATTAAATATTCGCTCGACCAAGTATTGTCCACTTTCATTTTCAGTAATGTTGGGTAAAATTTTCATTTGTCTCTCTGGATTGTTCGCAAACAAGATTGTAAGTTCAAAATGTATTTTGCCAACCGTTGATAGGTTTTCTTTAATGTACTCACCGAGAAAAGTAAATAATTTTCCCAATTTCTCTTTAGGAATTTCACTGTTTTCAATTATGGCATCTACATCCTCCTTATAGTCGGCATTTGCATTAGCTTGATTAATAATCGCAACAAGTATTTCATCTACATCTGAATAATAGCGATAAATGCCTCCTTGACTTACTCCAGATGCTTTAATAATATCTCTCATCGTAATTTCATAGAGCGGCTTAACTTTACACACTGATAAAGCTGCTTCTAAAATGATTTTTTTCTTTTTTATTACATAATCATGACTGACTTTTGGCATAGTAACCTCCTTATACAATAAAAATGACACTAGTGTCATTTTTATTGTATGTCTTGAATTACTTATCGTCAATGATCAAATTACAATATTGTATTTTTTTTACACTAATTATTCTCACTCCCTTGTCCTTTTCTTAGACATAAGTGAATATGAACAAGAATTTCAGATAGCGCATTTCTTCAGATAGCTCAAATGGATAGGCATGTCTAAACGAATTGTACAAGGACATCAAAGTCTGAACTTTAATTAATTTTCAAATTAACCATCTATCCTACCACAAGATTTTCGCATTTTTCTACATACCGCTAACTAGAAGTCTCACTTGTTTACTTTATACTAGTTTTATCCTCCCCTTTTTTGGCTAAATAATTAGATTAGTTTGAGTGTATTTACTCACAAGATTATTTGGTTCTGTATAATAGGGTCATTTATAAAAAAGAAACTTCTTAACGGGTTCTGTTGGGAGGATAAATCAAATTCCCTGAATTATTCCATGGAATTTTATGTTAAAATAAATAAGGGGAATTTGTAATTTTTTACATTAAAACTACAGTGCAGTGTTAAGTTTAAATAAAGGGGGGAAACGATTATAATATTTTGGTTTCGGCACTTACCACAGATAGATATGAATTTGTCAGATTGGACGCCTTTCATACAGAATAATTGGTATCGTAAACATTATATGAAGTTTGTCTATCTACTTCAGTTCATCATTTTTCTGATACCTTTTTTTTTTGAAACAGGTTTCACGCATATTAATATTTTTTCTCTCATGATAATCGGTATTTCTGTCTTCATCATTCACGAATATATTCATATTGTTACTGTCAACAAAAAAGGCGATATTAGCTTAACTTTTAGCGGATTCTTTTGGCTAAATACAAACGCAGTCCTATCCAAAACGGGATTTTGGTTTTTTAAGAGCTTGCCCTTTATCCTATTATCAGTCATCCCAGCCATTATGTCGTTTTATGTACCAAGTAATATCAAATCAATCATTTTATTTGTAAGTTGGATAAACGCATTGATTTCCTCCTCAGATATTATTAATTCATTTTTAATTGCACTTAAACCGAAAAACGCCGTTTTTTGCAGGGGTTATTTTCAAGTAAAATAGTATTAAACCGTGTAATTCCAAATAAAAAAGGGATTCTGCCGCAATGACGAATCCCTAATTTTTAAAAACCTTATTTCAATGGTTTGCATTTGAAGTTGCAATGGTAAAGTGTTGTAGAGATTCAGAACTAAGGCTATATGAAATAACTTTCTCTTTGCACTTCTTGACTACATCAACGTGATTGTCATAATTGAAAATAAAGAAATTAACATCTTTTTTGCCACTCCTTACGTTGATGACAAATGGCGTAACATTAGTTTCTGGCTGTAAAAATAATTTTTCATTGCCAGGAAATATATAATATTTTTTCAAAAAGAAAGCTTTGTTAAAATAGTCAATAAATTTAATTTTTTCTTGCTCTTCTAAATTCATTCCATTAAATGTTACCGTAACTTCTTTTGAATCAAGCTCTTTATGAAGTTCAAATTTACTTAATAGCCATGCCACAGCAGCACTAGGCGGGCTCATTAATAATTTAATAATAGATCCAATAACTATCGTAATCATCAAACTCATTGTCATATCCTATCAACTCTTTCAGTAAATTTATCATTTTGGAGAGATTACATTATTTATGAACTTCATTTCACCATATTTTATAAAAAATAATTGAAAATTAGGCTCTAACATTGTTTGATCCTCCACCTTTCAATGATAAAGGATTTATATTTTTTATCACCATCCAATTCGAAATTTTTTTGACCATCCATTTAACTTTGGTTTAATAAATAATTATTATAAAAGATCCAATCTAGCACATTTTAATCATCCAATAGACAATAAACTATTAAGTTCTTGTACAAACCTTTTGATTCTTTCATCTATTGAATCTTCATCATCCTTGCTGATCTGATTAACTATAATAAAGAATTTTCAATTGGATGATTTTCTGTTTTTAATCACGCCCAGTTGAAGTTCTCCTTTCAAGTTTACATATTCGTCAACCTCTGTTTAAAAATAAATATAGTAAATCCACTATCATTTCAATTGACAGTGGACTACTATAGTAAAATTGTTTCCTTTTTATTGTTTCTCTATTAATCTTAATTTTTCATAGCCCTTTACAGTTAATGAAAGATCTCGCTGTTCATTCCATATACTGTAAGGAAAAACTAAAGTAATGATTGTTTGTTGTTCTTCCTCTAAGTATTCAACATTTGCACTATTTGCGTAGAAGGATTCGCCATCTCCATTTACTAACGCTGTCTTAAAAATATCATTTTCATTTTCAACTTGATGATTGACTTTATAAGATACTTGCATGGAACCATTTGTTAATGCAGCTTGTTGTAACTCTAGTCCTGGAACTACATTTTCTCCTACAAAAACTTGTGTTTCAATCGTTGTTGATGTTAAATCAAATGCCCATTCGCCATCAACTGAAATAACACTTCCATCCTTATTTAATAAATGTATAGTTTCAATAACTAATTTTGCACCATCTAATGAAGGTGCAGTGATTCTATTAGACTCACTTAGCATTTCTAATGTTGCAGCATGTTTTGTTACATTCCACAATTTAAAATTGCCACCACTAAAAATCCCTCTTCCTGCAATTGGCTTCGTATCGGATACTAAAGCATCGATTTCTTCACCTTTTATGTTATAAAGTCGATATTCAATGTTCATATCATGTAAATCGTCCATTTGCATATGATCCGCTTCAATATTGAACTGCATAGCTAATCGATACGCATCTGCAAAAAAGTGTTCTAGAGTAATGTTAATATCTTCTGATTGCTGGGATTGTGCCACATATTGCACATCTCCATGATCATTTGCTATTTCAATCCCAGGATCCTTTAAGCCGAAGAAGGTTTGTAATTTTGCTAGAACTGTATCATTTGTTAATAATAAACCCGAAGCTAGCGCAATTGTCGCTACGGCAACTGCCACAGGTTTAAACCATAATATTTTAGTTTTTTTCTTGGATAGCTGACGAATCTGTTCGTAGGATTGATCAAAAGCTATTCGAACTGATGGTGGTAACTCTTGCTCTTTATTCATTTGCTGTAAGCATTCCTTTACACTGTTTTTCATAGCGATTGTGCCTCCTCAACATAATAGTTGTTTTTCAAATGCTGTTTTGCCCTCGAAATTCTCGATTTAATTGTACCTTCTGGTTCATGAAGCAATTTACTAATTTCCTTAGTAGTTAGTCCATTTACATAATACAGTGTTAATGCAATACGATAATTTTCTTCTAAGCTATTCAACGCATCGTCTAGCTCAAGTGGTAAATGATCTTGATGTGGCAATGCATTCAGTGTTTCTGAATCGAGTGATACAACCTGCTTATGCTGCTTCATAAAGCGATAACAATTGTTCAATAAGATGCGGCAAAGCCAAGTATTAAAATACTTTACCTCTTTTAAAGTACCTATTTTTTCAAATGCAGTTAAAACCGTCTCTTGCAATAAATCTGCTATATCTTCATCTTTTAGACCTAAAATCTTTGCCGTACGATAAAGAATCAATTCATATTGACTAATTAACTGTATAAACGCTTCTCCATCTCCTTTTTGCGCTTTTTTTACTAGAAATTCAGATTCCATCATTCACACCTCTGCTTTCCTTACATACCGTTAGAGTATTTAAAATAGTAATTAGTTGCATAGAAGTTATATGTTTTTATAAAGCTATTTTTTGTAACGAAGGTAGATGCACCACAACCATCAATTCCGTCATCACAAAAACCAAATTTTCTAAGATGTTTGGATTACGTCTTCTTTTAGAGATTTTATCTACACAGCATTTAAGTGCATGAAACATTCATACCACAAAGGAAAATTAATGATGATGATATTTTGGGATTACAGTCAGTTACAAAAGAAAAAACAAGAGTTACACAACATGTGGACTTACCCCTGTCAAGTAGACAGTTTAAAAAAGACTAAGCAGCCATCTGATGTCGATATTCTATCGGTGTCAGATGGTTGAGTCGTTTTTGAAAGC
>NZ_KQ465121.1 GCF_001308875.1 Lysinibacillus sp. ZYM-1 | reverse complement strand
ATTCAAACGAAACTAAACAACCAGTCGCCCGTTAAATACCGACAATTGGCTGTTTAAAAGGTGTTTTCTTACTGTCTCAAAAACGACAGTCAGTGCCTTACTAGACAGCTCTTTTTTTATTAAAGTAAGCCTTGAGTACGTAGTTTACGCTTCATTTTAAAGGCTGTCATGAAAATGACACAAGTAGCCACAATACCTGCTATTGCACCAAATCCACTACTAGCTGCCACAGAATAGCCAATTGAACACATTGCTAAAACAGCTGCTAATGCATATATAGCCATTACGATTTTTGCACGATTCATAGCCTAGCCTCCTATATAAAAAATTTGTAAATCAAATATATTTTTTAGAATGATGGAAATTCTAATAAGGACATTTCTATCCTTCTTGTGCTATAATATCACAGTTAAACATTCGAAAAAAGAATATGGAGTGGAATAATGACAAACTTACGTCAAGATCTTCGCAATATCGCAATAATCGCCCACGTTGACCATGGTAAAACTACCTTAGTCGACCAATTACTAAAACAATCAGGTACATTCCGTTCAAACGAACGTGTTGAAGAACGTGCAATGGACTCTAATGATATTGAACGCGAACGTGGTATTACGATTTTAGCTAAAAATACAGCAGTAAACTATGAAGGAACTCGTATCAACATCCTTGATACGCCTGGACACGCTGACTTCGGTGGTGAGGTAGAACGTATTTTAAAAATGGTAGACGGCGTTTTACTAGTTGTCGATGCGTATGAAGGTTGTATGCCTCAAACACGTTTCGTATTGAAAAAAGCATTGGAACAACGCTTAACACCAATCGTTGTTGTTAATAAAGTAGACAAAGATTCAGCTCGTCCTCTAGAAGTAGTAGATGAAGTACTTGAATTATTTATCGAGCTAGGTGCAGATGACGATCAATTAGACTTCCCTGTTGTCTATGCTTCAGGTGTAAATGGTACAGCTTCTTTGGACGCTGATCCATCTAAACAAGAAGAAAATATGAAATGTCTATTCGAAAAAGTTATTGAGTCTATTCCGGCACCAGTTGATAACTCAGAAGACCCATTACAATTCCAAGTAGCTTTACTTGACTATAATGACTTCGTTGGACGTATCGGAATTGGTCGTGTATTCCGTGGAACAATTTCTGTAGGTCAACAAGTTGCACTGATGAAATTAGACGGTACTGTGAAAAACTTCCGTGTAACAAAAATCTTTGGTTTCTTCGGTTTAAAACGTGAAGAAGTAGAAACAGCAAAAGCTGGTGATTTAATCGCCGTTTCAGGTATGGAAGATATCAACGTAGGTGAAACAGTTTGTCCTGTTGAGCATCAAGAAGCTCTTACACCATTACGTATTGATGAGCCAACTTTACAAATGACGTTCTTAGTAAACAATTCTCCATTCGCTGGTCGTGAAGGGAAATGGGTTACTTCACGTAAAGTAGAAGAGCGTTTACGTGCTCAATTACAAACAGACGTATCTTTACGTGTTGAAGATACTGATTCTCCAGATGCTTGGACAGTTTCAGGTCGTGGTGAGCTTCACCTATCAATCCTTATCGAAAATATGCGTCGTGAAGGTTTCGAATTACAAGTATCTAAACCGCAAGTAATCGTGCGTGAAATCGACGGCGTAAAATGTGAACCATTCGAACGCGTTCAAATCGATGTACCTGAAGAAAATGTTGGTTCAATTATTGAATCGATTGGTACACGTAAAGGTGAAATGCTTGATATGGTAAACAATGGTAGCGGTCAAGTTCGTTTAACGTTCTTAGTACCAGCTCGTGGATTAATCGGTTATACGACGGAATTCATGTCGATGACAAAAGGTTTCGGTATTATCAATCATACGTTTGATTGCTACCAGCCATTACTACCAGGTAAAATTGGTGGACGTCACCAAGGTGTACTAGTTTCAATGGAAACTGGTAAATCAACAACTTATGGTATGATGCAAATTGAAGATCGTGGTACACTGTTCTTAGAGCCAGGTACAGATATTTACGAAGGTATGATCGTTGGGGAAAATACTCGTGACGCTGATATCACTGTAAACATCACAAAAATGAAACAAAAAACAAACATCCGTTCAGCAAATAAAGACCAAACGAATGTTATTAAAAAACCACGTATTTTATCTTTAGAAGAAGCGCTTGAATACCTAGGTGATGATGAGTACTTAGAAATCACACCAGAATCTATTCGTCTGCGTAAAAAAATTCTAGATAAAAATGAACGTGAGAAAGCAGCGAAAAAATTACGTAACGCAGAACAATAATTTTCCGCTGACATGAAAGGAAGAGGATGAACGATGTTGAATTGGATGTTACTCAACTCTATTCAAGCATCTGAAATGAGAGAAGGAACAGAGGCTGAGGTATTAGAAGATTTAGCAGGTATTAGCCGTTTCATTTATGAAAATGCACCGAATTATACAGTTGCGGGGTATATAGCTTTCTTCTCGGTATTTATTTTGTCTGCAATAGTTTATCAACTAGGCTTTGCACGAAAATTAAATTTGAAGCAAAATTTTGTTGTGTACGTTTGTTTATTTATCGGATGTATTTTTCTTACTTTCTTCGCTCTATCATTACCAATGATGGAGGGGTTAATTGTTGCAGCATTATTTTTAGGTATTTATAAAATTCGCTTAACTAGAGAAAGTAAAAATGCATAAAAATAATTTGAAATAAAACCTGTCAGGCGGTTTCAATTGCAAATACTCCTGTCAATTAGAAGGATTTAAAAAGACTAAGCAACCATTTGGTGTCGATTTTCAATCGGGGCCGGATGGTTGAGTCGTTTTTGAATATTGGTAGTTATAAAAGTAAAAATATTCTTCAAGTGTTTATATAATTTCCTTTGCAAGAATGGCTATCAATCATGCCAAGTTACTATACCGTTTTGTTGGTATTTAAAACTTATAAGTCAAATTAACAACCAAAACCAGGATTCTTATATAGTTTAATATTTTTTAAATAATTTAGTCCGCATATTAGTTTGGGAATGATTTGAAGAACCTTATAAAAACTCTATAAAAATACCCCGTAAAAGTTAGTTTACCATCTAACTATACGGGGTATTTTTATTTATTACAGTTTGTGGAAAATGAAAAATGCTTTTATTTAGCAATCATAAGACCACAAGACAGTAGTATTAATAAAATTAAAGTTGTAATAGATAATAAATATTTAATGTTGGTATGTGAACATTAATTTAAAGAAATATTACCAGTTGCACTACATTTATTTGTATCCCCAGAACAATACAATGCTAACTTATGTTTAGTATTACTGTTTGTTGTCACGAATTTACCAACAGCTCCACCAGGACGTACAATTAATGTGTCGGACTCTGGTTTATTATTGGCATCTAGTATTGTCCAATAGATATCTACTGAACCATGATTTTTAATTAACACATAAACTTTTGAGGATGCATTAATTAAATTTGAGTAGCCATAAGTATTTGAAGAACCCACAAAAACAGGCTCTGATGTAGAAGCTGAAGCATCATCGGCACTATAAGTATAAACAGATAAGATAAGTATTAATGGCAAAATAAATTTTAGAAATTTTTTCATTTCTTAATTCTCCTTTATTATACAATTTAGTTATTTATTATAAATTTGGTAAATATTATCTATTACATACTTAAATTAACATATAGTAATATAATATTCAATGTTGATTTGCAATTAAGTACTAAATTCTATATATCATGTGGAATATAAGCATAAAAATAAAATCGTATCATGAACGTTTAGTAAGCTTTATACGGAGGGAATATCCAGATTTTACTCGATAATTTTTTATTGAGCATATTTGTTATTTATTTCTACCTTAACATTAATATTTTTTGCACCTTATATGTCATAGGTGAATAAGTTAATGTCGATAGGCTTATTTTCATCACATCAAGGAGGAAAGGGAATGCGTTGGCTTACAAAAGGTTTTCTATTAGGTGTCATTGCTTTGTTACTCCTTTCTTTGACAGCGTGTAATAAAGCAGAGCTAGAAAAAGTCAAAGTTGGAGAAGTTACTCGTTCGATTTTTTATGCGCCTCAATATGTAGCGCTTGAAAAAGGATTCTTCGAGGAGGAGGGTCTTTCTGTGGAGCTACAAACGATTGCAGGTGGCGATAAAACCATGACGGCATTACTGTCAGATGGTATTGATATTGCTTTAGTTGGATCAGAAACATCAATCTACGTAACATTACAAGGTGCGAATGATCCAATTCAGAATTTTGCTCAGTTAACCCAAACTGACGGTACTTTTTTAGTAGCAAGAGAAAAAATGGATAGCTTTTCGTGGGATCAATTGAAGGGCTCTACATTTTTAGGGCAACGTAAAGGTGGTATGCCTCAAATGGCAGGAGAATTCGTGTTGAAGAAGAACGGTATTGACCCTGTTAATGATTTAACGCTTATTCAAAATATTGATTTTGCGAATATTGCTACCGCTTTTGCTTCAGGTACTGGTGATTATGTACAGCTATTTGAACCAACAGCTAGTGTATTTGAAAAAGAGGGGAAAGGCTATATTGTGGCATCATTCGGTACAGAGTCTGGTCATTTGCCTTATACGTCCTTTATGGCGAAAAGCAGTTATTTAAAGGGTGATGAGAAAACAGTTCAAGCCTTTACAAATGCATTACAACGGGCACAAGATTTTGTACAGAATGAAAGTGCCGCAGAAGTGGCAAAAATTATTCAGCCTTACTTTGAAAATGTAGATGTTGCCATTATTGAAACAGTAATCGAGCGTTATAAAGCGCAAGGTTCTTATGCAACAGACCCTATCCTGGATGAAGGAGAGTGGGATAACTTGCAAACAATTATGGAGGAAGCAGGTGAACTTCCTCAACGTGTGGAGTATGAAAAACTTGTGAACACAACCTTTGCGAAAAAGGCTGCTGAGTAATATGGAATTTTTACAGCTAGAGAATATTCACCATAGTTATTTTTCAAGCACACAGGCAAAGGAAGTATTACGCGATATTAGTTTAGCTATTCGTGAAGGAGAATTTGTGTCATTCATTGGGCCGAGTGGCTGTGGGAAAACGACATTACTCTCGATCATGGCAGGTCTGTTTCCATCAACTGAGGGTAAGGTCTATATAGATGGTGAGGAACTATCTCCACATAATCAATCAAGCATTGGCTATATGCTTCAGCAGGACTATTTATTTCCTTGGAAGACCATTGAGGAGAACGTCACGATTGGCTTGAAAATTATGGAACGGAGCAATCATAAGCATAAAGTAACCGCCAATGCTCTTTTGCAGGAAGTGGGATTACCACATGTAGGCACCAACTATCCACGTGAATTATCTGGAGGCATGAGACAACGTGTGGCACTAGCTCGTACATTAGCAGTGAATCCTAAAATTTTACTGTTGGATGAACCATTTTCGGCTCTTGATTATCAATCAAAATTAAAGCTGGAAGATTTAGTTGTGGAAACATTAAAGACCTATAGAAAGACTGCCATTCTTGTGACACACGATATTGGAGAGGCAATAGCGATGAGCGAGCGTGTCTTTCTCTTTTCTGCAAATCCAGGGACATTGCACAAAGTGTTTGAAATACCTGAAGCACTTCGTGAACTATCACCGTTTGATGTGAGACAGCATCCGACCTATGCAGATGTATTCCAAATCATTTGGAAGGAGCTGGAGAGCCTTGGATAACACATTATTTAAACAATATCAGCAAATGCTAAAAAAAGAAAAACGCTTTGTAAGGTTATATCAGCTTATTATTCTGCTACTTTTCTTTGGTGGATGGGAGCTGCTTTCTAGATTAGAATGGATTGACCGTTTAATTTTTAGTTCACCAACGCATGTTTGGCATACTTTTATCGAAAAAGTAAGTGATGGATCTTTAACATTACACGTTGGTGTGACATTAATGGAGACGGTAATTGGCTTTATTGCTGGGACTTTACTCGGCACGTTCATAGCTATTCTTTTGTGGTGGTCACCGTTACTATCGAAGATATTGGATCCTTATTTAGTTATTTTAAATGCGATGCCAAAAGTGGCGTTAGGACCTATTCTTATTGTTGCGCTAGGGCCAGGATACTTTTCCATTATTGCAATGGGAGCTTTAATTTCCATCATTATTACGACTATCGTGGTATATACGGCATTTAAAGGCGTTGATCCGAATTATAGTAAAGTTTTACAAACTTTTGGCGCAACAAGATGGCAAATTTTTCAAGAAGTCGTCTTACCAGCATCATTTCCTACAATTATTTCAACTTTGAAAGTGAATGTTGGGTTATCGTGGGTAGGGGTCATTGTTGGTGAATTTTTAGTTGCTTCGAAAGGTCTTGGATATTTAATCATCTATGGCTTCCAAGTCTTTAATTTTAACCTTGTGCTCATGTCACTGCTGATCATTGCATTTTTTGCAACGATTATGTACCAAGTGGTTGAGTTAATAGAAAAGTCGGTTATTAAAAATAATGGCTAGTATGAAAAAGAGGTACCTCATCATTGAGGCACCTCTTTTTTGTTTACCATACATTAAAATTCTTTATCCATTTGTGGTGAAGTTCGGTAAAAGCGAAAATTACCTGTTTCTAAACGTGCAACCGTATTTTCTTTAATACGATTATGGCAATTATCACACATGTAAGTGTGAATTGGACGATTACGTAATTTTTTTGCTAAAGGTAAATTATCGTCTATATTTTGAATTGTATCGCAAATTACGCACTTTACGCGCATTGCATTCCCTCCTATTCAGCGCGAATGGCTATTACGTTTTTAATAGGATTGTCAATATTGGAACCATCTCTCATTAATACATGGATGGGCCCATCCTCTAAGAGCGGTTTGCCGTCTTGGCTATATTTTAAAATAAGTGTGCGAGCTTCTTCAATAGAAAAAGGATATTCTTGACTATTTTCGCATTCAAAGACAATTTTTGTCGCTTCAGGTCTAATTTCAGCATTTTTCAAGAAATGACCTAATTCGATACCAAATGTACCTGTTTCCATTCCTTTACGATCAAATTTACGCTCTGATTTTAATGTAGGTGGGAATGTAGCTCCTTCCATAATCTCACGAGACCAGTGAGCACCAACCTCGCGCATATATTTGATGTCCGAATCTTCCTTAACATCTTGTGTCGTGAAGTATGTTTTCAAATCTAATTTACGGTCATCGAAAATCCAAACAGTGGGATCTAATGTTAGTTGATATGAAACTGCGCCCTTGATAGGAATTATTGTTTCCATGATAGAAATCCTCCTCAAATCTTGTATATCCATGACATAGTATAACGCTAATGCCTAAAAATAATAAAGAAATAAAATTTGAATTCGGTATTTTCCAATGAAGACACTTGCATTTTTAACGACTAGAAGATAAACTTTATTAAGATAGAATCGAAGAAATATCAGATAATGGGGGCGTCCTCATGGATACGAAATCACAAACTTCTTTTCAAGAAAAGGCTTTGGAGCTATTAGTTGCTGATGCAGACAAGATTGCTCGCCTTATTAGAGTACAAATGGATCATTTAACAATGCCACAATGCCCTTTATATGAGGAAGTATTAGATACACAAATGTTCGGCCTGTCTCGTGAAATTGATTTTGCTGTGAAGCTTGGACTGATTGAACGAGAAAAAGGCAAAGAAATTCTCGACTCGCTCGAGAAGGAGCTTTCTGTACTACACGATGCGTATACAGACAAATAAAAAGAAAAACTCAAACGCTTTTTTGCGCTTTGAGTTTTTTTACTAGAACGAGGTTTTTGGGATGAAACAATACTTAAAACGATATGCAAAAAATTTTGATTACCCCTTATTTTTTACGGTCCTATTATTGAGCTTATTTGGATTAATCATGGTTTATAGTTCAAGTATGATGGTAGCTATTCGTAAAGGAGAAGCGCCTGATTTCTTTTATCAAAAGCAAATCATCAATTTAATAGTGGCATTTTTAGGTTTTATTGTGGCAGCATTTTTCCCTTATAAGCATTATGCTAATAAAAATATTATGATGATTCTAACAATTATATTAGCTGTTCTATTTACATGGCTAAAGGTAGCAGGACATGGTGCAGAAGATGTAGGTTCTCAAAGTTGGATAAATGTTCCTGGTTTAGGTAATTTTCAGCCATCTGAGTATTCAAAACTGTTTATAATTTTATATTTTGCAGCTGCTTTTTATCGAAAAGCACAAAAATATACATTTGAAAAACTCCAACCGACAGAAATTTTTTATCCCATTTTTCTATGGATCTTGGTGGTTGCTGGCGTAGCATTTGAAACAGATTTAGGGGCAGTTATTATTCTATGTGGGATTGCCGTATCTGTCGTTGCTTCAAGTGGCATACCTTTTAAGACATTTTGGAAATTTTTTGGTGTATTAGCGGCATTCGGCGCTGCAATCCTTGGTATACTTTTGTTATTCAAGGGAGAACTACTAACAGAAAACCGAAAAGGGCGGATTTTGTCTTATTTAAATCCGTTTGAATATGAAAATGGTAGTGGCCACCAAGTAGCGAATAGTTATTATGCGATTGGTGGAGGTGGCTTAGAAGGAAGAGGCCTTGGTCAATCAATTCAAAAATTAGGTTACTTACCTGAACCCCAAACGGATTTTATCATGGCTATAATTATGGAAGAATTAGGAGTATGGGGAGTTTTAATCGTCCTAATTGGTTTAGGGTTTATCATATATAAAGGTTTTTCTATTGCATTGCGAACAAAAGATCCAATGGCACGCATGATTGCGGCTGGTATTGCGAGCTGGATAGGCTGGCAATCGTTTATAAATCTTGGGGGTGTAACTGGGTTAATCCCGTTAACCGGTGTAACGTTACCTTTTATAAGCTATGGCGGTACATCTATAATCATTCTATCTTTAGCGATGGGAATATTAATCAATGTTTCTATGTTTGAAAAGGTAGAGAGGAAAAAAACACAATCATAAAGGGGGATACCTATGGAATCAATCAACAAAATCCTTGTAGCCAATCGAGGAGAAATTGCAATTCGTATTTTCCGTGCTTGTACGGAGCTGAATATCCAAACTGTTGCTATCTATTCAAGAGAGGATAGTGGTGCTTTTCATCGCTTTAAGGCAGATGAAGCTTATTTAGTGGGAGCGGGCAAGAAACCAATTGATGCCTATTTAGATATTGAGGGTATTATTGCCATCGCAAAAGATGCAGATGTTGATGCGATTCATCCGGGGTATGGTTTTTTATCAGAAAACGTGGAATTTGCACGTCGCTGTGAAGAAGAAGGTATTATCTTTATCGGACCAACTTCTCAGCATTTAGATATGTTTGGGGATAAGGTCAAAGCACGTTCGCAAGCCATCACGGCTGAGATTCCTGTTATTCCTGGTACAGATGGCCCTGTAGCCAATCTAGCAGAGGTAGAGGCATTTGCTAGCACTTTTGGCTATCCAGTTATGATTAAGGCAGCTCTTGGTGGTGGTGGTCGTGGTATGCGTCTTGTGCATTCAGGTGGGGAACTTGCTTCTGCCTATGAACGCGCAAAATCAGAAGCAAAAGCTGCTTTTGGCTCTGATGAGGTGTATGTAGAAAAGGCCATTATAAAACCAAAGCATATTGAAGTACAAATTATTGGTGATCAGCAAGGCAACATTGTGCATTTATATGAACGTGATTGCTCAATCCAACGTCGTCACCAAAAAGTTGTTGAAATTGCTCCTTCAAATTCGATTTCAGAAGAGTTAAGAAATCGTATATGTGATGCTGCTGTGAAATTAATGAAGAATGTCTCGTACATAAATGCAGGGACAGTGGAATTTTTAGTCGCAGGGAACGATTTTTATTTCATCGAGGTGAACCCTCGCATTCAAGTAGAACATACGATTACAGAAATGATTACAGGTGTTGATATCGTCCATGCTCAAATTAAGGTAGCAGCAGGCTATGCATTGTTCAGTGAAGAAATTCATATGCCAAAGCAAGAAGATATGCCAATGATTGGCTATGCGATTCAGGCTCGTGTGACAACAGAGGACCCTGCTAACAACTTTATGCCGGATACAGGAAAATTAATGGTTTACCGTTCTAGTGGTGGTTTCGGGGTACGTTTAGATGCCGGCAATGGCTTCCAAGGTGCTGTTGTCACACCGTACTACGATTCTTTACTTGTAAAAATCTCTACATCTGGCATGAACTTTAAAGAAGCTGCTGCGAAAATGGATCGTAATTTAAAAGAATTCCGTATTCGTGGGGTCAAAACCAATATTCCGTTTTTAAATAATGTCGTGACACATGAGAAATTTTTATCTGGTGCCTTTGATACAAGCTTTATTGACACAACACCAGAGCTATTCCAATTCCCAGTACGTCAAGACCGCGGGACAAAGCTGTTAAGTTATATCGGTAATGTGACGTTAAACGGATTCCCTGGTGTGGAAAAGACATCAAAACCGATTTTTGTTCAACCGAACATTCCTAAAATCGATCCTTTAATTGTGCCACCTGCTGGTACGAAACAGATATTAGATACGCAAGGGGCAGATGGTTTAGTGCAATGGATTTTAGCACAAGAAGATGTGCTATTAACGGATACTACTTTCCGTGATGCTCACCAATCACTACTCGCTACTCGTGTACGCTCACATGATATGTATCAAATTGCAGATGCAACAGCTCGTACGATGCATCAGTTATTCTCATTGGAAATGTGGGGCGGGGCTACGTTTGATGTGGCGTATCGCTTCTTAAAGGAGGACCCATGGGAGCGTTTAGCAAAACTGCGTGAGCAAGTTCCTAATGTGTTGTTCCAAATGTTATTGCGTGGGGCCAATGCTGTTGGGTACACAAATTATCCTGACAATCTCATCCGTGAATTTATCGCAGAATCGGCTGCATCAGGTATCGATGTGTTCCGTATTTTTGATAGTTTGAACTGGATTAAAGGAATGGAAGTAGCCATTGATGCAGCACGTCAATCAGGAAAAATTGCTGAAGCGGCAATTTGTTATACAGGCGATATTTTGAATGATACTCGTGCGAAGTATTCTGTGCAATATTACAAGGACATGGCAAAGGAGCTTGAGGCATCAGGTGCCCATATTCTAGCTATAAAAGATATGGCTGGTTTATTGAAGCCAGAAGCAGCATATCGTTTAATTTCCGAGTTAAAAGAGACGACAAGTCTGCCAATTCACTTGCATACACACGACACAAGTGGTAATGGAATCTATTTATATGCAAAAGCCATTGAAGCAGGTGTTGATATCGTTGATACGGCACTAGGGTCTATGGCAGGCCTAACATCCCAGCCAAGTGCAAACTCGCTATACTATGCAATGAAAGGCAGTCAACGTGAGTTACGAGCAGACATCGATGCATTGGAAAAGTTATCGTATTATTGGGAAGATGTGCGTAAATACTATAAAGATTTCGAAAGTGGCATGATCAGCCCACATTCTGAAATTTATGTGCATGAGATGCCTGGCGGACAATATAGCAACTTACAACAACAGGCTAAAGCAGTGGGACTTGGTGATCGCTGGGAAGAAGTCAAGCGCATGTATTCCCGTGTGAACCTTCTATTTGGAGATATTGTTAAAGTGACACCTTCCTCCAAGGTAGTAGGCGACATGGCACTCTTTATGGTACAAAATGATTTAGATGAAAACACAGTTTTAACAAGGGGCAAAACAATCGACTTCCCAGACTCAGTAATTGAATTATTCCAAGGCTATCTTGGACAGCCACATGGTGGATTCCCTGAGGTATTGCAACAAGTGGTGCTAAAAGACCGTAAAGCTATTACGGTTCGACCTGGGGAGTTATTAGAACCTGTTCAGTTTGACCAATTGGAAGCTGTGCTAGAGGAAAAATTAAATCGTCCGGTGTCGAAAAAGGACATATTAGCTTATGCGCTGTATCCAAAAGTTTTTGAAGAGTATGCAAAAACGGCAGAGTCCTTCGGCAATATTTCAGTTCTCGATACGCCAACATTCCTTTACGGCTTAAAGCTTGGCGAAATCATTGAGGTCGAAATCGAAAAAGGAAAAACGCTGATTATTAAACTGGTCTCTATCGGCGAACCGCAACATAATGGAACACGTGTCCTGTACTTTGAGCTAAATGGTCAATCCCGTGAATTGGTGATTCAAGATATGACAGTGGAGGTAGATGGCAACCTATCACTAAAAGCAGATCCAAGTAATCCAAATCAAATTGGTGCCACAATGCCTGGTACTGTGTTGAAGGTCGTTGTGTCCAAAGGTAGCCCCGTCAAACGTGGTGATCATCTATTAATCACAGAGGCTATGAAAATGGAAACAACTGTCCAAGCACCAAAGGATGGTATCGTAAAAGAAGTTTATGCTAGTGCAGGGGATGCTATTTCAACAGGTGACTTATTGATTGAAATTGAATAAATGATAGTAAGAAAAGGTTATTAGATGCATTTTAGCATCTAATAACCTTATTTATTGTGGAAGTGATAGGAATTGTGTAAAATTTGATTACATAATCAGAAAAATGTTTAATTAATCAGATGGAGAGTTTATGGAAACTAATAAAAATACCTTTATTCAGGAAGCAAGAAAACATCAAATTATTGAAGCGACCATAAGGACTTTAGGTGATATTGGTTATGTGAAAGCGAGTTTATCTCAAATTGCAAAACGTGCTTCCATCAGCACAGCATTAATTTCGTATCATTTTGCTGATCGACAAGATTTAATAGAACAATGTCTGCAAGCATTGATTGATCAATCAGCAACATATATTTTGACGAAAACATATACTGTGGATGAACCTGCCTCGCAACTAGCTAATTTTATTGAAGCGAGTATTGCCTATCAAGCAACACATCCAAAAGAGAATGCAGCATTGCTAGAAATCGTTTTTAATGCTCGTACTGTTAATGACGTTCCTTTTTATAAGTTACCAGATGATGGAGAGGACCCATTATTAAAAGCCTTATGCAATATATTAAATAAGGGCAAAGAACAAGGGGAATTCAATGTCACATCTGTCAATGTCATGGCAAAAGTTATTCAAGGAGCTATTGGCGAGTACATGCTAATTGGGGGACCGTTTTCTATTGATGCGGAACAATATAGTGAAGAGGTCACTAAAATCATCTGGACAGCCATGAAAGTAGAGGAAACTAACAATGCTTAAAGCGTTATTTAATTGGATGTTTGTCATTGGCCTAATATTATTAGGCGGTCGTCTTGTGACGGGGGTTTGTCGATATTTTGACATTCCTTTTACAACATTCTTTAAAGACTATGCCCTAGTATCTATGATTATTTTAATAGTAGGAATTATAGGTACTGAGTCAATGAAGAAACGAAAATAAGAATAGAAAAAAGATTCGTCACAATAATGTAACGAATCTTTTTTATGGACTATTTCTTTTTTTCATTATAGTTACTACGAGCAACGAGCATAATCATGTAACATAATAGACCGAATAAGAGAGAAATTAATAATGAATGCAGTAATGCGACTGATAAGTTCAGTTTAGTTAGGACTACTAACATACCAGCAATCACTTGTAAAAATACTATAGTAAAAGCAATAACCCAACCATAGTAAACAACACGTTGATTTTTATATTCTTTCACAGCGTGCCAAGTTATGTATGCAATCCAAATGAAAATAATAAGAACAGCTAGACGATGTCCCATTTGCACCCATTCGTACATATTATTTGGAGGTGCTAAAGGTGTTTCGTTATAGCAAAATGGCCAATCTGGACAAATTAAGCTCGAATCTGTATGTCGAACTAATGCTCCTGTATAAACGACTAAATAAGAATAAATTGTGACAGCAATAGTATGCCAACGTAACTTTTTACCAATAAATACGTTATCGGCATCAAATTTCCGATCGACTTCAAATACAATCATAGAAAGAAGCAGAACCGCGGCAAAGGAAATAAGAGAAATACCAAAATGCAGTGCTAGGATGAAATCACCTTGGCCCCATAATACTTGAGCCGCTCCAATAAGAGCCTGCGCAATTAAGAAAAACATTGCTAAGAAACCTAATAGCTTTACTTCACGAATATGTCCGAGCATACGCCATGTCCAAACTGTTAACACAAGAATTGAAATAGATACGACTCCAGTAACAAGACGATGTGAGAATTCAATAAGGACTTCGGGTGTAATCTCTTTAGGAATAAGAGATCCATTACAATCAGGCCAGTTTCGACCACAGCCTAAGCCACTATCTGTTTTCGTAACGAGAGCTCCACCTAGTAATATAAGGAGCATCCCTACCGTAGCGGCAACAGCAAACCACTTCAAATATCTGTTGTGTTGCATAAAATGAGTCACCTACTTTATCTATCAACATTACAAGAAAGTAATGTTTCTGCTACTAGATAATATCGAATATACGTTTAAAAAACAACTTGTAAAGAGGAGGGAGTACTAGATGTCGATTGCATTTCACAAATTGTTCATAATTTCGTGCTTTAACCTTCACAATTCATTTTAGAAAATGTTTTACTATAGATATGTTGTTTTTAATTATATTTCTAGACAAAACTAATTTTTACAACTTCATCTAAATTTCACTTAATGTCTAGAAATCAATCGCAAATTTCGCTATAGTTATTGTTAGCGGAATATGCTTACAAAAATGAAAGGAGAGGTATTATGTCAAACGGACGTACACTGGCGGCTACTAGAAATACTGGCCCAGAAACAACATCAGTTGTAAAAGATTTCTTAGCACTAATAAAAATTGGTATCGTAAACTCGAATCTTGTCACAACGTTTACAGGGATGTGGCTGGCTTTTCAATTTACTAGTAGACATTTCTTGCAAGAGCTTGATGTCATATTATTCACCATGCTGGGTGCGGCATTAATCATTGGTGGCTCAGGTGCAATGAATAACTTTATTGATCAGGATATAGATCCAATCATGAAAAGAACGAAAGCAAGACCGACAGTGACTGGCAGATTCAAGCCGAATTTTGTATTGACCATCGCCCTCTCATTTTTAATTGTAGGTGAAATTTTGTTATTTGCGGCATCGTTTGCAGCCGGCATGTGGGGACTAGCAGGAATATTTGCTTATGTCGTTCTGTATTCAATGTGGTCAAAGAGGAAGCATGTTAGTAACACGGTTGTAGGAAGCATTTCAGGGGCTATTCCTCCTATTATTGGATTCGCAGCAGTAGAACCTGCTTTAGGTCCAGGAGCACTTGCCTTATTCCTAATTATGTTTGCATGGCAACCACCACATTTCTACGCGCTTGCTATGAAACGTACAGAGGAATATCGTGCAGCTAAAATACCAATGCTACCTGTTGTAAAGGGATTTAAACGTACAAAGTACTCAATGTTATTCTGGATTCTTTTATTATTACCGTTACCTTTCCTTTTACCAGAGCTTGGACTTGGCTTTTTAACTCTTGCGACTGCATTGAACGTGGGTTGGTTAATACTGGCTCTGAAAGGCTTTACAACAAAAGATGATATGAAATGGGCAAATAGAATGTTTATTTATTCGTTGAATCATATGACTATACTATTTGTATCCATCATAATATTTGCGGTGTTTAGCTAAATTTAGGGATTCTTTCTTTTTCTAAAGAATTCATATAGACAGAACTAATGTCCTATGTACGCATGAAAATACAACAAAGAAAGAGGGGTTTAATTAAGCTATGATGAAAGGGCTTAAAAAATGGCGTCTTTTTTCACTTCTAGCAGTGATGATGGTTTTCCTTTCAGGTTGCGGTGAAGATTATCTTTCTACACTAAAACCATCTGGAGAAGTAGGTAAACAACAATTGAATTTATTACTGTTAACTACTGTAATTATGACGCTAGTAGTAGTAATAGTATCGGTTATTTATTTACTTGCATTCTTAAAATTCCGTCGTTCACGCGTTGGTGAAAATGTTATCCCTAAGCAAGTAGAGGGTAGTCATACGTTAGAAGTGATTTGGACAGTTATACCGATTATTTTATTATTAATTATCGCTGTACCAGTTGTTACAACTACTTATAAATTTGCAGATGTTGCTGCAATGGATGAGGTAGATGAAGAAGGGAACAAAACTGCCCTAACAATCAATGTAACAGCCAAATTATATTGGTGGGAATTCGAATATCCTAACCAAGGTATCATAACGGCTCAAGAGCTAGTAGTACCAACAGGTGAAAAGGTTTACTTTAATTTAAAAGCTGCCGATGTTAAGCACTCATTCTGGATTCCTGCTGTAGGCGGTAAAATGGATACGAACGTAGAAAACTTAAACAAGTTCTACTTAGTATTTGATAAAGAATCAAAAGATCTAAAAGATGGCGTATTTTATGGAAAATGTGCTGAATTATGTGGACCTTCACATGCATTAATGGACTTTAAAGTAAAAGCATTAAGCCCAGACGCATTTGACGCATGGGTTGATGCAATGAAAGCGACTGAAGGACAAACTGCTGACAAAGCTTCTACAGATCTTGGTGAAGCAACTTTTGCTAACAGCTGCTTAGGCTGTCATGCTATCTCAGGTTCAGGAGCAGGCGGTACACCAGGTCCAAACTTAACTACGTTTGGTGACCGTAACCGTGTTGCTGGTTTCTTAGAACACAATGAAGAAAATCTAGAGGCTTGGATTAAAAACCCAGAGGAATTTAAACCAGGTAACTTAATGATGAATGCTGAAGGCACTGCGCCTATTTACGGCAATTTATCTGATGAAGAAATAAAAGCTCTTGCAACTTACATCATGGGCTTATCAGTTGAAAAATAATTTTCGTTCTATGTAACAAATTTTGAGGGAGGTAAAAGTTGTGAGCTCATACACACAGAAAAAGGGCTTTGGAGCAACTGTCTGGGATTACATTACTACTGTTGACCACAAAAAGTTAGCAGTCATGTATTTATTAGCCGGAACATTGTTCTTCGCTATCGCTGGTTTTGAAGCGTTATTAATGCGTATTCAGTTAATGAAGCCTAATAACGATTTCGTATCAGCAGGTTTTTTCAATGAATTATTAACAATGCACGGAACAACTATGTTATTCCTAGCTGCTACTCCATTACTATTCGCATTTATGAACATGCTTGTACCATTACAAATTGGTGCGCGTGACGTTGCGTTCCCGTTCCTTAACTCATTAGGGTTCTGGTTATTCTTCCTAGGTGCAGTATTCCTTCACCTGTCATTCTTTATGGGTGGCGCTCCTGATGCGGGCTGGACTTCATATGCATCATTATCTTTATATTCTCCAGGGCATGGTATTGACTTCTATGTACTTGGTTTACAAATTTCAGGGGCAGGTACTTTAATTTCAGGTCTTAACTTTATTGTTACGATTATTACAATGCGTGCTCCAGGTATGACATTCATGCGTATGCCATTATTCACATGGACAGCTCTTGTTTCAAGTGCATTAATTTTATTCGCATTCCCTCCATTAACAATTGGTTTATTAATGATGTTATTTGACCGTATGTTCGGTGGTAACTTCTTTGATCATACAATGGGTGGTAACACAGTCATTTGGGAGCACTTATTCTGGATCTTTGGACACCCAGAGGTTTATATTTTAGTATTACCGGCGTTCGGTTTATTCTCTGAGATTATTCCTACGTTCTCTCGTAAACGCTTATTCGGATACTCTTCAATGGTATTCGCAACAATTTTAATTGGTTTCTTAGGGTTCATGGTTTGGGCCCATCACATGTTTACAGTTGGTCTAGGACCAACAGCAAACGCAATCTTCGCTGTTGCAACAATGGCAATTGCGGTTCCAACAGGTATGAAAGTATTCAACTGGATTCTAACTATTTGGGGCGGATCTATTAAAGTTACAACACCAATGCTATATGCACTTGGTTTCATCCCGTCATTCGTTGCGGGTGGTGTTACAGGGGTCATGCAAGCATCTGCACCTCTAGACTATCAATTACATGATTCTTACTTTATCGTAGCTCACTTCCACTACGTAATCGTTGGTGGTATCGTTACAGCATTATTTGGTTCGGCGCACTTCTACTGGCCAATTTTCTTCAACCGTATGTTAAACGAAACATTAGGGAAATGGACTTTCTGGGTATTCTTTATCGGATTCCATTTAACATTCTTCGTACAACATTTCCTAGGATTAATGGGTATGCCACGTCGCGTATTCACTTACATGGAAGGTCAAGGTTGGGATCAGTTCAACTATATTTCTACAATCGGTGCATTAATGATGGGTGTTGGGGTTATCATGATGGTAATCAACTGCTTAATGTCTATCAAAGGTAAACCAGCAGGTCGCGATCCATGGGGCGATGGCCGTACATTAGAATGGGCTATTCCACAGCCAATTCCATTCTATAACTTCCGTCAAACTCCACTTGTTCGTGGATTAGATCCATATTGGATTGAAAAACAAGAAGGTAACAAAGAAGGTATGACATATGCTGAGCCAATCGGTGATATTCATATGCCAAATAACTCAGCGATTCCATTCGTTATTTCATTAGGTATGTTTATTGCAGCATTCGGTGCACTTTATAATCCAGATGCAGATAAACCTTGGTCAATCTATATCTTAATCGGTGGTCTTGCTATTACATTTGGTGCAATGATTGTCCGTTCTATTAAAGATGATCACGGCTTCCATTTACACAAAGAAGAAATTCTTGAAATTGAAGAGCAACTTTATGGCAAAGGGGGAAATAAATAATGGATTTCAATACTAAATTTACTCCTCATACTTGGCCAGATCATCCTGAACAAGCTACGATGGAAGGTAAAAACAAAGTCGTTGGTTTCTGGATTTTCCTTGCCTGTGAAGTTGTACTTTTCGCAAGTTTATTCGCTACTTACTTAGCGCTTAAGAACAAAGGGCCAGCTGGCATGGAGTTCACAACTCAAGGTTTATTTGAATTACCATTAGCATTTGCTATGACGATGTTATTATTAACATCATCACTAACATCTGTTTATGCAATTTACCACATGCGTAACTTTAACTTTAAAGGTATGCAAACTTGGTTAGCGATTACTTTAGCATTAGGTCTTGGATTCTTAGCACTTGAAATCTACGAATTCCAACACTATGTGCATCTTGGTTTTACATTTAACCAATCTGCATTCGCAACTGCATTCTATTCTTTAGTTGGTACACATGGTTTCCACGTAACTTTAGGTCTTGTATGGATTGCAACTTTAATGATCCGTAATGCTAAACGTGGTTTAAACCTATACAATGCACCTAAATTCTTCGTAGCTGCTTTATATTGGCACTTTATTGACGTAGTTTGGGTATTCATCTTTACAGTAGTTTACTTGATGGGAGTGATCGGATAATGTCTTCACACGATACACCTATAGTTGCTAAGTCACAGGCACAATATGAGTATGATCGACATCATAATGCCGTTCATATGCGTAAACAAGTAATCAACTTCGCGCTTATGATATTCTTTACGTTTATCGCATTCGCAGTAGTTGCAGCTGATTTTTCTAAATACTTAATTATGCCATTCGTTTTATTGTTAGCTGGTGTTCAAGTTGTACTTCAGCTTTATTCTTTCATGCACTTAGAAGACAAAAAAACTCACTTCGGTGGCGTTATTGGTTTCTTCATGTGGGTGGGAATGTTAATCGCATTTACATTCTTCTTAGCCTTTTTAACAATCATTTGGTGGTAAACACCAAAAAAGCACGTTCGTCACTTTATACGAACGTGCTTTTTGTATTTTTAAGCTGGAATATAAATAGTGAAGGTTGCAAAAAGAAGCCAACACTGGCAAACTTAACATTTGTTCACCGTTCGTTCATTGCAGTATAGCTGTAAGCGTTTTATAATAGGGGTATTGAAGTTTAAAGGAGTGCGTTCTATATGCCACTTAGTATATTTGGTTTCCAAGCATTATGGAGCCCATATTTAATAGGAGTTCTTGTTTTTATAACAATCATCTATTTTTTAGTCACAGTAAAGTGGCGTAAAGATTTTAAAGTAAGTGAACCTTTAAAAAAGGGAGAAGCCATTTATTTCATGTTAGCCATGATTACAATTTATATCATCAAAGGATCTCCAGTGGATTTAATGGCTCACATTATGTTTACCATGCATATGGTGCAAATGGCTATCTTATTATTACTTGTACCTATTTTTTTAATTAAAGGAATCCCTTGGTGGGTTTGGAAGGTCGCTATTGAAGCACCGGTTGTTAGAACCCTGTTTAAAGTACTGACATTACCAGTTGTTGCTGTCTTTGTGTTTATTGGTTTATTTTCCTTCTATCATTTACCTGCAGTATTAGATTATATTAAATTAAATGAAACACTACATGGTACCTATACATTTGTATTATTTCTATCCGCTGTTTTTATGTACTGGCCTTTAATTCAAAATATACCAGATAGAAATCAAATGAAGCCCTTGCATAAATTAGGCTATATTATTGCCAATGCCGTTTTAATTACACCTGCTTGTGGATTAATCATTTTTGCACCTAATGCCATGTACGAAACCTATACAAATGGAGATGCATGGTTAAAGGCAATGGAGCTTTGTGTTCCAGCCTCTACGTTGTCAGGGTTATCATTATCAGGGCCCGAGTTGTTTACAGACATGAAACCTGTTGCAGACCAGCAGCTAGGTGGCGTACTTATGAAAATCATACAAGAACTTATTTTTGGTATATTACTTGGTGCAATCTTTACAAAATGGTATCGTTCTGAACAAAAAGATCCAGATAAAATTACTGCTGATGCATTAGCTGCCCATCAAAAACAATGGGAGAGTCAACAGCAGCATTAATTGTAAAATAGAAATTTACTTTGTATAAGGGGTTTTGACAATGGAATTGGAAATTTTGCCTACTATTAGTACATCGTTTATCGTGATTAGTGCTGTACTAGTAGCGATAGGATGGGGCTTAATTATAAAAAGAAATGTAGAAGGACATAAAAAAGTAATGCTTGCTGCAGGTGTTGCTGCACTGATCTTCTTTATCATTTATGCTTCACGTACTGTGTTTATTGGAAATACTGCATTTGGTGGAGGAGAACATCTAAAACCATATTATACGTTCTTCTTGATTTTCCATATCATCTTGGCAACATCTGGGGCCGTGTTTGGGATTGTTAGTATTATTTCGGGTCTTAAAACAAATCTTAAACTACACCGACGCATCGGACCGATTACAAGTATTATTTGGTTCTTCGTCGCTATTACTGGCGTACTTGTTTATTTATTATTGTATATTCTATTTGAACCAGGCGAAACAACATCTGTTATTAAAGCCATTTTAGGATTTTAAAAAAATCTCCCACCTTATTTTTGGACAGGTGGGAGGTTTTTTGTCGTTGGCTGAATTAATGAGAGCACCACTACAAAAAGTAATGGTCCAATTAAAATACCTAGAAAACCAAAAATTTTAAAACCGATAAACATCGCAATAAAGGTAGAAAGTGAAGAAAGTCCAATTTTATCGCCTATTATTTTCGGCTCAATCATCCGACGAACTAAAAATTGTCCCACTGTTAATAAAATTAACACAACAGCATAAAGGTAATCGCCAGCAAATACTTGATAAATAGCCCAAGGGACTAATAAAATAAATGAGTCAAGAAATGGGATGAAGTCTAAAACGACAAGCAGCAGTGCTAACAATAGAGGAAAGGGTGTTTTGAGAAAATAAAAAGCTGCGATCGCTAATGCAAAAATACTTACACCTACCAGTAATTGTGCTTTCAAAAATCCGAATAGGGCTAGTTTAACTCGGTGCCCAATAAATACGATTTTTTGATGGTAATGAAATGGAACGGGCATTAATAATTTTTGATTGATGGTTGGTAATTCCAAAAGCAACATATATAAGACAATCCAATAAACAAAAATATCAAATAAACGTGTTGGGATATACGTTAGTAAAGTCGACCAGACGTTGACATTTGTTAAAGAGAATGCAAAATTTTCGATTGAAGCTAAAGCTCTTGCAATCATGAATTGAATTTGTGAAACTAGTTCTACAGGCAAATGATAGGTGTGGTTACTTAGTTTAGATTGCATTTGAATCCATATGGCCGAGAGTTGATTCAGATAGTCTGGAATATGAATAATAAAAGATGAAAATTGTTTCCAGCTTACATAGATGATAAGCGTACATAATAATAAAGATATACTTAGAAAAAATAAAAAAAAGATGGAGACCACTATCTTACGCTTTTTTCGAAAACGTTTGCTCATTCGAACAATAATAGGTTCTAAAAGTAATGCAGTTAAGTAGGCAAGTAAGATCGGCAATGATATTGAAATGAACCAGAGGATAAAAATCCCAACTGCGATGACGATAATGGGATGACGAAAAAAAGGACGATTAAAAAATGACAACAATTTTCTCACCTACATCTTGTTATAGATATAGGTAGTATGAGAAGAAATCAAAATTTTACTCAAAATAAAAAAGACTGGGCTGCCAGTCTTTTCGTAACAATGAAGCTATTTAATGCTATATCACTTTTCAAACAGTAAAGATTGATTAGCGTGCGTTAACAGGTTCAAAGTTATTTTTATGTGTAGGTTCGATTGAGAATTGATCTAATTCTAATTTAACCTTTTTTAAGATTTCTTCACATTTTTTTACAAGGTGTGCTGGGTAAACTTCATCATCCCCATATTCTACACCATGTGGATAATAATATTTACCAAGTGCTGGTTTCATTAATGTAAGGATGGCATCATGTGCGCCAACATCACCAGAAATGGCATATGCGAATACGCGTAGGTAATAGCGACCTTCACGAGTATCGAAACGTTTATCGAATGTCATACGTTCGTAATCCCAGCCGCCATCACATTCTAAACCATGTTTTTTCATAATGCTGACAATTAGCTCTTGATCAGCTGTTAAATTTTCAAGGTTAGTATTTTCAAAATACATGTATAATCCTCCTTTAGGTTCTCGTACAAAGTATACGCTCATTTTTATAATAGAGCATATTCGACATTGTTGCAATGACAACATTGTGTCAACCCAATTACAATTGATATAATAACTTACAATAATGGTGATGAAAGGAGTCCTGTATGAAAGCTTTATTCCGCATATTAATGGTTTGTGGTGCAATGGCATTAATCGGCTTTATGTTTTTTAATACCCCTAAGGAAAATGAACCACTAGAAGGCCCGAGTACCAATTCAAATATAATCCCTCAAACAGAACTAAAACAGCCTGCTGTAGGAGCAATGACACGTCCACAAACGGGCATTTCAACATTAATAGGGAAAGGTACACAAATTATTTTGGAAAAATATGGGGAACCAGTAAGAAAAGAACCTTCTTCATTTGGTTATGAATGGTGGGTTTATAATAAAGATGTTTCTACCTTTTTTATGATTGGCGTTGAAAATAACGTCGTGACGCAAGTTTACATAGCAGGACAAGATATCGATGCATTTCCTTTTAAAGTTGGGCAAAAACGAGATGAAATCTACCGCATGACAATCATTGATTATGAGGTAGCGGCCAATGTTGGTGATAATATTTACATATTCTCAATGAATGAAGAAGATATGCAAACAAGGTTGCTGGTCAAATTTGATGGGCTATATGCTCAGCTCTATATTGATCGAGAAACAAGCGAGTTACAGGGAATACGATATACCAACAGTGAAACACTTGTCCTTCATCAACCATATGAAATGAGCTATCAAGGTGAGCTAGTTAGACGTAGACCCCCTTCTTCATTTTTGCAGCAAGAAATTGATGTAGCGAATGCTAAACAGCTCGATGATTTACTTAATGTAACGAGAGAACATCATGGGTTGCCGCCTGTAGAGATGAATGAATCATTGGAAAATACAGCAAAAATGCATAGTGAAGACATGAAAGTACAAAATTTTTTATCACATGAATCTCCGAAAAATGGAGATCTAAAAAAGAGGCTACAAGCGCAGAACATAGACTATAGCGATGCAAATGAAAATCTAGCAACTGCCTATTTTGATGCTATTGAGGCTATGCAAGGCTGGACAAATTCTCCAGAACATCGGAAGGTTCTTTTAAATGAAAAATATTCACAAGTTGGTTCAGGCGTTTTCGTAGATTATTATACGCAAATTTATGTAGAACCTACTTCACAAAAAGTGGATAGTGAGGAGCAAAATAACGAAGATCAGGACAGTGAAGAGCCCGTTAAGGAAGAGAAGACCGATCAATCACCATAACGTATTAAATTTTCATGGAGGCAAGCCTTAGTAATTAGGTTTGTCTTCATTTTTTTGTGCTTGCCATGCCCCCATTGGCTTCTACATTTTTCGTCACACCGTTACAAAGGCCGTCATATGATAGAGAACTGAAAGGGGGAAGAGGTTTGCAATTAGCTGAGTTATTAAAAGACTGGCCATGTAGTGTGACAGGAGGATCGATTCGAACAGAAATTACAGGCGTAGAGGACTATGCACAGGCAGTACAACCAGGCGACATTTTTATTGTACGGAAAGGCAAAAAAACTACAGGAAGTCGTTTTGTCAAGGAAGCTTTGGCTCGTGGAGCAGCGGCAATCGTCTCTGAGGAAAGTATTTCTTTACCAATTATTGATAAAGAAATTCCTTTTGTGTGGGTCCCTAATACAGCGCTATTTCTATCGTATGCAAGTGCGAAGCTAGCTTCTTTTCCAGCAGAAGCATTAAGTGTCATTGCGATAACAGGGACAAATGGTAAGACAACAGTGAGTCATTTTGTTAGTCAGCTTTTAAACGCTCTACATAAAAAAGCAGCAGTTATAGGAACGATTGGCTTTTACTTCAATGGTGAAAAGCAACAGACATCTTATGAGCAGCTTACAACATTGCAGGCCAAAGAATTACATCCGATATTAAAACAATGTGTACGCAAAGGTGTCACGCATGTTGTATTAGAAGCTTCTTCAATGGGGTTACAACAACATAGACTTGATCATTGTGATATTGATTGTGGTGTGTTTTTAAACTTATCTGAAGATCATTTAGAAGATCATGGGGGATTAGAAGCCTATAAGCGTGCGAAGAAAAGATTAGCGGATTTATCTAAAAAGCTAGTATTAAATGGGGATGATAACTTTTGCCGTTCTGTTGGAATTTATGATAAGAAAAAATCCTGCTCATTTGGTTTTGATAATCACAATGATTTACATATCCAAATTATCAGTGAAACAGTTGGCAAAACAGTACTTTGCTTACAAACCTCATCGAGTGAGCATATTGTAGAAATCCCTTTTGTAGGAAAATATCATGTGCAGAATACTGTTGCTGCATTAATGGCAGTATGGCGCTTAGGTATTTCAATGGATGATATAGTTGGACATATGTGGTCCTTAAGGCTCCCAGAGGGTAGGCTTGAGAGGATTGATAACCCATTAGGAATTGATGTATATGTTGATTATGCCCATACTGCAGAAGCCCTGCAAGCAGTATTACAAACCTTCGATCGCTCGAAAACGATTTATCTTGTCTTTAGTTGTGGTGGGAATCGGGATAAGGCGAAACGTTTTGCCATGGGTGCTGTAGCAAGTAAATATGCCGACGTCATTTATTTAACAACGGATAATCCCCGAGATGAAGATCCAATTATTATTAACGAAAGTATTATTGCTGGTTTTACAGAGCAACAATACTACGAAATATATTTAGACCGTAAAGTCGCTATCCATCAAGCGTTAGCAAAGGCGAAAAAAGGAGACATTGTCCTTGTTGCCGGAAAAGGGCATGAACAAACACAGCAAATTAAAAATCAAAAATACCCTTTTTCCGATCAACAATGTATCAAGGATTATTTTTCAGGTCTACTTACCGACGCCGAATAATAAAAAATGAGCCTGTAGCAATGGCTAGCTTGCGTCCTGTCTCATCTTCGATATCACATTCCATTACAAGTGTTTGTCGTCCTTTATGGACAAAACGACCATGCGCAATTAATTCTGTATTCGTTGTTGTGGCAATATACGTTACATTCATATTTGTAGTAACTACATTAAATCCTTTTGGTACAGAGCGTGACGCAAGCCCGCCCATAGCTGCGTCGGCAATAGTCGCAATAATGCCACCATGTGGCACCTTAATCGTGTTATGAATAACTGGTGTAATTGGAATACGGACCTCACTGATCTCAGGCTCAAATTTCCCGACCATATGTAAGGCAGCGTTAATATAGCGACGATGTATGCCTTGCTGTTTTTCTCGAAGCCCATTTAAGAGATGTAATAAAACTTCTTCATCTTCCTCAGTACTTTCTTGTAAAATTGCCGCTAATAATTGATTGATTTCTTCTTTGTATGTTGTCATCAATTGGAAAACCTCTTTCATTAAAAATCTCAATAATGTAAAATTACCATAAAATCTGTTATGATGGAAAAGAGATTGGGGGAATTAAAAATGATGATGACCTCTGACTGGGTATTCATTTTAGATGAGGCGGAAGCGCTTTGTGAGATGATTCTTTCCTCAGAACCTGCGATGGCGCTCCAACAAGCGTATGATGCGGTTTATAGTGATGCACAAATTGTAGAAGCTATTTACGCATTTAATCGCATGAAAGAGCAGTACGAAGATGTACAACGTTTCGGAAAATATCATCCGGACTACCATACAATTATGAAGTCGATTCGCCAGCAGAAAAGGGCACTCGACTTAAATGAAAAGGTTTCAGCATTAAAAATTGCTGAAAACGATTTTCAGGACTTGCTTGATGAGATTAGCCTACTTGTAGGTAAAACGGTCTCTGAAGCGGTAAAAGTGCCTGTTAGCAATCCATTCTTTGCATCTGGTTCTTCTTGCGGAGGTGGGTGTGGCTCGGGTGGGTCATGCTCTTGCTCAGCGTAAATTAAGATGTGTAGAAACACATCTATCCTAGACTGTAGACAACTCGAAGCTATGAACAGAGTTTGTTTACAGTCTTTTTCTATACAATTATTAAAGGGGGTAACATAAATGGAAACATATGGGATTGTTGTCATACCAGGGATGGAATAGGAAAAGAGGTGGTACCAGCCGCCATAGAGGTTCTCAATAAGGCTGCAGGGGCTTACTTATTAAAATTCGCCGCGAGATGCAGCAATCTATTAATGTACGACCTGCAAAACTACTACAAGGTTTACCTTCACCTTTACGTCATCCTAATGGGTTTGATTTTATTGTTGTCAGAGAAAATTCTGAAGGGGAGTATGCTGAAAGTGGTGGGAGAATACATAGTGGTCAAGATGAGGTAGCGATCCAAAATGCCATTTTTACAAGAAAGGGTACAGAACGTGCGATGCGGTATGCTTTTGAACTAGCTAAAGCCCGTAGGCAACATGTGACAAGTGCCACAAAATCAAATGGCATTACCTACAGTATGCCATTTTGGGATGAAGTATTTGCACAAGTTGGGAAAGAATATGAAGAAGTGAGGAAAACATCTAATCATATAGATGCATTAGCGGCTTTTTTAGTAATGAAGCCTGAAAACTTTGATGTTATTGTAGCATCCAATTTATTTGGTGATATTTTAACAGATTTAGGGGGTGCCATCATGGGGAGCATTGGTATAGCACCAGCAGCCAATATAAATACAGAGGGCGTGTATCCGTCTATGTTTGAGCCTGTTCATGGCTCTGCACCTGATATAGCAGGTCAAGGGATTGCAAATCCAATTGGGCAAATATGGACCGGAAAAATGATGCTTGATTTTCTTGGCTATCAGGATGCGGGAACTAACATCTTGCGCTCTATAGAATTGACATTGGCGCGGGGAATTAAAACGCCAGATTTAGATGGAACAGCAACATTACGAGAAGTAACCGATGCAGTATTACATTATTTAGAATAAACCTATAGATAAATGAAAGAAGGGAAGGCGGTTATTTAGTGGCCTTCCCTTTTTATAGCGCGTATCCTTGTTAAGAATCTTGAGTTTGAAATAACTCTGTAGCAATATCGGGGCGATCAGTAACAATCCCTTTTGCGCCGTTATTAATTAATTTTTTCATCGTCTCTATTTCATTGATTGTCCAATAATGAACAGGGATGTTGAGATTATTTAGAAACTGAATAAACTTTGGAGAATCTAATGCGATAACACCTGATTTAGGAGGGATTTGGAAAACATCTACTTTTGGATGATATAAATGTCCGAATTGACTGGAGAAGGAAGCAAACGCTTTTCTCACATCTGATTCTCCTGCACCAAGTGCCACCTGATTTTGAGCATATAAATTAAAGCGATCTATTTGCTCTCCATAAAAACTTGTCACAACAACACGATCTTCTGCACCAAGTTCCTCAATTAAGCGCCAGAGTTTAGAAGGCATTAGACTTCCTTCATAAGTTTCTGGGGCATCTTTAATATCAATATTGATTAACATATTTGGATAAGACTCAAGTAGCTCTCGTAATGTTACAACATCTAATTTATCCTCACGGTGGGGGAAGGCTCCATCCAAATCTTCAAATTGATAGCCGTGGTTTAAGGCATTGATTTCAGCCAATGTCATATCAGCTATGAGACCGTAGCCATCTGTTGTACGTTCGACTGTATCATCGTGGAAAACAATAATTTCCTCGTCTTTTGTTAAACGTATGTCAATTTCAAAGCCATCAACGCCTAGCTGTGCTGCTTTGTCAAAGGCTATTATAGTATGTTCAGGTGCTAAATGAGCTCCGCCACGATGTGCAAGAATGATAGGGCGATCAAATTGTAAAGCTTGTTTACCTTCACGTTGCTGTGGTTTAGAAATAGCTTTACTACCTGCCCAAGCTGCCGCGCTTGCAGCTGCGATTGCAATTGCTATTTTAGTTTTCTTCCCCATATTCGTCCTCCTTAACAATTTTCTTCCTATAAAAGTAATGGTGAATTCATTGTTCAATGATTAACAAATGCTCAACGACCGTCCGAGAGCTTTATAAAACTAGTAATTAGTTAATTGAATGATGAATCTTTCATGCCGATTTTTTCCATCATCAATGATGGAGGTTTGAGGCATTATCATCTTCAGCAAAATTTACATGCAATCAATGGAAAAATAATCATTTAAGTCATTTAAAACAACTGATTCGAATTCCTACGATGTTTAACGTAGTATGCTTTTCCATTATAACGGAAAATCGAGCGTTCTGTCAGCTAAACTCTGTTGCTATCATTTTCTGGTCTATGGTATTCTTTTATGTAAGAAATGAGGGAATCCAATATGAACGAACGACAAGGGCTAATCGTTTACGTCCATCAATTAAAACATGCGAAGTCTCTTCGGAAATATGGTCATGTTCTTTATATTTCTAGAAGGCAAAAATATGTAGTGCTGTACTGCGATCGTGAGGACATTGATATGATGACAACAAAATTACAACGTCTTCCTTTTGTGAAAGACGTTGTGGAATCTTATCGTCCATTTGTGAAAACTGAATATGAAAATGCAAAGCCAGATAAAGCAAAGGAATATGACTATAAAGTAGGTCTATAATATTATACTAATGCTGGTATATAGTTATTTAGTCTTAATATGCCGATTAAGTATTGATAAAATAGTTTTGATTCCGAAAATATAGATGAGTGCTTTATTTCTACAACAACTGCTTTTCGATCGAGTTGTTCTATTTGTGCTTCAAACATATTTTGTCGCTTAGTTGGTTGCTCATCTTTATAAGGAATACCTTCGCGACAAATATAAATTGGCATGAACTTACTTTCGCCGACTGGTTTGAAGGCAACAGCTAAAGAGATTACCTTTTTATCTTCTTTTGTAGATGTTAGTATAAAGGCCTGATGAAAGCGTTCTTGATTTGTTTTAATAATTTCGAGTAGCTCGTAAACATCACCATAGCCTTCTCCTAATTCTATAAATTGTTGTGGCATAATAATTGCACATCCTTTCCAATACTCATAGTATCATGCTGCGGGAGGTCAAGCACATGAAATTTGCATTAAGCTTTTTTTCTATTTTAGTACTTATTATTGCAGGAACGTTATTTTTCCAGTACCATGCTTACTCATCTGATTTAGAAACTGGCATAGGGGATTTTCATTATTCGCAGGAAATTGAGATTGTCTATCGTGAAAATAGCTTAGATATTCGTCAGCATTTTAAAAATTTACCCAATCAAAAGGTAAAAATTAAATGGCCAGAAAAAGCAACAAACCCTAGTTGCTTTATCGAGAATGAAAATAGCTGTGATCGATTATCAGATGAGGTCTCTTATTTTGCCAAAGGGGAAACAAAATCACAATCTGTGTCATACATAATTCCGATTGAGGGTGGCTTGAAAAATAAGATGCTCCTTCAAGATGTTTTTGCTACACTAATAAATGGTGAAGCGTCCTATTCGATTGTTCATATTTCTACAGATAGTAAAATTAACGGACAATGGATTACTGGTCTGCCATTAGTAGGTCAACAACAGCTATCACTTGTTAATTATACAATGTTTAGAGGCAACGGTACTGTTCATGATCTTTATTGGCAAGCAGGGAAACTCAAAGTCCAAGAACAAACGCCTGTGTTATCTATTTATGCACAGCAGGCAATTCCAAATGATTTCCTAAAATCATTAGAGAATTTACAGTTTTTAAATGATGAACATATCGCGATTATTCAAGAAAAAAATCCTGCAACAGTCCATGATGAAAGATTGTTATTTTTACCAACACTTACAGCACAAGCTGTTGAACAGGAAGTAATTTTGTCCCAAATAAAATCGCAATATAATTTTGTAGACTCGCCAGAATGGTTGTTAGAAGTTGTGGCATCCTATTTAGTAAACGACCCAATTGGTGGAGATAAAGCAAAGAAAATCGTGAAGACATTAAATGATTACATGACAGATAGTCAACAGCAGGCTTGGCAGGAAATGTTGAAAAAACTTAGGGATGAACCTATATCACCAGATACAATAGACAAGTATTTATCGCAAGTATTGGATGCTAAAACATCTTACTTTACATTAAATGCAGGCCTGAAAAACGGAACATACCCATTATTATTTGAGGATTCTCGCGATGTGTATGTGAATGATGTGTTGAAAAAAGACGTTCATGTTATTCTATATGAAGGTCAAGCGCTATATACGGCAGATACGTTATTACCTTATCTTGGTTATTCGGTTGGCGAAGGGAAGAATGGCTATTATGTAAATAGTGAGCATCGTACATTCCGATTCCCGAAAGAACCTGGGTTTTATGTATTTAATCAGCGAAGATATTCAACTATTTCTGAACCAATTATTAAAATTGCAGATCACTATTACGTGGAAGAAGCTTGGTTACAACGTTTATTCTTAGTCGAATTACAAAAGAAAGAGGAACGTATTCAAGTATTAACACAAGAGCAACAATAATTTTTGCAGCGGAGGATTCCCCTTCGCTGCAAAAATACTTTATATGGATGAAAGTACGGTGATATGCTTATATGAGAGTTGTAGCAGGAGAGCGTAAAGGAATGCCGCTAAAGGCGATAACTGGGAATACGACAAGACCTACAACCGATAAAGTAAAGGAATCAATTTTTAATATGATTGGTCCGTTTTTTGATGGAGGGACTGCTCTTGATTTGTTTGCAGGAAGCGGTGGTTTAGGCATTGAATCACTAAGTCGTGGTGCAGAGTGTGCTATTTTTATTGAAAAAGATGCAAAAGCCTTTCAGGTGCTGCAAGAAAATATTAAAAAATGCCGTTATGAAGAACAAACCGAGCTTTTTCGTATTGATGCAAAGCGAGCGGTGAAAGCGCTATTAAAACGCGATATTACGTTTTCACTAGTTTTTTTAGATCCACCTTATCATCAAAAGGAATATTATGACTTGGTGCAATTACTGGTTGATAATAAAAAAATACAACAAAACGGTATAATTTTGTGTGAACATGCGAAAGAAGTACCATTACCTCAAAGTTTTGGTGAGTTTGTTTTAAAAAGACAAGAAACATATGGCGGAACAATTATATCTGTTTATCGCTGTACAGAGGAAGAGGGAGAATAAGTTGTCAGAGAAAATTGCTGTAGTTCCTGGAAGTTTTGACCCTGTGACATTCGGCCATTTAGATATTATTAAACGTGCAGCGGATGTGTTTGATATCGTATATGTAGCCGTATTAAACAATTCAGCAAAGAATCCGTTGTTTTCTGTAGAGGAACGTATGGCTTTAATGGCTGAAGTAACAAAAGCATTACCTAATGTTCGGATAGAAAGTTCTTCAGGTCTTCTGATAGACTATGCAAAGGAAAAAAAAGCTAAGGCCATTGTACGTGGCTTACGAGCAGTTTCAGATTTTGAATATGAAATGCAAATTACTTCCATGAACCGTTTTTTAGATGAAACAATTGAAACATTTTTCATTATGACGAAAAACCAATACTCATTCCTAAGTTCCAGTATAGTAAAAGAGGTTGCGAAATACGGAAGTGATGTAAATGAACTAGTTCCAGAATGTGTTGTACAAGCTTTAAAAGAAAAATATGGGTTTACTCAATAGTGGGTTAAGAGGATGTCGGTAATAAAGTGACATCCTCTTTTTTATCATCGAAAACTAATTATTACAGAAAAAATAGAGCATAAATAGTTGGTACAATGATTATGCTAAGAAGGCGGAATTTTATATAAGGTCTCACAGAAAGTTTGGCTGATTTAGCAATCACAAAAATTTGTAAGTGAATACTTATACTTTGCATCGTCAACAGAATGACGACTAGTAAAGGGGTATACGAGAGATCTGGGAAGGCCGTGACAGTCATTTTAAGACCGTTTGTCACTTCTAGGATTGCGGCTAAGGAAAGTTCAATACTATAAGGAAGCTTCGGTATTAGTTGATCTAAACCCTGTTGCACAATGGTCTGAATGGTTGTGAAAAAGATAATGGTTGTGCCCACTAACAGAATTGTTGGGGCTGTTTCTTTAATACTTTCAGAAAAAGGAGCCATATACAGTGTAGTGTTGTGTACGGAGATACTTGGTGAATCCGTTTTGCGAAATAAGAAGTAACCAATTATTAAGCAACAAATATTAAACGTATGTAGTAAACATAAAAACAACCATCCGAACGTATTACTGTGTAGTAAATCAAGGCTTACAAAACCTAAAACAAATAAAGGACTTGGTGCATGACAAACAGCAAGTAGAAAATTTGCTTCCTTGGGATGTAACTGACCACTATTTTTTAAATAAACAATAGTTGTCGCCCCAGTTGGGTAGCCTCCAAGTGCGCTAATAACATAGGCTTGTACGTATAAAGAAGCTCTTTTCGTTTTTGTTCGCATAGGGGCTGTTAAACGCAGGAGCCATTGTGTTAACACCAGATACGGCAATAAATACGGAAATAGCGCCTCCATGAAAAGAGTTAAGCCTAAATCAGTACCACTATGAGCGGTTTGTGGGAATAACAAGAGTAAGAGAATTAGAATTACGCAGAGAGCTATTTGAATTGTAGCAAACATGTTATCATCTCGTTTCAACTTTTTGTCATTCACATAGGCAAATGCTAAAATCAATATATGTGAGAAAGGCAAAAACATGAACGTATGGTTTTTACAAGCGTCCTAGGAGGTGTATTCAAGTGAAGAAAAAAATTGGAATTTATGCTGTGTTAATAGTCGTGATTTGTTTTATGATGTTGTACCGACTAGACGCGTATATAATGAAACCTGGTAGCGCTTATGATGTCAGTAAATTTGTTACTGTCGATAGCAAGGAAGCTGATAGCTTAGGGTCCCTGAGTCTAATGACGGTAGCAATGCAGCAAGCCACACCGTTTTCGTACTTATGGGCTAAAACTCAAAAATATCAAAAGCTCATGGATATTGAACAAGTCCGCAATCCATTAGAGGATGATGAGGAATATAATGTTCGACAGTTAAAATTAATGTCTGATTCGCAATTTAATGCAAAATATGTGGCTTTCCAAAGAGCTGGATTAGAGACAAAAGTCCATTTTAATGGTGTCTTTATATTAAATGTGTTAGATGGTGGAGCGTCAGATGGCATCTTAAAAGCTGGGGATGAAATAATTGAGGTTGATGGTCAAAAAATAACTAATCAACAAATGCTTGTTGAGCTTTTACAGCCTAAACAGCTTGGCGATCAAGTAACGATTCAATTTATACGTAATGGGGAACAACAACAGGCAACGATTACATTACAAGAAATTCCAAATGCACAAGAACATAGAGCCGGTTTAGGGATTTCATATACAGAAAGCAAATCGATTGAAACAATTCCACAAGTGACAATGAAAACAGAGGATATTGGCGGTCCCTCTGCAGGATTGATGTTTACACTTGAAATTTTAGATCAGCTTCTTGATGAGGATTTAACGAAAGGTTATGCCATCGCTGGTACAGGAGAAATGCTCATTGATGGATCAGTTGGACGAATTGGCGGAATTGATTATAAGATCATAGCTGCTGATCGTGACGATATGGAAATCTTTTTTGCCCCTGATGATGAAATTTCTCAAGATATGAAGGCAAAATATCCAGAGCTAGAATCCAATTATACGACTGCTGTAAAAACAGCAAAAGACATTGGAACAAAGATGAAAATTGTACCTGTGAAAAATGTTGACGATGCCATTAACTATTTAAAGCAGCTACAACCAAAATAAAATAACGAAAAAAGGATGCTAGACCCTTCTAGCATCCTTTTTTATGACTTTAATAACGGATTGGTGGTGTTTGATAATCTTTAGGGAGACTTGGCGCTGTTACTCCTTGTTCTATACTTAAATTGTATAGATCTGCAGCGTGAATATCGATGGCTAACATAGCATCATTTGTAGCTGCAACTCGGCTTATTAAAGGTAATTCGATATCTTTTTTGCGCTTTCCTAAATAAGCCTGGCCCATTGTGCTCATGCCAAGCAAACGGATAAATGATGGTGCTTCAAAGCTTTGTAGTTGCTCTTTAGAAAATCCTGTGTAAATATGTGTGATCATACGTTGAAGGCGGGTCCATGTATAACGTTTAGATTTTATTTTTTCCATAAAGCTATTATATGATGAGCTGCTTTTGGCGGCTTTCATAATAGCATTCTCAATTCCCTCAGTTACTTCTGCATAACGAGTGAGTTCAGAAGGCGTGTGTCTAATAATGGTGAACTGTAATAGTGGCCAAAATGATTCCCAGCTTGCAAATTTTTTATAATTATGATGCCAGTCTGCCAAATAGTCAAAGGATGTATCTGGGACAACATTTTGCACACTCTGTAAAGAACTTGTAGATGCCAATGCTTTGCGGATTCCTGTGGCACTTGCGATTGAAGCATCTTCTTTTAGTGCATCATGGTAACCTGCTGCGATGCGGGGAATTGTTAATGGCTGGATTTTACTGTCCAGTGTTTTCGCTGCCTCAAGATAATGAAAGCCAAGAATATTATTGGGTTGTGCAAGATCAATGTATGGAGCAGGGAATTTCTGAGAAAGCTGTTCATAGGCATAATGAAGGCTCTTTGGATAGCTTGCCCCTGTTTTGAGGCTTTCTTTAATGAGTGTGTCATATTCTGTACGGTGTTTGTCGATCAACTCAAAAGTGTTCAAGAAGGGTTGAATAGAACCATCCTCACTACCAAAAGCAAATGAGTCACAGCCAATCGCAGTTAATAATGAAATCGCCCCTTTTGCGAAATCAGTGGCAGGAGCTGTACTATAGACATAAGGTAGCTCTATGACAATGTCTACACCACCAGCAAGTGCCATTTTTGTGCGTGTCCATTTATCAACCATAGCAGGTTCACCACGTTGTAAAAATGTTCCACTCATGACAGCGATAACGATATCCGCTTTCGCTACTTTTTTAGCCTGTGTTAAATGATAAGCATGTCCGTTGTGAAAAGGATTATATTCAACAACAATTCCAACTGCTTTCATGTTTTCCCCCCTATAATTTATATTTTTATTTTAAGCTACTAGGAGCAAATACACTTCTCATAGTATATAATTATAGGTGGGTTTTAAAGTGGTGACAAGAAATTATCTTGACATCTATTTTTACACATTATATAATCAACAGTGTTGTCTCGAGGTGATTAAACGAATGAAATGGTCAATTCATCAATTATCTAAATACCGCCAAAACGGGATGCCAATCGATGCCTTTGTCCAAGTGGACGAAGTGATGGAGCGAAACCAGGATATTCGAGCAATTTCGCCCGTTCATGTAAAAGGGCTATGTACTTTTGGTGCATCGCAAATGACATGTCAGTTAACTGTGACAGCGACGTTAACACTACCATGTGCTCGCACGTGGGAGGATGTTGAGTTTCCTATCAACGTTGAGACAGTTGAAATTTTTAGCTGGATTGACGAAGATCAAAGAGGAGATGATGACGGAGACATTCACTATATTGACGGTGAAGTCATCGACATGAAACCAGTTCTTGAGGAACTAGTGTTACTTGAGGTACCTATGCAAGTGTTTAAAGAAAATTCTGAAGGACAAGTGCATGGTGGTAAAAGCTGGTCTTATGCAACAGATGAAGACGTAGAGCTACACAAAAAGGCTGACGAACAAAAAGTGGATCCAAGACTAGCTACTTTAGCTAAGTATTTTGATCAAACAGACGAATAGACGATCTGTAAGGAGGTGCCATCAATGGCTGTACCATTTAGAAGAACTTCTAAAACTGCAAAAAGAAAGCGTCGTACGCATTTCAAATTATCTGTACCTGGTATGGTAGCTTGCCCTAACTGTGGTGAAGCTAAATTATCACACCGTGTTTGTAAAGCTTGCGGACAATACAAAGGTAAAGAAGTAGTAAGCAAATAATACAGTGTTTGCTCACTTAAAAGGCTAGTAGAGAGACCATGGCTCTTTACTAGCCTTTTTTTTGATGGATTAAAAACAGAATATTTCGTTGATTTATGAAGTTTAATACAATAGTGAAATAATTGTATGCTACAATTTATTCATTGAGACAAAAAAGGGGGGACGATGTGGGATATACGATTGATAATCATGATGGTGTTATGACTTTTACGATTAATCGAGAAGAGAAGCGTAATGCTGTCAATGATGAGGTTATGAATGGTCTGCAAGAGGTCATTACGTATATTCGTAAACATGAGGATGTGCGATTTTTAGTAGTGACTGGTGCTGGAGACAAATCATTTTGCTCTGGAGGAGATTTATCTGAGTTTCATTCGCTTGAGACAGAGGATGAGGCATTTGGTATGTTAAGTAAGATGGGGAAAATATTATACGACCTTGCGACACTTCCAGTACCAACTATAGCGCTGATAAATGGAACTGCAGTTGGTGGAGGCTGTGAGATTGCTACAGCTTGTGATTTCCGTCTAGTGGCAAACCATGCAAAGTGTGGTTTTATTCAAGGGACCTTAGCCATCACGAGTGGTTGGGGTGGCGGTACATACCTTTTTGAACGAGGTTTACGTCATGACCGTGTGTTAAAAATGCTTGTGGATGCAAAACCGTATCCTGCACACTTGCTCTATGAAATAGGGTGGGCAATGCGAGTTTTTGAAGGCTCAAAAGAAGAGGCGTTAAATGATTTTATTGAACATATGCAAAAAATTCATCCTTCTGTTCATAAAGCTTACAAGGAAATCGAACTTCGTAAATGGCGTGAACGAAATATGTATGAGCGTGTGATGGAGGAAGTTCGCACCTGTGCAAAATTGTGGGAAAGTGAAGCACATCACCAGGCTGTTAATAATTTCTTGACGAAGAAGAATAATAAGTGATGTATAAAGACAGTGATGAAAGTAAAACTTAATCACTGTCTTTTTTTGTGCAAAGATTCTATTTTGCTCGCTACTGCATATAGTAGTAAAAAATGCGAGGGTGATAGATTATGGAATTGAAAAAAAGAAAAGATCAATGGACAAAGGAAGACGATGAAAGACTAGCAGAAATTGTCTTGCATAATGTGCAAAATGGCAAAACACAATTGGAGGCTTTTGAGATGGCGGCTGTGGAATTAGGCCGTACAAAACAGGCATGTGGCTTCCGTTGGAATAAAACATTGCGCGGTCAATATAGCCAGTCATTATTAGCTGTACGAAATCAACCACAACAATCTATGAGAAGTCATTTGAAGTTGGCATTGACAAGTTTTGACGAATTAACAGATGCCTATCAAACCCTAGAAATGAAACATCGAGAGTTGCAAAATGAACATGAAAAATTAGTGAAGTGGTTACAACAAGGTTATTCGTTGATGAAAGATTAAACTTACAGTAACTTTTGAAGGGCATACATTATTTTTCTTTCCTAGAGATAAAACCCTTTCTGTATATCGTCAATAATCAGTCAATCTTGTATAATAGAAGAACCTACTTAGAGGTGCCTTAGAATTTATTCTGAGGCACCTTATTCTTATAGCTTCATAAAGTAGTGAGGAAAGGATGTAGAATGATGAAGGTAGCAGTTATTGGTGCTGGAGCGGTTGGTCAATTAACAGCGAGTTTTTTAGTAGAGTCGGGAATGTCAGTGTCGTTGGTTGCAAGAAAACGGGAGCAGGTAGATGAACTAACTACCAATAAGTTAACGCGACTGAATGTTGACGGAACTAAAACTGTACAAAAAATTGTTTCTACTACAAATTTAACTGCACTCCCACCTCAAGATTTAATTGTGATTGCCGTTAAATATGTCCATTTACAAAAGCTCTACAAACAATTAGCATCACTATCAAATGAAATACCTTTGCTCTTTATGCAAAATGGCTTAGCTCATTTTGAGGAGGCACTAAATTTACCCCAAAAAAATATCGCATTTTGCTCGGTGTCCTTTGGAGCGCAATTGCTAGATCGAACTACGGTTCAACATAGAGGGATTGGGCCGTGTAAAGTTGCTATCGAACGAGGAGATCAACATGCTTTTCTACAACTGTTGCAATTACAAAACCCTTTGTTCCCTATTGAAACTGTCGATAATGCGGAGCAAATGCTGTTTGAGAAAGCAATATTCAATAGCTTAATTAATCCATTAACTTGTGTCTTGCAAGTAAAAAACGGGGAGCTAGTGACTAATACACAAGCGTACTTACTTATGAAAAATATATATCAGGAGTTAACGGTTGCGTTTGAAGGTATTGAACGCACTATATTTTTTGAAGATGTGGTAGACTTATGTAGGAAAACAGCCGGAAATACATCTTCTATGCTTGCAGATCGTATGCAGGGGAGAAAAAGTGAGATTGAAACAATAGTTGGTGCCATTCTGAATAAAGCTTGGACAAATGGTCATAATTTGCCTACTTTGCGTACTTTATATCATCAAGTACTTGCGATAGAGGAGAGCGGTGAACAAAGTTGAAAGACCTTTTACATATCATTATTAGTATCGTTATTTTTTGTCCGATTGTTCTTTTTGTCATAGTCTATATAATCGGACGAAAAGTTAAAATACGTGGCACACACGCGTTTGGTGCAGCCTCTGATGTGACAACATTATGTTTGTTCTTTTCGGTACCCTTAGGTATAGGAGTATTGTGGCGTGTAAATGTAGGGGCACTTTTAGTAATCCTTGCAATAATGATGGCCATGGTTTTTACATATATTGATTGGCGGACAAAAAAAGAAATAGAAGTGAAGCCATTATTAAAGAAAATTTGGCGTTTTTTATTTTTAATACTGAGTGCAGCGTATATTGTAATCTGTATAGTAGGTGTCATTCAGTCCATTGTAGAATATTTACAGGTTGTCTAAGCATTTTCTTTTCATGTTGAAGCTATAAGCGTTAAAATAATAGCATTATAAAATAGTTATAAAAAATCATTCTTTATGGATAGGAAATTGATTAAGTTTCACGAATCCTAATGCTAGAAGTATAGTTCAGTAATATTGCACTGTTGCTATGTAGTGATGGAGAACAGTGTTATGGGCAAAACATTTATAGCATCATGTGCATAATATGAGGGGAATCGATTTCTTGTTATAAGTAAGATAATGATTTAGTAAGTAGAGGAGTTTATGTTAAATGAAACTGGAGTCTATCCAAGGACCTATAAAAAATCATGTGCTAGCCGATTACTGGTCACCAAATACTGCCATTCATCAGTTTTTTGAATACGATTATAATGATCAGGCTTTTGAGAAAAGAGCGAAGCATTTAGCACAACATGCCAGAGATCAAAAAGAACTGACAGCCATCATCCGTCAATTTATGGAGCCGCTAGGGCTATCACAAAAAGCGAATGAGCATTTACAACAATTAGAACAAGGAGCTATGGTCATAGTCGGTGGACAACAAGCTGGTATCTTAACTGGCCCTCTTTATTCCATTCATAAAGCTATTTCAGTAATAGCATTAGCAAAGGAGCAAGGTGCAAAGCTTCAAAAGTCTGTGATTCCTGTTTTTTGGATAGCTGGAGAAGATCATGATTTAGAAGAAATAAATCATACCTATACAGTGCATGGCGAGTTACTAAAAAAACGTGCATACAGTGAACGCTCTAGACGTAAAACAATGGCTTCGGCAACAATACTAAATAAAGAGTCGATGACACAATTTATCAATACCATTGTTAGAGATATTGGGGAAACAGAGTTTACAGAGGCGCTTATTAAACAATTAGTGGATGTACTGAACGAGAGTGAGACATTTACTGATTTCTTTGCGCGACTAATGAATCAATTATTCAAAGATGAAGGGTTACTGTTAATTGATGCGGCGGACTATAATTTCCGTCAATATGAGAGTAGCAATTTTGTGCATATCATTCAGCACAATGAAGAAATTGCTAGAGTGGTAACAGAGAAGGAAGAGCAGCTAGAGCAAGCTGGCTACGGTACGCCTATTTTGGCGACAAAGGAAGCGGCTAATTTATTCTATGTAGAGGATGGAGAACGTCATCTTTTAGAAAGAAAAAATAACCTATTTGTTAACTTAGCTGCAAATCTTAAGTTTTCACAAGAAGAGTTAATAGAGATTGCCGACAAACATCCAGAGCGTTTGAGTAATAACGTAGTGTCTCGTCCATTAATGCAGGAAATGACATTCCCTGTACTAGCATTTGTCGGTGGTCCAGGGGAATTAGCTTATTGGGCAACGCTAAAGAATGCGTTTTCTGTACTAGATCTACAAATGCCGATTTTTGCCCCTCGTCTTCATATCACGATTGTTACGCGGCATGTCGAGCAATTATTACGTGAACATCAACTTACAGTAACTGATGTTTGGGATGGCAAAGCCTTAGAGATGAAAGAGCAATTTATCCATGGTGTGCAAGATAGTGAAGCTAAACGTCAAATCGAGGCTATGCAGCGGTTATTAGCGGAAAAGTATGGGGAGCTTGCATCATACTTAGAGGAACAGCATTTATCTTTAGATAAAATTCTTGTGAAAAATCAAGAAAATCATTCAAAACAATTTGACTACCTACAGCAAAAAATTGAACAAACTGTACTCAACAAGCATGAAACTACTATACGCAAATTTACGACACTGCAAAATGAGTTGTATCCAAATGATGGTTTCCAAGAGAGAACTTATAACCCATATCAATATTTCAATGAGTTTGGACCTATGTTGATTGCAGAAATGTTAAAGCAAAACTATAGTATCGGTAAACACCACTATTTACTTTATTTATAAACCTTTATGATAGGTACTTTGTACCCAAATTAATATTTAATACAATATGAATTTGGTGAATAATGTCGATAAAAATAGTATATAAAGAGCTATCCTACTAAGGATAGCTCTTTCTTTATGTCATTTAGCATATATCAAAAATTCCCATCAAGGTCTAATTGCACATTGGAAGATTAAATGTCAAGTTTTTTTTAAAAAAAGTGGAGGAAAGTGGGGGGATGTGGTACATTATTTAATAAAGTGGGGTGAGTAGTATGTTCATGGGAGAATATCAACACTCCGTTGATGCGAAAGGGCGATTAATCGTACCGGCAAAATTTCGTGAAGCTTTAGGCGAAACGTTTGTTGTCACAAGAGGTCTCGATAACTGTCTATTTGGCTATCCTATGAATGAATGGCGAAAACTCGAAGAAAAGTTAAAAGATTTACCGATGACCAAAAAGGATACACGAGCATTTGCAAGGTTTTTCTTTTCTGGAGCAACAGAGGTAGAAATAGACAAGCAGGGGCGAATCAATATCCCATCTACTCTTATGCAACATGCACATCTTGTAAAGGAATGTGTAGTGCTAGGGGTTTCGAATCGAATTGAGATTTGGGCAAAAGATGCATGGGAAGCTTACTTCAGCGAGTCTGAACAATCTTTTAATGAAATTGCAGAAAATATGATTGGCTTTGATTTTTAACTTTTGATAGGTATGTCGATGCAAAATTGACATGAGGTTAAGGCCTGAAGGGAGCGAGTGGTATGTTCGATCATACAACCGTGTTATTAAAAGAAACTGTTGATGGGTTGAACATCGATCCTGATGGTGTATATGTAGACTGTACCTTAGGTGGTGCAGGTCATAGTGAATATTTAGTCCAACAATTATCAGATAATGGCCGTTTAATTTGTTTCGATCAAGATATGACGGCTATTGAAAATGCGAAAATTCGATTAGCGCCTTATATTGAGCGCGTCACGTTTATCCATTCGAATTTCCGTTATTTAAAAGAAGAACTATTAGGTCATGGTTTCGAGCAAGTTGATGGTATTTTATATGACTTAGGCGTATCTTCACCTCAGTTAGATACACCAGAGCGTGGCTTTAGCTATCACCATGATGCACCACTGGATATGCGGATGGATCAAACAGCTACACTTTCAGCTTTTGAAGTTGTCAATCAATGGGCATATGAAGATTTAGTTCGTATTTTTTTCCGATATGGGGAAGAAAAGTTTTCAAAGCAAGTTGCCCGTAAAATTGAAGAGGCCCGTAAATTAGCACCAATTGAAACAACTGGCCAACTTGTAGAACTTATTAAAGAGGGTATTCCAGCAGCGGCACGCCGAAAAGGTGGACATCCAGCAAAGCGCATTTTCCAAGCAATACGAATTGCTGTCAATGACGAGTTAGGCGCAGCAGAGGATTCATTAGTCGATGCGATTGATATGATTAACGTAGGTGGACGCATTAGTGTCATTACGTTCCATTCATTGGAGGACCGCCTATGCAAGACCATCTTTAAGGAAGCGTCATCATTACCGGAATTACCACCAAATTTACCTGTAATTCCTGATGACATGAAGCCAACTTTAAAGCTTATTTCACGAAAGCCAATTCTTCCTTCTGATGAGGAATTAGAGGTAAATAATCGTGCGCGTTCTGCAAAGCTTAGAGTGGTGGAGAAAATTAACGACAAAGGGCGTGAGTAAATGGCAGCAGTTCGTGTAAGGCAACAGCACCAACATCAACAAGTGCAACAACCGATAACACCACCTAGTCCACAACCCACTATCATACGTCGTAAAAAAACGAACCAGAAGTTTGAGAAAACAATGCTAATCGTTTTAATTAGTATTATTGCTGTATTAGGAGTCGTAGTATTAAATAAACAAGCAGCTATTCAAACTACTAGCATGGACATTCAAAAAATCGAATCAGAAGCAGATGAGATTGCAAAACAGAATGTTGACTTAACGGTTCGTGTAAGTGAACTTTCTACATACGATAACATATGGAAAAAAGCAGAAGAACTCGGTTTAACTCAAAATGAGAAAAATGTAAAGGTAGTGCCGGGAGAATGAAAAAAAAGAGATTTCGATTCCAATGGGGAGCCTTTCTATTATTAATTTTTTATGGAGGGCTCTTTTTTCTATTATTTACAAGAATGGTGACCATTCAGGCGACAGGACAAGTTGAAGGACAGGAGCTTGCAGCAAGAGCAGCGGCTAAGTATGGTAAGGAAAGTGTTATTACAGCAAACCGTGGGAAGATTTATGACCAAACTGGCCAAGTCATTGCAGAGGATACGTTAAGCTATCGCTTGGTTGCTGTCGTAAGCGAAGCAGCTACAACAGATCCAAAGAAACCAAGACATGTTGTAGATGCTGAAAAAACGGCACAAGTTTTAGCCAAGTATATACCAGCAATGCAAGGAAAAGAAGATGAAATTCTTAAAAAACTAAACAATCGCTATAGGAGCGATGGAGAACCTTTATATCAAGTGGAGTTTGGGAGTTCAGGACGCGGTATTAGTCATGAGGTCATGAGTAAAATAAAGGAAGAAGAATTACCAGGAATCTTATTTGTTAGTGACTTAAAACGCTATTATCCAAATGGTATCTTTGCCTCACATTTAATCGGCTATGCGCTGAAAAAGGATAATAAAGATGGAACCGTCACAACAAAAGGCGAAATGGGCCTAGAATATACGTATGATAAAGAACTGACAGGCGTTAACGGTAAAATGAAATATGAGACAGATGCTTTCAGTTATTTATTACCGCATAGCAAAAAAATGGTAACACCAGCTAAAGATGGGAATGATATTTATTTAACGATCGATAAAACCATCCAAAGCTTTTTAGAAGAAGCGATGTCGAAGGTTGAAAAGGAATACAATCCAGAATCCATGACTGCGGTCGTAGCAGACCCGAAAACAGGGAAAATATTAGCGATGTCTCAACGCCCTACTTTTAACCCTGAAACACGCGATAGCCAAAACATGAAATGGCTGAACGAGGTGATCGAGGAGACAATTGAGCCTGGTTCAACGATGAAAACATTCACGCTAGCTTCGGCTATTGATACAAATACGTGGGATCCAAATGCTCCATTCCATTCAGGTTCCTATACAGTACATGACCGCACAATTCGAGACCATAATCAAGTTGGATGGGGTACTATCGACTATTTACAGGGATTCCAACGATCTTCGAATACAGCAATGGCAAATTTATTAAAATTAATTGGCGATGATGTCTTTGTTGAATATTTAGACCGCTTTGGTTTTGGGCACAAAACAGGTATTGATTTACCAAATGAAGCGACAGGTACAATATTATCTAGATATCCAATTCAACGAGTAACGACAACATATGGGCAAGGGTCAACAGTAACACCTATTCAGCTTATTCAAGCGATGACTGCTATTGCAAATGATGGCAAGATGATGCAACCCTATGTTATTGACCGTATTGTTGATTCATCAACAGGAAAAGTTATTCAAAATCACGAACCTGTTGAAAAGGGACAGCCGATAAAAGCAGATACGGCGAAACAAGTCCGAGAAATACTTGCCTCTACTTTAACATCAGAATATGGTACTGCGAAGGATTTTATACTGGAGGATTATGAGGTTGCCGGGAAGACAGGTACAGCGCAAATTCCGAGAGCAGATGGTACTTATGCTTGGGGTGCTAACCAATTCCTATATTCATTTTTAGGAATGGCTCCCGTCGATGATCCTCAGCTCATCATGTATGTCTCAGTGAAAAAACCTAAGTTAAATAATGAGCTTGGATCAGTACCAGTATCAAAAGTATTTAATCCGGTTATGTTAAATAGCTTAAAGCATCTTAATATTAATCCTGGTGATGTGCAGCATGTGGATAAAGTCAATATCCAGGATTATACAGGTCAAAATGCTGAGGCGCTTGAGGTAGAACTAGGGAATGATGGATTAGAGCCTGTAGTAATCGGTAGTGGTGGTAAAATTACAGATCAATATCCTAAAGATACAAAACAACTAGTAAAAGGTAGCTATGTATTTTTGAAGACGGATGGCGATATAACTTTGCCAGACTTTACGAATTGGTCATTAAGAAATTTACTTGTTTTCAAGTCTATGACAGGGGTAGAGATGGAGATTTTCGGTGAAGGCTTTGTAGCGAGTCAGAGTGTATCTCCAGGAACCGTTATAACTGATAATTCACCGATTGTTGTTAAGCTCAAAACACCTGCTGAAAGCTTTGTACAAGACGTTGAAGCTGCCTCTGAGGGTGAAATTGAACAATTAGAGGATGAATAATACTGAATAGAAGTCCACTTTATTTCATACGTTGTAAAAAACAAGGTGTGATGTCGAATGAAGTGGATTTCTATCCATTCTAAAAAGCGTTTACGTATTTTATACGTGTTGTTTATGTGTGTAGCAGTGGCAATTGTTATTAGGCTTTTCTTTTTGCAAGTATTGGATCAAAAAGAACTGACAACGAAGGCAGAAGAGAATTGGGACCGAGAAATTCCGTTTGCTAATGAGCGGGGGCATATTACCGATCGAGATGGTGAAAGCATTGTAACCAATAAGCTAGCACCTACTTTATATTTTATGCCTTCCCAAAGTAAAGATATTGAAGGTGCTGCCGAAAAAATTGCGCAAGTTCTGGAAGTAGATAAAGAGAAACTATTAGAGAAAATGAAGAAAAGAGCCTATCTAGTAAAGCTAGCGCCAGAAGGGAAAAATATCCCTTATGAAAAAGCGGTGGAATTACAAGGTTTGCAAATTGAAGGCCTATATAGTGGTGTTGACTATTCTAGGGACTACCCTTATGGAACACTATTATCTCGATTTTTAGGTTTTACTGGGTATGATGCACAAGGCTTAGCTGGCATTGAATATGAATATGATAAACTTTTACAAGCTAATTCTTCTGCCATTCGCCTTTTTACAGATGCTAAGGGCAATAGTTTACCAAATGTCGCGAGTGCTTGGAAAGCGGGCGAAGATGGTGCAACCATTGAACTAACTATCGATGTCGATGTCCAACAGGTGGTTGAGCGTGAATTGTCACAAGCCATGGAGCGCTATGAAGCTGACCAAGCATTGGCTATTGCTATGAATCCGAATAATGGTGAAATTTTAGCATTAGCCTCCTATCCAACTTTTCATCCATCTGAATATCAATTAGTAGAGCCGGCGATCTACAATCGGAATTTACCTGTATGGATGACATATGAGCCAGGTTCTACTTTTAAAATTATTACACTCAGTGCTGCATTGGAAGAAAATTTAGTGGATTTAGAACATGAAACTTTTTATGATCCAGGGTATACGATGGTAGCTGGGGCAAAACTTCGTTGCTGGAAACGTGAAGGGCATGGCCATGAAACTTTTTTAGAGGTCGTGGAAAATTCTTGTAACCCAGGCTTTATAGAATTAGGGCAGCGTTTAGGCAATGAGCGACTACTGCAATATATTAAAGATTTTGGTTTTGGTCAGAAGACAGGTTCCAATATTGCTGGTGAAGCATCAGGGATTTTATTTTCTAAGGAAGCCTTTGGACCGGTTGAACAGGCCACAACCTCATTTGGGCAAGGGGTAGCTGTAACACCTATTCAACAAGTTCAAGCGGTAGCTGCAGCAATAAATGGAGGCAAGCTTTATACGCCTTATGTTGTGAAAAAGGTATTTAATCCGAATACAGGGGAAGTTATACAGGAAACTGAACCAGTTGCTAAAAACCAGGTGATTCGTGAGGAGACTTCTGCAAAGGTTCGTGGGGCATTGGAGTCAGTAGTGGCGAATGGTTCAGGTCGACAAGCCTTTCGAGATGGCTTACGAATTGGTGGTAAAACAGGAACAGCGCAAAAGGTAGAAAACGGCCGTTATAAGAGCGGGGAATATATCGTGTCATTTATAGGCTTTGCTCCAGCAGACAATCCGCAAATTGTCGTCTATGTAGCAGTCGATAACCCTAAAAAAACGACCCAGTTTGGTGGCGTTGTGGCAGCACCTATTGTTGGGCAAATTATTGAGGATGTTGCACCTTTTGTAGGTATTGAAAAATCGAAGGAACAGCTTGAAAAGGATTATCGTTATGGTGATCCAGTTACTATGAAGGTACCGAATTTTATAGGCCTGACAAAGGATGATATTGCCAAGCAATTTTATCCATTCCGTATAGAATGGCATGGTGAAGGGACTAAAATTGGTAACCAATTACCTGAAGTGGATAGTGTTATCAAACAAGACGGTACCATTCATTTATATTTGGAGAACTGAAATAACTTTACCTTTAAAAAATGGGAAAGAACCACTATTATTATGAAGGGTAGTAATAAATAAATGAAAGTTTATGCTTTTTTCCTAAAGAAGAAAGTGAAACAAGATTTAAAGGAGATTTTTCAATGAAACTCGCAACAACACTTACCATTTTAGCTCTTGCTTTTATAGTAACAGTTATCCTGGCACCAATTAGTATTCCACTTCTTCGTCGCCTTAAGTTTGGGCAAAGTATTCGTGAAGAGGGACCGAAATCTCATATGAAAAAAGCTGGTACACCAACAATGGGTGGTATAATTTTCTTAATTTCTATCGTCCTAACAACTGTCGGTGTAGGAAGCTTTTTAGATTTATTAACGACACAGACCGTAGTACTTTTATTAGTATTAGCAGGATTTGGCTTAATAGGTTTATTGGATGATGGTTTAAAGGTTGTATTTAAAAGAAATTTAGGGTTAACCTCTCTTCAAAAATTAATTGGTCAAATTGTTATCGCCATCCTTGCATATTTTCTACTGCATGTTGGATCTTTTGATACAACACTTGCTATTCCATTTACGGAGTTGACTGTAGATCTTGGAGTCTTCTATGTTGCCTTCTTAATTTTTTGGTTAGTAGGCTTCTCCAATGCGGTGAATTTAACAGATGGATTAGATGGACTAGTGGCAGGAACTGCATCGATTGCTTTTGCGGCATTTGGGGTTATTGCGCTTTTCCAAAGCCAAGCAGATATTGCTTTATTTGCATTTGCTGTTACAGGAGCATTATTAGGATTTTTACTATTTAATGCGAACCCAGCGAAAGTATTTATGGGTGATACGGGTTCATTAGCATTGGGTGGGGCATTAGCAATGGTATCGGTATTAGTAAAAGAAGAGTTCTTACTTTTACTAGTGGGCTTGGTATTTGTCATCGAAACATTATCCGTTATTTTACAGGTAGGGAGCTTTAAGCTTCGTAAAAAGCGTATTTTTAAGATGAGTCCAATCCATCACCATTTTGAATTATCAGGTTGGTCAGAGTGGAAAGTAGTGCTTGTCTTCTGGTCAACTGCCCTAGCAGTAGCATTGATTGCAGTCTTATCGGAGGCGTTTTAATGAAAAACTATACAGATTTACAACATAAAAAAGTCCTTGTGTTAGGTCTAGCCAAAAGTGGTGTGGCCGCTGCGGAAATTTTACATGAGCTTGGCGCCTTTGTAACAGTCAATGATTCCAAACCATTTGATGAAAGTCCAGATGCACAGGGATTATTACAAAAGGGAATTACTGTGATTTGTGGTCGCCATCCTGAAGATTTACTGGATGAAGGCTTTGAATTAGTAGTCAAAAACCCAGGTATTCCTTATAGCAATCGCATTGTAGCGGATGCTATACATCGTGATATTCCTGTTTGGACAGAGATTGAACTTGCTTATTTAATAAGTGAAGCACCATTCATTGGTATTACAGGCTCGAATGGTAAAACAACAACAACCACTTTAATATTCGATATGCTGAATAATGGAAGTAAAAATCCGTTGATTGCTGGAAATATTGGAACAGTTGCTTGTGGTGTCGCTAAAGAAGCCAGTAAAGATGACATTATTGTAACGGAATTGTCATCGTTCCAATTGATGGGGACAAAAACATTTAAACCTAAAATTGCTATTTTAACAAACCTTTATGATGCGCATCTCGACTATCATGGAACATTTGATAACTATGCTGAAGCGAAGTTTGGTGTCACACGTAATCAAGATGATAGTGATTATTTTATTTATAATGCTGACCAACCAATTGTAGTTGGATATGCGGCACAATCGAATGCACAAAAAATCCCATTCAGTTCAAAGGGGCGTACTGACAACGGGATCAGTGCAGATGATACAACGATATACTGGCATGGGGAACCATATATGGATCGGGCAAACATCGCGCTCCCTGGTAAGCATAATTTAGAAAATATTCTAGCAGCAGTGGCAGCTTGTATTTTAGTTGGCTGCGACAAAGGGAAGATGAAAGAGGTTTTAGCGACATTTGGTGGGGTGAGACACCGTACTCAATTCGTACGTGAATGGAATGGTCGTAAGATTTATAATGACTCGAAAGCAACAAACTGTTTAGCAACAAAGAGTGCTTTAGATGCATTCCAAGCGCCCGTTATTTTGCTAGCAGGTGGTTTAGATCGAGGACATTCTTTTGAGGAGCTTCGACCTAGTATGAATCATGTCAAAGGCGTTGTCGCATTTGGTGAAACTGGCTTACGTTTTGTTGAATTTGCAAAATCGTGTGGCGTCCAACAAACAGTTATCGCTCAAAATGTGGAAGACGCTGTACACTATGCAGCACCGATGTCAGCAGAGGGAGATATTATTTTATTATCTCCAGCATGTGCAAGCTGGGATCAATATGACAGCTTCGAAATACGCGGTGATGTTTTTATTGATGCTGTAATGAAGCTGTAATGAGCCTGTAACTATTTTAGAATATACTTGACTTGGAAGGATGGCATTACTGAGAGGGAAAGAAAGCTACTTATTGCTCGTCACAACTTTGATGCTATCAGTAATCGGCATTATTTTCGTCTATTCTGCGGGGACTTATTGGAGTGCCATTCATTATAGTGGAAAAATGCCGTTTTATATGAAGCAAAGCGTATATTTTGTGGTAGCCATAATCGTATTTTTAATCACAATCCGATTAAATATTTTGAGAGAGCAGTCCTTTTGGAAAATGGCCTATATATTTTCGTTAATTTTACTGGTTCTAGTGTTAATACCTGGTATTGGGCTAGTGAGAAATGGTTCACAGAGCTGGATTGGTATTGGTCCATTGACAATCCAGCCAGCCGAGCTTACGAAAATAACTGTCATTGTTTACCTGAGTCATATTTTAGCGCAGCATAAAACAGGAGCGCCAGTGGTTAATTGGCGCCATGGTTTAGTCCTGCTAATACCTGTTGTTTTAATCATGTTGCAGCCTGACTTTGGTTCTGTGTTTATTCTTGTCGTCGCTGTATTTTTATTGTTTTTTGTCGCAGGGTACCCATTAAAGCTATATGCCATGATTATGTTGGGCGGTATAGCAGGGCTAGCAGGGCTGATTGCGACCGCACCATATCGACTAAAGCGAATTGAGGCATTCCTCGATCCTTGGGCTGATCCCTTGGTAAGTGGATTCCAAGCAGTGCAATCATTAATGGCGATAGGCCCTGCTGGAATTTTTGGCCATGGTTTTGGACAAAGCCGGCAAAAGTTTCTTTATTTGCCAGAGCCCCAAAATGATTTTATTTACGCTATTATTTTGGAAGAAGTCGGCTTGATTGGTGGTCTCGTTATTTTAGCGCTCTTTGTACTGACAATTTATGCAGGCTATAGATTTGCAGTACAGGCTAAAAACAGAACATCCTATTATGCGATTATAGGGCTTGTCACAATGCTGATGGTGCAAGCATTTCTTAATATAGCGGTAGTAATAGGCTTAGTACCTGTAACTGGAGTTACATTGCCATTTATTAGCTACGGAGGAACATCTTTAGTCACAATGTGGTTAATAATAGGTATTATTTATCAATTAGCGAAATAAATATAAAGGAGGAGTACTTTTTGGAGAAAGTAATTGATATAGAAGATCGTATACCTACGCTAAAAAAGCGACGAAAAAAGCGTACAAACCGTAAATTTATCGTGCTAATATTACTTTTCTTTATTGTGTTAGCAGTACTCCTTTATTTTCAATCTCCATACAGTAATATCAATAAAATAACAGTCAATGGTGCTAAGCTGGTAGATAATGAATATTATGTGGAGAAAAGTACCCTTGCGCTAGGTAAATCAATGTGGGGGTTCAAAGTAGAAGATGTTGAGAAGATTTTATTAAAGGATAAATGGGTAAAAGAAGCACATGTTAATCGTAACTGGCTTAGAGGCGTAACGATCGATATGAAAGAATGGAAAAAAGTTGCGTATTTGGCTGGGGACGGCACCTATTATCCTTTACTTGAAAATGGTGAACGTTTTGAGCAAAAGGGAAATGATACCCCAATTGATGCACCCGTTTTTATCGGTATTACAGGTGAAAAAACAATTAAAAAACTTGTTGAACAGCTAGCACAATTAAAACCAGAAGTATTAGCTTTAATTTCTCAGGTTAACACGAATAGTAATGATACAAATCCTAATGCGGTTAAGCTTTATATGAATGATGGCTATGAGGTACGAGCTATTATTCAGTCGCTTGCGGATAAGTTAAATTATTATCCCTCCATTGTTGCGCAAATTGCAAATTTAGAAAAAGGCGTGATTGATTTAGAGGTCGGTTCATACTATCGTCCTTTTAACGAGGAGTACAACAAAATAAGTATCGACATGGAAACTAATGCAGATGGGGAAATGGTTAACCAGGAAGTGACAGAAGATGAACAACAAGAAGATGAATAGCAAAGGGAGTTTTTTTACAAGAAAACAATTTGAATTACTTATTGTATGTGTGACAACAGGGTTTATCATCGGCTATTCATATAATCAGGCAAAAGATAATCGGGAAGCAGGCACCGTAAATTCAGAGCTTTTTGAGCAAGAGGATTCTTATCGCGAGGAATTGATCACTCAACAAGAACGCAATAAGGAGCTTTCAGAGGAACTAAATAATCTACAGGACCAAATTCGGAAGTATGAGAAATCATTCGCTTCTAATGAAAAGGACTATAAGAAGCTTGTAGAACAAGCAGAGGATTTACGGCTTCTACTTGGTGAGTTGAAGAGTGACGGAAAAGGAATACGTATAACCCTTCAAGATGGTGACTATGATCCAAAATCTTTGAATCCGAATGATTATATCGTTCATGAAAGCCATGTTTTTAAATTGTTGAATGAACTGAAAATTTCAGGTGCTCAAGCAATTGCAATCAATGGCCAACGTGTCATGGCCAATTCCTATATCCGTTGTAATGGTCCAGTGATCACTATTGATGGTACACAGCATCCTGCTCCTTTTGTGATAGAAGCGGTAGGAGATTCCGATACTTTAATGGCATCATTAAATTTAAATGGCGGCGTTGTAGATCAATTATTGAATGACAATATTGTGGTGTCTTTAGAAGAAAATCAAAAACTTACAATGCCAAGAGTAAAAGTAGAAAGTTAAGGACAAGCCTTATTTCATGTTTAAAGTCTAATTTTAGCCTCTAGGAAAGTTATGAATTGTAAAATATATACTTACAATTTTAAATCGTATACTGAGGGGCATACGATACGTCTAGGAGGGGCTATTTTGCGAAGAAATATGTACACCCGAATAACGATCGTGCTATTTATTATCGGTTTGATGATAGCGGTACAATACAATACCATTCAAAAACCAGCAGAGCGAGATACACGAGATATTTGGGCAATAAGAGAGGAATTAGCACAAGAAAAGCAAAGACATTCCGCATTACTGGCAGAAATTCGTTCACTTCATGAAGTAGTGGATCGCTATGAGCAATCTGAAAAAGTAAATCAGCAAGCTGCCTTACATGAAACATTGAATCGTTTAAAACAACAGGCTGGCCTAACAGAAGTAAAAGGACCTGGGGTAATACTTCGTATTGAACCTGCACCAGAATTAATTGAGATGGGTTATGAGATCAAAGAAATATCGCCCGATTTGCTAACTCAATTATTAAATACGCTGTTTAAAAACGATGCGACTAGTGTCTCAATCGATGGTAATCGTGTTGTTCAAACAACGGCCATTCGGGACATTAATGGAAAGACCACAGTGAATAGTGTACCATTGTCGTCACCTAAATTCGATATATATGTTGGGACAAGCGATTTTAAAGCAGCCCAAAAAATGTATAATTCATTACAAGCTTCAACGTTTATAGATTCATTTTATTTAGATAATTTTAATTTAGTGATTGAAGAACCAACAGAACAATTACAAATTCCAGCATTTGATCAGCCATTGACAAATGATTATTTAGCAGAGGTAAAAAAAGGAGATTAATATATGTGGCTACCATTTTTAGGTTTGATATTTGGACTTGCCCTTGGCTTGTTAACAAATATACAAATCCCCTCTATGTATGAAAATTATCTGTCAATAGCTGTTTTAGCAGCTTTAGATACATTATTTGGTGGTATCCGTGCTCAATTACAGCAAGTATACGATGATAAAGTATTTGTATCAGGATTCTTTTTTAATATAGTTCTCGCAGCAGGGTTAGCTTTTATAGGTGTGAATTTAGGGATAGATTTGTATTTAGCGGCCATTTTCGCTTTCGGAGTACGTTTGTTCCAAAATATAGCAATAATTAGGCGTATATTACTAACGCGTCTAGATGAGAAACGTCACAAGAGAAAAAAAACTTCCATAGAATGAGAGAAAAATTGACCAAAATACTCGATTTGCTTAGACATTATGCCAAATTTACAATAGAATGAAAATAAGAGCATTTTTCAAGGAGGTGCAGCGAATTGAATCAGCAAGATTTATACATTTCACTTGATATTGGTTCCTCCTCTATCAAGGTATTAATAGGTGAAATGAGTGACGGACAATTACACGTAATTGGCGTCGGAAATGTAAAATCGAATGGGGTTCGAAAAGGAGCAATTGTTGACATTGATGCAACAGTTCAATCTATTCGAAAAGCAATAGAACAAGCCGAACGAATGACAGGTTACCAAATTCATGAAGTCGTTTTAGGCGTTCCTGCTAACCAAACGATGTTACAGCTAGTAAAAGGTGTTGTCGCTGTAAATAGTGAAAACAGAGAAATTACAGATGATGATTTAGACAGAGTGGTAGAATCTGCACAAGTCATGTCAATACCTCCTGAACGTGAATTAGTTAACATCATTCCAAGACAGTTTATTGTGGACAACCTTGATGAAATCAAAGATCCTCGTGGTATGATTGGCATCCGTTTAGAAATGGATGCAACAATGATAACAACATCCAAAACGCTTCTACACAATGTTCTTCGCTGTGTCGAGCGTGCAGGTTTAAGTATACGAGAAATATATTTGCAACCATTAGCATCAGGCTACTTAGCATTAACTGAAGATGAAAAAAACCAAGGAACTGCCTTTGTAGATATAGGAGGCGGCTCTACTACAATTGCAGTATTTGAAGAGGGATTGTTAACGCATACAGGTGTCATACCAGTTGGTGGTGATCATATAACGAAAGATATTTCCATTGTCCTAAAGACACCAACAGAGCAAGCTGAGAATATCAAACACCAATTTGGACATGCCTTTTATGATGATGCATCTGATGACGAAATCTTTGAAGTACCGATTGTAGGCACAGATTCTACTGATCAGTATAGCCAACGCTATATATCAGAAATTATTGGCGCTCGCCTAGAAGAATTACTAGAATTAGTGATCGACGAGTTAGCGCGTTTAGGCGTCAGAGATTTACCAGGTGGCGTTGTTTTAACTGGTGGTGTTGCTAAACTTGAAGGTATCGCCCAGTTAGCACGTCAAATTCTACAAACGCGTGTAAGAATTTATACACCCGATTATATTGGCGTTAGAGAGCCTTCATTTGCAACGGCGGTTGGACTTATTCGTTACGCCTATTTAGAAGATGATTTTTACGGTAAAAGTACGAATACGCAACCTAATGAATATGCAGTTGTAGGAGCTCAAGCAGCTATGCCTAAAAAGCAAGAGTATTCTGCACCTTCAGAACCAAAGGAAAGCGTAATCGGGAGAGCAAAAAAATTATTTGATAAGTTTTTTGATTAACTAGAATGCGTAATGATTGATACAGAGTCGAGTTACCGTGGGAGGAAAAAGAGATGTTAGAATTTGATACAAGTGTAGATGAACTTGCAGTAATAAAGGTCATAGGTGTTGGTGGCGGCGGTAACAACGCTGTCAATCGAATGATAGAACATGGTGTACAAGGTGTTGACTTTATCGCAGTTAACACAGATTCACAGGCATTGAATTTATCAAAGGCAGAGGTTAGGCTTCAAATTGGTGCTAAACTGACGCGTGGATTAGGTGCAGGTGCAAATCCAGAAGTAGGAAAAAAAGCTGCAGAAGAGAGCCGTGAACAGTTAGAAGAGGTTCTACGTGGTGCAGATATGATATTCGTAACTGCTGGTATGGGTGGAGGAACTGGTACTGGTGCAGCGCCAGTGATTGCACAAATTGCTCGTGAATTAGGAGCACTAACAGTTGGTGTTGTGACACGTCCATTTACGTTTGAAGGTCGTAAACGTCAATCACAAGCTATCGGCGGAATTGGTAGTATGAAAGAATCAGTGGATACACTGATTGTTATTCCGAATGACAAGCTATTACAAATTGTCGATAAATCCACACCTATGTTAGAAGCTTTCAGAGAAGCTGATAACGTACTTCGTCAAGGTGTACAAGGTATTTCGGATTTAATTGCCACACCTGGTCTTATTAACTTAGACTTTGCAGACGTGAAGACAATTATGTCAAACAAAGGTTCAGCATTAATGGGTATTGGTATTGCAACAGGTGAAAATCGCGCTTCCGAAGCAGCAAAGAAAGCCATTTCAAGTCCATTGCTAGAATCATCTATCGATGGTGCTAAAGGTGTTCTTATGAATATTACAGGTGGCTCTAATCTTAGCTTATTTGAAGTACAAGAAGCTGCAGATATTGTAGCCTCTGCGTCCGACGAAGAAGTAAACATGATTTTCGGTTCTGTCATTAATGAAAACCTCAAAGATGAAATTATTGTTACAGTAATTGCAACAGGTTTCACAGAGGAAGCATTGCAACAACAACAACGTAATGTAACAAAACCGACACTCAATATGAATAGACAATCTGCTCCACAACAACAAGCACCAATTCGTGAACAACGACAAGAAATGCATGTTCAGCAAGAGCAGCCTCGTCAAAATCAGCAACATTATGCACAGGATGACATGCTTGAAGTCCCAGCATTTTTACGTAATCGCAAAAATCGTGGTTAATTGAAAAAACAACTTCTAAAAAGCTCGTATTTTACATATGTAAAATACGAGCTTTTTATATTTGTTGTCGAGTTGTTCAAATGTGTAAGGAAACCATGTATTTTGTCAAAACATTTTAAGGAAATGATGCGATTGTTTGACAATATTTGTGGGAGTAACATGCTAACTTTGTAAGTAGGAGGCGGCTGTTATGTATGGAGAATGGCTGGTGCTCATTAATACGCTTTTTAATCTAGCAATACTCACGTTTACGGCAAGAGTAACAGGGGTTTTAGTGAAAAATTCAAGATTATTAATGAGTTCGTTTTGTAGTAGTTTAGTAGCTGTAATTGGCGGTCAAATGCTGTGGACAACGGTGCTTAGTTTTATATTACTCATAGGTATAGCTTTTCACTTTAAGCTTCGAAGCTTCCAAAAGCAAGGACCAATCGTTTTAACAGCGACGATAGTTATCGGCGGATTGTTAACAGCACTACAACCTTTTTTAAAAAATCTTTCTGCCGTCCATTTTATAATGATTTGTTTTTTTCTCGCAGTGTTAAATCTTATTGCGTTTTATAAGCAATGGGGGTTTGTGAAGCTAGAGCGTTTAAGTGGCCAATTTGTATTTGATACCAATTTAAAAATCTTTGGTGTGACAATACCAATGTCGGCATTTGTTGATACAGGAAACCAAGCAATTGAGCCGCTTTCAGGTAAACCTGTTCATTTTGTCTCGTATACCGCTTTGCGCCCACATTTACCTGCGGATTTTCGTAAATCATTAGTAGAATGGCAAGAAACAGATCCGTACAATGTATCTATGTTTACAGAAGATTATCAGCGTTATATACGATTTATTCATGTCAATACCGTGCAGCAGCAAACCGTTGTACTTGGTTTTCGCTTTGAGGAATGGCATATAAAAGGGGAGCCTTCTCAAGTGAAATCGAATGAATATATCGTTTTAACAAAAAAAGCTAAAAATTTTCCACATAGCACAGCAGCAATTTTACATTTTTCAGCGCTTTCAAATAACTCATAGAGGGGGAGAACTATTGCTTCTTAGGCTACTTGCTAGCTTGAAAAAATTTTGGAGTAAGTTTCGGAGTCGTGAAACGTACTATATAGGGGGAAATGATTCATTGCCAGTGCCACTAAGTCGAGAAGAAGAAGTTACAGTCATTGCATCCTTTATGAACGGTGATTTACGAGCTAGAGATACACTAATTGAACGTAATTTACGTCTTGTTGTTTATATTGCTAGACGTTTTGACAATACGGGAACGCCAATTGAAGATCTAATCAGCATTGGTTCTATCGGGTTAATAAAGGCGATTGAAACGTTCAATACGGATAAAAATATTAAGCTTGCAACATACGCATCACGCTGCATTGAAAATGAAATTTTAATGCATTTACGAAAAACAAGTCGTATGAAGGGTGAAGTTTCATTAGATGAGCCACTAAACTCTGATGCAGATGGAAATGAATTATTACTATCAGATATTTTAGGAACAGAAGAGCATATTATTCTTGATAATGTGGAGAAGAAAATCGAACGTCAGCATATGTTCCATGCCATTAATTTATTAGGTGCACGTGAACGATATATTATGGAATGCCGTTTTGGTCTCAATGGAAAAGTGGAAATGACACAAAAAGAAGTGGCAGATCATTTAGGTATATCGCAATCATATATTTCCCGCTTAGAGAAGAAAATTATTCAAGATTTACGTGAAAATTTAAATCAACCAATTTCTTAGAAAGGGAAATTTAACCTACCTAAAATTGGTCGGAGCTTTTGTGCATATTCTTGTTTCTCTCGGACAAACTGATGTCACGGTTTAGTCAGAGAATAACATCCGGAGGAATCGAATATGCGAACAAAAGTAGATCTTTGCGGCTTAGATACATCGACTTTGCCAATTTTAAAGCACGAGGAAATGAAGGAACTCTTCATTCGTTTGCAAGCTGGTGAAACTGAAATCAGAGAAGAGCTTGTAATGTGCAATTTAAGGTTAGTGCTAAGTATTGTCGGTAGATTTGCCTATAGAGGTGAACAGGCAGATGATTTATTTCAAGTTGGCTGTATTGGCCTCATGAAAGCCATTGATCATTTTGATTTAAAGCATAATGTTAGATTTTCGACATATGCTGTACCAATGATTATTGGTGAAATTCGTCGCCATCTGCGTGATCATCATGCATTACGAGTATCCCGTTCTTTAAGGGATATTGCGTATAAGGCAATGCAGGCAAAAGAACAGTGGATAACCGATAATTTGCGAGAGCCAACGATTGAGGAAATTGCTGACATGATTGACATGAAAAAAGAAGATGTTTTATTTGCTTTAGATGCCATTCAAGACCCAGTGTCCTTACAAGAGCCCATTTATTCAGATGGCGGAGACGCTGTTTATATGATGGACCAATTGCGTGATGATGATGTATCAGAGGATCAATGGGTTGCCTACGTGTCGGTAAAGGAAAGCTTGCAAAAGCTAGATGAACGTCAGCAAATGATCGTGGCAAAACGTTTTTATTATGGAGAGACACAAACTGAAATTGCTAAGGAATTAGGGATTTCTCAAGCCCAAATTTCGCGTCTTGAAAAAAATGCAATTGAAACTATGCAAAAAGATTACAAATAAAAAAATGCGCATCGAATTATTCGGTGCGCATTTTATCTTCATTCAATGAACGATTGATACATAAATATAAAGAGATAGCAAAGTTTGATGATAGAGAAACATAAAATAGACGAAAGTAATGGATAGAGGAGGTATTTTATTGCGTTTCTCAATGTTACAGCAAAAAGAAGTAATTGAAGCAGGAAATGGACGATTTATAGGATTTGTGGTAGATGCTGAAGTATCAAAAGAAACGGGCTATGTGACAGCATTTTTAATTGCAGAGCCTCGAAAATATCTAGGTTTTTTTAAAGGAGAAGAATCTGTAAGAAAAGTGTATATGAAAGATGTGCTTGTTGTTGGCAAGGATGTCATTTTGGTAAAGGCACTTTCCTAATAGTACTGACATATGTCAGGCTATTCATTGATAAATCAAGCATTGCTTGTTACAATAAGAGAAACTATTGTTGTAAAGTTGGGAAAAACAGTGACAAAAATCTTAACAAATTTAAACAAACTAAATGATTTAATAACAGCAGCAGAAACAAGAGTCAATCGTGAAGCCAATAATGTCCAAATAATTGCTGTGACGAAAGAGGTTTCTGTAGAAAGAACACAAGAAGCAATCGAAGCCGGACTGACTCATTTAGGAGAAAACAGACCTGAGGGCTTAAATGGTAAAATTGCAGCGATTCAAGCAAATGTCAATTGGCATTATATCGGGTCTCTACAAACACGTAAAGTAAAACAAGTGATTAACAGCATTGATTATTTACATTCATTAGATCGTTTGAGTTTGGCAGAAGAAATTGAAAAAAGAGCAGAAAAACCTGTTAAATGTTTTATACAAGTAAATGTTTCAGGGGAAGAATCAAAACATGGTTTAAGAATGGAAGAAGTTTTACCTTTTGTAGAATCATTGAAGAGTTTTGCAAAAGTCCAAGTTGTCGGTTTAATGACAATGGCACCAAACACAGAAGACGAAGCACTTATTCGCTCTGTTTTTAAGCAATTAAAACAATGTCAACAGCAAATAGCCGAGCAAGGATTCGCACACGCACCTTGTACCGAGTTATCAATGGGCATGTCTAATGACTTTGAAATTGCGGTAGAGGAAGGGGCTACTTTTGTTCGAGTCGGAACGGCTCTTGTTGGAAATGAAAGAGGGGAACAGGATGAGCATGAAAAATAAAATTAAAAACTTCTTTTACCTTGAAGAAGAATTAGAAGAAGAAATCACGCAAGCTCCTATTCAGCAGCAACAACAACCCATACAACAACAGCAACCGATTCATTCAGTAAAGCCTAAAAAAACAATCAAAGAACGTAAGGCATCTATCCATGAAATTGTGCCTCAAAGTACAGCTACTCCTAACAACATTGTCAGTTTACAAGCGGCAATGAGTTCAAAGGGAGCAAAAGTTGTCTTAATAGAGCCTAGAGTCTATGCAGAAGCACAAGATATCGCGGAACATTTAAAAAATAAACGCGCAGCAATCGTTAATTTACAACGTATTGAACGAGAGCAAGGTAAGCGCATTATTGATTTTTTAAGTGGCACAGTCTACGCCCTTGCAGGGGATATCCAACGTATCGGTAAAGATATTTTCCTTTGCACCCCAGATAGTGTAGAAGTGACTGGTGAAATTACAAACTTTATTTTAGACGATAATTAATAGCGAGGATTGTAGTTTATATGACTTTTTTTATAATACTTGGTTATGTATCAATAGCATTTAGGATTTATTCATTTATGCTAATTGCATATATCTTAATGTCTTGGGTGCCTGCCGCTCAAAATTCAGCCATTGGACGAATGCTTGAAAAAGTGTGTGAGCCTTATTTGGGGATATTCCGAAAGTTTATCCCGCCGCTTGGTATGATTGATATTTCACCAATTGTGGCTATCTTTATGCTGAATTTTATTGAAAGAGGGCTTGTGATAGTCATTCAAAAAATATTTCTTATGTTTGTATAGAAATAAAATCCTCACGTTTTAGTGGGGATTTTTTATTTACCTGGATTCAACAAAATGGAAGCGTCAGGTAATTTTAACGGGGGGCTATTCGAACGAACCTGAAAAATTTTACCGTAATGGTGTCGAGGCACTAATGATTGGCAATACTATGTTCATCCAATCAACTAAGTAAATAGGAACGAAGAAGAAAGAGGAGACAACGAGATGGAGCACTTGATTCAGCATTTTCGAAAAGATGAACAACCTTTTATTGAACAGGTAATAAGTTGGCAGCGAGAGGTTGAAGATCGTTATGCGCCCAAGCTGACAGATTTTCTTGATCCAAGGCAGCGCTTCATAGTGACATCTGTTATTGGGCAGGATGCCACAATGAACATGTTATGTGCAGGATTATTTAACGAGGCGGAGAGACAGCGTATGCTCATTTTTCCAGCCTATTATGAACCTACTGATGAAGACTTTCAACTGATGGCTTTTACACTTCATTATCCTGTTAAATTTGTACAAATACGCCATCCGGATGTTTTAGGAGCCTTATTATCATTAGGTTTAAATCGCGGCAAATTCGGTGATATTCGTGTAAATGAGCATCAGATACAATTTGTCGTCGCACAAGAAGTGGCAGAATATGTACGATTACATTTAACAGGTATTGGTAAAGTAAAGGTACATGTAGAATCCCTTAAAGAACAAGAGCCTCTCCTTATTAATGAAGAAGAATGGTTGGAGGAAGCACACACAGTTACCTCTATGCGATTAGATGTTATTATTGCAACCGTTTTAAAAGTGTCACGTCAAAAGGCACAAGCTTTCATTACTGGTAAAAAAGTGCGAGTAAATTGGACAGAGCGTGATGCTGTTGCTTTTGAATTACAGGAAGGGGATATTTTATCAATACGAGGAAGCGGTCGTATGAAAATAATTATGACGGAAGGCCGTACAAAGAAAGATAAAATCCGTCTACAAGTCGGTCGATTGGCCCAAAAAAGCTAAAAGTAAAGTAAATTTCATTAATTTTTACTGCTAAGTTGTTGGAACAATTGTATAATAGGAGATACGAATGTACACGAAAAGGAGAGAAGGATTGTATGCCATTATCACCTATTGATATACATAATAAGGAGTTTACAAAAGCCTTCAGAGGCTATGCTGAAGATGAAGTAAACGAATTTTTAGACCAAATCATTAAAGACTATGAAATTTTGCTGCGCGAAAAAAAGGAAGTTGATAAGCAACTAGAAATGTCCTTAGAACAAGCGAGGCATTTTAGCTCTTTGGAAGAGACTTTACAGAAGTCCATTGTTGTTGCACAAGAAGCTGCAGACGAAGTACGAAGAAATTCTCAAAAAGAGGCAAAGCTCATTGTCAAAGAGGCTGAGAAAAATGCTGATCGAATCGTCAATGACGCCTTAACGAAAGCGCGTAAGGTGACAATTGAAATCGATGAGCTTAAAAAGCAATCTAAAGTGTTCCGTAATCGTTTCAAGATGCTTGTTGAGGCACAGCTTGATTTATTAAATGCGGATGATTGGGATCATTTGCTTCAATACGATATTGATTTAACGGAAATTCAAGCATCAGTGGATGAAGCACAAGAATCCGAAGATATTTAGCTTTCCTTTTAATATCATGGCGAACGATTATAAATGAAACTTGACGCGATTGTTTGAATTTCATATACTTTGTAATAGTAATTATGTTGTACAGACATATGCATAGAAGCAAAGACGAAGACAGTATTTGTTAGGTGTGGTGAAGCGATTTGGGGATAGTGGAAGCCCAAACAAGCAACTAACAATGAACATCACTTCTGAGCTAAATAACTGAAAAAAGTAAGTTATTTCGTGATGCACGGCGTTAATGTGCTTTAAAGAGGTAGTGCAAGCTATATTAATTGTGCTACAAGTAGGGTGGTACCGCGAGTAGAAGCTTCTCGTCCCTTTGTGGGATTGAGGGCTTTTTTTATTTGTCCGCGAATCGTTTTAGATAAGTTTGCCAATAACTGTCGTATGAGAAATGCGTCGATATGCTTTATGTAAAATAAAGGAGGAATTTTTTAATGGTTGAATACAAAGATACTTTATTAATGCCAAAAACAGATTTCCCAATGCGTGGAAATTTACCAGCAAATGAGCCGAAAATGCAAGAAAAATGGAATGAGATCGATATTAACAAATTACAAATGGAACGTACAGAAGGTCGCCCTGAATATGTACTGCATGATGGTCCTCCATATGCAAACGGTGATATTCATATTGGACATGCATTGAATAAAGTATTGAAGGACATGATTACACGTCATCGTTCAATGACTGGCTACCATGTTAATTATATTCCTGGCTGGGATACGCATGGTCTACCTATCGAACAAGCATTGACAAATAAAGGTGTAAAACGAAAAGAAATGTCAGTAGCAGCTTTCCGTCAACTTTGTGAAGAATATGCATATGAGCAAATTAACAATCAAAGAGCTCAATTCCGTCGTTTAGGTATTCGTGGTAATTGGGAAAATCCTTACATTACATTAAAACCTGAGTTTGAAGCTCGCCAAATTGAAGTATTTGGTAAGATGGCAGAAAAAGGCTATATCTATAAAGGGTTAAAGCCAGTGTATTGGTCACCGTCTTCTGAATCTGCTCTTGCTGAAGCAGAAATTGAATATAAAGATATTAAATCGCCATCCATTTATGTAAGCTTTGCTATTAAAGATGCAAAGGGTGTCGTACCAACAGATGCTAAATTTATCATTTGGACAACAACTCCTTGGACATTACCAGCAAACTTAGGGATCTCATTAAATCCAGAATTTATCTATGTTGTCGTTGCAGTAGCAAATAAAAAATTCATCATTGCAAAAGATTTATTAGAAACAGTGGCAACTGCTCTTGAATGGGAAGCGTTTGAGGTCATTCAAGAAGTGAAGGGTGAGGCATTAGATCGTATTGTCGCTCAGCATCCTTTCTATGATCGTGAATCTCTTGTGATGATAGGGGAACACGTTACTGCTGACGCAGGTACTGGCTGTGTTCACACAGCTCCTGGACACGGGGAAGACGATTATCATATTAGTAAACAATATGGCTTAGATATTCTTAGCCCACTTGATAATAGTGGCTGCTATACGGATGAAGCACCTGGGTTTGAGGGCGTATTTTATAATGATGCCAATAAACTAGTAACAGAAAAGCTAAAAGAAGTAGGCGCATTAGAAAGCCTTGGTTTCATTACGCACTCTTACCCACATGATTGGCGTACAAAAAAACCAGTTATTTATCGTGCAACACCACAATGGTTTGCATCTGTTGAAGCGTTCCGTGGTGAATTACTTGAGGCTGTTAAAGCGACTGCATTCACACCAGCTTGGGGCGAAACACGCCTTTACAATATGATTCGTGACCGTGGAGACTGGGTAATATCTCGTCAACGTGCTTGGGGTGTGCCAATTCCGATTTTCTACGCTGAAAATGGTGAACCAATTATTACACCTGAAACAATTAGCCATATCTCAGCATTATTCCGTGAGCATGGCTCAAATATTTGGTTCCAAAAAACAGCAAAAGAGTTGTTACCAGAAGGCTTTACACATCCGGGTAGCCCGAACGGAGAATTTACAAAAGAAAATGACATTATGGACGTATGGTTTGACTCAGGTTCTTCACACCAAGGTGTACTTGTAGAGCGTGGCATGAAATACCCAGCTGATCTATATTTAGAAGGCTCTGACCAACACCGTGGTTGGTTTAACTCTTCTCTTATTACATCTGTAGCTATTAACGGCTTTGCTCCATACAAAGGGCTTTTAACACATGGTTTCGTTCTTGATGGTGATGGTCGTAAAATGAGTAAATCATTAGGGAATGTAATCATTCCACAAAAGGTAATGGATCAATATGGGGCAGATATTCTTCGTCTATGGGTTGCATCTGTAGACTACACAGCTGATGTGCGAATTTCTATGGATATGTTGAAGCAGGTATCAGAAGTATATCGTAAAATTCGTAATACATTCCGTTTCTTACACGGCAATATTGCTGATTTCGATCCAAAGAAAGATCGAGTAGCCTATGCAGACCTTCGTGAAATGGATCAATATGTGTATATGCGCTTACAGGATGTTTTGAAGACTGTGCGTGCTGCATATGATCGTTATGATTTCGCTGCTGTATACCATGTAGTGAATAATTTTGTAGCAGTAGAGTTATCTTCATTCTATTTAGATATTGCAAAAGATATTGTTTACATCGAAGGTACTGACAATAAAGATCGTCGCGCGATGCAAACTGTCATTTATGATACATTAATGACTTTAGTTAAAATTATGACGCCAATTATCCCTCATACTACAGACGAAATGTGGTCTTACTTACATGCTCAAGGTACTGTAGAGGAAGCTTCTGTTCAATTAACGGACTTCCCAGAGGTAGATGTACAAGCGAATTTTGAAAGTCTTCGTGCAAAATGGGAAAAAATCATTGATGTGCGTGACGATATTTTAAAAGCTTTAGAAGAGGCTCGTAATGCTAAAACGATTGGTAAATCTCTTGAAGCAAAAGTGACAGTGTATGCAAAAGAAGATGTTGTGGCATTATTGAACGATGCGAACATTGACTTTGCACAACTATCCATCGTTTCTGCATTTGAGATAGCTACAATCGAGGAAGCACCAACTAATGCTTTAGTACTTGAACATGTATCTATTGTTGTTGAGAAGGCAACAGGTGAGAAGTGTGATCGTTGTTGGTCCATTTCAGAAACAGTTGGTGCTAATGAGGCACATCCAACAGTTTGTACTCGCTGTGCAGAAGTGGTAGAAAAATATTACATTTAAGTGGAATCAATGAATAATAAGAATCTGCATTCTATGTAGCATATAAGCAAGTCTCCTTTATGGGGCTTGCTTTTTTCATAAGGTTTTTGCAGATTCTTTAAAGATTAGCAACCTATTTAAATAAAATTTCTTTCGTATTACGGTAGTCTGTTGGCGAAATCCCAACATATTTTTTAAAGGTTAGACTGTAGTAATTGGGCGTATTGAACCCACAGGTAGAGGAAATTTTTTCAACTGTATAATCGAACTTTCGTAAAAAGGGTAAAGTTTTGATAATACGCGTAAAGGCAACATAGTCCACAAAATTACGACCCGTCTCTTTTTTAAATAGCCGGCTAAAATGTGTTGGACTAAAGCTTATAGATTTAGCAACATCACTTATTGTAAGTTGTTCATCAAAATGCTCTTCTATAAATTGAATGGCTTTTTGAAGCTGTTGATGTTTGGTTAAATCTTCGTAATAACGTATATGAATGTTATCGATAGGCGGTTTTCTTCGTGCTTTTCGTGCCTGACTATAGGATTCCTTCACTTGCATAGCATCCTGAAATACACCTCCAACTCCCATAAAAAGATGGATACAATGGTCCTTCTTTAGTGTCTCGATGACCTCTAATAAAGATGCTTTGCCTTCTGGCCAATGTTTAAATGAGTTATAGTCATTAGGAATTCGCAGTAGAAGAAGTAAATAGCGTTCAAAATGTAAAAAAGACAATGGCGCTTTATCAGCAAATTTCTGGCGAATAACAGTTGTAATGATACTACATGCATCATGTGGAATAGCTTTCTTTTCATTTACATCAACATAGCCCTGTATTAAGAACACAATATTAGGAATACAGTTTGTTGATAAAAAGGATGCAGATTGTATGATTTCTTGCTCGTCATCGATTTCCCCCCGTATTAGACGTTTTAAAAATGCTTCTCGGAAGGGAGAAGTATGGTGCAGAGATATTTGTTGTGATAGTTCGAGCATTGTAAGTGTACTAGCCTTTTTATCCTGATATGACGTGTACAGCTTTTTTACAATACGTAAAAATTTTGATTTTTGTAATGGTTTTATGAGAAGTGCAGGTAAAACTAATTCAATTGCTATACCAGTCGAGTAGGTGAGGTGTTCTGTAACAATCGGGACAATTATACTATTAGGATAATTTCTTTTTAGTCGATTAATTTTTACCCAATCAAATAACCGATTGACTTCATAGACAATAATGGCCTCATCTATTGGCTTTGGCTCTTTACATTCCTCTAAAGCGTTTGGCAAAACCTCTTCTAACCAATCACTCATTTGTTGCTTGTCAAATGAGCTTTCCATAAACCATACCACCTTTAAAATGCTACCAGCCCCCTAAGAATAAAAAAGATAGAAATATTTTAACTTAAAATAGCAATTTTTTGTACTAATACAGCAATATTTTATATCTATATTGCTGTTGAAATAGAATAGAATAATTGTAGTAAATAATAATTTGAAATTTCAGATAATTATTTACTGATACAGAAAAGGGGGAGTTTGCAATGGCGGAAGTAGGGAGTCATGATTATGAATACGTGGAGGCAGGGACCATTGATGTAAAGGATCTTCCACCTCTAGATGCAGCAACAAATAAAATTATGAAAGATGAATTTACAACAGGTTTAGCTTTATCGGTATTTTACTTTATTTTGATTTTTAGTATCCCTGTTATGAATTGGTTTGCTCCAGCGTTTGCCTTTAAGAAAGTTTGGGGTGGAATAACAGTTACATGGTTTGTGACAACTGTTGTGATGATGGCAATGGCATTTATTATTGCTTATGTGCATACTGCCATGTACGAGAAGCGCCTAAAAAAATACGATATAGCCAATAAGTAGTTGAATCAAAGGGGGAAATGTTGAATGATGGAAGCTCTTTTAGAACCAAAGATGTTAATGACTATTGCATTAATGGGAACGATTGTATACATTACGTATTTAACAAAAAGAAATGCAACAGCATCGGATTTCTTTGTAGGAGGACGAAGCTTTGGCTGGTTTACGAATGGTTCTGCAATTGGTGGGGATTATTTAAGTGCAGCAACATTCCTTGGTATCGCTGGTTTAACATTCCAACTAGGGTATGATGGGGCCTATTATGCTTTTTGTTTCTCAATCGGTTTAACTTTATTAGCTATTTTCGTAGCCGGTCCTTTGAGACGTTTTGGAGCATTTACGGTAGCTGATTTTTTGGCCTATCGATTTCATAGTAAACGAGCACGACTTGTAGCGGTTGCTGTAGTTTTAGCAATCTCAGGCTTTTATGCGGCTCCCCAATTACTAGGTGCTGCTCAAATTTTAAGTATGTTTTTCGGTACTTCCTATGAATTTGGCATTATCTTTACCTGTGTAGTAATGATTTTTTATGTAGGTATTGGTGGAATGAAAGGAACAACCATCAACCAAGCTTTAGAGCTATGGATTCGACTTGGGGCTTTTATTGTAATGTTAGTGGCAGCAGTATATAGTGGCTTGCATTACGATAAAATTCTTGCGGCCATCAATTCCTTTAGCGGTCCTATTACAGGAACTTCACCATATGCATTAGATGGAAATGATGTCAATTTTGATGGTGCGGCATGGACAGGGACAGGCTTTTATTTCCCTACATTCTGGCAAACTATTAGCATGACTATTGGTTTAGCCTTAGGAACTATTGGACTTCCTCATATTTTATTGCGTTTTTATACAAATCCAAGTGCCAAAGCAGCTCGTAAATCTGCCCTGATGGCTATCGGGATCGCTAGTACGTTCTTTTTATTAGCTGTTTATTTAGGGGTTGTTGGTCGATCAATTTTCATCTCAGGAACAGCTAGTGAAGAGGTTATGCGCGATCTAGTGCTTGGCGGGAACAATATGGTGATACCTACTACAGCACTTGCCCTAGGTGGAAAATGGTTACTGGGCTTAGTTATAGCGGGTGCATTTGCTGCTATTTTCTCCAATCTTTCAGGGCTCTTTATTACAAGCTCTGGGGCACTCGCTCATGATTTATATGCTAACATTATGAAGAAGGACATTACGCAAAAACAGCGTGTCATAGCTGGAAAAGTAGCCATTGTATTATTAGGTATTTTATATGGGGCACTTGGACTCCTTGTAAAGGATGCATCCATCGGTCATTTAGTAGCGCTAGCCTTTACAGTAGCAGCAAGTACATTTACGCCAATATTCATTCTAGGTATTTGGTGGAGAGGCATGACAGAGAAGGGTGCCATTGCAGGATTACTTATTGGGCTTGGTGTGTCCATGTGGATGATCTTTTTACCAGGAACTTTACCGAGTTTCTTACAATTTAAAATTCCAGGAATTGTGACTGTTCCTGTAGGCTTCTTATCAGTTATTATTGTGTCTCTATTAGATCGAAAGGTACCTGCTGATGTCAATGAGTTTATGAAGCGGGTCCATTCAAAGGAATCTGAAACAGTATAATACAATAAGTTATGGCTATTTCTATTACTTGAAAAGTGATTGGAATAGCTTTTTTGTATTTGCAAGAGATTTCGAATCCGCCATATTTTGATGAGATATTAGTTATTGTGAATGGTGCTGATATGGTAGAATAGGTTAGATGTTGAGCGAACGGAGGAATGTTTGTGTATAAATATTACGGATTAGCTGCTTTTGTCATATTATTGGATCAATGGACAAAGTGGCTAATTGTGAAAAATATGGAGTATGGTGAACGTATCGCTGTTTTAGACCCATGGTTTGGCATTTTATCTCATCGAAATAGAGGTGCAGCCTGGGGGATGCTAGAGGGGCAAATGTGGTTGTTTAGTATTGTGACGGTTGTCGTCATTTGTGCCATTCTCTATTTTTATCATAAAGAAGCCAAAGGGAAGCCGATTTTTCAAGTGGGCTTAATGCTTTTACTTGGTGGAGCAATAGGGAATTTTATCGATCGTTTATTTAGAGGTGAAGTGGTCGATTTTGTAGATGTTTTGATTCCGATTATTAATTATGATTTCCCGATTTTTAATGTGGCAGATGCTGCATTAACAATTGCTGTTGTTATATTAATGATTGGATTAATTATGGAAGATAAAAAAGAGAAGAAACAGGTGAAACAATGACGCAAGTAACATATACAATCGAAGAACAGCAGCAAGGAGAGCGCATTGATAAAGCACTTTCTAGTTTACAATCAGAGTGGTCACGCTCACAAATTGGTAACTGGATTAGTGAGGGGAATATCAAGGTAAATGGTGATGCTGTGAAAGCAAAATATAAAGTAAAAATTGGGGACATTATTGCTATAGATGTACCTGAAGCCGAACCCCTTGATGTCGTTGCAGAAAATTTAGCGCTTGATATTGTCTATGAGGATGCTGATGTTCTTGTTGTGAATAAACCAAAGGGTATGGTCGTTCATCCGGCACCAGGGCATATGACAGGGACGCTGGTTAATGGGTTGATGTATCAATGTAAAGATTTATCTGGCATCAATGGTATTTTGCGTCCGGGTATTGTCCATCGTATTGATAAAGATACATCAGGCTTATTAATGGTTGCCAAAAACGATGCAGCTCATGAATCGTTAGTGAATCAGTTAGTCAATAAAACGGTTACTCGTAAATATATTGCTCTTGTACACGGGCATATTGCACACGATAAAGGGACTATCGATGCGCCAATCGGTCGTGACCAGAAAGATCGCCAAAAACAGGCTATTGTTGATAAGGGTAAGCATGCTGTTACACACTTCCAAGTGGTAGAGCGCTTCGGTGACTATACGCTTGTAGAGTGTCGCTTAGAAACAGGACGAACACATCAAATTCGTGTTCATATGAATTATATCGGCTTCCCACTTGTAGGGGATCCAAAGTATGGACCGAAAAAGACAATTGATTTTGGTGGACAAGTTCTTCATGCAGCAACGCTTGGCTTCGATCATCCTTCATCAGGTGAATACTTGGAGTTTGAAACACCACTTCCTGCTGATTATGAGCAATTATTAAATGAATTACGAAATAAGCATTGACGGATACGTTAAGAAAGTCTATACTAACGACAGTGAATGAACAACCTAATTAAATATTCACCTTTAATAGCAGTCCAGAGAGGCTGAGAAGGGACATGTGATAATGTTGTAAAAAATTTGTGCTGCAAATTTTTCAACATGCTTTTTAAACACGTATACAACCCTCTCAGGCTATTCGCCTCGAGAGGTTTTTTTATGGACACATGACCACAATAGATGGAAGAGAGGAGGAAACGAATTTGGCACAAAATGAATTATTAGATAGCCCATCAATGGCACGAGCATTAACGCGTATTGCCCATGAAATTATTGAACGCAATAAAGGAATCGATGAATGTATTTTAGTCGGCATTAAAACACGAGGTGCCTTTCTAGCCAAACGCTTAGCACAAAGAATTGAAAAAATCGAAGGCAAACCGATTCGTACAGGGGAGCTTGATATTACTCTTTACCGAGATGATTTAACAACTAAACATGAAAATGAACAAGCACATGTTGAGCAAGTGGATATTGAGTATGTAGTAAAAAACCAAAAAATTATTTTAGTCGATGATGTTCTTTATACAGGACGAACAGTTCGTGCAGCACTTGATGCTATCATGGATTTAGGGAGACCTGCTCAAATTCAACTAGCCGTATTAGTAGATAGAGGCCATCGAGAGTTACCAATCCGAGCAGACTATGTAGGGAAAAACGTTCCGACTTCTGGCTCTGAGCGCATCATTGTCAATTTACAAGATGTAGATGGGGAAGATTGCGTCATTATTTATAAAGAAGACGAACAATAAAGTGAGGAAACAGTATGTCAAATGCAGTTTTAGATATTAAGGATAAACCAACCCCAATTCAGCTAGTGACATTAAGTTTCCAGCATATGTTTGCGATGTTTGGATCAACGATCTTAGTGCCACAGTTAGTAGGTCTTAGTCCGGCGATTGCTCTTTTAACGAGCGGGATTGCTACATTATTCTTCCTATTAATTACGAAATTTCAGGTACCGGCTTACTTAGGATCATCCTTCGCCTTTATTGCTCCAATATTATTGGCAGCTGGCGGTTTAAATCAGGATGGCTCCAGTGTAAACCCAGGAAACGCCATGATTGGCGCCATGGCTGTCGGGATCACGTACGGCATTGTATCTTTAATCATTTGGAAAAGTGGTTATAAGTGGATAATGAAAATTTTACCACCGATCGTAGTTGGACCAGTAATCATGGTTATTGGACTAGGTCTATCGGGTACAGCCGTGAATATGGCGATGAACGTCAATGGAGAGTATAGCTTTTTACATTTCTCAGCAGCTTTAGTCACAGTCTTTACAGCGATTATTTTCACGATTTTCTTTAAAGGAATTTTAAGTACAATGCCAATTTTAATGGGTTTAGTAGTAGGGTACATTTACTCCATGATTGTCGACATTGTTGATTATACACCGATTGCCAAAGCAAATTTCTTCTCTATGCCTGATTTCTTACTACCAGGTGTGCATTATGAGTTTGAAATAACAACAAAAATCCTTCTTATCATGGTGCCAATCGTAATTGTAACGATTTCTGAACATATTGGTCACCAGCTTGTATTAGGGAAAGTAGTCAATCGCGATTACATTAAGGAACCGGGTTTACACCGCTCACTATTAGGTGATGGACTTGGCACATTAGTAAGTGCATTAATCGGAGGTCCTCCAAAAACAACTTACGGTGAAAATATTGGGGTTCTAGCAATTACACGCGTATATAGTGTGTACGTTATTGCAGGTGCTGCAGTTGTAGCCATATTACTATCATTCTTCGGGAAAGCAATGGCAGTGATCGCAACTATCCCAACCGCAGTACTTGGTGGTGTTTCCATCTTGCTCTTCGGTATTATCGCAGCTAGTGGTTTACGTATGCTAGTAGATAATCATATTGATTTTGGGAATAGTCGTAACCTAGTTATAGCTTCAGTGATTTTAGTCATTGGGATCGGCGGGGCAAAATTCGTCATTTCAGAATCATTGAGTATTGAAGGAATGGCACTAGCAGCAATTATCGGTGTCCTATTGAATGCCGTATTGCCAGGTAAGAAAGAAGCCGAAAAACCTGTACCATACAATCAAAATAAAAATTCATAGTAGTACCTTTTAATGAATTGTCCAGAGAGGCAAAAAAAGGGAAGTTGTGGATAAGCTAAGTAGGGATCATTTCCTACTATAGTTTGTCACGCCTCCTTATGCCTCGTTGATGACATCAACGGGGCTTTTACTTTATGAAAAGAACGTCACACATAAATAGACGTTCATGACACACAACCTTATGGAGGTCACATGATGAAGAACTTATTATCGATGGAACATTTAACAACAGAAGAGATTAACCACATCCTAGATCTTGCGCAAGCGTTTGAAAATGGGGAAACATCATCGTTATCTCGGACACACAATGTTGCCAATCTATTTTTTGAACCGAGTACTCGGACAAAATCAAGCTTTGAAATGGCTGAACACAAAATTGGCTGCCATATCATCCCTTTCGATGCTGGATTTTCGAGTGTTACTAAAGGGGAGACATTGTACGATACGGTCAAAACTTTAGAAATGATTGGTTTAGATGCAGTCATTATTCGAGCATCAGAAGATGAATATTATAATGAGCTACTGAACGGTATTAATGTGGCAATCATCAATGCAGGGGACGGTGCAGGTCAGCATCCATCACAATCATTATTGGATCTATATACAATTAAAAAAGAGTTTGGCTATTTTGAAGGGCTGAATATCACGATTGTTGGGGATATTTCACATAGCCGAGTTGCAAAGTCAAATGCCAATGCATTGCAACGCTTAGGGGCTAATGTTCACTTCCTTTGTCCGGAAGAATGGTCAGGAGGGTTTGAAGCGCATCATTCATGGGATGATTTAATCGAAGTAAGTGATGTCATCATGTTACTACGTGTGCAACATGAGCGTCATAAAGTAAATAAAAGCTTTTCGAAAGAAGGCTACCATCAAGAATATGGCTTAACAATTGAACGAGAAAAGCAAATGAAAGAATCAGCTATTATTATGCATCCAGCACCAGTGAATCGTGATGTAGAAATTGCTTCTGAGCTTGTAGAGTGTGAACGCTCTCGGATTTTCGAGCAGGTGCGAAATGGAGTTTACACACGGATGGCAATTGTGGAAACAATTTTAAAGGGGAGAGAATAACATGACAAAAGTACTTCAAAATGTCCAAATGTTAAATGAGCAAGGTGAGCTGCAAACAGTCAATATCGCAATGGCAGAAGGAAAGATTACAGCGATTGGCCAGGATGTAACGGTAGCAGGTGCAGAAATCATTGAAGGTAATGGTTTCATTGTGGCACCAGGTTTTGTCGATGTGCATACACATTTACGTGAGCCAGGCTTTGAGCATAAGGAGACAATTGCAACAGGGTCAGCATCCGCAGCAAAAGGTGGTTTTACAACAATTTGTGCCATGCCAAATACAAAACCGGTACCAGATTCAGTAGAAAACATGCAACTTATTAATGGATTGATTAAAGAAAGTGCTGTTATTCGAGTACTCCCATATGGTTCGCTAACAAAGGATATCTCAGGTGAGGTTCGAACAAACATTGAAGAGCTAAAAGCACATGGAGCTGTAGCATTCTCAGATGATGGCGTAGGCATTCAGCTTGCCTCGACAATGTACGAGCAAATGAAAGAGGCTGCACAACACGATATGGTAGTTGTGGCTCACTGTGAGGATAATTCATTAATTTATGATGGGGTCATGCATGAAGGAAAGCGTAATAAGGAGCTTGGTCTTCCAGGGATCCCTTCCATTTGCGAATCAGTTCAAATTGCACGAGATGTTCTACTAGCTGAAGCAGCCGGTGCCCGCTACCATGTTTGTCACGTATCAACAAAAGAATCTGTTCGTGCCGTAAGAGATGCCAAGGCAGCAGGGATTCGTGTCACAGCAGAAGTTTGTCCCCATCACTTATTACTAGAAGAAATGGATATTCCATCTGATGATGCGAACTGGAAAATGAATCCGCCATTACGTGGGGCTGATGATAAGGATTCACTACATGCCGCACTACTAGATGGAACTATCGATTGTATTGCGACAGACCATGCACCACATACAGTGGAAGAAAAATGCTGCGGTATGGTTGGTGCACCATTCGGCATTGTAGGTTTCGAAACAGCTTTCCCACTGTTATACACACAATTTGTTGAAACAGGAAAATGGACTTTAAAACAATTAATCGACTGGATGTCAGTGAAGGCAGCTGAGATTTTTGATCTACCATATGGCACATTAGAAGTAGGTGCTTCAGCGGATATGAGTTTAATAGATATTCAGAAAGAGCAAACAATAGATGCTGAAGGCTTTGTGTCAAAAGGACGCAATACACCATTCAATGGTTGGGTTGCAAAGGGTTGGCCAGTCCTAACAATTTTTGAAGGAAATATCGTATATCAGGAGGCAGAGTAATGAAAAAACGTTTACTAGTTTTAGAAGATGGCACAGTGTTTACAGGTACAGCATTTGGGAGTGATCGCGCTTCACAAGGTGAGGTCGTATTTACGACAGGTATGACGGGTTATCAAGAAACTATTTCAGACCCTTCATTCTACGGTCAAATTATCACATTGACGTATCCATTGGTAGGAAATTATGGCATTAACCGAGATGATTTTGAATCAATTATGCCGGCTATACGTGGATTTGTTGTACGTGAGCTAGCTAAAACGCCTTCTAACTTCCGTTGCGATTTAACAGTAGATGATTATTTGACATCAAAAGATATCCCAGGTATTGAGGGCATTGATACTCGAAAATTAACGCGTATTATTCGCAGTAAAGGCTCAGTGAAGGCGATTTTGACAGCTGCTGATGAAGAAGTAAATGTGGAAGAGATTGTGGCACAATTGCAAGCGACACCGGCCATTACACATCATGTACGTGAAGTATCGCCAAAAGCAGCCTATCCATCACCTGGACGAGGTAAACGAGTTGTCTTAATTGATTACGGCATGAAACACGGTATCCTTCGAGAATTAAACAAACGTGATTGTGACGTACTAGTAGTCCCTTACAATACGTCAGCTGAGGAAATTTTAGCTTGGCATCCAGATGGCATCATGCTTTCAAACGGGCCAGGGAATCCTGAAGATGTCCAAGAAGGTATAGAAACGGTACGTAACTTAATCGGAAAAGTGCCAATGTTCGGTATTTGCTTAGGGCATCAAATCTTTTCATTAGCGAGTGGAGCAAAATCCTTCAAATTACCGTTTGGACACCGCGGTGGCAATCATCCAGTAAAGGATTTACGCACGGGCCGTACAGATTTAACATCTCAAAATCATGGTTATGCAATTGACATTGAATCATTAAAAGATACTGATTTAGAATTAACACATATCGCATTAAATGACGGTACATGTGAAGGTGTACGTCATAAAAAATATCCGATTTTCACGGTACAATACCACCCAGAAGCATCACCAGGACCAGAAGATTCAAACCACTTATTTGATGAGTTCATCGAAATGATGGAAGTAGAAGCAGGAAAGGGGAAACAACATGCCTAAACGTACAGATATTGAAACAATTTTAGTAATCGGCTCAGGCCCAATCGTCATCGGACAAGCAGCAGAATTTGACTACGCAGGAACACAAGCTTGTTTGTCATTAAAAGAAGAGGGCTACCGTGTTATTTTAATCAACTCAAACCCTGCCACAATCATGACAGATACAGAAATTGCTGACAAAGTTTATATTGAGCCGATTACTCTTGATTTTGTATCTCGTATTCTACGTAAAGAACGTCCAGATGCTATTTTGCCAACACTTGGTGGTCAAACAGGTCTAAATATGGCGATCGAGTTAGACAAATCAGGTATTTTAGATGAGCTTGGTATAGAAATCCTTGGTACAAAACTAGATGCTATTCATAAAGCAGAAGACCGTGATTTATTCCGTAACTTAATGTATGAACTAGGTGCACCAGTTCCAGAATCTGATATTATCCATAACTTAGATGAAGCGAAAAACTTTGTCGCAAAAATCGGTTATCCAGTAATTGTACGTCCTGCATTCACGCTAGGAGGTACAGGCGGCGGTATTTGCTATAATGACCAAGACTTAGAAGAAATTGTGACATCAGGTCTGAAATATTCGCCAGTTACACAATGTTTACTTGAAAAATCAATCGCTGGCTTTAAAGAAATTGAATATGAAGTAATGCGTGATGCGGTAGACAATGCCATCGTTGTTTGTAACATGGAAAATGTGGATCCAGTAGGTATTCATACAGGAGATTCCATTGTAGTAGCACCAACCCAAACACTTTCTGATCGTGAAAACCAAATGCTACGTAATATTTCATTAGATATTATTCGTGCTCTAAAAATTGAAGGTGGCTGTAACGTACAGCTAGCACTAGATCCATATAGCTTTAATTACTATGTGATTGAAGTAAATCCGCGTGTATCACGCTCTTCTGCGTTAGCTTCTAAAGCAACAGGCTATCCTATTGCCAAGCTTGCAGCGAAAATTGCGGTTGGTTTAACATTAGATGAAATTAAAAACCCTGTAACAGGGTCAACATATGCTTGTTTTGAGCCTGCTCTTGACTATATCGTCGCAAAAATCCCACGTTGGCCATTCGATAAATTCGAATCAGCAAAGCGTAATCTTGGCACGCAAATGAAAGCTACTGGTGAAGTTATGGCACTAGGCCGTACATTCGAGGAAGCAATGTTAAAAGCGGTTCGTTCACTTGAGACAGGTCAAGTACACTTAGAGCTAAAACATGCTGAAGAAAACTCCGATTCTTGGATTGAAAAACGTATCCGCAAGGCTGGAGATGAACGCTTATTCTTCATAGGTGAAGCAATACGTCGCGGTGTGACAATTGAGCAAATCCATGAATGGTCAGCCATTGACTTATTTTTCTTAAATAAATTCAAAAACATCGTAGATATGGAACAAACACTTGCTGATCATAAAGATGATAAAGAGGTGCTACGTACGGCAAAACGTTTAGGCTTTGCAGATAAGAAAATAGCTGAGCTTTGGGGCACAACTGAAGAAGCCATCTATGCATATCGTAAAGAGCAGGGAATTATTCCAGTCTATAAAATGGTTGACACATGTGCGGCAGAGTTTGAATCAGAAACCCCATATTTCTATGGCACATATGAGGAAGAAAACGAATCAATTAAGTCAGAAAAACCATCTGTAATAGTACTTGGTTCAGGTCCAATCCGCATCGGTCAAGGGGTAGAATTTGACTATGCCACTGTACACTCAGTATGGGCCATTCAAGAAGCTGGCTATGAAGCAATTATCATCAATTCAAATCCAGAAACGGTGTCTACTGACTTCTCGATTTCAGATAAATTATACTTCGAGCCATTAACAATCGAGGATGTAATGCATATTATCGACTTAGAACAACCAATCGGTGTTGTTGTTCAGTTCGGTGGTCAAACAGCGATTAATCTTGCTGATAAATTAGCTGCAAATGGTGTAAAAATCTTAGGCACTTCTTTAGAGGATATCGACCGCGCTGAAAATCGCGATAAATTTGAGCAAGCTTTACGTGATTTAAACATTCCACAGCCACAGGGTGAAACAGCGGTTTCTACAGATGAAGCAATTGCCATTGGTGAGCGACTAGGCTTCCCAGTTCTTGTTCGTCCTTCTTATGTACTTGGTGGACGTGCAATGGAAATTGTCTATAATCAAGAAGAATTACACCACTATATGGAGAACGCAGTGGAAGCATCACCAGATCATCCGGTATTAGTGGACCGTTATTTAACAGGTCAGGAAATTGAAGTAGATGCTATCTGTGACGGTGAAAGTGTATTAATTCCAGGGATTATGGAGCATATTGAGCGCGCAGGGGTACACTCTGGTGACTCTATCTCGGTTTACCCACCACAAAAATTAACACAGCAACAAAAAGATACATTAGTAGACTATACAACGCGTCTTGCAAAAGGTCTTGGAATCGTTGGCTTAATGAACATTCAATATGTAATTTCTCAAGGCGGGGTATATGTCATTGAGGTGAACCCACGTTCATCACGTACAGTACCATTCTTAAGTAAAATTACAAATATCCCTATGGCAAATATTGCAACGAAAGCAATTCTAGGGAAATCTATTGTAGAGCAAGGCTATCCAACAGGATTAGCACCTGAGCAAAAAGGTGTATTTGTGAAAGTCCCAGTGTTCTCATTTGCCAAACTACGTCGTGTAGATATAACATTAGGCCCTGAAATGAAATCAACTGGAGAAGTAATGGGCAAAGATGCAACATTAGAAAAAGCCCTTTATAAAGGCTTAGTTGCAGCTGGTATGGAAATTCGCACAGAAGGCACAGTATTATTTACAGTATCTGATAAAGATAAAGAAGAAGCGATCGCATTAGCAAAACGTTTCTCAACAGTAGGCTATCGCATTGTAGCGACTGAAGGGACAGCAAAAGCATTTGAAGCTTCAGGAGTGCGCACAGATGTTGTTGGCAAGATTGGTGCGAAGGGACAAACACTGATTGACCTTATCCAAAATGGTGAAGCTCAACTTGTAGTCAACACATTAACAAAAGGTAAGCAACCCGCTCGTGATGGTTTCCGAATTCGTCGTGAGTCTGTAGAAAATGGGGTACCTTGTCTAACATCTTTAGATACGGCAGAAGCAATGGTACGTGTCATTGAATCCATGACATTTACAGCAGAAGAAATGCCAAAAGCGGAGGTAGTACACTAATATGATACGTCAAGAGAAAATGACGGTCGTCTCTCAAAAGCAAATTGCGACAAACATTTTCGAACTGACACTTCATGGTGAACTGGTTCAGGATATGACTCCTGGCCAGTTTGTCCATGTAAAGGTGTCGGATTCATTGGAGCCGCTTTTACGTCGACCAATTAGTATTGCGAATATTGATAAAGACAACAATGAATTTACAATGATTTATCGTGCGGAGGGTCGCGGTACCAAAGTGCTAGCGACAAATCGTGAAGGCCAACAGGTCAATGTCCTTGGACCAATAGGCAATGGCTTCCCTGTAGATGCTATACAAGAGGGGGGCACTGCACTATTAGTAGGCGGTGGAATCGGTGTACCTCCATTACATGAACTAGCCAAACAATTAAATGCTCGTGGAGTGAAAACTATTCATGTATTAGGCTTTCAAACAGAGGATGTCTGCTTCTATGAAGAGGAATTTACTGCACTGGGAGAAACGCATTATGTTACAGTTGATGGCTCGAAAGGAACAAAAGGCTTTGTCACAACTGTATTAGAGTCACGAGCACCTGAATTTGATGTCTTTTATTCCTGTGGCCCATTACCAATGTTAAAAGCATTAGAGGGTTTTTATCCTGAAAAAGAGGGCTATTTATCATTTGAAGAGCGTATGGGCTGCGGTATTGGTGCTTGTTTTGCATGTGTATGCAAAACAACAGATCAAGTAGCAAAAGATTATGTCAAAGTATGCTCTGATGGTCCAGTTTTCCCGAAAGGTACGGTGGCATTATGAGTCGTTTAAACATTCAATTACCAGGTTTAGATTTAAAAAACCCTATTATGCCAGCTTCCGGTTGCTTTGGCTTTGGACGTGAATATGCACAGCTTTATGATCTATCAAAGCTAGGTGCGATTATGATTAAAGCAACGACGGTCGAAACTCGTGCAGGAAATCCAACACCACGAGTGGCTGAAACAGCGGCAGGGATGTTAAATGCAATTGGGTTACAAAATCCTGGCATTGAAAAAGTTATGAATGAGGAATTAAAATTTTTAGAGGGCTATGATGTACCGATCATTGCCAATGTTGCTGGAACAGAGACTGCAGATTATATAGAAGTAGCACGACGTATTTCAACAGCACCAAATGTGAAAGCTTTGGAGCTGAATATTTCATGTCCAAATGTTAAGTGTGGTGGCATTCAATTTGGGACAGATCCAGACACAGCACGTGAGCTTGTCAAGGCGGTAAAAGCAGTATCAACTGTGCCAGTATATGTGAAGCTATCACCAAATGTAACAAATATCGTGGATATTGCTTTAGCTGTGGAAGCTGGCGGAGCAGATGGTATAACAATGATTAACACATTAGTGGGTATGCGTTTAGATGAACGTACAGGGAAGCCCGTCATAGCAAATGGCACAGGTGGCCTATCAGGTCCTGCTGTAAAACCTGTAGCAATCCGTATGGTTTATGAGGTGTACAAGGCTGTCAATATTCCGATAATTGGCATGGGTGGTGTGACAGAAGCACAGGATGTCATCGATTTTATGTCAGCAGGTGCATCAGCTGTAGCAGTAGGAACAGCAAACTTCGTGGATCACTTCGTTTGTCCAAATATTATTGATGAATTACCAGCAAAACTTGACGCATTAGGGGTAGAACAGATAACAGATATTATTGGAAGGAGCCATCGTTGATGAATACTAAACCTATACTAGCATTAGATTTTCCAGGAGAAAAAGAAGTATTCGATTTTTTAAAACACTTCAATGAGCCTCTTTTTGTGAAAATTGGTATGGAATTATATATGCAAGAAGGACCAGATATCGTTCGAAAAGTAAAAGAGTTAGGTCATGATATTTTCCTTGATTTAAAATTGCATGATATCCCAAATACAGTAGGCTCTGCTATGAAGGGTTTAGCAAAACTAGGGGTAAGCCTAGTCAATGTCCATGCAGCAGGCGGTCGTCCAATGATGGAGGCTGCACTAGAAGGGCTAGAAGAGGGAACACCAGCAGGCAAAGAACGTCCAGCATTAATCGCCGTTACACAATTAACATCAACAACAGAAGAACAAATGCAAGCGGAGCAAAAAATTGCTCTATCTTTACAGGAGTCTGTCTTGCATTATGCAACTCTAACAAAACAAGCTGGCTTACAAGGTGTCGTTTGCTCGGTACACGAGGCAAGGGCAATTGCTGAAGTATGTGGAGATGATTTTCTTCGCGTAACACCTGGAATTCGCCTAGCAGGCGGTGCTGCACACGATCAAAAACGTATTGCAACACCCGATGGGGCAAAACGTGATGGTTCATCACTTATCGTAGTTGGACGTGCTGTAACAGGTGCACAGGATCCAGTAGCAGCATATAAAATCGTAAATGAATTATGGGAGGCATAAATTATGACATTACAAAATGAAATTGCACACGCTATGTTAAAGGTTGGTGCTGTAGAATTAAATCCAACAGATTTATTTACATGGGCATCTGGTATTAAATCACCTATATATTGTGACACACGTCTAACAATCTCTGACCCTGTTATTCGTAAACAACTAGCGAATGGCTTAGCAGCTGTTATTAAAGAGAACTTTGGAGCGACAGAAATTGTAGCAGGAACGGCTACAGCAGGTATTCCACATGCAGCATGGGTAAGCGATATTTTGGAATTACCAATGGTTTATGTACGCTCAAAAGCGAAAGAACATGGCCGTGGCAATCAAATCGAAGGAAAATACGCAGCAGGTCAAAAAGTCGTTGTGGTGGAAGACATCGTATCTACAGGTGGTTCTTCGATTACAGCAGTTGAAGCATTGCGTGCAGCAGGTTGTGAAGTACTAGGAGTTGTTTGTGTCTACACTTACAATCTTCCACGAGCTGAACAAGCATTTGATGAGGCTGGCATCCAATATGTATCGTTAACAAACTTCGATTATTTAATTGAAGCAGCAAATGAATCAGGTGCTATCAAAGAAGAAGATATTCCATTCTTAAAAGAGTGGCATGGAAAGTTAAAAGCAGGAGAGCTATAATATTACAGTAATCTTCTTAAAGTAGCCGTGAAAAATAGAGTTACTGGAATATAAAATTAAAAAAATGCATACAAAACAACTATCGATATTTTTGTTGATAGTTGTTTTTTTGTTTTTTTTTACGTCCTGAAAAGAAAATTATATTTGTTAAATGTAAAGAAGTATGGGACGAAGAATAAAGAAATTGTAAAAATAAATTATTTTTTTAATGTAGTATAATGCACTTCATTTATTTAACACTGTAACAGATAAAATTATTCATTAATAATAAATTTGAAAATTTAGAATCATTTTGTTAGTTAGCGAAAAAGATAAAACCCTTTTATATTCATGTTTTCCTAATAAAAGTAAAATTTAGATTGATGCAATAGGAACGTATGTTTATGCTGTTGTTATATTAGTAAAATAAAAAAATGATACTTTAGGTGAATAAAGCTAAAAATGAACAAATGTTCAGTGTAGAAGAAAGAAAAAGAATCAATTTGAATTGGAATAGATGTATGGATTATTTTGTATATAAGATTATAAGAATTGTAAAAATTCACTTGATTAAATGTATTATTTCCAGATAAAATAGCATTACGCCTAATTGTCAGAATATTATATACCAATCCAGTTACTTTTATATTTGGAAAATAGGGTCATTATTATGCGTAAGTAGACAGTCGCTTTAAGATTTAGTGTTTTTTTTACCGAATATAATTTTGAAATAGGTTTAACATCATTTGTCTTTATTTTTCGGAATATTTAATCTTGTGAGAAATCTTAAAGAGCTAATTTCTAGTTACATCTTTTACTTAAAGAATACATTTTAGACATATGATTCTATTACTTACATAAAGGATGTAGTGATTTTTAGTAAAAAAATTAAAGGTGTGATACTAAATGAGCTTAATGTTAGAAGTGAAAAACCTTAAAACCGGATTTGATATAGATGGGGAGATTTATCATGCTGTTGATGATGTTTCTTTTACCGTCAAACCGGGGCAAATTGTGGGGGTAGTCGGTGAATCAGGGTGTGGAAAAAGTGTGATGTCACTTTCAGTCATGCAACTTCTTCCAAAAGGAATTGGTAAAATCACTGGCGGAGAAATAAAATTTCAAGGCAAGAGCATAGAAAAGTATTCAAGTGATGAAATGAATAAGATTAGAGGAAAAGATATTAGTATGATTTTCCAAGAGCCCATGACATCTTTAAATCCAGTTTTTACAATAGGCTCACAAATCGAAGAGATTATTTTAAATCACTCTAATATGTCAAAGGCAGAGGCTAAAAATAGGGCAATTGAATTATTAAAACAAGTCGGTATTCCACGAGCTGATCATATTATCAATGAGTACCCTCACCAATTATCTGGTGGTATGAGACAAAGGGTAATGATTGCTATTGCTATTGCCTGCCACCCTAAATTATTAATTGCTGATGAACCTACAACAGCGCTTGATGTGACGGTACAAGCTCAAATCTTAGAGTTATTGAAAACGATTCAAACAAAAAATGATATGTCCATTGTTCTTATTACACATGATCTAGGTGTTGTAGCAGAAATGTGTGACGAAGTGATCATCATGTATGCTGGGAAAATTGTTGAACGAACAGATGTGGATAGTTTATTCCACAATCCTCAACATCCATATACAAAACTATTAATGGCCTCTATTCCAAGAATCGATGAAGAAGTTGAAAAACTAACAACAATTCAAGGGATTGTGCCTTCTTTAAAAAATATGCCTCAGTTAGGTTGCCGTTTTGTAGACAGATGTCCTTCGGCTATGTCTGAATGCAGCAAGGTAACACCGAAGCTGTCCTTTATAGATGAGGGTCATGAAGTTTCATGTTTACTTTACAAGGGTTGCAATACTAGAGAGGGTGTGAGCTGACAGCATGAATGAAACAGTCGTGAAACAAGACAAAGAAAACTTATTGGAAATTATTGATTTGAAGACATACTACCCCATTAAAGGTGGATTTTTAAGACATACTGTTGGTCATGTAAAGGCAGTTGATAACATCTCTTTTTCGATTAAAAATGGAGAAACGTTAGGGCTAGTGGGTGAATCAGGTTGTGGGAAATCTACAACTGGACGCACTATTTTAAGATTACTAGACGCAACTGATGGGAGAATTATCTTTGATGGTCAAGACATTACAAAACTGAGAGGAAAATCTTTAAGGGATATACGAAAAGATATTCAAATGGTATTTCAGGATCCATATGCATCACTAAACCCGATGCAAATGGTTGGTGATATTGTTGCAGAACCAATTATGAATTTCAGTAACAAATCATTGAAATCATTAAAAGATGAAGTAATAGAGCTATTAAGAAAAGTTGGCTTACCTGAAGATGCTTATTATAAATATGCCCATGAGTTCTCAGGCGGTCAACGTCAGCGTATTGGAATTGCTAGAGCACTAGCACTTAGACCGAAACTTATCATTGCCGATGAACCTGTTTCAGCATTAGATGTATCGGTTCAATCACAAGTTCTGAATCTATTAAAAGAACTACAAGATGAGTTTGATTTAACATTCTTATTTATCGCGCATGATTTAAGCGTGGTCAAGCATATGAGTGATCGAATCGGTGTAATGTATCTAGGAAATATTGTAGAAATAGCAGATAAGGAACATATTTATGATGAGCCATTACATCCTTATACACAGGCATTAATCTCTGCCATACCAGTACCAGATCCAAGAATGAAAAATAGCCGTATTGTTTTAGAGGGAGATATACCAAGTCCTGCTAATCCGCCAAAAGGCTGTCCATTTCACCCAAGATGCCCAAAGGCAATGGCGGAATGTTCATTAACTAAACCAGTCTTAAAGGAGGTGAAGTCAGGGCATAGTGTTGCTTGCCATTTATATTAAGCTAAAAAAGGTGAATATTAGTTCATGACAAAATAAAATTTACGGGGGGATAAGAATGAAGAAATCAGCATTATGGTCATTCATGCTTTTGCTAGTTATGGCATTATTTTTAGCAGCATGTAATAATGACTCATCATCAACAGAAAAAGAAAGTGAAAAGAAACCTAGCGGGGACACAACCGCAACAACAGATACGGCTGCAAAAGGTGGAGTTGTAACATTTGGTACAGATACTGCTCCAGAGGGCGTATATGACCCAGCGTATTCAGGTAGTATTGTAGATAGCTATATTCAAGGTTTTACAATGGAAGGTATTTATGATGTAAATGATGACTTAGAATACGTTCCTAACTTAGCTTCTTGGGAAATCAGTGAGGATAAATTAACGTATACATTTACATTCCAAAAAGGCGTGAAATGGCATAACGGTGAAGAATTAACAGTTGATGACTGGGTATTTGCATTAGAAACTCTTGCGGATCCAGATTATGATGGACCTCGTTACAATTATGCAGAAGGAATTAAAGGTGCAAAAGCTAAAAAAGAAGGTAAGGCTGACAAAATCGAAGGTATTGAAGTTGTTGATCCATACACTGTGAAAATTACGTTTGAACAAGTGAAAATTAATAACTTAGAAAACCTATGGTCAAACCCAATGCCGAAGAAACATTATGAAGGTATTGCTGTAAAAGATTTAGCGGAATCTAAACAGGTTCGTGAAAATCCTGTTGGCTTAGGACCATTTAAAGTGAAAAAGGTTGTAGATGGTGAGTATTCTGAATTAGAGCGTTTTGATGATTACTGGAAAGGCAAACCACAACTAGATGGTGTCATTGTAAAAGTAATTGACCCATCATTAGCAGCAGGTGCGTTCCAAAACGGAGAAATTGACATCATGGCTATTAAACCACAGTCAGTAAAAGAATTAACAGCATTAGATAACGTACGTATTGAAGAAACAAATGGTGTTAGTTATTCATACATTGGTCTTCGTTTTGGTCACCGCGATAAAGCTACGCTAAAAAATGTGGCAGATGTTGATAAATTTAAATCAAAAGAATTACGTCAAGCATTATTATATGCTATTAACCGTCCAGCAATGATCGATGCTTTCTTAGAAGGAAAAGCTGCAGTTGCCAATACAGTGATTCCAACTACTTTCTGGACTGCTGCTCCAGAATCAGATTTAAATCAATATGAATTTAATACTGAAAAAGCAAAAGAGCTATTAACATCTGCAGGCTATGTAGATAAAGATGGTGATGGCTTTGTAGAAGATCCAAATGGTCAACCATTTAAGATTTCATTTGGTCACTATGCTGGTTCAGCAGCATTTGAAGGCCGTTCTCAAGCCATCATCCAATCATGGAATGATATCGGTGTGAAAACAGAACAAGCTACAGGTAGTTTAATTGAGTTTAACTTATACAATGATATGAAAGATAACGATGATGCAGCATTAGAAGCATTCTTCGGGGCATGGAGTACTGGAGCAGATCCAGATCCATCAGGTTTATGGGGCAATGACGCAGAGTGGAACTATGGTCGTTGGGTAGACGCGAAGAACCAAGAATTATTAAATAAAGGCTTAAGTGAAGAAGCATTTGACAAAGACACACGTATGAAAACATATGTTGAATGGCAAAAACATTTCAACGAAGAATTACCTGCCCTTCCATTATGGGAAAACATGGATTTATACGGCATTAATAATCGCTTACAAGGTGTTCATATCAACGCTGTTGGTTTCCAAACAGACGTTTATAAGTGGAATGTCCAAGAATAATTTTTAGACTTATAAAGAAAAGTCTATATTCCTACTACTAAGTCCTCCGTTGAGGACTTAGTTAGTAAATTTGAAGATAAGGAGACGTTACATGCTTCAATATACACTTCGACGACTGCTTGGCATGATCCCATTGTTACTCCTTATTTCGTTGGTGGTATTCTTTTTAGCAAAAATGATGCCAGGAGATGCATTTGCTGGTGAAATTGATCCTTCTAATACGAATCCACAATACATCGAAGAAATGAGAGAAAAATTAGGCTATAACGATCCAATTATCCAGCAATATGGTAGATGGATTGTTAGTTTTGTACAAGGGGATTTTGGCAAATCAACTGTTTATAAAAAACCTGCTGCAGAGATTATTGTACAGCGTATTCCTAATACCATATTCTTAGCATTTACATCATTAGTTATTACCTACATATTTGCATTTATTATGGGCATGTATGCTGGTAGAAAACCTTATACACTTGGTGACAATTTGATTGGAACGTACAATTATCTAGCTTTAGCAATTCCATCATTTGTTGCGGGGATTGTTGCTATTTACTTTTTCTCATTTAAATTGGGATGGTTTCCATTCAATGGTTCTGTAGGTGTGGGTTTAGAGCCAGGAACTTTAGATTACTTTGTAAGTAAACTCCACCATGTTCTCTTACCTGCGCTTATATTGGGATTAATGGGGACAGCTTCCTATACACAATTTTTACGAAATGACATTATCGAAAATAGTAGAAAAGATTTTGTAAGAACTGCAAGAGCAAAGGGAACAAAAGAATCTAAAATTTACAACAAACATATTTTACGTAACTCCATTATTCCACTTATTACGTTCCTTGGTTTTGATATCGCAACATTAATCAGTGGTGCAGTGATAACAGAAACAATCTTTACGTATCCTGGAATAGGTGCTCTCTTCCTAGAATCTGTTGGAAGAAGGGATTATGCAGTCATGATGTCGATCACTATGTTACTTTCGCTTTTGACACTTTTTGGGAATTTGGTTGCGGATTTATTATATGGTGTAGTAGATCCACGAATTAGATTGGATTAAGGAGGGGGAAATATGACATTGGTAACAGATCAAGAAGTTTTAACGCCGAAATCGCCAAAAAAAAGCCCCTCACCATGGGTGATCGCAAGAAGGAAGTTCTTTAAAAATAAATTAGCCATGATTAGTCTTCTATTTTTATTAATTGTAATCATTCTATCGTTCCTTGCACCATACATCACCACGAAAGATATTGTCCGTGTAGATTTTACAAAAATAAGTCAACCGCCATCAAGTGAAAACTGGTTGGGCACAGATACGAATGGACGAGATGTATTTACAAGAATGCTCTATGCTGGTAGATCATCATTAACAGTAGGATTAAGCTGTATGTTATTTATTGTTTTAATTGGAACAACAGTTGGTGCCATTTCAGGGTACTTTGGTGGAAAGATTGACCAAATATTAATGAGATTTACTGACTTTGTATTAATGTTCCCATTTATGGTATTTGTAATTGTATTAAACTCGATTGTGGTTGGAAAAATATCAGGCCTATGGACTTTAATTATTGTTATTTCGCTGTTAGCGTGGGGTGGTGTTGCGAGGGTTGTACGAAGTAGGGTACTTGCTGAAAAGGAAAATGAATATATTTTAGCATCCCAATCAATTGGATGTAAGTCTTCCAAGGTCATTACTAAGCATTTACTACCGAACGTTGCTTCGACGATTATTGTACAAGCAACGTTGATAATGGCAGTAACGATCGTTGCTGAATCTGGTTTAAGCTTCCTAGGATTTGGTGTACCAGCAGATACGCCAAGTTGGGGTAATATGCTGTTCGAAGCTAGAAACTCAGATGTATTAAAGGATAAGCTTTGGATGTGGGTACCGCCTGCCACTGCTATTACGTTAGTGATTTTGTCGATAAACTTTATCGGTGAAGGTTTAAAAGATGCATTAAATCCAAAATCAAGAAGGTAATTGAATATCAAATGAATTGAATGAAGAGACAAGAAAATAGGGCACCTTTAAATGTAAAAATAATTGCATTTAAAGGTGCCGAATTTTATAAAAGTATTATAGTTTAATACATATTAAAGCAGCTAGTTATTCCAGAAAAAATATCAACCCAGAAATATTGTTTGATTAGGTTTAAAATCAATAAAATAAAAGACAGCATTCAGCTGCCTTTTATCAAACATTATGGTCTAATCACACAAGGCTTTGGACTATGACATGGACCTGGATATGCGGACGCAGTTGTTGAACCGATGCTAAATAAAAATATTGTTAAACAACCTGTCGCAAGAATAAGTTTCATATATTTTTTCATTTGAATACACCCCTTTATTCGTATTAACTATATTTTAATATATTCTCTAATATTTTTAAATATATTTTACAAAAATGGTATTTATTTACTATATTTTTCATATAGAATAAAGGAGTGAGGTGAATTCAACGTACCGATAGGTTATGAATTTATTTAGGTTTACATTACTGAGGAACATGGGTAATAAAGAATTAAATTAAAAAACTCCCATCACAGTAATTATACTGTTGATAGGAGTTAAAATTTTTATCGGTTAGAAACCCAAGTTTTTACTAAATCAGCAGTACCATAAACATAGTGTTGATCGCCTACTTCGTGGTAAGAAGCACTTTCATCAACTTCTGTATGCTTGTATTGAATACGTTGACGGCGTTTCTCTGACATTGGATCAGGAAGTGGGATAGCTGATAGTAAAGATTTTGTATACGGATGAACAGGGTGATTGTAAATATCATCTGCTTTACCGATTTCCATGATTTTACCACGGTACATTACAGCAATGCGATCACTGATGTATTTTACCATAGAAAGGTCATGGGCAATGAAAAGATAGGTTAAGCCACGCTCTTTTTGTAATTCTTTTAGTAAGTTAACAACTTGTGCTTGGATAGATACGTCAAGCGCAGAAATTGGCTCATCGGCAATGATAAACTTAGGATCTAAGCTTAGTGCACGGGCAATCCCAATACGTTGACGTTGACCACCAGAGAATTCGTGTGCGTAACGATTCGCGTGCTCTTTGTTTAAACCAACAGCTTCAAGTAACTCTTGAATTTTCTCACGACGTTCCTTTTTATCCTTGTAAAGGCCATGAATATCAAAGGCTTCACCAATGATTTCACCAGCTGTCATACGAGGGTTTAAAGAAGCGTAAGGGTCTTGGAAAATCATTTGCATTTGGCGGTTAAATTTCTTCAAATCGCTTTTTGATTTTTTACCATGGACATTTTCACCGTCGAAAATAATTTCGCCACCTGTAATATCATAAAGACGAATGATCGAGCGACCAGTCGTCGATTTACCACAGCCTGATTCACCAACAAGGCCAAGTGTTTCACCTTCATAGACATCAAAGCTAATGTCGTCAACAGCTTTAATAGGGTTGCTTGGTGAACCGAAATATTGCTTTACGTTTTTAATTTCAAGTATTTTTTTTGCACCCGTTTTAGTCATTGAATTCTGCCTCCTTCGCTAAAAAGCCCTCAATACGTTTAGCAACCGCATCTGGAAGTGGAATTTTTGGCGCGTCAGGATGTAACAACCAAGTTTTTGCAAAATGAGTGTCGCTTACTTGGAACATCGGTGGCTCTTGTTCATAATCAATAGCCATTGCGAACTCGTTACGTGCTGCAAATGCATCACCTTTAGGTGGGTTTGTAAGATCCGGTGGTGAACCAGGAATCGTGCGCAATAACTCATCTGTATCATTATCTAAATCAGGCATTGAACCTAGTAGACCCCATGTGTATGGGTGCTTTGGATTATAGAAAATATCATTGACAGTACCATATTCAACGATTTGACCAGCATACATAACTGCTACACGGTCAGCAACGTTAGCCACAACACCTAAGTCGTGGGTAATGAAGATGATAGATGTTTTCGAACTTTTTTGGATTTCTTTCATTAATTCTAAAATTTGTGCTTGAATCGTAACGTCCAATGCTGTTGTTGGCTCATCGGCAATAAGCAGCTTTGGATCAGCCGCAAGTGCAATGGCGATAACAACGCGTTGACGCATCCCGCCTGAAAATTCATGTGGATATTGTTTATAACGTTTTTCTGGGAAGGGAATGCCTACCTGTGATAAAAGTTCAATTGCACGTTTTTTAGCATCAGCCTTTGAAACTTTTTTATGTTGTAAAATTACTTCGGTTATTTGACGTCCGACCTTCATCGTTGGATTCAAACTTGTCATCGGATCTTGGAAGATCATAGCGATTTCGTTCCCGCGTACTTTTGTCATTTCTTTATCAGTTAGTGGAATTAAATCACGGCCGTTAAATAAAATTTGTCCTGACTCATAAATACCAGGTGGCTGTGGAATTAATTTCATTAAGGCGTTACTCGTAACACTCTTACCAGAACCAGATTCACCCACGATTGCTAGTGTTTCACCTTCTTTTAAATCGAAGTTTACACCACGAACTGCATGGACAAGCCCTGCATATGTTTTAAAGTTAATTTTTAAATCTTTTACTTCTAAAATTGTTTTACTCATTTCGGCCACCTCCTTATTTACGTAGTTTTGGATCTAGTGCGTCACGTAAGCCGTCACCAACTGCGTTAAACGCAAAGATTGTTAGTGAGATAAATACCGCTGGGAAAATCAAGCGCCATGGAGCATTCGCAATGGCTTTATTACCCTCAGAAGCCATTGTACCCCAGGAAGCTGTTGGAGCAGGGACCCCAAGACCAAGGTAACTTAAGAATGATTCAGTGAAAATAGCAGATGGAATTGTTAAAGTCATCGTTACTAAAATGGCACCAAGAGCATTCGGAACTAAGTGTTTAATAATTAAGTGACTTGTACTAGCACCTAATGTACGAGCAGCAAGAACATATTCTTGGTTTTTAATAGATAATACTTCACCACGAACGATACGTGCCATGGTAATCCATCCAGTGATGGACAGGGCAACAATCATAGGGAATAGCCCAGGTTGCATGACAACTAACAGTACGATTACAACTAAAAGGTAAGGTACAGCTGTTAAAACATCGGCAATACGCATCATAATATTATCAACACGACCACCTGATAAACCTGAAATACTTCCCCAAATAACGCCAATAATTAAGTCAATAATCGCTGCAGCAATTCCGATAAATAGGGAAATACGAGCTCCTTCCCAAATACGAACGAAAATATCACGACCTAGATCATCCGTCCCAAACCAAAATTGTGCAGAGGGAGGTGCATTGTAAACACCTAGCTGGTCACTTGATTTATATTGGGAAAACATAGGTGCGAAAATAGCCATTAAAATAACAATGACTAAAATAATTATCCCGATAACGGCCATTTTATTATGAGAGAAACGGAGAAATACTTCTTTCCAAAAGGAGACAGATTTATCAGCTAATTTATCCGTTGCTTCATGATTGCCACCAACAATCTTAAACTTATCTTTTTCAATTTGTTGCTGTGTCATTACTTTTTCGCTCCTTTCAGTTTAATACGCGGATCAATCACACTATATAGAATATCTACGATTAATACTGCAAATAAAAGGATGATGGAATAGAACACCGTCGTACCCATAATTACTGTATAGTCACGGTTTGTAATACTTTGAACGAAGTGTTTGCCAAGTCCTGGAATAGCAAAAATTTGCTCAACAATGAAACTACCTGTTACAACACCAGCAGTTAATGGACCAAGGTACGTTACAACTGGTAGAAGGGCGTTTCGTAATGTATGGCGGAATACGATTGTCCATTTACCAATACCTTTCGCACGAGCCATTTTTACATAATCACTATTGTTTTGCTCAAGCATACTTGAACGTGTTAATTTTGCGATAAAGCCCATGTGCGAGAAAGCGATTGCAAAGGCTGGTAATATACTATAAACAAAGCCCTTCCATCCACCGATAGGGAACCAACCTAGTTTAAAGGCTAAGAAATACTGCATTAAACCTGCCAAAATAAATGAAGGTACTGATATAAATAGCACCGCAAAGGACGTTGCCAAATAATCCGGGAACTTATTATGATATAGCGCGGAAACTACGCCAATTAAAATACCGAATCCAATTGCTAATAGCATAGCTTCAATCCCTAATGTCAAAGAAACAGGGAAACTTTCAGAAATCATATCATTTGTAGAACGCGCTTTATATTTCATTGACTCACCGAAATTGAAAGTGGCCGTATCGATTAAATAATCTTTATATTGTACATACCAAGGGTTATTTAATCCATACGTTTCGTTTAACTTCTCCTCAATTTGAGGTGGGAAATTACGTTCACTCGCAAAAGGACTACCGGGAGCGAGACGCATTAAGAAAAACGTAACCGTTACGATGACGAAAAGCGCGAGAAGTATATACATCAGCCTTTTCAAAATATATTTAATCACATAAAACTCCTCCTTCTATTTGTCAATTTTCAGACAAATATATGCCTTCGTATTTTAAAAAGAGCTGACTCGCGCCGTAGTGGCTACGAGGCAGCTCTTTGCTGTAGAGCTAAAAACCGAAATAAAATAATATGATTAATTATTTTTTTTCTACTACAACCTCTTTAAGTGGAATGTTACCTAGAACATCCGCTTGAATGTTTTTCACGTTATCTTGTACTACAGAAAGATTAGTGTAGTAGTAGATAGGAGCAGCAGGTAATTCATTCATTAGGATTGCCTCTGCTTGTTTTAGAAGATCAAGACGTTTAGCTGGATCTGTTTCTAAATTAGATTGATCTAATAATTTTTTATATTCTGCATTTTCCCAACCAGTATCATTATTACCGTTGTCAGCAGTGTCATAGATTTCTAAGAATGTATATGCGTCGTTATAGTCACCTGTCCAGCCTAGACGTCCAGCTTGGTAATCTAATTGGTTAAGCTTCTCAAGGTAAACTTGCCATTCTGAGTTATCAAGACCTACCTTAATACCAAGGTTTTTTGTCCAGCCCTCTTGTATAAATTGAGCGATTGCAGCATGTCCTTCACTTGTGTTGAAAGAAATGTTAACAGTGATTTCTGATGGATCTTTAATACCAAGTTCTTGCATACCAGCTTCAAGTGCAGCTTTTGCGCCTTCAATATCATTATCCTTATAGTAACCACGGTCCTCTTCAAAACCACTAACAGCGATTGGAACCATACCTAATGCAGGTTTTTGCTCCCCTTTAGTGATATTGTCGATTAAACCTTGACGATTCATTGCTAATGTTAACGCTTTTCGAATGTTAGCGTTTCCAGTAAATTTATCTTTTGTATTTAATTTATAGACATATACAGAAGCTTGGTCAGCAATTTTTAATGAACCATCTGCTTTGAATCCATCAATTACATCAAGTCCAATAGTTTGGTATGGAGCACCAAGATAGTCAATTTCTCCAGCTTTAAACATTGTAGCTGCAGTTGTTTCAGATTCAACCATACCGATATTAACAGTTTCTAAAGAAACTTTATCAGCATCCCAGTATTCTGGGTTTTTCTTTAATACGATTGTATCGTTGTGTCTCCATTCATTTAAAGTGAATGGTCCGTTTGTTACATAGTCATCACCAGCATCAGCGTACCAGTTTTCATTACCCTCAACTACTTTTTGATTTAACGGTGCATATGTTTTGAATGCTGTTAATTCTAAGAAGTAAGGAGTTGGGTTTTCTAAAGTAACTACTAAAGTTTTGTCATCTTCCGCTTTAACACCTACGTCATCAGCAGAACCTTCACCACTGTTGTAAGCAGCAGCGCCTTTAATTGAGTAAAAGATTGAAGCATACTCAGAAAGATTATCTGGGTTTAATGCCCATTTCCATGCGTATTCGAAATCCTTTGCCGTTACTGGATCTCCATTGGACCATTTATTATCACGTAATGTGAACGTGTAAGTTTTTTGGTCATCGCTAATTGTCCAGTCAGAAGCGGCAGCAGCAACTGGTTTAGCATTTTCATCTAGAGATGTTAAATTTTCAAATACGTTTGTAAGAATTGCACTAGAAGTTGTATCTGTTGCTAATCCCGGATGTAATGATGGTGGCTCAGAAGCTACTACTAAGTTTAATTCGCCACCTGATGAAGTTGTTTCAGATGAACCAGCATCTTTACCGTCGTCTTTTGATTTTTCAGACGAATCTCCACCGAAGCCACATGCAGCAAGTACTAATGAAAATACTGCAAGGACTGTTAGTAATAAAAACTTTTTGTTTTTATTCATATGAATCCCCCTTATACAATTTTTAAGCCTTTTGTGAAGCTCCTATTTAATATACCAAAAAAATCATTGTGCACAAAATAAAAAAGATTCAAATTTATATAGTATTATCTGACAGTTAAGAGAATAATAAATTTTTCCGATTTAACACGCTAAAGAAATAGAGCATGTGTATATTAAAAATTTGATAATTACCTATTCTGAATATCAAAAATAGAATAAAAATAAAAAAATGATTTACTATATAGAAAATTCCTATTTTTTAGATAATAATATCAATATTTGAAAAATGATACAAAAGTCATAGATGTAATACCTTGAGGGATTTGCATAGATTTGTAGAAAATCTAAGTAAAACTCAGTGAATTAGTTTCATTTGCAGGTGATTTATTGTAATTAACGATAGCGGAACATGATTATTTCTATCTATTAATGATATATAAGAAACTTGTTTTGTATTTTTCTAGGATTAAACAGTTGTTGATTAGAAAAAGGAATAATAGAGTAAATCTATGAAAAAATGTACCCATACTAAGGAAAAATTGGATTTAATGAAACATCAGTTGTCCCAAATATATTCTTTTGAAATAATTTCCTTGAAATTAGAGTATACATGCATATATGCAAACGTATTAAGTTTTATTCATCAAAGAGCTAGTATATAAAATGCTTGATTCATGTATGTTTTCTTCCAATCTAATCCATTTATTTAGTATTGTTTTTTTGAGGATGTCATTTGTCTTACTGACGAGGATTGATTATGCAAATAATTACTAAAAATCTGATTATTTAACGTTCAAGTCCTGTGCAAATATCTCAATAAAGGGATTTTAATATGTCTTTCAGAAGATCTACATGACAATATGAACAAAAAATAGCGCATTCCCAGTATAGAGAATGCACCATTTGCTTCATTAAAGTTTAAACTGATTAATTTGATGCTGTAAATCTAAGGACTTTTCACTTAGATGTGCGGCAACCTGGTTAACTTGCTGCATCGTGAGTGTTTGTTCTCTGCTAGCTGAGGCTACTATTTGGGTGCTGGTTGAGGTAGTCGAAGCACCGTGAGCAATTTCTGCGACTGAAGCTGCTACTTGTTCTGCGCTAGCTGAAATTTCTTCAGAAGTTGCTGATATATCTTCTATTTGATCTGTCATTGCATTAATGGCTTTTACGATTGCCTCAAATGCTTGACCAGCATGACCAATGATTTTGACACCGTCTGTGACTGAGTGGATGCCATCTAAAACAGCTTTTTCTACATTTTGCGTATCTTCTTGAATCTCCTGCGTTAAGGTAACAATTTGATTAGCAGATTGTTTGGATTCTTCAGCGAGTTTACGGACCTCATCTGCGACAACAGCAAATCCCTTCCCATGCTCTCCAGCACGTGCTGCTTCAATAGCTGCATTGAGTGCCAATAAATTAGTTTGATCGGTGATTGCTGTAATAACAGTAGTAATTTGGCTAATCTCTTCGGATTGTTTACTTAATTTTTGAACAAGGTTGTTGATTATCTGTGTTGAGTCATGGATAACACTCATTTGTTGTTGAGCATCTTCTACTGTGCTGTTCCCATTTGTTGCTAATTTAGAGGTTGTTACAGCATTATGATGAAGTTGTTGTGTTGCTTCGGCTATACGTTGGACGCCAACCGCTGTTTCATCCATTGCATGAGCACTTTCGTTGGCTGCGATTGTAGCAGTTTCAGCTGCAATGGCTGTTTCGTTAATACGCACTGTTATCTCGTCGGCTGAGGCAGTAATATCTTCTGTAGAAGCCGAAAGTTCTTCTACAGAGGCAGTTAAATGCTCAGTATTGTCTTGAATATGTGTCAATAAGGTTTTCAGGTTGCCCTTCATCGAATTAAAGGCCGTTGAAAGTTGACCAATTTCATCTTTAGCATGGTAAGTTACATCTTGATGATATAATTCCCCGTTTGCAATATGGTTTGCCGCATGGACTACCGTTTTTAATGGTCGCGAAATAGTTCGCTGTATATAAACCATTAGGAAAATACCAAGGACGACACCAATAATTATGGCGATAATTGAGATAATTTGAGAGCTAAAAACTGCTTGTTTAGATTCTTGTGTAACCTTTTCAAGTTGTCCCTTTTGATAGTTCGCAATTTTATCTGATACATCTTGGATGGCTTTATTAGCTCGCTGTACTTCACCATTGACCTTTTGTAAAGCTCCTTCCAAGTTACCTGCTTCAAAAAGTGTGAGTGCATCATTAGCCGATTTATTAAAAGCATCATTATACGTATTTAATTCATTTGCATATGTATCCATTTCAGATGAATTTGATTTTTCTTTGATTTCAGCTACATACTTATCAAGTAAATTTGCATGTTCTATGAAGCTCTCTTTATTAGCAGGATTGTCTTCAATGAAAATTGAGCGAATAAAAAGACCTTGCATGGCCATCTCAAATTGAATATCATCTGCTAATTCCACAAGGGCTACGTGACCGTCCAATGCATTTTCAATCTTCTTTTCGATGTGTGAAAATAGCATGAACATAATCATTAATGAAATGATTAACGTGAGAATAATGGTAAAGAATCCGAAACTTAATTTTTTGCCTACAGACATATTGATACGCCCTTTCCAAAATGCTATTCAATCTTTTATATTTTGATTTTGCTTTGCTAAAAGGTAGAAGTCAATAACTGTAGTAAGAAACAGTTCAGATGATTCATATGTTTTTTAATCATTATTATAATAAGGAAGATTGTCTGTAAGAATCAATCAAGATGTGGCTGTTTTCATCGTTTTATAGTACTGATTACGTGCTAACAAATGAAAAAAAGAAAAAACCGAGAAAATCCATCTCGGTTTCTATCTTTACGACTGCTTTTTTAGTTGTAAAATGACAGCTTCATCAGGATCGATATACAAAGTTTTTTGTTCGAAGTAAATCACAAAACCAGGTTTGGCCCCATTTGGTTTCTTGACCTGGCGAATTTCTGTGTAATCCACTGGAACAGAAGAAGAGTCTCTTGCTTTTGAAAAATAGGCAGCTAATGTGGCTGCTTCACGCAAAGTTGTTTCATCAGGTTCACTAGAATGGATCACAACATGGGAACCTGGAATATCCTTCGTGTGTAACCAGATATCTGTACGTTTGGCTATTTTAAATGTCAGCATATCATTTTGCTTGTTGTTCTTGCCTACAGAGATGCCCATTCCTGTAGAGGAAACATAGTGTTCGGGCTCCGGTTTTACGGGCTTTTTCTTTTTCTTTGAATGGCGTAGTTTCAAGTAGCCTTGCTCAGCAAGTTCTTCACGAATTTCTTCAATATCCCCAGGGGAGGCTTGTTGAACTTGTTGTGCCAGCATTTCAAAGTAAGATATTTCTTCTTTTGTTTTTTCAAGTTGTTCTTGCACCATGATTAATGCATTTTTTGCTTTCGTATATTTCGTATAATAGCTTTGAGCATTTTCTATAGGCGTTTTACGCTCACTGACCTGAATGGTAATCTCTTCACTATCTTCACTGTAATAATTTGTGACTGTTACTTCTTTGACCCCTTTTTCAAAAGCATAAATATTGGCCATTAATAGCTCACCATATAGCTGGAATTGATCGAGCTTTGAGGCGCGCTCAAAATCCTTTGTCAGTTTTTTCGTTTTTAAAGACAGTTTATCAATTTCATTTTGTAGCCATCTTTCTAAATCACCTGCTTGCTGCTTGACGCGGTCCCGCTCCGCACGTGCAAAGAATACACGATCAAGAAGTTCATGAACATTCGGATAAACTGTAACATCCCCATGTAAGTGGGTTAACTCTATTGGTGAGAAGTAAGTTTTGTGATTAGCCCATACATACATAGGACTCGTACCGCCATTTGCAAAAGCAGCTATAAAGTCTTTGAAACATTGTACTCGATTCGATGTTGATGACATGCGGTACAATAATTCCTCAGCATGAAGAGGTGAAAAACCAGTAAATTGTGTCACGACTTCTTTGGCAGTTTTGGTTTCCGAAAAAAATGTTGATAACTCTTCGTCTGTAACTAGTAAGGGATTCCATTTATTTTGTGTTGGTGGAGCTAGATAAGGTTGACCAGGTAATACCGTACGAAAACTATTTACAGATGGAGGTAAGTGCTTTAAACTATCAACAATTTTATCTTGCTCTTTATCAATTAAAAGTAGATTACTATGTCTACCCATAATTTCAGCATGCAGTTCTCTGACAATAGGGTCACCAATTTCATTTTTACTTTCGATTTCTACTATTATAATACGATCAAAACCAAGCTGTTTAATGGAGGAAATAAAACCACCCTCTAAATGCTTGCGCAACAGCATACAAAACATAGGAGGTTCTGCAGGGTTATCAATCGTTTGCTCTGTAAGATGCACTCGTGCATAAGAAGAATGAATAGAAAAAAGCAATTTATGATTTTTTCCGTTAGCACGAACTTGGAAAACAACCTCTTGAGCGTTAGGTTGATGTATTTTTGTAATCCGACCTGTCACTAGTTGTTGTAGGTCGGCTGTTATTGAATAAGTAAATAAGCCGTCAAATGCCATATGAATTCCTCTTTCCAATGATAACAAGCATCTTGGTACTTTCGTATTTTTTTCTGAATGCATTTAATTTATGTCAATTAGCTTCTGCAAATGCATTAATTGTATGTTTATCATAGCATTTTTTAGGTGAATATTAAAATATAGCTTCAATTGTGGTAGAATTAGCTTTTATTCGATTCAATTTTTTTTGGAGAGTCGTCATATTCGATTAAAGCTTATGTTATAATATTCCCAGTATGCAAAGAAAGGTGTGACGAACCTTGGTGCGTAGTATGACTGGTTTTGGCAGAGGTGTCACAACAACTAGAGACTTTCAATTAACCGTAGAAATGCGCTCGGTCAACCATCGCTTTTTAGAAATTAATGCTAAATTTCCGAAGGAATGGCTTGAGGCGGAAATTTTTGCAAAGAAACTTATTTCTCAAGCTTTGTCACGCGGCAAAATTGATGTGATGGTATATGTGAAGGACTTAGATAATGTAGAGCAATCTATTGAGATTAATTGGTCATTAATTGAAGCGTATCGTAAGGCAAAAGAGCAATTAGCAAGTAAGGTACCACTAGAAGAAAAATGGACGATGCAGGAGCTTTTATCGTTAGAGCAAGCACTCGTACAGCAAAAACCACAACTGACACCAGAGGATTTGCTTAGTGCCGTTGAACAAGCGATTTCACATGCGATTGAACAACTCGTTCTTATGCGTGAGCGTGAGGGGCAAGAATTGCAGGAAGTTGTTGTACAATATAAGGAACAGTTAAAGGAACAGGTGAATCAAATACGTTCATGCTCATCTCTTGCTGTTGAAAAATATCGTACACGATTAGTAGATCGAATTGCAGAAGTAGCAGATGGAACTTTGTTAGATGACCGTTTACTAGCAGAAGTAGCGATTTTTGCAGAACGTGTTGACATCTCCGAAGAATTAGACAGATTAGATAGTCATTTTAATCAACTGGAAGAAACTTTACTTGAAACGATTTCAGTCGGCCGGAAATTAGACTTTTTAATGCAGGAAATTCATCGAGAGATCAATACAATTGGTTCAAAAAATCAATCTACAGAAGCAGCGGTTGCTGTTGTTCAGGCGAAAACAATTTTAGAAAAGATGCGTGAGCAAGTTCAAAATATCGAATAACTTGCGCGTGTCTGTTATAAATTAAGGGAGATATAGAGAATAAATGATAAAAGAACGTGGATTATTAATTGTTCTGTCTGGCCCATCCGGTGTAGGTAAAGGGACAGTGCGAAAAGAATTATTTTCTCAGCCGAATACGAATTATGAGTATTCCATCTCGATGACGACACGAAATCCTCGCGAAGGTGAAATAGATGGTGTAGACTATTTTTTCAAGACACGTGAAGACTTTGAAACGTTAATTGAACAGGGCGGCTTATTAGAGCATGCTGAATTTGTAGGGAACTACTATGGTACACCACTGGCCTATGTGAATGAAACATTGGATGCAGGTCGTGATGTGTTTTTAGAAATCGAAGTGCAGGGTGCAGCACAAATTCGTAAAAAAGCACCAGATGCCTTATTTATTTTCTTAGCCCCTCCAAGTTTAACTGAATTAAAAGATCGTTTAGTTGGACGTGGGACGGAAACAGAGGACATCATAGCGAAACGCATTGCTACAGCAAGTGAAGAGCTTGAAATGATGAGCTTATATGATTACGTTGTAGAGAATGATGAAGTAACAAATGCCTGCGATCGTATTAATGCGATTATTAAAGCAGAGCATTGCCGTAGAGAACGTGTTGAAAAAAGATATTTGTCAATGTTGAGAGGAGAATAAACAATGTTATACCCATCAGTAGATGCTTTAAAAAAGGAAATCGATTCAAAATATTCATTAGTGAGCCTTGCTTCAAAACGTGCTCGTCAAATGCAAGAAGAGCAAAATACGGAACGTTTACACAAGTATGTTTCCTATAAATATGTAGGAAAAGCACTTGAAGAAGTAGCAGCAGGTGTACTTACAAAAGTAACACAGGATGAGTCAACTGTGTACGAAGACGAAATCTAACTTTAATGTTAGTCAGCAGTAGATTTGATTATACAGTATGCCGAGAGCTCCCAGGGAATCCTCCTTTGGGAGCTTATCATTTGAAGGGAAGACACCTAGCATGAATAAAAATATTTTACTATGTGTTTCAGGCGGGATTGCCGTATATAAAGCTGTTGCTCTTGTTAGCAAGCTATCACAAGCAGGGGCAAACGTAAAAGTTATTATGACTGCCTCTGCTAGACAGTTTGTGAATCCATTAAGCTTTCAAGTGATGTCCAAAAATGATGTTTATTTTGACACGTTTGATGAAAAAGATTCAAGTGTGATTGCCCATATTGACTTAGCGGATTGGGCTGATTTGATTTTAGTTGCCCCTGCAACTGCCAATGTTATTGGAAAAATGGCTAATGGTATTGCAGATGATATGGCAACAACAACCTTACTTGCAACTACTGCTCCTGTATGGATAGCTCCAGCAATGAATGTACACATGTATGACCATCCAGCAGTAAAGCGTAATTTAGATAGATTAGCAGCAGATGGCTATCAATTTATAGAGCCTTCAGAAGGGTTTTTAGCATGTGGTTATGTCGGTAAGGGACGTTTAGAAGAACCAGAAAAAATAACGGCTATTGTTAAGGATTTTTTTTCAGAGAAAACCCAACCACTTACAGATAAAACGGTAGTAGTGACAGTTGGTGGCTTGCATGTACCTTTGGATGAACAGCATATTATTAGTCCACAAGCGAATGGTGTCATTGGACAGGCTTTAGCTAATGAGGCGAGGGCACTAGGAGCACGTGTTATACAAATAGAAAATGGTAGTTTGAATGATTTTATACAGCAGCTTGAAGACTATAAGGATCAAGATCCACAAGTACTCTTGATACATGCAGCGAATGTACCGACAATGGAGAAAACGCCACTTGTTTCGGTAGACGGAATCAAGGCTGTCACATTTGGTCAAAAAGTGCTTGGTGAACCAATGCTCAACATTCAATCGGAACGTTGGATTGACTTCAGTGAGAAAGCACAGCTAAATGGGCAGATAATTGCTACGACTAACCCACAGCAATTTGCCCGAACATTATGGTCTCATATTCTAAAGGGTGAGGAGCAATGAGCTTATTGATAGCGGAAGTCATTGTAGACGTCTCGACTTACCATGTCGACCGTCCTTTCGATTATCAAGTACCTCCTGAATGGGTAAACGTAATAGAAAAGGGCTGTCGTGTAAAAGTTCCGTTTGGTCCTAGAAATGTTTTAGGCTTTGTAGTGGGATTAAAAACCGAAACAGCCGTACCACTCAATAAATTAAAATCAATCACTCAAATTTTAGATATGGAGCCAGTATTAACTGCAGAATTGCTGCAAATGGCGAAGTGGTTGAAGAATCACACGATTTGCTATGAAATAGATGCTTTACAAGTAATGTTACCTTCAGCATTACGTGCAAAATATGAAAAAATTATAAAAATACATGAAGCTCAAGATCTACCGAATGAAGTGCAAGTGATTTTTGGTAAGCGACAACAAATTAATTTTAAAGAATTTGAACGGGCAGATTTACTCCCATTATTAAAGCAATTAGTTGCCGAAAATAAGGTGACCATTGAAAATGTTGTGAAACAACAGGGCCAAGTTAAAGAAATACGTATGGTGAAAATTATAGAAGAGCCTAAAGTGATTGAAAAAGCATTAGAGCAATCAACTAGAGCTGTAAAACAACGTCTACTACTAGAATGGATGGGTCAGCATTTAGGGGAAGTTTTGTCACCACAACAAATTTGTGAGGAAGCAGGAATTTCTTCATCAGTTTTAGAAGGTGTTATTGACAAAGGCGCTGCACAATTTATTCAAGAGGAAGTGTATCGTGATCCATTTACAAAGGAAGTTGCACGTACGCATGCTTTACAATTAACTGATGAGCAGCAGGTTGCTCTACAGGCCATTATTGCAACGATGGAGCAGCAACAAGCGCAAACATTTTTGTTGCATGGTGTAACAGGGAGCGGTAAGACAGAGGTTTATTTACAAGCTATACAAAAGGTACTTGACGAAGGCAAAGAAGCTATTATGCTCGTACCTGAAATCTCTTTAACCCCTCAAATGACAGAGCGTTTCCGCAGTCGTTTTGGCGAGATGGTTGCGGTTATGCATAGCGGACTGTCTGTTGGCGAAAAGTATGATGAATGGCGCAAAATCCAGCAAGGGAAAGTGAGCGTAGTAGTTGGTGCTCGTTCAGCTATTTTTGCACCCTTTACGAATATTGGACTCATAATTTTGGATGAAGAGCATGAATCTACTTATAAACAAGAAGACTCACCACGTTACCATGCAAGAGATGTGGCCATTTGGCGTAGTGAGTATTATAATTGTCCTGTTATTTTGGGCAGTGCTACACCAGGATTAGAATCATTTGCAAGAGCTAAAAAAGGTGTTTATACGCTACTTTCATTAAAGCTGAGAGCATTACATCAATCCTTACCAACCGTTTTTATTGCAGACATGCGTGAAGAGCTTCGACAAGGAAATCGATCCATGTTTTCGCAATCACTTATTGAAGCCATCCGTTTAAGATTAGAGAAAAAAGAGCAAATGGTGTTATTTTTAAATCGGCGTGGCTACTCGTCTTTTGTGCTATGTCGGGATTGTGGGACAGTTGTACAATGTCCCAATTGTGACATCTCTTTAACCTATCATCGCACAACAGAAAAATTGAAATGCCATTATTGCGGTTATGAGGAACATGTTCCTCAAATCTGTCCGCAATGCCAAAGTGATCATATTCGTTATTTTGGTACAGGTACACAAAAAGTAGAGGAAGAATTATTTAAGCTGTTTCCAGAAGCAAGAGTATTGCGTATGGATGTTGATACAACGAAGCATAAAGGGGCACATGAAGAAATTTTAGGGGTTTTTGGAGAGGGACAAGCAGATATTTTACTTGGTACTCAAATGATTGCGAAAGGGCTTGATTTTCCGAATATTACACTTGTAGGTGTACTCAGCGCCGATACCTCCTTACATTTACCAGATTACCGTGCAGCGGAACGTACATTCCAGCTATTAACACAGGTAAGTGGGAGAGCAGGACGACATGATAAACCTGGAGAGGTAATTATTCAGACCTATACACCTGAGCATTACGCAATCGAATTAGCTAAAACGCAGGATTATGAACCATTTTATGAACGAGAGATGTTTCTACGGCGTCGTTCTAGCTATCCTCCCTATTATTATGTGGCACTCGTGCAAATTTCTCATGAAGATGTGATGATGGCTGCGGAATACGCTGGTCGTATGGCAGATTGGTTACGTGGAAATTTATCGAATCAAGTAGCCATTATTGGCCCGACGACTGCAAGTATTGCTCGACTCCAAAATAGATATCGTTATCAATGTTTGATAAAATATAAAATTGAACCAAATCTAATTCCGGTTTTACAGCGTTTGCTTGCTATGTATCGAGCAGATTGGATCAAACAAGGAATATTAATGACGGTAGATTTAGATCCGTCTACCATATAAGATGAGAGCCGTTTTACTAAAAGGGCATATATCAATTAAATAAACGGTATAGCTCTAGCTTAAAGCAGAAATGAGGATATAATAATGGCAATAAAAAAAGTAGTTGAACATCCAGCGCAAGTACTTTCAACACCGTGTTCAGAAGTGACAGAAATTAATGATGAAATTATTACATTACTGGATGATTTGTATGACACAATGGTGGAATATGATGGTGTTGGGATTGCCGCACCTCAAATTAATATAGGTTTACGAGTAGCGATTGTAGAGCTAGGTGAGGAACGCGATATTTTAGAAATGATAAATCCAACTGTTATTGAAACGGACGGAGCTGAAATAGATATTGAAGGTTGCTTGAGTTTCCCAGAATTATATGGTGAGGTAGAACGCCCTAACTATGTGAAAATTGAAGCATGCGACCGTGAAGGACGTGTCTATGAATTAGAAGCTGGAGGCTTTGATGCTCGTGCAATCTTACATGAAATTGATCATTTAGATGGCGTGCTATTTAATTCAAAAATAAAACGTATTGTAACACAAGAAGAACTTGAAGAAATGTACGCTGAAGAGGAGGAATAAAATGACTTCTATTATTTTTATGGGGACACCTGATTTCTCCGCACCCATTTTGCGTATGCTACATGATGAAGGATACGATATTAAAGCAGTCGTTACGCAACCTGATCGACCAGTGGGGCGTAAACGTGTATTGACACCACCACCTGTAAAGGCAGCAGCTTTGGAGCTAGGCTTACCTATTATACAACCAGAAAAACTACGTGGCTCTGAGGAACTACAACAGATTCTTACCTTACAGCCAGATCTAGTCATTACAGCTGCTTTTGGACAAATTTTGCCAAAAGAACTATTAGATGCTCCTGTACTTGGCTGCATTAATGTCCATGCTTCCTTATTACCAAAATATCGTGGAGGCGCTCCTATTCACCAAGCTATTATGGATGGGGAAAAAGAAACGGGCGTAACAATCATGTATATGGAAGAAAAGCTTGATGCAGGTGATATTATTTCTCAAAGAGCTATCCCTATTGAACAAGATGATTATACGGGTAGATTTTTTGATAAGCTAAGTATTGTTGGCCGTGATTTATTAAAAGAGACACTTCCATCTATTATTAATGGAACAAATAGCCGTACAGTGCAAGATGAAGCGCAAGTTACCTTTGCCAGCAATATTTCGAGAGACCAAGAACGTATTGATTGGACAAAGGATGCCACAACTCTTTACAATCAAGTACGCGGGCTTCATCCATGGCCAGTAGCTTATACTACTTTTGAAGATGGTAATTTTAAAGTTTGGTGGGCGACTATTGGCAATAGCAAGCATGATACTATTCCTGGAACTGTTGTAGCGATTGCAAAAGACCATTTTGAAGTAGCGGCAGGCAATGGGACAACACTAGCATTATATGATGTACAACCTGCAGGTAAAAAGCGCATGACAGCTGAGGAATATTTACGTGGTACAGGTTCTAAATTACAGATTGGGGACCAATTTAAATGAGTAAAAAAAGTGTAGTTATTTGGGATGGAAATGTGCGAGACGCTGCATTATCTATTCTGTTAGCAGTTGATAAAAATCAAGCCTATAGCAATTTACTTCTAAATGAAACCATTAAACGACATAAGATAGAGGCGAAGGATCGCGCTTTATTAACAGAATTAACATATGGTACATTGCAACATAAAATGACACTGGATTATTATTTAGAGCCTTTTATCCGTGGTTCTATAGATCATTGGGTTCGATGGTTATTGCGAATATCTTTATATCAAATGCATTATTTAACGCGTATTCCAGCGCATGCTGCTGTTAATGAGGCGGTAGAAATTGCGAAGCGCCGAGGGCATCGTGGTATTGCTTCGACGGTCAATGGTATTTTAAGATCTGTGCTACGTCAAGGTGTTCCTTCTACAAATGACATAGAAAATCCGATAGAGCGTCTTGCTATTGAAACAAGTCATCCAATATGGCTAGTACAACGTTTTGTTGATAACTATGGTCTAGATGTAGCTACAGGAATGTTACATGAAAATAATGTGCCACCTATGCAAACCGTCCGTGTGAATACAACAAAAGTAACTGTTAAGCAAGCGATGGCAGAACTTGAAGCAGAAGGTTTAACAGCAAAACAAAGCGACGTTATGCCAGAATGCTTACACATAACAAATGGTCAGCCTGCCCGTACAAATGCATTTAAAGAGGGGCTTTTTACCATACAAGATGAGAGTTCGATGATACCAGCCAAAGTATTAAATCCATCCCCAGGTATGCGTGTTTTTGATATGTGTGCCGCACCAGGAGGAAAAACAACACATTTAGCTGAAATCATGAAAAATGAAGGCTCTATTTTAGCAACAGACCTTCATCCACATAAATTAGATTTAATCGACCATAATACAGAACGTCTAGGGCTTGATATTATTGAAACTGCCCCGATTGACGGACGTAAAGCACCAGATTTTTTACAAGCAGAGTCATATGATGCAATTTTAGTGGATGCACCTTGTAGTGGACTGGGGGTTATGCGACGTAAGCCAGATATTAAATATACGAAGCGAGAAGAAGATTTAAAAAATCTTCAAACAATCCAACTAGCATTACTGGATGCAGCTACAAAAGTATTGAAAATTGAGGGTAAGCTTGTGTACAGTACATGTACAGTCGATAAACAAGAAAATGAAGGTACAGTAAAAGCCTTTTTAACAGCGCATCCAGAAATGGAAGCAATACAACTAGAATCTTTACCGACAAAATTAGCGGAAAAGCAAGCCAATGGCATGCTTCAAGTCTTTCCACAAGACTTTGGCAGTGACGGTTTCTTCGTTGCCGCCTTTCGTAAAAAAGGAGAATCCAACTAATGGTGGATCAAGAGAAATTTAATGAACGTATCAACGATTTAGTTGATGAAGCAGAAGAAAAACCAGTTCGACGGGTGAAAAAAGAAAAACCAGATTTAAAAGAATCCATTTATTCATTCCAGCCACATCAATTAGAAGATTGGCTAAAGGAAAATGGAGAAAAGCCTTTCCGTGCAGCTCAGATTTTTGACTGGTTATATAATAAAAGAGTTAAAACGTTTGAAGAGATGTCAAACCTTGCAAAGGGATTACGGGACAAGCTGTCTGCAAATTTTGCATTATCGACATTATCAACCATTATCAAGCAAGAGTCTAAAGATGGTACTATTAAATTTTTATTTCAATTGCAAGATGGTTACTCTATAGAAACAGTACTAATGCGCCATGAATACGGCAACTCTGTTTGTGTAACAACACAGGTAGGATGCCGTATTGGATGTACATTTTGTGCCTCAACTTTAGGTGGTTTGAAGCGACATTTATTGGCTGGAGAAATTGTGGAGCAAGTTGTAAAAGTACAGCAAACTTTAGATGAAGTGGGCGAGCGAGTATCACATATTGTTATTATGGGAATTGGAGAGCCTTTCGATAATTATGATGCAATGATGAACTTCTTAAAAGTGATCAATCATGAAAAAGGGTTAAATATTGGTGCTCGACACATCACTGTATCAACATCAGGTATTGTACCTAAAATTTACCAATTTGCTGATGAACAATTACAAATTAACTTTGCGGTGTCTCTTCATGCACCAAATCAAGAGGCTCGTCAAAAGCTTATGCCAATTGCGCGTGCTTATAAATTAGATGAATTAATGGAAGCCGTTCGTTACTATACTAAAAAAACTGGCAGACGTGTGAGTTTTGAGTATGGTTTAATGTCTGGTGAAAATGATTCTGTAGAAATTGCAGAGGAGCTATCTGCTTTAATAAAAGGAATTAAATGTCACGTAAATTTAATTCCTGTAAACTACGTACCAGAACGGGATTATGTTCGTACGTCTCGTAGCCAAATTTTTGCGTTTGAAAAAACGTTAAAGAAAAATGGTATAAACGTAACGATCCGCCGGGAGCAAGGTTCTGACATTGCAGCTGCGTGTGGTCAATTACGTGCGCAAGAGAGATCTGAAGAAACGAGGTGACCAGTGTTGGAATACACAGTCGAAAGTGATATTGGTTTAAAACGATCAATTAATGAAGACCGTGCTGCATTTTTTAAACGTCCTGATGGGCTTGCACTAGCACTTGTAGCGGATGGCATGGGTGGTCATAATGCTGGAGATGTAGCAAGTGATATGGCGATAAAGCAGATGGAAACCTTTTTTTTACAGGCAGACACACATCATTTTGTATCAACAACATCAAAGAAAGAATGGTTATTGCAAACAGTAAAACAATTAAATAAAAATATATATGACTATTCTTTATCACATGAAGACTGTAAAGGAATGGGCACGACGTTTATTGCGGTGTTAATAGAAGAGCAACATTGCTTCATTGCACATGTTGGGGATAGTCGCGTGTATTATTTCTTTGAAGATGGTGCACAACAAATAACAAGAGATCATTCATATGTTAATGTACTTGTTGAAAACGGTGAAATTAGTGAAGAGGAAGCTTTGACGCATCCAAAGAAAAATTTCATCTTAAAAGCTATGGGTACAGAGGAAACAATAGAACCAGATTTTTATGAAGTAGAGTTGGCACCAAAATCGTATTTACTCATTTGTTCAGATGGATTAAGCAATAAATTAACTGTCTATGAAATGGCTTCGATTATTACGTATCCAGATTCTATAGATGAAAAAGGACGTAAACTAGTAGAATTAGCAAATGCAAGCGGGGGAGAAGATAATATCTCCCTCGTGCTACTAACAAAAAAGGATGAGGAGGTGTAAGAATGCTTGTAGGTAAAAGAATTAGTGACCGTTATAAAATTATAGAACTCATTGGTGGCGGTGGTATGTCCAATGTTTATTTAGCTCATGATATGATATTAAATCGAGATGTAGCCATAAAAATATTACGCTATGATTTTTCCAATGAGGATGAATTACATCGACGTTTTCAACGTGAGGCACTGTCTGCCACAAGTCTTACACATCCAAATATTGTTAGTGTTTATGATGTAGGTGACGATGGAGATCTACATTATATTGTGATGGAATTTGTTCAAGGAAAAACTTTAAAGCAGTACATACAAGAATTTGCACCAATTTCTCCTGCTAGAAGTGTGCATATTATGAAGCAATTAACTTCTGCTATTGCTAATGCCCATGAAAACCATATTATTCACCGTGATATTAAACCACAAAATATTTTAATGGATGCAGAGGGTAATGTAAAAATAACAGATTTTGGAATTGCTATGACGTTAAGCGCTACATCATTTACCCAAACGAATTCTGTGCTGGGGACAGTGCATTATTTATCACCAGAGCAAGCTCGAGGCGGTACAGCTACGAATCAATCTGACATTTATGCACTGGGTATTGTTTTGTACGAATTATTGACAGGTGAATTACCATTTTCCGGTGAGTCGGCTGTTTCTATTGCACTTAAGCATTTACAAGCAGAAACGCCTTCTGTTCGTGCTTTTGATGGAACCATCCCACAAAGCTTGGAAAATGTGGTGCTCAAAGCTACTGCCAAAGATGCATCTCATCGCTACAATACAGTAGAAGAAATGTATGATGATTTGGAAACTGTATTATCATCATCTCGAATAAATGAACCAAAATTTGTCATACCTGTGGACAATGATGTAACAAAGGCCATTCCAATCATTAAAGAGGAAGTTCTAAAGAAAGATGAAGATTTAACCAAAACAAGAGTTATTGAACCGATTCTGGAGTTTAAATCACCATCTCAGGCACAGCCTAAAAAAGCAGTAGAAAAACCTGTTCCTGTTAAAACAAAGAAGAAAAAATGGCCAAAGTATGTGGCTGGTTTATTCATTGCAGTAATTATCATCTTCCTATTCTTTTTATTCGCAAAAGATTTATTTAGCCCGAAAAACGTGGCTATACCTGATGTGACAAATTTAACAGTAGTGGACGCTACAAGAAAATTAGAAGCAGAGGGATTTGTTGTTGGTGAGGAGCCCCAGGAGCGAAATCATGAAGACATTGAAAAAGGTAAGGTCATTGAAACGGATCCAGCAAAAAATTCGATGCGAGCAAAAGGCTCTGAGATCGATTTAATTGTTAGCTTGGGTGTAGAGATGACGACCGTTGATAATTATGTAGGACAGAATTATAGTCAGGTCGAAACTTTAATAAAAGGTAAGTATAAAGAAGTAAACAAAGAGGAAGTTCCTTCTCGTGAACCTGAAGGCAGAATTATTGAGCAAAGTATTCCTGCAAATACAGAAGTAGTAGCGAAAGAAGAAACGATCACCTTTAAAGTAAGTCAAGGAGTAAGAATGGTAAGGGTTGAAAATGTTGCAAATTATACGGAAGCAGATATGGATGCTTATGTGAAAAGAGTGGGTCTGAGTTGGCGTGAATCACGTGCAGACTATCATGAGTCGATCCCAGCTGGCAGTGTGATCTCACAATTGACTAAAGCAGGTACTATGGTAGAGGAAGGTTCTGTTATATCGGTTGTCATCAGTAAGGGACCTGCTAAAAAGCCTGATAAACCAATACTCAAACCTGTAGTCATTGAGTATAAACCTACAGAAGAGGGTGTACCTCAAAAAATTCGCATTGAAATTCAAGATAAAAATCATACATTTTCTGATCCAGTTGATGATTTTGAAATTTTAAATGATACACCTTACAATATACAACTTGTTATTGAAGAAGGTAAAGAGGCGAGTTATAGAATTATCCGTGACTCAGAAATAATTTTAGAAGAAAAGGTTAATTATAATGATTTCGATTAAGGAGGGAATTGGATGGCGCAAGGCCAAATAAGAAAAGCATTAAGCGGTTATTATTATGTTTATGATGGTCATCAACTTATTCAATGTCGAGGACGAGGGGTCTTTCGTAATCGTGGAGAATCCCCTCTTGTCGGTGATATTGTAGAATATACAATGGAAATAGAAGGTTCGGATGGCACCATTCAGAAGATTTTAGAACGTCAAAATGAATTGGTTCGCCCACCAATTGCTAATATTGACCAAGGTATTTTGGTGTTTTCTGTAAAAGAACCTAATTTCAATACCATTTTACTCGATCGCTTTTTAGTTGTTTTAGAATCCTTCCATGTACATCCCATTATTTGTCTAACAAAGATGGATTTACTAGAAAATGGTGAACATGATGAATTAAAAAGTTATATAGCGGATTATCAAAATATGGGTTATACGGTTCTTCAAACTTATAAAGATGAAGAAGAATTAGTGGAACGACTGCAGCCTATTTTAAAAGAGAAAACAACTGTTTTGGCGGGCCAATCTGGTGTGGGCAAATCAACCTTGCTAAATACACTGATTCCTGATTTAAACTTAAAAACAGGGATTATTTCGCAAAGTTTGGGTCGCGGAAAACATACGACGCGTCACGTAGAACTTATTGAGGTCTGTGATGGTTTGTTGGCAGATACTCCTGGATTTAGTTCTTTTGATTTTGATGATATCGATAAAGAGGAATTAGGCGCTTGTTTTCCTGAAATGATTAGAGTAGCGGATGATTGTAAATTCAGAGGCTGTTTACACTTGAAAGAGCCAAAATGTGCAGTCAAGGCAGCGGTAGAAACAGGTGAAATTCGTGACTATCGCTACAAGCATTATGAACAATTTATGCAAGAAATTATGGATCGAAAGCCGAGGTATTAATAATGATACAAATAGCCCCATCAATTTTAGCAGCGAATTTTGCAAAATTAGGTGAAGAAGTTAAAGAGGTAGAACAAGCTGGTGCACAACTAATTCATATTGATGTCATGGATGGTCATTTTGTGCCGAATATTTCATTTGGTTCGATTGTATTAGATGCTATTCGTCCATTAACAGATTTACCGTTAGATGTGCATTTAATGATTGAAAATCCTGATCAATACATTGAACAATTTGCACAAGCTGGAGCAGACTATATTACGGTTCATGTTGAAGCATGCCGTCACTTACATCGAACAATTCAATTAATCCGTTCGTATGGTGTAAAAGCGGGCGTCGTATTAAATCCACACACACCTATAGAGTCTATTCAACATGTCTTAGAAGATATCGATATGGTATTACTAATGACTGTCAATCCAGGCTTCGGTGGACAAAAGTTCATTCATTCTGTTGTGCCTAAAATCGAGGCATTATCTACACTGATTAAAGATCTTGGTTTGGATATCGCCATTGAAATAGATGGAGGTATTACAGCAGAAACGATTGTTCCATGTGCACAGGCAGGGGCGACGATCTTTGTAGCGGGTTCAGCCATTTATAGTAAAGAGGATCGAAAAGCGGCACTTCAAGAAATTTTAGCAGCTGGTGAGGCTGCGATTAAAGGATGACAACGGTCGTTGTTTGTGCAGGTGGTCCAAAACAAGAACTTTGTTCGTTCTCATCGTTTCAACAACAACAGGATATTGTGTTTATTGGTGCAGATCGTGGGGCTTTATATTTAATAGAGCATGGGATTACCCCACATGCCATTGTGGGCGATTTTGATTCTTTAACAGAAGAGGAATATCAGCTGGTGATGGCACAGACAAATGATCAGCAACGTTTTCAGGAAGAGAAAAATGAAACAGATACGGATTTAGCATTGCTCAAAGCATTTACTTATGCACCACAAGAAATTATCTTGACAGGTGTTACGGGAGGGCGCTTAGATCATTATGAAGCAGCCGTTCGTTCCATTTACCGATTACAGAAAGAGCACCCACACATTGCGTTGAAGATTATCAATCAAACAAATATGTTGCAATTTTTACTACCAGGTACACATGCTATTTATGCAGATAATCGATACCGATACTTGTCCTTCTTTGCTCATGAAGAGCCCATTAAAGATGTGACATTGAGACAAGTAAAATATGAAACAACGAAAGAAGAAATTTCTTTAGGAACATCTCGATTTACAAGTAATGAAATAATAGGAACTTCAGGGTCTATATCTTTCTCAAGAGGCATATGTTTAATGATAAGAAGCATAGATTAGCGTAAGGGGGAGAGAGTCCTGAAAGTATATACGTTCCAATTGCCGAAATTTGTTAGTAGTATCACGCGCACGTGTATTAACCTATTTAAAAAAGATAAGAAAGTAAAAAAATCCGACTAAAGGTAGTCGGATTTTTTCATTCTTTGTTTTATATCCAAAGAAAAAAATCGATTTGCGCTCAATGCGAAATCGATTTTTTAGAAGCAGCGATTAAACGCGCTCGATTTTACCTGATTTTAATGCACGAGCAGAAACCCATACACGTTTTGGTTTACCGTCAACTAAGATACGAACTTTTTGAAGGTTAGCACCCCAAGTACGTTTGCTAGCGTTCATAGCGTGGGAACGGTTGTTACCAGTACGAGCTTTACGTCCAGTGATTACACATTGTTTTGGCATGTTGTATTCCCTCCTTACTGTTGTAGCTGAAAGATTATTATTTCAGTTCGGTATTTCACATACCATAATAATTTAACATACGATGGCGTTCAGTGCAATAGTTTTCACATAACCTTTCAAGAAAAAAACCTTTACAGGCAAAATCGGTGAACAAAACTAGAGTGAGTTTCTTTAAGTTAATCAACCCCTCTAATTTTTTCCTCGGTAACCAAGTTTAGTTGATACACGTTTACCGGTATCAACTAAACGTTCAATAAGTGTTTGAATATGATCTTGAGAGATATTAAAGTTGACGAAGCCGATGCTTACTGCACCGATTACTTCGCCAAAACCATCCAAGACGGAAACTGCAATGGAGGAGGTACCAGCAGTTCGTTCTCCATGGCTAATCGCATAACCTTGTTGCCGAATTTGACGAAGCTGTTCCTCCAATTCAGACATCTCATCTTTAGTTACTAGTTGTTCTAATATTTCCTTAGATTGAGGGGCAGACATAGAGGCGAGAATAGCTTTATTGGCTGCACCGATATGTAGAGGTATACGAATACCCAGTTGGTCATAAATACGAATCGGATTGGCAGCGCTGTCTATTCTTTCTATAATAATCGTGTCCAAACCTGCTGGCTTACTTAAATAGACACTTTCCTCAACATCTCTTGCTAATCGCTCTAACTCAGGTCGGATTTTACTAATATAATCCATCGTATCATATACTTGCAAACCTAGTTCCATCCATATTGTCCCCAGTCGATAGTGTTTGGTTTGCTCATCTTGCTCAATCATTCCTTGTTTAATCATCGCCTTTAAAATTCTATGTAAAGTACTTAGTGGTAAATCACATTTTGTTGAAAGCTCTGAAATGGACAAGCTACTGTCATTTGCTTCAGAAGCTAAAACCTTCGCAATAGTCATAGCCCGCTCTAATAATTGCATTTGTCCCACCTCCCATTATCCTATTTTATTTTTATTCTCCATCTACGTCTAGTTCCAATATTACCGTGCCTATAAGGATTTATGCAAAGCCATAACTTCATTAAACAGATGTGATTTTGTCCCAATAAGAGAGTGGCTAATATAGAAGATTCGCATCTTTAAAAATCGGGACAAATGCTAACAGGGTGTAATTGAAGATGTTTAAAAAAGAAATTAAAAATAAAAAGTTTTCTAAATATATTGACAGTATAACATAAAACGCATATATTTTTCATATAAACTTTCCTCTAAACGGAAACGTTTTCCACTACACGGAAAAGGGGTGAAGGGAATGCATTATTGTTCATCAATGTATGCACCTTTAAAACACGTAATAGTAAAACATCCAAAAGATGCTTTCCAAAGCCAGAATCATCTTAGTGATGAATGGAAAACTTTTAATTACTTATCTGAACCCAACTTTGAAGAAGCATTAAATGAATATGCAGAATTTGTTGAGATTCTTGAAAAGTATGTTGACACGATTGATTATTTACCAATGTCAGATGTGGTGGGATTAGACTCACTTTATGCACATGATCCAGTGAAATTTACGCCGAATGGTGCCATTTTATTGAAGTCTGGTAAAAAATTAAGACAGCCAGAAGCATCCGTATACAAAGCATTTTTACAGGACAAGGGTATTTCCTTAATCGGAGAACTCACTGGAGATGCCGTAGCAGATGGAGGAGATATTGTTTGGTTGGATGATCGAACTCTTGCTGTAGGTAGGGGCTATCGAACAAACGATGAAGCCATTCGTCAGCTAAAAGAAATGACAGCTGAAATGGTAGATGAGTTTATTGTTGTACAGCTACCACATGATTTAGGTGAAGCTGAATGCTTACATCTAATGTCTTTCATTAGTATCGTGGATAAAGATTTAGCGGTTGTACATTCCCGTTTAATGCCAGTATTTTTCCGCCAACTTCTAATTGAAAAGGGCATTCAGTTATTGGAAGTACCTAAGGATGAATACGATACACTTGGCTGTAATGTGTTAGCGCTTGCACCAAGGGTTTGCGTTATTCCTGAAGGAAACACGACCACAAAGCAACAGCTAATTGATGCTGGAGCAACGGTATTTGAATATAAAGGTGATCAAATTTCTGTAAAAGGAACAGGTGGGCCAACATGCCTGACTTGTCCCGTAGTAAGAACATAAAAGGAGAGAGAAGAATATGTTTAAAAATGTTATTGTTAAAAATCCAGGTACTAGTTTCGTAAACGGTTTAACCACTAGTGATTTAGGAAAACCTATATTAGAAAAATTATTTGAACAGCATGAAAAGTATGTAGAGGCTTTAAAGAAATGTGGAGTTGAGGTGACACAATTACCAGCGAATGAAGCATTTCCTGATTCAACATTTGTAGAGGATACGGCTGTTTTAACATCAGAATTTGCAATCATTTCAAATCCTGGAGCTGCTGCTCGTAATCGTGAAATTGAAGATATCGAACCTGCTGTAAAGCAATTTTACGATAAAATTTATTATATTAAAGGATCTGGAACGCTTGATGGAGGAGATGTATTACAGGCAGAGAAGAAATTTTACGTAGGAATTTCAGACCGTACAAATGAAGAAGGAGCCCAACAATTTAAGGAAATCGTTGAACAAGAGGGGTATGAGGCAACTATTATCCCATTAAAAGAATTCTTCCATTTAAAAACTGGTATTGCATATGTAGGAGATAATCGTATGGTGCTAGCTGGTGAGTTCGTGGATCATCCGGCATTTGAATCCTATGAAAAAATTATTATTCCAAAAGAAAATGAATACTCAGCTAACTGTATTCAAGTAAATGATTATATTATTATTCCAGCAGGATACCCAGAAACCAATCGTAAGTTACTCGACCTAGGCTATCAAACGATTGAACTTGAGATGTCTGAATTCAGAAAACATGATGGTGGCTTAAGCTGCTTATCACTACGCTTTTAGTAAGACTACCGTAACCCAATCAATTTAAAAGAGATAAATTGATTGGGTGCTTTTGTTCTATAAATATCAGAATATTTAGTATTTTTACAATATATGGGAAGTAGGGATGGATGTTGGATAAAGGGGATCAACTTCACAATCAACAATTAAACCGTTCAATGAAAAGTCGTCATTTATTAATGCTTTCTCTTGGCGGGGTTATCGGAACAGGATTATTTTTAAATGTTGGCTATACCATCAATCAAGCTGGTCCAGGTGGTGCGCTTATTGGTTACCTATTTGGTGGCTTAATTTTGTTTATGGTCATGAATTGTCTAGGAGAATTAGCTGTTTACATGCCTGTTACAGGTTCCTTTCAAACATATGCAACACGTTACATTAGCCCTTCAGCCGGATTTTCATTAGGCTGGATGTACTTTGTCGGATCAGCAGCAACTGCAGGTGTTGAATTTACAGCTGCCGGAATCTTAATGCAACATTGGTTTCCAGACGTACCCATTTGGATATGGTGTGCTGTATTTATGGTTCTTTTATTTGTCTTAAATGCTTTAACAACAAAGGGATTTGCTGAAGCAGAATTTTGGTTTGCCAGCATCAAAGTAATTGCAGTAATTGCCTTTATCATCATAGGTGGGGCGGCTATCTTTGGTTTGATTCCGTTAGCAGATCGTCCAACACCTCATATGACAAATTTAGCACCGTCTGGCTTATTCCCAGCAGGTATTTCCATTATTTTTGTCACAATGATGAATGTTATTTTCTCTTATCAGGGATCAGAACTTGTAGGTATTGCAGCTGGTGAAACCGAGAATCCTGAAAAAAATATCCCAAGAGCTATTCGGACAATTCTTTTTAGAATTATCGTTTTTTATATTGCGTCTATTATCGTATTATCAGCCATTTTCCCATCGTCAGAGCTTGGACTAATGGAGAGTCCATTTGTGACGTTGATGAATATAGCGGGTGTACCATATGCGGCAGGCATTATGAATTTTGTTATTTTAACGGCGATATTATCAGTTGGTAATTCATGTCTGTATGCGTCAACTCGTTTATTATTCTCTATGTCACAGGAGGGAATGGCGCCAAAATTATTTGGGCGTCTTACTAAAAATAAAGTTCCTCTAAATGCGCTTATCTTTACGATGGTTTTCTCTCTCTTATCATTATTAACAAGTGTGATGGAAGCAGATGCGGTATTTGTTTTATTAATGTCAGTGGCAGGAATATCCGTCACTATTTCATGGATGGGTATATGTGCTTCTCAATTAATGTTCCGCTATCGTTATATAAAGTCTGGTGGAAATTTGGCTGATCTAAAGTTTAAAACACCGTTATTTCCATTAATTCCTATATTTTGCATTGTCTTTTGTTTATTGATTTTGATTTTTTTAGCATTTGATCCAACACAAAGAATTGGCTTATTATATGGCATTGGCTTCTTTATTGCTTGTATGATTTTTTATCAATTGAAATTAAAAAAAGCGCCTACTGCTACTACAGATAATAAAAGTGAAGAGTCATTAGATATTCGTTAAAAACCTCTAACGAATTAGATTTAAAGGAGAATTTTTATGAATCATTACATGTGGAATACACCAGAAAAACTACGAGCACTACTATGTGAAATTGTCAGCTGGGACAGTAGAACATTGACCGAGGGGGAAAATGAATTTTCCTATAAATTGAAAAATAAATTGTTAGCGCTTCCATATTTTGATAAACGTCCAGAGCTCATTGAATTGCATGATGCAGGTCTTGGAAGAAACGCTGTTACGGCATTATATAAACATCCTACAGCAACAGAAACGGTAGTGTTAATTAGTCATTTTGATACGGTGCATACCGAAGAGTACGGAGAATTAGAACCACTAGCTTTTTTTCCTGAGGAATTGACAAAAAAGCTAATGGAACCTAAATACAAAAAGGATTTACCAGATGCAGCTAGAATTGATTTGGAATCAGGCAATTATTTGTTTGGTCGTGGCACGATGGATATGAAAATGGGACTGGCTTTACACATGCAGCTAATTGAAAAGGCAAGCTTTGAGCAATGGCCAATTAATCTGATTTTAACTGCGGTCCCAGATGAAGAAGTAAATTCAGCGGGGATGAGAGCTGCTGTTGTTGAGCTTGTGAGAATTCGTGAACAACATGATTTAACTTATCAATTATTTTTAAATAGTGAACCGTCCTTTTCGCAAGGGCCATCTGATACCAATGAATATATTTATTCAGGCACAATTGGTAAAATAATGCCTGCTGCGCTGTTTTATGGTAAAGAAACACATGTCGGCGAACCTTTAAAGGGAATGACAGCCAATTTCATTGCTTCTTACATGACACAGCATATGGAGTGGAATCCTCTTTTCCGTGAAACAGACTTGGGAGAAAGCACGCCACTACCTGTATCTTTACAGCTGAAAGATTTAAAAATGGAATATTCTACACAAACACCATATCGTGCTGCTGCTCTTTATAATGTATTTTTATTAAAACGTACTGCTGCAGAAGTAATGGATATATTCGAACAAGTCGCATTACAAGCAATGACTGCTTGTAACGAACAGTATTTGCAAATATGTACACGAGAAAAAGTACAAGGTGTGGGGAAAGTAAGCGTATTACGATACGATGCACTTTTGGAACACGCTATCCAAAAGTTAGGTGTTGAAGAAGTCAATTCCATCAAACATCAAGTACTTCAGCATAGCACTTGGGATGACCGTGAAAAGTCAATACGCATCGTTGATCAACTCATGATACGTTGTCAGGAATTAGCACCTGCAACTGTTTTGTTATATGCACCACCTTATTACCCTGCAATAAATTCGTCCAATCATCCACTTGTAATAAAATCGATTGAATTGATGAAGAAAACGGCACAAACATTTGATATTGAAGTGGAGCAAATACACTATTTTAATGGAATTTGTGATTTAAGTTATGTTAACTATACAGATGAATCAGATGAGTGGTTAGCTTTCGAACGCAACACGCCTGTATGGGGCGATACGTATAGTATTCCATTTAAAGAAATGACCGCATTACAAGGTCCTGTCTTAAATGTAGGACCATTTGGAAAGGATGCGCATCAAAAAACAGAAAGATTACATGTAGATAGTGCTTTTAAAGAAATGCCCGTTATGATTGACACGCTTATAAAAAGTCTAATTTAATTAGATAAATGTTTTCATCTCAAATTGAATACAATATAAAGTTGATACTTTCATAGTATCAACTCAGACTGTAGACAAACTCAAAAAATTTGAGAGTTTGCCTACAGTCTTTTTTCTTTTACAATGAAATAAAGTAAAGCCGTTGATTTCCACTACGGGC
>NZ_KQ465120.1 GCF_001308875.1 Lysinibacillus sp. ZYM-1 | reverse complement strand
TATAATTACCTACAAGCTTCATTACATCCATCTCTGCCTCAAGATCGTTTATATACTGCATGTCAATCATTCAGCTTGCTCCCTTCTATATTCATGTGCCAATTTTACTAAATATTGATACATGATGTAAAAGAGGATTTCGTCTTATTTTTTGCAATCCTGCTCGTTAGCTTAATGCCGTTCCCAGTCTAGTGCTATATTTTCTCAGTCTACAACTTTATTTTTCAGTCTAATACTTTATTTTCCCAAGACACCTGCTTGTTCAACTAACCTGCCCCGTTAGCTTAAGTACATTGTTTCACAAACTCTCATCAAAATTAACATGAAATCCTATTTTTAATTTAGAAGTGTTATTCAATTAAATGGCCCTTTAACAGAAAAAGACCCTTTCTTTATTCAAGGAAAACGCCCAATTGCTGAAGATCGTTTCAAAGACTTAATTGAAGAAAAAATAAATATTATAGAATGGCTTTTTGAATAAATGCTCTAATTAACGGGTGAACAACATTTTTTAATGCTGAACGTTCAGGCTGAAAAAGCGTCCCAATAAAGAAAGGATGATTAATTAGTTCCAAAATACGAGTTTCTCCATCAGTATCAACCCCTGTAATTCTCATACCTGCATTCTCTTCAAAGGATCAAACTCAGGATTTAAACCATAATTACAAATTCCATACTGTTCAACAATCTAAAAATTATCATACATATCCGCAAATTTTGAGCCTTGTGTAAGTGTAAAAGTATGCGTTTTTTCACTCACCGAACAAGTAAGAGGAGCGACCAACAATAATGAGGAAGTAGGATTCTCCTCAGCAGGATCTGCTTCTGAAAATTCCAAAACATTCCTAGCAAACTCAATAATCATATGCTGAAAACCTCCACATGTTCCTAGAAAGGGTACCTTATGTTCTCGTTCAAATCGAATACCATTTAATGCACCTTGCATACTCTTATAAGGTCTAGTAGGAACTGACCAAAGTGCTTGAAACATTGCATCTCTGTATTAATAATTCCAGGCTGGATGCTGTTGTGTCACACACTGAATCTTCCCACCATGCTGATAAAGCAACCTACAATTCTATTCCTTTTCTTTAACATCAAAAATACTGACATTCACTAATGTATGAAAATATTCATCTAGTTGTTCTAAGCTTACTAGATTCGGATTTTTACGCCACCATTCACTTAAAGCAACCATTGTAGCGACATGAAATTCAGCTAACAAATCATCCGGAATATCAATGGTTTTGGAATTTTGGATAAATTTTAATGAGTCCTTTTTCAGTATTCGCATAGAGTAAGTTGTCATACAGTCAAAGAAAAGTTCATCACCTCGTTGTGCATGAACTAGCTTATTGGATAGGGAGTCTTCAAAAAATTCACTAGACCAAAAAAATGGCTGTAAAATTCTTTTTTCCAGTGGAATATCCCAATATCCCTCCATAATTTCATTTAGTCCGTACTCTAGCAATCTAAATTTGTCATCAAAATGCTTATAAAACGTAGAACGATGAACCATTGCCTTTTCGCAAATTTGATCGACTGTCAATTTAGAAAATAACATCTTTTTTACTGTCATAAGATCAAACATTGCTTTCCATAACAATTGCATGGAGCGTCGTTTTCTCAAATCCATCCCCATCCACCTTCTTTTTTAAATAATTTCTCCAACATTTATTCAGTTTTGTCTCCTAACTACCCAAAGTAGAAAGATTGAATATATTTCACTATGAAAAATATTTCTATAATTGAAAAAGCATCACAACATTTGTACGAAAGGAATGAACACTACATGAACTTAAATTTGCAAAATGTAAAACGAACACCCATCATGGTTGCACTTATGATGGGAGCATTTGTAGCAACATTAAACGAAACATTGCTAGGGAATGCCTTGCCTGTGCTAATGAATGAATTCCAGGTCGAGGCAACTACAATTCAATGGCTAACCGCGGCTTATCTGCTCGTTGTTGGCGCACTTATTCCTGTAACAGCTTTAATTCAACAATGGTTTACTACAAGACAACTATTTTTTATTTCAATGATTACCTTTTTAATTGGTACAATTATCGCTGCATTGGCACCTACTTTTATGCTGCTATTAGTTGCCCGAATTGTACAAGCCATTGGTACGGGATTAATCATCCCACTACTGATGAATACGCTGTTAATGATTTATCCTGCTGAAAAAAGAGGTTCCATTATGGGTGTGCTCTTTTTAATATTTACATTTGCTCCTGCTATCGGACCTACCCTTTCAGGCGTTATTGTTGAGACATTGGATTGGCGCTGGCTATTCTATATCGTTATTCCAATTATACTGATCTCCGTTATTATTGGTTATTATTATCTTGCCAATGTAACAGAACTCACAAAACCCAAAGTTGATATTCTTTCCATTATTTTATCCACATTAGGTTTTGGCGGTGTGGTGTATGGTTTTAGTGCTACAGGTAATGGTGGTTGGTCTGACTCGCGAGTTTATTGGCCAATTGTTATTGGTAGTCTAGCATTAATTATATTCATCGTTCGCCAACTGCGTATTTCAAACCCAATTTTGGAATTACGTACATTCAAATTCCCTATGTTCTCACTCTCAATTATGCTTTTAATTGTTGTGATGATGTCGATGTTTGCAACGACTACCTTACTACCAATGTTTATGCAAAGCGTGTTACTAGTGACCGCTTTTCAGTCAGGTCTCACTATGTTGCCTGGAAGTGTCGTCAACGGATTAATGTCGCCTATTACAGGAAAACTATTTGATAGATTTGGCGCTAGAATCATTATTATTCCGGGTCTGTTAATTGTCAGTATTGCGATGTATCTCTTTACCAAATTCACACTTGAATCGACGACCTTGCAAATAACCTTAACTCATTGCTTGCTAATGCTAGGAGTGGCGCTCGTTCTTGTTCCCGTCCAAACATATGGTCTGAATCAAATTTCGTCGGAATACTATCCACATGGATCTGCCATTTTTAGTACGTTGCAGCAAGTTGCTGGAGCGATTGGCACATCTTTGTTTATCGCTACCATGTCTTCACGCTCCCGTAGTCATTTTGCGCAGTCTGCTGATCAAAATGATGTAGAACAACAATTATCTGCATCTGTTGCAGGGTATAGCGACACGTTCATATTAGGCTTTGTAATTTCTATCATTGCTGTAGTACTGTCTCTGTTTCTTAGAAAAAATAAAAAAGAAAAACAAGTGAATTGAACTCTTTTTCAAGGACTGCTTTGAGAAATATCAAAGCAGTCTCTAAAAATAAAGGATAAATCTTATTCTCTATTTCTCCCCATCTTCAATATGGAAATCGTTTTTATTACAGCAATCCACAGTCCTAATAGTCATACCATTTTAATCTGTAACCCTTGTCATTTTAAATAAATGTAAAAGGACAACTTCACTCACCAGCAAAGTTGTCCTAAATTGGTTCTATTCCCTTAAATAAAACAATTGTTTCGCTATTCCTTATCCTACTTCACTTTATAATGCATTTGTACAAACTGACCGTACCGTTTTGTATCAATTAAAATTAAATCTATTTGTGGATTGTTTTCTTTAAACAACGGAATACCTGAGCCAAGTATATGAGGTGTGACAGTAATAATATATTCGTCAACTAAATTTTCCTTTATAAAAGCATCAAGTATACCTGCTCCACCAACCATCCATATTTTAGAACCCTCTTGTTCCTTTAACTTTCGCGTAAATTCTACTACGTCTTCATTGACAAATTCAACATATTCATTTGAATCTTTTTCAGAATTGCTAAATACGTAACATTTTTTTTCAGGATAAGGAAATGATTCTGAGTTTTTCATTATATAATCATAAGTCTTTTTCCCCATGATTGTTGTATCTATTGATTGATACATTTCTGCATATCCTGCATCACCCTCTCCTTCTGTCTCAGTTAACCATTGTAAGTCATTATCTTCCTTTGCAATAAATCCATCTAAGCTTGTGGCAATGTATAAAACTACTTCACGTGACATACTTTAATCTCTCCTTCTATCTTATATACTTCCCTTATTAATTAAGGTACAAAACTATTCTAAACATAAAACATGACAAGTATTGTCATGTTTTAATAAAAAAGAGAATATTTTTTTCATTAAATTCCCTCAATCACAATTTCCTAAGTTGGTTAGCAATTCTTATGCACTAATAGAATTCTTATCAAACTTTATTTTAATACGACAGGTAACATATCATAAAAGGTTGTTATTCAATAATATGGCCCTTTCCATGAATAAGACGCCTTTCCTTATTAAGGAAAAGCGCCCGTTTGTTGAATAAACAACTTTATTATTTTAAGATTTTCATATTTCTTACGGCCAAACCAACTTAAATCATGTATCACTAACACATCACCAAAACGCATTTTTGATCTCATTTCACGATACACGGAACAAAAAATCTTCCCTGACTTTTTTCAGTGTATATTTTTTCACATCCAAAAGCTTCAAGCCCTTTTAGTTGGCGATCAAAATTTTAATCAACAGCACTAACCCTCGCATAACCAAAGTTCATTATGTATCGACTCCTTTAAATGAACAACTTCATACATTACCAAATAGAGTCTACTTAAATTGAACATTTCTGTAGTGATAATAAAATCATTTAATAAACAATTATAAATTTTGTTAAATATTGTTAAGTATTCTATTTTTTATCCGATAATTATCGTGTGTTACAAATAATGTAAAAGGGAGATGTTACATATGAAGAAATATTTACTAGCTGTTGGAATTTTAACAAGTGGCTTTTTGGGGCTAAATACAGCTGAAGCTTCAGAAGTAGAAAAAGATATGATTGAAGTAAATCCATTAATTGAAAATCTAAAAACAAAACATCCTGGTTGGACAATTACATTAGTAACTTCAGATGAGGCTGCTAAAATTAAAGAAGAAGTAAATAATAGTCCAGTTCTAAGAGGTCCAGCACCACCATTAACATCTGTTTATATTGACCAAGTAATATCCCAAGTTGGAACAATCAATGAATATTCCGAGGATATTGGCTTGCAGCAAACTTCTCATGCAGTTTCGGGTACCGTATTAATAGGGGTTATGGAAGTTGGTTATGGAAATGACAATCAATGGTTAGGTGATGAGCGTATTACTTATCAAAATCGTGATTATAAAATTAATGAAGCTACTGTAGATTTTAATAATGACAAAATTATAGATGCGTTTTATCATACAGTAACATTTAATTCAGACTTAAAAATCTCAAGTGGAACTTCTGCATTATATAAGTTTAGATCTACTTCACAAAATTCCCCTTGGAATACCATTGAAAGAACGATAAATATTCCACATTTATAATTTAGGAATCTATTGAAGGGCGGTGTATTTAAAATGGTTTCTATGGAAGATATGAGTATAAAGTTAGCTATCCTTCGAGGAGCTTACGGATATAAAGGTTTTACTGAACAAGTTGGCGAAAATATGTATAAAGTTGATACGAAAGCTTTTAAAGAAACAATAGAAAATGCAAAAGAACCGATTGATCAAAGTAAAGTTTCAAAGTTATCATCTGATCAAATTAAAGTGTTACAAGGTGCTCCAAGTGGTAGTTGGTTGATTCCTTTACTGAATAGAATGGGACAATTAGGGATGATGGATTTACGTGAGGGACTAGTCAACCCTAAAATATTCCAATATACTTCGACAATGAATGCATATAATAGATCCATTTAAGCTAAGTGAAAATAAAAGGCATTAACATAAGGATTTTTCCTTTCTTGTTAATGCTTTTTTCAATTGTTTTGTACCTATTTTGAACAAATATTGATCAAAATAGGGGCTATTTTTCCTTTCTGTATACGTTTTCTGTAATAAAGATTGATCATTTCAGAAATCAAATATTCAACTAAAGCGCCCGATTGTTGAAGATCGCTATTGAACTAAAGCCCTTCGTTTAATAAGAAAAAGGCTCTGCTTCTTTTCGAAGTAAAGCCCCCTTTAGCTTATTAGACAATATTATTACGAAACAACTTATATGAATTGTAAATAAAAGCATTTCATTATATGAATTTATTTATATCTAATCATTTTGTTTGGTTATGGTAATTTAACTTGTCTTTCTTTAAGTCAGAGTAATCTCTTCCTTACTATTATTCTGCTGACCTACGATAGTTAAGATTACTTTCCCTTTGGATTTTCCATTTTCTACATAACCAATTGCTTTTGTAGCTTCTTCAAATGTGAAGATCTTATCAATCGTTGGTTTAATCTTCTCTGATTCCAAAAGTTCTGTTAATACTTGTAACTGTTGTCCGCTATGCTTCATGAAAAGAAAAGTGTACTCCACATCGTGCTTTTTTTCTAAACTAGTTAACTTTGTACTTGCTAATGAGAGTAACATTTTTTTAAAATGTCCCAGTCCCATTTCCTTTGCAAAACGACCATTTGGGGTACCAGAGATTGAAACAATCTTCCCACCTTTTTTTACTGTCAGAAATGACTTCTCTAAGGTTGCTCCCCCAATAGTATCAATCACTGCATCATAATTCTTTATAATTTCTTCAAATTTTTCTATTTTATAATTAATAACTTCATCCGCACCAAGTGATTTTGCTAAATTGCTTCCCTCACTTGCTGTAGTTGCAACATAGGCTCCCATTTCTTTTGCAAGCTGTATAGCGAAAGTTCCTACACCTCCAGAGCCAGCATGAATTAAAATTTTTTGATTATTTTTAACCTTCAAGATGTCGTAAAGGGTCTGGTAAGAAGTTAAACCAACCAAAGGGATAGATGCAGCTTCTTCAAAGCTAAGATTTTTAGGTTTTATCGCAATATCATCTTCATGTACTGATAGATACTCTGCAAATGTGCCAATCTTGTTAGAACGGGGACGACCATAAACTTCATCGCCTACACTGAATTTGGTTACATTTTTCCCCACTTCGATAATCGTTCCCGCAAAATCGTTTCCTAATGTCAATGGCATATCGTAATGCAGGAGTAGCTTTAATTCGCCCTTACGTATTTTTGTATCAAGTGGGTTTATACTCGCTGCATGTATTTTAACTAATACTTCATTATTGCCTACTTTGGGTACTGGTCGATCAATAAAAGTAGGCTCTTTCTTGTATGCTTCTATTACAAATGCTCTCATCACAAAACTCCTTTTAACCTGAATGAAATTACTGACTCACTTCGCTCCTTAGGTTGTAACGATTCTCAATTCCCTTTCATACTTTAAGGAATAATAACTTCCCCTAAACTTAAACATGTTTAGGGGAAGTTTAATTTATTGTTACCGTTGCTCTTTAATCACGTTCTTCATTCAAGAACGGGTAATCTGTGTATCCTTCCGCACCACCCGCATACATTGTATTTCGATCAGGCTCGTTTAATCGTGCATTGACTTTCAAACGCTTCACAAAATCTGGGTTTGCGATTAACCAAGTCCCTACAGTTACAACGTCAGCCAGTTCATTATCCAAGTCTACTGTTAATTTATCTAAAGGGCGTCCTGCTCGGTTAACGAGAAGTGCTTGTGACCAAAGCTTTCGTATTTCTTGTAGTAATGGTTCGTTTCCAAAGTGCATGACGTGAAGATAGGCAAGCTTGAGCTTATTTAACTCCGCAATTAGATAATGGTACATCTCAATACTTGTTTCTCCCTCTTCTATACCGTTTAAAGTACCTTGAGGTGAAAAACGAATACCCGTACGTTCGGCCCCAATTTCTTCAACAACCGCTTTAGCTACTTCAATAGCAAATCGAGATCGGTTTGCTATTGAACCACCATACGCATCTTGACGATGATTAGAGTTTTCGCTTAGGAACTGCTGAATTAGGTAACCGTTAGCCCCATGTATTTCGACACCATCGGCACCAGCTTCAATGGCTGCTCGTGCTGCCAAACGAAATTCATTGATTACATCTTTAATTTCTCCTTCTGTTAACTCTCTAGGAGTAGGAACTTGCTTCATTCCTTGAGGAGTGAAAATTTCCACATTAGGAGCAATGGCTGAAGGAGCAATGGCTTGACGGTGATGTGGTGTGTTATCTGGGTGGGATACACGCCCTACATGCATCAGTTGAATAAATATTTTACCGCCTTCGTTATGAACTTTAGATGTAACTTTTTTCCATCCTTCAATTTGAGCCTTAGTATAAATGCCTGGTGTATTTGTATACCCTTGCCCATCATCAGAAGGTTGAGTACCTTCACTTATAATTAAGCCAACAGACGCACGTTGACCGTAATACTCAACTGCTAAATTACTAGGTGTACCATCTTCTAAGGCACGACTTCTTGTCATAGGTGCCATGCCTATACGATTCTTTAAAGAAATATTTCCAATACGCACTTCATCAAATAGCTTACTCATAATCAATCTCCTTTTTTGTTTGTTATGATACTTATAGTGCTGTAGCATCTAAAAATGAATTAACATTCTCAGCAAATAATTCTGGGAACTGAAACAGGTGTCCATGACCAGAATCAGGATAGATAATCAGCTGTGCATTTGGTAAATTCTCAGCTAGAATATAACTATTTTTTGTTGGTACCATTACATCTTCAATACCATTGGTCACAAGCACTGGATGAGGAATGTTTTGCAACCAATCGTAATTATGATTAGTCTTCGGTTGGGCCCATTTTGCAACGGCTTTTAGTTGAGCTGCTTGTACTTGATCTGAGCTTTCAACCTGTTTCTGATTCATGATTCGTTGTAGAGACTCCATTCCAGCAGCTTTACTAGTTTCAGTTGAACGGTAGAAGAAGAACATGAAATCATCTAAAGCATCGTTTACATTTCCTTCGTGGCGATTCATTCTCTCAAATATTACTGGATCTGGATTTACTCCAGCTTCTGGAGACGAACCAGCTATAATAATACGGCGAATGAGGTGTCCTTCTTGTAAGGCTAATTCTTGAACCACCATCCCACCAATTGAGAAACCTAGAAGATCCACTTGGTTAAGTCCAAGTGCTTTGATAAATGTAGCAGCGTCTTGTGCCATTTCTGTTATCGTTTCTGGTGTTCTACCATTTGTCTCTCCAACTCCTTTATTATCAAAAAGGATCACTGGTCTTTCTTTTGCAATTGGAGCCAGCATGTTAGGATCCCAATTTTCCATGGTCCCTCTAAAATGAACAAGGAATACGACAGGTGTACCTGATTCCGCACCAAATTTCCTATATGCAAAACGTGTTCCATTCGCTTCAATAAATGTTGATTTTGTTGGAATTGTAAATGTTGTCATATAAATTCTCCTTAAGTTTTTTTTTATAAAGAAAGTCTTTTTTAGAACGAGCATTCTAGAATGGAGAAAGAAAAAAGAAAGCTATTCTAACACTTTCAAAATTAAATCAATAATGCTTTCTAAATCCTTTTTTGTATACTTGGTTTTAACTAATACTCTTAAACCAATAAGGTTATTATGCAGAAATTGAGCAGTAACTTGAGTATTTAAATCATTTTTAAGTTCGCCTTTATTTTGCCCCTCTTTTAAAAGTTTATTGAATAACTCTTCTGTATCGTTAAACATTTTAGTAGTTAAATGTTGTATATCTTTATCTAACAAAGACAACTCTACAGCAGTATTAACTGCAAAACAACCTGCTGGATAGATTTCTAATTCAGCTAAATTGACTACATACTCAAAAATATTTCTAATAGCTATCTTCAATGTTGAAGAATTGCTTATAATTTTAGTTAATTCTTCTGCAACAAACACTTCATAAGATTTTAAAGAAGCTAAGAATAATGAGTACTTGTCACCAAATGTATCATAGATACTTCTACGATGGATCCCCATGTGGTTAACCAAATCTTGCATCGATGTTTTTTCATATCCTTGCTTCCAAAAAAGTTCCATCGCTTTTTTTAGAACTGCCTTTTCATCAAATTCTTTATTTCTAGCCATCTCAATTCCTTCTCCCTAAAGAATAAAAAATCTTTAACAGTCTTTTTAGACCGAACGTTCTACAATGCACATTACACTATATAGAATAATTAGTAAAGTATTGAGTTTTGGATATTATCTTCTGACACATACTAATTATCTTTTCAACTAAACTACCCCGTTAGCTTACTTAAGTACATCGTTTAACAAAATCACATCAATATTAACATAAAGTCCTATTTTTAATTTAGAAGTGGTATTCAATTAAATGGCCCGTTTGTTGAACAAAAGATCCTGCATATCAACACAGGATTTTTAATCAAACTTTATTATAAATGATCAATCTTTTAAAAAAACTACACTTGAATGTTTAACAATGATTTATATTCCACTCCAACTCCAGAGCCACGACATTCTTTCATCCACTTTTCGACTTTAGATGTTCTAGTTCGTTTTGACATAAAAAACACCCCTTCGGATTAATATTATCCAAAGGGGTAAAACGGTGTAACTTTTTTACAAAAAACACATAAATGTCCAATAAAAAAATCATCTCAAAGAATAATTAATGAGATGATTTTTATCAATCTTTATTATAAACGATTAATCTTTTTTACAAAGCTACAATCCGTGATTTGGCCTTAAAATGGCTCATTAATGGGGAAATTTTCATCACTTAATAGGGTCCTAATCCAAAAGAAAAAATGAAATCCCTTCTTTATAGAGACAGGAAATTTGAATTATTTTATTGTTTTGCTGGTAGAAATCCAGCATCCTCTGCCTCTTCTTTAGTGCAGAACATTTCTTCAGCTATTGTATTGTCATAATCGTGTTGACCAGGCATATGATAAATCTTATTTCCTTTTGAATTGATATTACCTTTAATTACACAACTGTTTTCATTAGTAATAGATTTATCATTTTCTTTTTTCTTATTATCTTTATTTCTTTCTGTAGTGGCATAATAAGCATCCTTGTCGTATCCACGATTCGTTACATAGTCTTCAATTGACCAAATACCAATAGCTGACTGTTGTGCAGTTTTTTGAACCGATTTAAACCAATCTACGTGCTTTGTATTTGGTTCATATATATAAGCCACACGTGCCAATCCATTTTTCAATAACTGCTCTTGGACACTTATACCCTCTTTGGTATAAATATAGGCAAGTAGTCTTTTATATTTATCACGATAAGAAACATCAAATTCTAAATATATTGTATCTTGACCATCTAAAAGTTGCTTAGTAAATTCTTTAGCTTCTGGTCCGTACGGTTGCTCTCCTAATGTCTCATGATTAGTTTCAGGAGTATCAACAAGTAAAAAACGAACTTTTTCAGAGCTGCCGTTATATTTTATTCTTACTGTATCACCGTCAATTACATTTTCAAGCTCATATTCTTCAAACTTACTTACATCGTGTTTCTCAGCATTTTCTATCGTTGATGATATAAGACCTTCTATATCTTCATTCTCAATAATATTCGTACTAGTTTCTTCTGCGCATGCACTCAGAACCAATGTAGAAATGAATAAAGCAAAAATAATTTTCTTCAAATTTACACTCTACTTTCTAATTTATATCTCTTTATAAAACTAAAAATCCTCAGTTAAATTAAAACTGAAGATCGATCTTAATTTTATTTGAATATCAAATATAATACAAAAGCTAAAATAATTGTTCCACTTGTAATTAGCGTTTTAATATCTTTGTCACTCATTTTCCGTACCTCTCTTCTAGCTTTCATTAATATCTTATTTAAGTCTATTATCAATACACTAATATCACAATGAATTTGATTTATTTTCTACTAAGAATTTTCAACAATAATTTAATTACTACCTTACATATAAAAAATCTTCAGTCTTAAAAACCGAAGATCATAATACCTTTATTATTAAGCAATATTTATAAATATTTAGCTGATATATCATTATTCTATATCAGCTAAATATGTACACTGTATACAAACATAGTTAATCAAGATAAGACTATAATCTATAATTAAATAAATTTTATTGTGTACACCTATATTTTGAAGACCTACATGAAATTACAGTAATATCAACACTTTACGATTTTAATGTGTACAATATTTTAATGTACAGTTTTATAGTGATAACCCATCATATGCTTTAATATAGTCTACATCAAAGCGTTTGTTTCCAGTTTCTTCCACTTACTCAATAGAAATACTTCCTTGTTGATCTGTAACTGTTGTATCTATTTCTTCCGCAGGAGATCTGCCAAATATCATGTACAATGCTACAGCAAGAAGAATTGTACCACTTGTTATTAAAGTTTTTACATCTTGCATTTTCATGTAGAAGGCCCCTCACAACTAATCATCTTTTCTTATACCTAATATTCATATAAGTTGCTCAACTTATCACCCAGAGGACAAAAAGTTTCACGATGTTTCTATTGTAAAATATCAAGCTACTACATTCAAGCTATCACGTTGTAACAGCTACCCAATGATTTGGAGAAACTTCTACAAGTTGGCTATTTTCTACCTCATAGTGAACTTTCACGTCTTCTGTATTCTCGGCATCATTATATTTCTGTTTCTCAATCTTCGGATCCGGAATTGGGATGGAACGTAATAATGCACGCGTGTATGGATGTTGAGGATTCGTATATAGCTCCTCACTTTCAGCTAATTCAACAATCTTCCCAGCATACATGACTGCTACACGATCACTAATATGCTTCACCATCGATAAATCATGTGCAATAAATAAATACGTCAAACCAAGTTTTTGTTGTAAATCCTTTAATAAATCAACAATCTGCTTTTGAATGGAAACATCTAGTGCTGATAAGGGCTCATCACAGACAATGAAATTTGGCTCAACCGCTAATGCTCTAGCAATTCCAATACGTTGTCGCTGACCTCCTGAAAATTCATGCGGATAACGCATGGCATGTTCTTTCTTCAAACCGACAAGTTCTAACAATTCCTCCACCCGTTGTAGTCTCTCTTCATGGTTCTTCACTAGGCCATGAATATCAAGAGCTTCCCCAATAATATCTAAGATTTTTTTGCGGGGATTTAACGATGAATAGGGGTCTTGAAAAATAATTTGCATATGGCGTCGCATGGCCTTTAACTGCTTTTTCGTTAGTCTCGTTACAGGAATCCCTTGATATAAGACCTCTCCATTTGTAGGTTGATGAAGCTGTAGGATTGTTCGACCCGTAGTAGATTTACCTGAGCCGGATTCGCCTACTAAGCCTAAAGTTTCACCTGGGAGTATATGGAACGATAAATCGTTGACAGCTTTTAATGTTTGGCCTCTGCCTAAGGAAAACTCTTTTGACAGATGTGTTACCTCGATCAAAGGTTTATTTCGATCAATACCTGGTTGAATATTTGATATCTCTTTTGGCTGCTTTTTTTCATGTAGCTTTGGTAGCGCATTCAATAATTTTTGGGTATACGGATGTTGGGCATTTGCAAAAATCTCTTCTGTTGTACCCTGTTCAACAATTTCTCCTTCTTTCATAACAATGAGACGATCACACATTCCGGCGACTACTCCCAAATCATGTGTAATTAAAATAATAGATGTGCCCATTTTCTTTTGCATATCACGCATCAATTTTAAAATTTGAGCTTGTATGGTTACATCCAGTGCTGTCGTTGGCTCATCCGCGATAAGCAGAGATGGATTACATGCAAGTGCCATAGCAATCATTACGCGTTGACGCATTCCACCTGAAAATTCATGGGGATATTGGCGATAACGCTCTTCTGCATCTCGAATTCCAACCAGTTTTAATAATTCAATGGTTTGATTATAGGCTTCTGTCTTTGACATGGACTGATGCTTGATTAAACTTTCAGCCACCTGATCACCTATTCGAATAGTAGGATTTGTAGATGTCATAGGATCCTGAAAAATCATGCTAATATCTTGTCCACGAATCGCTTCCATTTGTTTTTCAGCTAATTCAGTTAACTCTTGACCTTTAAACACAATATTGCCAGATTTCATAAATGAAGGTGGCGAAGGTAATAGACGCATAATGGAACGTGCCGTTACACTTTTCCCACTACCCGATTCACCCACAATTCCGAGTGTTTCACCTTTATTTAGATGGAAGCTGACATCTTTTACAGCTTCAAATTCTGTCTCCCCTGTGATAAAGGACACGCGAAGATTATTGATTTCTAAAAGCTTTTCACTCATTCGACCCATCCTTTTTAAAATTTGTGATTGACTTACTTTCGAGTATAATCCATACTTTACAATACTGATAGGAATTATACAATATAATGCTGAATATTTTATTTATGTTTGGAGGAAATGCATGGTTACTTCAAAAAATCATTTAAAATCTAAGGAATTTACTTTCTTTTCTATGATTTATCAAAAACTAATGCATCAAAAGCCTTACAAAATGATACTTTTTCTTTTAAGTGTTTTGGTTCATCCATTTACATACTTTATCTATTGGAAAAGAAAACATTTAAACACTTACGATCAGGCTTTTGAATTGCGTAGTCAACACTACATGGAAAATGATTTATTTGCTCAATGGCAGCAATCATTTGAACAGCAAGAAATAGCAAAATCCACCTTTTTTAAAGAAGCTGTATCATCGTCGCAAATACAGCAATTGGCGAATCAATTAGCCAATAGAAAGCTTCAACAGCAAGTAGACCAAGATTTACAAAAAGAGGGCATACAACAACTAACTTATGAACAATTTTTTAATCAGCAACTGAAAAACAAACGTTTTGTGGCTCTTACCTTCCTACCAGCTGTTTTATTTTATGTAGTACTAATCTTATTTGCGAACCCATTTCTGCAATTTATCATTGAAAGAATTTTACAAAGCTTCATTGTTATTGTTGGTGTGGCAACGTTAGTGTTTACGATTTTGTATCTATCACCTTTCGATCCAGCCAGAAACTTACTCGGAGTTGAAGCAACACCAGAGCAAATCGCGAACTTTAATCGTATACATGGATTGGATCTACCTTATTTATCACAGCTATGGCATTCACTATCTGGCCTATTTACTTTTGATTTAGGTACATCCTTTGCAGGTAAAGAAGACATTACGCACAGCATTGCCAATAAATTTCCTGTCACACTTGAAATAGCTGTATTGTCACTGTTAATGGCTGTCGCTATTGCCATTCCAGTCGGTATTATTTCAGCGGTTCGTCCAAATTCGTATTTGGATTATACATTTATGTTTATTGCTTTAATTGGTTTATCCATCCCAAGCTTTTGGCAAGGTTTAATCTTTATTTTAACGTTCGCGTTAAAGCTACAATGGTTTCCAGCGACCTATAACCCTCAAAATTGGTTATCTCTTATCATGCCAATTATTGTCCTGGGTACATCCATTACAGCATCCATTGCAAGGATGACAAGGTCGAGTATGCTTGAGGTGATTCACGAAGATTACATTATTACAGCTAAAGCAAAAGGGTTAAATGAATTTAAAGTGATTTCAAAACATGCCATTCGCAATGCCATGATTCCGATTATTACGGTGATTGGACTTCTTTTTGGAGGTATGTTGGGGGGCGCATCAGTTACAGAAAAGGTATTCAACATTAGTGGGATTGGTAGCTATATTGTTGATAAACAATTTATCCCTGATATTCCAGCTATTCTTGGGGGCGTTGTTTATATTGCTATCACTATCTCGATTGTCAATTTATTGATTGATATCATGTATGCCTTTTTTGATCCACGCATTCGCTCGAAAATGAAGAAGTCTTAAAGGAGGATCACCTGTGAAAAACATCTTACATGTCAAACTACTTTTGAAGATTACACAGGAATATGTCAATTCTCATTTTACTTTTGTCTTTTCCTTACTGTTTTCTTTACTATTTCTAGCCTATAGCTATAATTTCTCTACCCATAGCTGGCGACCTGTTGTACTACTCTTCTTTGTTATTTATGCAATTACTACAGCCTATGTGGCTTTTGTAAATTTACGACTTAAAAATGATTTAGCAAAGTTTGGTGAAATCCAAAGGAGTACCCGTATTTTTGGCTATCCACTATTATTAACAGTACTTTCAGGCAATATTTTTTCTACATCTTTTGCTTTTATGCTTGTAGCAAAAAGAAGGACTGCAGAATATACTTTTGCTGCTTATGCCTTCATTACACAATTATTCATCATTGGTATTGCAGCATTGAACTTATTTAAACCATATGTAACAGATACCTTTTTAATTGCGATGGGTGTTTTCTTAGTGCTCGCGCTTGTTTATATCGTGATGACAATTTTATGCATTAAATTTGTCACACCTACTGAGGCACCGAAATGGATGCTTATCCCAGGTATATTACTACTATTGGCTTCTTTCACTGGTAACCTATTTGCTACATTGCTTGGTTATAGTCTTATTCAAAAGGCTCGACAGGCAAACCCTTCTTCCATTGAGAAGTGGCAAAAAATATGGGAAAAGATTTTACGTAATACGATGGCCGTTTTCGGGTTATTTTTCGTTATTTTAATGTTCTCATTATCTGTCACAAGTACTTGGACTTTTGACTATGACTTTGCTACAGAAAATAATTACGGTGCCCTGCTACAAACACCATCATTAGAATATCCTCTAGGCACAGATAATTACGGGCGAGATTTATTTTCTCGTATTGTATTTGGGGCACGAATTTCGTTAATCGTCGGATTTTTCTCAACGATTATTCCTGCATTGGTTGGAGGAGCTTTAGGGGCGTTTTCGGGCTATTACGGAAAAACAACCGACAATGTCATCATGCGGAGCCTTGATATTTTATATGCCATCCCAGGTATTTTGTTAGCTATTGCTATTATTGCTGCATTTGGTGCTAACACGGTCAATCTTATTATTGCACTTAGTGTTGGGGCAATCCCAACCTATGCTCGTACAATGCGGGCAAATGTCATGCAACTAGCAAATTATGAATTTGTCGAATCTGCCAGAGCTTTGGGTGCATCTGATGCGGCTATTATTTTCAAGCACATTGTCCCTAATTCATTAGCACCCATGATTGTGAAAGCAACGCTTACGATTGGTGGCGCTGTCATTTCAACAAGTAGTTTAAGTTTTTTAGGGCTTGGTATTGAGCCTCATATTCCCGAATGGGGCAATATTCTAAAAGTTGGTAGTACGTACCTGGAGACACATTCGTATGTTGCTATTTTCCCAGGTCTTTGTATTATGCTTCTTGTCCTCTCCTTTAACTTCTTAGGAGACGGCTTACGAGATGCTTTAGATCCAAAAACAAATTAATCGGAGGTTACTATGAAGAAATTACTTGTATTTTTATTCGTCGCAGTATTAGCTTTAGCTGGCTGTGTACAAACAAAAACTGATGTAGAAGGCAGTAAAGATTCAAAAGATAGTGACAAGAGCAATGGCAAGGTAGCTATTGAACTATTAGGAATGGCATCTTCTGAAGAAGATATGAATATTGTACGTGACCAATTAGTAAAAAATGGATTTGATGTAAAACTGAACATTCAACCAGACTACGGTTCATTCTCAGCCCAAAAAGAAGCAGGTAACTATGATCTTGCTCTATCAAGCTGGACAACAGTAACAGGTAACCCTGACTATGCTGTTCGTGGTTTATTTAAAACTGGTGGGGATTACAGTGTTGTTGCAGATTCAAAATTAGATGCACTAATCGATGAAGCAAGTACATTGACTGGCGAAGAAGCAGCGGCTAAATATAAAGATTTAGAGCAATTATTAGTATTAGATCAAGCTTATATTGCACCTTTATATATTTCCAATAAGTATCAAGGTATCTACTCTGAATTAGTAAATCCTAAGACTGTACATTTACCAAAATCTCGTGCGCAAGTATGGGAAAAGATCGAATTTAATGATTCTGCTAAAAATGCTACTGAACCATTAATATTACACCAAACTATTAATTCTCTTACTTCTCTTGACCCAATTAAAGGAAATGATGGTTCCATTAACACATTAAACACAAATATGTATGTTCGTCTTGTTAACTTAACGGACACTGATGACGTTGTATCAGATGGTTCATTATCTTATAACCATGTAATGGCAGAAGGCAATCAAGAATATTACTTTATTTTACGCGATGATATTCATTTCGCCGCAGTGAAAGATGGTGCAGCAGTCGATACAGGTGATTTAGTATCTGCTGAAGATGTGGTCTTCTCATTAAACCGTGCCAAAGATGCTAATTCAGTGCCAGATCATCGTACTTATAGTATCCATGAAAATATTGAAACAGTAGAAATTGTTTCAGATTTAGCTGAGTTACAAAACAAAAAAGTATCTGGCTCTGATCAAACAGTTCTAGATGCACTATCACAAAACCTTCCTGCTTCTGTAGCTCAGTTAGCAAAGGATAAAGGCACTGTCAATAATGCTTCAGGTTCATACCAAGTTGTTAAAATTACAACACCAACACCATTCCCACAAGTGTTAAACTATTTAGCACACCAATCTGGAGGTATTGTATCTGAAAAACAAGTAACAAGTATAAATACGTATGATGTGGCTAACTATGACCCTGACAAAGATATTGCCTACGGTGATCAAGCTACAATAACTGAAGGATCAGCTACCTATAACAACCATCTTTATGCAAGTGGTCCTTACATTTTAGTAAAGAAAAATGATTATGAAGCACAATTTGTGAAAAACCCTGCTTACCGTGCTGGTAGTGAGTATGAACCAAAAATTGCGAAAATCAATGTTCGTTTCATCTCTGATGTCGATAGTGCTTTATCAGCATTACGTAATGGAGAAATTCATGTTCTTCAAACAGTGCCAGAAACGAAGCTGGATATTGTGAAATCTGATGGTAAATTAACATTAAATACTGCAGATAGCAATGCTGTATCTTACTTACAAATGAATACGTCTGGGCGTGCAGTTTCTGATTCTGCAGACTTACGTAAAGCGATTCTATACTCCATTAACCAAGACGAGTTCATTAGCTATTACCAAGGCAATAAAAAGCCTGCTGTATCAACTGTATCCCCTTTAGTTGACACTGGTTTAAAACTCGAAGCCGATAGCGAAAAAGTAAAAGAATTTTTAAAAGCGTATAACGATAAAAAGTAATAAAAGAATTTTATACAAAATAGAGCCTTCTCAAAATTTGAGAAGGCTCATTTTTATAGTAGAAACTCATTTTATATTTCATTATGTGATTTTGGTTTTGGGCCTAGCTCTTCCGGTTCAATATCCGCAAATGTTTCGCCTTCTTCTTCTAAATCACGCATACGGTGAGCAATACGTGAAGCCGCGGAGGCCGCAATACTGCCAACTAAATCATCTAAAAACGTATTAACATGATGTCCAGGTTCTGTGTCTAATTTTTTAATAATCCCTATTTTTTGCTTGTCTAAATGGCCAAAAGTAGTTACTGCAATACTGCCATATGTAAATACAGATCCTAGTGCGATCGTTTCGTCCACACCAAATAAACCTTCATCAGATTCTATAATTTGCTGTAATGGTGATGATAATAATTTTTTCTCTGCTAGCTCATCTAATTCAATTCCTACTAATAGTGCATGTTGCACTTCTCGTTTACGCAGTACACGCTCAACCGAATGAACACAATGATCCAGTGTTAAACCTTCATTATAGGTTTTTTGCATTTCGTAAACAATTTTTGCGATATCCTCTATCGCCACACCTCTACGAATTAACGCGGCATGAGCTGCCTTCGCTACTTCATCAGAGTGCACACGAATACTTTTATTATGCATAACTACCCCTCATTTCGATTTTATTGCTAGTATAGTGCTAGCCCAACCTATTATACCTTTACTTTCGTAATATGGTACAATTTTGTTACAAACACAAGAAGGAGTGTCATCATTGGATAAGGGAACAGTACAGGATTTAACATTCTATAGTGAAGCATTACAGGAAGAATTACAGCTCTATATTTATGTTCCTGCAAATTATTCTCCACTATATAAATACAACATTCTAATCGCATCAGATGGTAAAGATTATTTCCAGCTTGGTGGAATTACAAAGCTAGCAGATGAACTGATTGATGACTATGAAATCGAAAATTTAATTATTGCATTTGTTCCTTACAAAGATATTGACGATCGACGTCAAAAATATATTCCTAGCGGTGAGCAGCATGAAGCTTATCTTCGCTTTTTAGCACATGAGCTAGTACCTTATTTGGACAACGAATTTGCTACTTATCAAATGGGTATGAGCCGTGGAGTGATTGGAGATTCGATGGCTGCTACAGCTTCCTTAATGGCCGCATTAAAGTATCCAAGTATTTTCGGCAAGGTCATTCTACAATCACCATACGTGGATGATGAAGTTTTAAAGGCTGTTGAAAATTTCAAAGATCCAGGGGCCATTTCTATATACCATATAGTCGGTAAAGGCGAAGACCAAGTTGTTACAATGGATAAATCTGTGAAGGATTTTTTAACACCTAATCGTCAGCTTCATGATCTCATGATTAGCAAAGGGTTCTCTACATTTTATGACGAGTTTGATGGCAATCATACGTGGAAATATTGGAAACCAGACCTTCGACGTGCATTAATTGAAAATTTTAATTAATATGGGTGATTAAATTACGAAAAGTGAATTTTCTGTTATACTTAATTAGAAAAATTGTTTATTTTCGGGAGGTAATGGACTATGAAGTACGGTATTGTGGCATTTCCATCAAAAAAATTGCAAGATTTAGCGAACACTTATCGCAAACGATATGATCCTCATTTTGCGAAGATTACACCGCATATGACGTTAAAAGACAGCTTCGATGCGTCTGAAGAAGAGATTCAAACCATCGTTAAGCAATTAGATGAACTTGCTGCTAAATATGCGCCTTTAAACATTCATGCATCACGCATCAGTTCGTTTTTCCCTACAACCAATGCTATTTATTTCCGCATTGAACCAACTGAACAATTAGCAGCTTTCCAACACGAAATTCAAGAAAAAATTCCTCATGGGGAAACGAAACATGTATTTGTTCCTCATATTACAATCGCTCAAAAAATGTCGGCCTCTGAGCATGACGACATCTTTGGTCAATTACGTATGACTGGTGTAGATGAAAAAGATACAATTGATCGCATTCATCTTCTATATCAATTAGAAGATGGCTCATGGACAACATACGAAACATTCCGTTTGTCTGGAGCTGAGTGATTATTGTATAACGTTAAGATTGTTGAAACAAAGCAAGAACACGATGATGCGTTTGCTGTACGCAAAAAAGTATTTGTTGAAGAACAAGGTGTTCCACTCCATCTGGAATGTGATGCTGAAGATGCAACTGCAACGCATTTTATTATGTATGATGACGATGAGCCTGTAGGAGCAGCACGTTTACGTAGTATTGAAGACAATACAGCAAAAATTGAACGTGTTTGTATTTTACAATCTCAACGAGGTAAAAAACTTGGCGCTTTAATTATGAAAGAAATGGAAAAATACGCCATTTCGATCCATATGAAAACATTAAAACTTCATGCACAAAGCCATGCCATTCCATTTTATGAAAAGCTTGGCTATGCGGTAACTTCACCAGAGTTTATGGATGCTGGTATTCCACATCGAGCAATGGAGAAACAAATCTAATGAAAGGGTGTTACGATACTGCACAATGTCGTAACACCCTTTTTTAAACACGAATCTGCTTGCCACCATTTATCTACTCTATCGTAACAAGCTGCTTTGCCAAGTAGATATGCCATGCGCTACTTCATCATTCTAGTGATTTTATCAAAATCTAGTGATGCTCCATCTTGAATAATAGATTGTACTAATTTATCTTCTAACTCTTGTGTGATGGATCTGTTAGATATCTTAGCAACACGTCGTACAATTTTTCTTACTTGTTTTTCACTTGTAAAATCCGCATGTTGAATGGCATTGGCTAATGCGAAGATTTCATCCATCGAAACACCTGTTTTTTGCTCAATTGAATTAAATAACGAGCGATGCATGTTTTCCCTCCTATCATTAAAACTCAAATTGACCTTGCGACTTGCACGAAGCATTCACAAATGGTGGAGGCCTTAACTTTATTTAGATATGTAATGACTCTAAATAAGAGTTAAAGCCTTTACTATGTGTTCATCAAATTAGATGTAAGTAGCGCCAACGATAATTAAAAGAATAAATAGAACAACAATTAGAACAAATGTTGAACCATAGCCAGAGTTGTTGCCTCCACAATAACTATAGTTGTTGCCCCCGCAATAGCTATTGTTCCACCCACCAACATTATTTCCATACTGTTGTGAGCACCAGCCTTGATATCCCATAAAAGCACCCCTCCCTTCTACAACCTATAATATGTTTTCGTTGTAGAAATGGGAGGGGTATTCGTCTAGTCGATATTTCCTTTAGGCTTAAAAATTAATGCACCAATAAAGCCGAAAACAATGGCGGCACTGATTCCTGAACTTGTTACTTCAAACATTCCTGTTAATACACCGACAAGTCCATGTTTTTCCGCTTCAGCCATTGCCCCGTGTGTTAAAGAATTACCAAAAGAGGTAATGGGCACTGTAGCACCTGCGCCAGCAAAGTCAATTAATGGTTCATATAATCCCATGCCATCTAATATGGCGCCGAGGATTACAAGTGTACTTAATGTATGGGCGGGTGTTAAATTGCCGACATCCATTAATAATTGACCTATGGCGCAAATAATGCCTCCAACAATAAATGCAAATACAAATGTCATCACCATAATTTGTGCCTCATTTCATAGTAATTTCTATCGCATGCGCCGTACATGGAATCGTCTCTCCTTGTTGATAAGACAATGGAGATAATAATGCCCCTGTCGCCACCAATAATACGCGCTTATAGCTACCTGCTCGCATCTGCTGAATAACGTAACTAAAAAAAACAGCAGCCGAACAGCCTGCTCCACTTGCCCCAGATTGGAATGCTTCATCTTGTCCATAAAATTCAGCGCCTGCATCGCGTAACAATGTCAGTTCCTCATTTTTAACACCATTTTCAACAAGCATTCCTTTCAAAAGCTTTAAGCCAAGCTGGCCTAAATCGCCCGTTAATATTAAATCATAATGATATATTTTTTGATTGCGTTGTTGTAAATGTGATTGAATCGTTTGAAAGGCGGCAGGTGCCATTGCAGCGCCCATATGGAAAGGATCATCCATACCGTAATCAACGGACTTTCCAATTGTGGCAGCTTCAATAGAAGGATACTCTTCACGATGTTTACCAATTAGTGCATAACCTGCAGCTGTTACAGTCCATTGAGCGGTTTTTGGCTTTTGTGCACCATAATTGATGGGATAACGAAATTGTCGTTCTATCGCATTATGCTGACTTGATGCACCAGCCAGTGAAAAATTAGCAGCTCCTAGCTCTGTTAGTAGGCATGCAACAATGGCGGAAGACACTGAGGTTGCACATGCAGAAAATAAGCCAATAAAAGGGATCTCCAAATCTCTCGCTGCAAAATTGGTCGGTGTCATTTGATTCACCAAATCCCCACCTATAAAATAATCAATATCTCCACTTTGTACGCCAATTTTTTTCATGGCAGCATCACAGGCTTCTTCAATCATTTTATGATGCCCTTGTTCATTGGTTTTCATTTGCCAACGTTCATCATCATAAACAGCATCGAAATACTGACTAAAAATACTTCGATTCTCTAACGGACCTGCTACAACTCCACCTGCTAGTAGGGATGGTTTCGATTGGAAAATGATTACCATGAAACCACTCCTATCGTTACGAGAATATATTTAATAAGTGCTACGAAAAATGCTGATACTACCCCAAATAAAACCACTGATCCTGCTAATTTAAATAAATTCCCCCCAACTCCTAATACTAAGCCTTCTGATCTATGTTCGATAGCTGCGGAAATAACGGCATTACCAAATCCAGTTACTGGCACAGCTGAACCTGCCCCAGCAAATTGGCCAATTCTTTTATATAGGCCAAGGCCTGTTAACAGCATGGCAAAGAACACCATCGTTGCTACTGTTGGATTCCCCGCTGTCGCTTCTGTAAAATTGAAAAAAATAATATAAAAAAGGGACACAGCTTGGCCAATTGCACAAATAAGACCGCCAACAAAAAACGCCTTTGCTACATTCTTTAAATAAGGTGGCTTTGGTGTAACGTTTTGCTCCAACTGCTGATATTGCTCTTTTTCCATTTATGTCTCCTCCTTGGCAAGCTCTTTAAGTTCGGTAATTTTATCGTTCAATTTATTATCTTCAATCTGATCCTTTTTTATTTTATTGGCTTCATAAAAAATTTTATAATCAGCTGAGACAAACACATCTTTATTTGGGTATTTCTCTTCAAATTTCTTTTGCAACTTTTTCTCTAACTTAGCCTTTTTCCACTTTTCCCATGGTTTAATTTGTACTGCAACAAGCATACTATCGTCATAATAGATAACCGTTGAACGTTCAACATAGTCCTCTTCTTTTATAAGAGCTTCGACTTCACTTCCATTTTGAGATGGACCATAGACGATAAATTTTTCTTTTTCAGCACAACCATTTAACAGCATTAAAACGACTAAGAGAGGTAACGTCATTCCAAGTAGCCTCAAGTTTTACCCTCCTTTTCTTTAAAGTTTCTCCACACATAAAAAAACTATTCATATATACGAAAGCCCGAGTCCAGTTTTCAAAAATACATATTGTAGAAGTAGTAACAAGGAAAGGAGGTGACAATATGGGTTGTGGTAAGCCAACAAATCCTATTGGACCAATCCATTCAGCAGGCTGCGTTTGTGACGTAGTGCGCGCTATTTTAGATATTCAAAATCAAGCGGTGCGAGATGAGTGTTCTCCATGTACAGCTAACTGTTTCTTAGAACCACTAGGCGGGATTGTTAGTCCTGCACGCTCTCAAGCAGATACACGTGTATTCATGTTAATTACAAAAGATGGTACTCCTTTCAAAGCATTCTTTAATTCTCCAACAGCAGATCCTTGTATTTGTACATCCGTATTCTTCCGTGTAGAAGATATGTTTGATGAGTGTTGTGCGACTTTACGTGTTTTAGAACCTCTATGTACATTCGATTCTAGTGAAAGTACAGTAGATTTATTAAGTCGTGACGGCTGTTGCGTAAATATGAAAAAAATCTGCAAAGTGGATGATTGGAACTCAACAGATAGCTGTATTACTGTAGATTTATCTTGCTTCTGCGCTGTACAATGTATCGCTGATGTTGACTTAGGGATTTGTGACTAATTTCTTTCACCTTTGACACACACACATAAAAAAAAGTGTACAGCATCCTCTGCTGTACACTTTTTTTATAATGTTGGCAATTGTCTTCCACGCCAAAGTACTGTTTGTATATCTTCAAAATAAATGATTTCCTGTGTCTTTAATTCTAGTGAGGTAAGCATTAAAGAATCACTTTGTACGTCTGAGGCAGAACCAGTTAATTTTCTACCATCTTTTAAACAAACTAAAAGCGGTTGATAGGCTCTCTGACGAAATGGTTTTTCTAAAAATTGAAGTTGTTTTAGTAAATACGGATCCATTTGCACATCTTTTACAATTTCTTCTTCCTCTTCAACTATTTGTTCTGTGAAAGTGTTGTCCTTTACGTATACAGATGTGCTTTCATCCAGATCAAGTTCATGTAACACCTTAGAAATATTTAAAAAATACGATGGTGATTTTATAAACAAGCGTGGCTCTTGATCCACATTACTCATTTACTCACTTCCCTTTTTTCCATACAATATGCGAAAGAGGGCCATTTGGTTCTTAGCCTATTTGACTTAAGAAAACAGATGCTAAACCTAAGTAAATTAAAATACTTGTAATATCATTTAAAGTTGTAATAAACGGGCCTGAAGCCACAGCTGGGTCTATTTTTAGTCGGTGCATTAACAACGGTATAAATGAACCTGCCAATGTCGCTACCAAAATCGAACCACAAAGCGCTGCACCTACCAACATGCCTAAAACCAATTCTTGTTTCCAAAAATATACGATACCAATGACAATTAAACCACAAACAATTCCTGACATTAAGCCTGTGCCCGCTTCTCGTAGAAGTAATTTGAATTTACTATGTTCTTCCACGTCCCCTGTAGCGATACCTCGAATTGCTACGGCCAAAGCTTGTGTTCCACTATTCCCTGAAGTTCCTGAAATCAATGGAATAAAGACTGCTAATAAAGCAACCTTATCTAAAGTATCCTCAAATTGCCCCATTAAATTTGCTGTTAGCATGCCTAAAAAAAGTAGTACCACTAACCAAGGCAAACGTTTTCTAGCAGCTTGGAACGATGTTACATCAAATTTATCCATATCGGAAATACCGGCTAACTTAGAGTAATCCTCAGATGCCTCTTCATCAATAACGTCAATAATATCATCGACTGTGATAATCCCAAGTAATTCACCTTTATCATCAATAACAGGTGTCGCTAAGAAATTATAATCCTTCATAATATGTGCGACCTCTTCTTGGTCATCCCCTACATGTACCATGACGACACGTTCATTCATAATCGAACGAATAAGTGTATCCTCTTCAGCTATAATTAAATCTCTCAATGAAATAACACCCGTCAAGTGGTGCTCTTCATCCACTACGAAAATATAATAAATAGTCTCTGCATCTGGTGCTTCTTTACGTAAAATCGCCATTGCTGAACGCACTGTAGAGTTTTCCGGAATAGCCACATATTCAGTTGTCATGATGGATCCAGCTGTATATTCATCATAGCTTAGCAGCTCGTTAATTTCTTCTGCCGTTTCTTCATCCATCATTTCCAGATAGCTTTCTCGTTGCTCCATATCCAGTTCATTTAAAACATCTGCAGCATCATCTGCATACATATGAGAAAGCATTTCTGCCCCATAAGAAGGATCCATTTCTGCAAGGTATGCTTTATACTCATCATCTTCTATATCGATTGCCTCAAAAATATCAGCCATTTCTGTTGGAGACAAAAACGAATAGATGATTTTCCTTATGTCAGGTTCCACCTTTTCGTAAAACGTTGCCTGATCATATGGATGAAGCTCTAAAAACTCATCACGGAATGCGTCAATATTATGTGCTTCGAGCATCTCTCGTAAATGTGCTTCGTCAAATTGCACATCATCCTTTTCATTTCTATCCTCTATCATGCTTGTCCCCTCCTTCCGAGCTATCAATCATTGTTATGGGCAATGCCCGTAAATCTACCTTCTATATAATAGAGTGTATTATACTCTTTCTGCAAACCCTTTTTTGTATATTTTCATGAGGAAGTGTATTACCTTCTATATAATGGAATTTTCTTCTTAAAACCATGACAATTTCTCTTTTACTATACCCTACATTCGTAATAGTAAAGTGAACAAGGTGTAAAGAAAACTTCTCACTCTTTATTTAATATCAAAAATGATAAGGAGATGCCCGTTGTGCGAACATCTCCTTATCATAATTTTAAGCGGAAGATCCTTTAAGTAAACTTTGCATATCTTCATTAAGTATACTTGTGAACTGCAAATGCTTACTTGTTAAGGGATGTGTCATTGTTAAGGACACACAATGTAATGCCTGTCGGTTTATATGAAGTCTACTTCCTCCATACAGGTCATCACCAACAAGCGGATGACCTATATACGACATATGTACACGAATTTGATGTGTACGTCCTGTATGCAATCGAAGTTGTACATGTGTCATAGGTTCAGCCTCAAAATAAAAACGTTTTAACACGGTTACATCTGTATGCGCATATTGTCCATCCTCACGGACTTCTCGCTCGATAATGCTCGTTTCTTTACGTCCAATAGGTGCCATGATAGATTGGATATCCTGGTAAACGTGTCCGTGGACAATCGCTTCATATTGCCTTGAAATTTCCCCATTACGCTGTGCCAAGCCTGTTAAATGATGAATGTGCGCATGCTTAGCAATACAGAGTAAGCCTGAAGTATCTCGGTCAAGCCTCGTAATAATATGAGCAGTGGATGCTAATCCTTGCTGCTGAAAATAGCCGCAAACTAAATTGGCAATACTGTTGGTTGGGTGTTCACGTGAGGGAATCGTGCTTTGATGAGCTGGTTTATTTAACACCAAGATTGTATCATCTTCATATACAATAGCCAAATTGCCATGTTCCCTAGCAAGCCCTTCACTCTTTTCTTCAGGAGGAAATGTCACTACCACACAATCACCAACCTGAAGGGCGTATCTCACATTACGTTCGATACCATTTACTGTTAATAACCCTCCGTCAAACTTTATTGCTGTTAATGCTCGCTTAGAAATACGCCATTCTTGTAGGGCTTCTCGTAATAATTGGCCCTCTTTCTCAGCTGTAAATTGTAGTGTAAATCTTGTATCCATTTTACTCATTTGCAACAAATGATTCATGCACACGTTCCCAAAATGGGAATGGGCGGAAACGGGCGAAACGTACTCTTTCATTTGCTACATTAAATACAATTGCCTTTACATCACCCTGTGTAATTTGTAAATGGTCAACGGTCATATTAAAGTTTTGATCATTTACTGGACGTAACACACAATGATGGTGGGCAGGTAAAATTAATGGAGAACCAACTGTCCTGAACACACGATTATTAATCGATGCGATTTCAGTAATTTGAAGTGCAGCTAATGTTGGATGGATGATTGCTCCTCCAAGTGCTTTATTATAGGCTGTACTACCAGAGGGAGTTGACACGCAAAGACCGTCTCCTCTGAAGCGTTCAAATTGATTACCATTTAGCTCAACATCCATAACAAGTGTTACATCTGGCGATTTAATTGTTGCCTCGTTTAAAGCTAGATACGTATTCGATTCTGCATTATGATGCTCTACTTTCACTTCTAACAATGGATATTCCACCACATTAAAATCCTTTTTAGCAATGGACAAAACTAACTTTTCTAACTCTGATGGTTTCCAGTCTGCATAAAACCCTAGATGTCCTGTATGGATGCCAACAAATGCAACTTGATCTAATAAATGAGAATATCGATGAAAGGCATGTAAAAGTGTGCCGTCTCCTCCAATAGAGACCACGATTTCTGGTGCTTCTTCATCATAAGTTAAGCCAAAATCCTGTAAGTATGTTTTAGCCAGCTCCATTAGCTCATTGGATTGTGCATCTCGACGTGATTGAATCGCAAATTTCATTATGAGTCACGCTCCTTCTCCGATAGTAAATTTGGATTCGATGCTTCCTTGTATTCGCTGAAATATGCCTGTGCTTCTTGAATTTCACTACGAATAGATGACATTTCCTCATCCAAGCGAAATGCTGCCTCAGCTGCACTTTGCAAGCGATTTTTAATTTCCTCTGGGAACATGCCCTTATATTTATAATTTAAAGAATGCTCAATAGATGCCCAAAAATTCATAGCGAGTGTTCGTATTTGGATTTCGGCTAACACTACCTTTTTCCCCTGAATCGTTTCAACAGGGTATTCGACGATCATATGGTAGGAGCGATAACCACTTGGCTTATTATGTGTAATATAATCGCGTTCTTCCACTACACGCATATCTTTTCGTTGACGTATAAGCTCCGTTACTGTAGCAATATCATCAACAAATTGACACATAATCCGGAGACCAGCAATATCTCCGAGTTCATCACCAAGTTGTTTAGATGGCTCGAATGCTAACCCTTTTTCCAATGTTTTATCATATATACTTGCTAAAGGCTTTACACGCCCTGTTACAAATTCGATAGGTGAATTGGCATTAACAATACCAAATTGCGAACGCATGCCCTTTAATTTTACTTTTAGTTCATCTACTGCTTGTTTATAAGGACTTAAAAATATTTCCCATTGTCCCATCGCAAAAACCTCCCGACATTCGGTATCGAACACCGTCTGTTCGTTTTGTCTTTCTATTCAGCGAGAAATGCCTTGAAGTGTTGTTCCACTGTTTGGACAAATTCTGCCCCGTAATTGAAATTTCCTTCAATATTATACACGAGCATTTCCAATTCATCGTAGAAATTTGTAAGCTCTATTGCTTCTTCACTTATTCGTAGTATTGGATCTTTCTTTTTTTGTAAAATATGTACAAGATTCTCCCAACTACTCGGTGGAAAACGCAAGTAATGATAGTCTTCACCTGCATCCAGTAAATAAATAAATGCAAAATCATCTGAATCTGCAATAAGTTGTCCAGCAGGTTTTAACTGTAAATTTCCTTCATTGTCGTTTAAACTAAAATGAAGTTGATCTTGTTCAAAATTCGATGTTTCTATTGTATAAATTTTACGCACGTGCGGTTCCCCTTTTCGTTGTACTCTTCCTCTTATTTTAGCACACAGGGTAAATAGTTGCAGTGTGTAAATGTTAAATCAAGCGAAACAGCGAATGAAAAATAAAAAATAAATAGGTGAATATAAATGACACAAGAAATTGAAATCGAGTTTAAAAATCTCTTAACTAAACAACAATACGAGCAACTATTACAAGATTTTCACATTAGTAAAAATGCTATTCATCGTCAAACAAATCATTATTTCGACACACCAACGCAGGCTATTCGAAACCTACAAAGTGGGCTGCGTATTAGACAAATTGGAGATTATTATGAATGTACACTCAAGGAAAAAAATGCCGAGCATGCTTATCTTGAAACTACGGATGAATTAACAGCGGCACAAGCTCAGAAAATGCTGGAAGGCGAAGGTTTTTATGCTCAAGAGGTCGCGAAAAAACTTGCCATTCACAACATTCTTTTAGAACAATTGCAGGTGTTCGGCTCCCTCACTACAGATCGTGTCGAAATTCCTTATAAAGAGGGGCTTCTCGTTTTTGATCATTCTTACTATTTGCAGTGCGACGATTATGAGGTAGAATATGAAGCAAAAGATGCCATAAAAGGAAATGCAATCTTCGACGATTTTTTACAACAATATGGTATTACAAAAAAAGCAACTGATAAGAAAATCGCTCGCTTTATGAAGGCTTTACAAAGGCAAAATCCATAATAGTATAAAGGAAGGTGACTAACTTCTTGGATATTCAATCACTAAAATCTTTACTGGAAATTCAAGCATTACAGACACTTGGATCTGCAGAAAGTTCATCAACAAACCCTTTGACAGACAATCAATCTATTTTTTCTGACATGATTAATGAATTATTAGGTGAAGCTTCGACTGCTAGTAATGCCAAATTATCTAGCTTACTAGGTGTTGGCACAGAAAATGCTGATTACTTCAATCAGCTGACTCATACATCAGAAAGTTCACTTGAGTCACTGCTATACAAAGGTTCTAATGCTGTGTTCATCCCTGAATCCGTTAAAAAGGCATTGGCAAACTCTTATGGGACTACTAAACTCGATTCCTATGTTTCGGATGATGTTATTGGCTCAACTGCCTATGCAAATTCATTGGCAGGGGCAGATCAATATACTGCTATTATCGAAAAGGCCTCAGCTACTTACGGTGTGCCTGCGAAGCTTATTGCTGCAGTGATAAAGCAAGAATCTAATTTTAATCCATCCGTAGTTAGTCATGCAGGGGCGCAAGGATTAATGCAATTAATGCCTCAAACAGCACAATATCTAGGGGTTACAAATGCCTTTGACCCAGAGCAAAATATAATGGCAGGTGCAAAATATTTGCGTCAAATGCTAGATAAATTTAATAATGATCCTACACTAGCATTAGCTGCCTACAATGCTGGCGCTTCTCGTGTCACAAAATATGGAGGCATCCCTCCTTTTAAAGAGACACAGAATTATGTCAAAAAAGTGATGAATTACTTCACAGTGTAATCGCATTATTCCTGTTATCTATCTCTATTCCAACAAATTTCACCCATTGTGGTGAAATTTGTGCTTTTATAGCGAACAACAATTCGAAAGAGCTCTTTGTTTGTGAAAACGAAAAGACGTTGATAGAATGAAGGTAGTCACAAGAAATTCACATTTTGATGATGACGGAGTATACAAATGGAACTTTACGATATAAAGAATTAAAGGAGCATATAACTTATGAGTCGAAAATACACTGTTCCTTATGAGGAGCTGGGAGCTGAAAAACTGGAAGAGCTTATTCATGCGTTCTATAAAAGAGTTGCTCAGCATCCTGATCTTATTCCAATCTTTCCAAAGGATTTGACAGAGACAGCCCGTAAGCAAATTCAATTTCAAACACAGTATTTAGGTGGACCAAATCTCTTTACTGAGGAACATGGACATCCAATGATGCGTGCACGTCATATGAATTTTCCGATTACACCAGACCGCGCACAGGCTTGGCTGGAATGTATGTCAGAAGCTATGGATGAAGTAGGTTTGGAAGGGAAGTTCCGTGAAACTTATTATCAACGTTTAGTATTAACAGCTCATCACATGGTTAATACGCCTAATGACGATGAGGGGGAATTGTTACGTGAATAATATTCAAATGCTACAAGAACCAACGCCAACGATTTCTACTGCAAATAAGCCTATTGAATTGTATATTTTCGTAGATCCACTTTGTCCAGAAGCTTTTAGTATGCAAGCTGTGCTTCGTAAATTACAGCTTGAATACAACCATTACTTCACTTGGCGCTTTGTTTTAAGCACTGAGCTTACTTCTTTAAACTGCTTAAGTAAGCGTGTAAAGGGTTGTATATCAGGCATAGAGCTAGATATTAATCATCCTGTATTACCATCTATCGCTATTAAAGCGGCTGAATTACAGGGAAAACGTGCAGGCGCACGCTATTTATCGAAATTACAAGAATATGTATTACTAAACCATCAAGATGTAAACTCCTATGCTACACTTTTGAAGATCGCAGAGGACATTCAACTAGATATGAATGAATTTACTGTTGACTTTGGTTCAAAGGAAGCTGCCCGCGCTTTCCAATGCGATTTATACATCAAACTTGAAATGGAAGTTGACGAAGTACCCAGCATTGTGTTTTTCAATGAATGTATTGAAGATGAGGGACTAAAGGTTAGTGGTAGCTATGCCTATGAAGTTTATGAACATATTTTACAAGAGATGCTGAACGAACAGCTTGTGCGTCAGCCGTTACCATCAATAGAGGACTTATTTTCTAAATTCCATACACTTTCTACAAATGAAATAGCATTTATCTATTCATTAACAGAACAAGCAGCTGAGCGTGAACTAAAGAAGCGTATGCTGCAACAAAAGATCGAACGAATCCAGACAACTCACGCTACTTTATGGCGTCTTAAATAATAAACTTTAGGGACTTAACTAATCATTAGTTGAGTCCTTATTTTATTGTTTACAAAACAAAGAAACGCCTCTATCCTCGACCGATAGAGACGCTTCTTTTTCACAAAGGGGATGGGAGAAATGTTCACGTTCAAACAAAGGGGTGTATGTTTGTTTTGTGATTTATTTCACAAGAATTACTCTATCATGGAATAATATATTTAGCAATGAATCCAATACTAGATTCACAAATTTGTCAAATAGAAAGCGATTTCAAACAGTATTTTTCCAAGATGCACACTTTTAAACTATTTAGAAATCAAAAAAAATCATTATTCTTTCCTTTCAAATTACACTGACAATAAAAAAAATAGAGCTATAGGAACATTCCTACAGCCCAATTAATTAGTTATTCAACAATAATTTTTCTAATTCATTTAAACGCTCTTCAAAAACTTTACAAGCATCCTCGATTGGCTTTGCAACGTTCATATCAACACCAGCTGCCTTTAATACTTCAATAGGGAAGTCAGAGCATCCTGCTTTTAAGAAGTTATTAATATAACGTTCTACAGCCGGTGCACCCTCCTCTAGAATTTGTTTGCTCAATGCTGTAGCTGCTGATTTACCAGTCGCATATTGATAAACATAATAATTATAATAGAAGTGCGGAATACGTGCCCACTCTAAACCAATTTCCTCATCCACAACCATATCATCACCGAAGTATTTTTTATTAAGTTCATAATATACTTCAGTTAAGCGATCTGCCGTTAAAGATTCTCCATTTTTATCCATTTGGTGAATTAGATGTTCGAATTCAGCAAACATTGTTTGTCTGAAAACTGTACTTCTGAAGCCATCTAACCAATGATTTAATAAATAGATTTTTTGTTGAGGGTCATCAATTGTTTTGAGTAAATAGTCATTTAATAGTTCTTCATTACATGTGGAAGCAACCTCGGCCACAAAAATAGAATAATCTCCATATACAAATGGCTGATTGTTTCGCGAATAATAACTATGAACACTATGACCAAATTCATGTGCCAATGTAAAGAGATTATTCACATTATCTTGCCAATTCATTAAGATATAAGGATTCGTTCCATATGCGCCTGATGAGTAGGCTCCACTTCGTTTACCTTTATTTTCTAATACATCTACCCAACGGTTATCTAGCCCGTTTTGTACGATGTTTTGATATTCCTCTCCTAATGGCGCTAATGCTTTTACTAAAATATCTTTAGCTTCGTCATAAGTAACCTTCATTTCCACTTCTTTTACAAGTGGTGCAAATAAATCCCACATATGCAATTCATCCACGCCTAAAAGCTTCTTACGTAGCGAAATATAACGTTGCATAGCAGGTAAATGTTTATGAATGGTTTCTACTAATTGATCGTAAACATTTTCAGGGATGAAATTATTAGACATTGCTGCTTCGCGCGCAGAACCATAATGGCGAATACGGGCACTCACATTATGTTTCTTGACATTCCCTGTTAGCGTAGCCGAGAATGTATTTTTAAACTTGCCATATGTTTCGTACATGGCTTTAAATGCACCTTCACGAACTGAGCGTTCTTTGCTCTCTAAAAACTTAATATAGTTACCATGCGTTAGTTGTACTTCTTCTCCCTCTTCATTTTTCACATAAGGGAATTCCATATCCGCATTATTTAACATGCTGAATGTATTAGAAGCTGTGCCAGTTACTTCAGACATTTGGGCCAACAATGCTTCCTGTTCTGCTGGTAATATATGCGGACGCGCCATTGTAATTTCTTTTAATGATTGCTTGTATAATTTTAGGTCGTGATTTTCAGCTAAATAACTTTCAATTGTTTCTTCATTTAACGCCAAAATTTCAGGTGTTAAAAATGATAGACCAGCAGAGATACTAGTCGCCAATGTTTGGATACGACTATTCATATCTTGATAAAAGCTATTTGTTGTATCTTGATCATAACGCATATGGGCATATGTGTAGAGCTTCATTGCACGTTCATAAATATGATCATGATACTGTAAAGCCGCTAACAAAGCTTGTGCCCCGTTTTTTAAAGTACCTGCATAGCTAGATGCTTTTTTGGCAAGCTCTGCAACTTCCTTAAATTCCTCTTCCCAAAGTGTATCAGTTGCAAAGATGTCCTCTAATCGCCATGTTAATTCTTCTGGTACTTCATTTCTTACCAAAACTTGATTACTGTTACTAGCCATGTGTGCCAGCCCCCTTTATATGTGCTTTTTTCCTTTTACTCTCATATTTTCTCAGTATATTGTGGCAATTGCAAATAAATGTGCATACACTTGCTCACAAATATCCAGCAAGCCCGGATTTTGCTCAATGTCCTTTAGTAATTGACCATATTGTTGAATAGCCTTTACTGCTTGTCCAGTATCTTCTAATTGGTACTGCCATAAAAAATCTTGAATATGATTTTTTCCTAATTCATATGGTTCTAAGTCTAAGCGTTTACTAAAATGCAACAGCAGCGTTTGCCATTCACTAGCGAACAAAGTGATCGCAGCCCCCTCTTTTACTGGAATACCGATATAGGAGGGCATTGTAGTAATGGAAAGGTTCATCTCATAACAACTTCTTAAAAATGAATCTTGCACACCCTTCTTACTATGTAGGAGGCGTCTATATACATAATGCTGGCATGCCCGTTTATATAGCTGCCAATACTGCCGAAATTCTTCTTGGGTAATGCTATTTGGTAGGTAAAAAGGAAAGCGCTGCTTATCCATTGAGATTTTCTGTACTTTACCTATAAAAGTATGCCCATGAACATGGAGGAGATTCGTCCAATAAATAAAATCTGCTGTTTTGGAGTTATAGGTCATTAAATAAGGAAGGCCTGTTGTAGTTGTCATAAATGCATGTTGTTGTAATGGAGGAATTCTTATTTTTCTAATACCGTTGATTGCATCTTTATTTTGAGGAGTCTGAAAGAGCCAAATTGCTTGTATGTTATTTTTTTCATAACCTATTGTCCGTTGATGCCATTTATTATGTGCGATTGAGCTACATTGAAATTCCAACGCGAAGTTGTTATTTGCTATTGTAACAAGCAAATCTGGACGTTGAGAAAGCTCTTTTAAAAATGGCTCCAACGCCACTTTATGCCCAAGCTTTTTTAGCCATTCGAACAATTGAATTTTTCCTTGTAAATGGAGTTTAGATTCCCCTTCCGCAAATAACTGCGAACATTGATTTTGTGTGAGATGTGCAAAATGAGGGATATTATAGGAACCTATTTTTAATTGAACCGGTTCTAGACATTGAGGACAAAAAAACTTCATTGTGCGCCTATATTTCTGCAATGCTTTTCTCGTATATTGATATGGGTGAAAAAGCTGCTGTAGATTATTATAGGCAATTAGCATATCATCAACTCCTTTATAGCCCACTATAGTAAAAATTGTTTTCTCTCACAAATTAAAAGCAGTTTTTTTCTTGAAATTTAAGAAATACCCCCATTAAAAAAAGACCATAGTGAATCTCGATAACTTTACCGAGTTTCACTACAGTCTAAAAAATCAGGTCATCAATGCTTACGCAAAATATTTACGAACTGTCTCAAAGCAATTAAATTCCATAATTTTTTCACCGTACTCCTCTAAACGATGAATCGTAAAATTAGATGGTGTTAAAAATTCTTTGATGACCGCATTCCGATCGTGACGGTTTAAATCCTCATCTGCGTTCCCAAAATCAACCACCAAATAGTACCAGCTTTCATATTTAAATAATGAGGAATCCACTAATTCGTCTGTCATTCGTTTTGCGACAGGGATTAACTCATCAATATCTTTAAATTTATATACATAAATGTCTGTATCCATAAATAATTCTGATTCATCCATGTCACCAAATTGAGTTAGTTGGCTAAGAAGATCTTCCCCAACTTCATCGAATGGTGCAAACATATCTTTGTGTTCATCATAATTCGAATGACCATCTAATGTTTCACCGTCTTTTAAAATATGTGCACGTGTGACAATGATTTCTAAGCCAACTTCAGATGCATTGATATGAATCCAAATCGGACCTTCTACATCAAAATAATCCTCCGTATTTACTTCATCAATCATATCCCAAAAAAGCTGTTCGCCCTTCGCTCGATTGTACCAGATTTCTTCACGACTATAGCCGCGATCCTCTATATCATTGTACGTAATAAAGAGCTTGAGCGTATTTTCATTTACACGTTCGATGTCCACTAGACCTCATCTCCCTTCACTGTCATATGTCGAAAAACAGTTTTGTTTCATTAGTATGCTTTTATTCTTTGTTTTTAATCTTCATACTGCATTTGTTTTTCAACCTTTGACCACACCAGTAAAACCACAAGAGCAACTGCAAACGTCACCAAATTTTTTATTCACAGTTGTCTCTAACTCTATTGTATGCTGTTCTGTCATAAAATGAAAAGGATATACACCGTTTCACAGAAGTTATTTGAATTATTGAAATTGTAGTAAACTATTTAACTTAAATCAAGTTTAACATACTTTAACGGAAATATATGACTTTCCCCTATTAATTATTATACTTTATATAGAAGGTTTTACATAAGTAAAACATAAAAAAATAGATGTCACAATATGCATATCACATCTGTAACATCTACTACTTATTTTATTCAGAATAGATAGGATTAATTCACCATTCGTTGTGCTTCTTGTAGCTGGTAAGCTCGAACTTTTCGAGGTAAGAAACGACGAATTTCATCTTCGTTATAGCCAACTTGTAGACGTTTTTCATCAAGAATGATTGGTCGACGTAATAATCCAGGATATTCCTGTATTAATTCATATAACCGTTGTAATGGTAAACTTTCCACATCCACATTGAGTTTTTGGAATATTTTTGATCGGGTAGAAATGATTTCATCTGTACCGTCTTCAGTCATACGTAGAATTTTTTTTATTTCACTAATACTTAGTGGTTCAGAAAATATATTACGTTCTGTATATGGGATTTCGTGCTCCTCTAACCATGCTTTTGCTTTACGGCATGAGGTACAACTTGGTGATGTAAATAGAGTTACGATCATTCGTCCTGACACATCCTTTCATTTTGTAATCATATCTATAAACCAGTGTGTTAAATTAGAATTAATGTAATGTAAAATACACAGTACCATTATACAGCACTCAGCTGTTTTTGAATATAGTTCCAATAAAAAAAAGAATGAACCCCTCACTAAATTTTCTGTCTTTTTATACAGGTTTTAATGTCCATACTTTTTCACAACCTTATGAGCTACTACTACTATTCCCACATTAAGTGTATTTTAAACATCTTTTCACGTCTCTTAGTTGTTCTCATTTATCCAAAATAAACGAGAAAATTGTCAATTCGACGTGTACACCTTAAGATAATTTTAATAAAAAAGTTTTATTTTATAACAAAATTACACAACAAAAAAAGCATATAATTTTTTCTAAAAAAAAAACACCGTCAAAAGTCTGACTTTACACAATGAAATCTTTATAATATAATTCAATGCAATAAAATCAATTTGAACATAAATTGAGAAAAACGCTGACGAAGAGTAGTACATATGTAAGTACACGTTTAGAGAGTCTGTGGTCGCTGCAAACAGATCGTGGGACATATGGAATGGACTTCCGAGTTAGCTTTGTGAACGTTTCAAGCACTTGAAGCTATTAGCAAAGCTCGTCCCTTCACGTTACGAAGCAGAGTGGCCGTTAAGGCAAGCTGGGTGGTACCGCGGATTCAAACATCATTCGTCCCTTCATTAGAAAAAATCTAATGAGGACGCATGATGTTTTTTATTTGAATTTAAGGGGGAAATTTTCATGACAACTATTTTTTCTGGTGTACAACCCACAGGCATTGTAACCTTAGGGAACTATTTAGGAGCCTTCAAGCAATTTCCTGCACTACAAGATGAAGGGAATGCTATTTATTGCATCGTCGATCAACATGCCATTACTGTTGCTCAAGATCCAAAAGAATTACGTGAAAGTATTCGTAAGCTAGCTGCTACTTATATCGCTACTGGCATTGATCCTAAAAAATCTACGTTATTTATTCAATCTGAGGTGCCAGCGCATGCTCAGGCAGGATGGATGTTACAATGTGTTGCATCTATCGGAGAACTTGAACGTATGACACAATTTAAAGATAAATCACACGGTAAGGAAAGCGTCTCTGCTGCCCTTTTAACATACCCACCGTTGATGGCTGCAGACATTCTACTTTACAACACAAATATCGTCCCTGTCGGTGATGATCAGAAACAACATATCGAATTAACACGTGACCTCGCAGAACGCTTTAACAAACGTTATGGTGACGTTTTAACAATTCCGGAAATTCAATTACCGAAAGCAGGCGCTCGTATAAAATCCCTACAAGAGCCAACGAAAAAAATGAGTAAATCTGACCCAAATACAAAAGCGACAATCAGGTTACTAGATACGGCGAAAGAAATTGAGAAAAAAATAAAATCTGCTGTTACGGATTCTGATGGTGTCGTAGCATTTGATGTTGAAAATAAACCCGGTGTTTCAAATTTATTGACAATTGAATCGGCTATTTCTGGTGTATCTATTGATGATCTAGTTAAGAAATATGAGGGCGTAGGTTATGGCGGTTTCAAACAAGGTGTAGCTACAGCAGTGATCGATCATCTGACGCCAATTCAAGAAAAATTCTATCATTTAGTAGAATCCTCTGAATTAGACGTCATCCTTGATGAAGGTGCTGAAAAAGCAAATGCAATTGCTAGTGCAACGTTAAAACGTATGGAAGAAGCCATGGGTCTTGGTCGTGTACGTCGCTAATCATTTATAGCTAATCTGTTGTTCGATCAAAGCCTAAATCAAGAACAACAGCACATATTATGATACAGGCTCCAATCGCCATATAAAATTCCGTTGTTTGAAAAATGAATTTGAAAACGACTTTCCAGGAATATCCTAGCGTACGGTAATTTAAATACAATATGAGATTCCCGACAGAGAGGATCATTAAGCCATAGCTTACTAAAAATAAAAAGAGACGGAACAAAGTAACGGCATCCTTTCTATTTCTTCTTACTTAACATTTATTCACAAAACTATAAAAAAAGACGTCAGCCATTTAAATTTGGCTGACGTTTTTTGAGTTTAGATGTTCTATTTACATTTCATATTTTTTAAATAGAAGACTTGCATTGTGACCACCAAAACCAAGAGAATTACTCATTGCATATTGAATATTTGTTTCTCTCGCTTCATTAGGAACGTAATCTAAATCACATTCAGGATCTGGATCTGTTAAATTAATTGTTGGTGGTAAAATACCTTCTTTAAGTGCAAGAGCAGTAAAAATAGCTTCAACGCCACCTGCTGCCCCTAATAAGTGTCCAGTCATAGACTTTGTAGAGCTCATAGCAAGCTTATAAGCATGGTCACCGAAAGCTGTTTTAACAGCTTGTGTTTCAAATAAGTCATTATATGGCGTACTAGTACCATGTGCATTGATATAATCAACTTGTGATGGGTCTACACCACCATCTGTCAATGCTTGCATCATTGCACGTGCTGCACCTTCACCCTCTGGAGCCGGAGCAGTAATATGATGAGCATCTCCTGTTGCACCATAACCTAAAACTTCAGCATAGATTTTAGCACCACGAGCTTTTGCATGTTCGTATTCTTCTAAGATTACAATACCAGCGCCTTCTCCAATAATAAATCCATCACGGTTTTTATCAAAAGGACGGCATGCCGTTTGTGGATCTTGACTCAATGATAATGCAGTATTGGCACAGAAGCCTGCCACAGCCATCGTTACGATTGGGGATTCAGCACCACCTGAAATCATTACATCTGCATCCCCTCGTTCAATTACTTTAAAAGCATCTCCAATTGAGTTTGTTCCAGAAGCACATGCCGTTACAGAGCAAGAGTTGATACCCTTTGCACCAAAATGAATCGACACTTGACCCGAAGCCATATCCGGAATCATCATTGGAATAAAGAACGGACTAACACGTCTTGCGCCACGCTCTTGGAATGTTAAAAACTGTTGCTCGTAAGTTTCCATTCCACCAATACCAGAACCAATCCAAACACCAGCACGTGGAGCTAGCTCCTCATCAATTGTTAGTTGAGCATCTTCCATAGCCATGATTGAAGCGGCTAACGCATAGTGTGTAAAACGATCCATCTTTCGAGCTTCTTTACGATCAATATACTTTTCAATATCAAAATCTTTTACTTCTGCTGCAATTTTCGCTGCAAAAAGATCTTTATTTAAACGTGTTAGCTCACCAACACCAGATTTACCAGCTTTAATGTTAGTCCATGTTTCTTCGATGCTATTTCCTAGTGGTGTAACTGCGCCAATTCCTGTAATTACTACTCGTCTTTTACTCATTGTCTTACTCCCCTCAAGCATTTTTCCTACTTATTTTCCCCATCTCATGGCTACGGCACCCCATGTTAAGCCGCCACCAAAACCTACAAGGACTAATAAATCATCCTCTTTAATCTTACCTGCTTCAAGCTCATCTACCAAGGAAATACCAATAGATGCTGCAGAGGTATTCCCATATTTATGAATCGATTTTGACATTTTTTCTGGTGGTAGCTCTAATCGCTCACGAGCAGATTCCATAATACGTATATTGGCCTGATGCGGCACTAAAAAATCTACGTCTTCTTTTGTTAATCCCGCTTTATCTAACACGTTTACAGCCGATTCACCCATTTGACGTACAGCAAACTTAAACACTTCACGACCATTCATGGCAATCGTGTCTTGCTTTGTTAAATAAAGATTTTTACCGCCCGTGCCATCTGCACCAAGCTCAAATGATAAAATACCTCTGCCCTCAGATACTGGCCCAACAATTGCCGCGCTCGCACCATCACCGAATAATACAGCTGTATTACGATCTTTCCAATCAATGACTTTTGACAGCTTTTCAACACCTACTACTAAGACATATTTATAAGCGTTTGCCTCTACAAAATGTTTGGCTGTCACTAAACTATATATAAATCCTGCACATGCTGCTGCTTGATCCATCGCCGCAGCATTTACTGCTCCGAGTTGTTCCTGAACCATACATGCTACACTTGGGAAAGTTTGATCCTGTGTTACAGTTGCTACAAGTATTAACCCAATTTCCTCAGGCGTAATACCCGCTTTTGCCATAGCTTCTTTAGCAGCAGCTACTGCTAAATCTGAAGTTTCCTGGTCATCTGCCGCAAAATGACGTTCTTCAATGCCTGTTCGCGTACGAATCCACTCATCCGAAGTATCCATTATTTTTTCTAAATCAAAATTTGTCACGACTTTTTCAGGAACGTATTTGCCTATTCCTATAATACCAGCGTTCATATAGCAACCCCTCAGCTTTCTTACTATCAATTATTAGTAACTGGTCATAATTATAACGCATAGTAAAGGAATGACGCAAGATGATTTAAAATTATTGTGTTTTTTAGCGGGGCATTTCTTTGTTATATCGTGTGTTTTTTGAGGGTTTTTCTTTTTAATTAAAAAGGACGTATTATCTTCTAGATGTTTGTTCTACTTTTTTCGGTTTTTAAGTGAATACCCCTTTTATAATCTAAACTATCTTTATCCAAGAACGCCTCGCAAAAACACCAAGAACATAATATACAAATCCTTGTATTTGTTGTGACAAATTCGCCATGTTTCACATAAAAGATTCATTTTTTTTCGGTTTATGTTATGATATGATAATGAATATGAGTAAAACCTTATGATGAAAAAAGTTCGGTTGAGGTGAAATTAATGCAATATATCGTAACGTTCATATGGTCATTCCTACTAGTTTCTATGTTAAACTACGTAGTCAGCTCTGTACTTGGTGCGCCATTCGATTTTAAAACTGGGGCAATCGTTTCAGTTGTATTCTCCATCTTAATTTTTATTATTGGGGCAATCATTCCAAACGATCCTACACCAGAAGCTGCAGACCATCATTAATTCAGCTTGAAAAAACCTGTTCCGCTTTATGCGAAACAGGTTTTTTCTGTTATTTTTCCACAATACATTGGCCATCACGCATTTTTACATGCAGTGTTTCTCCTGGCAATACCTCGCCTTTTAAGAGTTCTCTAGCCACAGCTGTTTCGATATGACGTTGCACGAAGCGTTTTAATGGTCTTGCCCCAAATTGAGCGTCTGCACCTTGTCGTACAACCCAATCAATAACTTCTTGGTCGATAGCTAATGTAATTTCTTGCTCCGCCACACGTTTGATTAACTGCTCAACATATTTCCAAGCAATTGCTGTAAAATGTTTATTCGATAATGCATGGAAAAAGATAATATCATCCATGCGATTTAATAACTCTGGTTTAAAATGTTGTCTTAGTGCAGTCATGACTAAGTCTTCAACGGCTGCATCGTCTTCTTTTGCTTCCATTAAATAACTAGAGCCGATATTCGATGTTAAAATCACTACTGTATTTGTAAAATTGACCATACGTCCTTGACTATCTGTGATACGGCCATCATCTAAAATCTGCAATAAAATATTGGCCACATCTGGGTGAGCTTTTTCAATCTCATCTAATAGGACTACAGAATAAGGGTTACGGCGTACAGCCTCTGTTAATTGGCCGCCTTCTTCATAACCGATGTAACCTGGAGGGGCTCCAACTAAACGGGACACGCTATGTTTCTCCATATATTCGCTCATATCAATCCGAATAAAATGATCCTCTGAATCAAATAATTGAGCAGCCAGTGCCTTAGCAAGTTCTGTTTTACCAACCCCTGTTGGACCCAAGAATAAAAAGCTACCAATTGGACGATGTGGATCTTTTATGCCTGCACGTGCACGCCATACTGCTTCAGTTACTAATTGAACAGCTGTATCTTGACCAACCACACGTTCATGTAATGTTTCATTTAAACGTAATAGTTTTTCACGCTCGCCCTCCACTAGTTTTGTAACAGGAATACCTGTCCAACGAGAAACAATTGCAGCGATTTCCTCAGCTGTCACCTCTTCCCGTAAAATACGAGACTCTGCACCGCTTTCTAAATCCTTTTCAAGCGCCTGAATGTCTTTTTCAAGTGTTGGAATTTTACCATGACGTAATTCAGCAGCTTTATTTAAATCATATTTACTTTCCGCTTCATCTAGATCACGACGGTATTTATCTAATGTTTCCCGTTTTTTCTGAATACCGTGTAGCTTTTCTTTTTCTGCTTCCCATTGTTGTCGCATACCCTCAGAGGATTCTTTTAACTTTGCCAATTCTTCTCGTAATTGCTCAAGACGTTTTTTACTTGCTTCGTCCTTTTCTTTCCGTAATGCTTGTTCTTCAATTTCTAGCTGCATAATACGACGTGTCACAGCATCTAATTCCTGTGGCATTGAATCGATTTCAGTACGAATCATTGCGCAAGCCTCATCAATTAAATCAATTGCCTTATCGGGTAAAAATCGCTCTGTAATATAACGATTGGAGAGTTCTGCTGCAGCAACAATCGCACGATCATGAATACGTACTGCATGATGTAATTCAAAGCGTTCCTTTAAGCCACGTAAAATGGACACGGTATCCTCTATTGAAGGTTCTCGTACAAGTACTTGCTGGAATCGGCGTTCTAATGCAGGATCTTTTTCAATATACATACGATATTCATCTAATGTAGTTGCACCGATACAGTGTAATTCACCGCGGGCTAGCATAGGCTTTAGCATATTTCCCGCATCCATGGCACCATCAGTTTTTCCAGCGCCTACAATTGTATGAATTTCATCAATAAATAGAATGATCTGCCCTTCCGAATCTTTAACCTCTTTTAACACACCTTTTAAACGTTCTTCGAATTGACCTCGGTAGCTTGCACCTGCTATTAAGGCACTCATATCCAGCTCGTATAACACACATTCTTTCAAGCCCTCTGGTACATCACCTTTTACAATACGTTGTGCTAAGCCTTCTACAATAGCTGTTTTACCAACCCCTGGCTCACCAATTAAAACAGGATTATTTTTTGTTTTACGCGTTAAAATACGAATGACATTTCGAATTTCCTCATCACGACCAATCACGGGATCCATTTTGCCATTTTTAACTTCTTCAATTAAATTACGTCCAAATTGCTCTAAGGGCTTTTGATTATCTGTTTGTTGAAATTGCATAGCTAGCACTCCTTTACTTTAATGTTTCGCATAATTTTTATACCCATTCTGGTTCTCTTTAAAAGTTTGACCTTTTTTGACTAACTTTATTTTACATCAATCGACAACTCTTCGCAAAGAAATAGCATTAAATTTTTACACTTAATAATGGAAATTTACGTTATAATAGCAGTATGTTTCTATGTTTTAGTATCGAAAAATCCACTATCCTTTTGTAATAATAGCCATTTATTACAAAAAGAAAGCGATGTGTTGGAGATATGGTTTTAATGGATAATATGTTTGAAAAAATTATGGATCTTTTTCAAAAGCACGGTGTTTTTATCAAAGTAAATAAAGGGAGTAAAATTTTTCTAGAGGGTGAACGAGCAAAAGAAATATACTATATCAAGTCAGGTGTTATTTCGATTAGCCAAGAAACCGAAACTGGCAAGGAGTTGACGATTCGTATCTGTGGACCTGACAGTATAATTGGAGAGGGTTCGTTATTTTGTAATCTTGTCTATAACTCCATGACTGCAAAAGTTTTAGAGTCTTCTACGCTGTATGTTTTAAGCCGCAAATCATTAGAGCATTTACTGGAAGAGCAGCCCACGATCATGGTGGAATATATGAAGTGGCTACAAACAGAAAACTTAAAGCACCAAAGTCGTTTGCGTGATTTAGTGTTAAATGGAAAAAAAGGTGCTTTGTTTTCAACGCTCATTCGTCTATCCAATACTTATGGTAAACCTTTAGAAGATGGCTCCATTTTTATTGATTTTCAACTAACAAATACTGAAATTGCGAATTTGTGTGCGACAAGTCGTGAAATGATTAATCGCATGTTGAATGATTTAAAAAAACATGACGTTTTGACTTTTGACAAAGGCTTTATAACTATTCATGATTTACAATTTTTTAAAAATGAGATTGCCTGCGAAAATTGTCCATTACAAATATGCCGTATCGATTAATTCGTTACATGCTAAATCCCTGCCTATTTTCAATAAGCAGGGATTTTTAATAGACGATTTTAGCGTACACCCAATGCCATTTTCGCATAGCGTGACATTTTGTCTTTTGACCAAGGTGGATTCCATACAATGTTTACATTTGTACTTTTCACTTCTGGAAGCTCACTTAATGCCGTATTCACTTGATCCACAATTACTGGGCCGAGTGGACACCCCATCGATGTTAGCGTCATTGTAACCGTTGCTAAACCTTCATCATCTAAATCTACATCATATACTAAACCTAAGTTGACGATATCAATCCCAAGCTCAGGGTCAATTACATTTTCTAATGCACCGAACATGCTATCTTTCATATCTTGATCCATTCCCATTTCTCCTTCCATCGTAGTGTTAACCTTATCATAGCAGATGCATCATATTATGCCAAATGGTCTGCAAGCCAATCTGTTGCCGCTAACATACCGTCACGTGGTACAGCATGTCCAGCCTTTTTGTTTACCATGAACTTTAAATTTTCAGGGTTTTCTTGATAGTATCCCCGTAATGTTTCATAAAATTTATACGTTTCTTGGAATGGTACTGTTTTATCTAATTCTCCATGCCAAAAGAATACAGGGCGTCCCGCAAATTTTTCAGGAGTTAGACTGACATCATATGTTGCTAGTAGCTCATTATTTTTTTGTACATCTTCCTCTGACATAGGCCAATTCACGCCACTTTTTGCGAATTGCTGCAATTGATATTCCCCCAATTTAATAAAACCAGGTGCACCCATACATATTGCAGCTGTTTGAATCCAATCATAAAGTTTGAGGCAGCCTGATGTTACAATACCGCCCATAGAAGTACCACCTATGCCAATTTTTTGATTAGCTAATAAATTTTTATTCTTTAATTCATTATATAATTGTTGTACTTCATGAATAGAATTTAAAACAATATCCCAAAATTTCAAGTTCATTTGCATCTCTGTTAGGCCTTCACTACGGTCACCATGAAATTTTGCATCTGGTAATAGGACACGCACCCCTTTATGCACCAATTGATATGCATAATGTAAGTTATGTTCTTTTGCACTCATAAAGCCATGTAAAAAAATCACTACCGGGGTCTCTTCATTCATATTCTCTGTATGTATATGTAATAAAGGAATATTTCCCCACACTTCTTTTTCTACAAACATTTTTGTCACTCCCAACTCTTGTCTCATCTTTATGTTAGCAAACTTTTTTCACTGTGACAAAATTTTGACGAATGAAAGACAAAGAGATACTATTCAAACTATAGGAAAGGGGCAACGAGCTATGAAACCGCATTTAATCGTATTAGATCTAGATGGTACTTTATTAACAGACCAACAACAAATTTCCGCAAAAACAAAAAAATCATTATTGCAGGCTAAGGAACAGGGGCACCAAGTGATGATTGCAACGGGCCGACCTTATCGTGCAAGTGATATTTATTATCATGAACTTGGACTCACAACACCCATAGTCAATTTTAATGGAGCATATGTGCATCACCCTAAAAATGCCTCTTGGCAACATATGCACACTCCCATTGATTTAAGTGTTGTACATGATGTCGTTGATTCCATTAATAGTTACCAGTATGAAAATATTATCGCTGAAGTGAAAGATGATATTTATGTACACACAGAGGATGATCGTATCTTAAATATTTTTAATATGGGCAATCCTAAAATTACACTTGGGGATTTATACACACATCTTTTAGATAATCCTACAAGTTTACTGATACAGGCAAATGAAGCCAATTCAGTCATTATTCGCGACCATTTACAGGCAGTGCACGCAGAAGTTATTGAGCATCGTCGTTGGGGTGCACCTCTTCATATTATTGAAATTGTACGCCGTGGCTTAAATAAAGCGGTAGGCATTGCGCACGTAGCAAAGGATTTTGGGATTCCACGTGAACGCATTATTGCATTTGGTGATGAAGACAATGATTTAGAAATGATTGAATATGCTGGACTTGGCGTAGCGATGGGGAATGGTATTTCAAGTCTTAAAAATATTGCCAATGAAATTACTGCTACAAATAATGATGATGGGATTGCAAAAATACTCATCGAACGCTTGAAATTATCATAGTTAAGTAGTAAGTTCAAGTTACCGTACCATTTTACCAGTTTAACTTTATTCAGTGGTACCCCTTCCGGTTGACTTAAGTGAGTACCGACTGAATAAAGCTAAAAAGGCTTTAAAAGTAAGTTGAAAATTAGGGGGACAAGAGAATGAAGATTTTTACGGATAGTGGATGTGATCTACCGAAGTCTTACTATGAAGAAAATGACGTCGTGCTACTCCCTTTACGAGTACAATTGAACAACAAAGAATATGAAGATGTCATTTCCATTGATTCCAAAGAGATTTATGATGGAATTCGTCAAGGTGCCCAACCAAAAACATCTCAAGTATCGCCTGAGCTTTTTTTGAAGCACTTTGAAGATCTGGCTAAAAATGAAGAAGAAGGTATCTATATTGCCTTTTCATCAGAATTATCCGGCACATACAGTACTGCTCAAATGATTCGTAATCAAGTATTAGAACAATATCCTTCATTAAAGTTAGTCATTATCGACTCTAAATGTGCCTCACTAGGACATGGTCTTGTTGTGGAAGAAGCTGTTCGACTTCGGAATTTAGGTACGTCATTTGATGATATAGCGTCTAGAATTAGCGCTTTTGCACCTCAAATGGAGCATTTATTTACAGTAGAAGATTTAGATTACCTCGCAAAAGGTGGTCGTGTATCAAAAGCTAGTGCATTTTTAGGTGGCCTTCTTAGCATTAAACCCATTTTAAATGTGGAAGATGGCAAGCTTGTACCTATTGAAAAATCACGTGGTCGTAAAAAAGCACTTAATCGTATGCTAGATTTAATGCAAGAGCGTGGAGGTAACTTTACAAATAAGATTGTTGGTATTAGTCATAGTGATGATGTAGCATTTGCCAATGAAGCTAAAGCATCCATTCAGGAACGTTTTTCTCCTCAAGCTGTTCAAATCACTATGATTGGCTCAGCAATCGGTTCACACGTGGGACCAGGCACTATTGCGATCTTCTTTACGAATAAAAGCTATCAAGGCTAATTCACGACACCCTAGAATTGTGCCAAAATTATCCGAGCTTGTTTGAACATCGCAGTCGTTTGAACACTCGCTGAATCAACACAAAAATAGCATGTTAGGATGACTCCTAGCATGCTATTTTCGTTGTACAATTATTAAGAGGCATCTTGTTCTTGACGACGAACTTTTCCTCGTTTAATGATGATAACAACAAAGCCAATAAAGATGACCCAAACTAAGCCTAGGGCAACCATATATGGCATGTTTAAGCCTTCATCAGTTTTAACTTGATAAATCTCTACCATTTCTCGGTCTAAAATAACTGGATAAACTTGCTTTTCGTTTATACGAACTTTTTCCTCATGTAAAATTCCGTTTAGCATTTTACCTTCACCAAGTTGTTCAGGTGTTAAGTCCACGCGTTGTGTTTTGCTCGTATTATTGACCATAATTACCCATTGCTCTTCATCTGAAGTACGTGTAAAGACAAGTAGGCCATTTTCATTTGTAATGACTTTAAAATCACCATTACGTAAAGTTGCAGATTTATTACGTAATGATTGAACATTTTTAATATAGTCGATTAATTCTTCATCAGTTTTAAAGTTGTAGAGTTGATGTGTATCCGGTTTAGCTTCCCCGTTCATGGCAATTTCCGTACCATATTGAACAACTGGCGTTCCTGGCATCATAAATAAAGCACCCATCGCCATTTTTAAACGTGTAGGCGGGAACATATTTTCATTCGCAGAATCAAATGTAAAGCGGTGAGTTTCTAAAGAATCCACCATGATTTGTGTCGGTTTCTCTCCTGTAAATGGCTCCGTTAATTTAGATGAATCCATATCAACATTTTTAAAGATATTACGATAAATTTCAGCTGTTGCTGGTGAGAAGGCAGCATCAAAATCAGCATCGCTTGCTTCATTTGTTATTACATAAAGAGCTGCTTTTGTCTCTTTTAATGCAGCTATCATCTTATTCATAAAATCCGTATCAGCGTCTGTAATATGGGTTAAACGAATACCACCAATATCATATGTAGAAACAAAATCGGTTGCTGATTGAATGAGTGCCTCTTGCACATCTTTATTCGATAAATCCCACTGTACTTGCCCATTATTGGTTGAAGCAATCCAGTCAGCTTTTGCAGTATCCTTTGCCCATTCATGATTTGGACTCACATTATTAAGTGGGAAATCCACCATCATAGACATATTTTTTGCTTTATAGGCTTCTACAACACTTTGGAACTCTTCCGCTGTCCCAAAATGACGTTCAATGGTAGCGTAGCTGGTTGGCATTGATCCATCATATTTTTCTGTAGAAAAAATAGGTCCAATGGAAACAATCGTATAACCCATTTCACCGATAAATTTTAGTTTATCTTGTAGACCTGTGAAATCGCCCCCTGCAAATTTCGAAGGATCTTGCGTATTTGTATCAAAATCGTTTGTGCCCGAGCCATTAAAGAAACGGTCAACGAGTAAATCATAGATGCTCTCTTCTGCTATCGATGTTGTCGCTTTTTCATCCGCTTGAGCTACAGGCGTAGTACTTACGAATGTAGTTGCTAGTAAAAGCGCTGCAGCTGTCGCACTTATCCACTTCTTGAATTTCACTGTTATTCCCTCACTTTCAAACCAATCCATCGTCATTTTACCAAATAACACTGTCACGTCGCTATCTTTTCAAAAGATTTTACGAAAATGTGAAATGAATTACGGCAAAAAGGTGTCCGTTCCCTCCTATTTGCCCTTTTAACTAATAAAAGCCGTGAAGCAAATACTTCACGGCTTTTACCATTTTTAAGCTAGAAAAGGGGTATACCCATTGGAAGCTTAAAGCCTAAGAACATTGTAATGAATAAGAATACAGCAAATAAAATCCAAAACATGCCAGTTGGTTTATTTTTCTTTTGGCGTACCAATACCATTTCCATCATACCGATTACTAGAATACCACCTATGAATTTAAAGCCGTAAAGCATGCCCATATCATAATCCATGCCTTTAATGAATAATGCTCCACCTGTGATGATAATTAATACGTAGAATAGACGTAATGTCATATGTAGGCCTTTTGATTGCTTGCCCATAAGCCCAGCAATTAAAAAGATAACAATACCCACTACCCACGTAGTAATATGCAGATGCGTTTGGCTAGTTAAAAAATCCATGTTTGTCCCACCTCATTCTTTTACTATCAAACTCTATCCTACCATGCGATGGAAAGGGTTTCAAATATTACAATAGTGTTCACATAATTTACACTATTTATACCTTAGAAACCCGGTGAAAAGCAACCTTACAATCAATGTGGAAGAAATTAAAAAATCCGCGGAGTATGGGCTCACGCGGATTCCAAATCTTTATTATTCAAAATGATTGACTAAAGTACCAATGCCTTGAATAGATACTTTTACTGTATCTCCAGCCTTTAAGAATTGTGGCGGGTTCATGCCTTTTCCAACTCCTGCTGGTGTACCTGTTAAAATAACATCTCCTGGCTCTAATGTTACATGTTGAGATAGGATGGATACTAAAGTTTCAACAGAGAACATCATGTCCTTCGTCGAGCCATTCTGGCGCACTTCATCATTGACCTTTGTAACTACTGTTAAGTCCTGAGGATTTGGAATTTCATCCTTTGTCACAAGGTATGGTCCAAGCGGGCAAGTGCCTTCCAAACTTTTACCTAAGAAGAATTGTTTATGCTTCTCTTGCAAATCACGGGCTGTTATATCATTGGCAATTGTATAACCAAAAACATAATCAAATGCTAAGTTTTTAGGAATATTTTTCCCGCGTTTTCCAATAACAATAGCAAGCTCACCTTCATAATCCATTTTCGATGAAAGATCGGCATGAATGGAAACCGTTTGTCCGTCTGCTGCAATAGCAGTTGGCGATTTTGTAAATACCATTAATTCCGTTGGTGCTGCCTCGGCACCCATTTCTTTGGCATGGTCATCATAATTTTTACCAATACACATAATGTTTTTTGGTGTACGTGGAATTGGTGAAAGCCACTCAATTTCTGTAAATTCACGTTTAAAACTATTAGAACGATCTGATTTTTCAGCTGCTTCTACTAATTTACGAATCTGTTCAACAAAATCAAAGCCTAAAGCAATGCCATCTACAATTGAACTTGAAAAAGAAGGGAGAACTTGAAGTTCATTTTGAATAGCGAGTACATCCCATACCGCTTCTTCTTTTTTTACTTTTGGTCCAAAGCTTACATGTCCACCTAATTTGAATGATAAAATTTTCATGATTGAAAGAGCTCCTTCTTTTTTCTACATAATACAACAATATGATAGAAATTGCCTCACTTTTGCGACAACTATTTTATAAGTTGTACTATCTTCATAAATTATGCATGTGAAGGGGAATATATTATCGTGTTTCTACTTTTTTCTTATAGGTTAATTTACGCCATAAAGCCTCTAACGGTCCTTGTTTCCATTTGGATAACCAAATTTCTGCTAGGATCATTTGCACAGCAATAATTCCAATGGCAATAAATACACCTGTTTCTACACTTACTTTTCCATACCAACCAAAGCCAAATCGATAGAATAAACAAGTACCAATAATGGATTGCAGAATATACATCGTTAACGACATTCGTCCGATTTTGGCAAAAGGACTAAGTAGCTTTCGTACAATTGGCAATAGGCAAAGTAACACAATGACTCCGATATAGCCCACTGAAAGAATTGGACCACCTATGTATACCTTTAAATAATCTAATAAATATGTCCGTGTAAACATAATAGGTAAGCTTTTGATCGTTATACCTATAACCAATCCAGTGATTGCAAGTCCTAGCCACAGCCATTTTAATTCTTTCGCTCGCTCTACTAAACGCCATTTGGATGCAGCTGCACCAATTAACATATATGGTAAAATGGTGAACAATGCCGCAAACCACATCCCTATACCCGCTTGCGTCGATAAATCTGTTAAACGTTGCATAAAGGCATCTACCCAGTTTCCGGTACCATAAGCAGTAATCGCCTTCTCCACAGATACAATATCTAAATAGTCATCCACCTTCGTATTAAACTGAATAATACCCATTATTAGTAACATAAAAACTTGCATAAAACCGTTAATGATAATTGCACTAGCCAATAACCAAATAGGGCTCAAACGTAGTAAAAGGACCAAAAAAACACCACAAAATGCGTACATCATTAAGATATCGCCCCACCAAATTAGGACAGCATGTATCAAACCAAAGCCAAATAATACAGAAAGTCTACGTAATCCTAGCGTGTAGAAATTTTGTTCACGGCTCTGTGCTTTTTGCCACTGCATGGCAAGCCCATAACCAAATAACATAGCAAATAGAGGGTAAAAGCTTCCTTGCACATAAATATCTAAATTTTTCTGCCAAACGATGTCGGATGGTGTTGTAAACCAAGATGCCAAATCAATATGCGGCATCGGCAAATAAAAGGTATACATATTTACGAGCAAAATACCAAATAAACTAATACCTCGTAAAATATCTAATGTTGCTAGTCGTTCCTGCAACATTGTCGGTTTTAACTCCACAAAATAGCCTCCCCTTAATTAGCAGCTATGGTTTAAGCAGAGCAAGCAAAAGATGCACTCCCCTGCCTTTGCCATAACTAATTACTTATGCCTGTACAGTTTGTTCATTATCGAATAAATACAGTACTTTATCGCTCACCTTGATGTGTAAAATTGCCTCAATAGCTTCACTATAAACACGAAGCTGTACTGCATAACGCCCCAGTATTTCTTTTGACAGAGCGGGCTCCTTTGCAAAATGAGGTAAAACGCGGTCTGTCTTATAATCTAGTAAGACCCAATTGCCATATTCATCTTCAAACAAACAGTCGATGATTCCTTGTACAATTTGAGCATCGCCATCTTCATCTACTCTACTAATAGTAAATGGCATTTCCTTACGTATCTGCTTTGCTTGTTTAAAGCGTTGACCAATTTCCGTATGGAAGAAATGAAAAATTTTCGCGATTGGAACCACTTTTCCCTCCGCCTCTGTTAGTAGCTGTTTTGCTACTAAATCTGCTACAAAGTCCTTCACAGCTTCAGTATCATCAAAGCCGAACTGTGGAACATGCTGCATCACTGTATGTACTGCTGTTCCTATTTCAGCACCTGTTAACTGTTGATCTTGTAAAAAAGTTGGTCGGGGTGCAATAGAAGACGATGTTTGCTTAGTTGGCGTCGCAAAGTAATATTCAGGTTCTTCCTGACGCTGTAAATTTTCTAAACGTTTAATTTCACTAACCGATGTCTTAGAACGTTTTCTTGTTGATTTTTGATGCGTATACTGAGCTTGAAAGCGTGTCGTTATTTCGGACAAAATTGCCTCGTCTTCTTGCGTTGTAAGCAATTGCTGTACTTCATCGTCAAATGCCTGTATATCATACGAATAATGTCGCGTATCAACGGGCTGTACCCACCAATGAGATGGACTGTCCAATTCCTTGTATGAAGTAGTAGCTTGGGATGCAAAGTTTGCATGCCTTGCCACTGCTGGCCCTACCCAGTCTAAATAGCTATTAGCTCTAGCACGCAAATATTCTTGAAGCGGGGCATCAATCGGTAAGTTTTGTGCATCCTGCCAGTTGTCCCGAGTTTTCGCCCAATTCTTAACGGAGCCTACTAAAATCAGACGCTCCTTTGCACGTGTCATCGCAACATATAAGACACGCATTTCCTCAGCACGCATTTCCAGCTCTTTTTTCTCTTTCAGCGCCAAAAATGGTAATGACGTGTAAGTAATACGATTTTCTGGGTCAATGGCCTTTACAGCTAGACCAAAATCTAGGTCGAATAAATAAGGATTATGAAAATCCATTTTATTAAAGGGACGCCCCATTCCTGCGACAAAGACTACTGGATATTCTAATCCCTTGGATGAATGAATTGTCACAAGGCGAACTACATCGTCCTTTTCACCAATTGATTTAGCAGTCCCTAAATCATCACCACGTGTGCGCATTCGATCTATAAAGCGTAAAAAGCGGAAGAGACCACGAAAGGCTGTTTTCTCATACATTAAAGAGCGATCATGTAAGATGCGCAAATTGGCCTGACGCTGCTTGCCATTTGGCATTGCGCCAACCATTTCATAATAATGCGTATCTAAATAAATCTTCCAAATTAAGTCTGACAGTGATCCACGACGTGCTAAATCTCGCCAATTTTCAAAAGCTAGCATAAAGCGTTGAAGTTTTTCAAACGTAGCTGTCTGTACCTCATGTCCTTCACTTCGAATAAATTGTCGTAACGCATCATAGAAAGGAACCTTTGGATCAGCTAAACGGATTTTAGCTAACTCATTTTCCGTTAAGCCAACAAACGGTGCACGTAGTACGGAAGCCAATGGGATATCCTGATAGGGATTATCAACTACCTTTAGGACATTTAACATAATCATGACTTCTAGCGCATCAAAATACCCCTTAGACGACTCTGTATAGAGAGGAATACCCGCTAGCTTAAATTCCTCCACTAAATCTGTCGACCATGTCATGGAACGCATTAAAATAACAATATCACTATACTTCAACGGTCTTTCTGTCTTTGATTTTGTATCATAAACAGTTGTTCCATCTTCCATCATCTGTCGTATACGATCAATAATGAAACGCGCTTCATATTGTGATTTTTTTAATTCTTCTAGCGCAGCAGCTTCATCAGTTATGTCCACTTGCTCTTCCACTGATTCCTCATCCTGTGGAGGATGCATTACTACAAGCTCAACTGGTACTTCTTTTTCATCATAAGGCGCAGCCGGCTTTAATGAAGCATTGTCATCATAAAGAATTTCACCAACACGTTCACCCATAATTTGTGCAAAAATATAGTTTGTCGCATTCAGCACTTCCTTTCGACTTCGGAAGTTAGCATTTAAATCGATGCGCATACCCGTTACATCAGGTGTCTCCAAAAACTCACTATATTTCCTCATAAAAAGCTTAGGTTCTGCCAAGCGGAAACGATAAATACTTTGCTTTACGTCTCCCACCATAAACAGGTTGCCATTCTGTTCTTCCCCTGTTTTGACGAGTTGCAAAATGGTTTCCTGTAGCATATTTGTATCCTGATATTCATCCACAAGTACTTCTTTAAATCGTTTTTTCATATCAAGTGCTACAGGTGATGGCTGAAGCTCTCCGTCTACATCTACTGTTAATATTTGTAGTGCATAATGCTCTAAATCTGAAAAATCAATAATACCTCGCTCTAACTTGGCAAGTCTGAATTGCTCACTAAAAATAGTTGTCAATTCCACTAATGTGCCAATTGTTGGCGCCATTAAGCGTATCTCCTCCAACAAGCGTGCGGGGGTGCGAACAAAATAGGTTTCTTTGATTTTATTAATAATTTTTTTAGCTGCTTCCCGCTTTTTCTTTGCAAGCTCCTGTAGCTCTCCATCTACTAAAGCATCCTTCGATACTCGTTTTAATGTGGACCATTTGACAGTTGCAAAATAATCAAAGAGTTCCTGCCATGTACCATCCTGACTTATTCGAATCCCTTCCTGAATCATCGCAAAATCAATTTCTGCCGTTTCAGCATATGGGGCAGGACCATCAGGCTGGAGTGTGATTGCCCGCATTTCTGAAATTAGCACAAAGGCTTCCTCCAGACTATGGCGAACAGTCAATTTAACATAGTGAGATAGTTCTAAATCATCAATCGTCACACCCTCAGCTAAATCATATGTTTTCGGTAAACTCCACAGCCATTTTTGAGGCTCTGCGTGTACACGAGAGGTATCATAAAGTTTACTAATCAGCGTTTCAATGGCCTGATCATCTCGATCCGAGGTAAAGCTATCAACAAGTCGATAGATAGCTTGTACCTTTGTCTCCTCCTCAGAATCATAGGCACCTTCAAGGACATCCGCTAATATATCATCTCTTAATAAAGCTACCTCTGCCTCATTAGCAATACGAAAGCCTGGATCTATGTCGAGCATATATGCGTATTGTTTAACTATCGCTAAACAGAAAGAATGCAATGTTGAAATTTGTGCTTTATTAATAAGACTCAATTGGCGTCTTAAATGATTGGATGTCGGATTTTCTGCTATAGCCTTTTCAAGAGCCTCTGACATACGATGGCGCATTTCAGCTGCCGAAGCATTCGTAAAGGTCACCACCAGTAGTTCATCCACATTAATGGGCTTTTCCGTAGCAATAACTTTCTCAATCATCCGATTAATCAGGACTGCTGTTTTCCCAGACCCTGCCGCAGCCGATACAAGTGTATCTTGACCACTAGCGTAGATAGCCTTCCACTGATCGTCTGTCCATGTGACATCAGCTGGCTTTATAGGAATTGTTTGAACCATGCTACTCGATCTCCTTCCGAATTTTATCAACAATTTCATTCGGTTTCGCTTGCATCAACTGACGATAGTTTTGTTTACCATCAGATGGATCAAATTGACAAACCGCGGCAAATTGACAATAATCACATGCCGTTTTGGACTTTAATTTATAGGGACTGATGGCAGTATCACCCGACAAAATGCCATTTCCCGCCTCCTGATGTTTACGACGCACAAAATGCTGGAGCTTTTTCATATCATTCACGGGAACAATACGAGATTGCGATTCAGAAGGCGTTCCATCTTTTTTCATATAGACAGGGATAATTTTTGAATGGCCACTGCTTTCCTCTAACTGCTCGTCCATCGATAAAATCGCCTCTGCATTCTCGGACAGCAGCCCCTTCATTTTATACTGCTTTAAACGGTCCTCCTCCACTTCACTATCCGTCATATCCTTATCTAGTTTTAACATTGGATTATGAACATGGACATATAGCACCCCAGCAGGCTCTGTTTCCCCTGATAACCAATAGGAGCTATTTTCCATTGCTACATCTAAATAGGTAAGAACCTGTAAAGACAAGCCATAATAAACCTCATTTAAATCTAAATCACGAGCTGAAGATTTATAATCAACAATCCGTAAATAAGAGCGATCATCTATCGTCGCACTATCTACGCGATCAATACGTCCTCGCATAAACATTTTCTTTCCACTAGTCAAATCAATTTCAAGTGGTGGCAGCTGTTCATGTTGCCCTGGACCAAACGACGCCTCAATCGCAATTGGTTTAAAGTGAGACACATTAGCATGCTGTGTCAATGCCGTCATCGTGCGCTCCACAATTCGAATAAGCTTACGCTGTATATAGCGATAACGAGCACTAGATAATAAAATTTGATGTGAAAAAACAGGCACAATTTGCTCAACTGCTTGACGTGCTAATTGTTTAATTTGCTGGTTTGTTAAACGAATCCAAGATAGCTGCAGTCGATGAGTTTCCTCTGTTATCCACTTTAAAGCCTCATGGAATAAATCACCCATCGCAAAGGTTTCCAAACGGTACTCTGCACGTTCTTCTAAACGTAGACCATACGTAGTGAAATGGGAAAAAGGACATCTAAAGTATTTCTCAATACGAGACACACTAGATGTAAGCTTTTGACCATATAATTCCTGTGTTATATAGGTTTCCAGTGGCTCTGCTTCATTTTTATGAGTAATTGGATAAAGTACACGATCAAAAATCAGTGCCCAATATGGGTCCTGTTTATAAAATTTTTGTAACGCCAGCCATTCAGGTGCCAATTCTCGGCTATGTTCTGCTTGACGTAATTGCACCATTAAATGGGCTAAAGCTGTACGTGGATGACGTAAATATGGTAAGGCGTTCCCATCTAATAATTCAATTGGATCAATAACAACACGCTCTGCTTGAATACCGCTTAACAGGCCAGCCATTTTGTCATTACCTATGATTTTTTTCAAATACAGTGAGGGTAACAGTGCCTTTCCCTCTTCATCTGCTGTAGGATACGTCAAATAAAGCTTGTCTGATGGTGTTGTAACAGCTCGATAGAATAAGAAATTTTCCTGTAATAAACGGTTGGTAGAGGTTGGTGCCAGCTCGTAACCAATTTGACTAAACCATTCACGCTCTGTATCTGACAATAAACCCTCATACTCCATTCGAGTTGGATAAACGCCATCATTCATCCCTAAAACAAAGGCCACTTTGATACTGGACAATCGAGCTAGATCAACAGTCGCTACCATAACCTCATCTAAGGTTGGCGGAATCCTAGAAAATTCTAATGTATCAAAGCCTTCATCAAGAATTTTAGCCGCTTCCTCCACAGTCATCTCCTGCTCGCCAAACATATAGACAAATTGATCAAGCACATTGACCCACTCATTCCAAGCTTGCTCATGTTCACTCGCTGCTAATGCGTCCCCACGTTCAAGCTCACGATCTTTCATAGCTTGAAGCTTCTCATATACCTGTAATGACTCTACTAGCTCAAATAAAGCAGTGGCAATATCCCTACCAGTTGACGCTATACTCAGCTTGTCTTGTAAAATCTTTAACGGTTGACGAATTTCGTCACGAATTGCCTCGATTTCTGTTTGCATTGCACGTTCTTCATCTGTTTGTACACGCGAATGGAACTCAAGCCCACGATATTTTTTATAAAACCAACGAGCCTCTTCAAACCAACGTTCACCATAGATTCCTTGCGCCAAGCAATAGTTTTCCAATCGATCAGCTCGCTCACGCCAAATTGTTAGCTCAGCTTGTAAGGGGAAAAACAAGTCTGTTTTTACGCTTCGAAATACCGGTTCATATTTCCAATTAGATGTCATAACTTCTAATGCAGAACGGCTAAGCTCTATCAGTGGATGATGTAGCATCGTTTTTTTAGTATTTGTAAAAATAGGAATTTCATATTGTTGGAAAATACTTGTAATCAATGGATCATAAAGTTCTGCTTGTCTATATAAAAGAACAATATCTTGATAACGATAGCCATCTTCCCTGGTCAGCTTTGTTATTTCCCGGGCAATCGCATGAACCTCCGCTCTACGGTTTGATGCTTCAAACACCATTACATCTCCAGAAGTTTTTTTCGTTTGTGGCACCATATCTGCAAACTTTTCCTCTACATGTTGTAAATCTTCAGAGTGAAATCTTTGAGTATGATAAAAATGTAAAGGCGCTCCGATATCTATGCCCTCTTCATTTGCGATATCATGTAACCGCTGATTTGTTAAGGCCGCCTCATGAAAAAGAGCTTGTTCATCAAATGCCTCGTCTATATGATCAAAAGGCAGAACGACGGTTACTTGTTTAGTTACCTTTAGCAGTTCACGAACCAACTCTAACTCTCGTACCGTAAAAGCCGTGAAACCATCAATATAAATGGTTGCGTGCTTCATCGTTTCGGCATACTTCAATTGCTCTGTTAAAATCGGATAATAGCCCTCACTATCGACATATGTCGTACCAAGTCGTTCCTCTAATGCCTGCAGAACTACATATAAATCATTCGTTTTGGCTTGTAATGTATTTGGCGCATCGATTACCTTTAAAGATTCTGTTACCTCTGCTAAAACAGAGCTATTTACACTATATCGACTAAATTCTTTTAAGAGTGTTTCAATTTCCTCTGTAAAGCCACGTTTTCCAGCAGCTTGTCGAAATAAGGAGAACTCACTTTTTTGTTCCTCCAAAAGTTTACGGATTAGCATTCGATAGCCATATCCATTTACTTCTTTACGAGCAATACCACCTGTCTCCTGTAAAACCAGCCATGCTAAACGCTTAAACGTCATTACTTGCGCACGAATCAAGCCATGTAAACCATGCTTATTCGTCAGCTCATATTCCGTAGAGTAAGACATCTGGTCAGGAACAATAATAAAAATAGGTTGACCTAACGGATCTGTCTTTAGCTGCTCGACTATTTCTTGATGAATAAATGCCGATTTTCCTGTTCCCGAGCGACCCGAAACAATACGCAATGTCATATCCTTTCCCCTCCTTTATGGATTCCTTTTTTATATTTTGGTTGAGCGCTAGTCATTCATTACTTAATTGGACTCTCACATAGTACACTTTTTACAATCTAGCGAGCGTTGCCCACACCAATTTAATCACTTTTTTCCAATTAGAAGTGATCACTCTAAACAACTTTAATGATCTATTTTAAATTCTATCGAAAAAATCTAGTAAATACTATCTATCAACCTTCGACAGACGATTAAAACCTATGATTCATTACATAAAAAACAGCCTCTTCAAATAATCAAAGAGGCAACGATTCTTATTTTAATTTGTATGGTGATCCTGATTTTTCGTCAAATTTCGCACTTGCTTTAAATCTCTCTCTACACGGGCATTCAATCGCTTCTCAATCAGCTTACCAATCCACCATAAAATAACAATAGCAACAGCTGCAATCACCAGTCTCACAGGGCTTGTTAATAATGATTTTAAATCATACCCTAATACACTCATACCTAAGATCATCACGAATTTTCCAGCTAGTAAAACAACTAAATAAAACTTTTTATGAATATGAGACAAACCCGCTACAATGTTCACGATAACAGAAGGTGTAAAAGGGAAACATAGGAGGACAAAAAGAGGGCTAATGCCATTCATATCCACCCATTTAATAAGTTTCTGTACTTTTTTACTGCCAGTTAAAAATCGTAGCCTTGGATGCTTACCAAAATGGCGGACAATTAAAAATACCACATAAGATCCAGCCGCAGAACCTAACCAAGATAATAAAAATCCAAGCCATAATCCAAATGCACTTGCATTGGCTACAACGAACACCACTAATGGTAGGAATGGTAAAAACGCTTCTATAAAAGGTAGCAGTAAACCAATGATGGGTCCAAGTGTTCGATACTGTGCCGCAACAAGTTCAATATTTTCTACAGTAAACCATTCTTTCAATATCGACACCTCTATTTATACTGTAAAATTAAATGAAAAATTGTTAGCCCTTCTGATGTATTCCGATATTCATGAGGCTGATGCCCCGAGAATACTAGTGTATCCCCTTCATCCAGTAATTCATTCATATCTCCAGCAGAAATAACTGCTTGTCCTTTAATGAGCATTACAGTTTCCTCTACCCCTTCTGTATGGGCTTCACTCCTACTAACTGCTCCAGGTTCCATTTCAACCTTGTAGAATTCCCATCCTCGTTCAGGATTATACGGGATAATCGAATAAACACGATAGCGTCCCTCATCCTCATCAACATGTGGGACATCCTTACTGCTAAAACGCATGTAATGAGCAGTCGGTGGCTGTAATAATGAAGAAAATGAAATGCGCATACCTGCAGCAATTTTCCAAATTGTTGATACGGTAGGATTCGCCTCCCCCTTTTCTATTTGAGCCAGTTGTGCTTTACTTACGCCTGTCGCTTTGGCAACATCATCTAAGCTTAAATGGCGTTGTTGTCTAATTTTCTTTAATTGAAATGCTAAATTCCGACTCATTTGTTCCATTCTAATCACCAATTTTCTGTTGTTTATTTTATCGGACATCTGTATACTTTAATAAACATCAAGAACAATCAAACTATTCCATCAACAGTATACATGGAAATTTTTAAGAAAGGATGACCTATTTATGACAAGTACAACAGAGCTTCATAAAGATCAGGCCACAAGCTCTTCCAACGATAGATTTATACAGGGTGTGAAGGATTGTGTACCTACTTTACTCGGCTATATTAGTATAGGACTTGCATTCGGTGTTGTAGGTTCCGCTTCAGGATTATCGGTACTCGAAATTGCACTTTTAACAATATTGATTTATGCAGGTTCCGCACAGTTTATCTTTTGTGCACTTCTTTTAACAAGTAGTCCTGCTTCTGCTATCATTGTAACCATTTTTGTCGTCAATTTACGCCATCTATTAATGAGTTTAACATTAGCACCTCATTTTACACGTTATTCTATGCTTAGAAATGTTGGTTTCGGTACATTATTAACCGACGAAACCTTTGGTGTTGCTGTGACTAAGCAAATGCAAACAGGTAAACTATACGGAAAATGGATGGATGGGCTTAACTTAACCGCTTATATTTTCTGGATTTTGTCGTGTGTCACAGGCGCCTTCTTAGGGCAATGGGTGGCAAATCCTGAACAATGGGGCTTAGATTTCGCCTTAGTTGCGATGTTTGTTGCACTTTTAGTTCTACAATTGAGTAGCGTTGGTAAAAGTAAAATCATGCATTATATTAAGTTAATCGGCTATATGGCTGTTATTATGTATGGCCTTTCGTATATTGTACCGTCACATGTGGCTGTCCTACTAGCAACAGTTATTGTAGCAACCATCGGGGTGGTGACTGACAAATGACAACAACCGCTTATATGGTATGGCTTATTATCGGCTGTGCGCTTGTAACATGGCTCCCCCGTGTCATTCCGTTTATTTTTGTGCGCAGTGTTACACTTCCAGATGTTGTCCTAAAGTGGCTTAGCTATATTCCTGTTTGTATTTTAAGTGCCCTTGTAATTGAAAATTTAATCGATACAGAAAGCAGCAAAGTGGTGACGCTTGATTGGCCTGTCTTTATTACATTTGTTCCAACACTTCTTATTGCCCTGATCACAAAAAGTTTATCAATTACTGTGGTTGCAGGGGTTATTATAATGGCAGCTGTACGATTTTTCATATAAAAAGGTCAGTCCACATTAGGACTGACCTTTTTATTTCTTCCTTTTCCTTGCTAACCAAAAGCCCACTGTTAATGAAAATGCATCTATTATGAAAAGAATGGGTGTGGATGTATATCCTGCATAGACAGAGGCAGTGATAAGCGCAATCGCTAATAATAGGGCAACATAGCGATTATACGTAATTCTTGTGAACAATAACACAAGTAAGGCCGGTATGAAAAACGCTAATATCATTTTCCCAAAAACGTCCATTATACATCCCTCTGCTCAGCAAGTAGTAATCCAATTCGGTAATGATCATTACTATAAATTACATGCTGTGTTAAACGAATTTCATTGTTTCGATCTAACACTTCTAGACGGCAATGGGCTGCATTTAATTGTAAGGCTTCATATAACTCATTTTCCGTAAAAATGGCAACACCATTTACCTTACGAATACATTCACCTGCAAGTAAGCCCATTTTTTCAGCTGGCGAATCAGGAAGCACTGCTGCGATAATCGCACCCTTTGTACTAGGTGCTATCGCATAATGATCTGTTTTATCCTGCCCAGCATAATAGATAGAGATGATGATACGGATAATTGCTCCCAAGGCAAGCGTGATAAAACCGATCAATGGCTCTAAGTATGCAGCCAGTCCCCCTATTAAAATAAGCTGTCCAAGTATTAATACAGATCGCCCAATTTTGGGTAGTATTAGAACAGGTAATTCCTTCCTTATCAGCTTTGAAAAGCCGATTACAAGAGGAAATAGGATGAGCGCGAAGCTGGTATCTCCTATCGTAAACTGTGGCCAGTACGGCAATACTGCAGCAATTGCATCACCAGGAATGACAAAGAAGATAGGCAATACCCAGACATTTCTTGAGCGATAGACAATTGCCTGCATACCTCGTTTTGTTTTTTCCATGCAAGGCGTTGTGACATTCATAGCCGCACGTCGAATTAAAAGCCCTTCAGCAATGACACAAAGACCAACAAGAATGGTAATGGTAACGATAGCACCATCCTCTAAATTCACTCCTGTTAAGGAAATGTTCCGCCAAGAAAATGACCAATTGTAGGAAGACATGGCCCATATTGCTAGCGTAGCTATGCCCATAGTCAAAATCGGTGACAGAGCATTCATGAAATACAGTGCAAGTGCTACTATAGAGACTGCTATTACAATGATTAAAAATACTTTCGGTACGGTAAGCCCTGCTACCATACTAATCAACGAAATAATCAATGCATATAGCCATCCATCTTTCCATTGTCCGATTAACTCTGTCCAGCCCCAAATAATTCGTCTATTAAAATATTTACGCTCCTGTTTTACACGACGATAACCTAATAAAGTAGCAAACACTATGGTTATATACAGTAATGGGTTGAGTAAAAAGCGGCCAATCGCTGTTACAATTTCTAATAATATCTCACTAACCATACGAACACCCGCCGTTTCTATCTTGAATACTATGAATTTATTGTATCAAACGACTACACTCTTGCGTAGTACAAACTCATAGAAAGCTTTGTATTATCGTTCTTTTGTTGTGTCAGAGGGTTTATTGTTCAATGGTGTGAAGTAAAAAACTAGTTGCCATTTGGAACTGTTGATCATTCTGACGATCTGTTTTATAATTTTTCAACGTTTCATTCAAACTATTAAAGAAGGTCGTATCCATATAGAATTCATCTTCTGCTAGTTTTAACTTTTTTTGTTTTCGATAAAGGTTAACCGCTTCAGCTGTTGTATCATCCATATAACCATCTAAACGATCAATTTGATAGCCAAGTTTCTGTAAGGCATTTTGTGAATAAGAAATTTCCTCACTCATATCGCCCACTTTAAATTTTCCTGTCAGCGGATGTAGTTGAAAAGCGAATAATTCATTTTGCTCGATGACTAAACTTGCCTCAATGCCCTGCCCATGAATCCATTCACGTTTCGGTGTAAGCCATTTATTCGTGGATAATTTAAGCTCTCCACCATTAGATAGCTCCCAAGATTCCTGCACTGTTCCTTTCCCAAAGCTCTTAACTCCAACAAGTGAAGCACGTCCCCAGCTTTTTAAGGCTCCGCTCAATACTTCACTCGCAGAAGCACTACCTTGATTTTGTAAGACAACTATCGGAATTTTGTTCATTGTTTCTAAATATTTTTCATCAATACCTTTTGTTTGTGTTTTTAATGGCTCCATAGCACCTTCAGCATTTTGCATATATGCAAATACCTTGCCACTATCTAATACCGTACTTAGTAGCGCTGCGACGCTATGTAAATAACCCCCTGGATTATCACGAACATCAATTACAATTCCTTCAACATCTTTACGAAGCAATTTACTCGTTTCAGCAACCCATTCATTTGCCGTTTTCTCACCAAACAATGAGATCACAACATAGCCAATAGCTGTATCCTCTACCTTTACAACCTCACTTGAGACGGTCTTATTAGAGATAGCAGCTCGTTCCATCGTCATTTTAATATGTTTATCCTCACTCGGCCGGTAAACGACAATGGTTACCTTCGTCCCCTTTTCCCCTTGAATTAAATGCATTAATTCGCTCATCGTCTTACCATCTACACGCACGCCATCAACTTGTACAATTTCATCGAGTGAGCGCATTCCAGCTTTCTCTGCCGGAGATGAACGAACAGGGGATACTACTATAAACTTCCCTTTATTTTCCGAGAGTTCAATACCAATACCTACTCTTTCCTCAGCTAGCATTTGCCGATGTTGCTCGGCCTCTTCCTTGGAGTAATAAGTGCTGTAAGGGTCCTTAATGGCATCCGCCATACCACGAAGAGCTCCCTCCACCAATGCATCCTTTTTTGTACTGTAAACTGATTTTTCTTCAATGAGGGTTATGGCCTCACCAATTGTGTCAACCTCCGTAACAGGCTCCTTTTTATCACCAATATTAAACCAATCAAAGTAAATACCACTGCCTACCACTAAACTACTAAGTAGGACACCGACACTGGCCGTTAATTTGCGCAAAATCTTCCCTCCTCCGTCTCTTTTACTGTATGACACTATTTTTTCAAACATACAAGATTACTTTTCAAAATTATGAATTGAGGGGATACCTTCTCTCACTTTACGGGTAATCGCCAGTGTTCCTCGGGTATCTCACCCCGTAGTGAGGGAACTTAGTTGCTCCAGGGCATTTTTCATCGGACTAGTATTCGCTTTCAATTTACGGGTAATCACATAAAAATAAATAATCTGCTCGTTTCTACTATAGAAATCGAACAGATTGTTTATGAGTTAATCTAAAGCATCTACATATTCTTTTAACATATCCACGTCCATTGGTCCTTTGATGGCACGTTGAATATAGCCGTTAGAATCAATAAAATAAGTTGTGGGGATGGTGATAACCTGATAATCCGAGCCTACTGAATTATCAGGGTCTGGATCCAATAATATTGGGAATGTTAGCTCAAAGCTATCTCTAAAAGTCATCACCGTGTCCACTTTCGCATCTGCTGTCACATCACGCTCTGCCGTTGTTAAATTGACAGCTATAATTTCAACATTTTTTTCTTTTGCATACTCATCATAGAAGCTTTGCATATGTGGCATTTCAGCCTTACAAGGAGGACACCATGTCGCCCAGAAATTTAACACAACCTTTTTTCCACGTAGATCACTTAATGTAATGTCTTCCCCGTCTAAGCTTGTTAAAGTGAAATCAGGAGGTGTATCTCCATTTCCTAAACCAATTTCTCGTTCCTCCATGTCCTTACCAAGAGCTGATTTTTCAATTGCACGGTCTTCATTAATTTGTTGCTTTACATATGTACCAATCATCGCAACTACTAAAAGCACGACGATCAGAAGTCCAATATTTTTTTTCATTCTTTACCTCCCTCTTTGATTCGTTCATGTTCCAATGCTATTCCAAGACAAAGCAATAATAGACTAATACCCACAGCCGTTTGCCATATACCAAGTGGCTGGAAGAAAGCAACGATCATTAGTCCAGCTGTATACAGTAATAAGCCTTGCTTTACTGTTGGTAGTTTCCATAATATGAAGATTGTCAATATACTTAGTACCGTTAATGTAGTGACTTCACTCATTGTAGAGTTGTCATTGAACAACACAACAAGCCATTGATAGATGGATTGGGTTAAGATAATTGCCCAGCTATACGCTATCATACTTTGAGCTTGTAATAGGTGTTTTTGTCGCTTCCGCCATATTTGCAAAGATGCAACAATGACGCCAAGATAAACACCAATCGTCCCTCCATTGAAATAAAGTAAAGAAATGGGCTGTGCCACAACTGCTTTAAAGTCAGTGATAAGCAAGCTAAATTTCCATACAAGGATAAACGTAAAAACTGCATCACTATATGCCTCAGACCACTTTTTTGAAAATTGTAAACGTAGTATTAGCCAAACCATGAAGAATGTAACAAGTAGCGCAATTGCAGTTGCTGGTAAAGTTAGTGCTCGGATTGAGTACCAATCTGTATTGATCACTCTAAAAATCCTCCTCCGAAAGATACATACAGCATAGCATAGAACCTTTTCAAAATAAGCTTATTTCACATGGTGTTCAGAAAATCTTAAGAAATATACCCCTCTATGTATATATTCATCATAACATTAAATAGAATCTGATAATAGGAAAAGGAAGGGAGGAGCAATTATGCTTCTACACGACTCATTTTTTCTTGTTATGACGATGTTGACAAAGTTTAGGTCGAAGAATTTGAAAAAGAGTCTTTACCGAAAACTAGTTAGTCGTGCAATTAAAAGCACCACTATTTTTAATTGACATGACCCACGATAGGCGTACACTTTACTTACTGTATTCCAAGAAGGTTTACTAACGTACATATGCATAATCTTGTTAACGAAAATGGGCTAGATGAAATCCTTCAAAAATAACTAAAAAAAGCTATACACTAGATTGCTCTAATGTATAGCTTATATTTTACAATGGAATATATTTTAGTGGGTTTACACTACCAACTGCTTGTCCTCTCCAAGGACCATTGTGCACTTCAAAGTGTAAGTGCGGCCCAGTAGAGCGGCCCGTGCTACCCATTGCAGCAATTTGCTGACCTTGTGTTACTTCTTGTCCTACGCTCACATTAAATGAATTTAAATGCGCATACACGGTTGTATAAATTTGTCCATCAACCGAATGCGTCAGTATGACAACATTCCCATAAGAACTTAGTGGGGCAGCGTAAGCAACGACACCATCCGAAGCCGCCCATATTGGTGTTCCTGTTGAATTAGCAAGATCCACACCATAATGGAATTCAGGACCTGCTCCAAGATTACGCCAGCCATAAGGCGATGTTAAACGACCATTTGTTGGTTTTATCCACGTGCCATTAGATTGAGGGGCATTGACTGTACCACTAGATGAGCCGCCACCACCATTATTGGCAGCAGCTGCTGCCGCTGCCGCCGCTGCTGCTTTGCGTTTTGCTTCTTGTTGACGGGCAATTTCAGCTAAACGTTTTTGCTCAGAAATAATTTGATCTTGTAATTCTTGGCTTACATCCAATGCTTCGGAATACTCTTTTTCAAGTAATACTTTTTCAGATTTCAGCTTTTCTTGTTCTTTTTCTAATTCGTCAACTAATTTATTTTTCTCAGTTTTTTGGCTATTTAATGAAGCTTTTAAACGTTCAAGCTCCGCTCTTTGGCCTTCCAACTTTTTACGTTTTTCTTCAACAATTTGTTTTTGTTCTTCTAATTTTTGTTTATCATCTTTTTGATCTTGAATAATTTGACGATCCGCTTCCATCAATGCATTGACTGCGGAGAATCGATCAATAAAGTCTACAAAACTATTAGAACCAAGTAATACGTCTAAATAGCTTACCGAGCCGCCTGCTTGAATCGCTCGAGCACGTTCTTGTAGTAAAACATCGCGTTCTTCAATTTTATGCAATAGTTCTTTAATAGACTCTTCTAGTTTTTTTATTTCTTCATTCGTTGCTTGAATTTCGGCTTGGACATTTTTTATATCACTATTTGTTTTGTCGATTTCAGCGTTTAATGCTTGAATTTGATCTATGATTTTTTGTTGTTTTTCTTGATTCGCTGTAATGGCATTTGATTTGTTTGAAATGGATGAATTTAATTCATTTTTCTTTGTTTCAATTTGCTTTTTCTCTTCTTTTAAATCCGATAAACTTGTTGCAAACGCTGATGGAGTTTGGATAAAAAGAATTAGAGTAGATGCTACTGCAAGTGTTTTCAATGTGTTTTTCGCCTTACTTTTCACCGATTGAACTCCCCTTCGACTATTTTTCCCACTCACAAATATCCGCTGTGAGTGCTAAACTAAATTTTTAAAAACTTACGCACTGACATGAAGCTTCCCCAAATACCGATTAGCACACCAATGAGTAACAGAAGACCGCTCACTTGGTACACGAGTGGAGAAAAATCCAGTACTTGAATTAGCTCACCTTGTAAACGAGGTGCAATAATTTTATATATATTGTGGTAAAGGGTTGTGACAACCGCAATCGGAATGATAGAGCCTAAAATTCCGAGCCACATTCCTTCCAATAGGAACGGGATACGCACGAATGAATTCGTGGCCCCTACAAGTTTCATAATTTCAATTTCATCTCGTCGAGCAATAATCGTAATTCGAATGGTATTTGAAATTAAGAATATCGCTGTGAATAATAACCCTAAAATAAGCACGATCCCTACATTACGACTCATATTTAAGAAGTTAAATAGTTTTTCTACTTTTCCTTCACCATACATAACGTCATATGTATACTCATATTTATCAATCGCTTGCGCAACTTTTGCCGTTTGCTGAGGTTCAGTAGCTTTTACATAAATTACATTACGTAAAGGGTTGCTTTGCTCAAATAGCTTAAAATCATCGCCAAAATCTTTGACTAATTTGGATAACTCATCTTCTCTCGTTGAATAGGTCATTTCTGAGACACCAGGCAATTTTTTGATTTTTTCAATGAGTGCTTTTTCAGCAGCCTCATCTGCTGTCTCATCAATTAACACTTTAATTTCAACATCGTTTTCTAAATCAGTTGCCACTTTATTTAAATTCATCATAATAAGCGCAAATACGCCAACTAAGATAAGTGTAACGGTTACGGCACTGACAGACGCGATGGTCATCCAGCTATTACGACCAAGTGATTTAATACTTTCACGGAAGTGGCGCTTTACTGTACTAAATTTCATAGCCGTAATCACCTCCGTGTTCATCACGGACAATCAAACCGCCCTCAATCGCGATAACGCGACGACGAATCGTGTTAACAATCTCACGGTTATGGGTCGCCATTACAATGGTTGTCCCTCGTGCATTAATTTCCTCAAATAAATTCATAATCTCCCATGAAGTTTCCGGATCAAGGTTCCCAGTAGGTTCATCAGCAATCACAACTTTTGGTACATTGACGATTGAACGTGCAATGGACACGCGTTGTTGCTCCCCCCCTGAAAGTTCATTCGGGAACATTCTTGCTTTATGCTTTAATCCAACAAGCTCTAAAACTTCCATAACTCGACGTCTGATTTCGTCAGGTTGTTCCTCGATTACTTCAAGCGCAAAAGCTACGTTCTCATAAACATTTAAACGAGGTAATAACTTGAAATCTTGGAAAACAACACCAAGTTGACGACGCAAAAAAGGGACTTTCTTATTCTTTAACGTTGCTAAATCAATCCCATTAACAATAATCTGTCCTGACGTTGCCTTTTCTTCACGGTACATCAATTTGATAAATGTAGATTTACCTGCACCACTTGGGCCAACTACATATACAAATTCGCCCTGCTTTATATTTACAGAAATACCGTTTGTCGCAACAACACCATTCGGGTACTTCTTTGTCACATTTTTCATTTCTATCATGTTTAAACCACCTAAAACTCTCATCTATGTAAGAGGTATTTCATTAACTATTATAGCACTCTATTTCTGTTTTTTTATTACAGTTTCATTTCAATCCGTGGCAGTTCCTTCTATTTCGTTCTTTCCTTGCCATAATCCTTAAGATTAAGACAAAAATAAAAACAGAAATCGACGACATATAGCGTCGATTCCTGTTTCTTAAGAAGAAAGCATTCAAGCAATGAGTGAACTGACCCCTTTGGGTTAGAAAAAACAAAAAAGCATCTTCAATTGAATTTAGGGTAATGTATCCTAATATCTATTGGAGGTGCTTATTTTTATGGGAACGAGAGTGAGTTATCCGCAAGAAGTAAAAATAAAAGCAGTTGAAATGAAGTTACAAGGTATTCCTACAAAGGTGATATTAGCAGAATTAAATATTCGTAATGACACTCAAATAGAAACATGGACACGTTGGTATAAGAATGGTGAAATTATTGCTTATACGATTTCTAATACTCAAAATGTAAATCTTGTGTTAGATACACTTCAGCAATTACCTGTTTTACCGCAAGGTTGTCTTTTACACAGCGATCAGGGGTCGGTTTATACTTCAGCAGCGTACCAACAAGCAATCAAAGCAAAGGGCATTATCATGAGCATGTCCCGTAAAGGAACGCCCGCTGATAGTGCCCCAATTGACTAGTTTCATGCGACAGTCAAAACAGAAACGTTTTATCTCGACGGATTAACTCGAACTACACCGGCCATTGTCGATCAAACCGTAAGAGATTATATAAATTATTATAACAATACTCGTATTCAATTGAAATTAAACAACCAGTCTCCAATTAATTATCGGAAACTGGTTGGGTAATGCTTTTTTGAGACTGTCTCACCAATGGGGTTCAGTCCCGAGCTTGAATGCTTTTTTAAACTTGCTGTTCGTCAGTTGTTGTGTAGCGAACTAAAACAGCCCCTGTTTTCGATTCACCCTCGATAAATAAGCGATTTGCATTTTCAACTTCTTTATCAAAACGAACTACTTTGGATAGGAATTGATCCTGAGACTCCATTTTGGAAACATCTTGTATGCCAACGTCAACTTTCCCAAAATTCGTCACCACTTTACCACTTAATGAGATTGTACGAGGGACATATAGTTCAACCGCTCCCGCTACTGTTTGAGCTTTTATTTTGGATGAATTTGTCGAACAAGTTGTCACCACAACATGTCCATTGACAGATTTAGCTTCTACTTCATCCAATGCCCCGTCTAAATAAACACGACCATTTAATGTTTCGGCTTCTAGGTCTTTCCCACGAACATTCGTTAATTCAATCGAACCATTAGAAGAATCTACATCCGCTTTCCCAAAATTGAACTTCGACCCTTTAATGGCACCGTTTAATGTTTTCACCTTTAATTCTTCAAAATTTATATCCTGTAATGAAACACTGCCATTCATAAGTCGGACAGATAATTTTTCAAGTTTATCCTTTGGCACTAGTACCTTCACATTGACTTGAACAAGCTTTAATTGACTCAAAATCCGAAGTGAATGCTCATCTTCTTTCACAACAAATTGCTCTAAAAAGTGATTACGTGTTTCTTCCTCGCTATCATTCATAAGCGGTGCCTTCACCTTGCAGATTACTTGAATCGTTTCTCCCTCACTGGATTCCAATGAGAAGTTACCATTTGGTAATTCAGCGATAATGCTTTCTACGTTGGCAGCAGCCACTTCTTCTGTATGTGTAAACTCAATTTTATCGCCAAATGGAGAAGCTACATCAAATTCCTTCACCTTTTTGACAGCCGTATTCATCATATCCATAAAAAGAGAACCAATTTGCGTTAAATCTTTACGAAAATCTTGCATCTCATCTTGGAAATTCTTCATAAAATCATCTTTTTTCTTGTCATCATCTTTAGGTTTTTCTTCAAATAGTGACTCTTTGTCAGTTGAAAATGACTGTGTTTCTTTAGAAACATCATTCATAACATTTTGAGTAGAATTGCCAGATTGCTCTAATGCTTCTAATAATGTAATCGCCTCTTGTGCCGAAATCGTACCTTTTTCTACAAGTTCTAAAATTCGTTGACGTTCATTTTGCATAAATAAATAGCCTCCCTCAGTTCGTTATACTATTTATACGATTCTTCATGTGAAAAGTTTCACTGCAAAATTGAATAAATTGGGTCTTTCATGACAATCTAAGCTTTCCTTAATTTATGCTTGAATGATGTGGCCTTGTCTATGTTGATTCTTTGGCTTGATTAGGACTATTCAAATTTTAATTGCTTCAGTCCAAATCCACAGTTCTTCCGCTTCATTGATCGTTTCTCCATTAAGATTTAGCAGCTTCTGCTAGTACAGCTTCCATTCGCATACGGTCACGTTCTAAAATTGGTTTTAAATATTTTCCTGTGTAAGAGCCAGGCACTTCCGCTACCTCTTCAGGAGTACCAGTTGCAATGATGGTACCACCTTTGTCACCACCCTCTGGACCTAAATCGATAAGATAATCTGCTGTTTTAATAACATCTAAATTGTGTTCAATGACTAATACGGAGTCGCCATTTTCAACAAGACGCTGTAGCACTACAAGTAAACGTGCAATATCATCTGCGTGTAAACCTGTCGTTGGTTCATCTAGAATATAGAAGGATTTCCCTGTAGAACGTCGATGTAATTCAGATGCTAATTTTACTCGTTGTGCTTCTCCTCCTGATAAAGTCGTGGCAGGCTGCCCTAATTTCATATAGCCCAAGCCAACATCTACAATGGTTTGGAGCTTGCGTTGGATCTTTGGTATATTTTCGAAGAACACTACTGCATTTTCAATCGTCATATCTAGAATATCTGCGATACTCTTATCTTTATATTTCACTTCAAGTGTTTCGCGATTATAGCGTTTACCGTGACATACTTCACAGGGTACATAAACATCTGGAAGGAAATGCATTTCTATTTTAATAATTCCATCGCCACGGCATGCTTCACAGCGGCCTCCCTTGACATTAAAGCTAAAACGTCCCTTTTTATAGCCACGTACCTTTGCTTCATTTGTTGTAGCAAAAACATCGCGTATATCATCAAAGACACCTGTGTAGGTAGCCGGATTGGAACGAGGTGTACGACCAATTGGTGATTGGTCAATATCGATGACCTTTTCAAGTTCATCCATTCCTGTTACCTCTTTATGTTCTCCTGGTTTGACCTTGGAACGATTCAGTTTCTGTGCCAATGATTTATATAAGATTTCATTAATCAACGTCGACTTTCCTGAGCCAGATACACCTGTCACGGCGACAAACAAGCCTAGTGGAACGTCAACTTTGACGTTGCGTAAATTATTTTCCTTCGCACCTTTAATAGAGAGTTTACGACCATTTGGCTGGCGTCTTTCAACTGGCAATGGAATGAATTTTTTACCACTTAAATATTGTCCCGTTAAAGAATTCCCATTTTCCATGACTTCCTGTGGTGTACCTGCTGCAACAATTTGGCCACCATGAACACCTGCACCTGGTCCTACATCAATAAGATAATCAGCAGCTAGCATCGTATCCTCATCGTGCTCCACCACAATCAGTGTATTACCAATATCACGCATGTTTTGTAACGTGCTAATTAAACGATCATTATCCCGTTGGTGCAATCCAATAGATGGTTCATCTAAAATATAGAGAACACCTGTTAATCGTGAACCTATTTGAGTAGCAAGGCGAATACGTTGTGCTTCCCCGCCGGATAATGTGCCTGCTGCACGACTTAACGTTAAATAGTCCAAACCTACATTAACAAGGAAGCCCAATCGTTCTGCAATTTCTCGTAAAACCAGACGAGCAATTTGCATATCCTTTTCAGATAGATCTAACCCTTTGAAAAATGTGTCCGCTTCCTGAATCGAATATTGTGTCACTTCACCAATATGCTTGTCTGCAATTTTCACTGCTAGTGTTTCAGGCTTTAAACGATAACCTTTACAAGAAGGGCAAGCCTGTTGTGCCATATATTTTTCCATTTGCTCACGAATATAATCAGATGTTGTCTCTTTAAAACGACGCTCAACATTGCGCACAACACCCTCAAATTCAATCATTTGGTCTCGCACATTGCCAAACTCATTTTCATAATGGAAGTGAACCTTCTCTTTACCCGTTCCATATAAAATTTTGTCCATCTTTTCCTTTGGTAAATCCTTTACAGGCACATCCATTGGAATATCATAGTGATCACAAACAGCTTTTAATAATTGTGGATAGTATTGAGAACTAGTTGGTTCCCACGGTGCAATAGCATGCTCTAACAAGGAACGATCCCAATCTGGCACAACTAAATCTATATCCACCTCTTGTGTGGAACCTAAGCCGTCACAGCTTGGACAAGCACCAAATGGACTATTAAAAGAAAACATGCGTGGCTCTAGCTCTCCAATTGAAAAACCGCATAATGGGCAGGCATGGTGTTCACTAAACAGTAATTCCTCATGCTCCATAACATCTACAAGCACACGACCATCTGCCAAACGAAGAGCTGTCTCTAAAGAATCACTTAAACGTGCAGCGACGCCTTCCTTCATAACAACACGGTCGATCACTACCTCAATCGAATGCTTTTTATTTTTATCAAGATCAATCGCATCATCTAAATCTCTTAAATCACCATCAATTCGCACACGAACAAAGCCCTGTTTCTTTAAATCCTCTAGCAATTTAACATGTGTTCCTTTACGACCTGAAACCATCGGAGCAAGAAGTTGCATCTTGGTTCTTTCTGGATAAGTTAATAAACGGTCTACCATTTGCTCAATCGTTTGGGAGGTAATTTCGATCCCATGATTCGGACAAATCGGTTTGCCAATACGTGCATAGAGTAAACGTAAGTAATCATAGATTTCTGTGACCGTCCCTACCGTAGAACGTGGGTTACGACTCGTCGTTTTTTGGTCAATCGAAATAGCAGGCGATAAACCTTCGATTGCATCAACATCCGGCTTGTCCATTTGTCCAAGAAATTGACGAGCATAGGCGGAAAGAGACTCGACATAACGTCGTTGCCCCTCCGCATAAATCGTATCAAATGCTAGTGAAGATTTTCCTGAGCCTGATAATCCTGTTAAAACGACTAATTGATCACGTGGAATTGTGACATTGATATTTTTTAAATTATGAGCACGTGCACCTTGCACGACAATTTCAGTATTTTTCACAAGTCATTCACCCTTCTACCTTCAATTCAAATATTGTATCTCGAAGCTCGGCTGCACGTTCGAAATCAAGCGCTTTTGCAGCTTCCTTCATTTCTACCTCTAGGGATGCTAAAAGTTGTTCTTTTTCTGCCTTTGTCAACTTTTTGCCTTTTGTAGCCTTTGATACATAGGATTCTTCTTCTTCTGCTACTTGTGTGGCACGAATTATATCTGGAATTTTCTTATTAATAGTTTGAGGCGTAATACCATGCTCTTCGTTATATGCCATTTGCAACGCACGACGACGCTGTGTTTCATCAAGCGCCTTTTTCATCGAGTCTGTCATATTATCTGCAAACATAATGACATGGCCATTCGCATTACGCGCAGCACGGCCTATTGTTTGAATCAATGAACGTTCTGAACGCAAAAAACCTTCTTTATCAGCATCTAAAATTGCTACAAGTGACACCTCAGGAATATCAAGGCCTTCACGCAATAAATTAATACCGATGAGTACATCGTATGTTCCCTTTCGTAGCTCACGGATAATCTCAATACGTTCTAGTGTCTTAATCTCAGAATGCAAGTATTCAACCTTTAAGCCCATTTCCTTCAAATAAGCCGTTAAATCCTCTGACATTTTTTTTGTTAACGTTGTGACCAATACACGCTCATCACGTGCGATTCGGTCCTGAATCTCATCAATCAAATTATCTATTTGACCTTCAATTGGGCGGATATCAATTAATGGATCCAATAAACCAGTAGGTCGAATAATTTGTTGGACCATTTCTGGTGTATGCTCCAACTCATAAGGGCCAGGTGTAGCAGATACATAAATAGCTTGATGCACTCGATTTTCGTATTCTTCAAACCGCAATGGACGGTTATCTAGGGCCGAAGGTAAGCGGAAACCATGTTCTACGAGAACACCTTTACGAGCTTGGTCCCCATTGTACATCCCGCGTACTTGAGGAAGAGTTACGTGACTTTCATCTACCACAAGCAAAAAATCTTCTGGGAAATAATCAAGCAAAGTATAAGGAGTAGCACCTGCTCCACGTAATGTTAAGTGACGTGAATAGTTCTCAATCCCCGAACAAAAACCCATTTCACGCATCATCTCTAAATCATAGCGTGTCCGTTGCTCTAAACGCTGAGCCTCCAACAATTTATCTTCAGCACGTAACAATGTCAGACGTTCCTCTAATTCTTTTTCGATATTTTCAATCGCTTTTCGCATTTTTTCTTCTCGTGTAACGAAGTGGGATGCCGGGAAAATAGCGACATGCTCTCGATCCGATAAAATTTCTCCTGTTAATGCATCTACCTCACGAATGCGATCAATTTCATCCCCAAAAAATTCAACTCGAATACAATGCTCATCACGTGAGGCTGGGAAAATTTCTACTACATCTCCTCGTACCCGAAATGTTCCGCGTGTAAAACTAACATCATTGCGCTCATATTGAACATCTACTAGTTTGCGCAGTAGCTGATTACGTTCAATTTCCATGCCAGTGCGAATTGATACAACCATTTCACGATATTCTTCAGGAGAACCAAGACCATAAATACAGGACACAGATGCAATAATAATGACATCATCACGCTCAAATAATGCAGATGTTGCAGAGTGGCGCAGCTTATCAATTTCATCGTTAATGCTGGAATCCTTTTCTATATAGGTGTCTGTCTGGGGTACATAGGCTTCTGGTTGGTAGTAATCATAGTAACTAACAAAATATTCTACAGCGTTATTGGGAAAGAACTCTTTAAATTCACTATATAATTGGCCCGCTAATGTTTTATTGTGTGCCATAATGAGTGTCGGTTTTTTAACTTGCTGGATCACATTTGAAATCGTAAACGTTTTTCCAGTCCCTGTAGCACCAAGCAATGTTTGATGACGCTTGCCTGCTTTCACACCCTCCACTAATTCCACAATTGCCTGTGGCTGATCCCCATTAGGCTGATATGGCGCTTGTAAATCAAATGTTTGCACACATTTCCCCGTCCTTTCCTTCCAATTTGTACATATATTTTAGCATAGCAATATTAAAATTTCGAACATTTAACGAACGAATGTTTGTAAATTTTTTTTCTAGCTCTAAAATTGAAGATGGATACTCAACCTTCTACTCTCATAATAGCCGCTTCCACATATTTTCAAGCTTTATCTAATAGTTAGATTTCAATATTTAGATTGGTTGTCGCTACTTAGTGTGCGAGAGCTTTGAGCAATGCTCACTCCCTTTCTCATTTTTAGGGCAACACTCTTCACAAATTGAGCGAACATTAAACCCTCTATTATTTCCAAAACAAAAAAATCCCGCTCTCCATAGACAAAGAGAGCGGGATTGTCATATTATTCATCTTCTGATTGCTGCAAGGAATTTAGTTCGGCTGCGTATTGATAAAATGCGTTTTCATCTTTTTCATCGAGTGCTCTATCTATCAGAACTATGAGCTGCTCTTGTCGATGCACACGCTGGATACGATTTAAAAATAAATCTAAATAAATCTCGTTTAATAATTTCTCTGCCTCATCAACTTTTTTTGACTGACCAACGGCTTTTAGAAAATCTGTGTACGAATAATATTTATCCAACGATCTCACCCCGATCCTTTTCTAAATTATATGAAAATTGAAATTAAAAAGCAATGCTAACGATTTGAAAATAACTTGGATTAGCTAGTAAACTCGTGAAATTTAGAGCAAACTCTCTAAGCATTTCATTCATTTATAAGCATTGTTCCGTTATTTTCTATATTTTTTGAAATTCATTTTATGTACTACACTACCGTTATCAATAGAAAAAGGAGGCACTTCCAATATGACTACCAATTTTGTAAATGGCTATTTAATTTCCTTTAACACTTACTTGCTACAACCCGTTCAGCATGACTCAAAAGTTTTCACACATGTTATTGACAAACATAATGAGCTAATTGTTACCCGTAAACCGATGCATGTGCTTCGAAAATCTTGTATTTCATTAGGCTCCACCTATGAAGCAGCAAAACAATCTGCTAAACGTTTTTTTGGTAATCAACATAAGCTACCAATTGTCGTGGCCTTTGATTATGGCTATCCCTGTATTTTTCTACCAACCTACTCACCGAATTCCATTCATAATATATGGATAGGGCTACATGCGATTATCAATATTACACCTAGCAAAACAGGATGTGTTGTCACGTTAAAAAATGATAAAAAGATTGAGCTACCTATTCAATATGCCTCTATTAGTAAACAATTTGTGAATGCATCTATGCTCTATAAACATTACATGCACGAACGAAAACAGCTTAGTCAAGACTCACCCTTTCACCCACCCTTTTAACTAAAAAATCCCCCAAGAATAACTCTTGGGGGATGGATATTAGTTAATTTTCGAACGTAAGTAAGCATTAATAAATGGATCTAAATCGCCGTCCATTACTGCTCCAACATTACCTGTTTCTTCATTTGTACGGTGATCTTTTACCATTGAGTATGGATGGAATACATAAGAGCGAATTTGCGAGCCCCAGCCGATTTCTTTTTGTTCACCACGGATCTCATCAAGCTGCGCCTGTTGCTTCTCTAGCTCTAATTGATATAATTTCCCTTTTAACATAGCCATCGCTTTTTCACGGTTTTTAATTTGCGAACGTTCTGCCTGACATTGTACGACAGTACCAGATGGGATGTGTGTAATACGAACAGCTGAATCTGTTGTATTGATGTGCTGACCACCCGCACCTGTTGCACGATACGTATCAATTTTCAAATCCTCTGTGCGAATATCAATTTCAATATTATCGTCAAATTCTGGCATAACATCACAAGAAACAAAAGATGTATGGCGACGTCCTGATGAATCAAATGGTGAAATACGCACTAGGCGATGAACACCTTTTTCCGCCTGTAAATAACCGAATGCATTGTGACCTTTAATCGATATGGTTACAGATTTAATCCCTGCTTCATCACCTGGAAGATAATCCATTGTTTCCACTTTAAAGCCACGCTTTTCAGCCCATCGTGTATACATACGTAGTAGCATAGAACCCCAGTCTTGAGACTCTGTTCCACCTGCTCCTGGATGCAACTCTAAAATAGCATTGTTTTGATCATATGGACCGCTCAACAATAATTGTAGCTCAAAATCAACCATTTTTTGTTGGAATTCTGCAAGCTCATTGCCTAACTCTTCCTGTAGTTCTTCATCTGGTTCTTCACGTAAAAGCTCCAGTGTCATATCTAAATTCTCATGTGTTTCTTCTAAATCTTTATATTCATTGACGATTGCCTTTAAGCCATTTCCCTCATTGATGATCACTTGTGCACCTTGCTGATCATCCCAAAACCCTGGCTCTAGCATCATTTCATCTAGTTCCTGAATACGTGCCTCTTTGTTTTCTAAGTCAAAGAGACCCCCTAAAGTCCGCCAATTTTTTGGCTGTAGTGTCTAACACGTTGCGTACATCTGCTAATTCAATCATTGTGAAATCCTCCGAACGTTAGTAATGGAGCCACATCATTGTGAAAGCTCCGTATCTTTTTATTATAACGTTTTTACAGAGGAAAACATACATACAATCACTATCCTACATCTCGTCTTCAAGCATATCAAGCGCAAAACGTTGAAATATTTTCACACGATCATACTGAACAAGTAAATGCTTCGTTCTTCTCTCTAATCTATACTTTAATAAAAATGCCCGTTGAATTCGATACTCTATCGTCTTGACACTAACATCTACAATAATTTCCTGGCCATTCGTAAAGGTTACCTTTGTCCTCTTTTTATCCACAGTGATATATTCATCAATTTGATGAACAGCAAACCATATACATTCAGGATGTAGAGGAGACTTGCTAGGAAACCATAAAATATTACCACGCTCATCCACAACGATTGGGTTTTTATTAAGTTTACCTAGGATCATTTTTGATCCATCAAAAGCCCCTCTTAAACTTGAACCATAATAACGCAGATTATAATCCATTAACTTCGTTGGTGCTAACTTAGAAATATATTCATTATTTTTTTCCATCACCCGAGTACATAAATTTCCAAAGGAATCATACACAGGCATATACAGCATAGTTTCACTACTCATAATATCCTTTTTATGCATCCATATTCCCCCTTTATACACTTTATGTTTCAGTCTAAATAAAAAAGGACTATACCAAGGTCCGTACATTCCCAATATTTTCTACAAGTCGAATTTGCTTGGAAAACTTTATTTCCACCCATAATCCTCCCGTTTTAGTAGACACAGCTTCTCAAAATCTTTCATCACTCTTAATCCTTAGTACTCCATACCATTAAATTATTTAGGATAATAATAGGACTACTCACTAAAACTAATTTCCTATTATTACAGCTATTGTATACCCATATTTTACTATTGTCCACAAATTCTGACTTTTAAAACTTAAATTCTTTTTCCTTAAAGAAAAAAAAGATCATTTCAACACACAGTTAAAATGATCTTTTCTATTTATATTATTGAGCTGCACCATGACAGTTTTTAAATTTCTTGCCGCTTCCACAAGGACATAAATCATTGCGTCCAATATTTTCAGCATTACGTACTGGTTGCTTTTTCGGGGCAGGACCGCCTTCTTCTTTCGGATTAACTGCCTGACCTTTCGCCACCTCTTCACGCTCAAGATTGCTGCGAATTTCAGCTTTCATCGCATATTTTGCAACATCCTCACGGATAGAAGCAACCATATCTTCGAACATCGCAAAACCTTCTTGTTGATATTCTCGAAGCGGGTCATTTTGACCATATGCACGCAGATGGATACCTTGACGAAGTTGATCCATTGCATCAATGTGATCAATCCATTTTGTATCGATAGAACGTAATAAAATAACCTTTTCAAACTCGCGCATACGCTCTGGTGTAAGCTCTGCTTCTTTTTCATCATAGCGAGCATGGACAGCTTCAGAAATCAATTGGTTAATGTCTTCAGCAGACTTGCCTTGGAATTCAGATACTTTTAGTTGACCTTCTTCTAGCAAATTGGCAGCAACAAAGTCTTCAATTGCCTTCAGATTCCAATCTTTCTGCTCACCTTGTGTATATAGACCGACAATATTATCAATCGTTTCTTGAATCATCGACTCCACAAGCACACGCATATTTTCAGTTTCTAGTACATCATAACGCTCTTTATAAATAATCTCACGTTGCTGACGGAGAACATCATCATATTGTAATAAACGCTTACGAGCATCGAAGTTATTACCTTCGACACGTTTCTGCGCAGATTCTACAGCTCTCGACACAACTTTTGATTGCAACGGCTGTGTATCGTCCATACCTAAACGCATCATCATAGACTTCATATTATCTGAACCAAAACGACGCATTAAATCATCTTCAAGTGATAGATAAAATTGTGTCACACCTGGGTTCCCTTGACGACCAGAACGTCCACGTAGCTGATTATCAATACGGCGCGATTCATGTCGCTCTGTACCAATTACTGCTAAACCGCCTATTTCTAATACACCTTCACCAGGCTTAATGTCAGTACCACGACCCGCCATGTTAGTAGCAATCGTTACTGCGCCCTTAGAACCAGCATTGGCAATAATCTCCGCCTCGCGTTCATGGTTTTTCGCATTCAGTACATTATGAGGAATTTTATGTTTATCAAGTAATTGCGAAATAATTTCAGATGTTTCAATCGCAACTGTACCAACAAGCACAGGTTGTCCCGCCTTATGACGCTCTGCAATATCGGCTGCCACCGCTTTATATTTACCTTCCATAGAAGCAAAAATTAAATCTGGACGGTCATCACGAGCAATTGGCTTATTCGTTGGAATCGCAATAACGCTCATGTTGTAAATATTGCGGAACTCTTCTTCCTCTGTTTTCGCTGTACCTGTCATACCCGCAAGCTTTTGGTACATACGGAAATAGTTTTGGAACGTAATGGTAGCCATTGTCATCGATTCATTTTGAATCTCAACGCCTTCTTTGGCTTCAATTGCTTGGTGGAGACCATCAGAGTATCGACGCCCCTTCATTAAACGACCAGTAAAGCCGTCAACGATTACAATTTCGCCCTCTTGGACAACATAGTCAACATCATTATGCATACTCACATGTGCCTTTAACGATTGGTTAATGGCATGGTTTAAACGAACATGTGTCAAATCAAACAGATTATCAATGCCGAATGCTTTCTCCGCCTTTTCGACACCTGCATCCGTTAATGTAACACCTTTCGTTGACTCTTCATACGTATAATCTGTCTCCGCACTTAACATACGTACAAATGCATTGGACTGTTTATAAAGCTGTGCTGATTTCCCAGCTTGACCCGAAATAATTAATGGTGTACGCGCCTCATCAATTAAAATTGAGTCAACCTCGTCGATGACAGCATAGTGAAGTGGACGTTGAACACGCTCTTCTTTATAAAGCACCATATTGTCACGTAAATAGTCAAACCCTAATTCATTGTTTGTACTATAAGTAATATCCGCTTCATAGGCCGCACGCTTCTCTTCTTTTGACAGGCTGTTTAAATTTAAACCTACTGTAAGACCTAAGAAATTGTACAGATGTCCCATCTCGGCAGCGTCACGACTAGCCAAATATTCATTGACTGTAACAACATGAACGCCTTTACCAGTTATAGCATTTAAATAAACCGCCATCGTAGCTGTTAACGTTTTACCTTCACCCGTTTTCATCTCTGAAATGTTACCTTCATCAAGTGAAGCTGCCCCCATGATTTGAACACGGAATGGGTACATCTCTAAAACACGTTTCGACGCTTCGCGACAAACAGCAAAAGCCTCCGCACGAATAGACTCTAAATTCTCTCCATCAGCATAACGCTTTTTAAACTCTTCTGTTTTCGCTTGTAATTGATCATCTGAAAGCTGTTCCATTTGAGAAGCGAATCCCTCAACTTGGTCAGCGATTTTTTCTAATTTTTTTAACTCACGTTTATTGAAATCAAATAATTTATTTAATAGGTTTGCCATGAATGTTTTTCACTTCCTATATAGATTCAACTTTCATTTTACCATTGTGTAACAGTTTCATGCAAACAGTCACCCTACTTGCATGAGAAAGCCATACAAAAAAGACTCTCGCCATCGCGAGAGCCTTTGTCATCATGAAGTTTAAGTTGTTTCAATTAAGCCATACTTTCCGTCTTTACGTTTATACACAATATTAGTGCCGTTCGATTCAGCATCGGTAAAGACATAGAAATCATGTCCTAACATATTCATTTGTAATACAGCCTCTTCCTGATCCATCGGTTTTAAATCAAATTGCTTAGTTCGTACAATGGAATATTCTTCTTCCTCTGTAGAAGCATCTGCGACTGCTTGAGTAGCAGCAAAATAAAGGCCTGCACCTTCACGCTCACGGAATTTACGGTTTACTTTGGTTTTATGCTTACGAATCTGACGCTCTAATTTATCAACAATTAGATCAACCGCAGCATACATGTCATTATGACGCTCTTCAGCACGAAGAGTTAAGTTCTTCATTGGAATTGTGACTTCCACTTTTGTTTGCTTGTCATTATAAACCTTTAAATTTACGTTAGCATTGGCGTTAACATCTTCGTTAAAATAACGTTCAACTTTTTCGATTTTATTTTCAACATGCTCTCGAATAGCTGGAGTTACCTCAATATTTTCACCACGAATGTTAAAGTTTAACATGTAAACTCCTCCTTTATAACTGCTATACTATCTATTTCTACACAAGTGTGTGAAATTCCTCTAAAATAATTCTTTTTTTTACAAAAAATTTTTATAAAATTAATGATTTAATGGTTGCTTTGCTTTTTCGCTTCTGCCGCTTCTCTTTTACGTCGCAACTTTAATTCCTCAATAATCAAATCTTCCACGGGACCTTGATTATTGAAAAACACGCCATACTGCTTACCCGTCCCAAACGGACGACTCCAAATCACTTCTCCAAAAGCTCTCACTTCTTGCGTATCAAGCACAAAATGGATATCCAGTGGAGGAGGATTCACACCCAGATCCACTTCAGTAAACATCTTTAACCCACGCGGACTAATATCCAGCAAGTCGGCCATAGCTGTTTGTCCATGATTGACTCTTCCATTTTCATAAATAGAAAAAGTTATTTGAACAGGCTCCTCAAATTTGAATCGGAAACCTTCTTGACGCTTAAAAATCATATTCCCACCCCAGTATATTGTTAAACATTTATATTGCTTTGATTATGACACGATGCTCATTTTACAGCTAGGGGAATAAGTAACATATTTTACCGTTGCATAGCCTAATTTATGACTATTTTACTTAAACCTTTTTAAGAAAGATTATAAATGTATTCACACATTTGGTATGATGACTAAAAAAATGTCGAAAAATGATAGGATTACTTAAATTCTCGAAATATATCAAACTATGTAGAGTAAAACACAAAACCAGAAGCTCATTTTTAAATAAGTCCTGGTTTTAATGTAATCAATTATAAGTATCGCTAAATATTTAACTTATTTTTTTCCGTCGTAATACATACCATCCATTACTCGAACAGAGCTGTATGGATTTAAATATTGTTGCTCATTTTTTTTAGATTGTTGAAGAGTTTTCATATCCGTTTTAATTGCAGTCATAACCTTTTGTAATCGTTCCTGTATCCCTCGATCAAGTTCCTGTAAATGCTTATTTAATTGATGCCCATCTAAAGATTTTCCAAATTGCTTCAATTCCTCGATTATTGCACCGCGCTCGTCAAGCAAGTCATTTATTTTTTCAATAAATTCTTCTCGATCGTCTCCGTGAGGAATGGTCGACAAATGCTCATAAAGTCTAGCTGAAATAGAGAGCAATCGTTCAACTGGTCCCATCATATTCTGTCTCCATTGCCGTATTGTTGCTGACGATTAATACGAATAACTTCCTTCCAAGTATCACGGAATTCCGAAACAAGTCCTTCAACCTCTTCAATTATAGAAATGTCATTTTGAATATTTGCTTCTACTAATCGAGTATTCATATATTCATAAAGTGCCATCATATTTTTTGATACTTCAATATCCATATTCAGTGTCGCCATAAGCTCACTTATGATTGCCTGTGCTTTTTGAAGGTTAGTATTTTTTTCTTGAATCTTTTTATCTTGAATAGCCAATTTTGCCTTATGCAGAAATTTTAAGCATCCATTATACAACATTAGTGTTAAATCTCCTGGAGAAGCAGTTGTAACACTATTTTGTTTATATGCATTATGAGCAGATGTTTGTGCTGTCAATCAAAGACAACTCCTTTTTATTACCTTTTAACTAAATTATACTAAAACTTTTATCCCTGTCCACCAAATTGCGCAAATATACCTGACTGTGAGTTTGCTTTGTTAATAGCTTTCTCCATGGCACTGAATTGTTTCCAATAGCGGGCCTCTATTTTTTCAAGCTTGTCTTTCCATGTATCAATACGTTTATCCATATCAACTAGACTTTTCCCAATCGAGTAAGAATTATCCACACTTGAAGCATTACCCGCTTTTTTCTCGATGTCTAGCTTGAATTTATCCATAGACCCTCTAAGCTTTAGTAAAAACCCGCGAGTATCAACAGTTTTTTCAACACCATCGACAGAGATTGTATCTTGTTTATCACCTTTGTTTGTAAATAAGGCTGTTACTGCATCAGGATCATCTTCTAATGCCTTACGTAATTTTTCTTCGTCAATTTCTAAAGTACCACCATCATTATATGATTTTGAAGACGTAATCCCAATATTAAATAACGTATTGTATTTAGGATTGGACACAGCAGGGTTCGATTCATAAATTAATCCACGCATACCCGCTAGTCCATTTCTTAAAATCGAGTCGCTACGCAATAAACCGCTTTTAGCTTTTTCCTCCCATAGCTTAATTTCATTTTCCGACATTTCTTTTCTCTGTTCGTCTGTTAATGGGGAATAATCACGGTATTTCTTTTCCTTCGTTTGATCGTTCATTTCCTTAACAAGTCCGTTATACATTGTAACGAACTCTTTGATTTTTTTCATCATGTCATCTACATCTGTTGTAGACGATAATGTCACATTTGGTACTGCAGTTCCATCAGCTGGGGTATTTGCAAGTGCATTTTTAGCATCTGCTAAATCTTTAGTGTATTTTATTTCGTTACTCTTAGCTGTTTCTAATTGTTGGATTTTCGTTGTTAACTCTGTATTTTTAATATCATACGCATTCTTTGTATTAATAACCTCTTGCATACCTTTTAAGTCTTCAGAAGAAATATTACCTAATATTTGACGTTGTTCCGATGAAAGGCTTTTTAATGCTTTTTTTTGATCATCTGTTAAATCACTGCTATCAATTTCATCATTCGATGTTAAATCAGAAATATTGGCTAATTTTTCAATATCCGCTGGATCCATGTTCATAAAAATATTTTTACTAGTCGTACTTAAATTTTCGTATGCGCTAAATCTTTGCAAATCATTTAATTCATTGGTTAGAGAGGAATTTAAAGCCTCCTTTTCTTCCGTTTTTAAAGCCTTTAATGCCTTTTTTTGCGCATCAGTTAAATCCGATGCTTCAATAGCTGCATTATCCGTCAAATCAAGATTGTCAAGCGTAGCGAGCTGTTCTTTATTCATAGTTGCAAGTATCTTTTTTCCAGCAGCAGATAATGCCGAACTTGTATTCGCACCATTAAAAATTTTCAGTGCATCATCATAAAGGTCCTTTGCAGTGGCTGCTTCACCTGTCAGCGTACTTATTTTTGTTTCTAAATCAGGAATAGCTAATTTAGTAGCGGCAAGCAATTCTTCCAATGTTTTAATACGAGTTTCTATTGTTGCTTTTGAATTAAATGTTTCATTTAACGTTATATTATAACCGCCCATAGTGAATGTATTGGTAGAACGCTCTGTATCAATACCATTTACACGGAAAATAGCATTAGAGCCACCATCTACTAAGTCGGTTGAACCTGGACTACCTACCCCTAATACTGAGAACAATGCATTACCAGTGCCCTCCACTTTTACACCATTCTTTGTTTGTTCAGTTACTAATTGCACTTCAGCAGCATTCCCTGCTAATTCACCTGTATTTTTTGCCGCAACAGATAATTTACCATTTTCAAAGAAAGCAGTTACACCTGCATTGCTGCTACTAATTTTTTTCATCACATCATCAATAGTATCTGTGGCTTTAAATTTAACTTCAGTAGCTTCACTAGCCAATGTACCGTCCGATTTGATAGCTTTTAATAAAATTGAATATTCTCCTGTGCCAGTGAAAGTGGATCCTTCAATATCACTAATTTTTGTACTGCCAGTAGCAACCCCAGCATTTGAATTGACTTGTTTACTACCAACTGTTTTTCCTGCAGTAGCAAGCTGTGATACGCCCTCAATCGTTAAATTTCCTGAAGCATTTGATGTTGCGGTTGCCGTAACATATTTTGAGTTAGATGAAGTAGCCGTTTTCGTATTAAAGCCTTTAATTAGAAGATTGTCTGCAATATACGTATCAAATGTTTTTAGCTTTGCATTAATGCTTCGATAAGCATCTCGTGTCCATTCGGAAGTTTGTTTCTTTTGTTGTAGTTTAGTGAGTGGCGTTCTCTCTGCAGCCATCAACTTTGCTACCAATGCATCAATATCCATTCCTGATGCTAATCCACCGATTCGATTTACCATAATAAAGTCCTCCTAAAAAAAGTTTATATTTTTTCATCTACAATCATCCCTAAAAGCTTTTGCATTTCATAAAATGCATCTAATAGCTTTTTAGGAGGTATTTCTTTCACTACTTCTTCTGTTTTTGCATCTACAACTTGCACAAAATATCGTTCTAAGCCATCATGAAGAACAAATTTTGAGGAACTATGATTGATTTGTAAAAATTCGTTTACTGTCTCTACAGCTTGTTGTAGTTTTTCTTTTGTTATTTCTTGTTCATCAATTGCAATATTTTGTTTTTCTAGCTGTGGAGCTGCTTGAGTAGATACAGTAGGCTTGGTTGCATCTTCGGTACTTGCCACTCTAGTATTACTTGAAACAGCTAATGCTTCTACTGATTGTCCTTGCGGTACAATACGCATCATACCTGACCTCCTATGCTATTCAATTACTAATGTTTATATCGGATAAATTTTGAAATATTTCACTTTTAAAGTAAAGCTAATTAAATTAATTAGGAATGATTAAACCCATCAGAAGTTTACAAATTAACAAATACAAAAAGTGAATTTCCATATTATACATAACAGAAATTCACCATAAATTATTATTATTAACGCTCGAAACAATGGTTGTAGAAGTAGAAGACCCTTTATGTATTTTAAATTTACCTATTGTTTAACAAAGAGAAATTAACCATATCCCCCTAATTAGTGCACTTCTACATCATTAAAAATATCAATAATCGTCTGTGCTCGTTCCTCAAATGTATGCTTACCTTTAATAGCCTGCCACGCTGCTTCAGATATTTTTTCACGTTGCTCATCATCTTTTAAAATTGCCTGAACAGCCTCAACCATTGCACCTAAATCATTAAAGTTATAGAACATTAATTCTTTTTCTGTAAATAGCTCTCTCAAATAAGGCGTTTCATTTGTCACTACCACTGAGCGTGCCGCCATCCCAGCAAAAACTCTTTCATGAGTACCATCACGAAGCAATGCTTGAAAACTCATAATAACCTTTGCTTGTCGCATCAACTCTTGAGTCTCCCAATAATTCACTGACTTATTAATAATCACATTGGGGTATTTCATAAGAGGTGAATCCTCCCATCCCTTACCATAAATACTAATCGACAAGCCCGCATCCGCAAGTGCTGTTACAACACTTAAACGGTTCACAGAATATATATATCTACCAATATCACGTACTAACTTTATGATATCCGGATTATCATTTAGACGTAACTCTATTGATACACCCCGTTTCGCGAAAGCTTGTAAAAATTCATCTATGTAGTACTTACTTGAATCTTCAAGACAGTTATCTATAACTTCTTTACAAATTGCAAAAATAGCAGATGACTGGCTCTCAATGTACTTTGTATACGTTGTCATATCTGAATAAGATCCACACACTAAAATATCAATTGTTTTTTCCACTTGTTCCACCGACAATTCAATTGCAGCATGAGGTAACATATATGTTTTGGATATATTCAGGCCAAAATGCTCTAAATTATTTATATCATTTCGATCCATCACAGTCAAAATATCTTGTGGTCTTAAATTTTCAAGGCGCCCTAAATGATCGATCGGATGATCAATCAGTAAATAAATATACGGTGCTCTAATAACTTTCTCTATAATCTCCTTATTTTCTAAAAACAAACCGTTAAATGAAATTACAGCATCGACATCTAAGCTTAATAATGCAATCACTTGATCATTAATTGAATATTTCCCATCTAAAACAATTGTTTCTATCCCTTTCTTCTCAAGTCCCCTTGCTAAAGCATCCATCCAATAACGTAATACATTATAATTAGATTGCCCTTTTATTAATACTACTTTTTTCATACAATTACCCTCTCCAATTCCCCGAAATTTAAGATGTTAATGTTAGTACAATTTCGGTTCAAATCTAAAAAATAGCATACATTTTCTGAATTTATTAAGCATTCTTTCAAAGAGAAGCCACTTTATCTCATACATTACACGGCTTCTCTAATTTAAAAGTACGATGCATAGATATCAGTATAGTATGTATAACATAATTAATAGAATAAATTAATCATATTTACTACTAATACTAACCTCGCTAATTGCATTAATCATAATTCATTTATTGAAACACACTTATAGGTATTTAAACTTTTTAATCGCTACTAGGGTTTAATTATATAAATATAATAACACCCTGCTCTCATTACGGTAATTCTGCATAGAAGAGTCTAGCAATACTGATAGCTGAATTGCTACTCCACTAAATTACATTCTCATTTTCACAATAAATCATCTATTTTGAGTGGTTGTCCATACTGATAGGCTTTCTTGGCTTTACAACCTAATAGAATCTCATAATATTTCGGCTCAAGTCCGTATCCTGGACGAATAATTTTAATATTATCTTCTGTAAACACTTCTCCTACTTTAATATCTTTTGACACGTAAATTGAACGTCTAAATTTCAAAGATGCCTTTTCTTTTTCAGTTGGACCATAAGTAACTTTCCCTAACGATTGCCATGCGCGCTCTGTTTCAATGACCAATGCCTTCATTTCTTCTGGTTCCATTGAAAAAGCTGAATCCACCCCACCATCTGCACGAGATAATGTGAAGTGCTTTTCAATTACGGTTGCTCCCATAGCAACACTCGCTACTGCCACACCAGTTCCCATTGTATGATCAGATAATCCCACTTCCACATCAAATAACTCTTGCATATGCGGGATCGTTGAAATATTCGTATTTTCAGGCGTGGCTGGATATGTACTCGTACATTTTAATAAAATTAAGTCCTTACACCCAGCTTTTCTTGCAGTACACACCAAGTCATCTAATTCTGCAACTGTCGCCATTCCAGTCGATACAATCATTGGTTTTCCTGTAGACGCAACTTTTTTTATAAGTGGTAAATCTGTATTTTCAAAAGAGGCAATTTTATAGAGTGGTACGTCTAACTCCTCCAAAAAATCAACCGCTGTTTCATCAAATGGCGTACTAAAAGCAATCATACCTAGTTCTTTAGCACGATCAAAAATTGGCTTATGCCAATCCCAAGGAGTATGAGCCTCATCATATAAATCATGAAGCTTCCTACCTTTCCATAAATTTCCTTCATCTGAAATTAAAAAATCCGGTGACCCTACATCAAGTGTAATTGTATCTGCAGTATATGTTTGGATTTTTAATGCATGGACACCACTAGCTGCGGCAGCTTCGACAATTTCTAATGCACGCTCTAGAGATTGATTATGGTTTCCAGACATTTCAGCAATAATAAATGGTTTAGAAAGTGAGCCAATTTCCAAATTCTCTACCTTTATTTGTTTCATTTAAATCGCTCCTCTAACTCTAACTTCAATTCTATTCTTTTTTCTTCCCATTCTTCAGCAAATAAACTATAAATATAAATATCTTCATAGTTTTCGTTCCGTTTTATTTGTTTACGTAATGTACCTTCTAATTTAAATCCTAATTTTTCATGAAAATTACAACTGATTTTATTTGATTCAATAACTTCTGCACAAAGTTTTCTAAACTTTAATTCTTTAAAAACAAATTCAAGAGAAATATATCCTAATAATATACCTGTACCTTTTGGTGCTTTTTTTTCTCCTATATAAAAGCCCCAAGAACATCGATTAGAATATTCATCTATATTATTAATATTTATCACACCATAATCGACATTCTTAATACTAAAAATTTTAGAAAGTTTATAATGGTTATTCTTTAATTCATTGAACCAATTCATATGTTGTTGCCATAAAATAATGTTATCGTTAAACATTACAGACCTAATATGTTCTTGATTGCGCCATGCTAAAACTTTTTCTAAATCATCTATAACTATATCCCTAAGTGATGCATTTAACACTATATTACATCCCTTCATGATATTAAATTAAAACAACTTTTTCTTATACGAGATAATTCATCGGAATCTCTGTATAGTAGCTCAAGATTTTCAAGTACTTGATTACCATTCACTTCATTAGAGACACCTAAATAAATAATTGCCCCCATATTTGCCACTGCTTTTGCAACTTCTACTTGATTCATAGCAACGGCAATGACAATTGAAGGTAGTCCTAAAAAAACTCTTTCCCAGGTAGTAGCTCCACCTGCACCAATGGCTATATCAGCTTTAGCCATTAATTCAGCAATATTATTAATTTGACAATAAAAATTGATATTTTTATTTGTTAAAGAAATATCTTTTATACGTTTTTTATTCTGATTAGAATTGCCTACAACGACATCAACCTCAAAATTATATTTTTCTATTAGGGGCATTATTGAATATAATATTTTCTCTGTTTCATTTGTTGGATCACTACCGCCAAAGAAAATAAATAATCTTTCTAACTTACCACTAAATGCTTTTAAATTTTTTTTAGCTTCAATAAATTCTTCACGTAACAAAGCATATGTTGGTCCAAGTACCAAGTTTGTTGTAGAGGAAACTAAACCTTTATATCTAGTTTCCATATTCAAATAAAAATTTTGATCCAGTAAAGTATCGCAATCGTGCTTACGATTTGCTAAGTCATCGATAATTATTATTTCTTTAGTAAATGGACGGGTTGCTTGTTCCCATTTAATATCTATTGAATAGTGGTCAATAATTAATTTTTCAACCTCATGTTGTTTTAAAACATCAATTGTTTCTTTAACATCTCTTTCCCAATAATCAGCTACATATGTCCATAAAGAACCTAAAATAGACTTCAATTTATATACTTGAAAACCTTGTTTTTCTATTAATTCTATACAGTCACCCTCTGCCCCTCTACATATAAACGCTACTTGCTTTCCTTCTTTTTTTAGTCGATGAGCTAAAGTTAAACAGCGTAACACATGTCCTGTACCAATTTCAATGGAGGCATCCACTCTGATAAATATATTCATACTATCACCTATAATTTCTTTTGTTCAATATGAGCATTAATATAAAACCAATCAGGATTTTTTTCCATTAACTGTACTGTATCTAGTAAAGTAAAGTGTGGATTCTCACAATAAAGCTTTTCTATTATATTTTTGATAAGTTGAAAATCTTCCTCTGTATCTACTGTCCATCGATATCTACTATAATCAATTTCATTTTTTTTACTACCGATTTTAAATATATTAGGATTTGTATAGAAATAAGCGGTTACATGCTCACGGTCCCTTTCTAAAACAGCTTCATTATATGCCTTTTCGAGTACTGCAAATGAAAATATTTCTGTATCTTGTCCTCTTGGATAAGTTCTTTCTACAGTATTTGACACATAATCAAAATCCTTATTATATAAAAAATATTGTATCGTTTTATCAACTACTTGCACATCAATTATTGGGCAATCTGAAGTAATACGGACAATTGCATCTGCTTCAAATGCCTTAGCTGTCTCATAATATCTTGCTAATACATCTTTTTCAGATCCTCTAAAACACAAAACGTTATTTTTTTTACAAAAATCAACTATTAAATCATCTTTTTCATCAATGGTTGTTGCTATCACCAAATCATTAATGTAACTACTTTGTTGTAAACGCTCTATTTGATACGATAGTAAAGGTCGATTATTCACCATTTTTAGAATTTTCCCTGGTAAACGAGTTGATCCCATCCTTGCTTGAATAATTGCAACAATTCTCATTTTTTCACCTTTTCCAGTTCCATTATCACTGAATTGATTACATCCATTACATCCTCATTCGACATTTTAGGGAATAATGGTAAAGTGAAAATAGCATCATATAGCTCTTCTGCTTTTGGCATAGACCCTTCTACATAGCCTAATTCTTGATAATATGACAAAGTATGTACTGGAATGTAGTGTACATTCACACCAATATTTTGAGCTAATAATGCCTCAAATATTTCTTTTCGAGACACACTTATATTTTCCAGATTTAATCTAATGATATAAAGGTGCCAACTTGAAATCCCATCTACACGTTGGGTTGGTATAAATATACATTCATTATCTTTAAACGCCTCATTATATACTTGTGCAATCTCACGACGACGTGCTACAAATTGATCTAACTTCCTTAACTGGCTAATGCCGAGAGCAGCTTGAATATCTGTCATTCGATAATTAAATCCTAAAAATTTCATATCATAATACCAAGGACCGTCATTTCTGGAAAGGTTACTTGTCTCTCTTGTTATTCCATGAGAACGAAATTGTAAAAGTTTTTTGTATAAAACTTCATTATTTGTTGTAATAACGCCACCTTCACCTGTTGTAACATGCTTTACAGGATGAAAGCTAAACATTGTCATATCACTTAGTGCACCTATTTTTTCTCCTTTATATTCAGCTCCTAGAGCGTGTGCCGCATCTTCAATTACTATTAAATTATGTTTCCTAGCAATAGCATGAATTTCCGATAACTGTGCGGGCTGACCTGTAAAATGAACAGGAATGATTGCCTTTGTATTTGGTGTAATTTTTTTTTCAATTTCTAAAGGATCTATGTTATATGTATCTTCCTTAATATCTGCAAAAACAACTGTACCACCTACATAACGTACACAGTTTGCACTCGCCGCAAATGTTATTGGTGTTGTAATAACTTCATCTCCTTCACCAATACCTGCAGCAAAGCAAGCCCCGTGAAGTGCAGCTGTGCCATTTGAAAATGCTACAGCATATTTTGCACCAACATATTCAGCTACAGATTCTTCAAATTTCGCAATTGTTGGACCAGTTGTTAAGTAACTGCCCTTTAAAACATCTACAACAGCCTGTATATCCTCGTCATCTAGCCATTGTTGTCCATAAGGTAAATATGTATCTCTCATTTTATTTAACTCCTTTAAAGAAAAAACGCAGTCAATGACTACATTTTTTCTACTAAATCTTTTAATTCTTCAACAGTCAACCAATGATCATTGATATTACTAATATATGAAAATGTTTCGTCAAGTAGTTTTCCACCAACTGCATATTCCTTTGACCACCATGAAAACTCAGGTTGAATAACATAATAACTATTGTACTCTAATGTATGACGTGCATCATCTTCTGTAATCATTGCCTCATGGAGCTTCTCACCCGGGCGAATACCGACGATTTCTGTTTTACACGCTGGACCAATTGCCTTTGCTAAATCTGTTACCTTCATACTGGGAATTTTAGGAATAAAAATTTCGCCGCCGTACATACGCTCTAAACTATCAAGTACAAATTGTACACCTTGCTCTAATGTAATCCAAAAACGGGTCATTCGCTCATCTGTAATGGGTAAGGTACCTGTTTCAATCATTTTTTTAAAGAATGGAACAACACTACCACGGCTACCTACTACATTTCCGTAACGTACAACAGAAAATTTCGTATGCTTTTCACCTACATATGAATTTCCGGCTACAAATAACTTATCTGAAGCAAGCTTAGTTGCACCATATAAATTTACAGGACTACAAGCCTTATCCGTTGAAAGTGCTATTACTTTTTCAACACCACGATCAATAGCAGCTTCAATAATGTTTTGTGCACCATTAATATTTGTCTTAACAGCTTCAAATGGATTATATTCACATGCCCCTACGTGCTTTAACGCTGCGGCATGAATAACAATGTCTACTCCATCAAACGCTCGGTATAAGCGATCTTTATCTCTTACATCGCCGATGAAGAAACGAACTCGTGAATCAGTAAATTCTTGAGCCATTTCATATTGCTTTAGCTCATCACGACTGAAAACAATTACTTTTTTTACACCTAATGTTAAAGCCTTGCGAATAAAGTTTTTTCCAAAAGAACCTGTACCACCCGTAACTAAAATTGTTTTATTTGCTATCGAATTACTTGTCATATTTATCACCTTTTCTAATTAAATTCCTCAAATTATTATAAATTAATATTAGTTGATAGGTATTTCATAGGGAGGAATACTTTCAAAATAAGGTTTTATTTCATATTCAAAAATATCGGCCACTCGCAAAAAATCTTGGATTTCAAGCCCTTTGTTAATCTCCTCAAGATATTCATGAATTTTCATTACATATAATGGATTTTCATAACCTAATGAGGCAAGCTTCTCATTCACTTGAACTAACCAATCTACTCCTTCAGTAAATTGTGAAATCAGCTGCATTGCTTCTAATGGTACTTCCGATTTTGCCTTTTTAATTATACTTTCGCATCCTTGAGGAATTTTTTCTAAATATCCATTATAGCTATTAATTATATCTAAAATCATTTCATTCATTTTATACTTGGCTCCCTCATTAAAAATTCTATTAAAGTATTTAAATGTTTTTGTGTATCTACCGTTTCTTCTAACATTTTTGCATATAACATTTTATTCTGTTTATAGATACGGTTATATGTATCTGTAGGTGACTCATTTTTTTGAGGTTTGAAATATTTTAATGCATTTAAATTTATTACTTGAAATGCCATATTAAGCATTGTATCACCACTTAATTTTTGAATTTTCTCATCATTACAATCTAATTTCATTAGTATTTCTTTTGAAAAGAATTTTGTGGATCTATTTAACTCCAATAAGTTCAAAGATTTTTCAAACAACTTAATTAATTTCAGAAAAATTTCATTCTCTTTTTTCAATCCCATAATCATTTTTTCTTTTTCTTCTGATGCATTGAAGTTCGATTTTTCAATTTCTATATTTTGCTTTGGAAATCTAGCATACTGTTGAACAAATTCTTTAAATGGTAAATTTTCAATTCCATTTATCATTGCTCCACCCTCTGTACAATTAAAAACTAACCTTTCTTCTCCTAAAGATTTATGAAGATTTTCAAATGATTCTTTCATCGTCAAATATACATAATCACTTAAAACTTTTTCACCATAATAACCATCAATCTCAATAAAATTATCCTTACTTTTTTTTAAGTCATCTAGTGATTTCATATTTTTATTGTAATCAGCATGTGTTTTATTATTAGTAAAAGCTAAATCTTGACCAATAATTGCTATAGGTCCAGTAGTCATTAAAGTTGCCAAAGAATACGCATAGTTTGCTACAGATGTACCACCAGACAAATAGAGTACTTTTTGATCAGAATATTTTTGCATATGATTCAGAGTATCCTGATTAGTTGCAAAAAAGTAACCATTCATTTCAAAAATATCACGAATTAAATAATGATTATATAAAGCATATATAAGTCTACTTTTACAACCCTGTATATTTTTAAAGTGATTGTAATTTGCTTCAGTTCCATCTACAGAAACAATATAGTCAGGTTCAATATCGTTATGTAGTAATGTATTTACTGTAGAGCCAGCAGCTATAAGGACAATATTACTCCTTATTTGTTTTAGCGTGTTAATTTGCTTGGTTAAAGACGGCCCTCCAGAAGCAATTACAATTGGTTCATTATATTTTGAGACTAAATTAATTACAGATTTATCTTTTAATATATATTGCAAATTTAGCAAATAATTTTTGGGCCATTGTTTATTAAAATGGTTATGCGTAGACTCTGCTACAAAATCAGAATATAATTTTTTGTTAATAGCGTTTAGAGCTTGTATAAAAGTTATACTATCAATTTTGTCATAGTTTGGAGATATAATTATATTTACATTGTCTACAACAGAAATCTGCTCTTCCAAAGCTTCTCTTATTTCATTTTCTGAATTAGCTTTAATAATTGTTATACCACTTAAGTCGCAAGATATGTCAATATATGGTTCAATCACAATGATTTTTTCGCCATGTATCGCCTTTTGATGCAATGCTTTAATAAAATGACCTACTCCAAATCCATAAACGAGATGTAGCCTTTCCGCTTTAAAGTGTTTTTCTGCAAATTCGATAGCTTCTTTTGATGGATTATATTCACTATGTAAAAAATAATTATTAATTTTAATTGTTTGTTCACCATTTTTGGCTGTTAAATAATCAACTCTCATATATTCACCTCTTACTCTTATATCGACAAATGTATTAAAATATAAAGAAAAAAACCACTCTCTAATTATAGAGAATGGTTTTTTAAAATCAATTAATGTATAAATTATTGTAATAATTGAAGAACGCCTTGAGGTTGTTGGTTAGCTTGAGCTAGCATAGATTGTGCAGCTTGAGTAAGGATGTTATTCTTAGTGAATGCCATCATTTCAGCAGCCATATCTGTATCACGGATACGAGATTCAGCAGCTGTTAAGTTTTCAGAAGCAGCACCTAAGTTGTTAATAGTGTGCTCTAAACGGTTTTGAACAGCACCTAATGCTGAACGTTGTGTAGATACTTTCTTAATAGCGTTGTCAATTAATTTAATCGATTCACTTGCAGCATTACCAGTACCAATTGAAGCAGCATTTAAACCATTATCTAATGCTGAAACTGTCATAGTACCGATAGCTAATGTCATTGTTTGACCTTGGTTAGCACCAATTTGGAATGTCAAAGAACCATTTGCTGTTGCTGTTGCTGCACCTTTCAGGTCACCATTTAACAATTTCTTTTCATTGAATTCAGTAGTGTTAGCAATACGGTTGATTTCTTCTTTTAATTGCTTAACTTCATCCTGTAAGAACGTACGATCAGAATTTTCGTTCGTATCGTTACGAGATTGAACTGCTAATTCACGCATACGTTGTAGGATAGCATGTGTTTCGTTAAGAGCACCCTCAGCAGTTTGAATTAATGAGATAGAATCTTGAGAGTTTTTAGTAGCCATATCAAGACCTTTGATTTGAGAACGCATTTTCTCAGAAATAGCTAAACCAGCAGCGTCATCACCAGCACGGTTAATTTTGAAGCCTGAAGATAATTTCTCAAGATTTTTTGCAGATTGTGAATTGTTGAAGCCAAGGTTACGGTGTGTGTTTAATGCTGAAATGTTGTGTTGAATTCTCATTTGGAATTCCTCCTTGAATGTTTGTTTTTGTTATTCCACATCCGTGTGGAATTTAGGATTAGGTAGTTATGTACTTCCTGCCCCTTACAATCTATATATCGTAATTAATTGGAAATGTTTAATAGTTTTTTTAAATTTTTTTTTATTTTTATGTAATAATTTCTAAGTTTGCATTTTGGATAAAACAATAATAGTAGATTTTACTTTTTCTTTAGTTGCTCCAAGAAATTTGATGATGCCGATAGAGCTTCTTTATTCTGTGCTTGAATGGCTTCAAAAACTTCCGAACGGTGTACTTTGACTGTTTTTGGTGCTACTATACCTAACTTAATTTGTTCACCTTCTACTGCTAATATTTTTATTTCAATATGGTCGCCAATCATAATAGATTCATCTTTCTTACGTGATAAGACTAGCATTACTTCGCACTTCCTTCCAATGTTTGCATTGGGTAGCGTAATGGAAAGGCTTTGTTATCTTGAAGAACAATTTGTTTACCGCATTTTTTATCCATGTTAATAACTAATGGCGCAAGTAAATTAATAGTAGATTCCTGTAGTGTTTCCTTCATTGTAACAACCGAGTACGTTAGAACATCTTCTTCATTTTCAATTTGAAGTTGTTCCAAATCCTCTTCACTTAAATCAAAGCTATAGTCTTTTTTGAAGGCGAATGGATAAGCTACTACAAAGCCTATTTCAACTTCCTCAACTGATTGTAGCAATACTAGTGGATGTTCTTCTGAAATAGGTAGTAATACAAATTTTTTATGTCCTTCTAATCCGAGCAGTCCATGTTCAAAGGTAAGTAAATCTTTTTCAGCAACTTCGATTTCTCCTAAAAATTTTGTCGCAATTTTCATCTATTCCTCGCGCTCCTTTAAATGATGACATTGATGTCAACATCCGGTCTTTGTATCATTGTACCAGTTACTTTTCCTGGTGTGTATTCATGGATTGGTTTGTTCACTTTTGTGTCAATTATTGGTTCTTTACGCTGAATATTAACATCCGTTGTACCTGGTGTATAGTCGATTTTCACTGACCCTATAGAGGGCACAAATTTAATGTTAAATTGTGCATGATGCGGACCATGGTTTTGTTTTGCAATATTTTGAATAGTAGCTCGTCCTTGACCTTTTCCAGCGTTGTCCATCATTTGACGACCCTCTCTTGCTCTACGTGCCATTCCCTTAAGTGCCTCTTGTTTTCCTTTTTCAGCATAGTTGGCACTTGATTCCAATGGACCAATCATCCCTATATCCCGTCTTGCCTGGGAAGAGTTTATTTTTAAAATGCCTCTAGTTGTACGAATTTCTAAAATGGCTGCTGGCTGTTCTATATGCTGAGTTGCTTTAGGTTGTTTCAAATATTGTTGTGGCTTTGATATATCAAGATCTATTTTTGCATCTGTAGTATGAATTTGAATTTGAGGGAGCCTCATGTATACCTCTCCTTTCAATAAAAGCGTCTGAACAAATAGTCCAAACGCTTTGTTGTTCATTATAAAGTTCGCCCTGACGCTTTGCTTTTGAGACAGAATCCTGTGCTTCGAATTTGCCCCTGTCGTTTCACTTTCAAGGCGGAACCTTAGTAGATTTTATCTTATAAAATCTACTAAGGTTTGCTGAATAATTTTTGCTCCCACAGATAGAGCAGCTTGGTGAATGGAATCCTGTGTCACCATGTCTGTAATCGTCTTAGCATAGTCTGTATCTTCATTAACAGACAATTGCTTCGTCACATTGACTTCCTGGATGCCTAGCCGATTTTCCATCAACTCTACACGATTTTGTCGGGCCCCGACATCTGCTCTAACAGTTAATGTGCTTTCGTAAATACCATCTAAACCAGGAATTGTAGTACCACCACTTGTTGTTTGTAAACCAAGTGTATCTCCAATCTCAGCAGCTGGTGCACCACTTTGCAAAAGAGTGTTTATATTCGTCATAAACCCATCAATATCATTAAATAAATCAGCACCTGGCGTATTTACATTCATAGAGATACCATCAAAGACGTTAATATCGATTGTTTTTTGTCCCCCAGCTGGAGTAATGGCTGGGTTTTGTGGTCCTGTGCTATCTGTATAAAGAGGCTGGTTTGTATGAGTACCTGAAAAAATATAGTTTTCTCCCACTTTTGTATTGGCGATATCACGTAATTGTTCCTTAATTTGTTTCATTTCTGCATTTATTTTTTGACGATCATCAGTAGTTGTTGTATCAGTTGCTGCTTGTATAATAAGTTCTTTTACACGTTTTAATGCAGCACCTACTTGATCGAGCGATTCATCTGTTGTATCTAGCCATGTATTGGCTTCACGAAGATTTCGTTGGTATTGTTGATTTTTATCAAGATCTATACGATAGCCCATTCCTTTTACTGCTACAACGGGATCATCCGATGGTCTTGAGATTTTACTACCAGAGTCTAACATATTTTGATATTTAGACATTTTGCTGTAACTTGTATTTAAATTCCGTAGCATATTACTCGATAGCATTGATTGTGTAACGCGCATAATTTATCTCCTCTCAGTCAAATGTTTATTTTTACAACCCTACTCTTCCCATACCGTTGATGATTTTATCTAATGTTTCATCCACTACTGTAATCATTCGTGCATTGGCATTGTATGCTTGCTGGAATGTTATCATATTAGTCATCTCTTCATCTAAAGAAACCGAACTCACAGAATCACGGTTACTAGAAATTTGTAAGTGCAATGTTGCTGAGTTGAATGCACTACGCTCTGCTTCTTGACCCTTTACTGCTAAATCTCCAACTAATGATTTATAATAGCTCTGGAATGTCCCTTGCTTTAAGTTTGCTTGTGCCTGAGTTTGTAGCTCAGCTAACTTACGCATGTTTTGGTTATTACCTTCTTCACCTGTTGTATCTGATACAGCTACTTGTTCCGGATCAGTAATCACTACTTTGAAATCACGAGCAGTTGTTCCGGAGAAAAAGTCAAGACCTGTACTATTGTCTAGACCAAAACCTGCTTTATGGACATCATTAAATTTTGTAATAAATTCATTTGCTAGTTTATCTAAGTTAGCAAGCATTTCTGGATAAGTGCCTTGTCCACCACTGTGGCCGTAAGCATCAATTAAGGCACGTATTGAACCTTTACCTTGATCCATTTGACTGTAATCAATAGTGTATGGTCCTGTCGCTGGATCTCCTGGTGGTTCGCCGATAGCAGAGATTTTAATTTCACTAAAGTTATAAAATCCTCCTGTGGCTTGTTCGTCCACCTCACCATCAACACGTTGATTATTTGTATCCATTGTTGCTAGAGCAGCATATTCTTTACCATCCACTAATTTAATAGGTGTACTGCCGTCCGCTGGTACATATGTAATCGTCATAGATCCTTCAGCTACATCTTTTGCTAACCCGCCTGTTTTTTGCAAAGAGATCGATACAGGAATATATTCATTTAACTCATCTACTAATGAGTCACGAGCATCATATAAATCATTTGGAACATAACCACTAGGCTCTACTTCTTGAATTTGTTTATTAATAGCTGCGATTTGTTTAAGAATTGAATTTACTTTATCTGTAGACACACTTATTTCATTCCCAATATTGCCTTGAATCTGTTTTAGTTGTCTATCCATATAATTAAAGGAATCTGCTATTGATTTTCCTTTAGAAATTAACACTTGTCTTGCCGCTGAGTCTTTTGGATTGTCAATAACATCTTCCATCGCTTTCCAAAAATCAGTAAATGATTGATTGATACCAAACTCTGAAGGTTCTGCCATAATATCTTCCATCTGTGCAATCGACTTTGCTGCTGAATCCCAATAGCCCAACTTATTCGTTTCTTGACGATATTGTCGATCAATAAATTGATCGCGAATACGTTGGATAGACCCTGCTTCAACCCCAGTACCAAGGTGTCCTGGATAAGTAGGTTGGTTTAAGCCAGCTGTTGGAAAACCTGGTGTTGCCTGCATGTTTACTCGTTGGCGAGAGTAACCTAAAGTGTTTGCATTGGAAATATTATGTCCTGTTGTATATAAAGCTGTTTGTTGAGTGAAGAGGCCTCGTTTATTTGTTTCTAGACCCATAAATGTTGAGCGCATGTTTCTTCCTCCCTTATTAGGCTTGTGAATCGAAATATGATTTTTTAGCTATGTTATTTGTGCCGTGAACCTCTTTGCTAGAGTAGTTCATTTGCTCTGTGCGAGGTCTTACAGCATCTAATGTTAAGTTGACGATTTGTAGTGATTGGAAAACGAGTTTTTGATTTAAGTCGTTTTGTTTTCGTAGGTCGTTGATAATTTGCATTAAACGATCGCGAACTGCTGATAGAGTTGCTTTGTCAGTTTGTTGTTCAGCAGCCTCAATGATATCCGCAACAGTTGTTTTGTCAGTTGAAGCAAGTCCTTTTGCTTCAAGGTAGTCCGTTACCTGTTTCTGACGCTGTTGTTCGAGCTTATCGATGGCCGCTATGTGTGCCTGCTCATCCTTGAGCAATTGGTCTAGAGCTTCGATATCGCCAGCTTTAATGATTTCTGTTTTTTTTAAGGCTAGTTCAAGTAAGCTTTTATGCATTCTCTCTAGCATTGTTAATGTAGAATTAATCGCTTCTACAGACATATCGCTAAACACCCTTTCTGCTATACCCTAGAAACGATAATATTTCAGCATATCCTCTGCTACTTTACGAGCATCTACTTTGTATTCGCCAGAATCAATGTCTTTTTTCAACTGTTGTACGCGGTCAGCTCGCTCTGTACTGTATGTTGAAACGCTTTTCATGTCTTGAGCAGCTTTCGAAATCTCGATTTTATCGGCAAAGGATGTTTTGTTTGTATCGGATTTGACATTGCGTACTTGGTTTTTGTAGGCGTTCACTGCATTAATTCCATAAGATGTAATTTTCATTTTGAAACCCCCCCATCTAAAAACTTATCTTACTATTATTTCGGATTGTCTCACATAATGTTAAGTTTTCACATATAAAAAAGTGTGCTAATTTTGTTTAAAATTAACACACCTTCAGTTATTAACGTTTTCGCTCAGCATGATATGTGACACGATCGCGTTGTTCCACACTATCGCGGAAATCCTTAGCCGCTTCAAAAGTACGTAGATCAGCTTTTAATTCATCCTGGCATTTTGTGCAAAGCTTGCCTGTTGTCGTCAGATGACCACAGTTATCACATGGATAGCCTAAGTTAGGAAACATCGCTGGCTGCAGGCGACCTTTACGAACCCATCTATATAGTAGCTCTTCTTCTGCTCCCGTTGCCTCCACAATACGCTCCACTGTTGCAGCACGGTTTTCACGTTTACGAAGGAAGCGATATACGATCTGATACAGTTCTTCTTCTGACTGTGCACATTTATGACAAACTTCTCGAACCCCTGTATAATTAAAAAACTCATTACATTTTGGACAATTTCGAACCTCTGCCATCTGCTTTTCCTCCTCTAACAAGATATCTTATCTACGAATGCTATATCCATCATCTATTATACATAATGTATTGGCAATTTCATCCTTCAATTAATGTGAAGTACTGGACATTTTTAGCACCTGCTTGCAATAAAATATCTGCAGCATGCTGTAAAGTTGTTCCTGTAGTTTTTATATCGTCAAAAAGAAGGTAATCTTTATGTTCTACATTTGCGTCCGTCTTTAAGCGAAATAGTGAAGCCACATGTATACGTTGTTCTCTATTTTTGGAGCTTTGCGTCTCAGTTGTAGTCTTTTCTAACAGCTGAATATAAGGAATATGAGCCGCCTTTAATAACTCATCAGTATGGGAGAAGGTGCGCTCTTGTTGTTTGAAGGGATGCATGGGAATTGGTAGAATAATCGCCTTTTCTTTATTGAAACGAGCATAAAGATCCTGTCGAAATACCTTTGCAAGAGCTACATCTTGTAGAAATTTGAACTGGTGTAAGTAGTCTTTCATTGCCTCATTATATTGATAGAGTGCCGTAGCTGACTGTGAATGTTCAAAGCGAGCAGCGCAACTTGCACATATAGTAGGTGAATACCGCTTTGTTAATAGCATTTTCCAAGAAATAGTTGATTTCAACAATTGTGAGCATATTAAACAATTCGATTCTATTTTATTCATTGGGAAAATCCTTCCTTATTATAAAAAAGAATTTTTGCACGTGCCTCATCCATCTCGGTCGTGATGCCATGATGAAAGAACAGGACGTCCCCATCAGGAAATTGTATATTACGTCCAACACGTCCGGCAATTTGAATAAGAGCACTAGCAGTAAAAATGGGTGATTCTGCTCCAATAACTGCCACCTGTAAATTGCTGATTGTAATGCCTCTCTCTAATATAGTGGTAGTTAATAGTCCTTGTACTTCATTTTTTCGTAGCATCCATACTTTCTCCTTCCGCTCCGGGTCTTCCGCATGCACAGCTAATATTTTTTCATTTATTAACTGAAAAAGAGGGATGGCTTTATGCATCAAAGAGATTGTGGGGAAAAATATTAAAAAAGGTTCCTTTCGTTCAAAACGCTCCTCTGTCCATTTTCTAAGTCTTTTGGGGATTTCTCCTCGTTTAAAGCTTTTGTCATAGCCCCATAAAGTGCAGAATTTCGGGACTGGTAAAGGATGGTTATGATAGCGTTTTGGAATAAAGGAGTAACTTTCATGTTGATAAGCATTGAGTAATTTCTGTGAAGGAGTTGCAGTAACAAATACAATAGGAGCCTCTTCCTTTTTGGCCTTTGTCACAGCTCTTTGCAGGGTTTCGTCAATTGTATAAGGAAAAGCATCTGCCTCATCTACGATCATAATATCAAATGCACTTTCAAATCGGTAGAGCTGATGGGTCGTTGCTATAACAAGCTGGGCATAACCATTTTGTTGTGTTACACCACCATATAATGCATGAATGATTGTCTTAGGAAACACTTGTTGAAAGCGTGGATATAGTTCTAAAACCACATCAGTACGTGGCGTAGCAATACAAATACGTAACCCTCGCTTTAAGGCATCATGGACAGCGGGAAAAAGCAACTCAGTTTTGCCTGCACCGCACACAGCATGTATAAGATGAGAACGTTTTGCCTTCACACTGGCTAGCGTTTCATTTGCAGCCAGTTGTTGGAGCTCAGTCAACTGTCCTGCCCATTTAAATGAATGCATTCTCTTTTTTATTGCTTTTGGGCCATTCCAAATCATCAATTGCGTACAGCTACTCACTCTGCCCATCCTAATACAATGTCGACAATATGAACATTGTCGCTGACATTTTGAACAATCGAATATCGTGAATAAATGTGGGTCTACATTGTGGCAACGATTGCATTTTATGATCGGCTCCATTTGAATTCCCTCTATTATATGGAGGTAATTTCGCTTCATCGCTTTATCGATATCTGCAGTTGAAAATGGGGAATGATTTTTCAACCAAATTCGCCCCTCATGAAAATCGCGTAAAGCTGGTGGCAACAGCCAACCTTTGTATTTCATAACTATCTCTCCTTTCATAGAAAAAAGCCTCTACTTTTGTGTAGAGACTTTCATCAGTTATGTTTATTTTTTTGTCCAACCTAAGCCCATTGATCCTTCACCTAAATGGGTGCCAATGACCGGACCAAAATAGCTTAATTTAAAGTTTACGTTCGGGTACGTTGCGGCTAATTGTTCTAGCCATTCTTGCGCTTCTATAGGGCAATTACCGTGAATGACCACAGCATCCATGGCATCATACTTTTTAGCATCCTCAGCTAACAGTTCCTCAGCACGCTTTAAAGCTTTTTTACGTGTTCTAATTTTTTCGAAAGGTACAATCACCTTGTCCACAAAATGAAGTACTGGCTTCACCTGTAAAAGGCCACCAATTAAAGCTGCTGCAGAAGATAAACGCCCACCACGTTGTAAATGTGCTAAGTCGTCTACAATGAAGTAAGCACGAATATACTGCTGCATGTCCGCTAATGCTGCAAGTATTTCTTTTGCTGAAGAGCCCTCATTCGCCATTTCAGCTGCTCTTAATACGTAAAAGCCTTGAACAGCACAAGATATTTCACTGTCAAAGGCATAAACATCAATACCTTCCACCATTTCGCCTGCCTGTACTGCACCTTGATATGTTCCACTAATACCACTCGATAAATGGATGGAAATAACCTCATCGTAATCCTTTGCTAGCTCGTCAAAAAGAGCGGCAAATTCTCCGATTGGAGGCTGAGTTGTTTTGGGGAATTCTTTTGCGCCACGCACCTTATCATAAAATTCCGATGCTGTGATATCTACTTCTTCTGCAAATAATTGGCCTGAGATATTAACACTTAAAGGTATCATATGAATGTTAAAGCGTGCACGTTCCTCAGCCGTAATATATGCAGTACTATCTGTTACAATTGCCGTCCTCATCTATGTCCACTCTCCTATGATTCATAGTTTACAATCTATTTCCTCTTGGTGCAATTGTTGTTGGGTTTCACACAGATTTTTGAATGAAAACAGAAAAAAATGAATGTGAGATGAATGACGAACGTATACTTCACGTTTTCGCCATTCGAGCATTGAGCTAGTAGACTAGCTTCCATTTCACATTCATTTTCTATGTATAGTAGGCGTATCTTCACTCAATTATGTTGAATGAAGATCGCTCCTCTTAATTGCCTGTACTTGACTGTGAGTCATCGCCAATATAAAAGACGCTTGTTACTTTCCAATTATCATCTTCTTTGACAAAGACCGTTACCTGACGTCCTGCACTTTCATGCTCGACATTTGTTTCAAGCTGAAGAGAATGCATTTTCATGTTGGCAAATACCTGAGCTTCTTCAGACTCATATTTGGCAATCGTTACGTTTTCTACATCACGCTTAATATCAAATTGATCGAACACTTCTGTTGCATATGTTTTTTCTTCATCGTATTTAAAACCCTTTGGATTTTTCGAAATCGTTTTCATATAACGGTCGATTTCTTCCGCATTCAATGCAGCAATATACTCTTCGAAAGAAGCTAAAATAGCTTTTTCATCAGCTGCTGGCACATTTTCTGCTTTTTCCACATTACCGCCCATCATCTCAAAGCCTACTGTACCATCTTCTATTACTTTTTCTCGATCCTCATCACTTATCTTCTCTTCTTTATTACCACATGCAGTTAAAGTTAATACGAATAAAATTAAAACTGCTAGAAAACTTTTCTTTAACATCACAAAACCTCCCGCGCATATTGTAGCATATAAATGCAGTCGTAGGAATTTTGTTGTGCTTTTTCAACATTTAGGTGCTACATCTTCCTTATGACGCATTTGGCAGTAAAATGTTGCATGATCTGATAATTTCCATATTTTAAGTACACTAACAAGACAATTCTGCAATGTTACAAAATTGTGAAAGTCAGACCATTAACTACAAAGGCTATACAAATAGTTACTAAAAAACAATAAAAAACTGTTTTAAAAACTACTTGATAAAAAGTAGCTTTTAAAAACAGTTTTAGCAATTATCGTACTTCAACCCAACCATTTTTAATGGCTGTTACAACGGCTTGTGTACGGTCATTTACATTCATTTTTTGTAAGATGCTTGATACATGGTTTTTAACTGTTTTTTCAGAGATAAACAGTGTCTCACCAATTGTACGGTTTGATTGGCCATCTGTTAATAGCTGTAATACTTCACATTCACGTTTTGTTAGTAAATGGAATGGACGGCGAATTTCAGTTTGATGGAAGTTCCCTTTATTTTCGTGTTCTGAAAGTCTTTTGAACTCCGCTACTAAATTTTTCGTTACTTTTGGATGTAAATAAGAACCACCGTTTGCTACGACTTTAATAGCCTCCACGATTTCATCTGCATCCATTTCTTTTAACATATAGCCAAGTGCGCCTGATTTTAATGCATGTGTCACATATGTTTCATCGTCATGGATAGACAGCATAATTACCTTCGCATCTGGAAATTCATTAATTAACTCTGACGTTGCCTCTACTCCATTTTTGCCTGGCATGTTAATATCCATAAGTACTACATCTGGTTCGTTTTCAGCATATAACGTCACCACATCTGTACCATCGTCACCTTCTGCTACTACGTCAAACGTATCTTCAAAATCTAAAATACGTTTTACTCCTTCACGGAATAGCTGGTGATCGTCTACAATAATAATCTTTGTCATTTGTCTTTACCCCCTAAATTTCTGCAACAGTTACTTACTCTACTTCTAACGGAATTTTAAATAATACCGTAGTGCCTCGGTTGATTTCACTAGTAATAGTAATTGTACCATTTAAAATTTCGATACGTTCTTTCATTCCTAAAATCCCAAAGGAATGGTCTTTCACTACTTGTGGGTCAAAACCTATGCCATCATCTTTAACAACGATATTAACAGAATTTTTTAACCACTCAAGTTTCACCCAAATGTCTTTACATTTCCCATGCTTCATGGCATTTGTTACACACTCTTGCACTAATCGGAAAATGGATACTTCATAATTGGAAGGTATACGTTTTTCTGTACTTCTCGATTGGAAATGTATTTCAACACCTGGATTATATTCAGTGACTGTTGATAAATACTTCTTTAATGTCGGAACAATTCCCAAATCATCAAGTGCCATTGGTCGTAGATCATAAATAATACGTCGCACTTCAGATAATGCATTTCGCACCGTCTTCTTTAAATCGGCAATTTCAGCCAATGCATTTTCAATGCCCTTTTCACGATACGTTCTATCTATTAAATCAGTGCGCATTAGAACATTTGCAAGCATTTGAGCAGGTCCATCATGAATCTCTCTCGATAAACGCTTACGCTCCTCTTCTTGAGCTGCAATAATACGAATCCCAAAATCTTGCTTCATTTTTGCTTGTTCAAGCGCTAAACCAACATTTTTTAAATCTGAAGTTAAGTAATTCAAAACGACATTTACCTGATTGACAATATGATCAGCACGTTCAATCGTATCGAGTAATCCTCTTAATCTTCTCTCTAGATCATCTCTTTTATCACGTAGCTGTTTTTCTTGCGTTCTAATAACGGAGAGCTTTACTTGAAAATCATGTGCAGTTTCATATGCTTCTCTAACTTGTTCTTCGGTATAATTATCAAAAGCTTTACTTACTAATACAAGCCTTTGTTTTGCAAGCTGCGTACTTTTTTCCAATGCATCGCCTTCATCAATTACAATTGATATTTGTTTTCGAACAATTTCTAGCTCTTTTTGCATATCTTCAAAGCTTCTTCGGCTTTGTTCACTTATAATAAAGATATCATCCTTCGAGCTCATGATTGTATCTAACATTCGATTAAAAATGTCATCAAGCGACTTTAAATCGAAGGTATCATTTGAAAACATACTATACTCCCCAGTCTAATGTCTTATGATTACTTACTATTTTAATAGACCAAATTCATATATTCCATAGTCTACACCTATTATAGCATTACCATCCTAAAATTTAATGCTTTTTCTTCATGAAAATTATAGAATAGAACTCTAGTTAAAAGGAGATTGATACGGATGAGAGAAAACTATTTAACAGTAAAAGGATATGGTGAAAGCGAAATTGTTATTTCTAAATCTCGCTTTCTCACTTATATAGAACGTGCAGAAACGGAAGAGGATGCAATTTCTTTTATAGATCGTATAAAAAAAATGCATCATAATGCAACACATAATTGCTCAGCCTATATCATCGGTGAGCATGATCACATTCAAAAGGCGAATGATGACGGGGAACCTAGTGGTACGGCTGGCGTCCCTATGTTAGAGGTCTTAAAAAAACAGGGCTTAAAAGATACGGTCGTCGTTGTGACTCGTTATTTTGGAGGCATTAAACTCGGCGGAGGCGGCCTTATTCGTGCATATGGAAAAGCAACAACAGAAGGTCTTATTGCTGCACAAGTAGTTGAACGTAAGCTTCATCATTTCATGAAAGTTGCCATTGATTACACATGGCTCGGTAAAGTCGAAAATGAAGTAAGAGGTTCGTCCTATACATTAGAGGAAATACGTTATTTGGAGGGTGTCGAAATCATCGTTTCTGTCCTAAAAGAGGAAGAAGAACAGTTCCGAAGTTGGATAACAGAAGTCACAAATGGACAAGCATCCATCACATTCGAGGATGCTCAATTTATAGAATTTATTGTCAAATAAATAGTTTTAATTGTCGAAACTAAATATGCATAGTATAATTTTTTTGTTAGGCTATTTTTATTCAATTATATTTACTTTATTGTAATTGATTAAAATTTAGCTTCATCGCATTATTATTCCCATTAATTTAGAGGAGAATATATCTAATATGAAAAAAAGATCTGTTAAACCGTATAAAAAGAGATCTACTAAAGCTTCCTTAATTATAAAAGTTACATTGCTATTAGTTGCCAGCTTGGTGATTTGTGTAACAGCTTATGGTGTATACCTTACAAAACAGGTAGAACATGCAGCCGATTCTGCACATGAAGAATTAGAAGGGCGAGAAGTTTCTACACTTCGCGAAGAAAAAGTAGAACCGGTACATGATAATGTATCCATTTTATTTGTCGGGGTTGATGATAGTGATAATCGAGGACAGGGTTCGGACAATTCACGTTCCGATGCACTTGTTTTAGCTACATTAAATAATAAAACACATACTATTAAAATGCTAAGCATTCCTCGTGATTCATACGTTTATATCCCTAAAGTAGGCTATAAAGATAAAATTACCCACGCTCATGCTTATGGTGGCACATTGGCGTCAATCGATACTGTTGAAGGATTATTAGATATTCCAATCGACTATTATGTGCGTATGAATTTCAATGCTTTTATTGATGTGGTTGATGCATTAGGCGGTATTGAAGCTGAAGTCCCTTATGCTTTACATGAATTAGATGAATTCGACAAGTATACAATCAACCTACAGCCAGGTCTACAGCAGTTAAACGGTAGCCAAGCACTCGCACTAGCAAGAACACGTAAACAAGACAGTGATATTGAGCGTGGTAAGCGTCAACAAGAAATTCTTTCAGCTATTATCAAAAAAGTTGCTTCTGTTAAGACAATAACAAAATACGATGATGTTATTAAGGCACTTGGTGATAACATGAAGACTAATATGACATTTACTGAAATGAAATCCTTCTTGTCCTATTTATCAGAGGGTGTACCACGTATTGACACTTTAACATTAGATGGCACTGATGATACTTCAACTGGCATATATTATTATCAATTAAATCAAGAATCTGTTAATGAAGTGGAAGAAACGTTAAAAAACCATCTTGGCTTAAATGAATCTTCATCAAGTCTCACAAGTAACAGTACTGAAAGAAACAATGCCGTTAGCGAAGAATCTTCGACGAATGAGCAATCTCAATAAATCTAAAAGCCTTTCCACTTTCTATTCGTGGAAAGGCTTTTTTATATGAAATCCTATTAAAAGCTACTGATTCGAAACTATTTAACTCTATAACAAATACAGTTAAATCATTAAGCTACGTTTTTTTCAGTCTAGTTACAAATAATTCTTTTATACTGATAGCCACTTTCTCCGTCTTACCAAACAAGCCCCACCAGCCAATTTGCAATTTTATAGTGACGAGAAAGATTATTCCGCCCACTATATCTTCTATAATATCAACTGTATGATCATAAGTAACTTCGTTGATTTTATCGATCGATTCTAGAATACGGATATAACCTGAGAGCAATTCACCGAGATGGAATGCATGTTGAAATACAGCTACCTTACCAACAGGTTCGTTCCAGTATAAAATGCGTCATAACGATGGTATGATCAAAATTCACTTGATGGAGTGCACCAATATCATAAAAAAACAACGACTGACTTATAAAAAGAAACGACTTGAAAATCATTACTTCTAACATCAATTGCAAGGAAAACTTATCGCCGAGTTGATAAAGATCCTTAATATGCATTTCTCAATACAACACTAATTGGCCCATTCGATGCCGAAAGCGTAAAATCAGACGTCCGAAAGTTTCTACCCTCCAAAATACAAAAAAAGCAACCATACAAATTGTATGATTGCTAAAATTTTATTTACTTAAGCTTCGTACAAAATTTAATAATGGCTTGTAGTTTTTACCGGCGAGTCCGATAATTTCAACAAATATTTCAATGGCTGTTAGGATGACAGCTACAAGTAAAATAGCTCCCCATACTTTTGCCATCGAGAAAATAATTGCTGCTAACCCAAACATCACCGCAATTCCGTAGATAATCAGTACAGTTTGACGATGTGTGAAGCCCATATCCAGTAAACGATGGTGTAAGTGTGATTTATCTGGATCAGACCATTTCTTCTTCATTCGTACGCGACGAACAATCGCAAAGAATGTATCAGAAATCGGTACACCAAGAATAATAATTGGGATGATTAAAGAAACAAAAGTAACATTTTTAAAACCAAGTAGCGCTAACACTGAAATCATAAAACCAAGGAACAGCGCCCCTGTATCACCCATAAAGATTTTGGCTGGGTGGAAGTTATAAAATAAAAAGCCAAGTGAAGCTACAGCTAAAATGGCTGCTATTGCTAAAACAAACATATTACTCATAATAAATGCCATGACTGCTAATGTAATCAACGCTATCGTAGAAACACCTGCAGCTAGACCATCTAAGCCGTCAATTAAATTAACAGCATTTGTAATCCCAACAATCCAAATAATTGTTAATGGAATACTTAGTAAACCAAAATCTAATGTACCTAAAAACGGTAGATTAACCATATCAATTTGAATGCCGCCTACAAAAACAACAATCAGTGCAGCACCTAGCTGACCAATCATTTTTGCCTTAGCGGAAATCTCACGCATATCATCAATAACACCTGTCACAACGATAATACAAGCACCAATAATAATCGCTATCAAATATTCGCTATTGCCATTTTTAGTTTGAATTAAATATGAATATAAAATCGCTACACCAATTATAAATGCTAGGAAAATTGCCAAACCGCCAAGTCTTGGCATAATTCGAGCATGTACTTTTCGATAGTTTGGTGCATCCACTGCACCTATTCTAAACGCTAAACGTTTCACTAATGGAGTTAACAAAATGGATGCAACGAATGCTGCTATTAAAGACACGTAAATCATGTCTCTCCTCCTCAAAAAAATAATCTACATTGAAATCCAAATTGATTATAGCACGAACAAGCATTGAAATATACTTTTTCTAAACATTTTCCACGATTTCACAAATATTTTGTACATTTTAGCATTAATAGATTCCTATATAGTCAATTGTAGTCACCATACGTAAAATTTGATAGAATAATGGAGTGTCTAGCATTTAGACAACTTTAAAGGAGCGTATATTTCATGTTCTCAATTTTCAAAAGTAACAAAGAGCAAACAAGTGCTCGTCAATTAAAACGCTACTACAAAATAGTAGATCAAATTAATAATCTTGAAGAAAAGTATGTTGACAAGTCAGATGCTGAATTACGAGAAATGACTTTTATTTTCAAAAATCAATTAGAACAAGGTGAGCCTATTACATCGATCATCCCAGACGCATTTGCTGTTGTACGCGAAGCTTCAAAGCGTGTATTAGGAATGCGTCATTTTGATGTGCAGCTTATCGGTGGTCTAGTGTTAACAGAAGGCAATATTGCTGAAATGCCTACAGGTGAAGGTAAAACACTAGTTGCTTCCCTTCCCTCTTATGTACGCGCATTAGAAGGTAAAGGCGTTCATGTCATCACAGTGAATGATTACCTAGCAAAACGTGACTATGAGCTTGTTGGGCAAATTCACCGTTTCCTTGGCTTAACTGTTGGTTTAAATATACCGATGATGGAGGCTGATGAGAAAAAAGAAGCCTACAATGCAGATATTACATACGGTGTGGGTACAGAATTTGGTTTCGACTATTTACGTGACAATATGGCCTATAGCTTAGCAGATAAAGTACAACGTCCTTATCATTTCGCTATTATTGATGAAGTAGATAGTGTATTAATCGATGAAGCTAAAACGCCATTAATTATCGCAGGTAAAATGCCTTCAAATGATGAATTACATCGTATCGCTGCTATGGTAGCTAAACGTTTCAAAAAAGATGAAGACTATGATTTCGATGATGAAACAAAAGCTACTTCCCTGACAGATAAAGGTATTGAAAAGATAGAAGCTGCCTTCAATGTTGAAAATCTGTATGATTTAGAACATCAAACTCTTTTCCACTACGTAATCCAAGCTGTCCGCGCACATGTCATGTTTAAACGCGATGTAGATTACATTGTCAAAGAAGATAAAATCGAGCTTGTCGATATGTTTACAGGCCGTATTTTAGAGGGTCGTTCACTTTCTGACGGTTTACATCAAGCAATTGAAGCCAAAGAAGGCGTAACTATAACGGATGAAAATAAATCACAAGCACAAATTACGATTCAGAACTATTTCCGTATGTATCCGAAGCTTTCCGGGATGACGGGTACAGCGAAAACACAGGAAAAAGAAATACGAGAAGTATATGGCATGGAAGTTGTACAAATTCCAACAAATCGTCCACGTCAACGTGTCGATCAGCCTGATCTTATTTTTAAAACACAAGAGGCAAAATATGAGTATGTTGCAGCTGAAACTAAAAAACGCCATGATAAAGGACAACCTATCTTAATTGGTACAACATCGATCCTACAATCTGAAACAGTGGCTGACTATTTGAAAAAAGAAAAATTAACATTCCAATTACTAAATGCCAAAACCGTCGAGCAAGAGGTTGAGCTTATTTCACAAGCTGGGCAAAAAGGTCGTATTACTGTAGCGACAAATATGGCTGGTCGTGGTACAGATATCGTATTAGGCGATGACGTTCACGAACTTGGAGGTTTATATGTAATCGGTACTGAAAAACATGAAAGCCGCCGTGTAGACAATCAGCTTCGTGGTCGTTCTGGCCGTCAAGGGGATGTAGGCGAAAGCCGCTTCATTCTCTCTATTGAAGATGATATGTTCCGCCGCTATGCAAAAGAAGAAGTTGAAAAATTCTCTGCCAAAATGGCCGTGGATGAAAAAGACATTATTCAAAATAAAGAAGTACAAGAGCTAATAGACCGTACACAACGCATTGTTGAAGGATCTCAATACGGCATGCGTGAATATAACTTAAAGTTAGATGATGTCATTAATGATCAACGTACTGTTCTTTATGGACTACGAGACAAAGTTTTAGCTGGCGAAGACTTAATCGGTGAGCTAAAAAAAATGTTACGTGAGACGGTTGATTTTGCTGTTTTGGATGCTGCACCGGAAGACGTATCCTCAATTGAATGGGACTATGATCAAATGGAGCATGCACTTAACTCCCTGTTCATCACACCTGTTACAATCGATCGCGAAGTTGGTAGAGTAAAGCAAATTTTAGCTGATATTCAGCCTTCTGAACAAGAACTACTCGATCATATGGAGAAATTTGCGGAAAATGAAAGAGTTATACAAGTTCTCCCACAAATCATGCTTAGCTATATCGATAGCGGCTGGGTGAAGCATTTAGAGGCCATGACGCATTTAAAAGAAGGAATCGGCTTACGTCATTATCAACAAGAAGATCCAATGCGAATTTACCAACGAGAAGGACTTGAATTGTTTGGTAAAAACTTCCAAGAATTACGTCGTTCTATTATAATAGAAATTACAGGCTTCATGAAAACAGTTGAGGCACAACAGGAGGAACAATAATGGGCTTATTTTCATTCTTTAAAAAATCAGACAAAGTCGGTCAGGAAAATACAATTGACTCAAAAGACTTGCTAGGAAACGTTACAACAAATAAAGGTGATAACCGTGATGTTGAGACAAAACTATCCTTCCATCCTGAGTGGGATGTACCTCAGGAGCAAAAATACATCTTTAACTTCCTTGCTAATGAGCTAGAGCCATTGAAACCAAACCAATTATCCCTATCTTCTATTAGTATTGAAGAAGCTCGTGCTGGAAAATGGTTAGTTCGTGCATTTTTCCGATCTTCTTTACCACAAGCAATTGAGCTAGGTGAAATTGAACTGTTCATTTTAGATAAAAACGATGAGCTTGTAGCATCAAAAAAATTCGATTTTAAAGCATTAGGCACTATTCAAGCTGAAAGTGCTCGACCATGGGTATTTGAATTTGAAAAATCTACTATTAAAGTAGATGAAGTTCCTGAAGATGGTTGGAAAATTGCCTTTAACCTTGTTTCCCTTCGTGGTCACCAATTAGAACTAGATCCATCATGGGAAGAGCAATTACCAGCAGCTCAAAAAGAAGAGCTTGCAAAAATCGTCAAAACATTGCCAAAGCTAGGTGAAACAGAGGTAAACTTTACTGGCTTACAGGCAAAACTAGCGGACAACGGTAATCTAAACGTATCAATCTTTATCCGTAATGGACACAATAAAGCAATCAATTTAGAACAATTGCCTATAGAAATTATTGATGCAACAGGTAAACAAATCGCAAAAGGTTCATTTAAAATGGATCCAATCCTAACTGTTCAACCAAACTCAACAAAGCCGTGGACATTTATCTTCCCAGCAGAGCTTGTTGATGCACATGACGCTGATCTTTCCCGTTGGACAGCACGTGTAACACAATAACAGAAAGCCCCTTCTCTTAAAAAATGAAGGGGCTTTTTTGAATATGCAACGAAAAAAGCGATTTCTGCCAAAGCAAAAATCGCTAGTTTTTATTTTACGCTATCAAAGCGTTTATAGGCTACTAGTTTAGATGACCAGTATGAATACGTAACATCTGAAATTTCTACGCCATCTGGACCCGCATGGACAAATTTATTATCGCCAAGATAAATACCCATATGAGAAATACCTTCTTTATACGTATTCTCGAAGAATACTAAATCGCCAGGTACTGGATTTTGTACGGATGTTGTATTGCCGTTAAAATACCCCTCACTGCTTGCTCTTCCTACTTTTAAACCACCCTGATTAAAGGCATAGAAAATAAAGCCACTGCAGTCAAGACCTACAGGTGTATTACCACCATATAGATATGGTGTACCTACCAAAGTATTGGCTACTTCGACTGTTTTCTTATAAATAGCTTGTCCATTAGCTGTAGGATCATTAGCTGTTACTTTTGATGGTGTGCCCGCATCTGAAGTCACATTATTATGTATTGTATCACCCTCGGGAATTACTGCGCCTGAAGAAATTTTCAACACTTGTCCAATAAAAATTGTATCTTTCTCAAGCTTATTCCAATTCATAATATCCTTAATTGTCACATTATATTGTTTTGCAATTTTGGATAATGTATCACCTTTCGCTACTGTGTGAGAGGTAGTCGATGGTTTTACGGATGTTGATGGGACTGAAGGCTTTTTATCCTCACTCGTCGATTGCTTTTGAATTTCAAGCTTTTGAGCGACAAAAATCGTATCTTTCGATAGATTATTCCACTTCATAATATCCGTAATCGTTACTTGATGATTTTGGGCGATTTTCGATAATGTATCGCCTTTTTGTACGGTATATGTTGCAGCCTCTGCAGTTTGTAGTGTTAAAAATGAAGTGGCTAAAGTGCTTAAAACAAGAATTCTCCATTTTTTTGTTTTTTGCATACCAAAGTGCCTCCGTTCGTGCTAGAATATTTCCTTGTGTGTCTATCATACTAGATAATTACCTTATGAAAAATCGGAAATACTGACTATTTTTCAAACATTTTATCAAACTTATAAAATACGACGAAATCCGACTATATTGCAATAATATATTCATTGCAAGATTTTGGTTCCTATGATAACATACACATCTGTATTTAAAATTTTTAGAAAGTTTTAGCTTTTCAATCTTAAAGGAGTTTTTATACTTATGAAAAATATCTTGCATTTCATCAAAGGAAATTTAGCAGTAGGATTGCTATTATTTGCCTTATTCTTGGGTGCTGGGAATATTATTTTTCCACCGTTATTAGGTCAACAAGCAGGTGGAAATATCACTGTGGCAATGATCGGTTTTCTAATAACAGGTGTCGGTTTACCACTATTAGCTATCGTTGCTGTCGCAAAAGCAGGAGGCGATTTACAACTGCTTGCCAATCGTGTTAGCCCTACCTTTGGTATCATCTTTACATCCATTGTTTATTTAGCAATTGGGCCGTTCTTTGCGGTACCACGAACTGGATCAGTGTCCTATGAAATAGGAATTGCACCTTTTCTTCCAGAAGCTATGAAAGATCATTGGGCGCCACTTTTCATCATATCTATTTTGTTTTTTGCCTTAATCCTTTATTTATCCATTAATCCTTCGAAGCTTGTCGACCGAGTAGGAAAAGTTTTAACACCTGTCCTGCTTCTAGTCATTTTATTGCTAGCTGTCAAAAGCTTTATCTCTCCAATGGGAGAACCAGGGGAAGCGGTAGGAAACTATATTAGTTCTCCTTTTGCTGAAGGCTTTGTAAAAGGATACTTAACAATGGATGTTCTGAGCGCACTTGTTTTCGGTATCGTTATTTTACAAGCTTTACGTGATATGGGCATGACAGATAAGAAAAAGCAAGTCAATACGACAATTTTTGCTGGAGTTGTTGCGGCTTTAGGTTTATCTTTTGTTTATATCTCACTTGGTCATATTGGGAATACAAGTATTACTGCCATTGGTACTTCTGCTAACGGTGGAGATATTATTGCAAAATCAGCAGAAGTACTCTTCGGAAGCCTTGGAAGTATTATTTTGTCTGCGACTATTTTACTAGCTTGTATTTCAACAGCTGTCGGTTTACTTACTGCAAATGCACAATATTTCCACAAGCTCTTCCCAAAAATCTCGTATAAGACATTTTTGATCGTCTTTACTATTATTAGTGCAGCCATTACAAATGTTGGACTTTCATCAATTATTAGTGCATCTTTACCTGTACTGTTAATCATTTATCCATTAGCAATGGTATTGATGGTATTATCATTGGCGGATCATTTCTTTAAAGGTGGACAAATTGTTTATATTTTAGCGTTAATTCCAACTTTTTTTGTTAGTCTATATGGTGGCTTAAAAGAAATGAAAATTGAAATCACGCCATATAAAAATATTCTACAAGCATTGCCATTGTATGAGCAAAACCTGGGATGGCTTCTACCAGCCATTGTTGGCGCTTTAATCGGTTATATTATTCATAAACTATTTAACAATCAAGCCTCTGCGTAATGTATTCGAATTTTTTAGCACGTTACAAAAGAACGCTACAACATCCTCAAGAATCTGCTTGCTATTCAAGGCTAGCAGATTCTATTTCTATCACATTTAATTCATTCGTCCACTATTTCTATCGTTCATGTATAATAAAAATTAGATACTCAATTGTAAAATGTATCCACCCATTACCTAACAGGACTATGCATGCCCATTTGAGTTCTAGAAAAGAGGTGTCCAATGAAAAAATTAATATGGTCGTTCGTATTTATTCTAGGCTTCTTCCTCTTACCAGTCACGTCTACTCAGGCAGCTAGTAATGAGCAATCGCTAATAAGGGAAATGAAGGAGATTATTAAGAACACGTATGTAGGGACGATTAACGGAAACTTAGAAAAGGCCACATCCATCCCAGAAATTATTGATATGCTGGATCCTTACTCAACCTATTTTACAAAGCAAGAATTCGAAGATTATATGAATAGCATCAATCTATCAACAATCGGTATTGGTGTTGTAATTGGGGAACACGAGGATGGTATTCATATTTTACAAGTAATCGAAGGCAGTGGTGCCTTTGATGCAGGTGTTCTGGCTGGAGATATCATCATTGCTGTAAATGGTGAGTCTATTATTGGTCGTTCTACACAGGAGACCTCTTCTCTCTTAATTGGTAATGAAGGTAGTCAAGTGAAAGTAACACTTAAACATAGTAATGAAACGACAACAACTAAAACCATTACCCGTAAAAAGTTCACATTACCAAACGTACAATCCGAAATACTGTTTGGACATGTTGGCTATATATCACTCGCTTCCTTTTCAGAAGATGGCGCTCAACTTGTCAAAAAAGCGCTTGTTGACTTAAAAAAACGTGGTGCTAAATCGTTCATCTTAGATTTACAGAATAACGGTGGCGGTTATGTTACAACAGCGGAAGAACTTACTGGACTATTTCCATCAGCAAAAGTTGCGTATCTATTGGAGGAAGCACATGCCTCCTATACAATACCAGCCGTTAAGCAGGATACTAAATTTCCAGCAAATACACGCATTTTGGTCAATCGCTATAGCGCAAGTGCTTCTGAAATGCTTTCTGCATCACTAAAAGACCAGAAGGCTGCTATTTTATATGGTGAAACAACTTACGGGAAAGGCGCCATGCAAGGCTTTTATACGCTCCATGACGGAAGCTACTTAAAGTTAACTGTAGGTAAATTTACAGGTCCTGCTCATCAAACCATTCATGAAGTAGGTGTCAAACCTGATATCCAAACAACAACTTCACCAATTTTCCAGGCACATTATGATGCTTTAAAAGAGCAATATGCTAAATATAAAAAACTTACAATTGGAAGTTTAGACATTCAAACAGGAAAATTGACGATGAAACTACCTTCAGCTCTTGTTTCACAAATTGCGAAAGGTCACATTCAACTTGTTGCTTTAGGCGCTGATGAAGTATCTGCAACTGCTAAAGTCGAAGGGCAAACACTAATTGTTACCCCAACAACTCCGTTGTCACCCGATCAGGAATATATGCTCCTCATTCATTCGAATAAACAAAGCAAAGCACAAAAAGGTTATTATCAGCATATAAAATTTGAAAATTAAGAAAAATCCTCTCATCGATATACACTACGATCGATGAGAGGATTTTTTATATGACCTCTTCAGTTTTCCGAAAATATAATTGTACAATATCGTTTGCTAGTTCGGCAGGTAACCTTTTTTGCTCTAATAAATTAGTTAAAATCAATCTCTCCATCGATCCAACTAAAGAATCTATTAGAAATTTAATATCTACATGATAATGTTGAAAATCTTTGTCACAGTCATGAAGATAAATAAGGTGGATCAATTGCTGCGTCAGCTGGGATTTTACTAAATACGCCTGCTTAGATTCTATAAAACCGATTTTTGATAGCTTCGGATTTTCGATCATGTAGAGGAATAATTTTGACAGTTTTTGCTCTAGCATCGAAATAAATGCTTCTAATCCATCAGCCATAATATCAGAGGATTTACTATTCATCACTTCAAAAAAGCCACTCTGAAATTTTACATTCAAATCATTATAAAGTGCATCCTTACTTTTAAAATATAGATAAAAGGTAGGCTGCGTTACATTAGCAGCTTTCACAATATCACTAATTTTTGTCTGATGATATCCTTGATCTGAAAATAGCTCTATCGCTTTTTCAAGTAATAGTTGTTTGCTCCGTTCACCATTTGAATTAAACTTTCTACCCCTTGCCATACTTTCCACCTTATCTTAGTTTATAGTCGTCCTAATCCTTTAGCATCACGAATAGACACACTATTCTTAATCAAAAGTAACTAAAATTTCATAATATGTACATAATTTATCCATGATTATACACCATTTTATTATAATACACCCTTTGTTTTTTTACTATAAATGATACATTTATGCTTACTTAGAAAAACTAAAGAAACAGATATCACTGATTCACATCTAAGATACCACTATGAGTTACTCTAAAATGTTATATTAAAATATTTTTTGGAAGAGGATTTCTCTTTCTCTATGCAGTTTTAGAATGACCTAAATAACTCATCCTGAATTCCATTTCATTGCCAATATTATATTAAAAAACGCCTTCCAACCTAGTTGCTTTTACTTTTTAAGACATAAATTTCAACATAAAACAAAACTACTATTTTGAAAAGTCCCTTTTTTTGAAAAAAAATTTTTTCTTTCTATTTTTAATTTTGAAAAGTCAATTCCCCCAAGAGTTTGCCCCCACAATTATCCCTTAGAAAAAATTTTTTTAAAAAATCATACCATTTTACTTTTCGAAAAAAGTGTTATAATCGCCAAGAATTTAAAATTTTCAATTTTGGAGGCATATTCATGGTACTACGTGATTTTTTCATTTACTTATCAGAGAACAAAATATTAAATAGCGCTGCACAAAAATATGGACTAAAAATGGGTGCTCAAAGTGTTGTTGCAGGTACAAGCTTACCTGAAGTTGTGCAATCCATTAGAGAATTAAATAAAGCTAATATTTCTTGTACAGTCGACAATCTAGGAGAGTTTGTTTATGAGAAATCAGAGGCAACTGCTGCAAAAAATAATATTTTAGCTGTTGTCCAAGCTATTCATGATGAGCAACTAGATGCTCATATCTCGCTTAAACCTTCACAATTAGGTTTAGATATTGATTATGCATTCTGCTATGAAAACTTAAAAGAAATCGTAGCTCTTGCCCATCAATACAATGTTTTCGTGAATTTTGATATGGAAAACTACGAACGTTTACACAGCTCTTTTGAATTATTAGAAGAGTTACACAAAGAATTCGATAATGTTGGGACAGTTATTCAAGCTTACTTCTTCGAATCTGAGGAAAACATTGAGAAGTACAAAAACTTCCGTTTACGTATTGTAAAAGGTGCTTACAAAGAGCCAGAAAGTGTAGCTTACCAATCTAAAGGTGATATTGACCGTAACTATCTGAAACTTATTGAACATCATTTATTACATGGTAAATTTACTTCTATCGCTACTCACGATCATAATGTTATTAACCATGTGAAGCAATTTGTTAAACAACATAACGTTCCAAACGAGAAATTTGAATTCCAAATGCTCTATGGTTTCCGTAAAGAAATGCAGTTAGACCTTGCACGTGAAGGCTATAACTTCTGCACATACCTACCATTTGGTAACGATTGGTACGGGTACTTTATGCGCCGTTTAGCAGAACGTCCACAAAATGTAGCACTTGTAACAAAACAAGTTTTTAACAAAAAAACAAACCTAGCCATTGGCTTAGGGGCAGCAGCATTCGCCTTAGGTCGTCTTTCAAAAAAAGGAAAATAATACTTGAGGCTAGTGACTATTCAGCAGTTTGGTAGTTTTATCCGTCACTTTCGGAATCCTATCCGTCAGTTCGACTGTTTTATCCGTCACTTTGAACAAGCTAACCAAAAAAGCGAAAACATCGTTAATCAATGTTTTCGCTTTTTTTATTGAGTTTATAGTTTTTTACGCGATATTGTAAGCTTTGTCGACGAATCCCCAATGCAGCCGCGGTTTTAGAGATATTACCTTGATGAAAGTCTAAAGCCTTCGAAATATAATATTCCTCCACCTCTTTCATGTAGACATCTAATGGTCGAATGTCCTGCTGATTTTTAATGACAAACAAATCACTGGTTGATAATTCTTTTTCTGCTTCCTCACAAGAGCTTTGAATTTTCCATTTAAAATGAACAGGTAACATATGAGATTCAACGATCGTCTCATTGGTAATTAGCGAGGTGATTTCATCCAACAAAACTTCTAGTTCCTTCAAGTTCCCAGGCCAGTCATATTTCAAAAAGGTCTCTTGGATTTCTTCGGAAAGACCTTGGATCGTTGAGCCAAAGCTATCACGATGCCTTTTGAAGTAATCATCAATAAAAGGCATCATATCTTCTTTTCTTTCGCGTAAAGGTGGTACATAAATCGTAATCCCTGAAAATAAGCGGTAAAGTTTTTTAGAAAGCTCATGCTTTTGAATTAAATCTATAGGGTCCTTACCAACACTAGCGATCAAAACATGCTGATGATTTGGATGATTATTGAAAAGCTCGACAATCTTTTCTTGTGCTTCGAGTGATAAATATTCGATGCGTTCAGCAAAAAAAGTAATTCTCTCTTTTTCAACAATGTATTTTTCAAATTGCTTCAACACTGTTTGTTCATCTCGGCGGCAAATTAGAGCGATAAACATATCATTTTGCACTTTTAGATCATGATGAATACCTTCAGCAACCATATCGATTCCAGTACCTGACTCCCCTATCAACACAACGGGCATTCTACTCAATGCGACAATTTTTGCCTTTTCAATGACATCTTTCATGACTGCTGAAACCGCCGTAATGATATCAAATGTTAGGGGTGCACCATATCTTCTTAATGGCTGGTACATCATGTATTCAAGCTGCGTAATATCTCGTGCAAATTCCACAGCTCCTACTAAAACACCCTCATAGTGCAACGGATAAATATTGCTTATGTAGGTCACTTCTTGATTTTTTTTATTCCAATACGTTTTTTTGACATTGAGAACTGGCGTTTCAGAACTTAGGACCTTAAAAATATCACTTTTTTCAATTTCGAAATCAATAATCTCTATAGCTCGCCTCTCCTCATATTCATCTTCATTCACGCCTTCAAGTTCTCGCATTTTTTTATTGTATATGAGCAACTTGCCTTCTGTATCGACAACGCAAATCCCCATATCACCTTTTTCAATGACGTATTTATAAATACCTAGTAGTACATTGTTATCCATCTTGTCCTCCTGTGTTCCATTAAGCTTATTCTAACACCAATACGAAAAACAGATGCAAAAATTAAAAAAGTTTTAAAATTTGAGTTGATTAATGCCAAATAATATTGCATTATATAATTAATAAAATCTTTAAAGGTGCATAATCATTTGGCACCCTTTATCCAGGGGAGGAAACAGACATGATTCCATACAAACACGAACCATTCACAGATTTTTCACAAGAGGCAAACTACAATGCTTATGTAGAGGCTTTAAATAAAGTTGAAGGTTATTTAGGTCAAGACTACCCACTTATTATCGGTGGCGAGCGCATTACAACTGAAGATAAAATCGTTTCGTATAACCCTGCAAAGAAAACAGAAGTTATTGGCCGTGTGTCAAAAGCAAGCAAAGACTTAGCAGAAAAAGCTATGCAAGCAGCAGATGAAACATTTAAAACATGG
>NZ_KQ465119.1 GCF_001308875.1 Lysinibacillus sp. ZYM-1 | reverse complement strand
TTATTTTTTCTCGACATAGAAAAATCCCCTTTAAGTATAATGTTATCTACAGCGTACTGTAGTTTTTTTAACATTGTCTACCTAAAGGGGATAATATCACATGTGTTGTTTGCTCTTGTTTTATTATTTATTTTTTCCTAAACACTGTTTGATAGCATTCATCTAAATGAATCACTTTTAAATCTCTTAAAGTTTCATATTTTTCAATTCAAAACTTTTCTATTGCACAACTATTTAGGTATTTCCGTTTAAATCTACGAATATTTTTCAACGAATATGTATTATGATTCATAAACATTCCGCTAAGTTTCACAATCTATAATAACTCCCGTTTCTTACGTTAATTAGAATGTTGTGGTTAGGGTATTTATTTGGGCAAGTGTTTGCAGTCGCTTTAAAGGGACAAATAGTATGGAACAACTAGCATAACTCCCATACCAAAGCTAGTATAGGAGTTATGCTTGTTTTTTTGATATAACAGTTTTTTAAAAATGGTGAATGGTGAATGCTATCTGTACAAAATTTGATTTTATACGTACGTCCTTACACTTATCGGATCAAGAAATTTAGTTTATTGGGTTTCCTCGTCAGCGGAGGGACCGTAGAAACCTGGAACAGGAATATCGAGAAGACGCAAATAAACCCCAAGCTGCGCCCGGTGATGGACCATATGGCTTATTCCGAAGGTACGTAACGCCATCGCTCGTGGCTCACGTCGTATGATATGGTCACCATGGCGAAGCATCCATTCTTCTCCGAGTGATTGTTCATCACATTCGACGAGTAATTTTTCTAATTTGCCGACGTTTGCATCAAACTCTTCTAGAATTTCAGATTGTTTTTCCAAAGGCTTCCGTCGCAGTGGCACGGTCGACAGATCAAAATCTGGGTACTGAAGAATCGCAATTTGCCAGTTTAGCAAGTTAATTAGGTGCGTGGCCAACTCGCCAAGCGCCATCGATTTCTCATGTGGCCTCCATGACATATGCTCTTCGGGTAAGCGTTCCAGAATGCGACGCGTAGTAGTCAGTTCATACATTATGTCACCGACAATTAGTTGTTTAACCATAAAATCCTCTCCTTCCTACTAGTTAGCATACTATAAATTCCAGTTAAGTAAAAACTGTTATAAATTTTGGCAATAAATATTAAAATATCACAATGCTAGTTATAAAAAAAATACCTCATATATGTAAATTCTCCTCTTCTAAACTACTCCATTAGCTCAATAAGAAAGAGCTGCCTACGCAACTCAATAATCTTCAAGTAGAGCCTCTGTTAGTTCACTAAGGATCATTTAAACAATTTATCTATTTCGTTTTTGTCATATTTTAATATCCAATCATTGTATGCATGATAAATGTCTCGTATAGATTCAGTTGAGGTAGCAAGCAAATCACATCCTCTATCATCGTAAACGTGAAAAATGGTTTTCCTTTTGATATTTAAAAAATATATCCTATGAAAAATACTTGGTTGGATTCCTAAATCCTGATTGCATATTGCTTTTAACAATGAAATGTACTTCAAATCAGATATTTTACATTCAAGAGTAAACCTATGTGTTTTATATTTTCCGTCCTCATCATCTTCGGGGAAAATATAAGGCATTTCTGTATGTTTCAATTTATATAAGATTGATTTATCATGGATAAATGGAGAAAAAATCCTCCCTTTGTGCTTATAAGATTTTCCATCACCAATATCATTCACATCAACTACAATTAAAATTTCCTCGCCTTGTAAATGAAGTGATTCGAACAGCGTGACAGCCCTTTTATAAACTTCCTGTATATAAAGACTATCTTCATAATTGTATTCACTATCCCAATCTACCCCTAGCTCAAACCGTATGCCGATTGCACAGTTATAAAACAAAGGTGGTTTAAGGATTAACGAAGGAAAATTTTCATTCATATAGTCATTTAAAAGCATATTTGCACCTCATTTATTTCTTTATTTACAACATTCCAAAAGATTCGGGACAGGTAGTTCAATTACAATGTTCGTGTTTTATTCAATACTAGAAGTATCCAGCTGATGGAGGAATAGCATTTACTAAGCATAAATACGAACATTTCATTTGATTTTTCATAATAAAGTTCGTTATTAATCCGCAGTCAGGATTTTTAAAAACAATCGCCTCCAACAATTTATAGCACACACCCCTCTTCGGTCCTTTTAATTGAAAAAGGGAATTTTTTTTAGATTGTTTCCAAGATCTCTTTTGCGATTTCATCAAGTTGTTCTGCGCGTTCATCATGTGTAGGTGTTTCAGCTACTCTTGTTAAATACTCTCTAAATTGAATTCTTGACTCTACTGGTAATTCGATAACCATAAAGTGCAAAATAAACCACTTCCAGTTTTCATCTTCTGCAGATAAAACATTCTGCACGTGTGGGACAATTTCTACTGGAAAAGTTAAAAGTAATTCTAATACGCTTGGTGCCACCGGCCAATTCATATCCTGAATCCATTCTAGGAGGTTAGGCAGTAAAGGCAATATTTTAGCTCTATCCATTTCTTTCATCATTTCTACTCGTTCATTATCAAATTTATGCCTTGGCAAAAGATCTTCTAAGTTTTCCATATGCAGCACTCCCTGTGACTTTTTATATGGCAATCTATTTATTTATCTGTCTTTATTAAAAGAATCTTCCTACTAGTTCAAGATGCTATTTTATATTTTTTAAGTAATTCAATGTATACATGGATTATCAGACGTGCTAATGGTGTAGTGAGGGGAAGTAAAATAAAAGCATATATTGAACCCCAAAAAAAGATATCACCAATTAACATTTGCCAATGGTATTCTCCCCCACGAATCAATACCCGAACAATATATTCACCTGTAACAGCTCCAAAAGTTCCGCTATATAGTGTGATAAATAATGCCGTTAGTAAGCTTATTAACCAGAGTTTCTTGTTTGAGACATTTTCTTTTTTGGTGAAATAACATCCTAATATCGCAAAGGCGAGTATAAAGGGAACAATCGTTGAGTAGTATAGCCAACTTTCGCCAAATAACGATGGGATGCCACCGGCTAAACGTTGTGCGACCAACATAAATATAAAGGAAATACTAAACGATAAACAAACTCCGAAAATAATGCCAATAGTTAGTCCTTTGGTAATTCTCATACCGATGCCTACCCCAGTCTCTCATTTATTCGCTTTTTAAGGTAAAAAAAGAACCAGGCTTCAGGTTTTGAGCAGCATGGCTCTTCATAGACCTTTTTTAATGTCATTCATTACTTACTATTCAAATGAAGGAAGCTCGTGAACTCTATATTTAATGCCAAGTTTTTCATACCATTCATTTAAACCGATCCATAAGCTTTCACATAACTGGTAGATGTATTCGATATCGCTTAGGTCACCACTCATAACACTTTTAGCTAGAGCAACATATCCATTAGGCTTAGAATCCATTGCTAGTGATTCCTCAAAAGTTCTAGCACGTGTACTATAATATTTCCTATTTGCGAGACCAATCATTTTTGCGGTTTGCCATGTTAAATCCTTCGCTCCCAAAGGTATATAAGAATAGTTTTGAGCAATGAAGTTATTTCTTATTTTAGCAATTGTTTCGTAAGGCTCCCAAATCATAAATTCCTTCATCGTTTCTCGAATTGCAGCATCAGAAACTTGTAAAGGGCGTTTTCGAACTTCTGCGAATATGTTTTGTGGATCATAAATAGGTAAAATATTTATAAAAATCCCCGCCTTGATGGCCCATGAATCATCCACCTTTATTGCTTGCTTAAAAAACGTTTGTTTTTGCTTGACACTAACTTCTATTTTAAATTTGTCGTAAATAAATTCGTGGCTATTAATGACTACTTCATCAGTTGTGATCACATGCAACTCAATATCAGAATAAGGCAAATCATTTTTTAATCCCATTGAGCCATATACACCAATGGCCAAGATATTTGTGGGATGGGCAATCAATAATCGCTCTTTTAATTCATTAATAATAGCTAATTTTTCTTTTTGGCTAGTAGCAAATGGAAATGATAACATACCTCTCTACCCTTTCTTTAAAAAATGATTTTGAGATAACGACCATGAATCTTAATTTGCTGTTTCTTCATTCCATCAGTGATAGGACGATATTAATCCCAATAGACAATCGAGAAATCAGCATACCATGTTCTCAATTTGGTTACTTTAATGTATTTAAATGAGTTTTCAAAAACTGAATAAACGGATATTCATCTATATCAGATTTGCGTGTACATATAAATAAACTTTGCTGAATATCCGTCTGCTCCACATATACTCGAGCTAGTTTTCCGTTTGATAGACTCTCTGTCACACTATAGGAGGGTGCTAAAGTCATTCCATACCCTGCTTCCACTACTTTAAGCGATTCATGTAAGCCTTGCATTTGAAGTCCTAATTTTGGCATGGGAGCATTGCATGTGTAAAATACCGCTTCCAATAAATCGAGTGTCGAGCTGCCACGTTCCCGAAAAATAAAGTCCTCGTTTGATAATTCGTAAATAGAAACAGTTTGATTTGCAAAAGAATGTGATGGATGGACAATAAACCAGAATGGGATATCTAATATCTTTTCAAACTGTAAATCTGTATGACCAATTTTACTTTGAACGACAAACCCGAAATCTACTTCATAATTCAGAACTTGCTCTTCCACAGATTTTACATTGCCTAACGATACAAAAAATTCAATGTGAGGATTAGCAAGTTTGTACTTTGCTATAATCGACGGCAGTAAATAATTAATTGGGATATAGGAGGAAGCAATATGTATTTTGTCTTCCTTTGCTAAAAATTTGCCTAGTCTCTCATCAACTTGTGCTTCTAGATAAAATAATCGAGTTCCCTGCTCGTATAAAAACCTTCCTGCAGGAGTTAATTGAATCCCACGTCCTTTGCCTTCAATCAATTTAGCCCCTATTTCATTTTCTAATTTCCGAATTTGAATGGTAACAGCTGGCTGACTAAGTAGCATACTATTTGCTGCTGCAGTAATTCCACCAAGCTTTGCTACAGTCGTAAATATCCTCAATGCATGCAAATTCATTTCATTCACACCTTTCTATCTATAAATTTAATTTATGAATAAGCAATTATTATATATTTGTTTTATGTATAGTTTACCAGTAATTTAAGTATAGAGGTGATTTGATGGAAATTTTACTACAGGAATGGGTATCAGTAAAAGGGTTTGTTTTATTTACTATTGGTTTACTCGCAGCAATAATAGGAGTTCTTTTCGGTGCAGCAGGCTTTATATTGATGCCTTCCATGTTACTGGTTGGCATTCCGATTCATACAACTGTTGCAGTCAATAAATTTGCGACAGGCATTTCAGCTCTATCAAATGTTGTTTCGTTTGTCATAAAAGGACATTTATCTTTAGAAAAATACGCTTCTTTAATTATGGTATCTAGTTTAGGAGGTGTATTTGGTGCATTTTTAGCCATCCTATTATCAGAAAAAATCATGAATGTGGTGGCATGTATAAGCTTAATTTTCGCATTTATTATTGTACTTTGCAGTAATAAATTGATTATAAAAGGTACAAAAGAAACACAGGAACAACCGATTAATAAGCTCATTCCGTTTGCCATTTCAATATATGATGGTGGTTTTGGACCAGGATCAGCTCTTATGAATATAACCTATTTCTTGAAAAAACAATATATCTATCTAAAAGCAGTTGAGTTAACAAGAATTATCTCGTTTTCAAGCTGTACAGGTGCCTTTCTCTATTATTATTTTACTGGTATTGTTAATTGGGGTATTGCCATTCCAGTTGCAATTGGCTCTATTGTTGGCTCTTTCTTAGGTTTAAAGATTATTCCTTTTATCAAAACAAAATGGATTCAAGTTATATTACCAATCATTTTTTTCTTTCTAATTGTTCAGGTCGTATCAGATTTAATAAAATAATCATTCTGCCAGTCAAATGACTTTTTACCGATAGTCACTGCGGGTGGATTCATACATAGGGACAGTAAATTTTTTATTTACTTTGTCCTTTCAAGGTAATCACTCTGTCTGCGATGGTTATTCATGAAGTTAAATAAACACCGACTATTTCATTTAGTCGGTGTTTTATACTAACCTGCAGCTTTAGTTTAAGTAAAAATGCTCTACTTCTTACTTAATACCCGAACCCGATAAATAGCTCCTTTAGCGAAGACAGACAATCTATTTAAATTTATGTCTCACACTTCGTTATTTATCCCATGGCTGCTCACCATATCTTTTTAGCATCACAACCTTTTACTCAAGTTACCACCTCATTAATCTTGGTATTCAGCACTAAAAAAACAATTTATTCAGTGATTTCAAAATTAACCATATTCACGGAATCAAAATGCTGCTTTAGTTCAAGAGAAAAAGAGCTGAATATGTAAAATGATCTAATTAATAACACGATTAGCTTAATAAAAAACGGTCCCATACATTTTCATCAACCATAAAAAAACCTCCATGCGAACACGCTGCAAGTAAACATTGGTCATCTTGATAAAACATTAAATCCTCCGGTAATTCGGGTGTTATCCATCCAAAAAGTGAATCGCTGCGTTCCTTCAGATACTGCGCAGTAGCATTATTTAAATGAAAATAAAAAACATATGCAGTATTTTCGCCAAGCGTTGTCGTCTCCCATTCACATTGAATTGTTCTTTCAATAAGGTGATAATTAATATCTGCTATTAATTCATCGACAATTGCTAGTCGCAATTCTTCATCGTCCATTAATTGTCTGTTTTCAACAAAGGCAAAAAGGTTACATTGACTCGCTAGTATCTCGATAAGCTGTTAATAACGTTGCCCTATTATATCTTCATTAATCTTTATCAATGTTAAATCCTCCTCATTCTCCTGCACTTGTGTAATTTAGGGCTCTCGCTAAATTTCTTTTGCAATAACCATATTATAACATTTACATTTCAGTTTTTCTGTCCCGTTAAACCAATAAAAAAGAGTTGCTGATGCAACTCAATGAGCTTTAATTAAAATCACCGTTAGGACAAGAAGCTGTTGCTTTCATTGAACAATCACCTTCTTTGACTTTAGTATTTTCTTCTTTTACAGTCTTCTAAAAAAGTGTTTTGATTTCATTGGTTGCAATAACTATATCCGAAGAATGACTTTTTCTTCTTAGAAGCGTGTGTACTAGACACATCAACGTTGTTGTCTACTTAAAAAGCTTATTTTGCGTTTATAAAGTAAACGAGTTGATCAGTCCATTTGTCGTCCTCGTATATGAACCCTTTCCTTGTGCATTCATAAATCATTCCAACACTTTCAGCCAACCTTATAGACGCTATATTATCAAGGTTTATATGAGCTTCTATGCGATGATAATTTAATTTTTCAAACGCTAGATCTATGGCTGCATTTACAGCCTCTTTACCATAACCTTTTCTCCAAAAGTGGTTATGAATTGTATAACCAAACCTGGCCCATTGAAATTCTTCCCTCATTATTGTAGAAAAATCTATAAAGCCAATATGAGTATTATCTTCCTTTCTAAACACGCCAAAAACATATACTTTGTCATCCATCGCCATCTGATGATGTTTAGCAATTAAATCACGAAACCATTCTTTCGTACAAATGCTCATATCTAATTTACCTTCATCGTATTTATGTTGCGAAGGTAAACGATTTTCATATTGGGTGAGCCAAGAAGAATAATCTCCCTCTTCTAATAATCGAATAACTAATCTTTCTGTGTAAGTTCTCATCTTATTCAATCGAACACCTCGTCTTGAAATATTTCCTATTCTTATAAAATATATTCGATATAAGAAAATTATCTCCTTCAACTAGATAGTTAGTAAAAAAAGCATTTCAATTTAGAAATGTTCAACAATATTTTTTCTTTAAAATGTCTATAGAAGTTTAATTTCTGCACACCTATGGATTTGCCTATACGGTGCATCAGATACTGTATTCCTCCACAGCGATGTGTGAACTACATTCTGGAGTTTCTAAAGCGCATTCATTTTAGATTTGGAAAGGAACGTTAACACACCATCATTATTACCTCTTATAAACTATAGTTGTAACTTTTGGAAAAAGTTTCACGTCTATATAAAAGAGGTGAAAGGATTGAAAATAAAAAATTTATACAATGGTTTATTTGTATTAGGTTTATTGATGATTACAGGATGCAACATTCAAGGGGAAACTACAACAATATCAATTGATAGCATAGATGCAAAAGAAGTTTTAACATTAGATACTGAGGCTGATATTTTTCAGTATGATGGAATTATCTACAAAACTAATATTGATTGGCTGAATGAATTGTCTTTAACAAAAAATGTTCAAATCGGTGAAATAAAAACAAAAAATAATACAAATACAGATTTTAAAGATGAAATGTCAAATAAACTCCCTATTGGGACAAAGATTTTTTCCACCAAGGAAAGAGGAGATATTTTAATCGTTGAAATTGAAGGGAAAATAACTAAATATCTTGCCATTGTTGAAGGATAAACAAAATATCTTATTCAATCCGTCAGCGTGCATTTCAACAGAGATTTTACATTTTTTTAATACTCTCTTCTTCTATCATTACTTGCATGTATGTATGTATTAAATTTTCTAATTTCTCTGTGTTGTACGATATATTTTTACTTAAATGGTTTGTGATAAAAAGGTTCGTTTAAAATAGATTTCAGTCACCCCTATATTAAAGTGAAAATTTTAATAGCCTTGCTACAGTTAATTGTAGTAAGGCTATTAATAGGTTTTTATTTTTATCCAATTAAATATAAGATATGATTGCTTAATTATCTCCCACCACTAACATTAATAATTTCTCCGAGCATGTAATTGGAAGCATCCGAAGAAAGAAAGGCTATTACCTCTGCTATTTCCATAGGTGTGGCAGCTCGTTTAATAGGCACAGTAGAAGCCATACGCTCAAGTCGATTATCGCCAGGAGCGAATTTATCATGAAAAGGTGTTTCTACCATCCCAGGTGCTACCCCGTTTACGATAATTCCATTGTCAATTAGCTCCCTGGACATGCCAATCGTCATTGTATTTATCGCCCCTTTAGCAGATGCATAATGAATACTTTCTCCAGCCCCTCCGATTCGTGCAGCAGCTGAAGAGACATTAATAATTTTTCCGGATTTTTTGGGAATCATATGTCTTAAAACAGCTTGGGAGCATAAGAGAACACTAGTAACATTTAATTTAAACGTTTCTTCCCATAGCTCTTCACTCATATCCATAAATGTACTTGGGCAGAGACCACCACCAGCGTTATTAACTAAAACGTCAATCGTGCCAAAAGAAGAAATAGCTTGTTCAACCATTGTGTTCACTTCTTCTTTATTCATCACATCAGCTTGAATGGCAATTGCCTCTCCATCATTTTCAAGAATACGTTGGACGGCTTCGGTGGCCCCACTCACATTTGAATGATAATTAATAATTACTTTAGCCCCTTTAGATGCCAGCAATTCGGCGGTGGCAAGCCCAATACCTGAGCTTGCCCCTGTGATGAGAATAACCTTTCCTGATAAGTTATGCATAACCTCTCTCCTAACATAGTGTCTTTAATAGATAGTTATTCTACAGATTACATCGTTAAACCTTTTGAGGAAGATAGTTTGCTTCATTCAGTGTTTCTTGCTGTATTTATAGTATTATTGTGGGTTTTTACTTAATCCGTTACATATCATCTCTATATCTTGTGAAAAGGATTTTACTTGGAAGGCTTCTGAATATGTTTTATGTGCAGATGTAGCTACTACTTGTTGCAATTTTTCTTCATAGGTTTGTACAAGATGATCAAGTGTTGGACTTTTCAATTTCAGGGCTTTGGCAATCCCTTGAATGATTTTTACACGGTAGTAATCCTCTTTTGGCATTCTCGGAATATCCCATTCACCATCATGATTAATAAAAATCCTTCTAAGAGGCACTGCTGAGAAATCAAAATATTTACCTTCTTGATTTGGTTTAGAGTATGGATCAATTAATAGGGATGCATACCGAATATAGAGTAGATACTCTTGATGTATGGACTCAAGTTTAATAAAATTCTCTATTTCTTGTCGGTCTATACTTTTGGGAAGTAATGGATAATTATCATCTACCATAAACCTTAATAGATTTAGAGGTTGAATATGGAAGTAATTCACAATCGCCATCATTTCTTTCCAATAATTTAATAAATAACGGATTGTTGTATAAGTAATAGGACCCTCAGGATAAAGTTTATATACATACTTTGGCGTGTTTTGCTCATCAAATATTGCTTGTAATGAAAATTCATTCATAAATAAGGGAGGATGCACGTATAAAGAAATATTTCTTGTTTCTGCTTCGAGCGGAGATGCTACTTTTTTCAATTGAATCCCTAAACGATTAAATAATAAAGATAATTCATTCAATCTTTGCGATTTTGAACAAGTTGAACCAATAAAAACTGTTTTCTTGACCCCTGTTGTCAATACTTCATTTGATGGGATGTCATCGAACCATCTTGTATCTCCATAATAGGTTGAAAAACTAATTACCTCAGCCTGGGGTGATAGTTTCTTGAGGAAACTTTTTATTAAATGACTAGAGCCAAATGTTGGAGAAATTAATATAAAACAGCTAACATCCTTTAACACTTTGGCATCAAGTTGTGCTAAAACGGATAGGTAGGAGTCTGTAGTAACACTTAGTACAACCGTATCCCAAATTCCGTGTATTGTATGATAACCCTCAAATAACGCATCAATTGTACATTCTCCTGCGACAGGTTGATGTTGTTTATTTTGTATAAAAACCTTAAGTGCAAGCTGATGTTGAACAATAGTTTCAAAGAAAATTTTAGAGCGCAAGGATTCTCGGCCTGCGATAGCTACTTTACCATTAAAATAATTTTTGAAATTCACAGCTAATTGAATAACTGTTGGCCCTGTTCCTAACAGTAAAACCTTATTAAAATAACTCATAGCCTTCTCCTCATCTATATAAGTCATTGTACTTTTTGATATAAAACAACATCAAACACACTTTGAGGATGTATAATTTTCTCTATTAATTGCCATTTGGTTTCGTCTACTTTTTGCATGGGATAATTAAAAAGTGACTTTAGCCCATCTCCATAACGCATAGCAATACGTACATCTTTATTTGTTACATTATATAATTGGTCCAATATGTCATATTTACTGTAAACAGTTGAACTAAAAATAATATGACTAATTTGTTTTATAACTCCGAGTTCTGCTACTGTCTTATTGTCAATTTGAATGGATAAATGATTTCCCAATTTATTTACTACATGTTTTCCTAATCGGATTGCTTCCTCATCAAGATCAATTCCAAAAACTTCAGCGCCTGTTCGTTCCGCAATCATTAATAATGTTATAGGGAAAGAACCAGATCCTACCATGAGCACCTTTGACTGGCTAGTCATTTGAAAACTCACAGATTCTTTTTCAATGCAATTTTCAATGTTACGAAAATAATCCGTGAACGCCTCATTCTCATTACTTAAGACTAAGGCTCGATACTTTTCCATGATTTGGACGCAAACAGAAGAGTTATTTCTTAGATTCTCAACTAATGATACTATCTCGATGGATTGTTCTAAATTAGTCCATTGACTTTCATTGTCATGATTTATAATAAAGGAAGAATATTCATCGATTATTTCACACAACGCTGAGTACTCATCCATTAATTGATCATAATTTTGATTGATAAATACCTTAAATTTTTTATCAAAGTAATGTAATTTCTTTAAAAATGCATCGATATCTTTCACTTGCCCCACTCCTATTTTAGAGGATTAAAGTTCAATATATGCCATACCCTTTATTACTATTTCAATGATATCTATACTTTAATGGCTCAGTATAAGTGGTGAAAAATTTCAAAAAACTGTATATGATGAATCTTGATTTTTTACTATCTACAAAATTAAAAAGGCCACGAATGTTGATCATCCGTAGCCTTAGCCCATTCAATTAAATTTGATATCGTCTTCTTTGGCTCATAGGAGGTCGAAAACGATTAATGAAATACTTTCAATTTTCATTTAAAAGGGCCATCCCTTCATGTTAAGAACAATGGGGTTCCTTAGCGATTTTAGTTTTTTAGTACCTAAGTAAAGCTGTTTGTTAAGAGATCACTAGCATCCTATTCAAGTCGTTGTTAATTTAGCATAGATCATAAAAAACAACGTCATTTCTCCCATGATTACAACGTTTGGCACTTCTACTATCAAATTAATAATAAAGAAAGTGGCTAAGATTCCAATAAATAATGCTAAATGATAAAGGGTTAAACGATCTTGTTTAAACCTATATTGATGAAAAACGATAGTAGTTGTCATGAAATATAGGCATACGGAGCCGAATATAAAATATAAATCAAATTCATAACGAGCCTCATTTAGAAATAGAAGCTTGATGGAAGCGGCAATCATGCTCAAAGACATTAATACGAAAAGATGGCCATAAATAATGGTCTGACCTGATGTTTCGATTGATTTGTCCACTTTCTTTTCTACATTTTCGAAATACTGCCACCACATCGAAACAATTAAAATAAACGAGATGATTGAAAATAAAATAGAATCCCAATCCCCTTTTTGTGGCTGCAGCACATACAAGGTGCTAACAACTGATTCTCCGAAAAGGATTAATGTTAATGAAGCAAAACGTTCGAATAAATGCGATGTATTAGACGGAGCCTTCACCAAATATTTACGTCCCCAAAAAGGTACAAGGATATCAATCAGAATGCCTATATACAATATGCTATAACGAATCCATGAATCAAATAAGATAGAAAAACAGGATATGATTATGCCAATCCAAAAACGAGTACCTAAATAGTGAGCAACTTTCTTCCTATTGCCTTCTTCAAAACGATGAACAACTAGATATTGGATTGCTGTAAGGGCTCTTAATCCAATATAGCCAATTAGAAACGGCAAATAGTATTGATCAAAGTTAACCGATAAGCTAGATGTCATAATAAGGACAAATAGCATCTGAAATATTGTAAAAATCCTTTGGTGTAAAAAATCCTGTCCAAAACGATTAATAAACAATGTTTGTCCTACCCAAGACCACCAAATAGGGATAAATATTAAAACAAACTTCAAAAAATACTCTGGGCGTATTTCCCCTTTTTCAACATGTAGTAATACATTCGTGGCAGTTGAAACAGCTGCTACAAAAATCAAATCATAAAAAAGTTCTAACCATGTTATTTTCTTTTCTTCCATATCATCATACTCCTTCAAATCCTATTAGCTAATCATATAATAAAATGCTTTTCTTAATAAAGAGCCTGTTTAAGCCTAGAACAAAAAATTTTATGCAAACAAAAAAGGAACTGAAGTCAGTTCCTTTTTTATCGATATCATTCATTTTTAATAATGAAGTGTATTGCTATGTTTTTCGCGCTAGGTTACGAATGCTGAAAATGTACTTTAGATTAAACGGCTTGTTCTAACATTGCTTCTAATTCACTTTTGTTAAATTGATAAGTTTCATTACAGAAATGACATTGTGTCTCTGCTTGTCCATCTGTATTGATCATATCTTGGAGTTCTTCGCTTCCTAAGCTTACTAGCACATTCGTGGAGCGATCTTTTGAGCAAGTGCATTGGAATAGGACTTCTTGTGTTTCGAGAATTTTTACATTCCCCTCTCCTACAACCATTGTTAGGATTTCTTCTGGTGTTAGACCATCACGTACCATTGCTGAAATCGTTGGAATACTTTCTAAACGCTTTTCAATTTCTTCAATAATTTCTGCTGCCGTGCCAGGTAATGCTTGAATAATAAAGCCCCCTGCTGCTTGGATTGTATTATCGGGGTTGACGATAACCCCTACTCCTACGGAAGAAGGAATTTGCTCAGACTGTGCTAAATAGTATGTGAAATCTTCCCCTAATTCCCCTGAAATAATAGGTACTTGTCCTACAAAGGGGTGTTGTAGTCCGATATCTTTTGAAATGGTTACCATACCATCTGTTCCTACGGCTCTTCTAACATCTAATTTCCCAATACTGTTTAGGGGGAAATGTGTTTGCGGGTTTGTTACATATCCTCGTACTTTACCATTTGCGTTAGCGTCGACAAGGATTGTACCTAAATCACCCCCACCATTTATACGAATGGTTAATTTATCTTCATTTTTTAACATAGAACCAAGCATCACGCCGAAAGTCATTGAACGTCCTAACGCTGCTGATGCAGTCGGCCATGTATAGTGACGATGTTGTGCTTCACCTACTGTATCGACTGTTCTTGCTGCTATAACCCGAACTTGTCCGTTATATGCTAAACCTTTCACTAAATAATCCTTCATTATTATCTCTCATTTCTTCAATTTTTTAATAGATGGATCGGCGTTCCGCTTAATAAATCAGCATCTTCTGACGCCCCTAGCCCAACAATTTGCCCATCGACGATTCAACAATCCGATTATCGTGCTATTCATTTACCTAAGCCCTCAGTTGCTTATCATGCGAGTGCCCGACTATAAATCATTTAAGGGGATTTGATCTCTTTCACATATCCATGATAACGATAGGTCACTTATTCCTATCGAAGACCAACATAAATCATCGTTTTGATGGGACAAAAACCGCTGATAGAAAACAAATAGTTCAATTATGAACTATAAGGGGAAATAAAAGTTAGAACATATCTGCTCTAACTTAAATTACCTAACATTTTTTGGAGTAAAGTAAAAGAAGTAGCTTTTTCCTCCTCACTGAATCCATGAAACATTTTGTTTGTAAGATGATCAAAGATTTCTTCAAAATATTTCTGGACATCCAGTGCTTTTTTAGTTGCAACAGCATACATTACTCGTTTGTCCTCACTATGTCCTTCTTTTACAAGATAACCAGTCTTAACTAAACGGATAATCATTTCTGTAATCGTTGATTTTTGTTTGAGCATTGTATCACAAATACATTTAATTTGTATGCGTCCACCATTTTTGTACACAATGTATAACAACATAAAATGGCTTGGGGCTAAGTCAGTATAGCCTAATCGTTTTAACTCTTGCTTTAGTTCATCTTGTACAGCAGTAGAAATTATGGAATTAAATAAAATTGCTTCATGTGATTGTGTATCTGCCATTCGTATCACCGCCTTTAGAATAGTTCAATTTTGAAGTTATTTCAACTAATAGACTCATTTTAATGGACTTCACTTTCTTTCTCAATGATTTTTTGATTCGCAATTTATGAGCGGATACGAATGTTGAGAAACTATTTGCCCTAAGTCCTTTTTCGGATTTCACAAGGCAACTACCACACGAGCTGTTCAGGCCTATACGACGGGATGTAAAATTACAATTAAATAAAATAGTGCATCTGCTTTTATTGTAAAAAAGATCTGCATAACAATAGAAGAGTATACCTTTATTTAACCCGTAGAGTTGTTCACTATTGTAGGGGAATATTACCTCTATTTAACAGTTAAAAAAGTAGTAACATCCAATCTTTGTATCTCTTTATAAATTTCTTATTCTTCATTTTTAGTTTTATCTAGTTTTAACCACCCCTTAAATACGGAATCATCTTCTAAATCAAAATAATATTTTGTGAATCGCGCGAATTCCGTGGAATCGATTTCTTTATAGTTATAAAATTGATAATAACTTTTTAAAAATTGTTCAATGTCTTTTATTTCTTCATTATTCTGAAATAAATCCCAGAGCATTGCAGGAGATTTTCCATAGACATATGCACTCATATCGGAATGGTATTCATCAAGTGGTAAATTTACTGGAAGCACAAGGTCTGGATTAATGTTGTAGATAGTATAGGGTTTGCTCAGATTCAATTTTTTAAAGTCGAATAGATTTGTAGCAAATACCGTGAAGCCTTCAGCCAGTAAACCAGCCTTAAAACGTTGTCAAACCAACGATGTATAAAATTCTGTATACACAATGATTCATGATTCAAACGAAAAGGCAGTAACGTCAAGGGTTGATCCTTTGTCTTTACTGCCTTTTCCTGGTGTTATGTCAACTCGTATTGCATGGAGTTGTATAGGGTGAGGGTTAAAAACATGATTTACAAGCCTGCCATTGGCGAAAAAAATAAGAAGGCAAAGTGATTGTGAATGGTGAACAATATACAATGATTCTAAGTGATTATGAGCAGAAAGAAGAAAAAGTTGAATTTAGTAGCAAACATTCTTCCGATATAAAAGAACTGTCGTAAGTAAGGAGACCTTCCCCACCCAAGAATTCTTTAAATCCTAGAAATCTTGGTAGATTAATGGCTTCTAGAACTTTTTTCACCGCTAAAATTTTTAAACGATGGCTGTTGTAGTCGATTTTGAAACAAGTTCTCTCTCCAGCTTTTTTCGCTTAGTTCGCAATAAAAGCCCTACCATTAGGTAAAGCATTGTAGTAATAATGCCTGCCGTTGGAGAAACAAGAAATTCTTTTCCCTGAGTAATTTTGATATATCCATCAAGAATAAGTGGATTCACAAGCGCATCTTCTGTCATATGCATAAGGACAAGTGGCCAAATACTTTTCGTCATTAAATAAATTTCTGTATACATGACTGTCCAGCAAATCATCGTCACAATACCTATCAACGCAAATAGCCACCTATTTACAGGAATTACACTGAAGATATCACTTTCTGATAAGAACACTAAAAAATACGGAATATGCCACGCTCCCCAAACACCACCAACAATAAAATACAACCAAAAATCATTTACCTTTAACGTTAAAAGTTTACTTGTCAAATAACCTCTCCAAACGGATTCCTCAAAAAAGTTTTTAACAAATTGGAGCAGTAAACCACCAACAAAAACTGAAATTAATACATCTAAATTAAAATCCGAAAAATCCATCCAGCCAAATATATAGCTTACTAATAAAACTACAGAAGTTATTACAGGATAAATCAGGAACGAGACAATATACCATTTTATGTTACCTTTCAAATTAGGTAATAAGCCTATATCTCGCCACCCATCTCCTGCAAAGACACGTAACAGTATAGTTGTCAGAAATGGAAATACTAGCCAAATGCCCATCCCAAGCGTGTCACCTTTAGGCTGTTCAGAGATGAAATGATCTACAAAAACACCAAGCCAGCCACATAGCAAGACAACAACTATAAAGATTATTAAGTTCCGTTTAGTTTTCATTATCAATCCGCCTCCATGTTTTCAAGAATTGAAATAACCCACATTGAATTGGAAAAAGAGTTTCAGGATGCAGCGCAATGTATTGGGTGATTCCTTGTATAGAACACCAAAATGCTACCGCAAGCGCTTCAGCATTTCCCTGTTTAATTTCACCTAACAATTGCCCCTTTTCTATTAACGGAATACTCTTTTTTATTAATTTATCTGCTTCCGTAAGAATTTCTTTTAAATCTTCCGTTAAGGAATCAAGATGTTGTGCATTTTCCATTAGCACAAACATTTTTGCAGCAGACGGGTGTGTACGGATCATGTCAAACAAATCCTCAGCAGCCGCTGTAAATATTGCCAATGGCGATTCATTCATAAAATATAATTATTATTACTCTTCGTAAATCTAAAGCCTTCATCAGGCAAAGTGAATTCATAGGAAAAATGAACTTTCATTTCTTGTTTAGGTGTCAACTTTTCTTGAAGCTGAATATTTAATGTATCTTTTTCAAGTGTGTAAGCTGCCGTTTTTCCATCAATTGTAATGTTATGAAACGCAACGGTCGATGGCTGTTCTAGCTCGGGTGAGACAGCTTTTGTAAACATATTGGGTATAAAATAAAAAACTAATTGTTCCCAATCATCAGTGGAGAGATTTTTAACCAAGATGGTCGATTCTAGGTGAAATTTCCCGTCATTATCCATCTTAAGTGCCATATCATATTCACTAAAATTACCAGGACTTATATCCTACGGCGTGAATTCTTCGCCATTAACCTTCGTAATAACCGTCGACTTTTCATTATCATCTTGTTTATTTAAACTGCAAGCAACAAGAAAAAACAAAATAAAGCCAAACAAATAAATAAAAGATTCTTCTTAATTTTTTCTGCCTCCTATCAACATGATAGTTCTGAAAATTATCAATACACAAAAAATTATACCAACTAATTCCAAGTGTTTTCAATAACGTTTCTTTATATTAGGTAGAAATGTAATATTTTAGAAACATAAACCTTCTATCAATAGGTGTCTTCCTTAACTTCTGGCTTTTCAGATAAAGTTTTTTAAACTAAAGGGTGTATAAATTATCTTCCCTATATCGACATGTATTACAATTAGCATTATGAATTGATTGACGGCTGCAAATGCAAAAAAACCACCTACAATTTCACATGTAAGTGGTGTTTGTATTTCAATAAATTATAGTTTAACCTTTACCTCTGTGCCGTCTTGCGCTTTGACATCTACTAGCACGATCCCTTTATAATTCTTCAGCTCCTGGACAATTGGCTTGAGTGTTTTTTTGTCTATTGGTGGCAAGGTAAAGTCCAGTTTTTTTCTTTCGAAGTATTCTTTTGTCCATTTGTTTATATTTCGCTGAAATAATGTTGAAGACAAAATGGCAATAACTATGTTTAACATAGCATATGGGATTGGGATGGTAAGCCGAACATCCTTTGTTTTTACTTTGACATGTATCATCAGCCGGTCACTAGTCAATGAATACAGAAACGGAATCCCCGTTTGCCGATTTAATATCAACGATTTGGCCATCTAATTCGTTTTCGATGGCTTCCATTATAAGGTTGATATCGAGATCTTTCACGTATTTTTCCGATTGTGGAATACTAGCTGCAATACTGTGTCCAGCCATTAATACCACCTTGACCAACTTGATAGGTAAATTTACAGTGACATTATCATTTTCGGTTGATACAATACGAACTTTTAATGTTTTATCTACATATTTAGTTGGTTTTTCTAAAAGTTTATTCCCTGTATTTTCTTTTTCTTGTAAGACTTGAATTAGTTCGGAACCCTTATCCGCATCAATTTTTCCTTCTTGCACCATCGATAATACTCTTGCAATTTCCTCTTTCATGATCAATTCCTCCTATTCTTCTTTTAAGAGCTTAATGGCTTCTTCTGCTGTAATTTCCCCATTTTCTAATAGGGTAACAACGTTTTTCTCGTCTACTTCATTTTTCTTCTTCTTCTGAACATAACCAAGTGATGAAATAATATCAGTAAGCTTGCCTCGAACCGTTGGATAAGAAATACCCAGTTCTTTTTCAACGTCTTTAATATTGCCTCTACATGTTAAAAATACTTCCACAAAATGAAGCTGATCTTTTGATAATGAGGCCAACTTCGATAATTCAAATTCATTTTCGATCGTCGTGTGACAATGCGAGCACTGCAATTTTGTAATTTTCAATGTTTTACTGCAAACAGGACAATTTGTGATTACTTGATAAGCCATAATCATGTTCCTTTCTTTAAGTTGACTTGATTATATAATAAGTAATTAAAAAAATAAATAATAAAACTTAAATATTTAATCAAAAAAAATTAAAAATGTTAATATGTAGTTTAATATTATTGATTTTTTCTTTTGGCTTTTTCATTTTTTGTCTAAATGATTCCAATTTGAAGTATCTCAACGTCATTATGAAATTAGATATTGATTCGGCACTGCTTCATTTCTTCTGGACATAACCTTATTTGTGAAGTAGGCAACGTGAAATGAAACTCGGTCATGCCGAATTTGGTTGTAACTCGATAGGGATAATTTTTTTATAGGGGTTAGTTTTGACGGTTATCGGCCAAACAAATACCCTTGCTAGGTATAATATTTTAGCTTTTAGTCAATAAGTGATTTTCTTGTATGAGAATAGCCAGATTAATACAAACTGATAAAAACACTTACTTCGTTAACCCCAGCAATTAGGAATATTATGAAGGGAGTACTATTAGATGCCATTTGTCACTGTATTTGGAGGAAAAACATTTGAAGTAGAGGCTGGAAAAAAATTAGTGTTAGCACTTGAAGATAATGGTATAGAAATATTTCATCAATGTGGCGGAAAAGCAAAATGTACCACTTGTAGAGTGGAGGTTTTAGCTGGTGAATATAAGGATATTTCAAAAATAGAAAAAAAAGCCTTCGCTATAAAAAATATTGATGAGCATTTGTATGAAGACTGCCTACGGCTATCATGTCAAATCCGTGTCATTGGAGACATTACCGTTCGGCCCATTCTAACTTCTGAAAATATGCAGGGCAATAGAGGCCCAAGACCAACAGAATAACCCTTCAAGTTAAAAAACGCGGTGTCTAAATTGAACTGCCCCGTAAAAGTTAAATTGATGTCTAACTTTTACGGGACAGTTCAAAATGAAATCCGCGTTTTTTATAGTTTCTTGATATTGCTCCTTCTTAGCTCCTCAAATGATAATTTACCCTTTGGAGACAAATAAAAAGCATAGGAATAGATTCCAATGCCTCTTATTGATTATTTATTTTATCGAAAACTTCTTAAAATACACTGCGTACTAATCCCCCATCAATCCGTAACGCAGAACCATTGATGGCAGATGATAGTGGACTACTTAAAAACGTCACGAAATTGGCAATTTCCTCTGGACGAATAAGTCGTTGTATAATAGAAGTTGGCCGATTTTCCTTCATAAATCGTGCTTCCGCTTCTTCCATTGTCAAATCTTCTTTAGGATAAAGGGTTTTTAGCATTGTTTCAACGCCCTCTGTGAAAGTAGAACCTGGCATAATCGTATTAACTGTTACATTTGTTTCTTTCGTCAGCTCCGCTAAACTACGAGAAAGTGAAAGCTGCATGGTTTTCGTTGCACTATAATGAGCCATTTCTTGCGATGGCATAACGGCTGCCTCGCTTGCAATAAATATAACTCTTCCTTCCCTTTTTTGAATCATTTGATTGAGGTACCATCGCGTCAGGCGAACTCCACTCATAATGTTGACCTCAAATATTTAAAACCATTCTTCATCAGAGATATTAAAATATTCTTTAGGCTCAAAAATCCCAAGGTTGTTAATAAGAATATCGATTACTGGGAATTCCTCTATAGCCTTTTCGCATCCTTGGTCTGTACCTAAATCAGATACTAATGATTGAAGGACTGCTTCCGGATATAGTTGTTGAATTTCTTGCATTGTTTGATGAACCTTTTCTTCATGACGTCCATTAATAATGACAGTTACACTTTCTGCCACTAATGACTTGGCAATGGCTTTACCAATTCCTGAAGTAGACCCTGTAACTAGTGCCGTTTGTCCTTTTAAACTCAGAAACATATTAACCCCCCATTTCGTTTTTGGATAACCAAATGCTATATACGTTTCATAGTATGGGATTCCCTCATTCTTTTAAACAAATAATTAATAAGAGGGAGTGAATAAGGCTAGCTTCCTATACGCCACTCCTTCTTACAATGTCTTACTTATCAGCAGGAAAATGAGGCAGTACTTCTTGACCGAGCTCATGAATGACCTCTTCTGCAGGTCTTTTACTATCAAATAATGCAAAGAAAAGATGATTAACACCGATTTCTTTATAGATGTTGAGTAATTCTATTAACCGATTTCGACCTACTCGGAACCCTAAACGAATCGGGGTAGGCATTTCATTAGGATCTTCTGCTAAATCCAAATGCATAGGCTGTGTAAATGGTTTAAAGACTCCAGGGCAATACTGTTGCACTAGTTCTCTCCATTGTCGAATCGTCTCAGCTTGAAGGTGTGGACTTCGAGGATAATACATCCAACCGTCACCATTTTTCGCGGACCATTCCATGGATTGCTGGGCGTAGCCTGTAATCATGGTTGGGATACGCTTTGTCGGTTTTGGTACTAAATTACTTCCTTGCATGTCACCTAATGATGATTGGATGGAAGGAAACTCTTTGTATAACACTTGATTTAAATAATGAAATGCTTCCACGAACCGTTGTCCTCGATCAGCATGATTCACGTTTAAGGCATGGAAATCGGCTCTTCGATCACCAGATGAAACCCCCATAATCAAGCGTTCTGGAAATAACTGATCAATTGTTGCTAGCTCCTTAGCCACTCGTAAAGGATGACGTAATGAGAGAACAACTGCAGACGTTCCTAAAGCAATCTTTTTTGTCTGACTTGCTAAATAGGTTAAATAAATAAGCATATCATAAATTTGACCTACAGCTGGGTCACCAAACGAAGGATCCTCCAGTAGTACATCGCGGAACCATAAGCTGGTAAAATCGTAATTCTCGGCTAATTGCGATAATTCGACTTGCTTTTCCATTGTCGGAGTATCAAACCGATAATTTTCTAATGGAATGTGGAGTCCTAGTGTCAGTTCACCTTCTTTATACATGCGATTATAGCTATAATGATTGGCAAATTATCGACATCCTTTGAATTAATTTTAAAGGTCATTCCGGTGTATATTGCCTTTATGGTTATCATGCCGTTTATTTCGAAATTTATTGGCAAACGCTTCAAACTTGATCTTGAATCTGGCAGAGCCTTAATTTTTAGTGGTTCCACACGAAATTCACTTGTTGTGCTTCCCCTTGCTCTATCTTTACCAGATCAAGTGAGTACAATTGTTGCCGCCATTATTGTGACACAAACCATTGTCGAAATTATAGGGGAGATCATTTATATTCGCGTAGTTCCTCTTTTACTTTTGCGCAAACAATAGACTGATTTGTATTTCATGAAAAAATTTGGTATTATAAACATACGATTATGAGAGGACTGATGGATGAACGATGTTAAACTAATCTATATTTAAAGTTGAAATCAATAACTTCACACTACAAAATATAGGATTAGTCTGTCCAATTTTATCTATCATTCAGTTTATACTTTATTTGTCATGTTTCTTGTGGCAAAAAAGTCCTTATTCAATACTTGTAAAAGACTAATCCTTCCAATGACAAATTGGGAGGTTTTTTTTATTCTCTCATAGTTAAATCGAAATCCTAAAAAAGGAAGTGTGGGAAATGAGCGATTTAGACACGATTGTTACGCATGTAAAACTCCGTATAAGTCGTTAATATCCATCAAACTTATGCGGAGACATTTACACAAGATGGATGTGCCGACTTTGTATAAAGGAAGAAAAAGTGTTGATATACAAAGGAGGAATTATTATGTCAATGATACAAGTGCAAGATTTAACATTTTCCTATCCAGGTAGCTTTGATAATATTTTCGAAGGTGTAAACTTTCAATTAGATACGGATTGGAAACTTGGATTTATCGGTAGAAATGGTCGAGGTAAAACAACATTCTTTAATCTATTATTAGGGAATTATGAGTATAGTGGGAAAATTATTGCCTCAGTTGACTTTACTTATTTCCCCTACCCCGTTGCAGATAAAAACAAGTATACGTATGAAATTTTTGAGGAGATTTGCCCTCAGGCAGAGGATTGGGAGTACCTTCGTGAAATATCCTATCTAAATATAGATGCCGAGGTTATGTACCGCCCTTTTAAAACATTATCTAATGGAGAACAAACAAAGGTCTTGCTTGCTGCCCTTTTCTTAACGGAAGGTCAATTCCTATTAATTGATGAGCCGACCAATCATTTAGATACAGATGCGCGCAAAATTGTCGCTGACTATCTAAAGAAGAAAAAAGGATTTATTTTGATTTCACATGACAGAACTTTTTTAGATGGCTGTGTTGACCATATCCTATCCATTAATAGAGCAAATATTGATGTTCAAAGTGGGAACTATTCTTCATGGAAGTTAAATTTTGATAGACAGCAGGAACATGAGGAAGCGACTAATCATCGTCTACAAAAAGACATCGAAAGATTAAAACATTCTTCAAAGCGTTCAGCAGGCTGGTCTAATCAAGTGGAGGCTTCCAAAAACGGGACGACGAATTCTGGTTCTAAGCTCGATAAAGGTTTTGTAGGACATAAAGCAGCTAAGATGATGAAGAGAGCGAAGCACATTGAATCAAGGCAACAAAAAGCGCTCGATGAAAAATCAAAATTGCTTAAAAATGTGGAAAAAACAGAGTCATTAAAATTAGAGCCATTGGCATTTCAATCAAAGGAACTAATGACTTTGACCGATGTTTCGGTTCTATATGACGACCAAATCATCAATCAGCCGATTAGCTTTAAAGTCGAACAAGGTGATCGTATTGTCCTTGATGGAAAGAATGGAAGCGGAAAAAGTAGTATCTTAAAACTCATTTTAGGCAATGCAATACAGCATACAGGCTCCATTCATAAAGGCTCGAACCTTACTATTTCCTATGTTCAACAGGATACTTCCCATTTACAGGGTATGTTATCTGATTTTATTGAAGAGCATGACATTGATGAAACATTATTTAAATCCATCCTTCGTAAAATGGATTTTGATCGAATACAATTTGAGAAAGATATTGCTCATTATTCAGGTGGGCAAAAGAAAAAGCTACTGATTGCCAAAAGTTTATGTGAGAAAGCTCATTTATATATATGGGATGAACCACTTAACTTTATAGATATCTATTCGCGTTTGCAAATAGAAGAGCTTATACAAAGCTTTAATCCTACAATGGTTTTTGTAGAACACGATCAGGCATTTCAGCAAACAGTCGCCACAAAAATTATTTCTATGCGCTAATGAAAAAGAATCCATTTTGAATGATCCAGTTCAAAATGGATTCTTTTATGTTTAAAATTATCTCCAAGTAATGCGCTTGTGCTGGGATAATCTTGGGAACCTTAACCTCACTATCCAGGAATGGTCTCCGACTGATTTTCCTCAGAAGTAAAAGTTTATAGGCATTTTGATTGAGATGATTAAAAGCATGGCTTTCACAAGTTCCTCTTTGTTTTTCTCAGTTATTTACAGCAGCGTGTCTATACTAGACCAATGCGTTCTGCCCCAAAGTCCCTGTTGGAAAATTCAAAAACACCACTCTAAAGGGTATTATGATTTTTCTCATAATGCTTCTTCCTTTTTTAAAAAAACTATATATACTTTTTTCAAATTGGCACAACTTAAGAAGAACATTTTTTAGAGAGGCTTAACATAATCCATGAAAAAATTCGCTTATATTTCAATGGCTATAGTAACTATTTTGATTATGCCCGGTAAGATTTATGCGCAGAATGAACAGGTTGATAGTAAACTTCTATCTGATACATTGCTGGTAGCCCTATACCCATACATTACAAAGGAACTTACTAATTATTACGGCTATCTTAAGCAGTTCGGCTATGAAGATGCGAAGATCTTAAGCATCGTTAGAGAAAATGATAGCCTTAGTTTTATCACTAAAGTTCAAGTCACCACTTTCGAACATGCTCATGACCCACCGTACAGTAAGGAAATCATGACTTTTGACGTCAGTCCTAATGGAGTTCAAACAATTCGTTATCAACATGAGGGAGATAACGTAGAAAAAGAGATAAAGGCATTTTATCATGAAACACTTGAGGATATTAAACAAACTTTTCACTCAAATTTAGCGTCTTATTCTTCTTACACATACAATCAATTGGAATACCAAGCAGATATTAATAAGGAAACTGGGTTTACATCCCTTTATAAGATTACCGAAGATATCGCAACCAATATTTTATTTCCTGAGCGAAAGATCCCCTACAAAAATGTGATCGACCCTGTCACCTTTATAAAAGGCAATTCGGGTTATATACTCTTTAAAAAGTCTGACGGGACGAATGTCATTTATCGAGTGCAAAAGAAAGACGATCACTGGATTGTCATTGAAAAAACAAGTAAGCCAGGCAGGAAAATGGAAGATGCATTACCTTGGTATATATAGAAAAAGAAGCCTTTTGAGTAATCAGTGAGGCTTCTTTGCGTACAAAGATTATCGAATGGTATAAACTTTTTTTCCAAACAAATCGTCAAATGCAAAGCTAATGGCGTTTGTCATCAGTAATGATACTATTCAATGGTGATACAAATTCCACCATCGAGTTGTGGATATAGAACAAGTGCACGCTTAATCAAACCATGCGATTTTTAATAACTCCATCCCCTTTTCAATTTCCGCTTCTGCTAGGTTGGCAAAACCAAGCAATACTTTTGCTGGCTGATTGACCGGTGGCGTTGCATAAAAAATGGAGGTTGGGTATACTTTTACCCCTTTTGCTTTGGCCGTTTCGATTAGCTCCCGTTCCGACATATTATTATTAGGCTCGAGCAGGAGATGTAAACCACTACTAGCCCCATAAATGTTTACGCTATCTCCCCATATTCGATGAATCGCTGTGATTAATGCCTCATATCTTTTCTTATAATTATTTCTTGATTTATTGAGATGTCTCTCCCAATGTCCACTTTCCATAAAAAGCTGTAAAGTATGTTGATGGAGTCTCGAGACCGTTTGCACATAATAGTTATTGTTCCTATATATATCAATTAATGGTCTTGGTAAAACCATATAGCTTAGCTTGATAGATGGAATTAATGATTTAGAGAAGGACCCCATATAGATAACACGATCATGCGAATCTAACCCTTGTAGGGCAGGAATTGGTTTCCCTGCATATCTAAACTCCCCATCATAATCGTCTTCGATAATATAAGCAGCCTCTTCTTTAGCCCACTCTAATAGCTCTAGCCTTCGTGAAATGGGCATAACAGTTCCTATTGGAAATTGGTGTGAAGGTGTCACATAAACGGCTTTTACGCTGCTATTTTTTAAAGAGGCGATGTTGATACCCTGATCATCCAAAGGAATGGGCTTCATCCTTATTCCATGATCTTGAAGCAGGTAGCGTACACGATAATAGCCTGGATCTTCCATCGCAAAAAGGTCATTTCTGCCAATTAAGTTACATGCAATGCTAGTAAGAAATTGCAGACCGGCACCAATAACAATTTGTTCGGCCGTGCATTTTACCCCCCTTGCTTCATATAGATATTTTGCAATGTAAGTTCTTAATGGAAGTTCTCCTTGTGTATCTCCATAGAAAAAAAGATGGCCATGTTCTTCATCCAGACTTTGCATCGTTAATTTACGCCATATTTTATAGGGAAAGTCTTTTAAGTTGATATCACCATAACTAAAGTCATATTTCATATCAGCTGGTTCTTGTTCTCGATTTTGCTTTAACTGTGTTTGATCAAATTTTACATGACTTGTTTGAAAATAATCACTTTCAAGTTCCACAACATAAAGCCCTTCGCGCTCCTTACTAACTACATATCCTTCTGCGACCAGTTGTTGATAGGCAGCGTCAACTGTGTTGCGACTAAGATGTAAATGTTTAGCCAAACTACGTTGAGAGGGCAGTTTGGTTGTCGCTAGAATGTTTCCATTTTGAATTTCACCTTTTATATAGTTATATAATTGACAATATAGTGGCTCTTCTTGATTAAAAATAGGTGTTAATTTAAGCATACGAATCTTGGCTCCTTTAGAAATAACATTCTTGGCACTTTTATAGGTACCAATGGATGATTATAATAAAATCTACATTGTGGAGAAGAAGTTGTAAAGCCATCTGCTGACAATATTTTGTTTATTAGAAAAACTCACAATGACTTTTTTGAACTAAGGAGAGATGACATGTATATTCCTAAGTATTACAAAATTACAGATTTAGAAGAAATCAATGAATTTATTAAAGCGAATTCCTTCGCGACCATCGTTTCTATTAGAAAAGGGAGACCAATTGCGTCGCATATACCCTTACAAATGACTAAAATTCAAGATGACTATTACCTAACAGGTCACTTAGCTTATGGAAATCCTTTATGGCGAACTTTTGAAGAGATAAATGATATTCTTGTGATTTTTAATGGGCCACATGCCTATATTTCTTCTTCTTGGTATGAGAATGAAAACGTGCCAACATGGAATTATCAATCTGTCCATATGTACGGAAAAGCAAGTCTTATAGAAGAACAGGAATTAGCACAAGATTTGGCGCACTTACTAGAAAAATATGAGAAATTCCGGGAAAACCCTGTTTTGTGGGATAAGCTATCTCCTGAATTATTGCAGCAAGAAATGAAAGGAATAAAAGGGTTTAAGATTAAAATAGAAGAAGTCCAAGCCGCCTATAAATTAAGTCAGAATCGTAATGCTACTGATTACGCCAATATAATGAGCGAGCTTTATAAAGAAGATGATCCACATGCATCGGCAGTGGCAGAAGCTATGAAAAAAAATAGAAATGTATAAAAATAGATGGCAAAAATGTTGTGATACCAACGTTTCTGCCATTCAAATTTTAATTTAGTGTTTTGGTCATGATCAAATCTATTTGTTCGTCCTCACCCATATAAAAAGAGTGAGCCCCAGTTTGAACAAAGCCTATTTTCTTATAAAAACCTATGGCATTGTCATTCTTGTCCCAAACACCTAACCAGATGCTTTTTTTGTTATGTGTTTCAGCTAATTCAATGGCCTTGTTGATGAGATATTTGCCAAGTCCTCTTCCTTGAAATTGCTGTCGAATATAAATTCGTTCAATTTCAAGTGCCCCATCCCCCATTTGTTCAGATTGAGCTTCATTGACATTCACCTTTAAATAGCCAGCAATGGCATCATTGTCGTAAATAAAATAGAATTCGGAAGCGTCATTAGACAATTCCTTTTCCAGCTGGGTACCAGTGAATGCTTTTTCCAAGTAAGCTGTCATATTTTCAGGTGAATTCTGATCTTTAAAGGTATCATTGAACGTTTCGATACTTACTTCTTGTAGTTTTTTTAAATCACCTATACTACACTTTGCTATTTTGACTGACATTCGTTACACTCCCTTAGGACTCTTTATAGATTTTATATTGCAAATGCAACAAAAAGAGTATATATTCAATGTAACGTATTTTTGTTGTATTTGCAATAAAATAATGAAAAGAGGTTTTAAAATTGAAATATGTATTTTATGTCTTGGGCATTTTAATCTTAACCTTGGGTATTTCTTTTACGATTCAATCGAATCTAGGCACCTCCCCCTTTGATGCCCTTTTAGTAGGGTTATCCAAAAATGTAGGGCTGACTGTCGGTAGTTGGGAAATCATACTAGCGATTATTTTAATAGGCTGTAATGCCATATTAGCCAAACAAAAGCCAGAATTCTTGGGCTTTATCACGGCATTTATTACTGGTATTGGGATTGATATGTGGTTATTTCTATTACATAATGTGTTAACACCGGAAGCGTGGTATAGCCAAGTGGTTTGTTTTGGCGTGGGGTTAGTTGTGATAGGAGTAGGAACTGCCACCTATTTACATACGAACTTTGCACCGATCCCTGTTGACCGATTAACCTTAATAATCAAAGAACTAATGAAAACAACCATTTCTTTCGCAAGAACGGCTATTTATCTCCTGTTTTTATTAATGGCGATTATATTTAAAGGCCCAATTGGTATCGGAACAGTCATAACGGTTTGCTTGGGAGGATTCATCCTTCACTTCTTTATGCCGATTACTGGAAGAATACTCGATCGCATACTTCTACCCACTGGTCCGTCTCTAAATGGTCAAAATGAAGAGCTTAAACGCTAGACTGAAAATATAAAACCAGATACTCGTAATAAATGAGTTCTGATTAATTTTTTTCTGTAATTGACTTCATTCAAACTTTATTTTAGTCAGTTTAATGGAACTCATTACAATTTACAGCAGGTGGATGTCTATCAGCATCCACCTGACAAGACCAGTACCATGGTCATTTCTCCTTGAGAATGTAATCAATGTCGACGCCATATTGCTTGAAGATCGCATGGTATTTTTTTTCGAAAATGGTCCATCGTTGTTCAGTTCCGTGCTTTTTCTGTAATGCCTTCAAATATTGTGTTGCTGCTGTTAGATCATTAACTTGCAATAATAAATGAAAACTCTCTTCGCCCAAATGTAAAAAAGGACTTGACGTGTAATAATCAACAATCGATCTAACACTGGTCATCGTTTTATAGAAATGATGAACCTCTTCTAACCCATGATATAATATTTCCCTTACATCATTAATATTTGTAGCAGAGGTGATGGAAAATCGAGCTGGGACAGACTTTACAATTTCCTCAATTCTTGCTCTAAAGTGACATTCTACTTCTTTTGGTGCCGTCAGAATCTCTTTCGATTGTATATGCGCCAGCTCTGTTGCGTAAATGCCACAGTTCACATAAAACATAGCATTATCAGATGAATGACCAGAGGATTTTTGGAAATGGAACATGTATATGAGGTTCTCGGTTGTCTTATAAAATTCAAAGTTTTCTTTTTGTAGCCAAGCTTGGAAAGGAACGGCGTGATGTCCTTCTTAATCATGTCATCAAAAATTTCCTGCATCAAGATACCTCCTTGATAGTAAAATTCTAATGTTTATTTGTAAAAATCCTACGATAATCCTGAATGCTAGTCCTCCCTTTTCTTCGATAGATAAAGAAAAAATCCTGCCAATAACAGGATTTTTAATTGAAATCTATAATTTTACACTGTTTTCATGAAAAAACTTCTTTTTATCTTCTTCTGTAAATTCTTCTAAAGTTTGATAGGTATAGCGTGGATTTCGATCCTTATCAATGACAACGGATCGTACACCTTCATAGAAATCCTTATGTCTTAAAAAGTTTCTTGCCAAAATTAAATCGGTCGCAAAGCATTCTTCTAATGTTTTTTCACGTGCTTCAATAAGTTGCTGCAACGTTATTTTTAAAGAGGATGGAGATTTCGATAGCAGCAAGTGTTTTGTTTCATTGGCAAATTTGCTTGGGTCATTGTCTAAGGATTTTATGATTTCTTCCACTACATTTCTTGAAAAATGTTGATCTATTACTGTTTGAAGACTCTCAAGTGCACTGTTTTCGGATGATATACTAGAATATTCACCAATCAATTGATTTATCATTGTATTTATATTCTTTGAATGCCAGTCGGTCTGTTTAACGCTTTCAAGGAAATCCTGTAGTTTGTCACTCGTCATATAATGATCTGCCCCATTGGCAAAAAGTACGTCTCCAGCGTTAATAATAGAGGCAGTCAATGCTAGATAGTATCCAATAAACCCTGGTGCTTTGTTTAAGAAATAGCCTGCTCCAACATCTGGAAAAAAGCCAATATTCATTTCCGGCATCGCCCATTTTGTCCGTTCTGTAACGATTCGGTGACTTGCCCCGTATGTTAAACCGACACCACCTCCCATGACAATGCCATCAAGGCAGGCAATAATTGGTTTAGGATAGTGATAGATGGCCATATCCACTTGATATTCTTCTTCAAAAAAGATTTCAGCATTTTTTAATGCTTCTTGACTGGATTGTGCTTTATAAAGTATTTTAATGTCGCCTCCAGCACAAAAACCTTTCTCACCAGCACCTTGTAGAATAATGATACGAATTTGATCATTCCCTTCCCATTCTTTCAATTTTTCTCCTATGGGTTTAAGCATGTTCGTGGAAAGTGAATTTAAAGCTTTGGGGCGATTCAGTGTAATTATTGCTACACCCCCATCACCGACCGAAAATAATACTTCGTTTTCCATGTTGGATCCCTCCATTAGAAATGTTTAAAGTGTGGCTGTCTTTTTTCAATAAATGCCTGTACGCCTTCTTTGGCATCGTTTGTGAAAAATAACTCAGCAAAGCGTGTTCTTTCAAGTTCAAGACCATTTTGTAGGCTATCTTTCGTACTTTGAATGACACATTCAATTGTCCGGGAGATACTAGTCATACTTTTACCCTCAACAAAGGATTGCGCAACAGCCTTAGCCGTTGACAAAAGTTCATCTGGTTTTGTCACCTGTTGGATAATCCCTAGCTGTAGCGCCTCTTCGGCACTCAATTGTTTACTTGTTAAAATTAATTGGAGTGCTGTTGCTTGATTCGTTATTCTGCTAAGTCGTTGTGTGCCACCGAATGTTGGGAGAAGTCCAAGCTTTAATTCTGGTAAGCCAAGAATGGCTTGATTCGAAGCGATTCTGAAATGACATCCTAACGCTAGTTCTAGTCCTCCTCCAAGGGCAGGGCCATTAATGGCTGCAATAACTGGTTTTTTCATGGCTTCTACTTCATCACATAACGCTTGCCCTGCTTTAGCCATTTGCAAAGCTTTATCCTGTTGTCCAAATGCTGAAACAAACTCCTTTATATCTGCCCCTGCCACAAAAAATCGGCCAGTGCCTGTAATAATGATGGCACTTGTTTCGATGTCCTCCGCTAGTTCTTGAAAAATGAGACGCAATTTTTTAATAGAGGCTGATGACAAGGTATTTGCTGGTGGATGATCTAAATGGATAATCGTAATGGAACCTTCTTTACTGATGTTTGCAAATGTCTCAATCATGTTATTCCTCCTAACTAATTAATTTTGGATTGTCGATGAGTGTTCTCGCAATTGCTCTTTTTTTCATAAAAAGGTTTTGCTGTAACGGGGTGTTTAAGTGTCGAATGCTATCCAGCCAGGTTGTTCGTTTTTGATCATTGCTTTCTGCAGCTGTAATAATGTCGATCGTACATTCTTCTATTTTGCGATAACCCTCCTGGCATATTATATCTGTCATCAACTGCTTCGTTAGCTCATGCGCAGACTTTTCCGTTCTGAGCAATGCAGATTCCATAACATAGCTTTCTTTGACCATATCCGCCAACAAACGCATATATTCTTGTTCTTGTTCTAGATGAATCTGTCTATTAGCAATGACTGTCATTGCTAGTTTCATTAAATACTTGGATAGCCGGATAAACTGGTGATTTCTTTCTAATGGTTGATTTTCTATAAGAGCACCTTCAGTAGCTGTTGTTTGTGTATGTTCCTTCCACAACATTTTAGCAATTGTAAGGCGATTGATTTCATTCGTTCCTTCAAAAATACGACTTATTCTCGCATCACGATACAAACGTTCAACTTCATAATCTTGCATATAGCCATATCCACCATGTATTTGCACAGCTTCATCTACAATTTTTCCAAGTGCTTCTGAGCAATGAACTTTATGGAGCGCGCATTCCAGAGCAAAATCGGATATTTTATAAACCATTGTTTCTTTAGTAGCTAACGCAATGGCCTCATCCATTTTTCCAGCTGTTCGGTATGCAGCACTTTCTGCCCCATAAATCAGAACTGCCATATCAGCGAGTTTTTCTTGTATCATTGTAAAATCAATGATAGATCTATCAAATTGTCTCCGTTCCTTCCCGTAATTCAGGGCTAATTGAAATGCCTGTTTGGCAGTGCCAATGTTGGAAAAGGCTAGCTTTAGCCTTGCCATATTCAATATATTCATAGCGACCTTATGTCCTTTGCCAACCTCACCAAGAACATTGTCCATTGGCACGACAACATCCGCTAAAATAAGCGTAGCGGTCGAGGAGCCTTTAATGCCCATTTTCTCTTCTTCCTGTCCCACAGAAACCCCTTTAAACGAACGTTCTACAATGAAAGCGGTCATTCCCTCGTTAGTTTTGGCAAAAACAACAAAGACATCTGCTAGCTGAGCATTGGTAATCCATTGCTTTTCTCCGTTTACTATCCAGGCTGTACCATCTTCTTGTAACCTGGCATTCGTTTTGGGACGCAGTGCATCGGAACCTGCGTCGGGCTCCGTTAGTGCATAAGCGCCAATCCATTTTCCAGAAGCTAGCTTTGGTAAGTACTTCAGCTTTTGCCCCTCATTTCCAAAATAGACATAGGGTAATGTGCCAACCCCTGCATGAATGTTGTAGGAGACACTAAATGAGCCCCCAAAACCCATTCTCTCTGCTACAAGTCCAGAAATTTTTTTATTGAGTTCGAGTCCGCCATACGCTTCGGGTATCTCAATGGCCAGTAAACCAAGATCACCTGCTTTTTGAAACAATTGACGAGTTACCTCATACTGATGCTGTTCAATGGATGAGATCTTCGGTGAAACATCCTGTTTAATGAAGAGCTCGGCAGTTTTTGCTATGAGCTTTTCCTCATCATGAAAATCCTCAGGTGTAAAGATCGCCATTTTGTCTTCTAGTTTATCCATATGAGTCCTCCTTGAAAGAAAGTGAAGAAAGCTATTCACTTCTCCTACTTTATTTCCTCTTTAGACAAGATGGTTTTTGCTAATTCACTATCTAATTCTTCGAATTTATAATAGGAAATGGTTTCATATAAATCGCTTCTAGTTTGCATATCCTCGATTGCTTCTTTTTGTGATCCGGTATTTTTTATTAAATCAAATACGCGTTCATATGCCTTCGCTGCTACTCTCATTGATGTAACAGGATAAATGACCATCGAGTAACCCATTTTTTCAAATTCCTTAGCCGTATAATAAGGGGTTTGGCCAAATTCAGTCATATTGGCTAATAATGGTACATCTAGTTCATTGGCAAATTGTTTAAATTCTTTTTCAGTTTGTAATGCCTCCGGAAAAATAGCATCTGCCCCGGCTGCTACATAGGCTTTGGCTCTTAGAATTGCTGCCTCTAACCCTTCAACAGCTCTCGCATCTGTGCGGGCGATAATAACCAAGGTAGGCGCTATTTGTTTCATCATTTTTATTTTTTGTATCATTTCTTCCTGAGAAACAAGTGTTTTGCCATTCAGATGCCCACACTTCTTGGGAAGATTTTGATCCTCTAGCTGTACAGCAGCGACCCCTGCTTCTACCATTTCACGTGCAGTACGGGCAACGTTTAATACACCACCAAAGCCGGTATCAATATCCACAAGCATTGGTAAATGAGTAGCTCGAATAATATCACATGCACGCTGAGCCATTTCATTAGAATAAATCATTCCTAAGTCTGGTAACCCTCTGCTTGCAGTGTAAGCAGCTCCAGAAAGATACAATGCCTCAAAGCCGACTTTTTTAGCCATTAGGCCAGCCATTGCATCATGAGCACCTGGTATTTGCAAAATAGTTGAACGAGTAATGAGAGCTCTAAATTGTTCAGCTAATTGTTTTTGTGTCATCGTTTCATGGACAATCCATGCCATCTATAAAACCCTCCTAATAATCAAATATGCCTTGGCGTAATTCAGTGACATCCGCCGAAGGATTTAACTTCTATAAAAAATTAAATAAATAAATTAACAAATTCATGAACAGGACTTTGTTCCAGCAGGTCTTTCTTTGCACAAATCTCATTAATTTTACTTAATTGTTTTTGAGAATAATGCGTGCTTATATTTTGCTGGAATTTATCAATGATCTGAGGAAATGCTTCCTCACGGCGGAAACGATGTCCTAAAGGATATTCACACTCAATTAGCTCAGATGATGTACCATCTTTGTAATAAATTTGAATAGCATTGGCTATCGACCGTTTATCAGGGTCTAAGTAGTCGATAGTATATTGAGCTTTTTCTACAACCACCATTTTATTTCGCAGGTTATCAATGCGTGGATCTGCGGCCACATCATCTTCATAGTGATCTGCTGTAATGTCACCATAAATGAGCCCGATAGCTGTAATATATTGAAGGCAGTGATCACGATCAGCCGGATTGTTAAGTTGTCCTTCTTTATCGATTATGCGTATGGCTGATTCATGCGTTGTGATTTCAATTCGGTCAATATCAGCTAAGCGATTAATTACTTCAGGGTGTAAATGAACGGCACATTCTGCAGCTGTTTGCGCATGAAACTCTGCAGGGTAAGAAACCTTGAAGAGGACATTTTCCATAACATAAGAACCAAGAGGTTTAGCAAGCTTTAATTCTTGTTTTTTAAAGAGCACATCTTGAAACCCCCAGCCAGGTGCAGATAGGGCAGTTGCATAGCCCATTTCTCCCTTCACAGCCATCATTGCTAGTTGCACAGCTCTACTTGTGGCATCTCCCGCAGCCCACGATTTTCTAGATCCTGTATTAGGTGCATGTCGATAGGTTCTTAAACTTGAATTATCAATCCAAGCATTCGATAATGCATTGACAATTTCTTGATGAGTTCCACCTAATGCCTTTGTCACAACAGCTGTTGTCGCAATTTTGACAAACAGTACATGATCTAAACCAACACGATTTAAGCTATTTTCTAGTGCAAGTATGCCTTGTATTTCATGAGCTTGGATCATCATTTCTAAAACGTCTTTCATGTTAAGAGGCGCTTTGCCATCAGCAACACGCACACGACTCAAATAATCAGCCACTGCTAAAATACCTCCTAAATTGTCAGAAGGATGCCCCCATTCAGCCGCCAGCCAAGTATCGTTATAATCCAACCAGCGAATCATACAACCAATATTAAAGGCACCTTTTACCGGATCGAGGACATAAGAGGTGCCTGGAACACGAGTACCATTTGGAACGACTGTACCTGGTACTACTGGACCCAAAAGTTTCGTACATTCTGGATACTGTAAGGCTAAAATGCCGCAACCTAAAGTATCTAATAAAACATAACGAGCTGTTTCAAATGCTTCTTCACTAGTAGTTGCTGTATTTAATACGTAATCTGCAATATCAACAAGTAGTTGGTCTGTCTTCGCAATTTCATTTGTTTTAATCATCTATATCTTCCTTTCAAGGCATAAATTTGATATATTAGTATGCTGATGGGCATTGGTCAGAATGCCCATCAATTTTATGGCGAGTTGTTAAAACTTGATTATACCGACAATTCTTCAAGGGTATGACGCTCGCCAATATAATTGACACGCGGTCTAAATAATCGATTATTATCATGCTGCTCGATTACATGTGCACATAAACCAATCGTTCGAGAGCCAAAGAAAATTGGCGTATATAGTTCAATCGGTAAACCAAGCATGTAGTACACGGGTGCAGCATAATAATCTAAGTTTGGATACAAACCTTTTTCATCTACCATCACTTTCTCACCAGCTTCACACATGTGATATAAGCGGTCTTCCCCTTGCTCCAAACATAATCTATATAGGGACTCTTTCATTATTTGCGCTCTTGGATCCATCTTTTTCATATAGACACGGTGGCCGAAGCCCATAATTTTTTCTTTATTTTTTAGTTTGTTTTTTAGTATTGCTTCAAAGCCTTCCACTGTCTTGGCTTCAAGAAGCATATACATTACTGCCTCATTCGCCCCACCATGTAAATTTCCTTTCAATGATGCGACAGCACCAGTTAGAGCCCCATACAGATCTGATTGTGTGGAGGCAATGACACGCGCCGTAAACGTCGAATTTGGCATTTCATGTTCACTATACAAAACAAGTGATTGGTCAAAGATTTCTTCTTCAAACTGTGTTGGTTTTCTGCCAGTAATCATGTAATAAAAATTAGCGCTATAAGAAAGCTGGCTATCTGGCTCTACTACGTCTTGACCATTTAATACACGGTAACTATTCGCAACGATATTGGGCATACCACCTAAAAGTCGATAGGCTCGTGTTACATTCATCCCAGTTGAACGATCATTTATGTGCTGATCGTAACCTGCTAACACGGAGATTCCAGTTCTAAGTCCATCCATTGCATGTGTGCCATTCGGCAATAATTTAAAAATTTGAAAAATCTCTTTTGGAACCTGATAATTTGCTTTCAACTTGTCTTGCAAGTCAGTACGCTGCTCATCAGTTGCTATTTCTCCATGCAATAATAAATAGACAATATCTAGATACGAATATCGCTGAGATAATTCAATCAAATCATAGCCCCGTATAACAATTTGACTTCCCACTGTGTCTAAGAAAGATAGTTTTGTTTCCGTAGCAATGACTCCATCAAGACCTGGTGAATAATTTAACCCCATTTTATGACAACCCCTTTGTTTAATCATTCTTGTAAGCGTTACCATTCAAACACGTAAGAACAACAAAAAAACAACTTCTACCCCTTTAGAAGTTGTTAATCTACAAAAGTATGACAACACAAAGAACCGTGAATTGACAAGCATTCACCTTAATCATACAGTAGCTAACACCTCCCTATCCTCGTAGGTCAATTGATGCTTATTTAGTGGCAGGTCTCCTGACTTATGATCAACATTCCTATAACACCTTCCCATTCTGATGAACAAAACAGTGGTCTTGTTATGGAACTCCTAAATACAGTTGCGGGACAGCGTTGGACTCACACCAACTTCCCTTTTAATCAAATGAAATTAGATTCATTTGAACCACCAAAATTTAGCATATTCAATTTGTCTTTTTACCTTAACATAGAGTTTTCTAAACAATCAATATAGGTAAAATTCAGAAAAGACTGATTATAAAAAGCTATTTTTCATTTTTAATGAACTATTCTGCATAATTGAGCATTATTTTGTGCAAAAAAAGATTGTTAATCAATCCCTATGAAGCTATTTTCAAAGCTTCCTTAGAAAAAAAGGTTTCTTATATATAGAAGGCGAATAATTTTGCATAACGATAAATAGGAGTGACAAGATGGGGTATATTTCAGAATTAAGAAAACATATCGGAAGTAGACCAATAATAAGCGTTGGATCGACAGTTCTTGTGGTAAATGATGACAAGAAAATACTTTTTCAACATCGTTCGGATACATTGGATTGGGGACTACCTGGTGGCTCAATGGAATTAAACGAAACGGTAGAACAAGTTGCTGCCCGCGAACTCTATGAAGAAACAGGACTTGTGGCCAAGGGGTTTGATTTGATCGGTGTTTTTTCAGGTCCAGAATATTATTATTGTTATCCGAACGGAGACGAAATCTATACGGTCATTCATCTTTTCATAGCTAAAAATGTAAGTGGTGCATTGGAAATGAAAGATGGCGAAAGTTTAAGCCTTACTTATTTCGGGAAAAACGAGCTTCCAAATAATATGGAAAAGAGAACAATAGCTCTGTTAAACAACATAGAAGGAAAAATATGGGGGTTAGAAAGTTCTTTTATGAACCATTCATAACAACAAAACCCCGTTTCTTATTAGGTAACGGGGCTAATGAATAATTTTACTAGTGTGACATTCTATCCAAAAATATTAATAACTAGTATTATTATTAGTTCTTTCTCGAGGATGACATGGCAATATAGCGTTGTAAAGTTCAAGAGATGCGGGATGCTTAAATGCTTCATCTTTCTTAATCTCCTCCACTAACTGACCATCTTGCATGACAAGGATACGGTCAGATATAAAACTCGTTGCTTGTAAATCATGAGAAATGAAAATATATGCAAGCTTGAGGTCTTTTTGGAGTGTTTGTAATAATTGGATGATATGTTTCTGCAAAATCATATCTAAACTACTAATGGCTTCATCTAATATTATCAATTTTGGATGTAAGGCAAGTGCTCTAGCAATATTGACACGCTGCTGTTGCCCCCCGCTAATCTGGGAAGGATATTTTTCGGCAATCTTACTTTCTAACTCTACACAATTAAGTAATTCCTTTACCTTATGTTGTCTCTCTGTTTTGCTAAAATGCTCGAAATTTAGCAAAGGTTCTTCTAAAATCTGAAAAATGGTCTGCTTTGGATTAAATGAATGATAGCTATTTTGAAAAACTGCCTGCAGGTCTCTCCGAATCAATTTTTTCTGTTGGCTAGTCGTATCATAAAGATTGACCCCTTGAAATAGGATTTCCCCATCTGTTGGTCGCTCAATACCTAAAATTATGCGGCCTAGTGTGCTTTTTCCAGAGCCACTTTGACCAACAATGCCTAAACATTCCCCTTCCTGAAGTGAAAAGGTAACTTTCTGTAATGCAGGTGCCGCCAATTTCCGCTTGAATATGAACGGTCTATGTGCATAGTGTTTCTCAATATTTTTCACTTTTAGTAGCGTCATTTTTTTCTCCTCTAAAACGTAATGCGAGACTGTAAGAGTTTCTTTGTATAGGCATGCTGAGGCGCATCAAAGAAATCATAGACATTCGCTTGTTCTATTATTTCGCCTTTATACATCACAGCTACATCATCAGCTAGTTCAGCAATAACACCTAAATCATGTGTCACAAGAAGTATGGCTGCCTCCGTTTCTAAGCGTATACGATCAAATAGTGTTAATACTTGCTTTTGATTGACGGTATCAAGTGCTGTCGTGGGCTCATCAGCAATGTAGATCGAAGCTTGTATCGCCAATGATAATGCTATCATCACTCGCTGTAGCATTCCTCCACTTAATTGGAAGGGATAATAATGCAAAAGCTGCTCGGGATTAGGTAAATTCACTTTTGACATGCTCTCAATGGCTAATTGTCTTATTTCGTTTTTAGTCATCACAAAATGAGCTTTTAATGTTTCGCGAAAATGCCTTTCAATCGTTTGAATATGGTCGAAGGCAGCGGAAGGATTTTGCATAATTATAGATAAATGACGGCCTCGATAAGCCCTCAATTGAGCTGCGGATAGTTTCAATAAATCTTGTTGCTGGTAGAAGATTTCACCATGTGTAATTTGTGCTATAGACGGTAATGATTGCATGATGGCTTGGCAAAGCATCGTTTTGCCACTACCACTTTCCCCTATAATCCCTAAAACACGCCCTTGATAAGCTGACAGATTGATAGAGGTTAAGATTTTTTCTTCACCGATTTTGACTGATAAATCTTTCACTTCTAAGACTTTCTTCATAACTTCCCCTTTACTGGTCAAGCCTCTTCAGACTACTTGCCAAATGATTAAATATTAGTACAACAAGAACGATAGCAAGTCCAGGATAAAGCATTAATTCAGGATGTTGTCGGATGTATTGTTTCCCTTCATTCACCATCATTCCCCATTCAGGGAGGGGTGCCTGTACGCCAAGTCCAATAAAAGAAAAACCCGCAATTTCTAAAATGACCTTCCCAACATCTAATGCAACAATCGTTACAATAGGAGTCCATACATTGGGGAGATAATGACGAATAATTAATTTAACTCCTGAAGTGCCACTGATTCTTGCAGCTTGAATAAAATCTTTTTCATTTATGCCAATAAATAAACTTCTAATTAGCCTTGAATAATAAATAAGTTGAGTCAATATAAGAGCCAATATCACATTTTTTAAGCTAGGGCCTAATAAACCTAAAAGCCCAAATGCTAGGATAAGTGTTGGGAAAGCTAATAAAATATCACATATCCGAATGAAAAGAAAATCTATTATACCTCTTTTTAGGCTGACAAAAGCACCCACTAAGATCGCTAATAGAGTGGCTACTATTTGTATAATCAATACTGACCCTAAAGAATAACGAATACCCAAAAGTAAGCGTGAGAAAACACATCTTCCTAAATGGTCTGTCCCTAAAGGATAGTCCCATGACGGGGCTAAAAATCTCTTGGAAATATCGACGGCTAAGGGGTCATGAGGCATTATTAGGGGAGCAAACAGCCCCAGTAGTCCTATGATGATAAGGACGGTTAGACTAATAAATTTACTAATATGTACATGATTTTTACGTCCTAAGTTCATTTCAATCTCTCCTGTCCTTCATCATCAGATGAGGATCCAATAGACGATGCAATACATCTGTGCCTAAATTGGCAAGCACATAGATGCAAGCAATCATCAACACATAGCATTGGACAACGGGGTAATCTCGATTGATAATGGATTCTATTAAATATCTACCGAGCCCTGGCCAACTAAACACTTGCTCCACAATGACTGCACCACCAAGCAAATTACCGAGTGTCATCCCTAATAAAGTCGTTAGTGGTATCGCAGCATTTCTCCAAACATGTCGTATTAGGATATCCGAGTTTTTTAATCCTCTTAGCTGTGCATATTTCACATATGGTTGCTGTAATTCTTCAATAATGGCTGAGCGAATAAATTGCACGAACAGCCCAATGGTTGGTAAAGCCAATGTGAAGGCTGGTAAAACCAAATGTGCTAGCGTCCCTTTTCCATTCGTTGGGAAAATCCCGAATTTTAAGCTAAATAAATAGAGTAGTATAAAGCCTAGCCAAAATGTTGGAAGTGACACACTCATGACTGTAAAGAATCGAATGATTTTATCGATGATGGAATGCTTATACAATGCACTTATAATCCCTAACGGTATGCTTAGTGCTAAAATGAGCACGAATGCTGTAATAGCTAATTCGATGGTAGCGGGTAATTTAGCCAATAGCTCTTGAGCCACGGGTAGCTTACTAACAAAAGATGTCCCGAAATCTAGCTTTACTACGCCCTTTACCCATAGCAGATATTGCAAAATAAAAGGTTTGTCTGTTCCTAGTTCTTCACGTAATGCCTCAATAGCTTCTGTTGTTGGTGCCACTCTTGCCAACCGAAGAATGACTTCTGCGGGCTCTACAGGTACGAAGCGGATAAATACAAAGGTCAGAATAGATACGCCTAATAATACAAACGGTAGCGTGAAAATTCTTTTTAAACAAAATATCCAGGTCGATTCGTACATGCTTTCACTTCCTATTCCATCCTATGATAAAAAGAGAGATGTCTTTGATCGACACACTCTCTCTTTCATACTTAGTTCTCTTTATTCATTTGCGCATATGGAATGTCATATTCAGATGCACGTGGCGCAAAATCTTTCATATATGGTTGGTAAATTACATTATTTGTTTCATAAGATATTGGATAGAATAATGCTTGATCGTGGAACATGGATAAAATATCGGTGTATAGCTGCACGCGTTCTTCTTCATCTGTACCCACTAATAATTGATGAATTTTGGTATCGATTTCTTTAGCATTTGGTAAGCCTAATTTCGCCTCATAAACGCCACTAGCATTTGGTGTAGCTGATTCATTTGCAAAGCTATGTGGATCGGTTGGTGGTCCATTTGTACGCCAGAAATTTATATCAACCTGGTCATCCATTAATTTTTGAAGACCCACCATTACATCCGCGCCTTCTATATTTAACTGTACCCCTATTTTCGCTAGTTCCCCCTGCATTAATTCCGCCATTGGCTTTTGAATCGCATCAGTCGCAATATAGATTAAATCTAATGTAAGTGTTTGGCCATTTTTTGAACGAATTTTTTCACCCTTCTGCAGCGTCCACCCAGCTTCGTCTAACAATTTTTGCGCTTTTTCAGGATTATATAAGATTGGAGCTAAATCAATATTGGTATAAGGAATCGCATCCCAGAATAATGTATTTGCCACTTTTTCCGTGCCATGGGTAATGCTGTCTACCATTTGTTCCTTATTAATAGCATATTGAATTGCCTGGCGAACGTTTAATTCGGCTAACGGTCCAGACCGTGTATTGAAAAGTAGTGCTTTCGTAGACAAAGGCTCAGAAGTAGCCGTTTGATATTTGCCACTATCTTTTAAATACGTATAGTTATCTAAACTAATAATGCCACGACCATAAATTAAATCTAATTCTTCATTTTCAAATGCCAATGAAATTGAATCAGAATCAGGGATTATCTTAACTTTTATTTTATCTACGAGTGGTTTTTCCCCCCAGTAGTTTTCGTTACGGCTAAATAAAGCATATTCATCTTTTTTGTAGTCCGTTAAAACCCATGGTCCTGTTCCAATTGCTGCTTTGATGGAATCCTGCGTTAAATCTCCCTCTGGGAAACCATTATTCCCTAAAAAACGGAATGGTCTAACAAAGGCTAATTCGTTTAAGACAGGGTAATAGGGTTCATCTAATTGCAACCTTATTGTGGAATCGTCCACTTTAACGACCTCTACAATATGGTTGACCATGCCCATCCAAGAATGCATGTCACGATTTGCTAATACCGCGTCAAAGTTACGAATAACATTATCGGCATTAAAGGCAGTTCCATCTGAATACTTGACATCTGTTCTTAAATGGAAAGTATAAGCTGTTTTATCCTCTGAGATATCCCAACTTTCTGCTAGTTTTGGCGTAATTGTTCCATCATCGTTATACTCAACTAACGATTCGTAAACCATTGCCTGCGCAGTCATCTGATTTGGTAAATATGTATGGGGATTTAATGGACCCACATCTAATGGCCATCCAACTGTGATCATTTTTTCTTCAGTCTTTGCTTTTGAAGCTATTTTCCCTTTTTCTTGTTCCGAGCTTGTACAACCAGCAAGTATACTAAACGTCAAAACAAGTAGGAACGGTAGTAAATACTTTGTCAATCTCATTTTCTGTCTCCTATCTCTCTTCTTGATTCAAAAAGAAAACCTACAAATAGATGGAAAGAAGGCATAAAAAAACCTTATTCTTTTAGAATAAGGACAGATAAACTTACGATAAGTAAGCCTCCACCCATCTCCCTATCTTTCGTAGATCATCAATGAATCTTCTTACAAGCAGGCATTCTGGCTTATGAATCATCATTTCGTTCCGTTTACCAAACGTGGTAATCAAAACAAAACTCCTCATTTACAGCTGCGGGACAGCATGGGATTTACACCCATTTTCCTTTTAATTGAATGAAAAATTTTCACTCAAACTTGTAATGCAACATATGAAATTAGTAATAAACATAACACGCTCAAATGTTCACGTCAATTTTATTTTCTGAATATAATAAAAACCTCGACAATAAAGACCAGGTAGATTCACCCTGGCCTTTGTATAACTCCCTTTTTAATACGGAGAGTAAATGTAGTAGATTTGAAATTATATCTTTCATTATCTTGATATAGATTCTTTTACTTCCTGACGCAATTTTTTAGTGGCTACTACCATATTTGCTAAAGCCGCTAAGGTTTCTGGCTCTTTCCTTGTTTTCAAGCCACAATCAGGATTGACCCAAAACTGATGTCTGTCTAGAACTTGTAAACTATCTCTCATAATAGCAAGCATTTCTTCCTCGCTTGGTACACGTGGACTATGAATATCATATACACCTAAACCTATCCCTTTTGTATAAGGATTTACTTGAAGTGAAGAGATAAGCTCCCCATGGCTCCGCGATGTTTCAATCGAAATAACATCTGCATCTAGCTCGCTAATAGGTTCAATGAAATCGTTAAATTCGCAGTAACACATATGTGTGTGAATTTGTGTTTCATCCTTGACACTGGATGTCGCGAGTTTGAAGGAATTGACCGCCCAATCTAAGTAATCCCCCCATTCTTCTTTGCGTAGAGGTAAACCCTCTCGGAGTGCTGGTTCATCTACTTGAATGATTGAAATACCGGCAGTCTCTAGTGCTTCAACCTCCCTTCTAAGTGCTAATGCGATTTGATAGGCCACATCTTTTCGAGAAATATCATCGCGCACAAAGGACCAATTTAAAATGGTTACAGGCCCCGTAAGCATCCCTTTAACAAAACGTTTCGTTAAGCTTTGTGCATACGCTGACTCTTTCACAGTGATGGAAGAAGCCCAAGCAACATCTCCATAAATAATTGGAGGTTTCACACAGCGAGATCCGTACGAAACAACCCATGCTTTTTCTGTAAAGGCAAAGCCAGTCAGCTTTTCACCGAAATATTCAACCATGTCTGTCCGTTCAAATTCTCCATGTACCAGTACGTCGATATCTAGATCCTCTTGTAAGTTAATCCAACGTTTTGTTTCCTGTTCAATAAATGTTTCATAGTCTTCATTTGACAATTGTTTCTTCCGCCATGCATTGCGATTTCTTTTCACCTCATCCGACTGAGGGAAACTGCCGATTGTTGTCGTTGGGAATAACGGTAACGCTAACGCTTGTTGTTGCAACTTTTGACGCTGAGTAAAATCACTATGTCGTGCAAAATCTTGCATTGATACGGTTTGAACAGCCTGCTGGATGATTTTGTTTTGACGGATTGGATGATTTTTTAGGGCTTCAATGGTCTTCATACTTTCTGAAAAATTGTGATGGTGGATCCCATCTTGATTATTTCTAAATTTAGTTATCTGAATAATCTCTACTATTTTTTCATCTGCGAACGCCAGTGCTTGCTTTAGAACTGGGTCCATCTTAACTTCAAGAGAAGTGGATATTGGTACATGTTGTAGGTTACTTGAAGGTTGAATCCACAACTCTTTCGCATCACCGAGTTTTTCGATGGCTTGGATCGTGGCGTTAACTTCCGCTAGGTTTGAACGCCAAATATCACGGCCATTGACAACACCGACGGCTAAAACTTTATCGTTAGGGAAACCAAATTTTCTGAGCGATTCTATATTTCCTTTATAGCCATGCACGAAGTCTAAACCAAATCCTTGCACAGGCAAAGTGATTAATGTTTCATAGGAACATAAGGCTTCAAAATAAGTTTGTAGCATAAGTTTAGCTGCTGGAACTGTAGTAGCCAACTGGGAGTATATCTCCTGCACCAGTTTTAGGTCTTCCGGATCGAGCGTTGTCACTAAGGATGGTTCCTCTAATTGAATCCAATGTGCACCCGCATCCACTAATTCTTGTATGACCTGTGCATAGAGGGGTAATAAGGCTAATAAATATTCAACCTGAGTCAACTTGCTGTAGCCCTTTGTAAGCTTGAAGAATGTGTAGGGACCGATAAGTGTTGGCTTTGCAATAATATCGTACGCTGCCTTCGCCTCTAAAAAGTCAGCTAACACCTTATTTTCTGTTATTTGCAAAGTTTGTCCTTCATACTCAGGAACAATATAGTGATAATTTGTATTAAACCATTTTGTCATTTCACTGGCTACTGCTGACTTGTTACCTCTTGCAACACTATAGTAGGTATGTAAATCTACCTTTCCTCCTTGCCAATTAAAGCGTTTAGGTACTAAGCCAAACATTAAAGCAGTATCTAACATTCTATCGTAAAAAGTGAAATCTCCGACTGTTACTACATCTACGCCTAGCTGTAGCTGCTTTTCAATCCTTGATAAACGAATACTTTTCAGTTTTGCCTGAAAATCTTCTTCTATTAGCTCATGACGCCAAAATGCCTCTAATGCTTTCTTCCATTCCCGATCATCCCCGATATATGGGTAGCCAATGAGTGTGCTTGTATAAGTCATATTTAATCTCCCTTTCTTTTTCCAGATCTACGACATCTTCTTTGATTCAGAGGATGCTTGAAAATCTACTGAACTGACGCTTCGTTTTGTGTATAAATTCCTTTTCTGAATCAAGATAAAAAGCCATTTTCCGCGAAGGAAAATGGCTGCATGGTAGAATTATTAATACAAAAACAATACGAAAAAGTGTATTCTTTCGCTTAAATCATTTATTATCGCACAGTGCCTATTTGGTCACAATTCACCACCTATTTCCACGTAGGTATTTGGTGTGTACTAGAAATTGGCAGGTCTCCTGGCTTCTCATCAACACGCCTCACAGCCTTCCCAGTTCCCCAGTGGCATTTGTGATTTGCTCCGAATTACAGTTGCGGGACAGCGTCGGGTTTACACCGACTTCCCTTTTAAGCCAAACTTTCATTTGGCACCAACTCTTACACAATATTCAATTATGGACATACTATAACACATATTTCAGAATAGTAGAAATTATTTTTACGTAAAATTTATCTACTTACTATGTTTTTTAGATCTCTTATTACTATTTAATGTATAAGCATTATTACTTAAACATTTTTGATCAGCTAGGTTGAGTTTTTCACAAATAAATCCAACGATTATACTCTCGTTGGGTCATTTCTTCGATGTCTTGATTATCAACTAATTCCTCTATAGCTTGCCAAATTGTGTGCCATAATTCTATGTTTTCATATTTTTATAAGGAGGACTCATTAAAACCGCTACTTAAGACTCCATTGTCGCAACATCTTTTTTTAATAACTTTGGTGCTATATGAAAATGTTTCTTTTCCAATGAATAAAATGCGAGGTCCAAATTTAGCATAAATGCAAAAAATAACACTTATATCCCTTTCTATCCATTAACTTCATATATTTTTAACAAAATTGCCCATGATTATTGCAGATACATTACACAATTAAAAATAACATTTCAGAATCATAGGAAAGTGATAATCAGTAATATTATTGAAAAATAACTCTAATCTATTTCATGATATTCTTACTTTAGTTCAAAGGCGAAAGCATTTTTGAAAGGGGTAAGATTTAATTGAAGAAAAAAATACTACTACCAATTTTTGCATCTTTTATGTTCTTTACAGGAATTGGTATTCATGACGCAAAAGCAGCTACATATACAGATTTAACAAATACAGCAAAAGCATACATTGGTGCTCCTTATAAATACGGCGGTACTGATATCAATACAGGTGTTGATTGTTCAGCATATACACAATTGGTTTTTTCTAAGTTAGGAATTTCATTAGAACGTACGTCAACAGCTCAGTATCAACAAGGTACTTCTATCGCTAAAGACAATTTAAAGACTGGCGATCTAGTATTTTTTAATACTTCAGGGAGCGGTGTTTCACACGTTGGAATATACATAGGTGACAGCAACTTTATTTCGGCTACTACAAGTTCAGGGGTAAAAATTGATAAAATAAACGACCCCTATTATTGGGGATCTCGATATGTGGGTGCAAAACGCATTACCAACTTCTCTGACTATGGAGAGGTAAAAGATGCTGAAATAGACTTTACTATTTATTCATCACGTGGAGAAGTAGCTCTAAAATTAGCAAATAAGTTACATTTAAATACTAGTAATACAAATTCAAGTTTTCCTGATATAAAGCCAGGTTCTAAATATGCTGGTGCTGCGGAAGCACTTAAAAAAATTGGTGTATTTACAGGTGACGATAACGGAAAATTTAATCCAGGTTCCCCTATTACACGCGGTCAGTTATCGAAAGTGTTAGTGGAAGCATTCCATTTAAAACAACAAGGAACTACAGAAAATTTTGTAGATGTTCCGAATACGCATTGGGCTAACAGCTATGTGTCTATCCTTGCTTCCAATAAAATTACTGTAGGTAAAGGTGACAATTTATTTGGCGTTAACGATAACGTCACAATCGAACATTTAGATGCATTTATCCAACGATTAACTCAATAACTTGAAAATGGCGTTTCACACTAATAAGAAACGCCATTTTTTTGTGCATCCAGCTACTATTACTCCCCTTTACCCTTCTCGAACAATTTTCAATCCCCTTTATCCTTGTTGTTGCATCATTTTTTTAGAGGGCACAAATAGCGTTAAAATAAATGCGATTACCGCTAAAATTGTCATGAAATAATAAGCATCACTGGAACCTAATATCGATGCAAGTGAGCGAATCGTTTCGCCTGTACCATTTGGTGTTTCCACAAGCAAACTTTTCGCATGACTAGTCGTTTGTGCTGTAAAAATGGTGATGACAACAGCAGCCCCTATCGCCCCTGAAATTTGACGCAAAGTATTATTTACTGCGGTACCATGTGTTACGAGTGTTTTAGGTAATGCATTTAAACCAGCTGTGTTTAATGGCATAGTAATGAAACTCAATCCGATGCGCAGGAAAATCGTACGGATCATTAAAAAGCTAAAGGATGTCGTTTCTGATAAATCTGTGACAATCCACATAGAAGGTATAATAAAAATCAAACCGATTATAAATAAAGGTTTAGCACCGAATCGGTCATACATTTTCCCTGTAACGGGAGACATAAAGGCATTAACAAGTGCCCCAGGTAATAATAATAAGCCGGCGTCTAATGCAGTAAAACCTCTACCATTTTGTAAGTAGATTGGTAATAAAATCATATCTGCATACATCATCATTGTGACAATCATGTTGATGATAGATGTTAACGTGAATACTTTATTTTGAAAAACCGATAAGTTTAGAAGTGGATCATCGGACTTAATTTGTCGTAGACAAAATATCGCAATCGTCACAATGCCTACAATGATCGAAACTATGACTACTCTATCATCCCAACCATGGCTCCCGGCATTACTAAACCCATATAAAATCAAACCAAAACCAATCGTTGATAAAATAACACTTACAACGTCTAGCTTCGCTTTTTCTGTTTCTGAGACATTAATCAAATATTTCAAGGCCAACAAAATGATGATCACCACCAATGGAACAAGACCGATAAATAACCAACGCCATGAATAGTAATCAATGATAAAACCTGCTAATGTAGGGGCAATTGCTGGAGCGAAAATCATCGCGAGTCCTATTAAACCCATCATACTGCCTCTTTTTTCTGGTGGAAAAATAAACATGACGATGCTCATAAGCAGTGGCATAATGATTCCTGCTCCAATTGCTTGAATCATACGACCGATTAGTAAAGTGGTGAAATTTGGTGCTACAGCACAAAAAATAGAGCCTATTAATAAAAATAGCATCGAGCTAATAAATAATTGGCGTGTAGAAAAACGTTTCATTAAATAAGCCGTAATAGGGACTAATACGCCGTTTACTAACATAAAACCAGTAGATAACCACTGAACAGTTGTAGCCGAAACAGAAAATACATCCATTAAATTACTTAATGCAACGTTTAATAATGTTTGATTGAGTGTCGATAAAAAACACCCTAAAATTAAGACGGTTAAAAGTACTTTTTTATTGATCAATTCCGACATTCTAAAATTCCTCTTTCTACTTGTTTTATTAACACAATGTCAATAAAATAGATAATATCATTTTTATTTTTTGATGCCTATTTACAATTTTTCATGATGTGTTAATTAAACAACAGATTAATAAAAACTATTAATGAAGTAGAATTTAATAGATAAAGGAGAATGAAATTGACGTCCCATAAAAAGCAAGATCCGCGAGCTATTCGGTCTAAACGAGTATTTAAAGAAGCAGTCGTAGAAATATTGATTGAAAACCCGGATATTTCAAAATTAACCGTACAAAAAATAGCCCAACGTGCTGAACTAAATCGAGCAACTTTTTATTTACATTTTATCGATATAAATGATTTATTAAAGCAGGTTGTGTACGATATTTTCGACGATCTGTCGCTAAAAATCTCTCCGACTTTACAAATTGATAACTTAAATAATCAAGAGAAATTAATGACGTTTTTAGATTATTTTTATAAGCATCGAAAAATATTAGCTGTTCTATTTGAGCACCCTGGCTTCAAAAGAAAATTTCATATGATGTTAAAAGACATGATTGTCATCAAACGCGAAAGGGAATGTATGGATCCTACGGAAATAACGTTATCGATGGATATTCTTGCCTCATCGATACTGGGGATCATTATGTGGTGGCTCAAAGATGGGATTCATTTTAGTTCGGAGTATATTGCCAATCAAATGATTGCGTTATATCGATAATACGCTATAAAATTAGTCGATATTCTGAAATGATAGAATATCGACTGAACGTATTATTCCTTTTCTTTTAATGAGAGATAGGTACTTTCCCTTCATTCCCCTCACTAATTTTGGTGTATAGCGTTTTCGTTATTAAATAATATAAAAATGTCCCCATTAATCCTAGTATAAGCAGTAAAACACCCATAAAAAAAGGTGGAATCCACTCCCCTACGATAATCAGCAATGATGAAACAACCATTGCGCCATAGATAGTCATACTATTAAAAGCCATATAGGTGCTACGAGCGTTAGGCGGTGCCATATCTCCTAGCATCGCCTGTTTTATAGGAACATACATTAATTCCCCAATGGTTCCAATAAACATAACGATAAAAAGGATCAATACATTATTCGTTATTGCAAAAATACTAAAACAAATAGAAAAAATCACCATGCCAATAACTAATGTCCATTGATCTTTCCATTTTTTAAATAGCAACAATACGACACTTGATAGAAGGACTACAAGAATTGTATTCTCTGTACGGAGGAAACCTAACATTTTTGTACCATCAAGCAAGAAATCTATTCCAAAAAGTGAAGCTGATTGACTGGTCATTTCTTTTTCAAGGCGAATCCCTATATAGTTTGTTAAAGACTGTTCCAAAGAATATACTAAAATCGCTCCTGCAATATAAAACATAAACAGTTTGTCTTTGAAAACGTTAGAATAGCTTGTAAACATCTCTTTTAAGGAGAAGTTTTGTTTATCATTTATAGTCATAGAGGAAGTTCTAGGTATGTAAGTTTCTGAAATGAAAAATATGGTGATTAAAACAGAAAATAAAGACATGAGTGATACGCCAACAAATAATTCAAATAAGTAATTTTTGAAAAAGAATGCTCCCATGATACCACCAATAGCAGTTGCTAAATTCCCCAACCAGTAGCTTATGGTAAAAACAATCTTTCTCGATTCTGGATTAGTAATATCTATAATCATAGCCTGTGCAGCTGGCTGAAACATTCCCGCGAAAAACATATTAATAATAAAAAATAAAGCTGAAAAATATGGTGAATCGAACCATGGAGAATTACAGAAAGTAATCACAACATACGATAGCAGTATACCTATTTCAGCATAGATCATAATTTTTTTTCGACCTATTTTGTCTGAGATATGGCCTCCAATAACTCCACCAATGACCCCGCTGATCACTATACAGATAAGAATAATTCCTGTTTTAGTCGCTCCGATTTTTTGAGAAAAATAGATAGCAAGAAAAGGTATAACAGCCATTGATATAAGGCTTCCTAGAAATTGCATAGCTAGTCGAAGTTTGACATTAGGATGAATATCTCCTATCTTCATTACAATTCCCCCTTATTAGTGATTGGACCAAATAATCTCAATGCTTGTCTTGTTATATCCTTCCACAATAAGTTTGTATATTCATCTATAAACGTTAAACGCATACCATTCAGGATAGATAAGTATGATTCAGCGATTAATGATGTTGTTTCTTCATAAAAGTAACCTTTTTTTTGACCTGCTTCGATAATTGGATGAATACTAACTATAAACCCATTGACGAAATCATTTAATTCATTAAAAAGTTTTGGAAACCGTTCAGGACTAGCTAGAACTTGTTGTATTAGACGTAGGTATTCACTTCTCGTTGAAAAGATTTGAACATGGCAATCTATCATGTCCTTTACAATTTCAAGTGGTTCACCTGTAAAGTGTTTTTCAATTTCAAGAAAATATGTTTTTATTTCCTCAAGTGGCTCTAAAATTGCTGATTCATAAAGTGATTCTTTCGTATCAAAATACGTAAATACAGTTCCAAAGCTAACACCAGCTTCTTTTGCTATTTCGGCAATTTTCGTCTCGGCAAAACCATTCACGCTGTATAATTTGATTGCAGCGTTTAGAATGATAGATCTTTTTCTTTTCTTTTTTTCATCTGTAGTAAGTTTTGATTCCATTTAGAAGCTCCTTTCAAATAATTGATTGATTAATCAATCAAATTGTATGGTAATTTGTTTCCATTGTCAATTTAATTTTTAGAAATATCTTAATAGTTTCATAAATCATTAATGTAAAAACGGATGCTGCTTAATTTTAGCAACACCCGTTTTCTATTCATTACTCTTCTACCTGTTTTTCAGCAACCTCACCAGTCATCATATGATCATGATTAGGTTTAACCCTCTTAATGAAGAATGCAAGAATGAGTGCGATCACCGCAATCAAAGTTGATATGAAGAACGTATAATTAATACCATGTAGCATGGCTTCATTCATGATTTGCTGTTTTAGCTCAGCAGCACCTTGTGTAGATGCCTGTGTATTGGCACTCATATTGTTCATGGTGCTAGCAGCTAATTCCTCTGCTTTCGCCGTTGTTTTGTTGTTCATCACCGTAATCAAAACTGCAGAACCTATCGCACCAGAAACTTGCTGAAGTGTATTGTTCATCGCAGTGCCGTGTGGATTATTATGCGCCGGTAGCTGATTCAAACCATTTGTCATTACTGGCATCATAACCATCGACATCCCAAACATACGTAATGTATACAACAGAACGAGTGTTGAATAAGCCGTATCCATACTTATTTTACTAAAGTAATATGATGTGACAATGGTAATAATCAAACCAAATACGGCTAAACTTCTTGCCCCATACTTATCAAAGAGCTTCCCAGTAATTGGTGACATAATCCCCATTGCAATAGCTCCTGGTAGCATTAAAAGGCCCGAATCCATTGGTGATATTCCCCGAATGGTTTGTACGTAAATAGGCATTAAGATCATAGCAGAGAACATGGCCACTGATATGACGATGGAAATAGCCGATGATAAGGCGAACATAGGATATTTGAAAATACGAAACTCAAGCATTGGTTCATCCATTCGTAGTTGACGAAGGACAAAGGTAATTATAGCGACTGTCCCAATAATTATTGTTCCATAGACAAGTATATTGTCCCATCCTTTTTCCCCTGCGGAACTAAAGCCGTAAAGCAAACCGCCGAATCCAATACTTGAAAGAATGAGTGACATGACATCGAGCTTGATGGCACGTTGTGGTGTCACATCCTTTAATTTAAAGGCTGCAAAAATTAAAGTTAAAATTGCAATTGGCAGAACAAGGTCAAATAACATTCTCCAACTATAATGTTCGATGATCCAGCCAGAAAGTGTAGGACCAATCGCTGGAGCAGTGATCATTACGAGACCAAACATCCCCATCGCTGCGCCTCGTTTTTCAACTGGAAATGCGGTAAGCATGACATTCATTAATAAAGGCATCATAATCGCAGAGCCTGCAGCTTGTATCATTCGCGCCGCTAATAAAACACCAAAAGCAGGTGCAATACTAGCTAGGAATGTACCTAAAGTAAACAAGGCCATCGCGGTAATAAATAACTTTTTATCTGTAAAACGTTGAATGAAGAACGCACTAGCTGGTATTAATATCCCGTTAATCAACATATAGCCTGTTGAAAGCCACTGTACTGCGGTAGCTTTCACTTCAAATTCTTGCATAATGGCTGGGAGTGCAATATTTAGTAATGTTTCATTCAAGATAGCAACAAATGCCCCAATAAATAAAATGGCAATCATGCCGTATGGCGCTTTTGTCTGGACAGAAATGGTATTCTCCGACATGTAGTATCAATCCTACTTTCTTTTATCTTTTTCATTTTCTTCATAATGAAGATTTTCGATTGCCTTTTCAAATCTTACCTTCTTCGTCAATAAATTGAGTAGTTTTTCCTCCCATCTGTTGTAGTGCCTCTGCTGTTTTCATAGCAACCACTCCTTTAAAAAATGAAATAATAAAACTGTTGACGAAAGAATAGATTATATTGTATAATTAAAATAGGGTAAGTACGTGGTATTCTAATTATACAACGTCTATCTTTATAAATTTACCATAAGACATTGGTTTTTTCAATGTGTTGTACATAAATTTTCTACAAAAAGTCGATTTCTTTTTTACAGGAAATCGACTTTTTGTATTGCCTATTTCTTGATTAATCCTTCATTTGTTAGTTCGTAAATGGTTGTTGCTACTTCTTTTAAATAACGGCGATCATGCGAAACACTAATGATGGCCCCACTATATTGCGCTAACGCATGACACAGGACAGGCGTTGTCAAAGGACTAAAATTTCTCGTCGGTTCATCCAAAATCAATATTTCGCAACCATCCATGATCATTTTTAACAAAAGTAGCTTTGCTTTCTGACCACCACTTAACTGTCCGATCTTCTGCTGCATTTCATCGCTAGTAAATTTCACGCTACCCATATGTGTAAAAGCTTTTGTCATGGCTTCCTTATCACCTGTTCTTTCTAGAAAACTAATAGGTGTTTGATTTGGGTCCAAAAGCTCCTCATAATTTTGTGGCATGTATCCTATTTTAAAAGAAGAATGATCCTTTAACGTGTCTATTATCCTTTTTAACAAGGTTGATTTTCCTACACCATTTTCACCAATAATCGCCACCTTCTCGGGTCCTATGATGGATAATTTTATATTTTTGGATAATTGTTTGTTTGCTATTTCAAGTGTTTCTAATGATAGATCTAGAATTTTTTTGTGGCGATGTACATGTATGGAGGAATCAAAATAAAATTCGCTTGCCTCTTCTACACTTGGAATCTCGATAAAATTATCTGTAGCTCTGTCCATACGCTTCTTTTGATTTTTTAATGATTTTACTTTTTTTTTGTAATCTTGGGTCCGAGCGAGCTACATGTTGATGCTGATGCTCTGCCTTATTCCAAACATCATGCCGCTTTTCCATCTGTTTTTTATAATCGGCTGCTTGCTTTCTCGCTACCTGCTCTTGTTTTAGTAAATCGTTTTCTCGATGGGCAAGGTATGTTTCATAGGGCTCTCTTGAAAATGTGTATTTGGGTGTTTGCTTGCGATTAGTAAGCTCAATATGAATAATAGCATTCGCTGTATTTTTAATAAATGTTTCATCATGAGAAACAAATAAGATGGGTATGGTAGTTTGTTGCATGAATGTTTCCAGCCAGTCTATTGTGCCTATATCTAGATCGTTTGTCGGTTCATCCAGTAACAGAACATCAGGATTCATAGAGAGTAATTTTAGGAACCGATATTTAAATCGCTCCCCTCCTGAAAAATCACTGATTGTTTGATTTGAAACTAAGGATTCAATTCTAAAATCATCCATTGCTATTAACAATTCTTTATTCCAACTATTTTCAATAAATAATTCTGTGATGGTTAACATTTTTTCCTGTACTGATAGTTCCTGTGAAAGATATCCTAGCAAATAGCCGTCCTTATGAATTTTCCCTTCATAGGTACAATAATCAGTCAACAATTGTTCGTTGTAGATACATTTTAATAATGTGCTTTTCCCATTGCCTTCTTCTCCAATAATGACAATTTTGTCGCCTTTTTGAATGCTAAGCTGGAATTGATCTATTAATGTACGATTGTCTTTCGTCGTTTTGATGGTAAGGTTTTGAATTTCGATCATGTAAATGCTCCCTTCGTTATTTCTTGTGTAATCATTGTTTATTAGTTGCTCATATGCATCACCCCGAACTTTGATAAAAACAAAAAAGATGCCTCTGTTTATAAACAGAAGCATCTTGCTCAATTAAAATATTCTCCCTATGTATCAATTGTACCGTCGGCATAATGGCGTCCAGATTTTTCAATCTGTGACAACCGTTTGAGATTTTATTTGATTCAGCAGACGTTCGAAAACTCGTCGTCTAGCTTTCGGTACAAAACATTTTCTGAATCAACATAAACAGTCATAGAGTGGTAAATTCTAAATATGATAGGTGAATAATAGCTTCTTGTTTATTTAAGTTGAAATTAAGTTTTCGAATAAATAAACAATGGCTCATATTTTCACCCTCCGATCAAATTAAGTATCTATACTTTAACATTAAATTCTATTTATTGTCAATTTTATTACCGCCTTTCACTTTATCCACTATTTTTAATAATAGATACATATTCAAATGCTGTTATACCAAAAATACTTTTAAAATGCTTGTTTAAATGAGGTAAATCAACAAATCCACATTGTGCAACTCCAGCATAAATATCACCTGTTTGCTCGATAATGGATTTAGCCCGTCCAACCTTGCAATTTAAGAAGTATTGATAAGGAGTAATCCCAGTGTGCTTTTTAAAAAGACGAATGAGTTGGAATGTCGTCAATTGTAGCTCCTGACAAATATCTTCTATTTTTAGTACATCTTCAACATGTGAATGTATGATCTCTTTAGCTTTTTTAATAATAAAACTATCCATTTTCATTGACGAATTAAAATCTTGCGCCACTAAGCAGTCCGTTAAATGTAAAAACAACTCATTACATAATGCAGAATTTTCTTCAGTTAAAATAGCATGTGACAGATTTAATATATGGTGCTTTAGACTATTGTTATAGAGAATTGGTTTCTCAAAACTGATCATTTCTCTTTTTTGAATAGCCTCTAATAATAATGGTGGGTCTACGTAAAGCATTACATATTCAAGTCCTTCGCGATTATAAGCCATGCCGTCATGTACTTGTTCAGGATTAAAAAACATAATGCCATTTTGATGTGAAAGCTGCAAATTTCCATCTAGGTGGTAATGCTGAATACCTTTTAACGTGACACCAAATGCATATTCTTGATGAGCGTGTTTTTTATATTTAAAATCTGTAAAGCTGGCCTTTAAAGCTGTAATTCCATCCATTTTTTTATACGTAAAATGCTGCATTTTTTCACCTCTATTAAATCCAAATCATTATTGCTGCGTATATTAAACAAAATGCCATAAAAACATTGACGACTTTTTTATGGTTTTGTAAGAATTGTTTAAAGATTGCGCCAAACAATACCCATAATAAGAAAGCTATAAAACCAATGATAGTAATCGCTAATACACTTAATAATAAGGCGAAAAATGATTCATAGTATGGTAACACAAAGCTTGGAAAAACGGTCATCGTAAATAATACTACTTTAGGGTTTAAAAACTGCATCAAAAACCCTGATTTGAAGTTTCCTGATTTGCTATCATCATCACTCGAAATATCCATTTTATATATTTGGTAAGCAAGATAAAGCATATAAGACGTCCCAATTATTTGCATGATTAGCAAAACTTTTGGCACCCATGTTGAAAACAGTGTATTTAGAAAAACTGATAATACTAGTAAAATAAAAAATGCAATTGTAGAACCATAAGAAAAATGTAAACCTTTTTTGATACCGTAATTCTGTGTCGTTGATAAAATGACTACATTGGTCGGCCCTGGTGTAGCCGTAATAATAAAGCAGTACATTAAAAAAGATGTAATATTCACGAAGCAAACTTCCTTTCAAGTTTATCTCTTTGAATTATTACACCTATTATTAAAATCATTATAGTACAAAATTGCACATTTACTTTGTCCAATTACCTGGTTTCCAATCCTCTTCTATCCATTTTGGATTGGGCGCTTCATATGCTGCTGTCGCTATTAATTTGTCTTGGTGCCACTTTGCGGCTTTAGATCGAATCATTTCATCTAGGAATGGTTGTACAAATTCCTCGGGCTTTGAGCGGAAAGAGTGAACAGCGTAATCGTAAAACCAATTGCAGCTTAGTAGATAAGGGGTGATTTCCCTGCTATTTAAACCATTTTTTATCATCAATGTAAAAGAAAAAATTCGCTTGCAGGCATGCCAAGCCATTTTTTCGGGAGACTCCATCCACTTTTCTAGTCGTTCTCTTGCTTTGTCAATCATTATTAATGGCTCTTCGATAGCCCGCCCGTGACCAGGATACGCCTTTTTTATGGAAAGTGTAGCGAGTCGATCTAAACTTTCAAATGATCGCCTTAAACTGTTTGTCCCTTCTCTAAACATATTCAGCCATCCCACATCATTGTAATGAAATAAATCTCCACAAATCAATAGCTCCTGTTTTGGCTCATATAAAGCTATATGCCCTAATGTATGTCCGGGTGTATGTAAAACTTGGAAAGCACTATGCCCAGTCATTATATGCTGCTCATCTACTAATAACTGTTGTACGACATATTGTTCCACAGGTTGATCTAAAAAATGGGCACCACAGGATTCTACATCACATTGATTTACCATTTCACCTTCCCAAAGATGTGCGGCAACTGGTATATTATACTGCTGTTGAAAATAATGATTTCCTCCAACATGATCGCTATGATAATGAGTATTAATAATGCCATTTAATTGTGCTGGTAAAATCCCAGCAGTCGTTAAAAGTTGCTCAGTTCGTATAATATCGCTTCCAAATCCAGTATCCACTAAAAATATTTGATCATCTTGAATAACAATACTATTGGCACTTGGAAATGGACGTTCGAAAAACAGAATTTCAGTATTTTTCATATGTGCACCCACTTTGCTTTATAAAATAATACCTGAAAAGCTCCCCTTTAATACCTCTTTGTTAAGTTGGTTTATGCATGTAAACGTTGCTGTAATCGCCGTTCGATTTTTTTCATCTGGTTCAAATTGTTCGATTATAACATCACAACGTATGGAATCTTCACTATAAACTGGACGTAAAAACTCAAAATTCATTTTACGCGCTAATACATTATAATCACCCCCAACTTTTGTAGGGAGTGTGGCTGTTAATAGACCTTGAACAACAAAACGACCTTGTTCGTCAGGTGTGATATGATGAACCCCTTCATCTTCGGAAACCTTCGTAAATAAATCAACATCTTCTCTTGTAAATGTTCGTTCAAATGTTATTTTTTCGCCTATCTGTAATACCATCAACATCCCCCTTAGTGAGTAAATAATAAACGATTATAATCAGAATATTAAAACTTATTATCTTATTACTCAACTATTATTACAATCTTTTTTATAAAACCAGCCACCTAGCGCGCTGATGGTATTGCGAAGCTAGGTGGCTGGATGATGTTTTTTAACTAGATTTAATTGGGATATATAAGGAGTGCCTATTTCCCTTATATATTCTGGTGGGCATTAAAATATAATAAGTAGTGACTGCCTTGATTTTTCTCATCAGCAGCTAAAGCTGTAAAACGAGACTGTTAGAACAGGTAAAGCTTTAAAACAAAATTAACGATATGTGTTGTGAATTTTATTACCTCTTTATTAAAAGTGGGCTTCTAGCAAATTTTTGATAAAACCTTCCCGTAGCACTAAACCTACCAGCATTAGTGATCTACCTCATCCTTAATGCCTCGGCATCGCTGTCAAGGTTGCCCTATCACCTTCCCTATTTACAGTTTTCATTACTCGTGCGAATAATTGTGAATCGATCCACACTTCCATGATCGTCGAAAGCCTTGATGGATTGTTGTTATCCATATTTCTATCATAAATACTTTCCCTACTTTTTTAACCGTCCACTTTACTGTTATTTTAGCCATCCACTTGTATATAATTTACAAAAATCATCATCTATCATTTAGGCAATGCAGCGCTTGCGCAAACCTTTTGATTCCCTCGTCGATTGACTCGACATCTTCCCTTGCGTACGTAAAACGGACATATCCCTTTTGCGATCCCATGGTTGAACCAGGCACATATATGACACCTCGTTTAATGGATTCTTCCAGTAATTGAGTTTCATTATAATTTTTCATCAGAACCTGGCACCAAATATGAATGCCACCTTGAGGAATGAAAAACGCCACCTGATCTTTTAAATACGTATTGAGACTCTGTACAATTGTATCGCGCCGTCTTTCTAATTCCTTCACTAAATTTTTTATATGCAAGTTGAAATTGGCGGATTCTAAAAAATCATTGGCTATCCATTGGGTGAAGCTTGAGTGGCCAAAGTCGATTTGTTGCTTGGCATCGGATAGTCTTTCAATAACGGATGTAGGACCAACAATCCATCCAATTCGTAAACCTGAAGCTACAATTTTGGACAAAGAGCTAATGTACAATACGTTTCCGTTTTTATCTAATGATTTCAGGGTTGGACTTTTCTCACCAGAAAAAGCTGTTAAGCTATAGGGATCATCTTCTACCACAGGAATGCCAAGCTTGGAGGATATCTCTAGAATAGCCTCTCTTTTCTTTAAATCCAATGAAGAGCCTGTTGGATTGTGAAAATCAGGATTTAAAAAAATCATTTTAATACGGTGTTTTTTATACAAGGCTTGCAAATCATCCGGATTAATGCCATCCTTATGAACAGGAAGATAATGGATTTGTAAGCCTGCCGATTTAAAAATAGGTAGATTGAAGTTGTAGGAAGGATCTTCAATTGCAACTGCATCTCCAGGCTTTAACAAACATTGGACAATCAAATGTAATGCTTGTTGTGCTCCTGAAGTAATCAGGATGGAAGAAGGTTTTGTGTCAATTCCCCTAGTTTTGATATGTTTCGTAAGGGTCGTGCGTAGGATCTCACTTCCTAGTGGATGGTCATATCCTAGGCTCCCTATAAAAGAACGTGTTGCTGTGATTTCTCTTAATGCACTTTTAGGGAAAAGATCTTCTGATAATTCTCCAGTCGCTAAATTTATTAGTTTGTGTTCCACTGCCTCTTTTCTTATTTTTTGTGTGACAGGTAGATTAGGTAAAAAAGAGCCTGCCTCAATATATCGATTCCAGCTAGGAATTCTTTTCCTTGTAATCCCCCAAATATCTTTACTAATGGTCGTGCCACTTCCTCTATTCCGTTCAATAAGCCCCATTGCTTCTAATTCGTCATATGCACTAACAACTGTACTTCTATTTACGTTCAAAGTATTCGCTAAATATCGTTCTGATGGTAAAGGTTTATCAGGCGGAAATGTCCCATCAGCAATCCCTTTTTCAATATATTCTGCGAGTTGTTTATAGATAGCTTTTTTTGCATTTCGATCTGGTTTCCAATCCATATTTTCTCACCTCAATAGTGCTTCTTATTTCTAGCTTTGTCTGGAAAGCTAAAATATCAATCATAGTATAATGTCATTTCTATCGAACCGTCCACTTTCTTATTACTTTCCCCATCCACTTTAAATTTCAATCTATAGGACCCTATGATAACACTTACTAGATGTGTATTCCTCTCCAAAATATTATTCTGAAATCACTTTTCTTGTTTGAGAACATTCTGTGTTATCTTGCAAAACGCCTTGTCTTTCAAAGTATGTGCCACTATGATAAAAATCAATTGTGAATCAAAATCCATGCAAACCCATAGTAGCCGATAGCACTTCAAAGAATCAGTTAAAGGGGTTTGTTTATGAAAAAAAGTTGGCTCAGATTAATTGGTCTTTTCACTATTGTCACTATGTTAACCGGTTGTGACCCGTTATTAGTATTAGATCCAAAAGGTCCTCAAGCTCAAGTACAAGCCAAAGATATTATGCTATCGATAGGGATTATGTCCTTTATCGTACTAATCGTTTTTGTGATTTTAGCTTATATGTTAATGAAATATCGTGCTTCTAAGCAAAGTCCCGACTATAAGCCTCCCCACATTAAAGGGAGTACAATGGTTGAAATAATTTGTGTAGGCATACCTGTTTTAATTGTTGCGTACATGTCTATTATTTCTGTTCAAAGTAATTATAAGGTGGAATCGACGCCAGAAAAATATAAAAATGAGAAACCATTGGTCATTTATGCTTCAACCTCTAACTGGAAATGGCATTTTAGTTATCCAGAAGAAGATATTGAAACCGTAAATTATTTGTATATCCCTGCAGAGCGTCCAATTGAGTTCAAACTTTACTCGTATGGACCGATTACTAGTTTCTGGATTCCTCAACTGGGTGGGCAAAAATATGCGATGGCCGATATGGTGAATACTTTGCATTTGGCCGCGGATATGCCCGGAGAGTTTATGGGAAGAAATGCAAACTTTAACGGCAAAGGGTTCGCCGAAAATACGTTTAACGTTACAGCGGTGACTCATGATGAATTTAATGATTGGGTAAAGGAAGTAAAAGAAACAGCAGATCTATTAACGGAGGAAAAATTTAATACGTTATTAGAACCAGGACATGTGGGACAGTCCACTTACAATGGAACACATTTAACTTTTCTGCCTGCACCTGAGGGTGAAAATGGTGGACATCAGCATGGTTCTTCTCACGTAAAAGATCATGCATCTCAATAAAACAATCTTGAAATTCTCGAAATGAACTAGTTTACGATAAGGTTTATGTCGAAAGGAGACATAGTCAGATGGATTACTTTGAACGATTTGCGATACCACATCCAAGCCCAGCTATTTATGCCTCAATGGTCGCTATTGGTCTTACGGTGATAGCGATGATTGTAGGATTAACCTATTTTAAAAAATGGGGCTACCTTTGGCGTGAATGGTTAACAACAGTTGATCATAAACGAATTGGTATTATGTATTTAATTTCAGCTCTTCTTATGCTTTTCCGTGGTGGAGCGGACGCTATTATGATGCGAGCACAAATGGCAGTACCTGACAATAAATTATTAGATGCACAGCATTATAATGAAATATTTACGACACACGGAACTGTTATGATTATATTTATGGCCATGCCGTTTATTATGGCGTTTATGAACTACATTGTGCCACTTCAAATTGGCGCAAGAGACGTGGCCTTTCCACGTTTGAATGCTTTAAGTTTTTGGCTATTTTTCATGGGGGCCATGCTATTAAACATTTCCTTTGTAATTGGCGGCTCTCCTGATGCTGGCTGGACGAATTATTTCCCTCTTGCTAATAATGAATTTAGTCAATCTGTAGGAACGAACTATTACTTGTTTGCTCTACAAATTTCAGGCCTTGGTACATTAATTACTGGTATTAACATGATTGTGACAATTCTCAAAATGCGAGCACCAGGTATGACATTAATGAAAATGCCAATGTTTACGTGGTCTTCTTTCGTGGCAAATGTAATTATCGTTTTTGCCTTTCCTGTATTAACGGTAGCACTTGTCATGGGAACTTTTGACCGCCTATTTGCAACGAATTTCTTCACAACATCCAACGGCGGTATGGATATGCTGTGGGCGAATTTCTTCTGGGTATGGGGACATCCCGAGGTTTATATCCTGATATTACCAGCCTTTGGACTTTACAGTGAGATTATTTCTACTTTTTCTGGACGCAATCTCTATGGCTATAAATCGATGGTCGGTTCAATGGTCATTATCTCCTTCCTATCGTTTTTAGTATGGACCCATCATTTCTTTACGATGGGACAAGGCGCTTTAACAAATAGTATTTTTTCAATAACAACGATGGCCATTGCTGTGCCGACTGGGGTAAAGATCTTTAACTGGTTATTCACCCTGTGGAAAGGAAAAATTGTCTTTACAACGCCAATGCTTTACTCCATGTTGTTTATCCCTACGTTTACAATAGGTGGCGTAACGGGCGTGATGCTTGGTATGTCAGCAGCTGACTACCAATACCATAATACAATGTTTTTAGTAGCACACTTCCATATGGTGATTATTCCAGGTGTTGTATTTGCGATGTTAGCAGGCTTACATTACTATTGGCCAAAAATGTTTGGCTTTATGTTAAATGAAAAAATAGGAAAAGTAACGGCCTGGATTATTGCGATCAGTACCTTACTAGCCTTTATGCCGATGTTCTTCTCTGGTTTAGATGGACAAGCACGCCGTATGTACACTTACTCAGCATCCACAGGTTTTGGTATGTGGAATATGATTTCTTTTATCGGTGCAATTGGCCTTACAATTGGCTTTATCTTAATTGTTTACAACGTTTATTACAGCATTCGTTATGCTCCAAGAAACGTTGGCTCAGATCCATGGGACGCACGCACTTTAGAATGGACTACACCTAGTCCTGTGCCGTACTATAACTTTGCAAAGGTGCCGCATGTGATTTCAACAGAGGCTTTATGGGATGCAAAATATCGTCAGCATGATTTGTTCCCAGAGCAATATGAAAACATTCATATGCCTAATAACAGTGGTGTACCTTTCATTTTAGGCTGTATCTTCTTTGCATGGGGCTTCTCATTTGTATTTGGTATGTGGATTCCAACCATTGTTACAACTATCGGTATTTTTGTTTGTATGGCACACCGTTCGTTGGAAAAAGATCCAGGACATTATGTTTCTGTCGAAAAAGTGAAAGCAACGGAATCGAAATTGCGAGGTAGTCAATCATGAAAATCGATCAATCACTTCCTTTAGAATATAGTACACAGCAAAATCAATTGAATATTTTAGGCTTTTGGGTATTTATCGGTGCTGAAATCATGCTCTTTGGGACGCTGTTCGCAGCTTACTTTGTTTTGGTAGATCGTACTGGAAATGGCCCTACAGGAGCTGACATTTTTGAAATTACACCTGTTTTATTTGAAACTTTTATTCTCTTAACAAGTAGCTTTACCATTGGCTTAGGCATACATGCCATGCGCAAAGGTTATACGAAAGCGATGATAACGTTCTATGTTTTGACACTACTACTTGGTGTAGTATTTATTGGTTTTGAAGTTTATGAGTTCATTCACTATGTGCATGTTGGTGCAGGATTACAAACAAGTGCCTTTACAGCAACCCTTTTGACAACATTAGGGACGCATGGTGCGCACGTCACATTTGGGGTGTTCTGGGGCATGTTTATTGTCTACCAACTAATTCAGCGTGGGTTGACACCTGAAACAGCCAATAAATCTTTCATCTTCTCTTTATACTGGCACTTTTTAGATGTGGTCTGGATCTTTATCTTCAGTTTCATTTACTTGAAAGGAATGGTTTGAAATGAGTGATTTATTCCCACTAAAACAAGTTATGGGATTTGCCCTGTCGATTATCCTTACCATCATTGCAGCATGTGTGTATTTTTTTGATATGTCAATGCCCATTACCATGACAATACTTTTAGTCACAGCATTTATTCAGGCCGGCTTACAGTTAGTCGTCTTTATGCATGCTAGTGAAACAAAGGATAAGCCTGCAATCTATACCAATATCTATTATGCGTTGATCATTGCGCTCGTTACCATTTTCGGGACGTTATTATGTATGATTTGGGGTTATCTATAGAAGCGAAATAATTGAAAAACGTCCTTTACTGTTCAAAGTAAGGACGTTTTTTTTTAGACAAAAACTATGGAGTTGTATAGGTTAGAGACTGCATTAAATGCACTTTTTCGTTGGAACGATTGATGTATGTGTGTAGCTCTTCACCATTAAATTTAATGACATCCCATTGGTTTAATTGATGATTTTTCTCCCCTACCTTCATTTCCAATTGACCATTTAATACTAGCACAATTTCCTCGGACCCTGCTAAGTGATACTCACTGTATTCACTATTAGGTTCAATACAACTTCTATACCATTCAGTTCCGTTCGTTCTAAATAATGGTTCGACAAACCAGTCATTATTTTGTCCTGCTAATTGGTAATCTGCGCCAAAACGATGGACCTCTACATTTTCCTCAAAGGATAATAAAGAAACAAGTGGAATATTAAGCCCTCTACATATTTTCCAAAGGATATTGAGCGTTGGATTTGTTTCCCCTCTTTCAATTTTCCCTAACGTTAGCTTACTGACACTACTAATATTTGCGAGCTCTTCAAGACTCATCCTTTTGTTTTTTCGAATCTCTCTTAATTGAATGCCTACTTGACTAGATAAATCCATATTTCCCTCTTGCAATATTTCGCACCCCTTCCATTGACTTTGTATATTAAGTATATTATAGTATACAAGTCGATAAATTATAGTTTATCTTACATATAAAAAGTTAACTATAGTATATCAAAAAATAATTAAAAGAGGTGTTTTCAGTTATGGCGAAATCAAAAAACTTTCCGATTATTTGGAGCGTTTTTTCTTTGTTTATACTATCTATGAATCTACGAGCTTCGATAACATCTATTTCACCAGTATTGAAAAATATTCAAATGGATTTGCAGATGACGAGCGTTGTAGTCAGTTTACTAACAGCCCTACCCGTGTTTTGTATGGGGGTATTTGCACCATTGGCTGGTAAGCTAAGTGAGCGATGGGGCATTGAATGGACGATTGGTGTATCCGTTTTATTAATTGGTGTATCAACAGCTTTACGGTTAGTGGCAACTTTTCCTTTATTTTTATTATTAACCGCTATTCTTAGTGGGATAGGTATTGCCATTACAGGTCCACTGATTTCAGGCTATATCAAAAAGGAATTTCCTAAATATTCTTCTACTATGATCGGTGTATATTCAGCGGGGATGGGAATTGGAGCGTCTTTAAGCGCTGGTTTAGTCGTGCCTGCTATGCATGCTTTTCACCAATCTTGGAACGCAGCTTTAGCAATTTGGTCGGTATTCGCTCTAGTGGGTTTCATTGTTTGGATTCCTATTATCAAAAAATCAAAGCAAACTCAAGAGGCAATAGAGAAATCCGTCAGTCAAAAAAGCCGATTACCTTGGGGAAATCGATATGTTTGGCTCCTTATGGTCATGTTTGGTTTACAATCAGGTGTTTATTATTCTCTAGCGACATGGCTCGCTCCAAAAGTACAGGATATGGGATATAGTGACGCCTACGCCGCAACAACAGTAACCATTTTTTCTGTAATGCAGATGATATGTAGCTTTATTATTCCAATTATTATTAATAATAGTGTGAAGAGAAAGCCTTGGATGCTCCTCTGTGCGTTAAGCTCCTTTATAGGCATCCTATTATTAATAATTGGTGGGATCTCTCCGATTCTTTGTGCCACATTAACAGGGATTGGTGCTGGCGGATTATTCCCATTGGCAATGATTCTGCCTTTAGATGCAACGACTACACCAAAAGATGCAAGCGAATGGACAGCCATGATTCAATTTGGTGGCTATATTATTAGTGGGATTATTCCTATGCTTGTTGGGGTCATAAAAGATGTAACAAACACATTTGATGTGGCCCTTTTCGCCTTATTATTTATAATCATCGTCATCATGGCGCTTGCGTTAAAAGTTAAAACAAAAACGGAATCAACTATTCGCGTTCTTTCCTAGCAGACAAAGGGAGAGTCTATCATATGACTCCCCCTTTCTTGCTACAACGAAACTATTATCCTGATACAACCAAAAGCACTCAAAACCCTGCTCGTTTTATTATAATCTTACAATAAAATTGAGAATAAATATTCAACTGCTACTACCTGAGATCTCATACAACTATTGATCGTTTAAAAAACCGTTATTTTGACAAATTTCTTTGTCAAGATAACGGTTAAATTTACATCTGGTTATTATGTTAATAAGCCTACTTTAATCCCTTTATTTAATATATTTTGATAGTCAATATAGTCATAGATATCCTCATCGATAAATGAACTCAAGTCTTTCAACTCATCCATTGTTAAATCTTCAATGGCCTTGTCATGATCCTCACAATAAATAACGATCGAACCAACAATACTGTGGGCATCTCTGAAGGCAACCCCTTTGCTCACTAAATAATCGGCAACCTCCGTTGCATTCAGAAAACCGCCTTTGACAGCTTTTTTCATATTTTCTTTGTTCACCTTCATAGTAGCAATCATTTTAGACATGATTTGAAGGCAAGATAATACAGTATCCAATGCGTCGAAAAATGGCTCTTTATCTTCCTGCATATCTTTATTGTAAGCAAGTGGTAAGCCCTTCATCGTTGTTAATAATGAAGTTAGTGAGCCATAAACTCGTCCAGTTTTACCTCGTATAAGCTCAGCTGCATCAGGATTTTTCTTTTGTGGCATAATACTGCTGCCTGTCGAGTATGCATCATCAATCGTAACAAATTTAAACTCCTGGCTACTCCATAAAATTAATTCTTCACTTAATCGACTTAAATGCATCATGATAATCGAAAAATCAGACATTAATTCTAATAGATAATCGCGATCGCTTACACCATCTAGAAAATTATCGACTGGTTTTGAGAAGCCTAACGCTGAAGCCGTGATCTCACGATTGATAGCATGAGTAGTCCCTGCTAAAGCGCCACAACCAAGCGGACTTTCATTCATTATCTCAATAGCTTTGAGAATTCTTTTTTTATCACGATTTAACATATTGTAGTAGGCCATCAAGTGATGTTGAAAAGTAATGACCTGCGCACGCTGAAGATGCGTATATCCAGGCATAATCACGTTATTGTCTTTTGCTTTTTGTTCTAAACTATTTTGTAAATCTTCAATTGTTGCAATAACTTCCAGCGCTTTATTTTTAGCATAAAGCCTAATATCTGTTGCTACTTGGTCATTTCGACTTCTCGCTGTATGAAGCTTTTTACCTGTTTCGCCAATTCGTTGAATCAAATTGGACTCTACAAAACTATGAATATCTTCATAATTCCCTTCAATTAACAATGTGCCATTGTCAATATCCTCTAAAATAGAAAGAAGCGCGCTGACAATATCTTGTCCTTCTTGCTCTGTTAGTAAATCGCATTGCACCAACATATTGACATGTGCAATACTCCCTTTTATATCTTCCTTGTAAAGTCTTTGATCCACCTTCAGTGAACTGTTGAAATCCTCCATTAATTTGTTTTCTTCTTTTCTAAAGCGACCGCCCCAAAGTTTCATCATCCATTCTCCTTCAAAAAAATTAATCGTTAAGATACTTCAGAAATACTGTCCTGTAATTCTTCAATGTTTCCTCTTTTACGCATGTACCAAACGCCGTTAAAGACCGCAAAATAATAAAAGGCTAGGCCAAATATAGCGACAATGACGGACATATAAGGGTCAGGGATAATACCTTTCCCGCCGAAATTTCCTAAGTAAGACATCAATACTAGCATCAAAATATAGATAATAATGTAAATACCACCAAAGAATTCAATTGTTTGGTGTTTTTGGATAAAGAAAATAACTAAATAACAAGCAATCCCAATTACAAGACCTGTTATGGCTAACTGTACTTTACTCCAATTTGTCCAATAAATTAGCAGTGTGGCAAAAACAAAAGCCATTGGTGCTATAATTTGCATGCCAGGTAGCCCGTTATTTTTTGTCAAGCCCACCCTACGAAATACAATGACCGTTACACATGCTGATGCGTATTTAAAAATCCCGATGGCTCCAACAATCGCAACAATGGCTGTCCAACTTTTTAGTGGGAATAAAAAAAGTAAACCTACTACGAAATTAAGAGCAAGTGCACGTGTTGGGACACCAAAACGTTTATTAATTGTGCCGAAATAAGTTGGTAGGAAACCACTTTTCGCCATTCCGAATACATGTCTTGACGTTCCTGCTGTATAAGTAAGAGCTGAGCCCGTTGGCGATACCATGGCATCAGCTGTAATAATCCATGATAACCAAACCATATTGGCCATCATCGCTAAATTTGCAAAAGGTGAATCAAACTTAATTCCACTCCACCCATTTGCTAACATTTCTGTGGGAACTGCACCGATAAACGTAATTTGTAGTAATACATACAAAACTGCTGCAACACCTAAAGAAGTAATGAGCGCGAGTGGAATATTTCTACGAGGGTTGACCACTTCCCCACTCATCATGATGACATTGCCAAACCCAGTATAAGCAAAAAATATACCAGTAGTTAAAATCGCACTTAATCCGGCACTATAGCCATTTGGCGCAAAACCTTGACTTGAAAAATTCTCGGTATGAAAACCAGTCATAAAAAAGGCGATAATTGTTAGTACTGGCACAACAAACTTTACTGTCGTAATAATGTTGTTTGTGACAGCAAATAATTTCACCCCAAAATAATTAAAAACAACAAAAAATACCATTAAAACCATAGCTGCTAGGATCCCTGATGTCGTCAGTTGCTCTTTCGTTACATCATATAATCCTGGCCAAAATTGATTGGCATATTGAATAACACCAGATGATTCTACCGGTGCAGTCGCGCAATAGCCAAACCAGATTGAATAACTCGTCACAGTAGCAAGCATTTTTCCGTGTGAGTAGAGTGGGTATCTTGCTAATCCCCCTGTTTCAGGCTTTACTCTTCCTAACTCAGCATATACAAGCGCTATGAGTGTGATAACAAACGCACCAATGATCCAAGATAGAATGGCTGCAGGACCAGCTAGTTTAGCAGCTACCCATGGTCCAAAGAGCCAACTAGATCCTATTATTCCCCCTAGTGATAGTGTTGTAAGTGACCAAAACCCCATTTTCTTTTTCAAATATTGTTCTTGACTCATGAATGTTCCCCTCTCTGAAAAGAGAATATTGGTATGACCTTTTAATTTTGACTCTTTACTTATATGAAGGCAGGGAGAAAAAACAAATTATTTCACCCTTGGGTGCAATTAGATGTGATAATTGATGTAGATAATACTCCTTCCTAGGTGAATAGATATCATTGCACACGACTTATTAGATAAAAATATTTAAAGGTCATTAAAAGGTTTTTACCTTAAAATGATTTTATTTTAATCGTTTGAATTTTTCAACACTTTTTTACAAAAAAAAACAACCATCTATTTATGATGGTCATTTCAAACGATAGATTTTACTTGGTCGTCCTCGTGAAACTTGCGCATCTTTTCCTGTGTACTCTACTAAATCTACTTCACTTAGACTTGTTAAAATACGTCTGGCATTGCTTTCATCCCAATAAAGATGTGCTGCCAAATCCTTAATGGTGAATTCTTGCCAGTTCATTTTTTTGATAAGTGCACATAATTTACTGTAATTTTTTAAACTAATTTTCGCTTTTTTTAATTTGTCTAATAAAATATCATCGTTGATACGATACGAAAAACTGACTTCATCTTCCTCACCGACTGATTCAATAATTGTACCATTTTCTTGTACAATCACTATCGATTGCTCTGTCTTTTCTTTGGACAGTTGAATAGCTCGTTGTGCATTGATTTCCGCAGAATGAACAGTTACCCCATAACCAATTCCTACAGTGGCAGTTGTATTAGATTCATGTGAAAGTTGATATATGGTATTCTGTAAATCCTTAATTTTTCGTTCAATAGCTCCCCTAGAGCTAAAAATGATATACCTGCCATTTCCCTTTTCTAACAAAGAGCCATCTAGCTGCTCACAGAACCTCAACAAGGTTTCTTTTAACTTTAATTCTAAATACTGCAAATGGTAAGAACTTTTCGCTTTTTCAGATATTTTATCGAAATGTTCAATTTCGATAATTTGGACACCGATTTGAGTATCTTTAAAATAGAAAGTTCTAAGCTTTTCTTCAAGTATTCGTAGTGTTTGGCGAACCTCCATATCTGTGGTTGATATGTGATAAGCCGGTACGCCTGTCTCCTTAAGGCCTAAATAGACTGCTTCGAAGCAAGTCAAAGCACCAGCAGTTTTTTCACGCTTCCATAAATCTATATGAAAATCAATTAATTCCTTTATACTGGTGTTTACATCAAAGGTTTTGACAAAGATTTCTTTTGGCGCAAAATCTAATTGTTTTACGGCTTGTTCCAAGTGAGATGTCGTGATTTCATCAATACTTACCTTGTTCAAAAATTCACCTTGATAAAAGCCCATATGTAACAGACATTTATAAATTCCAGATTCTGTATGTTGAATATATACTAAATTCTCACCTGAATTTAACGTGTTTTTCGCAACAATATACGAAATTTGACCAGAAAAAAACCAAACATCAACAGCGTGATTATTTTCTTTGACGATATTTACGGTTTCATGAAAATCTTGATATGGATATGCGACGAAATCCATCGTCATTTCATATTCTTGACCTAATTTTATAATTCGTTCTACAGAAGATTTAGGACCGATCACTCCAACTGTATACATTACTTCCTCCTCATCAAAAGCTTTTATCAATATAATTAAATAAAGGACTGCCAAATAGTCTCGATTACTTTTGTTATTCTTAAAAGTTTTAAGATGTATGTAAATTTATTCATTCAAAGACAGGGCGCATAAAGCTTTTTTCATAACTAAGAATACACTTCGTTTCTTCAGCATATCTAAAAGCATCTAGACACTCGGTGCCTATAGTTGTCTTTACACGATAAGCTTCATGTGCAGTTAAGCTTGGAAAAGTAAATAACGGAAAAGCGATATTATTAGCCCCTTCATATGGAAGGAAATAACCTTGATGCGTACCGCCTAATTTATTCACCAGTCGAATCCACATTTTACTATATACTTCAAATTCCTTTATTTTATATGGGTCAATTATATATTTCACTTAGCATGTTACCATATTAATCCTCCTAACAACCTTTTTCCCATCATAGCATAAAAACCTTACTCTACCATATAGAGTAAGGTACTACTCTTTATTCAGAAAATCGATTTTAAACGTTATTTTCCCACGAACAAGAGTAGATTCAACCACATATCCTAATTGCTCCGCAAGACTTTTCACGGAAGCTAGACCTAGCCCGGTACCTGAAAAGTGCTTGTTTCGAGAACTTTCTCCAACATAAAATGGATGCCATATTTTTGTGATATCTAGAAGTGTGGTATCATTCCTAATTTCTAACCTTCCATGCGAATAGAAGTGGATGTATATTTCCTGACCAGTTGTGTATTTTACGGCATTATTAATCAAATTTTCTAAAACAAAATGAACTTTCTCTTGCTCCGTGTTCAGCATAAATTCAATTACTTCAGATTGAAAAACAATCTGTTTATCACCTTGAATAGGCTGATAACTTTGAATGATTTCTTTTAATAGCTCAATAAGATCAAAGCTTAATGTTTTTGAATCGTTTTCTTCCGTTTTCGCAAAATACAGCATATCTGTAATGATTTTTTCCATTCGATCCACTTGTTTATGAATAACCGTTACATACGTTCCATCATCCATGCCATCTTCTAGTCCACTTGAATAGACTTTAATCAAAGCAAGAGGTGTTTTCAACTCATGTGTTAATCCTATCATAAATTGCTTTAAATCCAGATTTCGTTGTGTTAATATTTCTTGAGCTGATTCAAGTGCTTCACTCATTTTATTAATACTTTTCGCTAATTCTTCGATTTCATCACCCGTTCGAATGTTAGTCTGTTGAAAGTTAAGCTCCCCTATTTCTTTTGCAACTTGTTGTAGCTCATTTAATGGCTTGGTCAACTTACGAGATAATAGGGCTGTCAGAGTAATAATCACTAAGATACTCAATAGCAGAAACATTAAATTAAAACGATTTATAAAATAAGCAATATCCGTAAAATGAGCCATAGAGGCTCCAATTGCTACGAGCTGATTTCCTTCTTTCGTATAATGCACCAGAAAGCTAGACTTCTGTTTTCCTTGATCATACAATTTTCCTACTGTTCTATCTTCAGCTACGTCTTGTAGCACTTCTTCAGAAACCCAAAATTTATTAAGCGCGATGTGTTCCCTCGCCAGTTGAAGCCTTAAATTTTCGTTGAGATCATTGATGGAACCTTCAAGAGGTACAGCTATGATCGTGACATCATATTGTCGTTCCACTAAGCTAGCATCATCCAACGTTTGATACGTATCAAAGGCATCTGCGACTTTTTTATTTAACTGATAAAGATAATATTTGGGCAGAAAAAATTGGCTTACGACAAGAGAGATGGTAAACGTGAAAATGACAACTAATGTGATAAAAATGGTTAATTTTGTGCCGATTTTTTGTTTCATACACTTGTGCTATATCCAATACCTCTGTGTGTTTGGATGATGTCCTCTCCTATTTTTTCTCTCAAACGTCGAATATGTGTATCAACTGTACGTGGATCACCAATATAGTCCAATCCCCATACAGAATCCAGTAGCTGATCTCTCGTCAAGATTTGTCTCCTATGTTGGCTAAATACTCTTAATAGCTCGAATTCCGTTTTAGTTAACTCTATTTCTGTCCCTGCTCGCCAAACACGTTTGCTGACGATATCGAATGATACGTCGCTTATATGCTGGATGGATTCTATTTGAAGTAATTTTTTCACTCTCATGATGAGTACCTTTGGATAAAAGGGTTTATTGACATAATCATCTGCTCCATCTGATAGCGCTTGAAATTCGTCTTCATCAGCGTCTCTTGCTGTAAGCATTAACACCTTAATTTTTTGTGTTTTTTTCATTTCACGACAAACCATAATCCCATCTATTTTAGGCATCATCCAATCTAAAATGGCTAAATCAATTTGTTCTTGATAAAAGATGGCAAGTGCTTCTTCACCATTTGTAGCAATAAAGACGGTGAATCCTTCTCTTTGAAAATAACTTTGTAAAATCTTTAACATCTCTATTTCATCATCTGCAATGAGTATATTCATTTATGAAACTCCTATTTATCATATTTCCCCAGATTATATTGTTCAATAATAGCAATTAATTTTTCGGGATATAAAGGATCTGTTGAGTAATTGCTGTTTTTCAAGGCATAGGCTGCTTCTTGATAAGTTGAGGCAGCTAGGACCTCTTCATATTGCTGTTCATTCCAACTCGTCCCTTTTAATAATAGCTGACGATGATCCTCTAATGCACTTTTCCAATCAGGATAGGCTCGAAATTCTGCTTCTGTCGTATAGTTTTTGTTGTTTTGATATTCAACCGTTGGCATTTTAACGGACTTTCCATGATACCTGCCCTTGATACCGAACAGGTTATTTGCAGTAAGAGCCAATTCACTTTTGCCGTAATTCGATTCCAATATGGCCTGTGCAATAATCACACTAGGCAAGATCTCCTTAGTTTGTTGACTTAGTGCAACAACTACAGGTGCTATGTCATCGATAAATTCAATTTCATCGTTATTGCCTTGTCCAAATAGCTTAGCCATATACAGGCCAACAATAACTGCAAGTAATATAATTACGATTTTTTTCATTGTGTTTTCCTCGTTTCGATTAAACTGATGATAGTATCGTAAAACAGTAATGTTACAGTAATTTGACAAAACATTATAAGGTGCAAAAAAATAGCCCGCACCTGATAAGGTACGGGCTAACGCTTAGAGTAATTCAACCTCTTCCAATTAACAATGCGATGTTAAAGGAAACATAAAGTTCCCTTGCAGGATAGGCTTTTTCGAAAGCACGAATAAAGCATCATCATCATTTGGCAAGATTGTTGCAGTCATGCCTTCCATCGTAAACTCCGGTGTAAAATAAAATACTACTTTTTGGGTTGTTTCCTTCACAATACTGGCTAACAATTCCTCCACATTGATGGACTGCAAGGAGATGATATCGTAAATATTTAATACCCCTTCTTCTTCCTCCATTAAGACAATTGTTTTTAAATCTTCTAGATAGTATATGGCATTAGGAAAGACTAATGTAAAATAAAACATTAATAGACTTTCATTCTGCTCAACTTCTATCATACTCGATTGGGTATCGCGTTTTTTCGCATAATTTTCTAGAAGTTCAAGATCCTGTTCAATTGTCAACTGTTGAACGTTAGCATTCTTCGGTTGAATAGGCTTGTTCGTAAGGTCTAAGCTAAACTCACTTTCATGGATTCGAGAAAAGCCAAACTTCGGATAAAAATCTAGTACCGTGTTATTAGCAAAAAGATACATGAAATCATAGGCACCTTCATACTCCTTGAGAATATGCAGCATCAACTGCTTAGCCAAACCTTGATGGCGATAATTTTCATCAGTCATCACCGTACCAATCTGAATCCCGTTCATTCGCTCGCCATTTATTCGTATCGACATTTTATAAATAGAAGCATTTGCGATCACGTTTTCATCCTTCACGAATGAATAAGGAATATATTGGTCATTCCAATAACCTTTGTTGTACCACCCTCGAAAATCTAAGCCAAACGTTTTAATTGCTAAATCATTAAAACTATCTTTCAATTTTTCATCATGTCGATAATTACTTACAAGTTTATATTGTTCCACGTCTATTCCCTCCAAATTAAATGTTCACAGCTATTTATAATGGGAATAACCACCTCCTAAAAACAGAAAAAGACCCTATGAGAACAAACTCATAAAGTCCTTTGTTATATACAGGTATAATGCTAACCACTTATGGGCTACCATGTTACCTGTTTATATGGATCAGACATGATTATGCTTCTCTTTTTTATCGCAAAAGGGACATACTAAATAAACCCTATAACTTCACAAGAAATTATAGAATAGCCCTTTTATTAAATTCATTGGAATTTAATTTGCGATAATTAGTTTTAGCATAAATGTCTAATCTCCCTACTGTTTTTAAGAATACTACTACTCTACCACATTTTGTTAAATGTTGTCTAACATATTTGGTTGAAGCTTGATGATGTCCAAACCTGAATATGGATGAAATAAGTATAGAATACCCTATGTTTGTTAAATCTATAAACGAGGCAAGCCATGAAGGGAGCCAATCATTCAACATGAAATTTAAACTACCTTTCAATAAAAAGCAACCACTATTAGAAAAAGAGACACCTAAAGAAAAAGAAAGTCTCGTTAGGGTTGCCCTTACAACAGATCACTTTATTCAGTCAATCAAAAGTGCTACGAATAATCCAGCTGATCTAATTATTAAGTCTATTCCACCGAACATTACGCTTATTTATATAGATAATTTAGTTGATGACCAGACATTAAACAATGACATTATCGCTAATTTGCTGAACAACCCTCAAGAAACGCCTGAAGCCATTGAAATGACTATTTCTATTCCTGAAATTGTAAAATCCAATCTACTACAGGAAACAGTAGAATCGTTGGTCAATGGGTCTGTGGTGATTCATATAGATGGCTACCCACAGGTTCTTATAGGCAATATCGCTACTAGAGAATCCAGAGCATTATCAGCACCTGAAAATGAATCACAAGTAATTGGGACACAGGTTGGGTTTAACGAAAGTTTAACTACGAATATTTCTTTGATCCGTCGCTACATAGTCAGTCCTAACCTTTGTAATGAAAAACTAAAAATCGGCACGCGTACCAATACCACTATCTCACTCTTATATATGAATGGCATTGCTAATGATCAAATGGTCAATACATTGCGCCAACGAATCACAGATCTTTATATCGATGAGCTACTTGATAGTGCCGTTTTGGCAGAAATGATTGATGATAATTCATTGTCAGTATTCCCGCAAATGCTGTTGACAGAAAGACCTGACAGGTTTTGTGATGCCATTTTAGATGGCAAAATGGGTGTAATTGTGGATGGTAGCTCAATGGCCATCATTTGCCCACAGGCATTTACAGAGTTTTTTCGAAGTCAGGAGGATCAAAACTTAAGATGGCAAATTGCCACCTTTCTTCGTTTATTACGGCTTGCAGCCTTCTTTTTATCCGTTTATTTAACACCCTTTTACGTTGCAGCTGTAACCTTTCACTATGAGGTCATTCCGCAAGCCTTTTTAGTTCCATTAAGTGAGTCCAGAGCCTTGGTACCTTTCCCTCCAATATTCGAGGCATTACTTTTGGAGTTTATTATTGAACTACTACGAGAGGCCGGAGCTAGACTACCAACTAAAATTGGACAAACGATTGGTATCGTTGGCGGTATTGTTATTGGAACAGCAGCCGTTCAAGCAGGTATTACCAGTAATATTTTATTGATTATCATTGCTTTAAGTGCGCTAGCATCTTTTACATCACCAAGTTATATGATGGGCAATGTGATTCGTCTTATTCGATTCCCGATTATTATTCTTGCAGGTTTTTGGGGTTTTTATGGCATCATGCTAGCTTTTTGTTTTATTCTTATACATCTTTTACGTCAAACTAGCTTGGGTGCTCCGTATATGTCTCCTTTCTATCCACCAAGGATGAAAGATATGCGGGATAGTCTTATTAGAATGCCTATTCCATTAACAGCGAAAAGAACTTCTCTAACTAGACCAAAAGATAAGAACAAATTTGAACCTGAGCCTGTAAAACCGGAAAAAAGTTGAACTGAAGGTGAAATAAATGAAAAATCCTATACAACTTAGCCCTAAAGATATGATCAATGCTTATTTGCTTTTTTTTGTCGTGCATGGCGCTCAAGTCGGGGTTGGTATACAGGGATTTCAACGAGTTATTTATCAAGATGCAAGACAGGATGCATGGATTTCAGTTCTCCTGGCAGGAATTGCCTCGCATATTGTCACCTTTTGTATGATTAAAACATTAGAGATCTACGGCTCCAATGATTTATATGGAATCCAACAAGACATCTTTGGAAAATGGATTGGCAATTTATTGAATGCTTTGTATATCTTATATTGTTTTATAGCTTTCTTTTCTATTTTACGAAATTATATTGAAGTGATACAGGTATGGTTATTTCCTAGTATTGGTACATGGTTTCTGTCAGCAACTTTATTGATTATTGTTATCTATGCCTTTACTGGTGGACTTCGAGTGATTGTGGGTGTTTCCTTTTTTAGTATTGTACTTTCTTTATGGATTTTCCCGATGTTGTCCTTTCCTTTAAAGTATTCTGTGGCAGAAAGTCTACTACCTATTTTAGAAAATGATGTTCGTTCCATTTTAAAAGGCGCACATTCGATGACCTTTACCATTATTGGCTTTGAAATCTTAAACATTATTTACCCATTTGTAAAAGACAAGAAAAATGTCAGAAAACCCGTTCATTTAGGTTTACTGTTTACAACTTTTATTTATTTATCCGTCATGATGGTATCGATTACCTATTATAGTGAGGGAAAGCTTTTGAAAACAATCTGGGCAACATTGACATTATTTAGTTTTATTAGCTTCCCTTTTATCGAGCGTTTTGAATTTGTAGCCGTTTGTTTTTGGATGCTAATTATTATACCGAATATGTGTCTGTATTTATGGGCTGCTTATCGTGGAGCGATTCGATTAGTCAATATACGCGGTACAACGTTTGTTTGGCTATTCTCTTTCTTTGTTTTCATCTGTACGATAATCGTTCAAACACGTATACAGATCAATGCAATTAACACAGTATTTGGACACATAGCATTTTACGTTATCTTTGTCTACCCTATATTGCTATGGATCTTGGCCATACTGAAAAAGAACTTCACATCAAAGAAGGTGCATAAAAATGAACAAACTTAGACGCTATTTTATTGTTCTAATACCGTTTGCTTTTTTATATGGATGTATCCAGACAAATATTTTAGATAAAGTAGGTTTAACCACATTAGTCGGCTATGATGTGGGAACAGAACATAAAATGGCTACAACAGCGGTTATTCGTGAAGTCAATCCTGAATTCCAAAGTAAAGTGGAAGTTTTGACAACAGAAAATGACACAAGTAAAGGTAATCGAATGGAAGCGAACCGAAAGCTTTCTAAAAAGATCATGGTTGGTCAAATGAGGGTTGTTTTGTTTGGTGAAGATTTGGCAAAAGATGATCTTCGTTACTACATAGATACAAACCTAGAAAACGCTAGTGTAAACAATGGTATCTATATGGCTGTGGTGGAGGGCAAAACAGCACCATTATTGAAATATGAATATAAAAATATCGAGGACATTGGCCAGCATATTTTCAGACTAATTGAGCAAAATGTGAAACAAGAATATATGATTTCGGCCACGCTCCATCAAATAGCACATGATTATTATTCTGTTGGTAAAGATTTAGCAATGCCTATAATTAAAAGAGATGGTGAGTTAGTTGAGCTTAGTGGGGTAGCTCTCTTTAAAGGTGGCAAAATGGTTAGTTCGCTCTCTGCAAGGGACAGTTTTTATGTAAGGATTGTCAGAGATACATTTAAAGTGGGCTTATATGAAGCGGTTTTGGAAAAAGAAGATGTTTCATCCCAAATACTTCAAAAATCTACAAACAAAATAACTATTGCTTTTGATGCTATACATTCAAAAAGAGAAATGAAATTAGTTAATGCCGCTACACCAGAGTTTGACCTAGACATCAACATTCGATCAAGAGTATTAGAGGTATATCCAGACATCAATCTTGGAGATCCAAAAAGTGTAAAAATACTAGAAAAAGCAATCGAAAAAAAAATGTCCAAGGAAATAGTAAGAATAATTGCCCATAGTCAAGAAGTGGAATCAGATATTTTTGGCTTTGGTGAGAAGTATAGAAGCGTTGTAAGGCATTCCAATCTGACCAAAGATAAATGGCATGAGATGTATAAAAACATGAAAGTGAATGTGAAAGTCAAATTTGTTATCTTACGAGATGGCGTTTTTGAATGAGTAAAGCCTATTCACGGCCTGTCAGTATGGACATAAAATTATGAAAGAACATGTCATAATGGATATCAAATGCAATACGATGTTTCTTTTCGCCATTGTTTAAATTTTCATAGGGTCGTGTTTCGGCAATACTTTGCCCTCTAGCAGGCCCATCTAATTTGTCGACAACGGTTACTGGATAAGACGCAAAGATGAACATCTCCGGATACATCGTTGCCATAAGTGTTAAGGCATCATGGACGGGACTTCCTAGAAGTGATTAATGCAATAGTATCGTCAATGCCAATATCCCCGAACAACAACACTTTTTTTGTCAAAGACTCGCCTCCTTTTTACTACCAATCAACCTATCCTTATAGTACGGTTCATCTGTCAAAGACGACACTGATCGTTTACTTTTATGGAAAAATGAGATAAATATAAAAAACCCATCTGCAATTTACAAATGGGTGTATGTCTGAAGCTGAATTAATTATGTTCGAGGAACTGATAAACTGCCATCATTTCTTGTTTATTCAACTCACGAATACGGTTAAAAATAGGAATTTGGGCTACTGCTTCCAGTTGGTTGCCTTCTGTTACAACATCCCTTACTGTACCAGTTAACCAAGTATGCACAGCAATGCCCTCGATGATTTCCTTTTGCCCCTCATCATTAATACCACTTGCGCCACAGCTGACACATGGGACAGTTAATTTATAGACGCCATCATGCAACCCATCTTCAGTAAGGACCTTTTTCCCTTTACAGAATGGGCATGAATGACTTGCTTTTACTTTATTGATTTGCGTCACAATTTTTTTATAGCCGAAAGCTTCATAAACATATGTTAGCTTTTTATATTTGCCATTCGTGAAATACTTATCAATGATTGCCTCTCTCGTTTCATTAATATTGGCGAAATCACAAATGGTTACTTGATTTTTGCGGCTGATGAAAGCAATATTGTCTTTAATTTTGTCCCAGAAAGGTAATGTATTTTGTAGAACGATTTCATACCCAACAAAGCTAGCGAGCTCTAATTCCAGCATTTTCAACGATACTTGCGTTTGTCTCGGCAGTAGCGAAACATCCTGTATCAATGATACGTCGCTGCCTACAATCTCCTGGATTTTTTCAAGTTGTGGTAAATTGCCTACAATATTAATGACCTGATCTATCGGCTGATGGATAATTTCCCGAATATCCGTGTTTCCAAAGCGTAATTTCTTATGGTGATTAAGGACCGAACCATGACAGATTGGGCAAGGCACCATTTCTCTTGTTTCTTTCATTTGCTCTTTAATAATGGATTTGGAAATGACGATATAACGGCCAATAATAAAATTAAAGCCTTCCCATTTCTTCGAGGATTTCGTTGCTTTATCATAAAATGACTTGTCCCAATATCCATATAAAAATGTATGCATTTCTTCTTCGGTCATGTCATTGTAGCTTTTACTGATGTCTTGACCCAGCTCTTTTTTAATCTCTTCAAAAAGGAACTCCAATTTTGAATGTTGATAGTATTTTAGAACCTCCATCACGTCTGGATGTAATAAGCCATCCCAAAACGGGACATTTTTATCTTGGAAGACTAAGTCAAAATCAAATTTTTCAATTTGTAATCGCCCTGAACAGCTTGGACAATGGTTTTCTTGGCTAAAGAAATCAAAGCTTCTCGTATCCTTATTGGTTGGATGCGCAGCGACAATGTGATTGATAAGGCCACCTATTTCATACAGGAAACTATATTGGCTGTATAAATGTCTCTCAAGGTCAATGGCAACAACAGGAGCAATCTTATGCGATTCATATTCACCATAAATAAGGCGTGCCATTGAAGATAAGCTTTTTAAAATACCCCCTTTGTAGATATTTTCAGCCTGCTTAAAATAGCTAATAGGATTGTCTTCTAAGTAATGGATGCCATTTTTCGATGCGAGTGTGGACATGATTTGTAGTGAAGGTGTGTTCTTTGATTTATTGGGTTGGTTAAAATACGCTTCATGATAAACCACGTCAAGATGTGTCACAGGCTCCTGCTGTCTTTTTCCAAAGTCAACTATAAAATCAGAGCTCTCTAGCATATAGGCATTGTGCTCAATCATCACAATAGAGATCGATTCGTCTTTCAGTATATCCCTGATACTGTCAATAAATTGATTTAAAATGTTTTGTGATAACCCTTTGGAGGGCTCGTCAAAAATAAATAACGTATGTGGGTTTCGAGAATTCGCGAACAACTCTGATACTAGGTGCACACATTGGAATTCACCCGTTGAGAGGGATTGTGTTTTTCTTTCTAGCGTTAAATAGCCTAGTCCAAGTTTTATAAGCAAGCTTAAACGTTTATGCGCAATATCTTCCTTTGGGAGTTCATCAATAATATCTTCAATCGAACGTTGAAAAATATCATCGATCTCCTCACTATATTTGGTCAGTTTCTTTTTAATATCGAGGAATGTCGCAATGGTGGATCGGCTCGTAATGGATTGGTTACGATCTTGCCCAACCATCACTAGTTTATCTTTTGGATAGCGTTTTACAAAATCCTTTGCGATACATTCATTAACCAGTGTTGATTTCCCACAGCCAGATTCCCCAGTAAAGGTTACAAGTCGATTTTGAGGAATTTCTATTTCATCTATTTGAATATTACGGCAATGTAGGTCTCGAAATTGATAAAAGGCTGTTGGTTTTACCTGATTCCATTCCCAATAGATGGGCTGAGGTCGAGGAGATTGTTCCACGATTTTACCGCCGTATTTTCCACTCCCTGGTCCAAAGAATAGTGGCTTATCAGCTGTATCTAGCACAGTATCTGAATGGTCAATAAGCCAAATTTGATTTTTAGAGCCCAATTGTTGAATTTGCTCCAAAATTTTTAAAAGGGTGTCATGGTCAAGTCCCACTGAGATTTCATCCACAATAATCACGGTATTTTCGCTCGTTGCCATAAACTCAGCCAAATACAGTCTTGTTAATTCTCCTCCTGACAAAGTCCCCATTATCCGATTTAATGATAAATAGTCAATGTTCATTTGAATAATATTTTGAAGAATATGTTGTTTCTCTTCACTAAGCTTTAATTCCGTTGATAAAGAATAGATGGTTTCAATACTTAATTGATGGATATCCGAAATACTATATCGTTCACCTCTTAATGTTAGTTGATGCTGTACTACTTCTGGGCTGTAGCGCTTTCCCTGACATTTTTTACATTCTACATTCTTCGTCGTGCCACGTCCTTTACACGCTGGACACCAGCCTAATGCATTGTTAAAGGAAAAAACTTCAGGAGATAGATGAAACTCATCCGCTAATCGATCACGAATTTCTTTAAAAACACCCGTATGTGTACCAATTGTTGAACGTGGATTCGTAGAAATGGATGATTTCCCAAGAAAAAGAACTAACGGCATATCCTCCATTTTTATGGCACTAAAATTGGTTTCCATAATTGCTGGAAATAAATATTGATATTCAGCTTTCGGTAATAAAGAAACAAGGCGTTTTTTGGATTCTTCACCGATAGTTTGACAAAAGGTGGTTTTCCCTGAGCCAGACAAGCCAGCAATGCCAAGGGATTGATCTTCTGGTAAGGCTACATCTAAACGATTGATATTGTTGGCAATTAGTTGATTAATTTTCATTATATGATCCTTCCGCGTTTTATTATTTCAGATGGCCTCATAAGGTCGCCCTTCTGAAAAAGAAAGAACACAATTCTTAATAAGGAATTGCGCTCTTTTTGATAAAGGATGATTCGATTGCTAGGCTAAAACTTTTTCAAGCTGATTGCCCATATTTGTCCAAGCGTATTTAGCTCCTTCAATTGCTCCTTGACGAGCTTTTGTCTCTTCACTAAATCCACCTTGATCAAGGTGTAACTGAGTCGTACCATCAGACTCCTGTGTTACTGTCCAAGTTACTGTTGTCGTTTCGCCAGCACTTTTCCAAGTATAAGATAATTTATGAGGCTTTTCTATTTCAAGTACCTCACAATCGACAATGCCATCCCACCATTCGTTTGGCTCCGCACGGAACTGAAATTTATGGCCGACAATCGGTTGAAAGTCATTGCTCCAGATCCATTTTGCAAGTGTATCCGAATCTGTTAAAGCATGCCATACTTGCTCGATCGAACTTGTAAATTTGAAATCTAATGATACATCTGGTTTCATTTTTTTTCCTCCAATAGTAACTGTAATTTTGATATTCTTTCTTTCCAAAAACCTTCATAAATTGATACCCAATCTTGTATTTCTTTCAATGGAGCCGCATTTAGCCTATACCTTGTTTCTCTACCCTCTTTTCGAGCAATAACAAGGTCGGCATCTTTCAGGATGGCTAAATGTTTAGATACCGCAGTACGCCCCATTTCAAATTGAGCTGTTAATTCGTGAAGCGGTAACTCATCTGCTTTAGCTAACAAATTTAGCAATTGCCGTCTTGTTGGATCAGCAATGGCTCCAAAAATGTCACGCTCTTGATGATTGTTACTCAAAACCACCACCCTTTCTAATAGGACACTAATTGGTGTCTTAATTATACGACACCATTTAGTGTCTGGTCAATTATTATTTTGGACATTTTATTATAGATTCTATACCTATGAATTGAACGAAATACAAAAAAGAACAAAGGGGAGCACCTTTGTTCTTTTTATTCATCATTATGAACTATAAACATCCAGCCTTTGTTATTACATGCAGCACACGTCACAATGCGTTCATCATAGTTTCACAAAGATGAACGTCATGATTATCGATGTTTGTATTAAAGTTAAAATTAGATTTATATTTTATGCAAGTTCCAAGGGTAAAAATGCGTATTCTCCATCTCTAACAATCGGACATTTACGAACAGTGATGGGATATTGGAAAAGAGGTCCATCAATGACGGTTGTGTGGAATTCTCCACCTTCCCCACAAGGGTCGATGTTTCGGGCTTCAAGTTCTTTTATATAATCAGGTGTAAGTACTCGTCCTAAATCTTCCACTGTCATGCCTAATGATAAATTGACCGTAACGATCATCGTGACAAATCCTAAGTGAATAAATTCATCAACAGCTTCCCGATGATTCATCTCCCATAATGGCATGGCAAGCCGTAATCCAACCTTTTTTGTGATCTCATCATGCCAGCAACCATGTGCGGGCATATCTAAATCACCCGTAACTAATACCTCTGCCCCTTGATTTTTCGCCTTTTCTAAAAGATCTATGAATACACTTTCGTAATCTGCCCAACTTGCCGCAGCCGTATAGAGCGGTAATCCGATAGAATTAGCTTGGGCCTGTATAAGCTCAGGTGGCATGCCATGGGACCGAGAACGTTTCCCTTCTTCCTCCAGCATTACGATGAGCCCAATTGCCCGACCAACCTTTGTTGCTCTATATAAAGCTAAAACACTATCTTTTCCACCACTAAATGAAGCAATGAATTGAGAATCTTGTGCGTTATTTTTCCAGCCTGTTGTTTCCATCATTTCTTTTTCTCCTTTTACTGTACATCAAGATAGATTTTTCTAGCATCATTGATAAACTGAATGAATGTCGAATTTTGAAAATCACATCTTTATTTTATCACAAGTATGCTAGAATTCTGGATATATATGTTAAAGTGTAATTAGCTGAGGATATCAGCTTGTTGGGCCTGCCTCTTGCCTGAAGGAGCGATGAAACCTGGAAGATACTGCTAAACGTGAACTGTTTGAAGAAAACGGATTATCTAGTCATTCGGATTAACATAAATATCCAAATGGAGATGAAGTCACTGCAGTCTTTAACGCTGAACAAATATATGGACAACTTGCAATGATTGACGGGGAGATGATGAAGCTAGCTAGCGTATTTCCTATTAAATACGTTGCCATCTACTATTATCAAGAAAGCGAAGGTTCTAATAAAAGAATGCTTAATCAAAGGAAAGGTCGTGAAGGAAGTTGAACAGTTGTAAAGCCATGTTGTTTGATTTAGATAACACCCTACTTAATAGAGATATGGCAGTAGATAAATTGTTTCTCATGCTGGTAGAAAAGTGTTATATAGATGTCGATCATTCCATAAAAAATGACATGCGACAAAAATTTAAAGAGTATGATAAGAAGGATTTTGGCAAAAACGATAAAACAAAGGTTTTGGCATCACTTTTTGATGAGTTTCCACCAAGATATAAAATGCCCCGCCATGCTATTCAAGACTTTTGGAATCATCATTTTCCTCAATGTTTTTCTATAAACCAAGATACGATAACGATTATCAATTCTATAAAGAAGCAAGTAAAAGTGGGCATTATAACAAATGGCTCCGTAGAACGACAAAAGGCCAAAATATTTCACACGAATTTGGATCACTGTTTTGATACAATCATTATTTCTGACGAAGTAGGATGGCGTAAACCTGACAAGCGCATCTTTGAATTTGCCTTAAATAGGCTTCATGTAAATCCAGAGGATACCCTTTTCGTTGGAGATGACTTAGAAAAGGATATTGGTGGTTGTCAACAAGCAAATATAAAAGGTATATGGTTTAATCCATCTAAGAGCAAGAATGACACTGATATCCAGCCATATGCCGAGATTCATTCATTTGAGCTTATTAAGTTACTTAACATAGAAGAATAAAACCCTTGAGTTTTCGCCCAGGGGTTCACGTACTATTAATATGCTTGGGCAAACCAAACTGTATGTTTCGCTTCGTTTCCGCAGCAGATACAAGTAGTTTTCGTTGTTGGTGGATTGAATGGAATATTGCGAGTTGTGTATTTCGTTTCTTCCTTCACTTTTTCCTCGCATGTATCTTCCCCACACCATCCAGCAAGTACCCAGCCTGGAATCGTGCCGTTGTCTTTTGCTGTTTCAATGTGCTGCTGTAATTGCGGTAAAGTATCAATCGTCGTATGAGTGTTTGCATCTCGGAATTGACGAGCTTTTTCTAGTAAACGTGTTTGCATCGTTGTTAGTTCTTCCTCAATGGCTGTCACAACATGAGATAAATCAATTGTTTGTTTTTCATCTTCATCTCGTGCCATCAGTAAGGCTTGATTGTTTTCAAGGTCTCGAGGTCCTAATTCAATGCGAACAGGTACTCCTTTTAGTTCCCATTCATTAAACTTAAAGCCTGGCGATTGGTCTGAATCATCAAGACGTACGCGTATCCCTTTCGCTTTTAAAGCTGCAAAAATTTCATCCAGTTGCTCCATAATTTGAGGATTCTTTTTCCATGGTCCCACTGGAATTAAGACCACTTGTGTTGGTGCGATTCGAGGTGGTAATACTAGCCCTTGCTCATCACCATGCACCATAATAACAGAACCAATTAAACGGGTAGATGTCCCCCATGATGTTGTGTGTACATATTCGTGCTGATTTGCTTTATTTAAATATTTGATGTTAAAAGCTTCTGCAAATTTTGTGCCTAAATAATGGGACGTACCTGCTTGCACAGCCTTACCATTTTTCATCATAGCCTCAATAGAATACGTATCGACAGCACCTGCAAAACGTTCAGACGGCGTTTTTTGTCCGTCATAGACAGGAATTGCTAAGACTTGTTCCACCACTTCTTTATAAATATCTAGCATTTGCATCGTTTCTTTACGTGCATCTTCCTCATCCACATGAGCTGTATGCCCTTCCTGCCAGAGGAATTCTGAAGTACGAATGAAAGGTAGTGTCTTCTTTTCCCAGCGGAAGACATTTGCCCACTGGTTAATGAGGACAGGTAGATCACGGTAGCTTTTAATCCAATTTGAGTAGAGATGGCCAATCATCGTTTCCGATGTTGGACGAAGTGCTAAGCGTTCCTCTAATTGTTCTCCTGCTGCCTCTGTCACCCAAGGAAGCTCAGGTGAAAATCCTTCAATATGATCTTTTTCTTTTTGGAAGAATGATTCAGGAATTAACATTGGGAAATACGCATTTCGATGGCCTGTTTCTTTAAAGCGACGGTCCATAGCCTCCTGGATATGCTCCCAAATTTCATAGCCATCCGGTTTAAAGGCGATGCAGCCACGAACTGGTGTATAATCCATTAAATCTGCTTTTTGAATGGTTTCGATGTACCATTTTGAAAAATCTTCTAGTTGGTTTGACATTGTAATGACCTCCATTTTTTCTACTATCTGTTGAATCATGAAAAAAGCACAAAGCTGTCCTTGTTAAAAGGACGTCTTTGTGCTGGATCGACGTGGTACCACCTTGAATTTAGCCTTAAGCAAAGCTTAAAACCCTCTAGCGTTTGATAACGAAAACGACTCGGTTATGTTTTTCATAACTTCTCCGTGGTAGGTGTTCAGTAAAGAAGCGGTGCTATAGCTCTCAGCATGTGCTATATTTTCTGTTTCACAATTCTTACTTACTTGGCCACATCAACAAATTGTAATTCTTATTAAACTTCACTTTAGCAAAATCATTCAGGAATAGCAATCAATAATTGGAATTATCAGTGAAAGACTGTACGATTAAATTCGTAAAATCCTCTACAGATAGAGGTTTACTGAAATAATAGCCCTGTACAAATTCACAACCATGCTCCCGAAGTACGTTTAATTCAGCTTCCTCCTCGACCCCTTCTGCAACAACTTGTAGGTTGAGGGCATGTGCTAAAGAAATCATAGCGGAAATCATAGCGATACCTGATTTTTCAGGAACGATATCACGAACAAAAGCACGATCAATTTTAAGGACATCCACAGGGAATTTTTTTAAGTAATTTAACGATGAATAGCCTGTCCCAAAATCATCTAAAGAAATCGTAATACCTAGAGCTCGCAATTGATTGATAGTATTAATTAAATCCTCTGTATAATCAAGCATACTCATTTCCGTAATTTCAATTTCTAATAAATGTGGGTCAATGTCTGTTTCTGCAATGATTTCCTTAACCATATCTACAAAGCCTGATGTACTTATATGAATCGGTGAAATATTAACAGCAACACGTAATCTTAGTTTATGGGATTCATTCCAAAGTCGAGCTTGTGCACATGCCTTCCGCAGTACCCATACCCCAATATCATTTATCAGTCCACATTCTTCAGCAAACGGAATAAAACGATCTGGCGGAATATGCCCTAATTCCGGATCATACCAGCGCAGTAATGCCTCCATACCAATAACTGTGTCCGTTTTTAAATCAATTTTTGGCTGATAATGTAATTCCAAGCGATCCTTTTTTAAAGCTTGGTGCAATTTCGTCTCTAATAAAAGCCATTTATCGTTCGCTTCATCCATATTGTCACGGTAGAGGCGATATTGATTGCCCCGAGTAGATTTAGCTGCATACATCGCAATATCAGCGTTTTTCAATAACTCTTCTACAGAGTTTGCGTGATCTGGGAAAATACTAATACCAACACTGATACTTGCATAAAATTCATAGCTATCTACGACAAAGCTCTCATTAAAGACATTAATAATTTCTTTGGCCATTTCCTCTATGCGACTAACATCATTTAAAATCATGACAAATTCATCACTATTATGACGATAGAATGAATTAGAAGTATAATCAACATTGCGCAAACGTTTCGACATTTCCACTAAAAACATATCGCCGATAATATGACCAAGCCCATCGTTAATGTGTTTAAAACGATTCACATCAATGAAAAATAACGCAAACTTTTCTCCTGTACGTCGAGATTGATGGAATTCATTTTCTAAACGCTGTTCTAATTTACGACGATTTGGTAGCCCTGTTAATTCATCGTGATAGGCTATGTGGGTAATTTTTTTAATGTCCTTTTGCGCTGTAATATCGACACGTATAGCGATATATTGATAAGGCTTTCCCTGTTCATCAAGGAATGGGAAAATAGTTGTCTTCACCCAATATAAACTGCCATCTTTCGCACGATTACACACCTCGCCATTCCACATTTCACCATTACCGATTGTTCTCCACATCTCTCTAAAGAAAGATTTAGGATGATAGCCTGAGTTCAGTAAACGGTGATCTTGGCCTACTAATTCTTCACGCGTATACTTCGAAATTTTACAAAAATGATCATTAACAAAAGTAATTTTGCCAGTACGATCTGTAATAGCCACAATAATGGAACTATTCATTGCGGAAAAAATATCTTGTAATTCTTTAAGACTGTAGTTCATTTGATTACTACTAGGCGTGATATTCATCATTTTCATTCTCCATTCATTAAAATATGAAGGGTTTGGTACTTTTGCTTTATCTTACAGCGAGGTATAAAGTTGTGGTATATCGCCCTTTTTTATGTAATTATATTATAGTCTTAGAAAAGCAGTTAATTCAACCCAAATATCAAAACATTCAAAGCTACGTTTTATAGTTTTTGATAATAAAGTCAAAAAATGGCTATCATTAACACTCTAAAACTGTCTAATTATAAGGTTTTTGAATACTTTTGTACTATTGAAAGTGCTTTCTTTAGGCTATTTATCTATTAAATACAAAATACAAAGATGGCAACTTATATGATTGTCGATTTGTTAATTTTATGTTACACAAAAATGCCTTACTGTCAGATTTTAGCAGTAAGGCATTTTAATAGCTATGAGACCTCATATTCTATTGATCCTCCCGATGTTTTAGCATGCTCATTATATGCATTTAACTGCTCTTGAGATAAATTTAAAATATAATAGTGAAAATTTATGGGCTCTAATCCATGTTTCTCACATATATGTCGGTAAAATTCATAGCCTTCTCGATAATCTGTCATCCTCATTACTTCCTTTCGCTTTACGACTTCACCTTGAATTAACAACAGTTGTTTGATATAGATAATAACAGTCTACTTTAGAGGTCAAAGAATTTTCTGAAATCTCTTTTTGAATGACGAAAGCCCAGTCCATTTTGTTTAGTATGGCTGGGCTTTTCATAAAATATTCACGTCGGCTTCCGTTATCACCATATCCTTTTAAATTCCTAATTGTTTTGCTTGCATGTTATAGGCAGAAAGCTGTTGCTGTGATAACTGTAATACATAATAGCGGAAAGAAATTGGTTCTAATCCATAACGCTCACACATTTCACAATAAAATTCATAACCATCTCGATACTTTGACATTAAAAATTCCTCCTCGGTTGAAAACTGTTTTATAACAGTTGTTTTTATTTTTATTTAATATATAACAGATTATGTGTGACGTCAAGAGCTTATGACAGAAAAAATCCTGTTGAGTTTGAAAAAAAGACGCTTGTTCTATTCCATTTATACTTTTGGCTATGCTTTTATAACCATCCAAAATATGTATGTTTCTTAGTCATTAAATGGTAAAATGATGTTGGATTTTAAACAATATTTTTACCTTTTCGGATGGAGGAAATACATATGAAGAAGATCTTTGTGGGATTTATACTAATGTTTGGCTTTGGGATTATAGCAAATACGTCTGCACTTGCAAATCCTCTTGCTAAACCAGATGTGGAAGTTAGACCGATCGAAGTTGTTGTCAATGGCGAATTTATAAAGATGGATGTTCATCCTCTGATGGAACATAACCGTCTTTTTGTCCCAATCCGTGCGCTTGCATCGCTTGGTCTTTCATATAGTTTTAACCCTAAGACTAAAGTGACGACCGTACAAAACAAAGATGGAGATTACTTGAAAATTACTACAGATAGCAGCACCGCCTCAAAAAATGGAAAAGTGATACAAATGGAAGTTCCTGCTCTAAACCGCAATGGCCGTATGCTTGTTCCGCTAAGATTTGTCTCAGAATCATTGGGATACAACATATATTTTGAAACCATTCGTAAATTTGTTTTTATTAATGCCAAAGACTATTCGTTTGATTCGTCAATACTGTATCAGGGTGATCTGCAAGCAGCACGAAAAGCTGCTATTTCCCTTCCAATCATGGCGAATTTCAAGACACTAGGGACATTTCTGGGTTATCGCATACACAGTTATGCCTTCCCTATTGGTCGAGCAGATGTGTATTATTTACTTGATGGTATGTTTACATTCGTGAAAATCAAAAATGGTCAAGCAATCGCTATCGGACAGTTATTCCGGGAGCGAAGAGTACCCTCAATAGCAGCTGGGAATATTTCACCCGACTTTAGTTTGGATACAGACCCAATCATGGAACCTTATAATCATGGCAATGTAACCTTTTCAGAAAATGATGATGGGACAGCTGGAGCGATTTACAATGATATGAAAGGACTTTCTGTGGAAAAGGAAATCAAGATGAGCGTTTATTCAGATCTGATACAGAAGCTGCCTGACCAAAAATAAATGTACAATAAATTACCCATCTATCTGCTTCATGGATAGATGGGTTTTAAAATTAATTTTGTACTTGTGGCCAACTATTTTTTATTTCCTGAATTTGCTGGATATGCCGCTGTTCATGGTAATAAATCTGCTCAATCCATTGATCGAGTGGACATTCACCAAGAGCAGGATGCTTAACAGAGTGCTTCGCTAAAATCTCAGTATCCACAAGAGTTTCTAAAAAAGTAAGGAAATTTGTTCTCGTTGTTGCTAATAATTCTAGCATTTTTTGAACGTGGAAAGTATCCTCTGAAGGCTCCACTATGGCTGGTGCTTGGAACTTTCGTGTACGGTCTAACAAATGTCGCAGATCCATTCGAGCCGGAGATGACTGTTCTTGTGTTTTTAAGCCCCATGCAACAGCCTTCCTTGTGGCTTCCTCTACTAAAATAAGATGATGACAGATTTGTGCTATGCTCCAGTTTTGTTCGTCTGGTTTGTCGTTAAATTGAGTATCACTTAAAAGTTTGATCTCCTGAAGTAGTTGTGCCCTTGTGGCATCGAGTTGATCTTTTATTTGTAAAATCATACGCTACCCCTTTCATTCGTTATACCTCTATATATTCGACACTGTTGGATGAAAGTCATCTTTCACGCACAATATTAAATGGGTTACTTTCTAAAACATGTTGTAGCTGCTCATCTTCAATATGTGTATAAATTTGAGTGGTTGCTACACTTGAATGCCCTAAAATATGCTGTAAGCTCCGGATATCTGCTCCTGCTTTATACATCATTGTTGCAGAGGTATGGCGCAGCTTATGGGGTGTCAGTCGTTCCTTTTGAAGACCTGATTGCTGATTAATACGTTTCACAATTTTGGCAACAGTTTGTCGCGTAAAGCGTGTTCCTTTTTGTGAGACGAAAAGGGGCTCATCCCCATCCCCCTTATATGGTGTTTTCCCACTATTTTCATAGTCCGCGAGTGCCTGCATACAGCTATCATTCAAATAGACAGTACGCTCCTTATTGCCCTTCCCGACAACAGTTAAATAGCGTCCTTGAATGGATGTATGATTGAGCTGGCAAAGCTCCGTCACCCGAATTCCTAAGTTTAAGAAAAACATCATCATACAGTAATTTCTTGGTGATGCTTGATTGGCAGGTATTCCATCGATAAATTGTTCGGCTTCCTGAAGATTCATATAGATGGGTCTTTTTCGGCCAATTTTAGGCGTTTCTAATTCTTCTGCCGGGTTTTCCTCAATAAGTCTCCGTTTGCCTTTTAAATATTTGAATAAGGATTTTAATGTCGCCACTTTCCGTGCCCTTGAAGCAGCAGAATTTCCACGCTGTACCTCACAGTACTCCATAAAGTAATAAAGATCCTCCAATGTAATTTCGCGAATTTCATCTATTGTAGTTGTGGCAATGTCAATGGCTGCTAAATTTTCTGTATCCAAATCTTCCTGAACTGCCTTATGGAAACGGAAAAATAAAGTCAAATCATATTCGTACTCTTTTCTTGTGCGCTGTGACTTTCCTTTTATGGTTGTTAAATACACAAGAAAATCCTTCATGAATTTTGGTTGCTTCGTTTTTTGCATGCACATCACCCCTATTTGCTCTATTTTACCATGAAAAAACGTTCCCAAATATAAATTTGGGAACTTTATTGAAAAAATATGCCTTTTTTAAGAGTTTCGGAACAAAAGTTCTGTTTTGTGTTCATAAAAAAAGATCCCCTTTTTTATAGGGGATCTTCTATCTAAATAAGAAAAGATTTATGACAGTTGTTGGTTTTTAGGCATAAAGTTCACGTTCGAAGAATATTAAAATCTAGTATACTTCTATTACTTTGTGAGACGCCTCGAAAAAAAGTAAGACGGATAACTGTCCATGTCGATTCGTCTCACAACGCGCATGGAATTATTTGGATAAAATGATTATTTTACAAAAACCGAGTACTTATTATCGGCTTGCTTTGTTAGTAACCAGTTTGTCGATAACATTTGCTGAAGTCTTGTGACCGTTTCCTCATCACACGTTAAGTGTTGGATACCAGTTTCTAAAAGTTGGTAATCCACTCCTTCTTCAAGGTTAAAGCGCAGGTGCAATAAACGTTGGATGCCAGGCAATGTTACATACTTAATTCGATAATGGCCATGTAACGCATCTAAGAAATCTTGTTCTCCTACCTGGAAAAGTGCCATTGTTTCACTAAACTCATAGTTTGGTACTTGCTCCTGCCAAGCTGATACATTCCCCGCTCGTAAAGCGCCTAATATTTCCTCGTCTGAATAATTTAATTTAGATAGTTTATCGAGTTCATAAGCTTGCATTAAATTAATGATTGTCATGATTGTTAGCTCCTTTTATGTATTTACACACAGTGTAACATGTTTTTATCACTACTTAAATTCGGAGGGATCCATATGATGAATTTATATGATTCTAGTCTGTTTTTCGATGAAATGTTTGATGGCAATCAACCAAAGCCTCATTACCGATCTTTTCATCATAAGTTATCCATTTTTTCGCAGGAGCAACTTGAAGAGAAATATCGCCAAGCACAAGCAAGCTTTCTTAGACAAGGAATTACATTTACTGTCTATGGTGCACAAGATGGAACCGAGCGTACCATGCCCTTTGATTGCGTACCTATTATTATTCCTCAATCTCAGTGGGCAATTATTGAGGCAGGTGTCAAACAACGTGTGGAAGCGCTAAATTTTTTTTTACAAGATGTGTATGATCAGCAAAGGATCATTCGTGATGGCCATATCCCTAGACAGCTTGTCGAAAACAATCCATACTTCTCATTAACCATGCTGGGGCTCAAGGTGCCAATAGCCAATCATATATTTTTAGCTGGTATCGATTTAATACGGGATGAAAATGGTGATTATTTTGTATTGGAGGATAATTTACGGAATCCTTCTGGCATTTCTTATGTCTTTGAAAATCGTGATGTAATGAAGGAGGTATATCCTGAATTTTTCTCGAAGCATACAATAGTATCTCTTGATAAGCAGATGGCTAATATGAAAAAAGCCCTTCTTGCACATCGTCCATCCACTATGACAGAAGAGCGGGAACCAAAAGCTGTGCTGCTAACAGCTGGTATGTACAATTCAGCCTATTATGATCACGTATTTTTAGCCCAGCATTTAACGATTCAACTGGTAGAAGGCCGCGATTTAGTAGTGCAGGATTTGAAAGTTTATATGAAAACCATCTACGGTTTACAGCAAATCGATATTATTTATCGTCGTATCGATGATGATTTTTTAGATCCAGTTGCATTTCGTGAAGATTCTTTATTAGGTGTTCCTCACCTAATGGAAGCCTATCAAGCAGGAAATGTGGCCATTTTAAATGCTGTTGGCAACGGTGTTGCAGACGATAAGGCGATGTATGCATATGTCCCTGACATGATTCGTTATTACCTACAGGAAGAGCCGATATTACCGAATGTGAAAACTTATCATTTAAAAGATGATCAGCAACGAGCATGGGTGCTGGAGCATATTAGGGAGCTAGTCATTAAAAATGTAAGTGCATCTGGTGGCTATGATATGCTGATTGGCCCCCATGCAAGTGAAAAAGAAATCGCTTTGTTTAAGGAAAAAATTATGAAACATCCCTATCAATATATTGCCCAACCAACCATCAAATTGTCCAGAGCGCCAGCCTTTCAAAATGGGCGATTCTATCCTTGCCATGTGGATTTACGAGTTTATGTCATAAAGGGTGAGGATTGTTATGTATTGCCAGGAGGTTTATCTCGAGTGGCGTTACAAGAAGGATCACTAGTCGTGAATTCATCACAAGGCGGTGGTGCTAAGGATACATGGATATTAAAGGAGGAGTTGCAGCATGCTGAGTCGAGTAGCCGACGCGTTATACTGGATGGCAAGGTATAGTGAACGCACACAAACCAATGCACATATATTACAGGTACAGCTGTTGAATATGTTGGAGCAATCTGGACAGGAACATGATTATATTGATCATTGGGAAGCTGTTTTAAATATTTGCGCATCAAAGGAGGAGTACTTAGCCAATTATACTGCTATACGTGTTAACCCATTGATTGATTATTTACTGTTTTCTGAGAAAAATGGCAACGCCCTCCATGTTACGTTAAGGGCAATTCGAGAAAATGCGCGGGTTACGCGAGATAGTATACCAGCAGAGCTATGGGAAATACAAAATACCTTTTATTTAACAAAGCAACAGGCCATACTAACAATGGATCGGCCTATCCCATTAATTGATCTTCAAGCGTTTTTACAGGAAGTTCGGAAGACTTTATGGATGGTGACTGGCCTGATCGAGAGCACGATGGATCGGGATCTCCCCTTTTATTTCATGCAGATTGGGCAATGGTTGGAACGAGCAGAAAAAACAATTCGGATGACATTAATAATTCTCGAACAACAGAAAATGACACGCCTTTCACTTAATGAGATTGATGGCACATTTTTGTTGGAGCTTTCAGCCGCAAAGGAATCATTTTTGCAGAAGTATCGCCAAACAAATCTATTGTCGGTCATTCGATACTTATTACAAGATGAGCATTATCCTTGCTCAGTCATGTTTTGTCTGAAGAAAATGGAAGAAGCCATTACAGCTATCGAACATGATCCTTTGTCGCCTAGATTTTTAACGCTTCATTCGACCATCAAAAGCTTTGTCTTAGCAATTGATCATATTGATTTCTGGTCAATGAACGTTGAGGAAGCCATCATAATAATGGAGGAAAGATTGAGTCAATGGATAGCATTTAGCGAAACATTCTCGACAATCTATCATTTATATGAACCCAGCGTACAACCTTGAAAGGAAACCATCACAGCTCCCTGTCAACAGGCAAGTCAGTAAGCAAAAGGAAGCGGACACGATGAAATTTGAAATTCAACATACAAATATTTTTCAGTACGAATCTGAAGTCGATCAAAGCTTGAATACAATTCGCTTAAAGCCGCGCAGTGACGAGCGTCAACGTTTGTTATCCTATCGAATTGCGATTACCCCGTCTTCTCTTACCCGTGAACATACGGATATTTGGGGAAATACAGTAGGTTCATTTTATATTCCTGAGCAGCATCAAGTACTCGAAATTCATACATCGTCAATTGTAAGTATCCAGCGTGCGCCATTTATTCATCGAATTCAATATTCACCCGAAATGCAGACAATTTTTCACTCACAGCTATTTTACGAACATTATCTTCCTTACTTAAAGACAACTCATTTTACGTTTATGACAGACCAACAATTAGAGGAAGTTTTTCATGCAATTGGTCATGCTGAAAATCCAGTCCTCTTTTCGCTTAATTTAATGCAATACTTATATTCTAGCTTTGAATACGACCCGTCAGCAACAGATGTTACAACCACTGCCAGTGAGGCTTTTGCGCTAAAGCGTGGAGTTTGCCAGGATTTCACTCATGTTATGCTTGGTGTATTGCGCTCTAAAGGAATTCCAGCTCGTTATGTTAGTGGTTATTTATATGTCGATGAAAATTCAGCGCTCATCGGCGATATTGCGACACATGCATGGGTAGAAGTAATGATACCAGGTATTGGCTGGATTGGCCTTGATCCCACAAATAATGTGGAAGTATTAGAAAATCATATTATTTTGTGTATTGGTCGGGATTATAGTGATATAAGCCCAGTTGAAGGGGTTTATTCGGGAGGCAAACATGATTTAACGGTCAAAGTAAGTGTCAAAGCATTAAATCATTTGTAATGAGACGTGCAGTAATGGCAAGAAAACGCGATTGCTGCACTTTTTTTATTCAAGGCGTTGCTGTCTTTCTGTTAGCACCCATTTGCGGACATAGCCCATTTCTTGCTGAATATGTTCAAGCGTTTTTTCCTGTTGGAAAGCCCTTTGCATAACGGTATATCGCAAATCAGTCGCTCTCACATTCTTTCCAATATCCTTTGACATCGTTTGAAAAATACGTTCCACTGTCTTTGTCGTAATCGGCTTTGTCAAGCTTGTCTCACTCACCCACACCCATTCCCCTATTTCTTGCTCATGCATGTCTTCTGTTTCTTCCTTATAATGTGCAAGCATGTCCATTAGTATGGACGAACACTTTATTTCACGACGTCCATTTCGATTAGCAATATAAAGAGTTGCGTTTTCTTTATGAAAATGAGCCCATTTCATGCGTACAAGCTCTGCGGGCTTACAACCTGTTTCCATCAAAACCTGAACAATACTACCATTGCGTCTCGCCAGCCATGCATGCTCCTGTGTTTTTGCATATTGAAAATAAATTGGCCAAACATTAGCAATTTGTCCGATTTCCTTGTTTGTCAGTACTTGTAGCGCCTCTTTTTTCCTTTTCTTCGGCTGTAAAATATGTTGATAATCAAAAGGCTCCACCCATTCTCGTAAGAAAATAAAGTCTACAAAACCACGTAAAGTTGCTATTTTATGATTAAATGTATTGATATTGCTGTAAGTTTCCTTTAAATAGTCGCAATAAATTTGTAATAACTCATGAATTTGATGATCGACATACAAATATTTTTTTTCATGGGCAAACGATAAAAAGTGCTGACCATCCATGTTGTACTGCTTCATAGTGGCTGCACTTTTCTTTAATGACTGCAGCAGTAATACATAACTATTCCATGCATCCTTAAGTGTGATCACAAGTTCCCTCCTTGTATGCTGAGCGTTTTATAATTATAGTTTACTATATTTTGGGTGCGTATGTTCTTTTTCTATTTTTACTTTGTAATGTCGGATAATCTGTATTTAAGGTTCATCACTGCTACGCTCATTTAAATGCTCCTTACGTAAGTAAAAACATATGTTCGCGTACTAGTTTCTCACATCTTTTGCTTTCTTACAATAGTAAATTCCGCTCCCCTATTGTAGAACAAATGCTATCTATTCCATCTATTTTTATATAACAATGCAATTTTATATGAAAATTCGTATAATTTCGTGTTTATCATTCATTGTGTTATATAATAATGGTATATACGAACATGTAGGAGGCTCTCTGATATGCAAGTAAAGACGACTCGACTGGAAGCAGAAGATGCAAAAATCATATATCAAGAAACTGCTGGGCTAGCCATTATTACGATCCATCGTCCACAAGCTAAGAATGCGTTAACCGCCAATATGTGGGATCAATTAGCAAAAATTGCCCAACAAGTATTAGATAATCCGAAAAATAAAGTACTTATTTTACGAGGCTCTGGCCAAAACTTCACAGCTGGCTCCGATATTAAAGAATTTAATGCCATCTCTCTCGATAAGGCTGAGGAGGCGTTTATACATATGGAAAAAACCATTTCCACAATTGAGCGCTTGCCGATACCTACGATTGGTGTCATTAACGGTCCTGCGATGGGTGCTGGCTTGGAATTGGCGTTAGCCTGCGACATCCGTATTGGCTCTGACAAAGCGAAACTCGGGATTCCTGTTGGTAAATTAGGCATCACCTTAAATAATAAATTTGCTCAGCGTTTAGTACAACTCGTTGGCCCTGCCACAACAAAGGACTTAGTCTTTACGGGGCGAATGTTTAAAGCAGAGGAAGCCTATAAGCACGGGATGCTCAACTACCTAGTAGCTGAAAAGGATTTAAATAAATACATGATCCGCATGGGTAAGCTTGTGGCGGGAATGTCACCAGAATCCTTACTGGCGGTGAAGCAATCCGTCCAAGAATGTTTAGATAGTGTTCCAACCTTATGGCAAGGCTCCACGCCATTTGTAGGTAGTGATTTTACAGAAGGCTGCCTGGCATTCGTTGAAAAGCGCCAGCCACAGTTTACGCGTCAACCTAAATAAAAAACAGGTACTCTTTTCGCCAAGGCGCGACAGGAGTACCTGTTTTTTTATGACTTTTTCTTTTGTATTACTGACTTGGCATGAACATGGATTGCATCCAATTCATAGCCAAAATGCTGATAAAACTCCGTTTGCACATCTTGTTGTAAGGCATATAAACGTGCTGCTAATGGATAATCAATCGGCAACTTTACCTGGATGGTCAATATGGCTTGGACCTGATCACCTAGCACAAATTGGGCTTGCTCCACCTTTTGTACAAAATCGTGTTTTTGACAGCAATAGGTAAGCAACTGGACATATACATGCTTGCTAATTTCAATATACTCCCGTTGAAAATCAGGACGAACAATGGTTGTTTCCCCAATCTTTTCACGTTTTGTTGAAAAAATCTCCATCCCCCTTTGCACTAGTCGTTTAAAGAAATTTTGCTCCACTTGTCGATAGGGAATCGGCATCACATGCTTCCCTTGCGTTTGGCGGATAAAGCGAGCTTTTTGAATGTCCTTAAAGGAACGAACATCTTCCACATCATAATAATGCTCGATAGGTCCCAGCTCCAGCTGCTTGGCAATACTGTTTGTCATTTTCGTGGACGTCCCAATAAGCAAAATAGACTCCACACGATGGCTAGCTAGCGCTTTCTTTACAGCCTCACGGTGCTCCTGATCCGAAAAAATGGCACGCCGTACAGCGGTAATTGTATTTTTTTCAAACTTGGCAGAAACTCCTGCGACTCGCACGCCGTTTACAATGAGTAATCCATCATCAATAATCGCCTGTACCCCTATCTTATGGGCAAAAGATAGGGCACTTGTACTTTTTCCTGTGCCACTTGGTCCACTTAACGAATAAACCTTCAAAGCCCTCTCCCCCCTAATTAATTAACTTCTCATTATCTTGTTGTTTGACCAATCGGTTCGCAACAAGGTTCCCCTCCGAAAACTTTATGTTAAGTATAATACAACTTCTACATTTACGGTATTTACAGTAGATTTCCCCAACATTAGGCAATCTATTTTCGCTAGCCTATACGCACATCCTCTTCATTATATAAATATTTTCTTTTTTCAGAATATCTGTCCCTTTCTGTGCTTTAGTATGATAAAATGTGAACTACTATTCTGTTATACAACTACAAGGAGTGTACTAGTCTTGAAAATCGTACCATCTAAAAAAATGTCATTATTTACACCAGCAATTTTCGGAGATTTGAAAAATTTTGCGAGAGAGCAGCAAGCAAAGGGCATGACCCTGATTGACTTAAGCTTAGGAAGCCCGGATCTTCCTCCTCATGCCAAAATTCGCGAGCATCTATCTTATCGAGCAGGTTTAGCTGAATCATATGGCTATACACTGACAGGTACACAGCGTTTTTATGAGGCAGTTAGTCGCTACTATAAGCGCCGTAGCAACGTTGAATTAGATCCTGCTACAGAAATCATTCAAACCATTGGCTCTCAAGAAGGCTTAGTGCACCTTCCAATGGCCTTTTGTGATCCAGGAGACATTGTGCTATCCACAAATCCAGCTTACGTTGCGTATGACGCAGGCATTCATTTAGCTGGTGCAACACCCTACTACATGCCTCAAACAGCTGACAACAACTATTTACCTGACTTAGAGGCTGTACCAGAAGATATTGCCCAAAAAGCAAAGCTATTGATTTTAAACTTACCTGGAAATCCAGTACCGGCAATGCCATCTTTAGCATATTTTGAAAAAGTCATTGCGTTTGCAAAAAAATATAACATCATCGTTCTCCATGATGCTGCCTATTCTGAGTTTTATTTTACCGGCGATGGCCCGATCAGTTTCCTTTCTACTCCCGGTGCAAAAGAGGTAGGTATGGAAATTAACTCACTTTCCAAAAGCTTTAGCCTTGCAGGAACCCGTATTGCCTATATTGCAGGGAATGCTGAAATGATCGCAATTTTAAAGCAATTAAAATCGAATTTAGACTTCGGTATTTTTGAGCCTATTCAAGATGCAGCAGTGGTTGCTCTCGATCACGCTGAAGAAATAACGGAAAGCCTACGAGCAACTTTCTCAGAGCGTCATAGAACACTTATGAATGGCTTACAAGCATTAGGTTGGGACGCAGCCCCTTCCAATGGTGGCATGTTCGTTTGGGCGAAATATCCATACGATATTGACTGCACAGAGCTTGCCTTTAAATTGATTGAACAGGTCGGCATTGTTACTGTTCCTGGTACCGTGTTTGGAACGGCAGGACAAGGTTATCTACGCTTAGCATTGGTTCAACCAGCAGAAATCCTCCAGGAAGCTGTTGATCGATTAGCCCAGGTACAATTAATACCACAAAGATAAGCTTTAGCAACTGATAAAAACCCTTCTAACTTTGTGTTAGAAGGGTTTTACTTGTTAAATCCAAACATCATTTTCAGCAGTCAGCGCTGATTTTTCCTGGCCAGTATTGACGACCCCAACAGGTTCTACCAGCAAAATTTTACACTCCGATTCAGCGTAAGGTTTATGTTCAACATTGCGTGGGACCACAAACATTTCTCCTTCACGTAATTTTACTTCCCCGTCGCGGAATTCGATGATTAGCTCACCTTCAATGACGATAAACACTTCATCTGTATCTTCGTGTTTATGCCAAACAAAATCACCCAATACTTTGACGAGTTTGAATTGATAATCGTTCATTTCGGCAATAACTTTTGGCGACCAGTGCTCATGAAATTTCGCTAATTTTTCTTGTATATTAATCGGTATGTATGACATTTCCTTTCCCCCATCCTTTTGATGAATCTACTAATAGGATATCACACAACTAAAAAAAACAGCTACTGCCAATTGACAGTTGCTGTTTCTTATCATGCATCATATTTTTGATGAACGTCGTCTTCATAACGATTATAGCGCTGTTTAAATAGCTTGAATAAATGAGTAACAAGCACTTTAAAGATTGCGTATCCTGGAATCCCTAAAATAACACCAGGGACACCAAATAGCGAGCCGGCCGTTAATAACACAAAGATAATCGTAATCGGGTGGATACTGAGTGATTTCCCCATAATTTGTGGAGAAATGAATTTCCCTTCAATTAACTGAACTATTGTCCATACAATCGCTAGCTTAATCAGCATTAAAGGGGATGTGACGAGAGCAATAATGACGGCTGGTGTGATCGCAATGACGGGGCCTAAGTAAGGCACCACACTTGTAATCATGGCAAGGAAGCCGAGCAATAAAGCATATTTCATACCAATAATTAAGAAGCCAATCGTAACCATTGCTCCAATACACATAGATACTAAAATTTGCCCTTGTATGTAAGAACTAATTTGCTTGTCCATATCATGGAAAATCTCAGTAACTTCTTTACGCATACGTGGTGGGCAAACTTTTAACATAAATTTCGGTAACTTTTCGCCCTCTTTTAGTAAATAAAATAAAATGAATGGAACTGTTACAAGCGATAGAACAATGCCTGTTAACGTTGATAGGAAGCCAGTAATACCAGATGCCACACCTTGTGCAACATTGGTAGCCAAATCCTTGACAGTCTTCACCATATCCGTCGTGAAGTTATTCAGAACTTCATCAAAATTGAAACTACTATTTTCTAAGTACTCATTAAAACGTGAATGATTTAGGAATTCAACAATGCTTTGCGTAAATGCCACGAAATACTCTGGGAATTCCTGTGCTAGATTGGTGAATTGATCGCGTAAAAATGGATAGACCAGTACTACGAGTAATGTAATGACACCAATTACTGCAATGTAGAGTATTAAAATACCCCATATTCTTGGGATCCGCCATCGTACAAGCATCGCTAACAAAGGGCGTAATAAATAGTAACCAATGACAGCAAGTACTCCCGGTAAAATGACTACTTCAAATAATACTTGAAGCGGGGTAAAGATAAAGGAAACTTGATTAAACATAAAAATAACACATGCAACTAATAATAAAATAACCAGCGTAAATAACAGGTTTCTACCACCTAAGAAACGAATAAACTTAGTTGCTAACAGGTTTGAACGTTCTTTTGGTCTTTCTTTTTCCATATATCCACCCCAATCCAAAAGCTCTACCTTTATATTACAGGATAATGTTGGTTTTTGCGAAACATCACTCCAATGAAATGCCTAAAAAATCACTTAAAAAGGCTTTGTTTTGTTCTACATCTATAACGATCGAATCGCCTGCATGACTAAAGTTTTGGAATTGATAGCTACCTTCAATTGGAATCGTTGCTTTTTCAATGTTCACTTTGCCTTTTGATAGCAATTTAAGCACTTGTTGCATTTCTTCAGCAGAAGAATAATCTGTTGTGATATAGCCTTGTGCTGCCCCTACGAATTTTGGTAAATGCAACACATTTTTAGGTGTTATAAGCTCATTTTTTAAAGCCTCGATGACTTTTTGCTGACGCGCTACACGACCAAAATCACCTTCCGCATCATGACGGAATCGTGCATAACCTAGTAATTCCTGTCCATTTAAGTGATGAACACCTTGCTTTAACTCTACCCCAATATTTTCGGACATATCCTTCTCTACATCCATCTCCACACCATTTGGCGCTAAAATATCTACCAGCGATTCAAAATTTTTAAAATCAATAAGTGCATAATGGTGGATCGGTAGGCCAAACATATTTGTCAAAGTATCCTTGAGCAGCTGTACACCATCTAAGTAATAAGCTGTATTGAGCTTATAGGATTGATAGCCAGGGATATCCGCATAAATATCCCGCATAAAGGACACCAGTTTAATATCATTGTTTGATTTATTCCAAGATAATACCATCATCGTATCTGTGCGAGATTTTTCCTCCCCACGTGTATCGACACCGAGGATTAAATAATTTTCAATGTCGTCTTTTATCGTATCACCCGAAAAGTCTTCCTTCTCGACTTGCGTTTGATTGGCAAGTTCCAGTCCACTGCGATACTGCATAATAGAGTAACCAACAATGGCAATGATACAGAGTAATAGTAATGTGAAAAATGCTCTTCCTTTACGTAGTCTTCGCTTTTTAGGACGTTGTGAGCGTCTTGTATAATCTTGCTCTTCCATAATGACTAACTCCTCTATTTTTTTATAGTTAATGTAACGATTGATTAGCTGGAAAGTTTCATTTGGCTGATAAAAGTCCTATCATCTTCTATCTCATTGTTATTTTACACCCAAATGCTCAGTTTTTCCGTCAAATAATGCTATAATATTTTCACAAAAGAAAGGATGATTTACATGATAGAAAAAGCTACATTTGCTGGTGGTTGTTTTTGGTGCATGGTCAAACCATTCGTCGAGTGGGATGGTATACATAAAGTCACATCTGGTTATATGGGTGGCCATTTAGAAAACCCAACATACGAAGATGTGAAGAAAGGGACTTCTGGTCATTTAGAAGTAGTCGAAATTGAATTCGACTCTGCCATTTTTAGCTACGAACAACTGCTAGAAATTTATTGGATGCAAATCGATCCTACTGATGCTTTTGGACAGTTTCATGACCGTGGAGAGTCCTATTCAACGGCCATCTTTACTTACACGGATGAACAAAAGCAAATCGCCGAGGCCTCTAAAGAAAAACTTGCCACTAGTGGACGCTTTGATAAACCTATTGTAACCAAAATTCGTGATGCCGAACGCTTCTATCCAGCGGAAGACTACCACCAAGATTACTATAAAAAAGAAGCTGATCACTATCAGCAAGACCGTGCCATTTCAGGGCGTGATGCCTTTATTACTAAACATTGGGATAAATAAACAAATGGAGGTGTCTCAACATTTAATTGAGACACCTCTTTTTTGTGAAAATACGTGCTTAATCGCCAAATTATCCTAGTTGGATGTTTCTAAAAACGATTGCAGAGCCTCAAAGAAACGCCTGCCATATTTATCAAATTTCACTTCACCAATCCCACTTACCTGGCGTAAATCGTCCAGCACTGTAGGTTTCTTATCACATAAATCGCGCAATGTTTTATCGGAGAATACAACAAATGGTGGCACTTTCTCTTCATCTGCAATTTCTTTTCGCAACACCCGTAAATGTTCAAATAAAGGATCATTATCTACCAGTTTCTTAACCGTAACTGCTTCCTTACGCATCACTTGTCGTTGCCCTAGTAGAACTTCTTTGCCCTCTGCTGATACATAAATCGTTGGATAGGTGCCATGCTTCACAGCTAATAAGCCTTCAGCAATTAAAAATTCAATAAAGTTTGAGACATCTTTAGATGAATAATGTCCCTTCAATATGCCATAGGTAGATAAACGTCCAAAACCAAATTCGGTTATTTTTTGATTTTTGGAGCCGATTAATACCTGCGCCACCACCGTCTTGCCAAATTTTTGTCCCATCCGTACAACACAAGCCAGGACTTTCTGTGCATCTTCAGTCACATTCATCACAGTACGACCATCATTACAATTACTACAACGACCACAAGGCTCCTCTTGTACTTCACCAAAATACGCTAAAATGGCATTTTGTAAACAGCCCTCTGTATGGCAATAATCGACCATTGTTTGAAGCTTCCCTAATTCCTGTGGTATTCGTGCCTCATCTTGTGATTGGTCAATGAGAAAACGTTGAGTTTGGACATCGCCTGAAGCATACAGTAATATACAGGCACTTGGTAGGCCATCTCGACCAGCCCGCCCCGCTTCTTGGTAATAGCTCTCCATATTCCGAGGCATTTGATAATGCAATACAAAGCGCACATTACTTTTATCAATCCCCATACCAAAAGCGTTAGTTGCCACCATAATACGTGCCTCATCTTTTAAAAAGCGTTCCTGCTCTGCCATTCGCAGATCCTCTGATAACCCAGCATGATATTTGGCTACTGCTTCTCCTGCACGACTGAGCATGTCATAAATCGCGTCGACCGCTTTTCTTGTTGCGGCGTAAATAATACCAACTTCCTGTTTATTTTTAAGTAGGTAATTTTTAATATAGCGTTCTTTATTTTCACCAATTAAGACTGTGAGGGCCAAATTATCACGTGTAAAGCCTGTCATCACTGTTGCAGTTTCTTCAATCGTTAATAATTGACGAATATCCTCACAGACAGCTGGTGTCGCAGTGGCAGTAAGCGCTAAAACAGCTGGCTTCTGCGACCACAGTGTAAAGAGCTTTTGAATAGAGCGATAACTTGGTCTAAAATCATGACCCCATTGTGAAATACAGTGTGCCTCATCAACCGCGATTAAGGGTACAGATAAATATGACAATGCTTGAAGGAAGGAAGCACTTTCGAGTCGCTCAGGTGCGATATATAGTAGTTTTAAATATCCTGCACTAGCCAACTGCATCGTTTCATCCACTTCTTGTGCTGTTAATGTACTATTTATATAGGCAGCAGGAATGTTTGCTGCTCGTAAAGCTTCCACCTGATCTTGCATCAAAGAAATGAGTGGCGATATGACGATTGTTAGCCCCTCAAGCATTAACGCCGGAATCTGATAGCAAATGGACTTCCCTCCACCTGTTGGCATCACACACAGGCTTGATTGTCCATGTAATGTTTGTTCAATAATTTGGGCTTGTCCTTGCCGGAAGGCTTCATAGCCAAAATGATGCTGTAGCATTTGTCTCGCTTGTTCCATGCAAAGTTCACTCCTCAGTAGTTAGACGTAATAGCTTGTACTCGTCCTGTTCATTTTTCATAATTTCATAAAGCATGATGGAATGGGCAAGTGCCTCCTGTCCAGCGGCATTGGTCAATACATATTCGGTTTTAGCTCGAACCTTAAGCCGCTGACCTTCCATACTGATATCTTGAATGTCTGTGTTAGAGAAATGAATTTTAGCCTGTTTAGAGGCATAGTAGGCAACCATGCTAGCCAAGGTGTCTTGCAATTCCTCTGATCCTACAATTGGCTCCATGACACTTGCATCTTGAATAGTCACAGCCCCTTTTAAATGCTTATGAAATGTATCTAAAAAAAGTTTGATTTCATCTATATTATAGGCAAAAATATTTTCACCGTATTGGTCGATAGCATGCTGTACGGCTTCTTTGTCACCCTGTTCAATGTATGAATATAAATTTTGGGATTGGGATAGGCGTACACTTGCTTTCATGCCATCCTCCAACCACTTCTGCAAAAATGGTTGAATTTCCTTTATTGGCATTATGTATGGCTGTGCTTCTCCTTGCTGCTGTCGATTAAAATAAAGACCCACAATGGCCCCATTTTCCGCCTCCATCACAGGGCTTCCTAAAGGCAGCTGTTCTTGCACATCAATGTAATAGGCAGCTATTTTATCTTGATATTTTTGAATGGTATAGGGTAAGCCATTTACATAAACTGCCAACTGATTTAGCTCCCCTTCATACATTTTTGGTACCTGTACATTCGCATGAGAGGTTACTTGCAAAAGGGCAACATTATGAGCAGTTGACATATAATGAACATTTGCTTCGACTAGCTTGTCCTGACCAAATTGAACGAGGGCAGTTGGCTTTGAGGCAACAAGTGCGCCATTTGTTAATATATAAAGTTGATCATCTTCCTGCCGAATGATAATGCCTGCACCTACTCCATGCTCACCTATCACCTTGACCTCTGGCACTATTTTTTCTTCTTGTTTGTCCTTTGTCTCCTTTGTCGACACCTCTGATTTTTCTGTTTGAAACCAGCCTGCACCTATTTGACTTTCGCAACCTGTCATTAGTAATGCAGCAGCTCCTATTACGAGCATTTTTTTATACATACCTTCACCAAAACTTTCTTTTCAACTTTCTCTCTTGTCTATCATAATCAAGGACTTGGGATGTTTCAAGTTTACATAATAATATTATTAATTTAACCTTAGTAGTAAAACACAGTAATCGCTTAAGTTCTATTTCATTCTACCTACAAAAATTTGTGGATGTCCCGATTTGCTGTGAGAATGGATGGATTTTAGGTTCTCAAAATATTTTTCATCAAAAAAGACATGCGTGATGATTTGCATGTCTTCTCGAATTATTTTTTTCGTAATAGCCATGTTGTGGCGATTATTCCACCCATTAATGCTAAGAAAATGACATATGTCCATGTATGGTTGCCTGTCATGTCATAACAAACGCCAATCATAATCGGGATGATTGCACTTAACATAAAGCCACCTGCAAGCACCATCGATGACCAACTGTTGGCCTCCTGATCATTTTTGGCCTCATCAAGCGGTAACAACAAGCCAATCGGAAATAGTCCACTTAAGACAATGCCGATTAAGAATACAGCCAGCCATAAATAAGTACCAGACGAAAGCCATAATAATGTAAAACCAATTACCCCTAAACATCCTAATGCCACTATCCATACTAATCGACTTGACCATTTCTCCATGAGTATCGGCACAGCAATATTACCGATCATTTGTATAATGGACATAAACGTCAGCATCATACTCGCTGCTTCAAGCGTCATGCCTTTATCTTGTAAAAGCGGTGTGAGCCACGACATCATGGAGAAAAACAACGATGTTTGTAAACCAAAATACAATAAGATCGACCAAGCACGCCCAGTTGTCCAAGGATTACGGGCCTGTTCACTATTAGCCAGTTCTTGAACATCCTCACCCTGTTTCTTTGGGATAGCCCAGCTCCAAATTATAAGCGCGACAATTGCCAGCAAGGCCCACATCCCTAGTGCGGACGTCCAGTTATTACTAAATGTATGATAAAAGCTCACAGTCAACGCTGCACTTAAAGTGGCACCTACGCCAATACCAAATGAATAAATGCCAATAACAGTCGTAAAACGTTGGGGAAATTTTCTCTTGATATACGCATTTAGTATAGGGCCAATCATGGCAATGGCCAAGCCTGCCGCAAAACTAGTGATGACCAGTAAAAAATAGCTTTCTTGCAAAAATCGTAGCCCATTCGCTGCGATGAGAATAACCATTAACAGCATGATTGCTGATTTTGTTCCAAGCTTGCGTTGAATGGGTACAGCAATAGGAGCAAATAAGCCCATGCAAAAAACGGGAATAGACGTGAGAAAGCTCATGCTGGTATTGGATACATGTAAGGCCGACATCAGGACATTAAAGAGGGGTCCTATCCCCGTTACTGCGGGTCTCATATTCAGTGCCACAAAAAATATACTAACCACTACTAAGATGAGTGAAATATTCCATTGTTTTTTAGCCATTTGTTTTGATCCTCTCTCCTGCCACTCAATGGAAGAGTTAACTTTTATTCCTCTATCCTTTTACCATGTTTTCTATATTTGGTCAATGACTGGATCCTTCACTTAAAATGACTTTTCATTACATATTTTCTGGTGATTCAATACCCAATAAAGCTAATGATTCTTTTAAGACCAATGCTACACAATGACAAAGCGCCAAACGTGAAGCTTGGTTGGCATCGTCCGCTAATATTTTTTGTTGAGCATAATATTTATTGAATAAACGTGCCAGCTGTAATGCATATTTTGCAATTAGGGATGGATCAGCCTGATTAAAAGCAGTGGCCAACACTTTAGGAAATTGTTCCAATAATAAAACGATTGGCCAAGCTTGTTGTCCTAATGACAAAAATTTCACAATCTGAGATGGTGCTTCAGCTTTTACCAAAATGGAACAAATACGTGCATAAGTGTACTGCACATAGGGCCCTGTTTCTCCTTCAAAGTTCATCATTTGCTCGATGGAAAATTCAATATCGTTTAGACGATGGTATTTTAAATCATTAAAAATAACCGCTCCAACTCCTACTTGTTGTGCTATACGGTCTTTCTGCTGTAAATGAGGGTTTTTGTCTTCTATATTGCGCTTGGCCGTCGCAATCGCCTCTGCTAGCACATCTGCTAATAACACCACTTTGCCTTTACGGGTGGACATTTTTTTACCATCCTTCAACATCATCCCAAATGGTACGTGCTGTAAATCCTCCGCCCAGGCATGCCCCATTTTTTCTATTACTTGAAATAATTGTTTAAAATGAAGGGACTGTTCATTGCCAACCACATAGAAAATTTTGTTTGGTTGGTAATGTTGTTGACGATAAAAGGCTGCAGCTAAATCACGTGTCGCATACAGTGTGGCACCATCTGTTTTCGTTATTAAACAAGGAGGCATCTCCTCCATCTCTACTACATATGCACCATCCGATTCCACTAGGAGTCCTTTGTTTTGTAGTTCTGTCACAACTTGTGTCATTTTATCATTGTAAAAGGCTTCTCCTGTAAACGCATCAAAATTAATGCCTAATAGCTGATAGATAGTCTGAAATTCATCTAATGATACATCTCGGAACCATTGCCATAACGCTAGCGCATCTGAATCACCATCTTCTAATGCTTTAAAGGCAGCACGTGCCTTTTCATTCAGAGCTGGGTCTTGCTCTGCCTCTGTATGAAATTTGACATAAATCTTTAATAACTCCTCTATTGGAGATGCTGTAATGGCTTGTTTATCACCCCAATATTGATAAGCAACAATGAGTTTACCAAATTGTGTGCCCCAGTCCCCTAAATGATTGATACGAATGGCTTGATAACCGTTTTTCACGGCAATATTTGCTAAAGCATTACCGATAACAGTTGAACGTAAATGCCCCATGGAAAACGGCTTAGCAATATTTGGAGAAGAAAAGTCTAGGACTACGGTTCCCATCTTTGTTTGATTTGTACCGTAATTATGTTGTTCCAGCATGATGCGGCTCAATACTTGTTGCGTCACTTTTGCTTGATCTAAAAAGATGTTGACATAACCACCTACGGATTGCACTTGATGGATAATATCATTTTGCAATTGACCCGCCATATCAGCTGCAATCTGTTGAGGTGACTTCTTCCATATTTTAGCTAGGACAAAGCATGGAAATGCCACATCACCAACATCTAAACTTTTTGGTTTTTCTAATAATTGTTCAACGTCCTGAGCTGACAACTGACGATTTACGATTGCAGCAATACTTTCGGCAATTTGTTTATTCATTTATATCCTCCTTTTAATTCAATAAAAAAAGCCCTCGCCTCTATAATTAGAGACGAGAGCATAGTTATCCCGTGGTACCACTCTAGTTGCCATTCATCATGACCACTTTCCATTGTTAACGAGGTGACGCCCCGCTATTCTCTACTATTAGTTCGAGAACCTTCTCCAAAGTGCGCTTCATTCATGGTTTCTGTGTTAGGCTCACACCATCCCTAACTCGCTTTCCAGTAGTCCCACCAATTACTCTCTTTTTCATTGAATTTTTCTATTATTTCGAAATATTTTACAGGAGTTACTTCTTGGCGTCAATCATTTTTTTGTCAAAAAAAACGCTCCTCATTTAGAGGAACGTTCCTTTTCTACATAGTGAATGACATCTGCCATGACGGCATACATCTCTTTTAATTTCAGTTGTTTATTGTCTTTCATTTTTTTCGCTACTTTTTCAGTAACAATCCCTTTGTCAATCAAGCTTTCCCAGCTTTTTGCAGAGGATTCACCAATGAGAACATCCGCCAAATATTGCGCCATTTCATCTCTCGTAATAGCTTCATCTCCAGTGTTATACACTTTGTTAATGACAATTTCCAGCTTGTCGCTCTTGTCGGTTGTACTCTCTCTGCCTGCTCGTATCATACTTTCTTTGAACATTTTAGCAAACTTAATTTTCGTTGCTTTACTGTCGACCTTTAATTCATTATCATAACCACCTACAACAAGACCGTAGTTAACTAATGTTTGAATGGCTTTATCATACCATTCGCCTTCATAAGGATAGTCTACAGAAAATGAATCGACATAGGCACCTTGTTTATTTAACTGCTTTCTTAAGGAAGCAATTATCTTTTTATCCTTGCTCATTTCTCTAAAAGTTACATCTTGTTTAAGGGCTAGTGCTGCGGCTGTCCCCGCGGCTTCACCTGTCACCATACCTGTTGGGACAATACGAGCGCTACCCGCTGCAAGTGAAGAATAACCTGCAGAACGTCCAACGACAAGTAAGCCATCAATTTCCTTTGGTACTAGAGATCGGAATGGAATGGCATATTGCTTTGGTGCGGAAATGACATAACCATAATCATGAGGTGTTTGTGCTTGTACGTCTACTGGATAGGAGGCTATCCCAATGCTATCCCAATGATCACGATTTTGCCAAATATCGGCCATTGGTAATTGATATTCAGCCCAAATATGTCTCGTTTCTCGTACATATAGCTCTTCTGGATAGCTGACAATTTCTGCTTTTTCAAATCCAGGGAAGTTTTCCTGTAAATATTTTAGTACATGCAGTGTTTCCTTTTTACCCGCAGCAATGGCAGCCTGTTTCGAATTATCATTCAAGCCATCAATTCCAAAAATTTGTAAAGCATTAATAAAATATTCATCATCAACTCGCGCTAAATTTAACCCTCGTAATCTTGTACCCTCTTGCAATGGTTTATATTCATCATGTAGCTTTGTAAAACCCCACATCACGGTATGATTCAAGTTAGCACCGCCAAATACTTCTGAATTAGCCGCTTTTTTCACTTGATCCCAATCGACATTTTTCAAATGAAGCATTAATGTCACAGCCATACGTTTATCCTTAATCCCTATATCCTCTCCTCCGACAAAGAAAGGAACTTTAGACATCGTAGCAAAATCCGCATCCTGTGTAGCATCTATGAATGATTTTCCTTTTACGACATATGTACCGTATTCATTTTTCAACTCAACAGACGTTAGTTGTTGCTTTTGAAGATTCGCTTTGACTACTTCTGTTTGCACCGACAATGTTAGATTTGGTTCCTCATCGATCAGCTTTTTAAACGCAGCCTTAGCCCCTACGATACCAAAAGCATCATTGCCCCTAACAAGCTCATGCCATTCTTTAAAAATACCTTCACTGATGGAGTTATTACGACCATCACGTGGAATATCCAGGAAATTTAGCATACCGTATGTAAATAATCCACCTAATTCTTCTCGTTTTTCTACCAATAATGTTTTAGCCCCATTACGTGCTGAAGCAACCGCTGCAGCGACACCCTCAGGCTCACCACCAATGACAATCACATCATATTCAGACTCTATATTGTTAATTGGTACTGGCTTTTTATACTCATCCACTAATTTATTGTATGCCATAGAGTTCGTTATTTCTTTAATAAAATAGTAGCTTCCAAACCCAAGTAAAACTACTACGATAGCAGTGGCTGTCCTTAATAAGCCTTTACCCATAATATACCTCCGGTAGTTAATATTTCCAATAACATGTTTATTCTATCATCATTTCCACCTCATTAAAGAGCTGAATGTCCTATTTGTTCCGTTGCCTACTACCACAAGGCATGTAATTTTCTACAGAACTTTTCCTATGAAATTATCGCAAAGGATAAATGTATACCATCTTAATAGAGGTTTGGGATATTTTCTTTCCGATTTGCAGACAAGGTTCATTACTTATAATTGGCATTCAAAACGGGGATGGGCTTGTGGGCACCAGTAGATGATCGGGATAGAATTTCACCCGACAAAAAAAACATTCAGTATTATTTTAGTCGATAATTTTGTCAATATGCAACTAAAATCCCCATGGTAAATGATGTCATTTTTCTATTCTTTCTCAAAAATAGTTAAATGCACTACTATGTAGACGTATCAACTTCGGAGAAAGTTACAGCAAAAAAAGATTTTTTTCACTACATCTTTATTCAGTTAATGTTTAGCAAATGGCAATTCATCTCTTTAGTCCTACATTTACCATCTACCTTCCAATTAGAATTTTGCTATGTTATGATTTCTATAAAGATAGAATTTTCAACTAGCTGAACAAAAATGTGTGTATGGTTAATAGATGAGGTGATGGTTTGGAGCGATTTGAAGTTTCTTTTAATAATAAAGCAGTGCGAGTCTGGTTTTACACAGTATTACCTGCAATTATAGTAGCTATTATCCTTTTTATTATTTTACCCTATGAACAAAATAGGTTTGTTTCATTAGGTTTATCACTCATTAATATCTTATATTTTATTTGGTTTAAGGTTCATACTAAAAAGAAACGCAATAAAATTTAAGTGCACTACTATAAAACATTCCACCATTCAAGGACTTGTGAGTAAAATCGCACACAAGTCCTTTTGTTATGATTTCTCAACCATTCCGGTCTCCCTAAATATACAAAGTAGTGCCATTCAGACAACTTATATACCCCTTCTCCCCTATCCATGCTCACTGTCTTGTTAAATTGCTCTAAAGAATACTAAGATGGTTGTTATAAACAAACAAAAAATTGAAAATTTAATACCAACCCATAATTTACGAGGATGCAATTTTGAATAGAATTAAAATTTGTTCCTTAAAGAAACAGGCATAGGTATGGAGCGCATAAAAACATTATGTGTGTAGGCCATTGAAGTGTGATTAGCAGGAGTCCCAAGCAAACTGGATTAGAAGAGTTGGCATCAAATGGAGGAAATACACCGATTACAATAATAACGAACGGATTATGCAAAAATTGACTGGCTTAAGTCCCGCACAATACCGAACCCAAACCAGCCATTTCGTTGCATCATCAAAACGCAAACTTTAAGGGTTCACTACCTCATGATTATGACCACTAAAGTCTACCCTGTAATTACCAAAAGTAGTTTTTCTTTCAGATGAGCTTAAATCTCCAAATCTATTATAACCAAAAATGTAGATGCCTTTATCATCTATTTTCCAGTTATATGAATTACCTAAAGTATCAAAACCATAATAAAATCCAGGCATGCCTAAATAATCAGAAACCCAATGCCCATTTTTTAGTGTTGCATATTTTAAGTTACTCGTTTCATGAGGATTTGCTATACCTCGCTCATACCTTGTTAGATAATATACATTATTCTGATAAGCTTTCACAGCCTTAATCGGTGCTTTTTCAATGGCTACTCTTGTAATAGCTTGTCCATCCACATAATATAAAATAAATTCTCTTGTAGTCGCATAAGCGTAGTTCAAATAAAAATTGCCCCTATCTGTTTTAAACCATATATCCCCTAATTTAACGATATTTTTGTCCTCAACAAATTCCTGATAAACAAAGGGTTCGAAATCAGAATAATAATTACTAAAGAATAATTGACCTTTTTCTTTGATCACTGCCATAAAACGATCACTATAGACAATTGATTTCCCTTGAAATAGCCATTCACAAATACGTAAAAGTTTAAGATTTTCAAGCTCTGGAGCATTTATATTCCTTATAATAATCAAACTATATGGTTGTATGTCTTCATTCTTTAAATATACTACTTTTTTATTAAAAGCCTCACCAATATATCTTAAAGGAATATAGGTTGAATTATTATAAAGGTTTGTAGCAACGTCCATTTGAATATGTTGACCATTAACATAAATAGCCTTGGTCCCTATTTTCAAGGTTATTGATTTATCAGAATATTTAATAGTTATAGTATTATTTTTAACGTCGAAATCTACTTTTGCACCAAACCCTTCGGATATAAATCGAAGTGGTACTAAGGTTCTTCCATCTTTTACAATTGGCTGTACTGCTGAAACCAGATCACCATTTACAAATGCCTTTGAGCTTTCAGGCGACATAATGATACTGTTATTAAGATCATTATCTGTAATGTCATAATAATGTTCACTAAGATTTGCTGCTTGAGCAGTTTGACTAAAAGGCAAGATCAATGAACAAGTTAATAATGTTATGATGATGGTTCTAATCCTCATTCTTATACCCCTCAACGATGATTTCCTTATGTTAGAGATGCATATACGTCTACATAACCAATATAAGGATTATTTATATAAATTATACACTTTTTCATCAGTAGTTGCTACACCACGGTTAGTTACCTTGATCACCTGAATCTATAGTTCTGTATACCACTATTTTGGTAATACCTACGAAAAAATTGAAAGTGTTAACAAGGATGTTCAGCTTCCAATTTTGCTTGTTCACTCTCATATTCAAGACCTTTATGGAACGTATATTATTTACCTACAGGTTGTGTTTCTCCATTTTTTATACAAACGCATCTATGTTTCCACCTGTGTTCTATGCCGTATATTTAATTCATTTAAAACCTGTTTCATTGATATACCTGCTAGTCGCATCTCAATGGCTTTCATTCTTATTTCATATGGATAACTCACTCTTGTACTCATTGAAAAAACACCTCCTAATTGAAGTTTAGGTATCTAAACCCTTATTCAATCGAAGATGCTTTTATTATTGTCTATACTGTTGGGGGCAGTCCCAAAAAGGGAAACTTGCTTCTTTTTCTTATTTCTCCTTTTCGAGTGAAAGGTCAAAAACACCCATAATAGGGTTCCTACAACAACTTAGACAGAATAAGATCGCAGAGTGCCATTGTATTAACATTATCACGTCCATTTGAAATTGGCTTTTTACCATTTTTACAACAATCTATAAAATGAGCCATTTCTCCAACAAAACCGCGTAAATAAAGGTCTCTATAGGTTCCAGACATAGGTGATGCAGATGGTGTAAATACAGTGTCTGCTTCTTCAAGAGATTTCCATGGTAGTTTATCAAATGTTTGTGATTTATGAATTGTAAGTGTATTAACTTCATCTGCAAAAACAAATCCGCTATCAAACGTTACAAGCATATTTTCACTTTCACGCGACCAAGCCGTCATTCCTGTAAAATAAAGACTACCAACGACACCATTTTCAAACTTTAATGAAATACTCTGAGAGATACACTCATTGTCATTATTTTTAAAACCTGTTACTTGTACAATTTCACCAAACAAATAACGTACAAGATCAACAATATGTATAGCAGCAAACTTCATAAATTGTTCTTCATTTTTGCAAAATGGTGTACTGTTCACTGCAAATCTTGCTTGAAATGAACGCGCAGTACCCAGTTTGCCATCTGTAATTAACTCTTTTAACTTTGTGTAACAAGGAGCATAGCGTTTCATAAATCCAACCATTAATGCTACACCTGCTTCTTCAGCAGCATCTGCAATTTCAGCAGCTTCTTCAGCACTCATCCCAAGAGGTTTATCTACAAATACATTTTTCCCAGCTTTGATACAATCTAACACTAGAGAAGGATGATCTTCAGGCTGAGCAACCACAACAATTCCGTCGCAGTCTTCATTTTCTAACATCTTTTTATAGTCATCATAGGGTGTACCATTACTTCCAAAGCGTTGAAGAGCAGCTTTAGAACGATCGATATTTCGTGTCGAAATAGCTTGTATTTCCGCTCCTGCTTCTATAGCAGAAGGATAAATATTTGTAGATGCATGAAAACCTGCACCTATAAAACAAAGATTGGCTTTTTTCACTTTAATCGCTCCTATTTGTCTATTCTTTTAATGGTTATTTGTGTCCAATCTTAACTACATAATACTGTAGCCTATTTAACAATGTTTACTTTAAGGTGATAAAATCAGAACAGCTTTCATTCTTCCTTAATTTTTTTGATGTTCTATATTGATTATAAGTTTTTTTAGAAAAATATTAAACTAAGTCGATGCTATAAAATGGATATATGCTTTATTTTACAATGGAAGACTTAACTGTTTTAACATGTTACTGGCCACTTTGATGTTCACCTCGTGAGGAACTGGCTGTGGCCCTGTTGCCATTTGAGCGTGCTGTTTTACCAAATACAATACAGAAGACGCCTGTAAAGCAAACCCTAAATCCATCGTTTCCACAGGATTTCCGCCTCCACCTTCTTGAGCCAGGTTCAACATCTCACCCTTAGTGAGTAACATAACTCGACGACCGTCCTTCATCGTAAACTGTTCGATATCAGGGCTTAGTCTATCAATTGTATCAGCTTCACTTTCTAAATATTCCAAATCAATTTCCCATGAGAAATGTCCTGCGTTCGCAAGAATGGCACCGTCGTTCATCTTATCGATATGTTCTTTTAAAATAATGTTAGGACGTCCCGTAACAGTGATAAATACTTGTCCGTATGCCAATGTATCCTCCAAACGAGCAACTCTTAATCCATCCAAAGCTGCCTCTAAACCCGCAATTGGATTCTGATCGACCACTGTTACCTGTGCTCCAAGACTTCGTAAATATCTAGCAACACCACGGCCACAAGTTCCATATCCTATAACTACGAATCGTTTTGTTGGTACGATTAAGTTAGTCGTTCGCATAAAGCCTTGAACGATTGTTTGACCAACACCATGTTCGTTCTCAATAACTTGTTTTAATGGACTATCGTTAATAACAATGATGGGAACAGGAAATTTCCCTTTTAAATCCTCTCGCAAGAGATTTGCTCCCGTCGTGGTTTCCTCTGTACAACCGATCAGTCCTTCGGCATTATAATGCTTAATATACTCTCTTGTTAAATCAGCACCATTATCCATTAAAATCTGAGGATGGTGTTTTAATACACTTTGAATATTTTGTAAATGTTCCTCTCGGCCATCGCTTCTTTGACCGTAAACCTTGATACCTTCGTCCGCCATCGCTGCCGCCACATCGTCCTTTGTGGTTCCAGGACTGCCAGTTATAATAACATTGGCACCACCAGCTTTAAGGGTTTTACACAAAACTGCTGTTTTTGGTTCCACATGTAAGCACATGCCAATTGTTAAACCTTGTAAAGGTTTTGTCTTAAGAAAGCTTTCTTTAATTTCTTGAAGCAAGTTCATATTAATTTCAGTCCAATAAATCGACTTTTTGCCTGTAGCTATCATTTCAGTAATCGTATTTTCATTAATCATTTAAATTCTCGCTCCTTTTAATATCTAATATTTTTTTGTTAAAACTTGTGCCTGTAGTTTAATATTGCAGCCTATTCTGCTAGTTCTTGCGAAATTTGTTTCCGACTATACTCATTAAAAATAAGACGTTTATGTTTTACACTTACAATTTTTTTATCTTTCAAATCCTTAATGACCCTGTTTATACTTCTGACTGATACACCTAAATGCTTAGCAATATCTTCACGAGAAACTACTAGTACATAGGAATCTTGTGCTATGGAACTGAATGACTGGAAAAAATCGTAGAAATAGACAAGAATTTTTTTACGAACTGTGTGAAAATTACTTGAAATCGTTTTTTGACCAGCTACATATAGTTTTTTTGCTAACTGGTAATTGATTCTTCTCAAAAAATACGGGTCGTTCATAACCCAGTTTTTATAAATTTTTGTTTCAATAAGTAGTACAGTAGATTGTTGAATGGCGTAAACTCGATTGATAAAATGCATGTTCAGAGAAATCTCTATGTCACCAACTACAAATCCAGGCTGCATTGTCGACAAAGTATATGCATTGCCATCTGTGAATTGTCTTTCCACGGCCAATTCACCAGTAACCAAAATATAAAAATGCGTAACCTCCATGTCCTGCTCGCACACCTGTTCTCCAATTTTGTAATTTCTAATTTTCCAATGCAATTTAATATCCTCTGGCATGTTCCTACACATCTCTTGTAACCAATCATGTTTATCAATGAATTGATCTAATATCATTTTGCTCATCATATCACCTACTATTGAGAATTTTATTACCCTTTCAAAAGATAAAAAAGGACACTTGTCCTGTTTTTAAAAATACTTTTAGCAATTACGATCTAATAAAAAATTTTTCCAGAAATATAGAAACGATTGAATCACTAATAATCCTATTGGTTAATCATGAGAGCTAAAAGTAATAATCGAATGTACCTAGTTTTTTATTTGTTTACACATCCATAATGCTCTTTTATGATGTATTGTCAAAAGAGTTTCTCTTGAATCCCTTTAAAGTTAGCTTGGAAAGTACAATTAATAACATTCAACCCTTGCTTTTCTGATTTATTTAGTACTGGTACTAAACCAACTGATTGTGGAGAAAAAGTATTACCAACGATTAAAGAACTAATACAATTATTGGAGGAGCAACTAGACAGGATCGAACAAACATTGGAATTTCGGTTAAAAGAAGTTTTAGAGAAGCCATTTACTACGTCAACAGGTCTTTACTTTAACAACCATTGAAGAATTACTCAGTTTTTGTTTATATCATGAAGGCATGCATTTTGCTACGATAGAAGCGTACAAACGAATTATTTAGTTTGAGATAAAGAATATTGTTCCGAATAAACAAAATGTCTATTTCTCAAATTATTGGCTTTGTAAAACTCTAATGTTGATTTTAGAAAGAAAATATGGGGAAACCTTTAAATTAAGGTTCACCCTTTTTCACATAAGAAAAACACCTTCAACGTTGATTTCTTGGTATCCAACGAAAGGTGTTTTTATTTATCTCGTATTTTGGGTCAGTTCAATAAACAGATTATAGGAATTATTATTTAATTAATCTTTATCGATTGTATCGTACTTCAAACATTACGCAACCTTCCGTTGACTTCCATGGACCATGTTTCATACCAGGTGGACGTGAAGCCACCATTCCCGCAGTGAAAACCTTATTTAAAGTTAAATCTATGACAGACCCTTCAATGACATATAACTCTTCCCAATAATGATGTATTTGAACACCATTAGGCGTCGTGTCTGTACCGGGGGCGAACTCCAAAATACGAACCATTTCCTGTGTTAACGAATTCTCTGAAATTACCCTTTGTGACAGCCCTTTTACCAACCCTTCAATTGGTTCAAGTTTAAATTTCTTATAGTCTGTGAATTCAATTTCAGGTCTCAATATTTTCTCTATCTTGTCTAAGAAGTATCTTTGGTTGGACCTATAAAGTGATGGTACACGACTACTAAAGATCGGCACATCATTTCTGACTTGCGGGACTGTCTCTAAATTTAAAGTTGCTTTTAATTCGCCAACTTCTTGATCTAATTTTTGAACAATGTCTCCCCAAGGGTCTATAATTTGAGAGCAACCTGCGAATTCTACACCTAACTTTGTCCCGGTTACATTTGATGCAACAACATACATTTGGTTCTCAATTGCGCGTGCACGAAGTAAGGTATTCCAATGTGTTTCTCTTACTAATGGCCACTCTGCTACGATGTGGAGTACTTGAATACCTTGTAATGCTAAATCACGTATAATTTCAGGAAATCTTAGATCGTAGCAAATTATTACGCCCATCTTCACACCTTCAAGCTCAAATACTTCAACTTGATTAAGCCCACCTGTTAAAAACTCTGGCTCATCTAACATTGGAACAAGGTGCATCTTGTCATATGTATGAACAATCTCACCCAGTCGATTTACAATAATCGCTCGATTAAAGATGTCTTGACCTTCTAAAAAAGCAATCGAGCCACCCACCAAATTTACATTAAACTTTTTAGCAAGTAATTGTAAAAATTCAATAGATTGATTGCCATCCACTCTGCATATTTCTTTTAATTCTTTCAATGCATAGCCCGTCGACCACATTTCTGGTAGAACTACAATATCTAAGTCATCATAGTAGTTAGCTTCTAACCACTGTTCAATGATATTTCTATTCTTTTCTGGGTTTCCTACTTCTAGTTCCATTTGAAATACTAAGTAATTCATATTGCTCACTCCTCAAGTGTATTTAGTAATGAAGTATCTGGTTTCACTAACAACCATAAGATAGCTGCAATGAATACAGGAATTACAGTCACCCCTAATGTGATATTCCAGCCAAACTTTTCTGCTAACCAACCACATAACAATGGTGATACAAATGCTCCTAAATTTCCCCACAAATTCATCCAACCCGAGACAGATCCTGAAAAGTTTCTTCCTAGGTCTGTAGCAGACGCCCATGAACACACCACTGTAAATCCTAGTGAACCCAAGCATAATGATAGCCAAAAAACATTCATATAAGGCGATACTGTCATAACAGCAAAGTACATTGAAATAATAAATACTATTAAACCTGATATAGCTAAAGAGGATCTTGATATTTGCTTTGAAAAACCTTTACGTACTAAGTAGTCAGAAAGAATACCACCAGTCATTACAGTTATCAATATTGCTAGCCAAGGTAGGCTCGCAGCAAATCCCATTTTACTTAATGAAAATCCTCTGTCTTCTAGTAAGTAGGTAGGTAACCAAACTAAAAAGAACGTAATGATATACAAAACAACAAAATATTGCAAACCTATTGCCCAAAATCTATAATTTTTCAAAAATGTATTCCAAGGTGCTCTAGCTTTAGTCGTATTAACAATTTCTCTGCCTTCTAGTATATATTCTTTTTCCTTTTCGTTAACCAATTTATGAATTTCAGGATAGTCTCTAGCTATAACCCACCATACGGCTGCTATAATAATTCCTAACAACCCAAAAATGTAAAATACAGCTTGCCAACCAAAATATTGATAGATATAAACCGTGACGATAGGGGCTATAACGGGTCCAAAATAGGAACCTGCTAATAAAGCACTAGATGCTCTTGCCTTTTCATCTCGTCTAAACCAATTTGTATTGAATACGGCGTTTGCCGGAAACATTGGTCCTTCTCCTACTCCAAATAAGAATCTCACTGCATACAATAGACCGTGAGATTTAACTAAACCAGTTAAACCAGTAAATACTGACCACCATACTAATGCAAAAGTGACCATTTTTCTTGGGCCAAATTTTTCTGCCAATAGACCTGCCGGAATTTGAACTAACGCGTAACCTAATGAGAATAATGATGCAAGCATCCCGAACTGAACTTTATCTAAACCCAAATCATCCATCATCGGTTTTGCTATTATTGATATGTTTGATCTATCCATGTAAGCGATTACACCGATGATAAAGAAAAAGAATGCTAGTCCCCATCTAACCTTTGTTGGTTTTTCTTTCAAAAAAGCTCCCCCCTTACTTAATTGACAATAGAATAATGATGTTTTATTTTCCTGTTTAGCTTCGGCTGTTCGACTTCATATTCAAATTTTTCACCAAAAACAAAACCATTTTTTGTAGGTACAGTACCTGAATAAATAACTGTATTTTCTAAATCTATCTCCCCTAACTTGTTCAGTTTTTCTAATAAAGTATCCACTTCTAAAAGTGCTTCTAAAGTGTCTTCTTGATATAAAAGCCTTTCACTATTAGAAGTAACATAGGAACGTAAAATAATAGTATCCCAGTCTTCTATTAAATCCTTCAGTCTCCAAAAATCGGATGCTAGTGGTTTATCACATATTAATTTAGACTTTAAAATATTTTCTTTTTCTACTTCTCTATCAGTATGATCACTGCCTAGGGTAAACAACCATTCTTGTCCATCATGAAATAATACATATTCAGCCTCTCCAGAAGAAAATTTGCTACCGTGACATTCATTAGAAAAGTTAAGTTGTTCTATGTTTTGTGGATATATCATAGGAACACTTGGTGGAGGTGCAATTCCCAATTCTTTTAATTCATCTATGTGTTCTTGGATTTTATCGATATTTCTTCCACCATAACCCACAACAATTACTTTATTAATGTCAATTTCATGTTTTCTCACCTCACCATTGATAAGGTGTAAATTAATTATTTTCTTCATTTAAATTGCTCCTTAATTGATTAATAACTTCTTTTTTCGTATTTTCCACATGGCTATTTGATGCTAATAATAGTTGATTTATATCTTGTGATTTTAAAGCTTTTATAATTTCTTTATGTTCACTAATTGTTTCTTCAATGCGTGATTTTTCAGTTATAGCTTTTAACCCAAACCATCTTATCTTATCTCCAATTTCCTCAAACCACTTTTCTATTTGCTCATTTTTAGTTAATGAAACGATTTGAGCATGGAACTCCTTATCCAACTCAATAAATTTTTGCTGATCTGTTCTATTATTTTCTTGTTCTTTGACATACTTCTCTAAAACATTTATTTGTTCTAAAGTAATAGTTCCACATATTTTCTCAAGTGCAAAACGGTCAAAAATCATCCTTATTTCCATTACTTCAATGACATCTTCTTCTGTAATTTCTTTAATAAACGTACCAACTCGTGGTTTTGAAATTATCCATTTTTCCCTTTCTAGCAACGACAGAGATTCTCTTACAGGAGTTCTACTTATTCCTAACTTTTCACTAAGTTCTCTTTCATATATTGCTTGCCCTGGCAATAGTTCATAGTTCAAAATGGATTTCTTAATTTCCTTAAAAGCTATATCTCTGAGTGCCATACCTGTTTCTATTTTTTTCATCGGCCACCCTCCCGTGGTATGTGGTATACCAGAGATTTTACAACAATTATAAAATTCGGTCAATTATAAATTGAAATTTAGTAAATAATATAACTTCAAAAAGTTCTAATAGCATATAAATATCAACTGAAAGACTTTTTCATACAAGGATAATCAACAACCTAAAATAAATATTGATAGTTTCGAACTCTAATTAATCTAAAAGGCACTCTCCGTGCTTTGATCTGCACCCCAAATGTTAGACACGACTCTAACATTTGGAGGTGCCTTTTTTATGGCAGGAATTACTCTTGAACAGAAAATAGATGCGATTACTCGTTTTGAAAACGGTGATGAAAGCCTTACTTCAATTGCTAAATCACTCAATTTAACTACTACTGAAATGCTTAATTTTTGGATTGAAAAATATCATTTCCATGGACCAGAATCTCTTAAAAAGAGCTATACACGTTATACTTTTGAAGATAAACTATACATACTCAATTATATGAACGAGAATGGGTTGTCTTCTTTCGAGGCTGCACTACATTTTAATTTACCTACTCCAGGTACAATTAGAAAATGGCGCATTAGTATTGGAAATGAAAGTGTAGACTCCCTATTTCTTAAGAAAAAGGGGCATACAAAGTTGAAGAAGGATAACCCAAAAAAAGCTAAGAATCGAATCTTCGAAGAAGGTTCTTTAGAGGCATTACAAGCAGAGAATGAGCGTTTACGTATGGAGAATGCCTTTCTAAAAAAGTTGAATGCCTTAGTTCAAGAAAAGGAAACATTACAACGAAAGACAAGGCGAAAGTAGTCTATGAACTAAGGAATCAATTTAGCGTAAAAGAGTTAATAAAGTTAACTGGCATAAAACGTAGTACTTATTATTACTGGACAAGTCGCTTTGACCAACCTGATAAATATGCCGAAATGAAATCGTTGATTTCTACTATCTTTCACGACCATAAGGGAAGATATGGTTATCGCCGAATAACGTTAGAATTACGTAATCAAGGCTTCCTGATCAATCATAAAAGTTCAACAGCTAATGAAAAAATTGGGTTTAAAATCGCTTGTACGTATGAAAAAATACCGTTCTTATAAAGGCAAGATAGGTAAAATTGTGCCAAACATTCTTAAACGTGATTTCGGTGCCACAAAACCAAATGAAAAGTGGGTAACGGACGTAACTGAATTTCATTTATTTGGCGAGAAGTTATATCTTTCCCCTGTACTAGACTTATTTAATGGTGAAATTATCGCCTATAATATTTAAAACCGTCCTACATATGAACTTGTTTCGAAAATGTTAGACAAAGCTTTTAACTGCTTATCCGAAGGAGATGCCCCTGTCTTACATTCGGATCAAGGTTGGCATTATCAAATGAAACAATACTCTTACACCTTAAAACAGCAGGGTATTAGCCAAAGCATGTCTCGTAAAGGCAACTGTTTAGATAATGCAGTAATTGAGAACTTTTTTGGTTTATTAAAATCTGAGTTATTATATATACAAGAATTTGAGAGTATGGTTCACTTCAAGCGTGAGCTTGAACTGTATATCGAATACTACAATCACAATCGTATCAAAGGAAAATTAAAAGGATTGAGTCCGGTACAATACCGAATTCAATCCTGCATAGCTGCTTAACTTAATATAGTGTTTAACTTTTTGGGGTCACTTCAATTACGGAAAAGCGCGCTTTAATGGAATAAGAAAAATTCATTTTAAACATAAAATACATAATGTAACATCTTTATTGTGATTCAACATCATATACCTCTGTTT
>NZ_KQ465118.1 GCF_001308875.1 Lysinibacillus sp. ZYM-1 | reverse complement strand
CAGCGTTCGTCCTGAGCCAGGATCAAACTCTCCATAAAAGAAATTTGATAAGCTCAAATTGTTTTGCTGGCATCAATTTTGATGTCCAAAATTTTGTTTTGTTCACTAGCGAGGCTAGCTACTAAAAACTTTATTGATTACGTTTTGCTTGTTCAGTTTTCAAGGTTCATGTTTTGCTTTGTTTTAGCGTGTCACCGTGGCGACTTGTATAATACTACACGCTTAATTTTAAAAGGTCAACACTTTTCCTAAAAAAAGTTTAACTTTTTTCTCGACGTAGTATTACTTCCTATATTAATAATCAAAATATATTTTTGACTACAAATGATATTTTCACCCTTTATGTCAATGTTATACCGCTATTCAAAATATAATTTTATCATATTCTACAATAAAAATTTAATAGATTTTTTCAGAAAAAAACTGAACAAAAAAACTCGGCATTAAACCGAGTTTTAAAATGGGAAAAAGAATGGGATAGCTATCATCATGACAATAAACATAACAATTTGTAATGGAATCCCTATTCTTACGAAATCCATAAATTTGTAGCCCCCAGCTGTCATTACAAGCGCATTAGTCGGGGAAGCAATTGGTGTGGCAAATGCCATGCTTGCCGCTACTGCTACTGCAATCATAAATGTTGTGGGACTAACCTCCATTGCTATTGCGGCACTCATGGCTATCGGTGCAAACAATACAGCCGTTGCCGTATTACTAATAAATTGCCCAAAGACAGCTGTTAAAATATAAACACCTATGAGTACACCATAGGGACCATAATCACCAAGTGCTTTGATAATACCATCGGATAATATAGCCATGCCTCCTGTTTTTTCTAACGCTGTCGCCATTGGTAGCATTGCAGCCACTAGCACTATACTTTCAAAATTCATATTGCTATACGCATCTTCCATGTTCCGTAAACAACCTGTTAATATCATTAAAACCGCACCAATCATTACTGAAATAACAGCAGGGAAAATTTCGAATGCCATTAACATGATCATAAACAGCATAATAATACCCGCAATACCAGCTTTCCCTGTGGCAGCTGCTACACTCGCGTGTTCCTTAGGTTGACCGACAACCACGACATCCTGAGTCTCTCTTGCTAATAAAAGAATTTCATCCCAAGCACCCTGCACCAAAATAGCATCTCCAAATTTCAACTTATGCGAAACCATATCTTGGAGTTTATAACCACCTTTTCGATTAATGCCAATAATATTTAGGTTGTATTTTTCTCTAAAGCCTAACGAGCTGATCGTCTCATTGATAAAGCTTGAGTTTGGTGTAAGTAATACTTCTGCAATACCAAGATGTTTCGAAACCAATTCATCAGCTTCTCCTTCTACTAACCCTTGCATCTCAAGATGGTAATCCTCAACAAAGTGGCGAACGTCCTCTTCTTCTCCTTGCACATACAGCTCGTCCTTAGCATGAATCACACTTGTTGGACCTGCCATTTCTTGATAAGTCATTGGCAGTAAATTAATGCCCTCTTGTGACTTGCGATGAATTTTCATCATACAGAGCATGTACTTTGCTGGCAGCTTTAACTCTGCTAACGATGTTTCAATAATCGGTGATTCTTCTGGAACAGAGATTTTAAATAGTCGATTATTTAAATCATATTGCTTAATGATTTTCTTTGGTGAGAGTTTATAACCTTCATTTGTTTGAGCACGGTGTTGATCCTTTGGCAACAAAATATTGCGTACAAGCACTAAATAGATTATTCCTGCAATCATACCGACGATACCAATTGGCGTTATTTCAAAAAATCCAAGTTTGCTATATCCCCTATCAACCAATAATTGACTAACAATTAAATTGGTTGGAGACGCAATCAATGTCATAAGACCGGATAGACTGGCTACGTATGAGAGTGGTAATAGAAATTTAGAAGGGCTGACTTTCATGCTAATCGCTATACTCACAACTATTGGCATCATTAATGCCACGGTACCCGTATTACTCATAAAGGCACCGACAGATCCTACAATAATGAGCAATAATACAAATAATTTCAACTCACTATTGCCCGACCATTTAAGTAATAGCTGTCCTGCCATTCCGGCAAGACCTGTACGTAAAATTCCTGCACCCACAACAAAAAGCCCTGCAATCATTAAAACTACAGAGTTCGAAAATCCAGCTAATGCCTCTGCGGGCGTTAGAATATCCGTAATAATAAATGCCAGAAGTGACACAATCGCTACAAGATCTGCTCGGATTCGATTGGTCACAAATGCGAAAATTGTTGCTCCTAAAATAAGAAATGTTAATGTAAGTTGCACATCCATGAATTCCTTTCTAACATTAATCATCAAAATTATTGAATCGACAGTAAAGAGGTGTCAACATTGCTATTTTTATTATAGCTTATGAAGGACTATATATGATAAAATTCACCATCTTTTCAAAATTAAAATAAGCGTGGTACGCAACCACACTTATTTTTAATTTTGATATAGATGATGTTCTTTAATATAGTCATAACAAGCATTAGGCAAGAGATATCTTGGCTCTCCACCCATTGCAAATTCTTCCCGAATATAAGTAGAGCTAATTTCCATGGCTAACCCCTTATCGATAAGATGAAATCTACCATCATCATTATTTCTTAAGATTGGCGAGCGACTAATTGTTGATAACATATCTACCCCATGCCTTGCCATTACAATGAATTTATTTTCAGCAACTAACGCGTCACCCTTCTTCCATAATCCGGCCCCAATGTCTACCAATAAATCTGCACCCATAATAAAATAGATTTCATCTTCCGGGTGTTTTTCCCTAAAGTATTTCATAGTGTCATAAGTGTAGATATTCCATCCCTCTTGAACCATCTCATAGGAATCCGCAATAAACCGATCGTCCTTCGCAATTGCAAACTGTAGCATATTCCACCGATGCCTATCCTCTGTTTTGATAGTTTTATCTTTTCGCTTATTCGAACAGGGTAAAAATATGACCTTATCTAATTTACAGCGGTGCGCAACCGTACTAGCAGTCCAAAGATGGACATTGGTAATAGGATCAAAGGATGAACCATAAATACCTATTCTCGCCATCGTATCTTCCTCCTGTCATTTTCTATCTATTATTCATCTTCTTCGAAATTTTTTCTTTTACGGCCTGAATGATGGCCATCTTGTTATCCCAACAAGCCCGACTTAAATCAACTGGATACTCTTCTGGATTCATCGTTCGTTTGTACTCACACCATAAAAGTTTTAAATTTTCCTTCGCATATGTTTGTGTTTCTTGAATAGTAGGTTCCTCAAATACAACTTTCCCGTTTTCTACAATACTTTCATGTAACTCTATCGCCGTAAAGTTCGTAACAAATTTACTTATATACGTATGAACAGGGTGAAACATTTTTAATCGTTCTATTTTCTGGATGTTTTCCTCATCAAGGGCGATATAGTCACCTTCAGCATGACCATTCTCATTATTAACAATACGGTAGACACGTTTACGCCCGGGAGTTGTTACTTTTTCAGGATTTGCTGAAATTTTAATAGTATCAACCATTTCTCCACTTTCATTTTCAATAGAGACTAACTTGTATACTCCACCAAGTGCTGCTTGATCATAGGCTGTAATCAGCTTCGTACCAATTCCCCATGCATCAATTTGTGCCCCTTGCGACTTTAAATGCATAATAGTATATTCGTCTAAATCATTGGATGCCATAATTTTTGCTTCCGTAAAACCTGCGTCATCTAGCATTTTCCTTGCCACTTTTGAAAGATAGGCTAAATCACCACTATCTAAACGGATACCAATAAAATTAATTCGATCTCCCAACTCCTTCGCTACACGGATGGCATTCGGAACACCTGAGCGTAACGTATCATAAGTATCCACTAAGAATACACAGTCTTTATGTGCATCTGCATATTTTTTAAACGCAATATATTCGTCCCTGTAGGTTTGAATCAAAGCGTGCGCATGTGTTCCTGATACTGGAATACCAAATAATTTTCCTGCACGTACATTACTTGTTGCGGAAAAGCCACCGATATAAGCAGCACGGGTTCCCCAAATAGCAGCATCAAATTCATGAGCACGACGTGTACCAAACTCCATCACAACATCCTCACCTGTCACTTCTTTAATACGCGAAGCTTTCGTTGCGATCAACGTTTGGTAATTCACAATATTCAACAAAGGCGTTTCAATTAATTGAGCCTCTGCCAATGGTGCTTCGATTCGTAAGATAGGCTCATTGGCGAAAACGAGTTCTCCTTCCCTCATACCACTTATAGTTCCTGTAAACTTAAGTTGCTGTAGATATTGAAGAAATTCCTCTGGATATTCCCCTTCTTCGCGTAAATATTCAATATCACTTTGAGAAAATCCAAAGTTATTGATAAACTCAATTACTTTTTTTAAGCCAGCGAATATTGCATAACCATTGCCAAATGGAAGTTTTCTAAAATATAGCTCAAAAACAGCCTTCCGTTGATGAACACCGTCTTTCCAATAAGTCTGAACCATATTTATTTGGTATAAATCTGTGTGTAACATGAAGCTATCATCTGCATATTTCAAGTTGTTCCCTCCATTCTTTAATGTCAAATAACAGTGGCACCAAGTGTATGCTCGAAATGACTTAAAGCCCACTCATGTCCTGTTTGATTAAAAGATGCGACAGCGTTTTTATGAATGACAATATCGAACCCTTTATTATAAGCATCCACTGCAGTATGAAGAACACAGATATCTGTACAAACTCCGATTAAATGAAGCTCTGTAATTCCTCTTTCATGCAATTTTAACTCTAAATCTGTCCCTGCGAAGGCAGAGTAGCGGGTTTTATCTAGAAAATAGACATGTTCCTGCTCTTTATTAGCTTCGTACAATGTTTTTAAGGCACCATATAAATCCCTGCCTTTTGTATGGCGAATATTATGTGGTGGAAATAGTTTTGTTTCAGGATGATAAACATCACCTTGCTCATGAACATCTATAGCCAATACTGTAAACTCACCATTCGATATAAATTCCCTTGTTAAATTTACATTTGCCTGCTCAAGTTGTTGTCCTGGTAATCCACAAGTTAAAGCTCCATCTGTTGCAACAAAATCAACTGTGTAATCAATATTAATTAATGCTCTCTTTTTCATTGTTTATCACTCCATTTTTAATTAGTAATGTTTAAATTACAAATTACTTTACTTTAAAATAATCAGGAAAGACGGATCTTTCCTAATGGTAAATCGATTCTACTACTTCAAAATCATTAAATGTATACAATTGTGAAGGCCTAAACGAATTTCGTTTTGTTTTCTTCGGTTTTCCTTCCTCATCCACTACTTTTTCGATAAAAGGTAATTTAGGAGCTTTAGTAAAGAATACAGAATCGTTAGCAATTCGGGGATCTTCTCCAACTGTCAGAAGTACCCGTTGTAACTCAGATAAGGTAAACTCTTGTGGTAAAAAGTTTTTAGCGACTGTTGTTTGTATCATATCTCTCTTAATAAATTCGAGCGCGTCCGTAATGATTCTACGATGATCAAAGGCTAACTGAAGTGTAAATACATTTTCGATATCAAATAACATTACATCCTCGGCATCGTCATTTGCTTGTCGTTGCTCAATATACTTCTCAGGTACAATTGCATAGAATGCATTTGAAATCATCCAACCGCGAGGATCTCGATCGATTTCATCGTAAACACCAAAGTGCTGAACATGTAGACCCTCTACATTTGTTTCTTCTTTTAATTCTCTTTTAGCTGCGATATAGGCTGTTTCCTTTTGATTCGCATCTACAAACCCACCCGGAAGTGCCCATTTCCCACCTTCAATATTAGGATTGCCCTCAACATCCTTAGTAGCACGCTTAATTAACATAATTTTAAGCTTCATTTTTGGTGGTGCTTTTTCTTCTGTTTTCTCTGAAGTAATCGTAAAAACAGAAATATCAGCCGTGTATCCATCGGGCGTTTTATATTTTGAAGAATCATAATGTGCTAGCACTTCTTCTTCGGTACGATATTTTGTCATCATATAACCCCTTCAATTCATCACAAGGTTTAAGTAATTTGTAATTCATTAATTACTATTTAATTAAATTATAGTCTGTCATTGAATAAATTGCAACCTCTTTATCAATCATCCCTGTGAGTTTTTTCAAGCAAGATCGAAAAGCTCCTCTTCAATCTCTGACATCCACTGAATCAAGAAAAAAGCATAAACAAAGCTTCTACGCCTTATTTATGCCCATATAACTTATTGTTCTTTCAGCAAAATTCCATTTTGTACAACAACTTGCCCATTTTTAATAACTGTATTTGTATGGTTCATGCCATAGAAGTATTGTAATTGTTTGTAGTTAGCAACATCTAGAATAATAACATCAGCTTTTTTATCAGCTTCAAGGGAACCTATTTGTTCGCCTCGATTCAGCGCATATGCCGCATTAATCGTCGTTGCAGTTAGTACTTCCTCCAATGTCATGCCCATATGCATGCAAGCTAAATTCATAATAAATGGTAGACTCATTGTCGGGGATGATCCTGGGTTAAAGTCTGTTGAAATAGCTACAGGTACTCCTTCATCAATCATTAGACGACCTCTAGCGAACGGTGCACGTAAAAAGAATGCTGTCCCTGGTAGCAATACAGCAATTGTACCCGCTTCAGCCATTTTTTGAATACCTTCATTAGAAGCAACTAACAAATGCTCTGCCGAAATGGCCCCTACTTCCGCAGCAAGCTCAGCACCATTATAAGGCTCGATTTCATCGGCATGTATTTTCGGTGTTAACCCGATGGCCTTCCCAGCCTCTAAAATGCGCTGAGATTGCTCTGGAGTAAAGACACCTTTTTCACAAAATACATCATTAAATTCAGCCAGTTCTAGCTCTACAACTTTAGGCAACATATCATGAATGACAACATCCACAAATTCACCCTCACGCCCCTTATAGTCGCGCGGTACTGCATGCGCACCCATAAAAGTACTAATGACATCAATGTCATGTGTTGCTTGTAATTTTTTTGCTACTTCAAGCTGTTTCTTTTCCGTTTCCCAATCCAAACCGTAGCCTGATTTTGCTTCAACGGTTGTCACACCATGCTTTAAAAACACATCTAAGTGCTGCATCGTTTTTTCATACAAATCATCAAAGCTAGTTTCTCGTGTACGTTTTGTTGTGGCATGAATTCCACCACCCGCATTCATAATTTCCATGTAGGTAGAACCATTAAGTCGCATATTAAATTCTTGTTCGCGCGTTCCTCCATGTACTAGATGCGTATGGCAGTCCACTAAACCTGGCATAACAACCTTACCAGAAGCATCAATCGTATCAGCTTTCTTTACTAGTTCTGGGAAATCTACTTCTAGTTGTTTAAAAGCCCCAACAGCTAAAATACGATCTCCCTCAATAAGGATACTACCATTCTCCACTATCGCAATTTCTCGCATTTGCTCTTTCGTGCGTGGTCCTTGTACATTACTTTTTAATGTAATCACTTCATTGGCATTTTTGATTAAAATGGTCACTTTCCATCACCCTTTAACATTGGTATATGCACACCTTTGTTTTTAGCTGTCTGAATAGCAATGTCGTAGCCTGCATCCGCGTGGCGGGCAACACCCATTCCAGGATCCGAAATTAACACGCGAGCAATTTTCTCTGCCGCTAACTTCGTGCCGTCTGCCACTAACACTTGCCCTGCATGCTGTGAATAGCCCATCCCTACACCGCCACCATGATGGACACTTACCCAGCTAGCACCGCTCGCTGTATTAACAAGAGCATTTAAAATCGGCCAATCCGATACTGCATCTGAACCGTCCAACATTCCTTCTGTTTCACGATTTGGCGATGCCACTGAACCTGAATCGAGATGATCTCGACCAAAGACAATCGGTGCTGATAACTCACCATTCGCTACCATTTCATTTACTTTTAACGCAAAGCGATGACGGTCTCCATAGCCTAGCCAGCAAATACGGGCAGGTAACCCTTGCCATTTAACCATTTTTTGCGCCATATCGATCCAATTGACAAGACCTTCATCTTCTGCAAACATCTCTTTTGCAAGTGCATCAGTTTTATAAATATCCTCAGGGTCTCCTGAAAGTGCTGCCCAGCGGAATGGCCCTTTCCCTTCACAGAACAATGGACGAATATAAGCTGGTACAAAACCTGGGAAATCAAAGGCATTTGTTACACCCATCTCTTTCGCATAGGCGCGAATATTATTACCATAATCAAAAACTTCGGCTCCAGCCACTTGGAACTCTAGCATTGTACGAACATGCTCTGCCATAGTTTCTTTTGCTCTTCGCTCATATGTTTTTACATCTGATTTACGAAGTTCTAATGCTTCCTCAAATGTCATGCCATTTGGTACATAGCCATTAATCGGGTCATGTGCAGAGGTTTGATCTGTTACAAAGTCTGGAATAATCCCTCGATCTAACAGTTCACGATTGATGTCTGCACAGTTACCAACAAGGCCAATCGAAGATGGCTCCTTCTGGTCACATAATTTATTGACTAATGCAATCGCTTCATCCACAGTTTCCACGATGTAATCGCAATAACCTTCTCTTATTTTACGTTCAATACGGGCGCGATCTACTTCTACAACTAGAATCACAGCGCCTGCCATTTTCCCAGCTAAAGGCTGCGCACCACTCATACCACCCATACCACCTGTTAGGATGAATTTACCCCGTAAATCTGCGGTGCCGAACACTTTTTTCCCTGCTTCTACAAATGATAAATAAGTGCCTTGTAAAATACCTTGTGCACCTATATAAATCCAGCTACCAGCAGTCATTTGACCATACATCATTAAATCTCGATCTTCTAATTCATAGAAGTGATCCCAATTAGCCCATGCAGGTACGAGGTTGGAGTTGGCAATTAAAACACGTGGAGAATGTTCATGTGTACGAAATACAGCTACTGGCTTCCCAGATTGAATCAATAGTGTCTCATCATTCTCTAATTCTTTTAAAGAAGCAATAATTCGCTCATAGCTTTCCCAATTACGAGCCGCCTTCCCTATGCCACCATAAACAATCAGCTCATCTGGATTCTCCGCTACTTCAGGATCAAGATTGTTCATCAGCATACGCATTGCTGCTTCCTGTGTCCATCCCTTACATGTCAGTTCATTTCCACGTGGTGCACGAATATCTGTTTTAAATACCATAAAAACACGCTCCTTTAAAATAATAAAAATGCGAAATGTTGCATGAAAAATTCAACCCACTCTTAATAAAATTGAATATTCTGACTTAGATGCAGATACTCCCTCACAAAGCAGAGGCGACTCGGAAAACCAAGCCTTGCCTCAGCCTTTACAACAGAAAGCTGTTTAATAAAAATTACACATACTCCTTTACTAGAGCATCACTTGTTAATAAATATTTCGCCAACGCCTCAATTTCGTCTCCAATCGGTTGATCTGCTAATAGTGGCGGGCAGAACTCACGGACTTTCTCTAAATACTTCCGTGTGGTTGGTGATAATTGCTCTTCCGCTTTATCTAAATGAATAGCCTGTGAAGCACAAATCATTTCTATTGCTATAACCAATGCAGCATTATGGACAATCTGACGTACTTGACGAGCTGAAGTTGTCCCCATACTCACATGGTCTTCCTGATTCCCTGATGTAGGGATTGAATCTACACTGGAAGGATGCGCCAACACTTTGTTTTCTGAGACAATAGATGCTGCTGTATATTGAGCAATCATCAGTCCGCATTCAATTCCAGGGTTTGTCGCTAAAAATGGTGGCAACCCTTCATTTAACTGCGGATTTACCATTCGTTCTGTACGACGTTCTGAAATATTAGCCCATTCGCTTACACCAACTTTTAAAAAGTCCATCGCTAAGGCAATTGGCTGACCATGAAAATGGCCTCCTGATAATACTTCACCACTTTCTAAAACAATCGGGTTATCGGTTGTAGCGTTCATTTCTGTTTGTATTCGGTTCTCTGCGTAAAAGAATGACTGCCAAGAAGCACCATGTACTTGTGGAATACAGCGCAATGAATAAGCATCCTGCATACGAATTTCTCCTTGCTTTGTCACTCGCTTGCTGCCCTCAAGCCACTTACGAATACGACCACCAACAAGTTCCAACTCTGGATGCGGCCTTACTGCTAAAAGGGCAGGATCAAACGCTGATGTAATACCTTTCAATGCTTCTAGTGTTAAACTAGCAGCCATATCCGCCGCAAGCCCAATTCGTTCAGCCTCATTAACCGTTAAGACACCGATACCTGTCATAGCTTGTGTACCGTTTACAAGTGCCAGCCCCTCTTTTGCTTGGAGTCGAACAGGTGATAATCCTGCCTGCTGTAGTGCCTCACTGCCGCTCATCACTACTCCATTAAATTCAGCCTTACCTTCTCCCACCAGCACTAAAGCCAAGTGCGATAATGGCGCTAAATCACCACTTGCTCCAACCGAACCCTGTGACGGGACAATTGGGTGAACTCCTTTATTAATAAAATTCAGTAATAGCTGTACAGTTTCCTCACAAATACCTGAAAATCCTCGAGCTAAAGCATTAGCACGTAAAACCATCATGGCACGGACAACATCAGTTGGAAAAGGCTGACCAACACCCGTAGCATCCGATCGTAATAAATTCAGTTGTAATAGCTCAATATCTTCTTCCTCAATTTTTATATTGCTAAGTTTGCCAAACCCTGTATTCACACCATAAATTGTTTGCCCTTCTGCTAAACGCTTTTCAATACGCTCTCTACTTAAACGAATACGTTCTATACTATCTGCAGCTAGTGCAACTGTTGCATGCCCTTTAACAATTTCCTCAATTTGTTGTCTTGTTAATGTATTGCCATCAAGCTCGATGATCGACTTCACATGACATCCCCCTATTCCCTTTATGGCTTATGTAAAAATTCATTTTGACGTAATACCTAAAACATCCGCAATCAACTTCGTTTAAGCGTTTTCATTCCAAATGAGTTTTCTGCTGAATGATGGTCAATTACTCTATTTACATTGTACTAACTACTTTTTTCAGAATATAGAGAATTTTAAAAGAGAAAACATGATTTTTTTCAGATTCCTATGTTATTTTTAATAATATAATCGTATTTTCATACGAAACTAGAATATTTTAAGCGAGGTTAGATGTTATGAAGCTGTTATTAATCGATCGGGATCCCACTGAACTAGCAGGCATTAAGTGGTTTTTACATACCTATTTTCCGGGTGATGTCCTCATTGAAATGTGCACCATTATTTCAGAGGTACCTCACAGCATTCAACAATTTGAACCTGATGCCGTACTGTTAAATATCGACTTAATCCCTAATAATCGCTTAACTACTCTTTATCGAGATCTACAAAAACTTTCCGGTGCTATTTTAGCCACGACGACAGAGCCATTATTTAAAAATGCATTGAAAGCCATTGATTTACAGGTAGCTCATTTGTTTGTGAAGCCCATTGATTTAGAAGTATTAAAGCAAAAGCTTACAGCTATTTCCCTGCGCTCACCACAAATCACAGATTATACGCAGGAGGCTGCAAATGAATCCTTTTATTCTCATTTATTTTTAGATAATAAATCTAACTCTATTGAAACTGGGATACACTTTACAATGATTGAACCTGAACATACCGAAACCTTTAACAAGCTTTACAATTGGCTTCAACAAACACCTATTCACTTCCATATGAAAACCTATCCTTTATCAAATAGAATCGTCTGCCTTTTCCAAACACAAGACATAAAAATGGTGGAGAAGGATGTACGCACACTTATGAAAGAATGGCGTTTGATTAGCAATAGTTCTTTAAATATTGGGATATATGATGGACCCGCTACAAGCATTAAAAATATGTATACATTAACAAAACGCGCACTCCATCAAAGTTTTTACGAAGGATTTGGCCATATTTTTTATGCCAGCAAACAATTTGAAACACAGCCCTTCGATCCCTTACTAACGCCAGAAGAACAACAATTATTAATAAGCAGTTTGGAGGAGGGTAACCTCGAAGCCGTGAAAACATTTTTATATCGACTTTCTAATGAAGGCATATATTACGAGCAAGATGACCTACGCATTCATCTGACGAGTGTCTTAGCACAAATTCGACGCTTTATGTTGAAATATAAATTACATGAAAAAGCTGTCATTGAACAAAATTATCGCCAGCTTTTTCATTTAATTATTGAGCATCCTATTTTTTATACGATTCTCAATGGCATTATTTCTTTCACACAGCGATTAATAGAATTAGCACGGGAAGCCCGTATGGAGAAAAGAGCCGATTATGTTGAGTTAGCTTTAGAAATTATTGATCAGCAATTTAAAGATAGTTCCTTGTCTCTTCCCTTTGTTGCTCATAAGCTCGGCATCAGCCCCAATTATTTAAGTACAATTTTTTCGAAGAAACAAGGCTTGCCATTTAAGCGATATTTACAGCAAGTTAGAATTCAAAATGCCATTAAAATGCTACTCGAAACAGATTTTGCAATTAGTGAGATTGCTCATTTAAACGGTTTCGATGACCCGAATTATTTTATTAAGCTGTTTAAGCAACATATCGGTATGACCCCACACCGATATCGAAAGAACTAATAGAGAATAGTTTAATAATTTTCAATTAGTTAATTTCATTTTCAATAAAAGCTCTTTAGCATATCGTCAAATCTTATACTTCATTTCATTTACTTTATCGTTATTTTTCATATCTAGTTTATTTAAAGCCAGATTTCAGATGAATATTATGCATAAAAGGGATATCCAGCGCATATAATTATAGTTTGTATTTTAATATAAAAATTCTTTAACGATAATTATTATAATGTACTAGCAATTCTATTTTATATTTGTTATAGTTATAGACGAAGAGTTTGACTTACATTTTTTTCAGGAGGTAAACTAATATGACAAACGCAAATGATCGTAGCCGTCGTTTTACAACAGCAGGTGGTGCTCCAGTAGTAAGTAACCATGACTCTATGTCAGCAGGTCCACGTGGCCCTCTTTTACTTCAAGATGTATGGCTAGTTGAAAAATTAGCAAACTTCAATCGTGAAGTGATTCCTGAACGTCGTATGCACGCTAAAGGTTCAGGTGCATTTGGTACTTTTACTGTAACGCATGATATTACTCAATATACTAAAGCTAAAATCTTCTCAGAAGTCGGCAAGAAAACAGAAATGTTTGCACGTTTCTCCACAGTTGCTGGTGAACGTGGTGCAGCAGATGCAGAACGCGATATTCGTGGCTTTGCCCTTAAGTTCTATACAGAAGAAGGTAACTGGGATTTAGTAGGGAACAATACGCCTGTATTTTTCTTCCGCGACCCATTACACTTTACAGATTTAAACCACGTGGTAAAGCGTGATCCACGTACAAATATGAAAAATGCCAATTCTAACTGGGATTTCTGGACTCTATTACCAGAAGCACTTCACCAGGTGACAATTGTAATGTCCGACCGTGGTATTCCAACTGGTTACCGTAATATGCATGGTTTTGGTTCTCACACATATAGCTTTATCAATGCTGATAATGAGCGTGTTTGGGTTAAATTCCACTTCCGTACAGAGCAAGGCATTAAAAATTTAACAGGTGCTGAGGCAACTGAGGTAATCGGTCAAGACCGTGAATCTTCACAACGTGATTTATATGAAGCAATTGAAAAAGGCGACTTCCCTAAATGGAAAATGTATATTCAGGTAATGACAGAGGAGCAAGCTCGTGAGCTGCCCTACAACCCATTTGACTTAACAAAAGTATGGTATAAGAAAGACTTCCCATTAATTCCTGTAGGTGAGTTTGAGTTAAATAAAAATCCGGACAACTACTTTGCAGAAGTTGAACAAGCTGCATTTGCACCATCTAACATCGTTCCTGGTATTAGCTTCTCACCTGACAAAATGTTACAAGGCCGTATCTTTGCATACGCGGATGCACAACGCTACCGTTTAGGCGTAAACCACTATACGCTTCCTGTTAACGCACCAAAATGTCCATTCCGTACTTTCCACCGTGATGGCGCTATGCGTTTTGATGGCAACCTTGGTTCAACATTAGGCTATGAACCAAATAGCTATGGTGAATGGGAGCATAATTTAGACCATAAAGAACCTGAGTTACGCATTGATGGTCATGCAGGTATTCATGACTTCCGTGAAGACGATAACAATTACTTCGAGCAACCAGGTAAGCTTTTCCGTCTAATGACTGTAGAAGAAAAACAACGTCTATTCGAAAATACAGCTAATGATATGGCTTCTGTTGAAGAATTCATCAAACGTCGTCACATTCTTCACTGCTATTTAGCTGACCCAGCATATGGTGAAGGTGTCGCAAAAGCGATGGGTCTTTCATTAGAAGGTATGGATCTTACAAATCCATACGTAAAACAAACAACAAACGTTTAATATTCCACTTATTATTGATATCCAAATCCAACTTTTACTCCATGTGAATTGATCATTCACATGGAGCTTTTTTTATGTATCAATTGCGATTTTCCAAACTCATTCAAACTGCCCGCTTCAAATTTGTGGCATCTGCTAGAGACATTAATTTTAATTCGGCTAACCTCCACTTTAGAGGTAGTGAATCATTATAAATAAGGCTTGTGTCTAGTTGATCGACACAAGCCTTGTACTTCATTATTGATAAATTTGACTACCTGTTTTTTTAAACTCCTCTGCTTTTTCCCTCATGCCTTGGTGGATTGCTTCTGTTGTATTTAAATCCTTTTCTTTAGCATAATTACGTATATCCTGTGAAATTCTCATACTACAGAATTTAGGGCCACACATTGAGCAAAAATGCGCCGTTTTGGCACCCTCTGCTGGCAATGTTTCATCGTGATATTCTACTGCACGTTCCGGATCGAGCGATAGGTTAAATTGATCACGCCAGCGGAACTCAAAACGCGCTTTTGACAGGGCGTCATCCCGTTGTTGTGCACCCGGATGTCCTTTCGCCAAATCTGCAGCATGTGCTGCAATTTTATAAGTAATAACCCCTACTCGAACATCCTCACGATTAGGTAAACCTAGATGCTCCTTCGGTGTCACATAGCAGAGCATTGCTGTACCAAACCAACCAATCATTGCCGCCCCAATAGCAGATGTAATATGGTCATAACCCGGAGCAATATCTGTTGTCAATGGGCCTAATGTGTAGAATGGCGCTTCCTTACAAACCTCTAATTGCTTGTCCATATTTTCTTTAATCAGGTGCATCGGAACGTGACCTGGTCCCTCAACCATTACCTGGACATCATGCTTCCATGCAATTTGCGTTAGCTCACCTAGTGTTTCAAGCTCTGCAAATTGCGCTTCATCGTTAGCATCTGCGATTGAACCTGGGCGTAAGCCATCTCCTAATGAAAAGGCTACATCATAAGTTTTCATAATTTCACATATTTCCTCAAAATGAGTATAGAGGAAGTTCTCTTGATGATGGTATAAACACCACTGCGCCATAATCGATCCACCACGGGATACAATGCCCGTCACACGGTTCGCCGTAAGGGGTACATAGCGTAAAAGAACACCTGCGTGAATTGTGAAATAATCAACTCCTTGCTCCGCTTGTTCAATAAGCGTGTCACGGTATACCTCCCACGTTAAATCCTCAGCCACACCATTTACTTTTTCTAATGCCTGATAAATCGGAACCGTTCCAACTGGTACTGCGGCATTTCGAATAATCCATTCTCTCGTTGTATGAATATGCTTACCAGTCGATAGATCCATAATATTATCAGCACCCCAGCGTGTTGCCCATGTCATTTTTTCGACTTCCTCTGCAATCGAGGATGTTACTGCAGAATTTCCAATGTTCGCGTTAATTTTCACATGAAAATTACGTCCTATAATCATTGGCTCTGCCTCAGGATGATTAATATTAGAAGGCATAATAGCTCGTCCTGCTGCAATTTCTGAACGTACAAAATCAGGTTCCATATTTTCCCGTATCGCTACAAACTCCATCTCTGGTGTAATAATTCCCTTTCGAGCATAGTGAAGCTGTGTGACATTTTTGCCCTCTTTTGCACGTAAAGGCTTTCTCACCAATTCAGGAAAGACATTTTCATGGATACGTGGATCATCAGTGCGGCGGAAACCATTGTCCTCAGGTTTAATAGTACGCCCCCCGTATTCCTCAACATCCCCTCGTTCTTGTATCCAGGCACTTTTTAAAGCTGGTAAACCCTTCGTAATATCTACTTGATAGGCAGGGTCTGTATAGGGTCCACTCGTATCATATACCCAAATAGGGGCATTTTCCCCATCCCCAAAGCTACCAGTTGTCGGACTTAATGCAATTTCACGCATAGGTACTAAAATATCTGGTCGTGATCCTTTTACATATACTTTTTTACTTCCTTCAAAGCTGGACATAATCGTAATATTCTTTTCACTAATTGCTGACATGAGCTACTTCTCTCCCTTAAATGTATTTTAAGTAAGGACCGATCTAGCTCACCCCAACAAACAAATAAATAAAGGCCGAATCCAAAATGTTTTTTTGGATCCGGCCATGAATGTAAAGGGTCTATTGATTGCACATAAAAATGCAATAGCTTCTTAACTTTCCCACGCTGGTATGAGCCAGATCAGGTCCAAAGGGTCAAGAAACCTCTTTGCGTTTCCCTCTCAGCCTGACTCATCAGACTCCCCTAGTTAATACTATTCAGTTTGATGCTAGTGTAGCAGATATTGCTAAGAGATGGAAGTTTCTATTTAAATATTTTTAACTTCTATCCAACTAAGTAAACAATACTTCAGCTATATAAATCACAATAGTTACCGTTATACAGCTCACAATGGTTGAAAATAAAACGGTCTGTGCAGCTGTTGCCGATTCCACATCATATTCTAATGCTAGACTAGAGCTATTGCGGGATGTTGGGAAAGCACTAGCTATAAAAAGTGATTGTGCCACAACACCTTCTAAACCAAGCAAAAAAATAATGACTAAAGCAACTGCTGGTCCAATAATTAATCGTGTCAAACAGCTGACGAAGACTGTTTTATTAAACATCGCTTTGATCTCAAGCTGAGACAATTGCGCGCCTAAAGTGATTAATGCTACGGCAATAAAACCATCTGCCACATGGTCTATTGGTATTTTAATAAACTGCGGAATACCAATATCAAAATAATTCAACGCTACACCAATTATTAACGCATGAATAATGGGCATTTTTATAAAATCTTTGATAATCGTCATGCCCGATTTAGTGGAAGAAATTAAATTGTATAAACCATATGTGTAAGTTGTCATGTTTTGAAAGATTACAAGTATAACTTGAATGGCTACCCCTATAGGTTGTGCTACAAAAATCATTTGAGCTACCGGAATGCCATAATTTCCAGAGTTAATGAGTACTACACTATTTTTAAAAACAGCTGCCTCCGTTTTGACTAATCCAAGCCCTTTGGCTAAATAATGACTGAGTAGCATTTGACTGCCGATAAAAAGCACAATAAACAATCCGACTTCTCCCAGGACAGATAGCTTTACACTCGTTTCATATAAATTTATAAAAACAGCAGCTGGCATAAAGCAATATGTAATAAGCTGAGACAATGCTTTTAAGTTAAAGCGAAATTTCTTTTGTAGGATAGCACCTAGTACAAGTAACACTAAAATAGGTGCAACAATTTGAAAGAAAATCATTCCGAGATACATCATTTCGATGTCCCCCTTCCCTACTTATAGTAGTGTTGATATTCCGCTAGGTCAATACCACTTACTTTCACATACTAAACAATTAGCAAAATTCAGCGAGCGTTTTAAAAACAAAGTAGCATTCATCTACTGCCTAATTGATGGGGAGTCATCTTTACCTGACACTTCGCTTTCGGTAAGTAAAAAAAGACTGCCCTAATTAGGCAGCCTTCCCTTTTATGCAAGCTTAAATCGATTAACGACCTCTTGCAGTTCATTTGAAATATCGTTCATGTTTTGCATAGACTCCGCTACTTTTTGTAACTCTGCTTGTTGGTCCATTGCAGAAGCACTTACTTGTTCAGCAGAGGCCGCTGTTTCCTCTGATATAGCTGAAATACTTTGGATCGACATAATTGCTTGATTTTTATGTTCTAACATAGTAGATAGCTGAGCCATTAGTTCATTGATGGAAGTTGCAATTACACGTGACAAGTCACTGTTATCTTTAAAGGCCAGTTGTGTGCTTTGTACAGATTCATTTTGAGTTTGCATTAAATCAGCATTCGATTCAATAACAGCAACTGTTTGCTGAGAATTTTCTAGGATGCTTTCTACAGTACTCTTAATAATTTCTGTTTCACTTTTTGATTGCTCTGCTAGCTTTCTTACTTCCTCAGCAACGACAGCAAAACCTTTTCCATGTTCGCCAGCACGCGCAGCCTCGATACTTGCATTTAAAGCTAAGAGATTCGTTTGCTCTGAAATGCTTTGAATGGAGGCAATGATCTGATTAATATTCGCAATATTAGAGGCTAGCGATTCCATTTGCTGTTGAATACGGCCATTCATCTCGTTTGTCTCTATATTACGTTCGTGTAAACTTTCAACCTCTTGCATCCCTTTTTCTGTTGTCGCACTTGTCTTGTGAGATAGCTTGTCCATTTCATTTGAAAGTCCAGTAATAGTGTCGATTTGATCAGATAAATCCATCATGCGATAGTTCGTTTCTTCTGTATCTTCCGATTGCTTCGATGCTCCCTGTGCAATTTCATTGATGGCTACTGATACTTCTTGACTCGAAGACACTATTTCATTAAATGCTTCATGTACCTGGTTTGAAGATTGGTTCAATAAAGTCGTGGAGTTTAATACGGCTTTAATAGCACTATTGGTTTTATCCAGCATGTTATTATAGGCCAATGCAACTGCTCCGATCTCATCAGGTTTAATATATTTCTCCTCTACCTTTTGCGTTAAATCACCCGCTGCCGCTGTTTCAATAGACGCACGTAAAAACTTGAGCGGTTTTAACTGTTTGTAAATGAATAGTACACTTGCAGCAGTCATCAAAACTACCATAATAATGGATGCGATAATCGTATAGACAAATACATGGTTATACGTCTCTAAAATCTTTGACTCAGCTAACACGATTTGAACAGTCCAAGTTTCGTCAATGTCCTCTAAAATCATTGGAGCAAACACATTATAGGCCTTGTCCTTCAGTTGATTAGAATCGATGTACATACTTGTTAGTTCGCCGTTTTCCATTGTCTTACTTATACTTGTCCAAGCAGGTTCCTCTTGCATGTTTTGTCCATCCAACTCTTTACCGAAACTGTTGGCTGTTAGCACACCACTATTTGTGATAATTGCAGCGTATCCACCTTCTGGTGCAACAGACTTTGTTAGCTCATTTAAATAATCAATGGATACATCCGCTGTCAATACACCGAAAAATTCCCCTGCAGCATTGACTAATGGTACAGAAATTGTTGTCATTAGCACGGACTGACCGTTTACACTATATTCATAGGGTTCAGTTAAAACTGTTCGTCCCTCTTCTTTTGGCACCCAGTACCATTGAGAAAGATTTTTATCGTCTACACCTTCAAGTAGAGTGGTCGTTATTTCATTTCCATTTTTGCTTAGATAAGGACCAAAACGTTTTTTGAAATCTACTAAAGTAGCTTTATCATTTGGATCTACAATAATAGAATCCTGTTCAAAGATAGCTCCTACCCCAAGTAAATCATCATTATTGGCTAAATTACTTTCCATTATGTCTAAAATGCCTTTGGTAGATAGAGCCTTATTCTTTTCCATACTTTCAACTATTCTTTTGGTTGTTTGTAAAGTCGTGTTGGCTTTTTTAAAGCGCTCGCTCATTATAGCTGCTGAAGATTCAGCTGTTTGCAATGTTCCATACTCTGCGTCTTTGACACTTTGTTTTTTTATGATAATCCCCGTTGTCACTGTATAGGATAAAAATAAAACTAGAAATAATCCTATTATTAGGGAAGATAGTTTCAATGCAATTCCTCTCGATTTCTTCATCACAAACACCCCCGCTTTTTATAAATAATCATAAAGGATGAATGGTCGTATCACAATAAAATATTTAGCGAATAAAGTAGATATTTACATAAATATAGAGATAAATGCGGATATATTAACAAATTTTTATTATTCCATTAAAGGGACTTATGACTTATTTAAATTTCATTCTATAGTAAAACATACACTTTGAATTCTAAATTATAGAAGAATATGATATATTAGCTATTAAATAAGATGATTGGAGTGACTTACATGAAAAACAAAGCGCTATCAACATTAATGGCCACGGCTATTACAGCGACACTAGTATTACCTGTGTCCACTGCACATGCCTCTTCTTCTCTAAATCAATCAAATTTATATGAAGCTCAGGTAGCGGCAGTAAAAGTAACAGGTGAATCAGTAACAATAAGAAATATTACAAAGGATACGGTTATAACTTCAAACGGTACATTCAGAATCCACAATGATTTAAAGCCACTTTTTGATAATTCAAATAAAATGGCATTAACAAATGCATTAGCAACGATTGTCGTAAAAAATGGGCAAATTACAGACGTGACATCATTAACATTAAACAAAGCCGGCACGAGCAAAAAGTCGTTATACTTCGACGGAGGTGACGCTCAAATCTCTGGCGACCTTACTGTAAACGCAGATTATGTAAAAATTCAAGATGTTACAGTTGATGGTCAATTGATCATTACAAGCAGAGTGAAGAAAGCCATTACACTTGATGATGTTGCCGTGGGTGATACAATTACGCTAAAACCTCTTATAACAAAGAAAGCAAACTGGCTGTATGTTACGTTAAAAGATATGAAATCATCCAATATCAATTTGGCACGTACGAAAGTGAATGTATCTTCTGACCAAGCGCTTTCAAAAATTGACGTAGTTGGTAAAGTTCTATCTTTTGATGTGATGGCAAATGTGGAAAAACTGACGATAGATGTGGAAGAGGATTTCAACCTTTATGGCGAGGGCAAAATTGAACAAATCGTTGTCAAAGGTGGCTCAAAAGTAGCATTAGATTCGAGCCATCAGGTTGGTAAAGTACAAGTCGACGATAAAAACGTCTCTGTTACCCTACCCGTTATTGATAAAAAAGAGCTGAATACACTACTAGCATCACCACCTTATGTACAAGTTTCAGTAAACGGTTATGAAATTTTAACAACTGACAAATGGACAACTCAGGCTGATCGTAATGTTTTTGAGTCTGTAGTAACAAGCGCAAGAACTGTAGCAAACAACAACAGTGCCTCACAAGAACAAGTGAAGAATGCTATTACACAGTACAAAAATGGGCTAGCAGTCTACCAGGCAGCTCAGAAAAGTGGCACAAAATATGGCTATGGTGATAAAGCATCCCTACAGACATTAATTAATTCTGTTCCATATGTGGCAATTTCTTGGAACGGCTCAGAAGTTTCTTACAATACACCTTGGACAACGCAAGCTGAGAGGAACACAATAGATTCTGCTGTTTCAACTGCTCAAGCAGTCGTTAATAATTATTATGCCACTCAAACTGATATTGCCAACGCCACCAATAATTTAAACAACGCCATTTGGACATATAAAAATGCTTATAAGTATGGTAATAATGGGTATAATATGGATAAAACAAATTTACAAACCCTTATTACATCAGCGTTCAACGGGAAGGTAGAGATTTCCTCTAATGGTGGTTATGATATACCTTCTAACTCGCAATGGACTTCCTTATCAGATTGGCAATACTTAAAATCTTATATTGATCAAGCACAAACAATTGCTAACAATTATTATGCTACTCAAACAGAAGTATCAAATGCTTATGAAAATTTAACTATCGCAATTACCAATTACAACAATATGAAATCTCCTGGTTTAAGACAAAACTAATGGAAAGGACTCTGCATTGTGCAGAGTCCTTCTCTACTTATATTAAATTGTATAATTACCTCGAAAAATTCACTTTCGTTATGGTACTTTCTTGTTTCCATCTTTGATACCAATCCTCAGTTTCCTCACTTGGCTCCACTGCCAAATGCTCCTTGAGCGCTTTTTTTAATAGCCAATATTGCTCCTGGACAGCCACTGTATTATTTAGTAAATCGTAAAGCTTCATCAAGGTGAAATAGTTTTCCTCCTCATCAGCGAACAGTGCTTGAACTTTTCCCTGTACTTTTATAGCCGCAGGATAGTTTTCATTTTTTATATAAAAATCAGTTAGCTGATGGGCATGGTGTAACCATAGCCGCCTTAAGCGTTCTCTCTCACTTTCTGCCCATAGATAATCACAATCTCCTAAATAGTCGCCTGTATACATTTGGAATACTTGTTCATGCTCATCCACTGTCGCAAGTTGTATAGATGGTAATGATTTTAAGTTGGACAGCCACTGTTCTACATCAACAACAGTATTTTCAACCAAAAGTTTATAACCTGAGTTGAGTAAAGGACTCGAAATTTGGACGCCATCCATCCCATAGTTTTTTAATGTTTGGCGTATTGTATAAATGGCTGTATAAAGCTGTTTGGATGCTTTATCTATATCAGACTCTGGCCAAAATAACTCTAAAATGGTATCACGATAAATCATCTCATCACGGTGATTGAGCAAGTAAGCAAATAGCTCCTTTGCTTTGGATGTTCGCCATTTCATAATTTGTGTTTGACCGTCTGGCGAAATAACATTGATTCCTCCAAATAAATTAATAATCGTATGTTTAGCCATACTTTTTTTACGTTTATTATTAATTTGTTCAAGACGTTCTAAGGTCTTTTCTAAACGTGTAATTTGTACTGGCTTCAATAAATAATCAATGGCATGTAAATTAAAGGCATCTATTGCATATTGATCGAACCCTGTTGTAAAAACGATTTCAACATCCGGCAATAATTCCTGAATTTTTTCCCCCAATGCTAACCCATCCATATCAGGCATGACTATATCTAAAAATACAACATTTGGTTGTAGGCTCTGTATCTCTTCTATCACTTTTAGAGAATCGGTGTATTCTCCAACTATTTCAATCTCCGAGACATCACTTTTTTCAAGTAAGGTTTTTAGTCTCGTTAATGGTAAATGTTCATCATCTACTAGCACGATTCTCATCTATACTCCTCCTTAAAAACTATTCCTTTACTTATTATCGTTTACTTTTTAAAAGAATTGATAGAGAGACCATTACTTTTGAAGGATAAATAAGCCTATTTGTCGAAATCTATTATTTATAATGAAAAAGAAAATATTATCCAAAAAACTTACAATTTTTATAATTGTTGGTTTGTTTTTTTGTTTTCTTACACTTCTCCGATTTACTTGGTTGAATTTTACCAATATTTCAGACGAAGTCGCAGCGATACATGGGAAGATTGAGTTAGCATGCTCTAACCGTCTATTCCAGAACTCTATCCGTCACTTTTTGAGTTCTATCCGTCAGATTAGTGACTTTATCCATCACTTTTTTAATTCTATCCGCTTTATCTATCAAGAGAGACTAGGCTCACAAGGAAGCCTAGTCTGCAGCCGTCTTGATTCTCCATTTGCTCTTTCCCACCTTCATTAATTAAGAGTGATTTAAACACCACGCATTTTGGGTGAAGTTTCCTTTCTAAGGACCTTTAAAGCAATGCCAGTCTTCACATCACCTGTTTTTCTCACTATATTTCTATTAACTTTACAAGTCCTGTTGCTTTTATAGGTACCGAAGTTATATGTTCCTCGTTATAAAAATATAACCAATCTACCTATTCAACCAAAAAATGCATAAAAAAAACCTAGGCTATGATAAAATTGATATAACACCAGATCTTGGATATATTTTTGTTTCAAATAATAAAATAGGAGGCATCTCACCGTATGAATAACAAAAAAAAGTTGGCCTTGCTATCTTTAGTGGCAGTCCCTTCGCTTCTTTATAGTGCACCAGCATCTGCAGCTGATATGACTGGACATACAAATATGGCATACATATACAATACTTCTTACTACAGTGCTAACGTGTCGAATGTTGTGCAAATGATTAACAATATAAACAATACAACCGCTACCTTCCAAACAAATTTAGAGGCAGCACTTAAGGCCTACAATGCTTTAACGGAATTAGAAAAACAGTATGTGACGAACTATTCCACATTGTCAGCACATCAACAGACAAGAATCTCTTATCGTAAACTAGCTGCACAAATTGAGGAAAAGTTAAATTCCGTAGAATCTACATCTGTTAATTATTATCAAAATGTTATTGAAACGAGAGATTGGTATAATACCTTAAATGCAGCACAAAAATCTTTTGTTAGTACATCTGCGCAAAAAATATTAACATCCTATATCGCGCCCAATACTACTGTTGATAAAGTGGTTAATAAAATCCGACTAATTAATTCATCACGCCTAACTTTTCATAAAGATGTAGCCGATGCCAGAGCAGAGCTGAATGCCTTGCGCAAATTTTCGAATGTGTCTTTACCCGTGGGTGTTGAACAGCTTCTCCTTGATGCTGAACAACTTGTTTTGACAGATAAGGCTGCTGCCAAGGAAGTTGAAAACGCAATTGCCGCATTATCGCCAAAGACATCCACTGTCCAGGATGTACAGGTAGTCAAAACAGCTTTTGAAGCTTTAACACCTGTACAACAGCAACTCGTGCCAAATGTCTGGACTTTAGTTGATTTTGTACAAGGGAAATATACACTCCCTACAAAAGATAACGTACCTAAAACACCTGTACTATCGGATATAGCGGCTATACCAGGCAAAACTACGGCTATGACAAAAAGCAAAAACACTTATAAAGCCAAAATAAATGTTGCTGGATCAGAGATTGATACGGAACGCTTTATTCTAACAACAAAAGACAAAATGACTATTATCATCCCTCCGCTTTATACATTAGTTAATGAGGATGAAGGTGTAATGGACATTCAAGTAACAAAAAAGGGAAATCGTGTTACACTCCAGGCAACACTAAATAAAGAACCAGTAACATTCGATGCAAATATGGAAGTTATTATCGAAGGTTTATCAGCAAATTCATCCATCTACCGCACAAATGATTTTGGCAAGCGAGTACTCGCCGATTTCATCGTAAGTGGAAATCGTCATATTATCCAAACAACTACTCCTGGGACATTCCAAATCATTAGAAATTAAACTCTTTAAGGCACTAAAGATAGCAACGATTTATGTTGGCTTCTATAGTGCCATCTTTTTAGACCTCTCATCTAATGAGGTGTCTCTAAAATGAATGTGCCCCATAAATGGACAAACAATTATGGGGCACATTCATTTTTATTTTATTGTAGCTAATAGACGTTCAACGATGAAATCTAACTGTTTTGTTAATGAATAAATATCGTTATAGTAACAAAAACCAAAATCAATCTCAATAAGCCTTCCTTCTTTAATAGCTGGAATAGAAGACCAAACTGGATGGTCTGTTAAATCTACCATCCCTTCATAAGATGATCGAAAAACATAATCTCCTGCATACTCCGTTAATACTTCTAGGGATACATCCATCGCCTCCTGGGTATTAGCCTTGTCTTCCATTTTCTGTTGAATAATATCAGGGGCTTTCATTCCTAAATACTCGTATAAAGCTTGCGAACCACGTCCAAAGGTGTAACTAGTCACAACTGACATTTTTCCTTTGCCACCTTCCATAATACTAACCGTTTTATCTAAAATGCCTGCCTCTTTTAACTTTTCTTGACTGTCTTCTACTTTTGCATAGAAATTAGCTAAAAGCTCTTTTGCTTCTTTCTCTTTCCCTAGCACTTCACCAATTTTCGTTAAACGTTCATCTAGTGATGTTGAGAAGTCTATCATGACAGTAGGTGCAATCTTTTGCATTTGATCATAAAGTTCTTCCTTACTTGGGATTATGATGACATCAGGTTTTAATTGAATCACTGCCTCGACATTTGGTTCGAACCATTCACCTAAACTTTCAACTGTTTTTAATTCTTCCTCAAATGCTGCTCCCTCTTGTATTTTGGAGGAGCCCACTGGTGTCACATCAAAAGCTAGGACATCACCTGTATAATACATCACCACTACTCGCTCAGGGTTAACAGGTATTTCAACGTCACCTTTCATAGTGGATACAATTTTTGTTTGTGATTCGCTGGCTGTTTGTGTAGTAGAAGCCTGTTTTTCTCCACCTCCTATATTGGTAGATGCTCCGCTGCTACAAGCGCTTAATAAAAGTGTTAAACATAGAAAGAGTGTTGCAATAGTTGATAATCCTCTTTTATTCATCGATTCATACTTCCTTCCCTTATATTGATAACCATTCTCAATATAATCTTGGAAGTTCCAATCGACAATGGAGTATCTTTCAGACATTGAAGGACTATCTTTTACTAGACGATTCACCTGTTCCATTTGACGAAATTTTGTGGGTGAAACGCCTACTCTCTTTTTGAATAGTCTACTAAAATAATAGACATCGCTATAGCCGACACCCATTGCGATATCGCGTAAGCTAGCGTTTGTCTGCTCAAGCAAAACAGAAGCCTTTTCAATACGCAGCTGAATTAAATACTCAATCGGACTACAACCTATTTGTTGCTTGAATTGAATGGATAAATGAGATGGACTATAACGTAATGCCTTTGCAATTGATTCTAAAGTTAATGGCTGTGCATAGTTTTTTTCTATATAGGCTTTAATTTGACTAGAAACATTCGACTTTTGAATGTCGACACTGTCCTGATCTAACTGCATGAAAATCTCATTTAATAATTGATAAAATAACGATTTAATGGTGAATTTGCCGAGATTATTTGCATTCTCCCATTCTATATACATATAATGTATTTTTTCAAACATGGTAATTGGTGAGTTAGGTACAAGACTATATTGATAGTTGAAAGGATTATTGCTTTGTATGACTCTTGCTATCAGTTTATTTGAGGTTAAGGGGATCGAAGCCCGATAAAATATCATATAGTATTCAAACCCTTTGTCGGTTGCAACAATTTGCAGAGTGGAGCCCTTTCCACCGTGAATGAGATGAAAGCCCTCTAGTGTATAGTTTGTTAAATCGATTTTGACTTCCGCACCACCACCTGTGGTATAAAGAAACATATTAGCAGGTAATTTATATAATTTTCCAATTTCCTCGGGTTTGATAAGCTCATATCGTATATCGAGTACTTTAATCGCTGCATGATTCCAAAGAAATAGAAACTCCTCTTTTGGTAGCATCCTAATTCATTCCTTCCAACTTATTACTACCTCCAAGTTTATTATAATTGATAATCATTCTCAATATTATTTTTCTAACAACAATAGCGAAGCATGGAAAAATCACTCAAGCAAAGCTTGAGTGATTTTATTCAACGCCTTTATTTTTCTTTAGCATGCTGTACTAACATTTCTGTCACTTCTTCAATTTGACCAAGAATTGAAATAGGATCAGAAAACCAGAAACTCCATCCATCGATTTCAAAGATTTGATCATTTTGTACAGCATCGAGTGTTTTCCAAACGGGTTCGTTTTTATAATCATATGTTTCTGTCGCTTTATCCACTGCCATAAAAATATAATCACCCACATATTCTGTAAGTAACTCAGGGGATAATTGAAGCCAAGGCTTTTCAGGATCAATCTCCTCTAATACTTTTGTGGGTGGCGTCATGCCAAGCCCATCATAAAATGATCGCCCTGTATAGCCATTACCGTATAATGTTATGTCATCTTTTGCTCCACCCGCAAAAATCGTAACTGTTTTATCCTTACCAATAATATCTTGAACAGTTTGTCTGGCTTTTGCTACTCGTTGATTGTAGTCATCTAACCAAGTTTTTACCTCATCCTCTTTATCTAAAATTCTACTAAATTTCTCCAATGTTGCACCCATTTCTAAAGTAAAGGGTATTAAGACAGTTGGAGCTATTTTAACAAAGGCTTCATATTTCTTTTCGTCACCAGTAATAATAAGATCCGGTTTCAAATCAACTACTGCTTCAAGGGAGTCTTCAAAATATGTAATTCCTTCGTTATGCTCTTTCAAGTAAGGGCTTTTCATATAAAGCTCCTGTGTACCTACTGGTTTTATGCCCAAGGTCAATAAAAAACCAGGGTAATGATCGGTTACGATACGTTTAGGATCAACTGGAATTTCTACATCCCCATTCACAGTTGAGACGATTTTCGTTGTTGCCTGCACTTCCGTTGACTGATTAGCTGATGCTTTTGTCTCCCCACTATTGGAAGTATTAATGGCATTACCAGAACATGCACTGAGCAATAAAGTGAAACATAGCAATAACGTCGCCATCATAGAGGACTTTGTTTTTTTATTCATCGGTAAATCTCCTTTTTGCTTATAATGATAATGATTATCATTATCATTATAATGTCGTATCCACTTTTTATCATTAGACAAAGAAAGCCGATACATAGGACGATACGATTTTTTCTGTCCCCGCTGTTGCTTGAATTGCATTGGGGTTTGCCCACTATATTTTTTAAAGATACGAATAAAATAAGAGACATCTTCATAGCCCACACTCGACGCAATCTCTTGCAAACTCGAAGTTGTATGTATTAATAAATGCTGTGCTTTTTGTATTCTTATCTGGATAAGATAATCGATAATGCTTCTACCCGTCTTTTGTTTAAATTGCTTCGCGATATGAGGCACACTATAATTCAACACTTTGGCAAGGGATTCTCGTGTAATCTGTTGACTATAGTATTCTTCTATATAATTTTGAATTTGCTCCACAAGATCTGGCTGCTGAACAATGACCTGCTGTTGGTGTAATTGCTGCAAAAACTCATAAACAGATTGATAAAAGAGTGATTTGACATAAAAATGGGCTAGATTACCCTGTTTGAGCCACTCTCGGTGCATAGTTTCGATTTTTTCCTGTAATGTAAGTACATTCGAAACTTGAAAAACATATTGAAGCTGAAAAGGTTTTTCACGTTCCCACAACGCTAGTAAACTTTTTCTATGAGGAAGAGGTAACGTCGCTTTGTAGAGAATTAAATAGTACTCCAAACTATCTTCTACAGCACTAATCTGTAGGTAGCTCCCTTTACCAACATGCATTATATAAAAACTTTCTATTTTATAGGCTTTACTATCCAACAATAAATCAGCTTTCCCTTTTATTGCGTATAGAAAACAGCTTGTTGGTACACGATAGGAGCTAAGCTGTTCATCATTTTGCATCCTTGTATAACGGATATCAAACACTTGAATGGAAGCTGCTTTCCACAGAAGAATATGATCATCTATGTTCACTGTTTATTTTCCCCTTTCTAGTAAAATCATAGAATGGTTCCTCTTGTGAATATTATAAATGATAAACATTCTCAATGACATCTTAAATTGTCACAATAAAAAGGAAGCACCTTCGTTTCTTAAGGTACTTCCTTTGCCTTTGAGCTAAGTGATTCACTCCACTCGCGTATTATTTTTTATTCGTTAGCCAGTTTGTTAACTCCTCAACCTGCGCCAACACCGCTGTTGGATCATAATACCAAGAGCGTTCCTCTGGCCAAACATAAAGATGATCATTTTTTACAGCTGGCAAGCTCCCCCATATGGGGTCATTCTTAAAATCTTCAACCGTTCGATCATTTGAAGTCAGAATAATGTAGTCCCCTGCATAATCTGACAGTACCTCTTCTGAAATTTCAGCCCACTGCTTTTCCATAATTTCATCTGCAACATTAGCAGGTGGCTTTCGACCAAGTGACTGATAAATTGGCTGCCCTCCACGTCCAAAGTTGTCTCCATAAACATAGATAGATTTACCTGCATCTTCAATAATTGAAAAACTCGCATCCTCCGGAATAATTGCATCTACTTGTGCCTTTGCATCAGCAATCTTCTGATCATATTGGGAGAGCCAATCCTTTGCTTCTTGCTCTTTTCCCAGTAACTCACCGAAATATGTAAGCTCCTCATGTGCATTCTTCAAATTCCCATAAGGGACGACAACTGTTGGAGCAATTTTACTTAAAGCATCATAATTTTCTCCATTGCCAGAAATAATCAAATCAGGTTTAAGTGCTAAAATCCTCTCAGTCGATGGTTTCCCATATGCACCGATATCTTCAGCATCTTTTAATGCTTCCTTTAAATAATAGTTTTCCAGAGCCAACCCAGGGGCTCCTACAGGTTTCACATCTAATACTAGTAAACTTGCGATATATTCCTCTGCTACAATACGCTTCGGATTAGTCGGAATAACAACCTCACCATTTGTCGTCTGAACAGTTTTTGTCTCCGCTTCATTTGTATCCTGCTCTTCAGTTGGGTTAGCTGTCTTTTCCTTTTCTCCACAAGCCGTTAACATAAGCAGTAATAGCAAAAACAGTGGTACTATAAATTTTCTATTTTGTTTAAGCAATTTTTTCCCTCCACACACTTTAATTGATAACCATTCTCAATAATTGTAGAAGAATGCTAAATTACTGTCTATGCATGAAAGTGATTTATTGCCCTGTAATTTTATGATGTCAGTACTTCCATCAATTTTTGCAATTGAGCTGCTGTAGATAAAGGATCATATCCATAAAATAATTCATACTCATTAATAAAATACACTTGCTTCTTTTGCACAGCCGCTAGTGACTGCCATTTTTCTGAGTGTAATACTGTTAAGAGACACTCTTTTCCGAAATCTTTTGTAGGAAGAGCCGTTACAAATATATAATCCGCTGGAAAGTGAACGATTTCTTCAATATCTACTGTTAAATATCCTGTTTGCTCTATATTTTGTGTGACAATCTCATCTGGTCGACTAAACCCTAAATCTTCGTATAATATATGACTGCCCCTACCATGACTACTATTTAGACAATAAGCTGCATGACTACCTATTTCCCAAACAATAGCAGTACCCCTTGCCCCAAGTTGTCGATCAAGAACCTTGTTGCATTGAACTACTCGGTCATCATATTGTTGAAGCCAATTATTATACACTTCTCGTCTATCTACTAAATTGGCAATAAGTCCAAATTGCTCTCGCCAACTTAACTGTCTACACGGCAGCTCGAATACAGGGGCTAATGACACTAAAGATTGTTTACCCTCTTCACCACTATAGTTAATAATCACATCTGGACAAGCGGCTATTAGTTCCTGATAATTTGAGGCAATATCATACTCATAGCCCTTCAGTTTCTGCGAGGAAGGAACGGGTTTGATATTCTCTAAAAATGGAGAATACACCCCCAACACTGGCGTAATACCCAGAGCCAGTACACATGCAGTATGATTTGTATTCAGCACAATGACACGTTTCGATTTCTGATAATAAACTGTTGGTGATACACCCACTAATTCTTTAAATTTCCGACTTAAATAAGTCCCCTCATTGTAACCAACATCCTGGGCAAGCTCATCTAATTTCGGCATTGCAAACAATAGCTTTTTCTGTGATTCCCGAATTCTTAGCAATGTTAAATATTCACTATATGTATAGCCCGTATGCTTATGGAATGTTCGCGAAAAATGCTCTGGACTTACTTGTGCTTTTTCAGCCATCTGCCCTCTTGTTAAGTCTTCACGGAAGTTTTGATTAATATATTGAAGGACCTTGTCAATCCATTGTCCCTCTTGTTGTTGTTTATTATCGTGTAAATGGCTATACAGCACTTCTAGCATTTCACCAAATAATTTTTGTAAACGAAACGGATTGTTGCCTTCATCGTTCCCTTCCTTTTCTACTTCTTTAGCTAAATTCATAAGTCGATAGGGGCAATGCTCAATTAAGATAGCATCTTGTAATAAAGGATCCGTTTTGCGGCCATATACGCGATATTGAATGACGATTCCTCTACTTTCGCATGCTTTAAGTAGCTGAAAATCGTCTGTATCATTGAATAGCATTACAGAATTTGAACTAAGCTGAATTTCTCTACCCTGTAGCGTACACTCTATATATCCCTCATATATAATGACAATGGAGGGGTGTGTGAATTGTGTTTGTGTGCCACTTAATATTTCCTTTAATTTCACTATTTGAATAGGCTGATAAAAAATATGGGACAGTAACTGATTGTCTTTGTACATTTTAATTCTATCTCCTAAACACCAAATTGATATTGATTATCATTTTCATTATAATGAATTAGAATGATAGAAATCAATTAAATTAGGAGGCTTATAGCTTTGACAAAACTTTTAAAAAAGAATGTCTTCTTAACTGGCATTTTAATTATTTCCATCCTATTAGCTGCATGTGGAAATCAACCATCTTCTTCCTCAGCAAATAAAACAAAGGAAGATAGCTCCAATCGAGTTTTAATAGATTCAACAGATCATAAAGTAACCATTCCTGAAAATCCTCAACGCATCATCGCACCCTATTTGGAAGATCATCTTATAGCATTAGGTATTAAGCCTGTTGCACAATGGTCCGTAAAGGGTGGGACATCTATCCAAGACTATCTTCAGGATTCTTTAAAAGATATTCCAACGATTGAATTCGATCTTCCCTATGAAGCTGTTACAAGCTTTAATCCGGATTTAATTGTAATCGGTTCTCCTGAAATTGCTGAAGGTGAAAAATATGAGCAATATAGCAAAATTGCACCTACTTATGTAATGGGCGTGGAGGATAATAATTGGCGCAATAAACTATTAAAAATAGGCGAAATTTTTGGTCAAACAGATAAGGCAAAGAAAGTCCTAGCAGATTATGATCAATATGCAAAAGATGCAAAAAAAGAAATTCACAACAAAATCGGAAATCCCTCGGCCACTGTAATCTGGAATATCAAAAATTCAATCTATATGGTAAGTGATACAGCTTCTAGCGGTGTTGTTCTTTATGAAGATCTTGGTTTACAAACACCAAACCTTGTAAAAGAAGTCTCAGCGTCTGCTGCTGGTGATTGGTCACAAGTTTCTTTAGAAAAATTCGTACAAATAGATGCTGACTATCTTTTTGTTATTAACAGTGATAGTGCAGGTAGCTCTGAATTGCTAAGCGATCCACTTCTAGCTAATATACCTGCCATTAAAAATGGTCACGTTTATGAATTCGAACCAAGTTCAAGCTGGTTATATTCAGGAGCTATTGCCAATCGCCAAATCATTCAAAATGTCCTAGATAGCATAGCGAAATAAAAAAAAGCCCTTCAGCGTCATCCTAAAGCTGAAGGGTTTTATCATGATCTATATCTTATAAAGTCTCGAGGAGTCAGCCCATACTTCGCTTTAAAAACTTCAGCAAAATGACTTGGATTAGAATAGCCAACAGCATTCGCCACTTCCATCACATTCATGGTTCCGTTTTGTAATAAATAAAAGGCCTTTTCTAAACGCTTTTCGCGTAAATAGCCAAATACTGTTGTACCATACATTTCTTTAAAACCCTTTTTCAATTTAAAATCATTTAAACCAACTAAACGAGATAGCTCCATTAATGAAGGGGGAGTCATCATATTTTCTATCATGATGGCTTGTGCCTGAACTAGTTTGGCTCTATCACCCTGTGAGAATTCCACCGGGTTTGTTGGAGGAGGGAAAAAGGTCTGGAATGTTCTTTTTAAAAGCTGTAAAGTCATACTTTCTAACTCCAAATTAGTCATCCGATTAGTTGCTATAGCTTCTAGCAATTGTTTCACCATACCCATATCTAGTGGATTTATTTCCTCTTGAAACAAGCGATAACAAGATCCATGAAGAACTGTTGAAAAATTAATAGAAGCACCATTATTTCCATTGATTTTTTCCATGTAATGATTAAAAGTTGATACAGGGATTCCAATACCGACCATATGGTAAGACTCCTCTTTTTTGAATAAAAAACTTGCCTCCACTTGCTCGATTAATTGTAATGTACATGTCCCTGCTTTTACTTCATACTGCCTATTGGCAATATGAACTTCTCGTGTTCCTTGCAAACAAAATCCAATTTCCACCATTGGCTCCACCGTTGAGATATTCATTTGATGTTCTTGATGGAATGAATAATCCGATACAATCACCTCTAAACCAGTCCGGGGCATCAAACGATGTATTGCCCCTTCTTTTATTGCCGATTGGAAAGTCATAGGTTGTTTTGACTTTTCCTGTGGTTTTAGTATTCCTAGTGTAAGAAAAAATCGAGTGAAATTTTGATGAAAATCCCCATTCATAGCATTCACCATCTTTCAGTACTTCGTTGAGAATGATTATCAACAATTAACCAAAGTATAGCAAAGACACCTTTTTTCCGCTATGAAAATTAGAATTTTTCTGTTGAATCTGTAGTCAGTGGAAATACTAGCAAAATACATAAAAAAAATATGGTCGCTCCAAACCAATAAGCAACTGGAAATCCACCAAAATACTCAATCAACCAGCCAGCAAGACCTGGCCCCATCATTTGACCAGCTGCATAGAAGATGGAAATAAAGCCAATAGCCGATGCAACATATTGTGAGGACACTTGCTGACTAGCCTTCATCTGAATCAATATTAGAACACCACCGAGGGAAGAGCCCCAAATAATAGAAGAGAGAATAAACCCTCCAATGTTTTCTAACATAATTGGCACCAAATCACCGGCAACCGATAGTAATAGTGCCGATGTTAATGCCTTTCTAACACCAATTTTATCTGCTAACATTCCCCAAAACGGTGCACCCCCTATCGATACAATCCCCGCAATGGCATAAACAGATCCTGCTAGCTCATTGGATAGGCCAAGACTTTTCATATAGCTTGTCTGGTATAGATTAGGGATAAGATAGACTAGACCCACGGCAAAATACATACCTGCAATGATATACAACTGCTTACTACGCCATGAAGTTGTTTTTTCTTGTACGGTATCCTTTTCAGCAGACCTTGGTTGCTTTATCGCCCAAAACGCTAACAACACGACAAGCTGTGTCAATACCGCAAAAGTTAGCCAAGCGCCCCGCCAACCTAACGTAGGAAAATACTGCAGCAAAAGTGGTACCAGTAAACCTGATAATAGCATTCCAATCCCTGCTCCACTCATTAGTAGCCCCATTACCAAACCTCGTTTCTTAGGATACAAGCTAATGGCTATAGATAGTAATGGCGTATACACAAGTGCACTTCCAGCCCCTGCGTAGAACAGCGTGATAGCAGCCCACCAGAAGTTTGTGGCGAATACTAGACCCACTAACCCTAAAACGACAGCGCCTCCTCCCACTAACAGAACACTTTTTGCACCAATGCGCATTGTGAGTCCTCCTGAAAGCCCCACTGTCAATAAATAACCTAAAAATAGCATCGTACCTAGGTAACCAGATTGTGCAGTTGTTAAACCCAACCCTTCCTGCATAAACGGCAAAATAATTCCATATGCCATACGAGCAAAACCAGTAGTTGTAACAATTAATAGCATACCGGTTAGGACAAATACCCAAAATTTTTTCATCTCTAAACCCCTTTCATTGTTGAATCTTAGCTCAATGAAAGGTCAATCCTCTACCGATTAAAGGATGATAATACGGTCAAACGGATTTTATTTTCTGTAATAAAAACATCCTCAATCAGATTTTTGGATAAACCTCAATGACATATATTTAGTTTGTCCATTGTTCTAAGATAAGGTTTAATTTATGCTAACGTATGATAATGATTATCAATTACGGAGGAAAAGATATGAAAAAATTAAATCGATATATGCTCATTTGTAGCCTCTTACTACTGGTTGGAATCCTATTGGCTGCTTGTGGTTCTAACAATGAAGAGACTAATCAAAAAGAGACAGCAACAGCAGAACCAACAACACGTATTTATAAGGATTATTTAGGTCATGAGGTAGAAATCCCTGTAAATCCTGAGAGAGTGGTTTATCATGGCGAAGGATACGGGGATGTGCTTGCCTTAAATATCAAAACAGTTGGTGCGGGATTCTCCTGGATTACTGATTATGCTTGGGAAGATCGTGTAAAAGATGTGGAGGACGTTGGTTTTCCGATTAATGTAGAACAAACATTGTCATTAAAGCCAGACCTTATTATTATTGGTACTTCTGATGATAAAACATATTCACAGCTTTCTAAAATTGCTCCAACTATAGTGTTTGATACGTTCGCACCTTTGAACCAACGTTTAACGGAACTGGGCAATATACTTAATAAAAAAGAAGAAGCAGCTCAATGGATAGCTGATTATACAGAAAAAGCGGATAAAATGTGGGAGTCGCTTGTGGCTGATGGAACTGTTAAACCAGATGAAACTGCATCGGTTTTAACATACTATCCAGGAGATCGATTATTTGTAATGGCACGTGCAGGGCTTTCTCAAGTTTTATACGATTCAAATGTTCTTAAGCCTGGTGATAAGATTCAAAAAATACTTGATGATGGCACAGGCTTTGCCGAAATTTCCACAGAGCTTCTTCCTGAATATGCTGGAGATCGAATTTTCATCCTAACGCCAGTAACTGATGAAGCGAAACAATCGACAAAAGAAATGATTGAAAGTCCGATTTGGAAAAACCTACCTGCCGTTAAAAACGGGCATGTATATACGATTGATATTCAAAAAAGTGATAGCGATGCCTCAAGTAGAGAATGGCTGTTAACAGAATTACCTAACATGTTAAAAAAATAGATAGCAAGAGACATTTCATCTTTGTTGAAATGTCTCTTTACTTTTTATACAATACAGTTAATTGATAATCATTTTCATTTAGCAAGGACGTGAACAGATGAAGGACAACCATTCCATTTCTTTTAACAATGATTTACTATTTCATCTAGAAGATATTGACTGTATTTCAAAGAGCTATCCGTTTATCTCCACATCTCACCATACGATATTACTTTTTACGGATGGCTGTGGGACATTAACGATTGATGATATACCCTATTTGGTCACTAAGGGAAAAATTTTTCTTATTCAACCACATTCTATGATCGATTTATCGGATCTTTCTAATGAATTCCGTTTCTATAAAATAACCTTTACTGCTTTTCAGTTACAGCATGAACGCCCTTCTCCTTATATAGGACCCATTTTTTCTGATGAAGTGGAGCATACTGTTTACCCGAATACACGCTTTGTTCGTCTAACGGAAGATCTGTATCAATTAAAGCCTAAATCGGATTATCTTAAACAGCAAGGAGTCTTGTATGAACTATTAAATTTATTATTTGAACACCAGCTTCATATGAATTATCAATTAACGATGACAAAGGCGGTTGAAGAAACCATCAATTATATACATAAATATTATCAACAGCCTTTAACAGTGAAAATGCTAGCGGAACTTGCTCATATCGCTCAATGGCAATATAGTGCAATCTTTCAGACTTTAACAGGGAAGAAACCGCTAGATTATATTACAGATTTACGTCTTACAAACGCAAAAGAATTATTGCTACAAACAAACGAGCCATTAAAGGATATTGCACAGCAAGTTGGATTTGATGATGAGTATTATTTTAATCGCCGCTTCCGACAGGTGATCGGTATTCCCCCAAAACAGTTTGCACGACAATATAAGCAAAGAACAGTTGTAAAAGATTGGACTGGACATGAAGTAACCATTCCTTCCGCACCTCATCGGATTATTTATCATGGTGAAACGTTTGGGGATATGTTGATTTTTGATGTTCAGCCAATAGGTGGTGACAAAAATTCTATTAGTAAATCTTTTTATAAAAACCATGTTCCTTACATTCAAGATGTTGCCTTTCCCATCAATCTTGAAAAATCTTCGAAGCTAAACCCGGATTTAATTATCTTTACAAATAATGATGAGCAGCAATATCAAGCACTATCGTCAATTGCTCCAACGATTACCTTAAATTCTTGGGATTCTTTAGAAGAACGCATCCTTCTATTAGGACAATGGCTTAGCCAACAACAACGAGCAGAAGATTGGCTAGCCCGCTATAAAATCCAAGAAAAAACAATGTGGCAAAAGTTACAAACAGTTGTAGACCCAGGTGAAACAGCAACAGTCTTGACCTTTGATCATGGTAAACGCCTTTATGTCATGGGCTGTACAGGTCTATCTCCTGCTCTATTTCATCCTGATGGATTTCAGCCACACCAGCAAGTTAAAAAATTGCTCCAAGCAGGCAATGGATATAAAGAAATACCGATTGATCACTTACCTCAGTATGCTGGTGATCGAATCTTTCTGCTCTTATCTGATAAGCCAGAATCGCAAATGGCTACGATGGAATTAATTAATAGTGATATTTGGAAAGGACTTACTGCTGTTCAAAATAACCACGTTTATTTAGTGGACGCAACAAAGTGGAATTATAGCGATGCCTTTACAAGGGAGAAGTTACTCGGTGCATTACCAAAATTATTGGTTACTGCAAAGTAATTTCCATAATTATATACAAGGGGTGACATGTTACATGAAAACGGAAAGCATGACAGATAGGATGACAACTCAAATTTCATTAAAGGATATTCGAGATTATATTGCTAAAAACCATCATCAACCACTAACGATGGAGCATCTAGCATTCATTTCTGGTCTAAGTTCTAGCTACTTTGGGGAGGCATTTAAAAAGGCATTCGGTCAAAGTGCCACTGATTATTTAACAGAGTTGCGTATCGGACATGCTAAGCAGTTATTGCGTGATACAGATCTATTGCTTCGTGAAATCGCTAGAAAAGTTGGATACAGTGATGAATTTTATTTTAGCCGGAAATTTAAAAAAGAAGTTGGGGTTTCACCATCAGCTTTTAGTAAGATGGCTCGCCAGCGAATTTCTACTTTTTCTGTATCCGCCACTGGAAATTTATTAGCACTTGGTATCATACCAGTTGCAGCCCCACTGAATGCTAAATGGAGCCCTTATTATTACAACCATTACCAAGAAAAAATTAAAGTACACGTCAATATATTTGATGCAGAATCTGAGGACAACTTTAGAAAACTAGCCTCCGCCAAGCCAGATATTCATATTTTTCAAGAGGAGCCCTCCCTCTCCATGCTTGATCGGCTTCAAACCATCGGCATCAAAAATGTGTATATTCAAGCAAAAGATTGGAGAACACAGCTAAGAGAGATAGCTATTGCTGTCAAAAAACAAAGCATATGTGAGTATTTCATTCAAACCTACGAACAAAAGACATTAGAGGCGAGGCAAGAAATTAAACGAGTGACCAAAGAAGATAGTTTTGCCGTTCTACGATTATGTGGCGACCAATTATTTTTATATTGTAATAAAGGAATTCAAGATGTGCTATTTACGGATCTGCAGCTTCGTCCTGTTGATGCGCAACAGCAAACATGTAACGAGCTTATTACACTTGAACAGCTAGTAGACATAAATCCAGACCGGCTCCTATTTATCATTTGTCCAGATTCGCCTACTCGGAATTATTGGCTCACTTTACAATACCTCGATCATTGGCAAGAGCTCCAAGCCGTAAAAAATGGACATGTCTATGTTTTACCATCAAATCCCTGGTTTGAATACTCTGCTATTGCGATAAACCGAATGCTAGATGAAATGTTGCTCATGTTAACCGGAAAAAATCCAAACTCTTTTCCTGTTCCCGTCCATGGTATCGTATCCGACAGTGAATTATAATTCCATTTGAGAATGATTATCAACGGAAGGAGACTTTGATGAACAATGAAACAAAGTTGTCGTAATCACTGTCATATGATTTTAAAACCTGTCTATATACTAGCCATTTTATTGCTTGCTTTTGGAATACTTTCTGCCTGCAATGCCCAATCAAGCAATAAAGAAGAACAAGTAGAGACGCAGGCAAACTCAGAAAGTACAAAGGAGCAAAGTGTTTATCCATTAACCTTAAAAGATGAGGTTGGCAATGATGTGACATTACCTGCAAAGCCCGCTAAAATATTTGCACCTGTTATGGAGGATTCGTTACTAGCTCTTGGTATTCAGCCTACTATGCAATGGTCGAATGGTGTTAAACCACAGCTCTATTTACAAGATCAGCTACAAGGTATACCAGAAATTAGCTTTGCCAGTGGTCCCCCATCTCCTGAAGCGATTATGGCGGACAAACCAGACTTAATTATTTTGCATAATTCCTTTTATGTTGAAAATGGCACATATGAAAAATACGCAAAAATTGCACCAACCTATGTGTTTAAAAATGCAGCGACTGATTTAGAAGGTTCTATTAAAATATTAGGTCAACTACTTGATGAACAAGATAAGGCACAGCAAGCCGTACAGGATTATCAAGAAAAGGTGGATGCAGCAAAAACAAAGCTCGCCTCCATCACAGAAGGTAAAAAAGTAGCATTAATTCGCTTTAACGCAAAAGGTATGTTTTTCATGACTGATGAGTATTTCAGTGGTTATGTACTAACACATGAGTTAGGATTTGAACAAAGCAGCTACGTGAAGAATGGTGCCTTCGAAGTATCATTGGAAATTCTACCTGAACTAGATGCCGATTATATTTTCCTAATCAATGATGACAATCTTGGCGATGAATTTTTAAATGAATTGAAGGAAAGTACAATCTGGCAAAGTACAGATGCCTTCAAAAACAATCAAGTATTTGAAACATCCGAGGATTATTGGCTAAATGGTGGTATTCATGCACAAGGGAAAGTGATAGACGATGTATTGGAGTTTCTAGCGCCATGACAACAATGACAAAAAAACTGTATGTATCAGAAAGCTATTTTGAGTATGCCATGACATCCAGTCAGCAATTAGACTATCGAATTCTAATTGCTGCTCCAACAGATGCTCCACCAGCAGATGGCTATGCCGTTGTATATGCATTAGACGGGGATGCCCTTTTTCCAACGCTTGCAGAGGCAGTAAAATTACAAACACGCAAACCCAAAGGCTATGATCCCATTCTTGTTATTGGAATTGGCTATCCCTCAAAGGAACCTTTTGATATGGAGCGACGCTGCAATGATTTTACACTACCTGTAAGTGAAGGTAATCTCCCACCACGTCCAGATGGTACACCTTGGCCTCCAAATGGCAAAGCCAATGATTTCCTAGACTTTATTGAGCATGACCTCATGCCTGCTGTAGCAAAGAAATGGCCTATCAATAAAAAGAAACAAGCTGTTGTCGGTCATTCTTTAGGTGGTCTTTTCACACTATATGCTTTATGTGCGAGACCCCACTTATTTAGCCATCTTGTAGCTGGCAGTCCCTCTGTTTGGTGGGCTGACAATGCGGTACTAAAAGAAATAGACAAATTTTTTGAAGATTGGAACGGTCAGCATGCTATTAATCTCTTACTCACAATCGGTGCTAACGAGCTGCCAGATATGCTAGAGGGAGCTGATCAAGCAGCTGAACATATGAAGCGTTTAAGCGACAAGAACGTTCACACGCACTATGTAAAATTCGATGAAGAGGACCATGTAAGTGTCCTACCTTGTATGCTTAGTCGTCTGCCCCGTTTTTTGGATTCCTAGTTGAAAAACCCAAGTGGCAATCATTCCACTTGGGCATTTTTATAGCATTTACTTCTCTTTCTCTAAACGATCCTTGAGCATGTTAGCAATTTCCTCAACCTGCGATTCTACAGCAATTGGATCATAAGGCCAGAAACGCTCTGGGTTTAAGTTGAATACTCTATTATTTTTGACAGCATCAATCGTTGACCATACAGGGTCATTCTCATCAAATTCCGCTTCCCCTGAAATGTCTAAAAAGATATAGTCACCTGCATAATCTGCAATCTTTTCCTGTGAAATACTAAGTGCATTAATTTTTGGCTCAATTAAATCCTTGTGTACTATTTCTGGTGGTGTTAAACCTAGCTGCTGATAAATTGCTTGTCCACCGCGATTCACACCATCACCATAGATATAAAAATCCTTTCCAAACGGACCCATAAGAGAAAAAGTCGTTCCTTCTCTAATTAACCCTTTAATAGAATCCTTTGCCTTCGCTACTTTTTTATCAAATTCTTTTAGCCATTCTTCCGCTTCCTTCTCTTTTCCTAAAATCTCCCCAAAAGCTCTCATTTCGTCATGAACTTCATGATATGTACCATAAGGGATGACCAATGTTGGGGCAATCTTGCGGTATTGATCATTTAATTTTTCATCTCCTCCAACCGTGACTATTAAATCTGGTTTAAGTGACAAAATTTTTTCAACCGAGCCTCCATCTATTTGGCCAATGTCAGTAATTCCTTCACTTAAATCTATTGTATAGGGACTTTCCAATTCCCAATATGGTGCCCCTACTGGCTTAACGCCATAAACTAAAAAATTTGCTAAATATCCCTGTGTAACGATTCGTTGAGGGTTGGCAGGTATTTCAACATCTCCATCAACCGTTTTAATAATCTTTGTATCTGTTTTTGAATTACTATTTGACTCAGACTGAGGGTTTTCTGAATTGCTTTCTGTCGCTTTGCTACAGCCACCTAAAACAATCAAAAGCATCAGTAGCATGATGAAGCTTTTCCAGCTTCTTTGTTTAACCTTGACCATTTTTTCACTCCTATCAACAATGATAATCTTTCTCAATTGATATTCTTATCGTAATGGTCTATTTTTAAATCGTCTATTTCAAAATGTGACAACTTGCACATAGACAATCGTTACATAGGTTAAATTATTTAACTAGTAAGAAGCTTTTCTAGCATTATGTAGAGCTGTTTTTCTAGTGCTAATCCATCATTGCACCAAAACTCATTTAATCTAATAGGTATTATCTTCCTAGAAGGATCGTCTTGTAGCTGACTCCAAGCTTTACGCTTTAATAGCTTCTCTGAGAAATCGTTATAGTAATCTTCAGGGAGAACAACAAACATTACGTCAGCAGCGTAGTCAGCCAATACTTCTTCATCAATATAAAGATGGCTATTCACAGCCAGCACCTCTTGCTGAATACGTGGATGAGGAGTTAGCCTTAAGCCATTATATAAATTATAAGTTGCTCTTGCCGTGGTATTCCAAATACAGATTGTATAATCCTCCCAAACCTCGTATAATCCCACATTTACTTGTAAGCCTGATTTAAGTTTAGTAGCTGCTATATGTGTAAGGGATTGATAATGTTCTATCCACCCATTCGCTTCAGCCTCGCGTCCAATAATTTTCCCAATAAGCTGAACCTCTTCAAGTCGATCTAATTGATTCCAAGGTAAAACCACAACAGGCGCAATCTGTTCCAACTTTTCTAACTTCCCTGGCCAATAATATAAATATTCAGGTGCAATAATTAGGTCCACTTCTATTTTCTCTAGTTGATGAATTCCTTGCTCTATATCAATTGCACTGCCAAGCTCCTGATGAATAAGTGGTGATACCTCCCATGGTGTAAAAGGTGCTGCAATTGGTTGTATACCTAAAGCTAGTAAATCACCGCTATATTGAAACGCTACAATGCGTCTCGGTTTAGGCCGCTGCCGATATTCACTTGGTGATACACCGACAATTTGTTTAAACTTACGACTTAAATAGAGTCCATCTGTATAGCCTACTTTTCTTGCAATCTCGTTTAATGTGTCATCAGTAGAAAGTAGGTACATTTTTGCTTTATCTATCCTTACTCTTGTCAAATGATTAGAAAAGCTACGTCCTATTTGCTGCTGAAATAGTCTAGAAAAGTAACTAGTATTAAATCCCATAAGCTTGGCCAATTGTGGTCGATTCAAATTTTGATCATAATAGCGATTTATGTACACTAAAGCTTCTCTCATAATTAGTTCATCTTTTTCTTTATATGGCTTTAAGGCTTGGATAAATAAATGTAGTAATTCCTCTAAAAAATAATTTTGTTTGGCATAGATATACCGTTCACAAGCTTCAGATTTTCCTACAAGTTCTTGAAAAAGCGTAACAGCACGGTACGACAGCGTTTCTATACCAGCAATGGAGCCGTGAGCAGGCAATTTTTCATGATCGACATAATAAATCAGCTCATCATCATTTTCTTCGGCAAGATTGTATTTTTGAAAAGATACTATATATAAATGAACAACTTGGTGGTCTGCTTTCTTTAGCGTCACTATTTTCTCAGCACAAAGATAAATCATTTCACTTTTAGCTAAATGAAACCATTCCCCATTTAAAAAGATTTTGGTAGAAACATCAATGGCTAGTAGCGTTGGGTATTTTATATGAAGCGTATATATATTCGTCTTTTCTTGCCATTCGATTATTGCTGTGTTCATTAACTTGTACATTTTCCATCCACCTCAATATAATTGGAACATTCATCCTGCAATAATTATAATTGATAATGATTTTCAATAAAAGCCAAGCTACTAGAGTTATTTACAATAGCTTGGCTTTTATAAGTGTTCAGAAATAGAATAGACATCTTCATTTATAGGAAATACTCTGTTATTTTTAACAACAGAAAGATTTCAATAGTGCTGATTTTCCTTAATTTCTTATTCAAGGCTCTCTAAATAAACAAAAAAGGCTAAGAATTTCTCCTAGCCCACCATATTTGTGTAATTTCCCCATACTAACAATGCTTATTTTTTCAGCATATTTGGAAATTCCTTTAACAACATGTTACTCGTTGTCATATCGTCATAATTCCATTTATCCTCAATGAAGTATACTTTATTGTTTTTCACGGCAGGTAAGGAGTTCCACAATGGCTCTTGTTTTAATTCCTCAAAAGCATTTTGTGCTTCTTTATCCGCAGAAATTAAAACGAATAAGTGATCACCAACAAGTGTCTCATGCAACGTTTCTTGTGTAATCTCAATATACGGTCCACTATTTGGCTGTAGTGCTTGTACTTTTTCGTCCATAGCAAATCCTTTTGGTTGATACAATAAATCTGCCACCCCACCTGTTTTCATCACATACATGGCTTTGTTCCAAAAAAACTGCAATACGACAGCCGTTTCACTATCAGCTACCTTGCCATCTGCACGAAGCTGTTCCCACATTGCATCTACATCTTCATTATATTTCTTCAGGAGCTGCTCCCCTTCTTCATTTTTACCAACAATATCAGCAACGACTGGGAATCGATCCTTTAATGGCTGCATACCATCGAAAACAACGGTTGGTGCAATTTTAGAAGCTTCTTCAACCTCATTATCCATGACGTAAGACATCATAATCAAATCTGGCTTTAATGTCAGTACCTTCTCTAAGTTTGTTGGATAGCCAATATCTGTTGAACTAATTTTCCCGTTATCTTCTAAAACACCGCTTTCGATAAAACGACGATCTACCCCCACAGGCTCAATACCTAATGCAATTAAATCACCGATTGCATTCCCTTGAAGTACAATTCGTTCTGGACTTGCTGGAATTTCTACTTCAGCTCCTTGATGGTTTTTATAAACTCTTGTCTCAGATGAACTGGCTAGCTTATTTTCTACCGTAGTCTGATTTTGCCCAGTAGTTTCATTGTTCAAATTAGCAGTTCCTCCCGTACATGCTGATAATAGTAATGTAATACAGAGTAGTGCCATTGCAGTAATTGAAGTCTTTGTGCCTCTATGCATATGTAAATCTTCCTCTCGTTTATATTGATAATGATTATCACTATCAATATATCGCCATATTTGTCGCCAAACAATGGACGATTCAATGCTATTTTGAGGACGATGTGTTGCATTTTTTCTTTCTTGTTTTCTAAAACGTAATGGTGAAATACCCTTATACTTTTTAAAAAGACGACTCAAATAATAAGGGTCCTTATAGCCCACATTTTCAGCAACTTCCTTCAACTTTGCATCCGTCTCTATTAATAAATTAGCTGCTATATCCAGGCGTGTTTGAATCAAATAGTCAATTACACTATAACCCGTTTTCTTTTTAAAAATTGACGATAGATAAGGGACGCTATAATTCAAATTGGCTGCAATAGATTCTAGTGTTAAAGCCTGTGCATAATGCTCTTGTATATACATCATTACCTGTCCTACAAGGTCTGGCTTAACTATGTCTATGCCTTGACTATAAAGTTGCTGTAGCAGATTATGAACAAATTGATAGAACAAAGATTTCACATGAAAGCGATCTATTCCACCGGACTTCCTCCATTCCTGCTCCATCAATTTAACTTTGTGAAAAATAAAAATTGGGTAACTGGGTATATAGCTGTATTGCAGTTGAAATGGATTACTCTTATCCATCAGGCGTAATACTTCCTGACGCATAGGAATAGGCATGGTCGCTTTATAAAAAATCAAATAATACTCCAACTCATCCTCGGTCAGAAAAATATCTAAAACAGTCCCTTTGCTACCATGTATGACTTGAAACTGCTGAATAATATACTCTATTTGATTGAGCTGAACTTGCGCCCTTCCGCGTGAAACAAAAATAAAGCCATTAGAAGGCATTTTATAAGACTGTAACGTTTCCCCCATTCTCATAATCTGATGCCTAACATCCAGCACTTTGATAGCAGCATGATCCCACAGGTATATATGGTCATCGACATTCATAACGTACCTAAATCCTCCTATCTACCTTCTTTGCTATTATCATTATAAATGAAAATGATTCTCAAATAAAAGCCAAACTACGATTGATGTAGTTTGGCTTCTGAAAATTTTCATTTATTCATTTTTTTGTATTTTGCTAAAGGCTTCTACTACAAAATCTAGCTGCTTCTCTAATGAAACAGGTTCATTAAAGTAAGAAGCATTACTATCCAATATCGTAACCATGTTATTATTCACTGCAGGTAACTCATTTCGCCATACTTAAAACGGTTGGTGCAATCTTCTTAAAGTCTTTCTTACCATATAAAGGAAAAAATAATTCTGGTTTCAACTCTATTTGTTTATGATTGTTACCTATACTTTTAATTCCATCTATTTGCCTTTAAAACGAGGGTAGTATAACACAAAGTTAAGTTCCCCACAGGCTAATTAATAAACGCTTTGCTCTCGGCCTTCACAAAAAATTATTTTAGGATTAAATGAAAATAAAGAATAGCTTTAAATCATTAAGGCTTATAAACATAACCTACTCTTTGGTACGTTTTTATTAAATTACCATATCTATCTTTTAATACTATCATTATCCAATCTCCTTCTACAAATTCAACTGGATGGTTAAGACTTTCTTTAAAGCGAGAATCGTCCGGAGTAAATGAGCCTTTTCCCTTAGCTAGACTATTATTACTTTGATTAGATAATACATCTTCAATTATTTTTTCAGGCGTCTTGTTTTTTATTATATCTTCACTTGTTCCAATTGGAGCGGATAAATAATAATATGTTATTTTTTCATCTTTTTCAAAATCTGGACTACCTGTTTGTAATAATAGATCCACCAAAACATCAACCTTCTTGTTATCACCTGAAACAAGTTTTGCATATACAAACATAGTGTCTAAAGATCTAAATACATACTTACCAAAATCATTCAAATCAAATGTATGCTTTGCTTTAACAGAATCTATTACATCTGGACTCATAGTAATACTAAACGTTTTATCCCCATTTGTTGACGGTGTTCCCGTGAATTTGATGACTAACTTACTCTTTTCTGTTGTCTTTGTTCCCTGTGTGTAGCTAACAAACTTGTAATCACTCAAATTTGCTCCTGTCATAACTAATAAACTATCAAGCGAGTCACCTTCGTTTAGGTTAATTGTTGATTTCTCATCTAATCCTCGCATTATGGCTTCACTAAATGTTATTTCAAATTTATTCTCATCTCTTACAATTACATCTTCAACTTTTGGTTTAGTTCCATCAGAATAAAATTCAGCCTTTTCCATTTCCGTTGTATTTCCTGCTAAATCTCTAGCTACATAGTAAAGCACAAAGTCCTTATGAGCCTCGGGAACAGCAAATACTTCAGTTGTTTGTGGACCTTCCTTTAATTCGAGTGTTTTACTTGAATTCTTTACTTCTTCTAATGTTGGTGGTTGTTCATCTTTACGTTTTAATATATAACGAATTTGACCAGCCTCATTAGAATTAATATCTAGTTTTGCTGTAGCATCACCTTCTTGAGGCTTTACAATACCATTCATAATTTCTGGCGCAGTTCTATCTTTAACAAGTTCAATTGTCTGTATTTTTTCTGTCAAGTTCCCAGAACGGTCAGCCATAAAAATGTAAATACTCCAAGAATGGAACTTTGTTAAATTATTGGGTATTGGAATATTTAACTGACTGTCTCCTATCTCAATGGCTCTTGAACCTCCATATAAATTTAGTGGTACGTCCTGTAATGTTAATTCATTATTTGTACCACTTGGCAGTAACGCATTCAATTTTTTATCCATTATATCTCGCATAGATAAATCTGAGACTCTATTATTTGCAGGTAAAATGACATAATAATATGTCCCAGCCTTAGATGCATTAACGTTTAAAAGACCATGATCATATTGATCGTTTGTTTCAACACTTTTAATTGTTAATAAAGGCGCTCGTGTATCCTCATGTGTGTAAACAGCAAAATTCCGCGGTTTTTCATGAGTTCTACTATTTTCAAATTCATTACCTGCAAGGTCATATAATGTAGGTTCTATAGTGACACGAATCGTATCATTATTAATAAGTCCTGTTGCTGACGGTATTGTTAGCGTTACCTTTGTATCATTTTCCTTATAGTCTACCTTAGATGGATTTATTTCTTTTTGTCCTGAAATACTCATAATCCCAGTACCACTTAAAACATAATTTTTCACATTTTTTGCAGCTTCTTCGTCAAGTGGTTCACTAAAATGGACAGTAATTTCATTTAATCCTGTCAGTTCTAGTCGTTGTTTTTCAATAGGGATAAATGGTGCAATATCATCCAGTTCCTCTGTTGTAAAGTCAGTCCATACAGCAGGATCAATCGAGAAGTTACCTGACTCATCCTTCATAACAACGTAAAGTTGATATTCCGTTTCAGCCTCTAAGCCTGTTAATTTATCTTCTATCCCTAGGTTACCAGCTATTGCTTTACCCTTACCTGTTGTAGGGTCAGCAACGATATCTGCCGTTGTTGGGGCAGGAGCTGATGTTTTCTTACGTACATAATAGTAATAGTCCCCGGGCTCAGTTGCTTTAAATGTGAATTTAGCACGTGTGCCTCCATGTAAAGCTGTCACATTTAGATTTTCTACTTTTGGTGGAGTTCCATCTTTCATTTGGAACGCTTGAGAAACAATATCCGATGCATTTTTCGAACCGTCTACCACCATAATGTAGATGACATATTCCTTTTTCTCACCCAGATTGGAGACCTTAATGGAGTTTGTACCTTTTACTGCGGCACCACTTCCGTAGGCTACGTTTTCATTTGAAAGATGATTTACCATTTCACTTTTATTTGGTGCCTCTGCACCTTTTTCACGCACAATATAATAGTACGTACCGACTTCATCCGACGTGAAGTCTGCTTGAATCTCACTGCCATTGAGCACTTTGACATTTGTAATACTAACCGTAGGCTTTGTTTTATCATCGGGAACTTGATTCTCGTTTTCATCTTTATCAATTGGTTTGCCGTCTGGATCAGTAATATTGCCAATGTTATCTTTATCATCTAGGAAATCATCGAAGATATTATTCGGTGATCCATCCTTAGGTAAAATGACTTTATCAATATACGTATAATCTCCAATATCAATCTTGCCGTATGAATTATCAACAAATAATGTGCCGATGCGACCATCGATATAAAGCTCAAGATCTGTATAGCTATTGTAATTGATCCAGTCAATATTCCCAGAACCGTAAATGGTAAGCTTTGTTTCAGTATTTAGATTCAACGTGTCGATATCGCCTTGAATTTCAAACTCTCGCACATTGCCAATGATGTCTACGCGAGGTAATTTTGTATTTGTCTCAATCTTCGTACCTGTTTGAGATACGACTAATCGAGAAACAGTACTGTTATAAAACTCAAGATATTTTTCAACATTTTTCATTTCCTGTTTTTCTTTAGACCAGTTGACTAGTGGCTTGTCTTTATCAGAATTTGGATTTGTCCAATTTTGAAGATCATTCGTTGAATTATTATTAGACGAATCTTCCCCCTTATTATTATCTGGATTTGACCAATTAATAAATGAGATATTGTTGCTTGCTACACGTCCAAGAGCCAATGGTTGATTATAAGTAGCTCCTAAATGTAATGGTGGACGAACTGTTTCATTAACAAACATTGTTCCTGTCATTGTCAGATTCGAAAATTCAATATAGTTTCCATTGACAACAATCGTTGCGTTTAGTGAACCATACTCGCCATCAAAATCAAGGGAGCGAGAGCTTGTTCCACTGGCATTTAGAGTTAATTTTGAGATGGAGCGAATAGCTTTACTAGAAAGATCCCCCTCAATTAAGGCCCCTTTTAAAACTGGTGCATTATAGTCATTAAAAATATGTGAAAGACTTTCTGGAATTGTATAAGATTGACCATTTATATAAACTGCATCATCATCAACACTTGTAATTTTGTAAGATGTTTCATTATTCTTCTTCTCTTGTGAACCCACCACAAATGAAGCAAATTGTCCACGTGTTACGGCATCAAAAGGAGAAAATGTAACAGGTGTTGTGCCCTTTGTAACATTCAAATCAATTAATGTTTGAATATAAATAGCATTACTTGTTTGGCTGTTGACATCTTTGAAAATATTATTATACGTAGGAGAAACCTCTAAATGGAATCCGACTACTACTATTTTGGCTAATTCGCCTCGAGTAAGTACCTCATTTGGCATAAATGTGCCATTTGAATAACCAGACATGATGCCTGCGTTTTGCAATGCCGCTACATATTTATAGTATTGACTTCCCTTGGGTACATCCTTATAGTAAGGGTCTTGGATATTTTTCGTATCCAATTTTAACGCAGTAGCCAGCATTTTCGCTGCTTCTCCACGAGTTACACTTACATCTGGGCGGAAAGTATTATCCGCAAATCCGCTCATCACGCCCTGAGAATTTAATTTTAAAATTTCATTATAATTATCTGAGTATTGGTTAATATCCGTAAAGGGAGAAGTAGCCGCTTCAGCTTTTTGTGGTGAGGGCACTACAACAGCAATCCCACTTGAAGCAAATACCGTTGCAATCAAGGCTTTATTTACTTTTTGGATTTTAGATTTATCCATTCCACTCTTCCTTTCACTTATGTAATTTGATACGTACAAATATCATTTTCATCATACCCTTTATATCGACCAAGAGCAGGTGAATCTTCATAGACAAATCTAAAATAGTCCAGTAATTTTATCGATAAAAATAGTTCGATACTACTCTTTGGAATAGTTAACACTATCCCTCTATTGAACAGATTTTCACCTTCTTTTATTCATTCCAACAACAAAAAGCCAAGGAGCATCGGTGCTCACTTGGCTTTCACAATATATAGGCATACATCTGGTCGTACTTGTGGTGTCATAAGGGAAAGGGGGATAACCTTACGTCTTGTCAAGTCGATCAAGAGATGTGACCCGAATTACATATCATTTGAACATGGTTTAAAAGTCATTTGGCGGATGACTTAAAAGTAGCTTGCCCAAATGATGTTTGCACTAATCACTTACCCCAAAAATCAGAAGTGTAAGCTCTTTTTTGTGATAAATTTTCACTCTATTTTTTGTACAGCTATCTTTACTTGATTGCGTCCAGCTTGCTTTGCTATATATAAAGCGCCATCAGCTGCTTCGATTAACGTCTCAGTCGTAACGGCCATTTCTGGATATAAAGCTATGCCTGCTGATAATGTTACTGGCCTACCACAAGGACTTTCCGTCTCAGCTAATTTTTTTCGCAATTGTTCCGCTACCTGCTCTGCTTCCTTTGCAGTCGTATTTGGCAAAAGCATGACAAATTCCTCGCCTCCATAACGGCAGCATACATCTCCTTCACGTGCTACAGATAACATATGTTTAGCTAAAAATTGCAGTACTTTATCGCCAACTGCATGACCATATGTGTCGTTCACGCTTTTAAAGTGATCTAAATCTAGCAAAATAATGGCATGTGGGACCTTATTAGCCAACCACTCTGCTAGCATGGCATCCATCGTTCTTCGATTAGTAACACCCGTCAATGGATCTACGGTTGATTGATCCTTGAAAAATGTAACTTGTCCATGTAAAAACGATAGACTGCGAATTAAGACATTCTTCAATGAATGGGCTTCAAAGTACCAGCCACTGACAGATTTTAAACCTTCTACATTTTTCTTATCTAGACTTTCTTCTGTTAACGTTGCTAATTGCTGTAACGGATTAGCAATACGAGTGGCAGCCCAAAGTACAATGATAATTGAAATAATCATAAGCGGTACAGATTTGATAATAACTTCTTGTACTCTATCGAATGAAGGAGCCAGTGCTACATCTAGAGGTTTCTGAGCGACAACCCCCCAACCTATTGAAGGCACAGTACTATAGCCAGCAAGCATTTTTACTCCTTTTGTGTTCTCAACTAATTGAACGCCACTCTTACCTGACATTACAGCCTGAACTACTTTATTTTTTGTAACCACATCATTGATACGGCTCGGGTCCTGATGATAGATAACGCGTCCATCTGAATCTACAACATATACGTAGGAGCCATCCTTACTATAATGTTCTCCTAATAACGTTTTAAAGGCATTTGGTTCTTTTAGATAAATCGTTCCCGCTACCATCCCTAAGTATTCGTTAGATGCTGAAAATATAGGATGGGAAATAAAAATAATGAGACGTCCTGTCATCGCCTCGTATGGCTTAGAGACAAGTGGTTTTTTTTTGGCTAATGCCTCTTGTGCGCCAAGAGATGTTAAAATCTCACCTTTAATTTCAATGGAGGGCGGAGATACGGATAAGACAAGACCTTCTGCATTTGTTATGACCACAGAATTGAACATTTGATTTTGCAATCTCAGACGTTCTGTTTCTAGATTTAAAGCATGCTCATCATCCATACTTGTGCTCACTTGATTGGCACTATAGCTTAAAATTTGAAAGGCTTCATGAAGATAGGCGTCTGCAGTTGAAGCCAATTTCTGCGCATACACTCGATTTGTCTCAAGTGTATTTTCTTTTATGGAGTCAACATTCATTCTGTATCCACCCCAAACACTACCAATGCTTGTAAAGAAGAATGCTGCCATAGCTACTCCCATAATTAAATGCTTTAATTTTAACTGATGTGATTTCATTACTTCCCACCTATGTATGCTAGTTTATAATTTTTAACAATTAGTGCCTATTATAAGCAAAGGCTCTACTGGAGGAAAGGGAATTTGGAGATACCTTTTCTCCCTCCTTACACTCTAGAACATATCTCTAGGATTGTATCAATAAAGAGGAGCGAATAATATGGATATCTAGTAAACTTTCTTTTTCATAACAAGCTAATTACATCTCACTAAATTTTCTAACATTCGCTAATAATTATCTGAAATTTGACAGTTAATCTAAATTCTAATTTTTTTTACTTTTATTGTTATTCTGACATATAAAATTAATAGTGTTTATTCTATAATTAAAAATAACATAGGCAAGGAAAGAGCCATTCTGTTATAATACTGATTAAAATTAAATATTCTGTATTATTACAGATTTTGTATGACGCTTTTCGCACAATGGGGATTATGAGAAGAGCGCTACTCTACCATCTAGGATGGTCGTGTAGCCTACACAAAAAGGGGTTGAAAGATTTGGGTATTTTAAAGGGGTTAAAAATTCTCGATTTTTCTGCATTACTACCGGGGCCAATGGCGACAATGATATTTGCTGATTTAGGAGCAGATGTCATACATGTTGAATCTTCAAAACGCGTTGATTTAACAAGAATTATGCCTCCTTACGATGATGATCATGAGGCATACATCCATCAACATTTAAATCGATCTAAAAAATCTATTACTTTAAATTTAAAATCACCGGAAGCTATTGAAATTGTAAAATCTCTTGTACAAGAGTATGACGTGATTATCGAAGGTTTCCGGCCAGGGGTAATGCAACGGCTTGGGATAGGCTACGATGCTCTTAAAGAAATAAATCCACGAGTTATTTATTGTGCGATTACAGGCTATGGACAAACAGGACCATATAGCAATCGACCTGGACATGATAATAACTATCTTTCATTGGCGGGTGTTCTAGATTATTCACGCCATAAGGATAAAAAGCCTGTCTCTATGGGGGTCCAGCTAGCTGATATTGCCGGAGGAACTATGCATGCTGCAATTGGGGTACTAGCAGCTGCCCTTCATCGTGAAAAAACAGGTGATGGCCAATTCATTGATATTAGTATGACGGATGCTGTTTTTTCACTAAATGCAATGTATGGTTCAGCTTTTATTGGTGGTGGGCGTGTTCCACAGCCAGAGCAAGAAATTTTAAATGGTGGCAGTTACTATGATTTTTATAAAACGAAGGATGGTCGTTTCTTCTCTGTCGGTAGTTTAGAGCCTCAATTTCGGAAATTACTTTGTGAAGCACTCGATATTCCTGAATTGATTGATAATACCTTCAATGATTCTTACTACACGCAAATTCGTTTTAAAGAGGCTGTTCATGATGCCTTTTTATCTAAAACGTATGAGGAATGGCTAAAAGTATTTAATGAGGACTTTGAAGGTTGTGTGGAACCCGTTCTTACATTTCCAGAAGCCTGTGAGCATCCGCAACTAAAGGCACGAGAAATGATTGTAGCTATCCCGAAAAGTGATGGAACCCTACAAAAGCAAATTGCATCTCCTTTTAAATTTGACGGAGCTCAACCAGAATACAAGCACGTTGGTGCTAAACTTGGTGAGCATAATGAAGAAATTCTGTGTTCACTAGGTTATGATGCTGAACAAATCAAAGCTTTGAAAGATAAAGGCATTTTGGAATAAAAAAGAGTGTCTAATACTGTCGATGAAAGACGTATTAGACACTTTTTTATACATATGCACTAATAAATACTCTGAGATTTTCAAAATGATCATCAATTAATAAATATTTTTTATAGATCTCCATTAATTTCTCAAAAAGCTCGAACTGCTCTGTTACAAATAAAACTCGTAAAATATTTAACATATGCAAGGAGGCACTCTGTGCTACAACATGGTATGACACATCAGGTTGGCGATAATTCCGTCGCCACTCCTCCACGGACAAACCAATATGTTGTAGTGAGTTGTTCACCTGTAGAGCGATGTCTTGTTGAACATATGCCTCAATAGCAATTAGTTGTTCACTACTATAATTTTTTTGCACTAATGAGGCATTTATTTTTTTATTAGACGCTAGTACATGCTCCTTTAATAGGAGTAAGCCATCTTCGTAACGAGTCACTTTTACATAATGATCAAGTAAAATGGCATATAAATTTTCTAAATAATTCAGTTGATAATTTTTAATAATGGCAGGTGGTGTTGGTTTCCGATTTGGCAAAAGATCTTTATACTCCAATAAAATTTCGATAGCGTAATTATTTAATCGTTCATCCTCTAATAAATATTCGCCATAATGTATAACCATTTCACTCTGCTGTTCTCTATTTGCTATATGAAATAAAATATAGGCAATTAACACTTTTTCCTTCTCAGTTAGGGCATACATTGAGTAGCGCCATTCCGCTTCAAATGAAGTAATAAACGCTTTGACTTGATTATAATCGCCCTCCGCTAAGCAATAATGTGTAACAATTTGGTAAAGTCGTAGCTGTTTCTTAGCCAAACAGCTAGATTTATTTTTATCCACATGAGTTATACACTTATCCAGTATCACTTTATAGTTATTCACAAAGTTATCCACATGTTCACAGCTCTTTTTCATAGAATGCTCGAAATGTCCCATTATTTCATAAAGAAATGTAAATTGTTCTAACGGTCTGTGGATAAAAAGTGAATAAACTTTTTTTACGAAAAGCCAATGCCAAAACGATGAATGTTCTTTATACATCATATGCACTAAATACTCGTCCTGAAATTTATATAACATAATCGTCAGTAGTTCATTTACTGGCATTTCTATCTGCATTCGTTTCCCGAAAACCAACCAAATTAACCGTTCCAAATCTATTGTGTGTTGCGCAAAGAGTTGCTCAAAAAAAGTTTCTTTTCCCTTTTGTGTATAAAAAAAGGCATTGAGCCGGTCATTCACAAATTTTGCCTCTAAACCGTATTTGTCAAAATACATTTGCATTTCTGTTGATACACGACCCCAATATTTACGTGCTGTGGAAAAGGCAATATTCATAGCCGATTCTTCGTTTACTAAAAATAGTTTGGGTGAGAGCGAAGTACCAAGTATTTTTGGATCTTCTTGCAAATCTGACTCTGCCTCTTGCCATGTTGCAAGTAAATCTTCAGCACCCTCTACACTACCTTGTTTATATGTCATGAATAATTGCTCATCACAGTCCAACAGCATACAATTGGAGCCTCCCATCAATTTTGATCAACAAAGATCTTTCACTATCATTAAAATACATGTTTTTAACACTCTTTCTTCAATATAACAAATCTTAACTAAAATATGCTAAAAAAGTAGTGGTATGCCTATCGAAAACGCTATCAAATAAAAAATCCATCTATGAAGTGAGCACTTCATAGATGGAGATACCTTCATCACCAAAATTGTGGATATTTTCTTGTTTCTCTTAAATTATTAATCAACAAACCAAAGAAAACAATAATGACTGCCCCAATCAGCACAGGCATGATTAAGTAATTCCAGCTATAGCCCCCTAAAATAATAATTATAGGGTTGGCTCCTGCAGGTGGATGAATAATGCCTAGAAAGGCCATGAAAAATATGGTTAACCCAACACCAAGACTGATGGACAACATGCTCGAACCTAAAGTTGTATACAATGCTAGGCCAATAAATGCAGACACTACATGACCTCCGATAATATTACGAGGCTGGGACAATGGTGCATTCCAAACAACAAATACAAGTACACAGCTCCCACCAAGGGATGCCATTAACCAAGGTGCATCTGTATAATTTGTTAACCAAAGCAACGCAAAAATACAAATTAAGCCACCGATCGCACCAGTAAAGGCATCAGCAAAGTTTGTCCGAGAAGGTGCATGTCCTCCTCCCTTCATCTTTAAGATAAAGGGTTTTACCATATTCTTTTTTTCTATTTTATTTCCCACTCTCAAAAATTCTGTCATTCAGCACCAACTTTTCTACTCAACTCTAATCTATTTAAATACTGACATATTGATGAACGTTAAACTTTATTCATTATATCAACCCATCAAGGGATTTCAATTCTAACTTCAAATTTCCGACAAATATTCACTTTTTCCACTTACAACACATACAAAAAAAAGCAAACCTTTAAAAGTTTGCTTTTTAAAAATAGATTAATTAATCATATTGTTTTTTCACAGTTTTATAAATTCGAACCTTTTTCAGTATTGTTTTAGGTACTTGGAATGTTGCTGTGACCACCCCGGGATGACGACCAATCTCAATAGAACCTGTGATCGTTGCTCTATTTAATACTTCTGGTTCGGTCATTTCAAATAGCTTTGATGCTCGACGAATGGCATTATCAGTTGCCTCATTTAATGTCTTGCCAGAACCAACTACTGATACAGGGAATGCCTCCTCTATCTGTTTCACACCGAACTCCTCTGCTAGCTCGCGAGCACGACGTTTTTCTTCTTTTGTAAAAGGCTTCGCTGTGTATGGTAAATCTTCCTCGTTTGGTAGTAACACAGGACCCTCCAATGCTACTTTCTTCAAGACGCTAACTTGAAGCTGGACAATCCCTGCTACATCTGTTGTATGTCCTGCAATCTCACCATCACCCTGCATGGCATGCATATCTCCAATATATACACCACCGCCAGGTACCTTAACAGGGCAAATAATTGTTGCTCCTTCACGAACTCTGCTAATATCCATATGTCCATCAGTACGATGTAAATCCAATTCATCCTGTGTAAATGCATATTCATGTGGTGCCCCAATTAAAAATGAACCGAAATCACCCGCGTTATGGGAATCTGGCATTGCCTTTGAAGGTGTTGTGCCAAGTTGACCTAAAAATGGGCGCATTCTAGCCATTACACCTACTATGTCGCTTGGCGCTAGCGCAACAACAGGGTTTTGAGAGGAATTTTCTGGTGTTCTCATATAATTTTTCGCATCAAGGGCTATACGACGAGCACCCTCTCGTCCAACCGTTACACCTATATGCCCTTTATGGTCAAACGTCATTGTGTAGCCATTGGTCATTTTGAATGGTGCTGTTTCTGTGTCACATGTCGAACAGCGAATCGCTTGAGGACCTATGCCTTTAACAACTGTGCTTGGGTGGAGCTTGCCACAACCTGGGCACTTTACGGAAACAAATGGGTCCCCAATGAATCGATCTGTAATCGCCTCATCGTGACCAGATGAAGTGGCAAGTGATGTCACCTGAATAGACTTAATTTTAATGACGATGGCGTCACCCACCTCAGCCCCCTCCACAAAGACAGGCTTCGTTACTTCATGTCCACCACGTATAGTTGGTGTTAGCATGGGTCCCCAGCATCCAGGTGTTGTATTGGCAATGATCGTTCCTCCATCTTTAACCGGCCCAAGCATTTGCCGCGAAGGGTCTAAAATCCCATCTATGAACTCATTTACGAACAATGTCTCAGCGGCTTGCGGTTGCTGTATAAGGTCACTTTCTAGTCCTTCTTTGTCAAGCACATGCAATTCGTTTGTCATTTTTCGTCACGCTCCTAGTTTTGTTTTTTTATGTATAAGGTTATATGTAAAAAACGCTCTCCACATTTGCAGAGAGCTATTTTTTTATCTTCTTTCGGTCCTTGAACTGCACACAGCAGCAAATACCAAAGTACAGTTAATTATTCATATATAAATCAAAAATATGTGAGAAATCTTCCTTTTTGTACTGATCTTTATGATCAATCATCCAAGAATTCGCAAAGCGGGTAATATTCTCGAATGACGCTGATGGAGAAATGTTATCATTGCCAATTCGACCAAGTGATGAAGCAGCAATATTTAAGCTTTTTTCTGCTACTTCTAACTTATAGGCATTGTTCTTTTGTTCGTAGCTAATCGCATGTAGTGCTTTATATAAATCTTTAATGTCATCAATAAAGCGTTTATGAATGTCGATGGATAGTGGAGAATTGCCGATTGTAAACTTAATTTCGACATCAAGGTCAATTGTTCCTGCTGTTTCGAGAAAAACATCTGTAATGGCGTACAGAGAATAGTCATAGCGACGTAGTAATCGTTTCTTACTCATGGCACTTTCGCCATCTACATGGAGAATAGCACGATTTGTAAAACAGTACTCATCTGCCTTCGTTTTAATTAAAAAGAAAATTTTCTCACCTATTTCGTGTAGGATAAAATCATCTGCATCTGTTTTATCATAGTCCTCTCGATGGACGACTACCCCAATATCAGATAATCCTAATGCATCGGCTGCAATTTTTTTAAACATCGCCATTCCTCCTCAATAATTTATACTCTTTTTACGCTTTAGCATCTGTAAAGGTTTCATTACTTTCCTCCATTATCTATTTCAGGCATGCATCTAGCTAGAGAAAATCTTCTATTAGCAATACTTCATTTCCTCTTTCCTGTACATTTCATTTATAATGATTTTCATAAAAGGATTCTTTCAAAATGAAAGTATTCATCAAAAGAAAGGGCGTGTAAATAAGTGCAAGAGCCAACCATATTAGTAGTGGATGATGAGGTAGATTTAGCGAATCTCCTAAAAGTAAGCTTACAAAAAGAAGGCTATAAACAAATTTATACAGCTGGCTCCATTCACGATGCTTGGACAAGCTTTCAACAAACAAATCCAGATATTGTGCTTCTAGACGTTATGCTTCCTGATGGTGAGGGCTACGATTTATGTAGACGAATCCGTGAAGTATCACATGTACCTGTGCTCTTCATGTCTGCTAAAAATGAAGAAATCGATAAAATTTTAGGGCTAGCCATTGGAGGCGACGATTATATTACAAAACCCTTTAGCCCTAAGGAAGTTGCCTATCGCGTAAAAGCACAATTACGTAGGGCTGGCTATCGAACACAGGAGACAACTTCGAGCATTCCAGAAAAAACGATACAAATTGGGCCATTCCTGTTAAACGCTGACGAAACTGAAGTACACAAAGAAGGGGTTTTATTGGAGTTAACTGCTAAGGAAATTGGTTTAATGGCATGCTTTATGCACAATCCTAATCGAATTTTAAGTAAAGAGACTCTATTTGAGCGTGTCTGGGGAGAGGATTTTTTCGGTTCTGATAATACTGTCATGGTGCATATTCGACGACTACGTGAAAAAATTGAACAGGATGCTTCTAAACCTTTATATATCACAACTGTAAAAGGACTTGGATATAAGTTCGTCCTACCAAAAGTGGCACAAGGATGAAGTGGAAATTAACTGCTCGCTTTCTCTTCTCAGTTCTATCGATTGTTATCATCGTTATTTTCATCAATACGGCCATTTTAATAGGACTCCTTACTTATCGGTTAGCAACTGATTCTGAAGGTGTTTCTGCAACTGAAGAGGAAAATTTTGTACGGGAATTTCAAAAGTATATTGAAATTAAAAACGGCGCTCCCTCAGTAAGTGCTGATGGACTTGAACAATTACATCAGCGAAATGCTTGGATTCAAATGCTTGATGCAAATGGCCAAGTTATTGACGCCCACTTTGCACCAGAAAAAGCATCTTTACACTATGCACCCATCGACTTAATTCAAGTATATAAATATAAAGAATTTGATTCTGATACTACGGTGTATATTGGTAGTAAGGGTGATTTTAGTTATTTAATTGGTATTAAAGGTAGTGGTGTTACAAGATTTATCATGCATGTTTCTGGAACATCACTTTTACAGTTTGTTGGGAAATTTGGGTTGTTCATTGTTATTGCTGACTTATTAGTAGCTACATTGGTAGGCTGGCTTTTTGGTCGTACACTAACGAAACCTCTTTATGCGATGATAGAACGTATTCATCAGTTAAAGAATCATGAGCATAAATCCATTAAAGCCCCTGGTGGTGTTTACAAGCCTGTTTTTGAAAATTTAAATGAAGTATCGCAAGAATTGGCTGCCCATGAGCAGGAGAGAAAAAGACTGGAGATCATGCGTGAGGAATGGATTAGTAATGTCTCCCACGATATGAAAACCCCGCTCGCCTCTATTCGTGGTTATGCAGAGCTCTTGAATGATGACCAATTAGCACATAGTGAACAATCTGAGTACGCTAAAATTATCGAAAAACAATCGTTGCATATGCAAGATCTACTTGATGATTTAAATTTAACAATGCGTTTAAGACATCAACGACTTCCACTAACATTAAGTAATGTGAATATGGTGCCATTTATTCGTGAAATTGTCATTGATACATTGAATACACCACAATATGAACTGGCTAATCTTGCATTTGAGGCAGCCACCGAGAACAGCCCACATCAAATTGACGAGCATTTTATGCGCAGAGCTATTATGAACTTTTTACACAATGCCCTTCTTCATAATGCTCCTGATGTATCAGTCGTTGTATCTGTAGATAAAGATGCTATTACAATTACTGATAATGGTAAAGGGATTGCGGCGGTGGATTTAGAACATATTTTTGAACGCTATTACCGAGGAACAAATACCGAGAAAACAACTGGCACTGGTTTAGGCACAGCTATTGCTAGAGATATCATCGAGGCCCATGGAGGTACTGTTACCATCACCTCTGAAGAAGGAAAAGGGACAAGCGTCCACATTTATCTAAAAAAGGAGCAGTCCTAGTTCTATGACTGCTCCTTCTTGCTATTTCAATTGATCTTGTACTTTAGCAGGTAATTCGTGGAATTTTACTTCATCATAAGAAGTAACTTCATTTTCTTTTTTTACATAAAGCTTTAAATAAGCGTCATGACGTAAATTTTTCTGTGCTGAAAATTTTAATGTTTTTTCTTTACCATTTTTATTGTAAGTAGGTAGCTCGTACCAATACATTTTAAAGATTTCACCATTACTTGCCTTATACTCCTCTACCTCTCCATCAGCTGTAATATGGACATAGTACGTGTCTTTATTTAAACGATTAAAGTCTACCGTCATCAATACAACCAATCCTGCCACAAATAAGATGAACAATGCACCTATTCCTAAAAATACTTTTTTCATATTAATTCCCCTGTCTCACTATTTTATAGAACGAACGTACGGTAAAGATATAATAAACAAAGTAAATTGCTGAATAGGCAACCATCCACAAAATGACTGGCTTAGTAATATTCATACCAAATAGCTGTGAAAATGCTAGTAATGCAAACGCACTATGCACGATACCCACGATAAGAGGGGCACTAAAAATCACAGCAACCTGCCCTGCCACTGTCTTTAAAATTTGCTTACTATTTACACCGATTTTATTTAATATTGCATATTTGGCCTGATCTTCTTCAGCTTCCGTTAAAATTTTGAAATAAATAATACTACCTGTTGCCGCTAGGAAAACCAAACCTAGGAAACTTCCCACAAACAATAGTGCACCAACTGTCGCTAAACTATCCTCATAGCTTTGCGGAACACTAGAGAAGGTTTCTTGTTGCTCTGAAGGCAATTGCTTGTATATATCCTTGGAAACGTCCTGTTGTTTCAAATCATTGTCTAATCCAACAACCTGCATCTTCATTACTTCAGCATCTGTAGTCGAAAACTCCTGATCATTCACAACGAGTACTGTTCCCGCTGCTATAAAGTTTAGAACGCTTTCCGTGTACATCTTCTCTACATGGAAAGAATCACCGTTTTGTAACTTAAAGTTTTCACCCGTAAAGTCATGTGAAAATCGTTCATCGTAGGCTGCATCGAGTAAAACCGTAGAGCCATCTGCAATGTGTAGTTCTTCATCCTTGCCTTGTAATTTAGCTAAACGATTATAATCTGATTCCTTCAATAATGTATATTCGAAAAACGAGAATTCATTATCGACACGTAAATTTTTGACAGACAGCGCTTCGTTATATAAGACGTCTTGCTGAGAAAATTCAACTGTCTCGCCTTTCCACATAAATGTATTTGGCAACATCTGACGAACAGTTGCTTCTGCATTGTAATACATACCGAAGACACCACCACCAGCTGTAATCGTTGTTGCACTTAAAATTGCAATGATTGACAGTGATTTAGCATTGGCTCGAATACGATACAATAACTGAGAGACACCAATTAGATTTAAGCCCTTCCATGACCATGATGTGGCTCTTTTTAAAGCCGTTAACACAAAGACACTGACACTATGGAATAAAAGATATGTTCCTGCAATCGTTACACCAATAACCATTAATGGCGTACCTAATACTGTAAAGAATCTCCAAATTTCACTCGTAAACATATCAGACGCAGCTGTATAATAACCAAATGCAATGAGCGCTGTTCCTAATACTGCAGCTACTAAAGATGCACGTGGAATATGCTCACCCTGTTTTTCTGCATGAAATAAATCAATCAGTTTAAATTGATAAATAACACGATAGCCTTGTAATGATGTAAATAAAAACAGTAATGTAAAAATGCCTGTTGTATTAACCAGTGCCTCTACTGAAAATGTTAGGCTTCCAACAATTTCATAGCCCATTAATCGAACTAAGATCATTAACAGTCCTTGCGACATAAAGAATCCTAGAACGATACCAAGTATTAGCGAAACTAGCCCTATAACTAAATTCTCGAAAAAGAGCATTAAGCCAATTTTTTGCTTACGCACACCTAGTAATGAATAGAGGGCTACTTCCTTTTTCCGCTTCTTCATAAAAAATGAATTGGAATAAGCCATAAAAATGACAATAAAGAATAGTAGCACTACTGACGAGGCACTCATCAATCCCTTAATCTGTTGTGAGGATTGTTTTAAAGCTGAAAGATCGTCATTATATTTCAACGTCACGAACGTAAAGTAAATGACGATACTGAATACCATAGAGGCAATATATAAAAAGTAATTCGACAAATTACGTTGAATATTTTTACGCGCTAAACTAAATAACGTCATTTACTCCACCCCCGATGCTTGACAGCACCTGCAAGATCTCTTGGAAAAATTGCTTCCTTGTTAGAGTCCCACGTTGAATTTCCTTAGAAAGCTGCCCATCCTGAATAAATAGGATGCGCTGACAGAAGCTAGCTGCAAAGGCATCATGGGTAACCATCATAATGGTAGATGCTTGCGATTGATTTAAATCACTTAAACTTTCAAGCAAATCTGTTGCTGATTTTGAATCTAGTGCACCTGTAGGCTCATCAGCAAAGATTAATTTTGGCTCTGTTACTAACGCTCGTGACGACGCTGTACGCTGCTTTTGTCCACCCGATATTTGATAAGGATATTTATCCAATAAATCATTAATACCAAACAATGAGGCAATACGATCAACTCTGGCGCTAATAGCTTTTGTTGGCATCTTTGCAATAGCCAATGGCAAGACTATATTTTCTCGTACAGTTAACGAATCAAGCAAGTTATAGTCTTGGAAAATAAACCCCAAATTATCACGACGGAAATCTGCTAATTCAGCATCTTTCATACGTGCTAAGTTTGTATCACCAATGATAATTTCACCAGTAGTTGGCGTATCGATCGTCGCTAATACATTAAGAAGCGTAGATTTTCCAGCTCCTGAAGGACCCATTACACCAACGAATTCACCTTTTTTTACTTCAAATGATATATTAGATAGCGCTGTAAAAGTATTAGCGCCCTTGCCGTAAGTTTTCCCAACATTTTGTACCTTTAATAATGGCGTCATATACGCTCCACCTCTTCTTTCTGACTTTAGTATACGCCCTCAAACTTACAGCAAATTTGTCGTAAGCTTACAGCAACCTTAAATCATGTATTCTCGTTAAAACTCTGCCTTCACCGCACAATCTTTGAAATTTATCGATAAAAAAAGATTCATACACAGTTTGTGCATGAACCCTTTTAACTTATTATGCTAAAACTTTTTTAATATCATTCTCAAAACTACTTGGTTTATCTGCCGATGCGTATCGTCCAACAACCTCGCCATCTCGATTCACTAGGAATTTCGTAAAATTCCACTTAATGCTATTGCCTAAAAACCCTTTTGAATGAGAAGTAAGATAATCAAAAATAGGATGTGCTTCTTTACCATTCACCTTAACCATTTCATGCATCGGGAACGTCACACCGTAGTCTAATCGACACTGTGATGCCGCTTCTTCAGCCGTCGCAAGCTCTTGCTTGAATTGATTGGACGGGAAACCTAGTACAACAAGACCTTCTTCCTGATATTTCTCAAAGAGGTCTTCTAATTCCTCAAATTGCGGGGTAAAACCACATTTCGAGGCAGTATTGACAATTAACATTGGCTTTCCCTTATAACTTTCTAGACTATAAACAGTACCATCTTCTAAAGTTACGTTAATATCATAAATACTCATTGCTCTCTACCTCCTATTTATAAACGTCCGTTCATTCTTGCGACCTGTTGTAAAGGATCCCAAACACCGTTAAATGGCGGAGCATAAGCTAAATCTAAATCTAGCAAATCAGGTAATGTCATTTTACTATATAATGCGGTTGCAAAAACATCGATACGCTTATCAACACCAGCTGGTCCCACAATTTGTGCACCTAATAGCAACTGATCTCGTTTACGTACAACTACCTTAATGTACATACGTTGTGCACCTGGATAATAGCCTGCAATATGGCGAGCTGATAATTTAAAGGCCTCGTAATCAAAGCCAAGTTCTTTTGCATTGCGTTCATTAATACCTGTTGTAGCGATTGTTAAATTGAAAAATTTTAAAATAGACGTCCCAACTATCCCTCTAAACGGAGCAAACTTACCAGACATATTAAGCCCCGCTAGCCGGCCTTGTTTATTGGCAGTCGTTCCCAAAGGAACATAATCTAAACGTTCTTTGACAATATTAAAATGAGTTGCACAATCTCCTGCCGCATAGACATTCTCCACAGAAGTTTCTAAATGACGATTGACGATAATAGCTCCATTCTTTGCAAAAGCTATACCAGTACCTTCTAGAAACTTTGTATTTGGTCTAATACCAGAAGCAACAATGACTAAATCTGTTTCCAAGACACCATTATTTGTGATGACCCTTTCCACTCGGTTATTCCCTTCAAAAGCTTCTACATCTGTATTTAATAACAGCTCTACATTGTTCTTTTTTGCTTCTTCATGAACATGTTGAGCAAGCTCTTCATCTAAAATTTTTGCCACATGGCTTCCTCGTTGGACAAGTCTTACCTTTTTCCCACAGGCATGCAATGTTTCTGCCATCTCTAATCCGATATAGCCGCCACCAATAATAGTTACCTGTTCAATATCAGGCGTTAAATCAGCCATTAAATCTTCTAATTGAGGAATTGTTTTTACGGTGTGGATACCTTCTAGATCAACACCTCTTTTGACAGGTACAACTGGATCTGCCCCTGTTGCAATAAGAAGCTTATCATAGGAAACTTCAAATACTTCGCCACTTGCCTGTATCCCCGAAACAACCTTCTTCTCTACATCTACCTTTTCTACCTCATAGCCAACTCGTGCATTGATGCCATATTTACCTCGAAAAGTTTCAACATCTCTTGCAATCAATCGTTTGGTTGATGAAATACGACCATCTACAACATATGGCAATCCACATTGTCCATATGAATAAATAAAGCCACGTTCTAAAGTAGTTATTTCCGCTCCTGGTACATTACGATAGATTTCCATAGCTGCAGACATCCCCGCAGCATCTCCCCCAATGATGACGTATTTCATTCGACGGGCCCCCTTATTTTTTCCTTGTTGCCGTTAGATCTGCATATTGATCGATATACAAACGACGTTTTCCTCCGCTTACAATGACACGTATAACATGAATAGCTACAATCATTATAAGTACAAAACCTCCTAATGAGGCGAGTAGAGAAATGACAATTTGTAGGACATAAAATGGTGAATCCATATCTAATTGAATGTCCCCGATTGTTGTAATGGCCTCTAATAGAGAAACGGTGGCGACAATCGCTATACAGCGTCTCCACGACTGCCTTACAATACTTTTGCCTTTCTTATTGACCATTGTAAAACGCATAACTTTCATACCTAGCGTTGCGCCATTCATTATACTTGGTATGAAACCAAAGAGAACCATGTATAGTGCAATGATGACCAAGAATTCGAAAGTGCCACTATACCCAGTCAGAGCACCAATAATGAGCCAAATCACTTGCCCGATAAAGAAATCAATGACTAATGCCAGCAAAATTGAAATTGGTTTTACAATACCACTTTTTTCCATTTCAGAAGCTTTAGCCTCAACCTCTTCATGAGAAGGAAATAGAGCCCATACGATAGGTGCTAAAAAGAACCCCAGTAACGCGCCTACACTGTTTAGCAATAAATCATCCACATCAAAGATACGGTAGGCACAATTAAAAATGCCATAAATACCTGTTCTTTGTGTGATCTCATAAAACAATGTTAGCAAAAAGCTTAATAAAAATGCACGTTTCCAGTACCTTCTTTCTTGAAGAAAATATCGTAAGTACACACCAAATGGCATCAATAATAAGAAATTAAAAAAGGCTTGATAAAATGCTTGTTGTTTCGTGATAGCAAGCCATGTCGACGGATTTGTTATAACAACCCCACTGTTTTTTAAAATATCATCCACAAATTGAAAAAGTCGTAAATTTGTATGGACTGTGTCTGGCGATTGAAGTGAGCAAGTATCTCTTGTAGCTGGGAATGGCAGTAATACTAAACAGAGCGCGGATAAAAAGTAAAAAATAAATGAGAACATTATAATGGTTTTAGACATTGATAAATAACCATATTTTCGATACGTATAAATAAGCCATGGAGTAAAAAGAACAAATGATAAAATAATAGTTATAAAAAATGCAATAAAAATGGATTGTGTGTAAGTTGACATATAAAAGCACCTCTCTATTTAAACTGCCCGAATTTATGAACCCTAAAACTCAGTTTAATCCTCAAACTCTACACGAATATGTCAATAAGCTTACATAATCCTTAAGTCAATCCATCGCGTAATTGCGTCCAGATCTATTCGAGCCTGATCGAATTAATCTGAGACATCTGCAGCAGACTATGGGACAACATGAGTGTTCCCATTAACATTGCCATAGGACATAGCACTTTTTGACAGTGTCCCACTATTTCAACGAGTATTTAGACATCCACTAAATGAATGCCCATTAAGCATTTATCGAGAAGTGACTGTTGAATTAAGTTAAAAAAACAGGTAAAGAATATACTCTCTACCTGTTTCGTTCTATGCCTTTGCTATTTCTTCTTTACAAAATACTAAAATCCCCTCTAGTTCATCATCCTCTAAAGCAAAATCTAAGTATTCACCCTCTGCTTTTTCCATGATGAAGTAATTTAAAATATATGGCTCCTCTGCCTTTTCACCAATAAGAACACGAATTTCAATACCTGCTTCGTGATATAGCTCATCTTCTTCATCAATTTCAATATCTAAAATAAATTCGTAACGCTTCCCTTCTATAATATTGGTTGGGTCTAAAATTTCTTCCATTGAGAATTGTGTAATTTCCATAATGCTAGCTCCTTTATCTTTAGCTGTTCCTTTCTATATTAAATCAATTTCAGCATGGGTCAACTAGAAAAGCCGTATACACTTGTAAGTAATTATGCCAAAATAAAATGGAATCCATCTAACGTTAACCATTACCTACATAAAAAGGAGGCTTTTACTTGAAAGATCTATTATATTATCAGGATGTAATGTTACGTGAGTTTGATGCTCATATTGTCAGTAAAGAAACCGACGAAGCTGGTCGTCATTTTGTGGTACTATCTAATACTGCATTCTATCCAACTGGTGGAGGGCAACCTCATGACACAGGTACATTGAATGGGATAGAGGTCATAGATGTTGAGAAAATTGACGAAGAGATTCGTCATTATATTCAAGGTAGTCTATCTGAATTGGACGATGTTGTACACGGCGAGTTAAATTGGTCTAGACGATTCGATCATATGCAGCAGCATGCTGGTCAACATATTTTAACAGCGGCATTTGTAGAGCTTTTTGATGCCCAGACTGTTAGTTTTCATCTAGGAAGCGAGCAGGTCACAATTGACATTGCTGTAGATGCTTTGACTGAACAACAGTTGGCTGCAGCTGAGGCAAGAGCAAATGAAATCATTTTAGAAAACCGCTCTATTGAAACAACATGGATTACAGAAAATGAACTTGGCAATTATCATCTTCGTAAAGAAGTAGCTGTAACCGGAGATATTCGACTAGTCATCATTCCTAACTATGATTACAACGGTTGTGGTGGAACCCATCCAACAACTACTGGGCAGGTCAGTGCCATCAAAATTCTAGGAACTGAAAAAATGAAGGGCAATGTGCGCGTCTCCTTTGTTTGTGGACAACGTGTTTTAAACGAGCTTGCTATGCGTAAAAAAGTGTTAGCAGATGTAGCACGACAACTCAGTGTCCCTGAAGTAGAAGCTGCTACAGCTCTCTCTAAAGTACTATCCGTTCAGAAAAATACTGAAAAGGCACTTGCTGCAGCCAAAGAAGAGTTACTAACATACGAAGCAAAAGCACTGGTTCCAAATAGCGAAGGTGTAGTTACTGCTACTTTTCAACAACGGACAATGCAAGAACTACAAAAAATAGCACGTATGATTGTTTCTGAACAACTAGACATTACAGCCTTGCTTGTTTCAGAAAGTGAAGGCAAGCTGCAGTTCGTTGCAGCAAGAGGAAAAAATGTATCCAAAAGCATGAAGGTTATTGCAGAAAAGGCACTACCCCTTATTAATGGTAAGGGTGGCGGAAGCGACCAAATGGTACAAGGTGGAGGCGAATGTACGATTTCTAAAGAAGAGCTTTTAGAAGCTATGCAAAACGCATAATCCCGCTAGCAAAAGAGGAGCTGTCATAACTGACAGCTCCTTCTTCTTTAATATTTAAATTTTTGGATGGCCCCGTATAAACGTTTTGCCATTTCTGATAGCTTTTCTGTTTGATCATTCATCGTTGTAACTGTTTTTAATTGTTCTGTTGTGGCCTCTGTAACCTCATGCACATAATCACTTGCAGCATGTGCAGTAGCCGCCATTTCTTCCATAGATGCTGAAACTTCCTCTGTATTTGCAGACATTTGTTCAGCAGAAGCATTCATTTCTTCAACTTGGCCTGCTATTTCCACAACAGCTTGAACCATCTCCTCGAAGCGCTCACCCACTGCCTCAATAGATGCTAATCCTCGTCCAACATTCTCTTCACCTGATTCTGCCGCCTTAACTACTTCTAATGTGTACGCTTGAACTCGTTCGATTAACACATTAATTTTAGTAGCTGACTCGGCTGTTTGCTCCGATAGCTTACGAACCTCTTCTGCCACAACGGCAAAGCCTTTACCAGCATCTCCTGCTCTTGCAGCTTCAATAGATGCATTTAGTGCTAATAAATTTGTTTGATCGGAAATATCAGTAATCATATTAGAAATTAAGCTAATTTCCTCTGACTCCTTTTCTAGCTTGTGAATAATCATTAGCTCGGTAGTAGTCCCTTGCTGAATCTCATTCATACGATGAATGGACTGTTGGACAGCGTTATTACTTTCACTAATTCTCTGGGAAATAAAGTCTGTATTTGAGGCAATTGTTGAAGCTACTTCGGCCACATTTTGTATACCCAATGCCATTTGTTCCATTGCAGAAGCACTTTCCTCTGCCATCACTGTTTGACTTTGGGCTCCTCTATCTACTTCATTTATGGCACCGGCTATTTGCTTAGAATGCTTTGTTACAGCAGTTACATCCCCCATTAAATCACACGAGGCTTCATTCACTGTAGTTGCTTCATGGCTCACTTTTGCTATCATTTCCCGCATATTATCAGTCATGCGATCTAATGCACGCGACATTGTCCCCATCTCATCAATACGTTTTAAATACTTCTCAGGAATCTCCTGTGTAAAGTCACCTTCTGATAAGCCTTCACTAATACGGAGCATATGACGAAGTGGTCTACTAACAGACCGTGAAATAACAAACGAGATGAATAGTCCTAGTAACGAAACAATAATGGTCGTCACAATAAAGTTTGTCTTAAGCTTAGAAAGCCCTGAAAACATTTCATTTTCTAAAGCTATAACGCCCATTTTCCAACCATTATCAAGCGTATGGTAGCCCATTAAGTTTGTACCCGCATCCTCTGATTTAAATGCGAAGTAACCGCTTTTATTTGCAATCATTTCTTTGGCTGCCAATGCTCTACCTGTCATTACACCTTTTTCTTCTGCTTCCTTGATGGGATTATTTTGTTCTTTCACATATGAATGCTTATTATGCCCAATGATGGTTCCTTTAGCGTCTAACATAAATGCGTAGCCACTGTTTCCAACTTTAATATCCTCTACAATATTGGATAAATAGTAGCCATCCATGCGGGCTAGTAATAATGCTTTTTCACCTGTCGCTGTATCTATAGGTGACACAATTAAAATAACTGGTTCACCTGTTACACGGCTAATCGTGATTTCAGACATTACAGACTTACCAGTAAAACCTTCCTTAACATAATCACGATCACCCAATTCAGCGGTTGTATCATCTAAATAATGGGCAATCCCATCAGCCTTAATAATGCCAAATCCTAAGTAATTCTTATTATTAGCAAGACGTTTGGATAAATATTGTTTTTGTGTTTCAAAATCCATACTACGAACTGCCTCTTGCTCCGCAATTGCCTCAACTTCTACTAATGTTAATTGAAAATGTTCTTCTATGTATTGTGAAACATCTTCGGCTCTTGATACCAAATTTGATTCCACTTGCTCATTCATTGCCTTTGTACTATTTATCCAAGTAGACAGTCCCAGCGTGCCACACGTCACAAAAACAAGAGCTATAATTGCAACGACTAATTTACCGCCAATTCCTTTTATCCACATTTCCTTTTTCTCACTTCTTCCATTTTTAGCTATAAAATTCAGTTATTTATGCATTACTCTCAGAGTAAAGTCAGTAAAAGTATAAGTCAACAAAACTTTTCCAATAAGATTAATTAATGTATAATAATACCATTTTCACTATCGTTATAGTGCTTACAATTTTCTACAAATTTTTGACTTTTCGGCTCATTTTGTTATAGCTGGACAAAATACAACAATTCTATTGGATGAAATTTAAACTTTTTCCAACAGAAATTGATTATAATTCACATTTTTTGCTGATTATTAGAAATAGGATAGATTCAAAATTTTGAGGGGAGGATGACTATGAGTTCAGACAAGAACAATGTTTCACGTCGAGACTTTTTAAAAACGACTGGTATTGCTGCCGGGACATTAGTCGGCGGTGGATTAATAGGAGGTCTAGTAGGCTACAACATTAATGGTAAAGGAACTTCTACTCTGGAGCATGGGGGACATGGTACTACCAATGAGGCCCTAGGTTCACCGAAAGCAAAAATGTTTTTTAGAAATGAAAGGGATTTTAGTATTTTATCAAAGGCAACAGAACGTATTTTTCCAGAAGATGATTTGGGGCCAGGTGCTATAGGGTTGGATGTTCCCTATTTTATCGACCATCAACTAGCTGGAAATTATGGGAGTAATTCCAAAGAATATATGCATGGTCCTTTTGATGTGGGTTCCCCTACACAAGGTTATCAAAGCCGCCTAACACGAGCTGAAATCTTCAGACAGGGTATTCAAAAAATGGAGGATGAAGCTCAGAAGCGTTTTAAGAAGAGCTTCAATGATTTAGACGGTAAACAAATCGATGAAATTTTAACAGCTTTTCAAAAGGGTGAAGTAGAAATGGTTGGTGTGCAATCCGCATTCTTCTTTACATTGTTACGGGCCGCTACTTTAGAGGGTGCCTATTCTGATCCAATGTACGGTGGTAATCGTAATATGGATGGCTGGCGCATGAAGAACTTCCCTGGTCACCAGATGGCTTATATTTCACAAATTGAAGATGCGAAATTCCAAAAAATTGAGCCTAATGCATTGGGCAACCACTAAGGGGGGTTAAAACATGGCCAAAACATTACCAAGTGTAGACGTTGTAACAGTTGGTGTAGGTTGGACCGGTGGTATCGTTGCTGCTGAATGTGCGAAAGCCGGTTTAAAGGTTGTAGGTTTAGAGCGAGGACAAAAGCGTGGTACCGAAGATTATTTAAACGTTCATGATGAATACCGTTATGCAATTCGTTATGATTTAATGCAAAATCTATCCAAAGAAACTGTTTCTTTTCGTAATGATCGTAATATGAAGGCATTACCAATGCGTCAGCTAGGTTCCTTTTTACTGGGAGAGGGGTTGGGAGGATCAGGAACACACTGGAACGGAATGACCTATCGCTTTTTACCCTATGATTTCCAAATCAAAACGCTAACCGACAAACGTTATGGTCCAAACAAACTTGGGCCAGATTATCTCATTCAAGATTGGGGTTTAACATATGATCAACTTGAGCCTTATATGGACAAGTTTGAAAAAACAGCTGGTATTTCAGGAGATGACAAAAATCCATTTAGTGGAAAGCGTTCAAATCCCTATCCGACCGGACCTATGAAAAAAACTCCTATGCTTGCGCAATTTGAAAAAGCTGCAAAAGACTTAAAGCTAACACCTTATATGGTGCCATCAGCAAACGTCTCTGAAGTTTATAAAAATCCCGATGGTGAAACGATTAATGCTTGTCAATATTGCGGCTTTTGTGAACGCTTTGGTTGCGAGTATGGAGCAAAATCTTCTGCAGAAATTACAGTTGTCCCAACTGCATTAAAGACAGGTAATTTCGATTTACGCTACAATTCTAACGTTGTTGAAATTTTGAAACAAGGCAATAAAACTACTGGTGTAAGATATATCGATACCGTATCAGGAGAAGAATATATTCAGCCTGCCAACGCTGTCGTATTAACTAGTTACGTCTTTAATAATGCCAAGCTTTTAATGGTTTCTGACATAGGTGAAAGATATGACCCTACTACTGGTAAAGGGACACTCGGAAGAAACTATTGCTATCAAATCTTACCTGGTGCTGCTGGTTTCTTTGACGAACAATACAATACCTTTATGGGGGCAGGCTCTTTAGGCATGTGTGTAGACGACTATAACGGTGATAATTTTGACCATAGTGAATTAGATTTTATTCATGGTGGCAATATCGCTCTCACACAGACAGGTACCCGTCCAATTGGGTCAAATCCAACCCCTCCAGATACACCTACATGGGGGCCAGAATTTAAAAAGCAATCTATTCATTACTTTACACGCTCATTCGGGATTGGTGCGCAAGGAGCGTCAATGCCACATAAGCAAAATTATTTAACGTTAGATCCTACCTACAAGGATGCGTACGGACTTCCATTGATGCAACTAACGTACAACTTTACGGATCAGGATCGTGCGCTTCATAAATATATTTCTGCCCGTGCAGCTGACATTATGAAGCAAATGGGCGCAAAAACAATCGTCCCAAATGCTGAAATTACGGATTACAATATTGTGCCTTACCAAACAACACATAACACAGGTGGAACTGTGATGAGCTTAACACCAGAGCAAGGGGTTGTAAATAATTACCTACAACACTGGAATGTTGATAACCTCTTTGCTGTAAGTGCTGGAAACTTTGCTCATAATAGCGGCTACAATCCAACTGGTACGTTGGGAGCACTGGCTTACCGTTGTGCAGAAGGTGTCATTAAATATAGTCAATCAGGTGGTTCCTTAGTTTAATTTTTTATAATCCAACTATTTTATTAAAGGAGGTAAGGCATATGGGTGGTCTTGGAGCAATTGGAGTACCTGGATTAGTCATTATTTTAGTCATCGTGTTAATTGTATTTGGTCCAAAAAAATTACCAGAAATCGGTGGAGCAGTTGGAAAAACCTTTGCAGAATTTAAAAAGTCTACTAAGGGGCTTATAGAAGATGATGATGATTCCGTGAAAAAGGTCGAAAAAAAATCTGATGCTTCGTAGGAGGGTTTCCTATGGATCCTTATGAGGATGGAAAGAGGAAATTTTTAAGCCCTCTTGATAAACCACAAACTGAGCCCCCGTTACCTATGGAGGCTTTAGTTGAAATACCAGCGGTAACAATGGAAGAAGAGCATGTATTAGATGAGCCTCTTATACCTGTTACCTCATTATTGGAACATCTTTCTGAACTACGTAAGCAAATTATAAAAGGGCTAACTGTTTTTATTTTATTTTTTATTGTTGTTTTTTCTACAATTAATATTTGGTTTCCCTTCGTAACTCGAGGTCATTCTCTCATTATTTTAGGACCGCTTGAGGTCGTCAAATTCTATATGACCATTTCAACTACCTTAGCATTTGGTCTTTCAATGCCTTTTCTCGTTCATTTTCTGTGGAGCTTTGTAAAACCGGGATTAAAGGAAGCAGAAAGCCGTTTTTTAGGACTCTATGCACCAATTATGCTAGTCCTTTTCTTAATGGGGATCGCTTTTGGCTACTTTGTTGTAAACCCGCTAAGCTATTCATTCTTAGTGAGCATAGGAGCTACCAATTTCGATGTCATGGTATCAGCAAATGAATATATGCATTTTTTAATCATGACCACGGTACCGCTTGGTTTATTATTTGAATTACCGATTGTTGCCCTGTTTTTATCGGCTATTGGTGTACTGACTGCTGAATCCATGAAAAAAATACGAGGTTGGTCATATATGGGGATGGGTGTAGGCTCTGCTGTCATAACACCACCCGATTTCATTAGTCAACTACTTGTATTAATTCCGATGCTTATTTTGTATGAAATAAGCATTTACCTCGTCAAACGCACAGAACGAAAACAAATTGAAAGCACTGCGTAAATTTCACGCAGTGCTTATTTTTTCTTTAAATCCATCACAATAATTTCTGGGAGATTAAAAATGCGGAATGGTACCGAGCTATTGCCTAAACCACGACTAACAACCATCTTAGTCGTTCCTTCATCATAGACACCGGCAGTATATTTTGGAAATAGCCCCTGTCCAGGTGCTACAAGTCCTCCAAGTCCCGGAATACGAACTTGCCCACCATGCGCATGTCCAGAAAACACTAAATCTATGTCATAATTTACATACGTATTAAACACTTCAGGTCGATGCGCCAGTAACAGCTTAAACATATCGTCTGGTAAATATGCTGTAGCCATATCCAGCATGTCCTCTGTTGATCTACCCATTAACGGATCTTCAATTCCAACAATCGCCAAGCGCTCCCCGTCGCGCTCTAACACGGTCGATTCATTGGCCATGATATGTACCCCTAACGATGATAGCGCCTCATAAATTTCACTAACCTTATTCGTCGCCACTTCATGGTTTCCCAGTACATAATAAACATCCGCTATTTCAACTAGTCCTTTAACTGCCTGTAAACTTTGTTTTAAATCGTAGCGATTGCTATCAATCACATCACCTGTGATAAAAATATAGTCAGGATTTGTATCCTTAACCTTAGCAATCAGTTTTTGCTGATTGTTACCAAAGAGGGCATCATGTAAATCCGATACCTGTACAATGCGCAGCCCATCAAAGCTGGCAGGCATTTTTTCTGATTCGAACACATGCTTACTAACGACTAGCCAGTGATTGTTTACGTACAAAAAAATGACTATAAAAACAACAAAAAAAATACCATATAATAATTTTTTCAATCGCAATCGCTCACTTTGCGGCTACTTTTTTCAGAAAAAAACTCTGACTTCCCTATTATAAGCAAAAAACGGAGTGATTGTAAGTATATGCGCTTTAATTACATAAAATGCACAAAATTTATTCATACCCTTGCGCTCTTTATAGGAAATCATACGCATTTTATCTATTCTTAGTGATATTTCGCATGATATAATATGGGTATAATTTCATATTTGCGTACATACAAAAAGTTTTAATATCATTACCTTAAAATATTACAAGAATGAGAGAACAAGAATGAGAAAGTTATTACTTATTTTTATGGTCATTATTAGTGTTGTGATAATTGGCTTGATAGCTCAATTACTTAATAATGAGAGCCCAAATGCTCCGAAAGCCATTGCAGGAGTAATTGATCTTAGACAGTATGATTTGCACAATAATACTGTAAGCTTGGATGGAGAATGGGATTTCGTCCCCAATAAATTATTGAATTATTCGGAATTAGACACCCATCCTTCTTATTTAGTAAATGTCCCATCACTTTGGTCAAGGTACAAGCTTGATGATCAAAATTTTACTACATTTGGTAGCGGTACCTATCGTTTAAAAATTTTAATTAATCCTACTGATACTATATTAGGCATAAAAACAGGTAATATTCGGATGTCGAATGCCATTTACATAAATGAAAAACGTATTGGGCAAAGTGGAGAACCTGCAGAGGATACGACGTATATACAACAAAATGTACCGTATGTTGCTTATTTCTCGCCTGAAAAAGGTGAACTTGAGCTCATCATTCATGTAGCTAATTTTGATTATGCATCAGGTGGTGGAATTATTGGTTCCATTTTTATTGGGGATCAAGAGAGTATTGGCAAATTAAGAGAAAGCTCACTTTTCTACGACTTAATAACCATAGCTGCTTTTTTTACAATGTTTATTTATTTTGCTGGTTCCTACCTATATGCCAAGCTCGAAATTGAGCAGCTCTACTTTTCCTTATTCTGCTTTATGGTCGGTTTGTACAGTATATCTCATGGAGAAAAAATATTAATGTCGATAATTCCTATCAGCTATGAATTCCTGATAAGAATCCAAATCATTTCAAGTATCAGTTCAGGAATCTTCATGCTGTTGTACTTTTACCATGCCCTAAAGCAATTTTCCCATAAAAAGTTTGTGAAAGCACTTTGTATAATTGGCATTTTATTATTAGCTACGGTTATGCTCCCAATATCCATTAGCTCATACCTACAAACTGTACATTCTATTTATATTTTATTAATTATCTTTTATATGCTTTATATTCAAACCATTGCAATCTTTAAACGATTAGTAGGAGCCATTTATTTATGGCTTAGTTCTATGGCTATTTTTATTTATATGGTTGTAGCTACTTTAAATCTCAATATCAATCTAGAAATTTACTCCTTACCTCCCTTGCTTCCTTTTATTTGTTTAACGATGCTGTCTCTTTATATTTCTCATCGTTTTACAGATTCTTATTTAGAAAAAGGAAGATTAACAAATGCTTTAATGCGAGTGGATAAATTAAAAGATGAATTTCTCGCAAAAACTTCACATGAATTTCGCACCCCATTACACGGTGTGCTTGCCATATCTCAGTCCATGTTAGAGCCTCAGGAAAGCTCTACATTAACGATGGAACAAAAAGAAAAATTATCGCTCATATTTAATATCACAGAAAAGTTATCACATCTTGTTAATGACATACTTGATTTTTCAAAGTTAAAAGAGGGTGAACTAAAACTACGCCTTACCAACGTTGATCTTTATTCTGTAACCCATGTCATCGTTGAAATATTGTCGTACATCGGAAATAAAGACGTAAAGATATACAATTACATTGAACGAGGAACATTTATAGTAGCTGACGAGGATAGACTGCGACAAATTCTTTATAACATAATAGAAAATGCTGTTAAATATACGAGGCATGGAAAAGTGGAGATTTCATGTTACGAAGAACAGGGATCTCTTGCTATTGAAGTAAGTGACACTGGTCGAGGCATTGCTCCAGAACATTTAGAGTCGATATTTGAACCCTTCCGCCAGTTAGAGGACGCGAGTAAAGGTGCGGGTCTAGGTCTGAATGTGACGAAAGAGCTTGTGGAGCTGCATGGTGGAGAAATCACGGTCCACTCCATTGTTGGTCGAGGAACGACTTTCTGCGTCAAACTACCTGTGGAGTCAATAATAAAAGGTCAACAAGATAAGCAACAACAAAATAAAATCACCCTAACTAAAGATTATTTACCAATAGCATTTCCTTATTTTGCAGAAAGAAAAATGGGCAAAAAAATACTGATTGCTGATGATGATCATATTAACCTCAAAGTACTAATCGATATTCTTGCAAAGGAAAATTACTCTATCATTGCTGTTGATGATAGTCGGCAAGTCTTTGAACAATTAATATTACATCCAGATATAGACTTATTGATTTTAGATATTATGATGCCTAACCTTTCTGGATATGAGGTTTGCCAACAAATAAGAAGCAACTATTCTTCAGCAGAGCTACCAATTTTAATGCTCACGGCAGCTATTCGACCAGAAGATTTTCTTGCAGCATTCCAATCCGGAGCTAATGATTTTTTACATAAACCATTAGATACCGCTGAATTGAAGACAAGAGTTCGCAATCTTATCTTGCTAAAGGAATCGGCGGAAACTGCAATTAAAATGGAAACCGCATTTTTGCAAGCACAAATTAAACCACATTTTATATACAATGTTTTAAATTCTATTTTATCGCTAAGCTATTTAGACTTGGATAAAGCTCGAATTATGATAACGGATTTTGCCACATTCTTAAGAAGCAGCTTCTCGTTTGAGAATACAAATAGCCTTATTCCTCTTGAACAGGAGCTTACGCTTATACAAGCTTACGTCAATATTCACCAGACAAGATATCCAGATCAGCTTGCATGGGACATTCAGATGGAGGAGCCTTTAAATATACTGATTCCCCCTTTGCTACTTCAGCCGTTAGTAGAAAATGCTCTTTTTCACGGTTTAAAGAACAAGCGAGTAAATGGAAAAGTAACAATGACTATTAAAAATGATCAACAAATGATTGATATCAAAATTAAGGATAACGGTAGTGGTATGACACAAGAATTAGTAGAAAAGATTCTATCGGAAGAGCCATCCGTTCATAAGAGTGTGGGGATCCGCAATATCTCTAAACGTTTAAAAAAATATGAGAATGCCACTTTCCATATTGAGAGTGTTGTAGATGAAGGAACGACCGTGAAACTAAAATTCCCGCTATTTTTAGATGAAGAGAGGTGAAAGAATGTTAAAAGCAATCATTGTTGACGATGAAATTTTAGCAATCAATTTATTAGAGGCTATGTTAAAGGACAATGCAGCTATTGATGTTATCGGGAAATTTCAAAACCCACTGAACGCTATAGCAAACATCCCTACCCTCAAACCAGATATTCTTTTTTTAGATATTGAAATGGCAGAGATGAATGGGATTGATTTTGCTAGTAAAATAGAAGATTTAACACATCTATTGGATATCGTTTTTGTAACTGCCTATGAGCATTATGCAATTGATGCCTTTTCTGTTCAAGCTATTGACTATATCTTGAAGCCCATTGAGAAAGATCGTTTAATGAAAACAATTGAGAGAATCTCTCTAAGAAGGGGTAAAATACAGTTACTAACAGATATAGAAATGCGAAATGAAAATGTTCAAGTCATCGATAATTTTCACTTTCACGTTCATTCAGGAAAGGTTTACATCGATGAAGCAGCTTTAATCTTATCTACTAAAGAATTTCAAATTCTGTTCTTTTTAGCACAGCGACCTGAGCAAATTTTTCATCCGTCTGATCTGTATAAGCTCATTTGGGCGGAAGATAGTATAGGACAAACACAGGCATTAAAGGTTCATATTAGTAATTTACGAAGAAAGCTGGAGTCCATCTCAGGCCACCGGGCTAAAATTGTAACTGTGAGAGGATCTGGTTATCAATTCCTCTTTGAATAATGATAAAAAAGCACGACGATTGGTTAATGAAATCGTCGTGCTTCGTTTTATTTTTTTGCCGCTTCTTGAATCTCATAAAATGCCCAATGCTTTCTTGGGACATCTTTAAATATTGGATTTTGATGTTCTGTTGTAACTTGACGCTCAAACAACCGATTTAGGACCTTCACTGCTTGCGCACGCGTTAAATATCCATCTGGATTAAATGTGTCTGCCGTTATACCAGTCATAATGCCCAATCCATTGACAGTATTAATCGCTTGAACAGCCCAATGATTATTACTAACATCTTTAAAAATTTTGTCTAGTGAAGTTGGTTTACAAAAATCTGCATTTGGACTGTCTGCGCACTGCTTTTCCATCCATCGAGCTGCTATTGCTGCCATTTGGGCACGTGTAATGAAGCCATTTGGATGAAAGCTTGTCTCAGTAACACCGTTAAATAAACCTGCTTCCTTCACAAATTCTATTGCATCTTTCGCATCATGCTGAACAGTATCTGTAAACGTCGCCTTAGACATCGGAATTGCATTACCTGTTAATTGACGAGCAAACATACTTGCCATTTGTGCGCGAGTGACAGAAGAATTTGGTCTAAATGTACCGTCTGCATAGCCTTGAATATAAGGTGTATGTGTAATATGGTCAGTCGTTGGTTCCTCTACATTTTCATCCTCTGGTAAATAGAGAATGGAGAAGGTAGAGAATTTCTGAACTTCAAATTGCAAACCTAACATATCTTTTTGATAATCTACAACTTTGCCACGTATTAACTCTTTTGTGCCATCGCTATGCTCAATGAAAATAGCCAAATTATCGAGTTGTTCTTGCGTTATATTTTTCGGTAATGGCAATGTTAATGTCACTGGGCGATTCTGCATATTTGTTTCAATCGTCATTGGACGACCAATTAAATTCACTTTTTCGCTTTGTAATGTATCTTTAATTAATTCTTCTTTTAGTATTCTTTCCTCCACTTGATGTTGCTGTTCTAATGACTTAATAGGAACCAATCGGAAGTATAAATCATTACTAAAATTCGACATAGATACATTTGGAATAGAAATTACAGCATTCATAGTAGCAATTTCTAACTGTATATTTCCTGCATGTATTTGAGCTAATGAAGATTTAGGAATATCAATGACAACTTCACTAACTTTATCGTTTGCATCAGGAATAATAATACGAGCAGTATCATTGCCCAATTGTTTCGCTTTTTCAATTGTTTCCTTAGCGATAGCCTCCGACATGGAAACATGATCCTTTATTACTCCATCTGGCATTGTTGTACGAATAATTGGTGTTTTAGTTAAATTCACACCATCTTCTCCTTCGACATCAACAACAATATGTTCTGTGTTTGTTGATGGTGTAGAGCTTTCACTGTTACTACTATCATTGCTGGTAGGTGGTGATACAATACTAACCCACTTTGCATAAATAATGATGTTTCTAGTTATAGAACTACTATCAAAATCAAATAATTTTTCTAGTGTACTACTTGTGTACCAACCTCCAAATGTATAGTCTGCTTTCGTTGGAGCTGATGTTGGTTTACTTACTTTTCCTCCATGTGCTACAGACTGACTGGATACCATACTGCCTCCGTCCGTATTAAAACTCACGGTATATGTCTGTGCATTCCACTTAGCATAAATTGTCATAGTTTCTGTAATGACACTATTAAAATCATAGGCTTGCGTATGGTCAGCGTCTTTATACCAGCCTCCAAATGTGTAGCCTACTTTCGTCGGCTCTGGGGTTGGTTCACTTGCTTTTTCTCCGTGTACTACGGATTGACTTGGTACTGCACTTCCTCCGTCCATATTAAAACCTACTGTATACGTCTGTGCATTCCACTTGGCGTAAATTGTCATAGTTTCTGTAATGACACTATTAAAATCATAGGCTTGCGTATGGCCAGCGTCTTTATACCAGCCTCCAAATGTGTAGCCTGCCTTCGTTGGCTCTGTGGTAGGTTGGCTTGCTTTTTCCCCATGATTTACCGTTTGATTTGATACGGCACTTCCTCCTGCTACATCAAACCTCACTGTATAATGATTAATTACCCATTGTGCGAAAAGTGTGATATTCTCGCTGACTATTTTAAACGTAGCATTTGGCAAATAAGAAGTTCCTGTACCATCCGCCTTTGTATTCCAGCCTATAAAAGAGTGTCCTGTTTTAACAAGGTGCCCCTCATTTGCAGCTACAATAACATTGTCATTTTGACTATATGTTGCATTATCTTGAGGTACAGTACCACTCGTACTACCGTTACCATTGTATAAAACAGTATAAGTTAAAGGTGAAATGATTTTTGCTGATGATGATACTCCTTGATCGCCATCTAAAATTAGTAGTTCATTACCTTTTGGTTGTACAGTAAAAGTATAGCTTCCTATGCCATTTGTTTGGAACGCGGTAGTAAAATCAACACCTTCATTGATATTCCCAGCTAATACATTCGCTGCTGTTCCAATTACTGTACCTCCCTTATACAGAAGCACATCATAACTCACCGCATTAGGAATAGCTGGCCATTTTGCAATATTTCCATACCAGCTCAAGCTATTTGTAATACTTGCTAGTTTAATCATCGTTTGTTTATTAGAAGGGATAGAAGGCGCTCCATCTAAATATGTAAACCCATCTCCCTTGGCTGATACGGTTACTGTATATGCCCCCGCTCCAGCTGCACGCATTGCTGGTAAGAAATTATGCGTTGTTGAATCTGCTGCTTTATCAACGACACTACCAATTGGAGAGCCATCTTTAAAGAGTTGGACAGCATAGGAAGATTCACCTGTTATATCTGTCCATGTCGCATCACCACTAGTGCTTAAGTCCACATTGCCAACTTGCTGCAGTGTAGGTAATGCTCTTTTTACCGTGAGTGTATATGTTTTAGTTACGCCGTTTTCAGCAGTCACAACAATGGTAATCGTGTTATTGCCTTTATTTAGAGGTATTGTTGTCAATTGCCCATTTGTAATTAAGGCACCATTTAATGTAAGAGTTGCGCTACTATTGGCTGCTGTTGGCGTTACATCAATAGATTCAACATCATGAGCCACATTGACCTGATAATCCACTATACTATCTTTAAAATTTGGAATTAAAGTGCCTGGTGAAAGAACTAAATCACTTAAATTGGCATTATTACTAGGAGATAACGTGGTAAAACGCCATATATCTTTTGCTGTTATACCCGCTACACCCTGATGCCTTGTATTCTCAAATGCCCCACCATCCATTAATACATAATAAGTCTTTCCTTTTAATAGATTGTTGGTTAGTTGAATGGATACCGTTGAGCCATTTACTGTGACAACATTTGTATTAGTAGCTGCTATTGAATCTATTAAATTATCATTTCCCGCATCATAGATACGAATGTTCCTTCCTTCAACAGCATTTATATTTGCGCTAAATGTTAAAGAAAGTGGAGAGTTGACTGAAACATATTGTGCATTGTTTGCTGGTGCTGTTGAAATAAGTGTAGGCGCAATATCTTGAGCATCGCCATAATTAATTTGTAAATATGGATCCCAATCACGGGTAATTGTATTTCCTGATTTAACAATATACATATTTTGAGAATCACTACTCAGTAAAAATGTAATCTGTTGTCCATCAATTGCTGATGGACTTTCCAATAACTGTTTTACATCAATTGATACCTTAACCGGTTCACCTGTCATACTTCTCGAGATAGATTCTTTTTCTGAAGATAAACCTGTTAACTCATTTGGAAAGCTTCCATTAATCCAATTACTCGACCCAACTCTTGTTACTAAGTCAGCAGTTGGCAATCCAGCTATATTATCATTATCATTCAAAACATATAATATAAGGTTAGCTGAAATAATGCTTTTAGTCGTATCAATCGAATTAAACTTCATAGCAGCTACAAACGTTTTATTATCAATATGTGAAACATCGAACGACTCATCATTATCTCCAATCAAACTTTCAAAGTTACCATTACTATCATTTACTGCATTCAACTGGACTACTGGATGTAACAGCGGTACAAGAGTACTTGCACTTGAAGGTTGTATTCCTAAAGTGGTGAAAACCATCATTGCTATGGTGACAATTACAAATACTTTGTATATGGCTGTTTTCATAAAAGAAGTTAAATCCATTCTCACTCCCTCTTTCTATGGCTTCGGAGGAAAAATTCCCTCTAAGCAAATAATAAAATTCAGTGCAACAAAAGGCTGCATATTATTGTGTGGCTGATTTCCACCTATCGACTTTACTATGTCCGCTTTCATTGCCACTGCATTTTTTAAACCAACATATGGTTTTGACGAAATTGCTAACTCACTTCCCCAAATAGCATTGGTAGGATTTTCAATGCCACCTGCTACTAAAGAGGAACCTTGTGCTCTATGAGTATGAATAGGCATTTGCGTTTCATTAAGTGTTACTGTACTTGATCCTATTGATTGTGCAATTGTTCTTGGCGTTAAATCAGGACCATTACCAAAGTGCATAGGAGCTCGTCCCCTTAAATCAGGTAAGTTAAATGTTGTCCTACCATCTCCGCCATAAGTTGTTCCGAGAATCGCAAACAAAGCACTATATTGAGCGACAGGCAATTGACTGCCATCACAGAATGCCCAGTCCCTCGGAGCATAGTTTCCTGCGAAAATTCTAATTTCACCTAAATACGGATCCATTCCCTGATTCCTCCTTATCCTCTACTTGGAAAAATACCCATTGTTGCGATACAAAAAGATACACTTAAATAAGGCTGCATATTATTATGTGGTTGGCTCTGTCCTGTCCTTGACAAAGCAGCTTCATGCATGGCCACATTATCATTTTTCGCGTAAATATCCTTTCCATTAACTGCCCCCCATGTATTGTCTTTGGGTGAAGGCTTATCTGTCGTTGATGCATCGGCTGTTATTTGATGTGTATGAGACGGCATTTCATTAACGGTCAATGTATGATCTGCTTCTCCGCCTACTGTTCCGTATGCAATTTGATTACCTGGGTGTATTGGTACCTTCCCTTGTAAATTAGGAATCGCAAAAGTTGTCTTACCATCCCCTCCGTAGGTAGGTCCTAACAATGAATAAAGTGCAGTATTTGTAGATATTGATAACAGTTGACCATTACAAGGTAGCCAGCCATTCGGTATTCCATCGAAACTAAAAAGACGTATTTCTCCTAAAAATGGCTCTGCCATTAAACTCACTCCTTTTATATAAAATCAGGATAAAGACCTTGCGTTGCAATAATAAAATTAATAACAAACGAAGGCATTATGTTACTATGAGAGTGCGTCCCGCCTTCATTAGAAACTAACATGTTGTTCATTTGTACAATATTACTGTTAACATTCGTTTGATAGTTTGTGAGGGATGAAACACCCCATGTATTATTAGCTGGCGAATTTTCTGTTGCATCTGTTTTTAGATTATTGGCATACACTCCGTGCGTATGTGCAGGTAAATGGTCCTCGTTTAATGTAACTGTCTCCTCCCCACCTTTACTTGCCAGACGGTAAAGAGAACTATTATGAATGGGTAATCTTCCACGTAAATCGGGTACAGCAAAATTTGTTTGACCATCTCCTCCATATAAGATACCTATTAACGAATAAAGTGCCTCATTACCTGTAATCGGCAATAATTGGCCATTGCATAATTCCCATCCTACTGGAGCATATTGACCGCTAAACATGCGGATTTCGCCTACATATTGATCTGACATTATGCACATCCTCCCTTAACTGTAATTTCAATGAATGCTATAAAAACGCATTAAGCAATACCCACTAACACATCTTTATGTGCTTCTTAAATTGACGCGGCTTTCATACTTACTTTGATGCGAAATATTTAGTAAATGTCATACATAGTCTTGAGCTTTTTGAAATAGATAGATTTCTTTTTCACTCCCATCTCATTTTCAAATATATTTCATCTGATGACGCTACTTGAAATCCTAATCTCTCATACAAATTTCTTGCAGGATTTGTATGAAAGACTTGCAATATAACTGGCTTATTCCCTTCTCTTGCCTTCTGTAGAAGTTGAGCAATTAAGAAAGTACCTATCCCTTTACCTTGGTAACTTGGTAAAATAGAAATATCAATAAGATGATGATAATCTGATAATTCGTCCGCTAGTAATCTCCCTACGTATTGCTCACCTACGGCAATGATAGAATGACTTGCCCCTGGAAATTGCTGATTATACGAAGCTTGCTGTGCGCGCCATTGCATTTCTAAAAAAAGCCCCTTTTGTTCAGCTGACCATCCCCATGAATCTACTTCTTGATTTCTTGTAGATGCATAGATTTCGTAGAGAAATGCTTCATCTTCCTTTGTGATAGATTTAAGCTCTATTTTCATCACATTTGTTCCACTTTCTTTTAAGCATTTTTATTGGTCACAATGATAGATCTTACAAAGTTATGTCCTTTTTCAGGCAAGTCTTCCCAGCAATCGACATGCAATTGATGGTCTGCTAAGCATTCAGCTCGATTTTTACTTTTTTGAGGTACGTCTAGGACTAGCGAGATTGTGCCATAGGATTTTTCGCCTGGCTGAACCTTATCACGCCATGAGCAAGAGCATTCATAACCATTTGGACCAGTGGATGCTTTTATTCCCAATGCCTGCAATGTTGTATTTGGTGGAATACTAACTGGCTTCCTGTCCTCCTCATCTTGGGTGTTCCAGATTCCCCACTCCAACTGTGATTGAAACACTTCAAGCTCACGGTCTGTTGCATTTGTAATCATTAATGAAAATGTCCAAGTTGCCATTTTAGTACTCTCCTCCTGTCGGTACTTTTTTCTTCGCGTTATCCATCACATCGTATACATGCGTACGATGTAATACTGCATAATCCCATTCAGATGCGCCAATGAGCTTTGTGACATTATTATTATCTGTTCGGTAAAGAAGAATCATTTTACTAAAAATCCATGGTACAACGTCCATATCCTTGTCGGCTGGAGCTTCAAAAACCCTTGTCTTTGATTTTTTCTCTGTTTGATGTTGCTCTTTTGTAACAGCATTTAGTATATTGAATTTCGCCTTTAATTCCGCTTGTAGTTCCTGTGCTACGCTCGCTTTCACCACTTTTTCATCAGATACAGATACCTTTTCAGTAAATTTAAAGGCTGTTTCAATAGTACTAACCTTTTCCTCTACCTCCTTACTAGCAGTAGATAATCCATACTCATCAATTACTGTAATTTTTCCCTTTTTAGTAACAGTTTCAATTTTAGTAGCATCTGCTCTTAAGCAAGTTACCTCTACAGAAAAATACTGTTGCGCTTCACGCTGCTTTAAATAAAGGCTATCAAACTCTAAATCATTGACCCCGTCCCATAATTTTTTAGAAATATTGAAGAGAGGCGTTCGGAATAATGACATTTTTTCAAAATGAACACCACTCGGAATCGATTGATTCAAATCAATATCTCGAACATCTTCAATTTCATTTAATGTATTGATTTTGGACCAGTCCGTAAATAAATTGTTTCTTGTTTCTTGTTGGTTTAATTTATCCAGTTTGTTAGAGATCCGTATATTTCGAACAAAGTTATGGCCATCGTGTGTAATGTCTTTCCACTCGGCTATTTCAAAATATCCATTTGCTCGACATCTAGCTTCATTTGGATCATTATAGGGAACATTTACATAAAGGCTTACTACTCCATACGGTGCTTGTGTTCTATCATTTTTATCTTTCCAGGAGCAAGAAAATTCATAGCCATTTGGTCCAAAAGCTGATTTGGCACCAACAGCTTGAATCGTTTCTCCTGCCTTAATAGATTGAGGTTCTTTATCTTCTTCACCATCTGTATTCCAATAACCCCAATGTAACTGCGATTCTACTAACTCTAAATCTCGATCTGTGTCATTTGTGACATTTAAATAAAAAGTCCATGTCATCATTATTTCCTCCTTTTAACTGAATTTTCAGAATAATAAAAGCGAATATATTTCAGTTTCTATTTCTTACTACCTAAAGTCGGTGTCGAGTATTGTATTATTTTTAGGACTCTCTTACTGTTTTTTATTATATTATAACTTCCCTATTTTCTTCTACGAAATAATTCCATTTTTTAGGTTAATTTTTCTTAACCTTTCTTCCTTTTACTTTGTCAAAAATCAAAAAAAATCTGCGGATGCTCTCATAGATGAACATAAACAGATTATTATAGGGCTTATTTATTCAATTAAAACGAGTAAAGATCTTCCATACTAATTCATTTCGATCCCCCACACCCACCTTTTGAAAAATTAGCTTTAAATGATCTTGTACGGTATAACTGGATATTCCGAGATTATGTGCAATGACTTTTGTCGGCATCCCCTTCATTATTTCTACTACGACTTCCTTTTCTCTAGGTGTAAGATGATAAGCTGTCAGTAAAAAAGATAGCATTTCTTTAGGAGATGCTTCATTTAATACTATTGCTATCTGTTGTTGTGAATCAGCTGTTATAAGAAAGGATGCTTGGATCGTTATATAACCCGTGTTATTAATAGGTACTAATAACGAAGTTTGCGTGTTCAATTTATTAGCCTGTAGCTTCGCACAAAATGCTTGTATTGGCTTGGGTATTTGCCAATCAAGCAAGCCTTCATTGTCTCTTAAAAGTGTTAACAATTGAGTTGCTTTTGTGTTTGTTGAGAGAATATGGAGATCCTTATCCAAAATAATAATTCCACTTTGTTCCTCTTCAGTTAATAGCCGCTCTTCTATAATCCTATGGTAGAACTCCATTAGTGCCTTACCCATTATAGGCATCAGTATTTTCACTTGATCTACCTCAGCATTTTGAAAATGGGGCTGTCTATTTTCCACCATTTTAAATAGTGTTAAAAAACCATAGCATTGCCCCTGAAACATCAGAGCAGCTCGTATTTCATCACTAAATCCATTGGGCTCTAACACCCTTTTATAACGTACACTCTGACTACTCACATCACTAAGTCTACCAATGTATTGGCCACTTTCCACAAGATATACATAGTTATTTACATCTTCTGAGCCATATTCCAAAGACATTATTTGCTGATGAATATTCTCTATTGATTGATCTGTAACAGCCCCTATTGAAAAAAGGATTTGAGTATCTGTCATAGTAAAACAAAATGCATCAAAACTAATAAACTTGCGCAATTCTTCTATCATCTTTTGTCGGTATTGAACTGAATCCTCGCTACTTTTTGAGTAGCTTTCTGATTTCTTTTGCCAATAATGAATATCTTGCATGAAATTCCCCCCAGAATTATGGGATAGTACATTTTCCATAAGCATTTATAATTGAGAATAATTCTTAATTAAATTGTACAACACGGAGGTAAAAATGAAAAATCCACAACATGATTGGCACAATCCTAATGTCTCTAACTACCAAAATACTATTCGACAAAAAATAACTGGTTACGACCTTATCTATGACATGATGACCGATATCCTTCATAGTTACCCAACAATTGATAACATGCTAATAGTCGGAGCTGGTGGCGGTCAGGAACTCTTCTCTCTAGGGGAAGCTTTCCCCTTCTCCCACTTTACAGCCGTTGATACTTCTAAAATTATGCTACAGGCTGCCCGTAAACATATAGAGAAATTGGAACCCCCTCTTCATATTGAGTGGTATGAGGAAGATTTACTTTCGTTAGTGTTCGACCATCAGTTTGAAGTGGCTTCCTGTCACTTAGTTTTACATTTTATTGAGGAACTTGAACAAAAAAAAGCTCTACTACAAAAAATGGCGGATAGCTTACAGGATAGCGGAATTTTATTTATATCATCCATTAATGCAGACATGTCAGCTGTATCATTCCAACACCAACTCAAGTATTGGCGAAGCTCTATGCTGCAAAATAATTTATCTGAGGAACATTGGCTACGCTTTGAGCAATCTTTTGGCTCCTCTACTTATCCAATTACACTTGAATTGCTAACTGACCTACTGCATGAAGTCGGATTTTCAAAGGTAACTCCATATTTTAAATCACATATGGTTGATGCCTTATTAACTATTAAAGAAGAGGTAAACAAATGACAAGAGACAATATATTAATCGTTGGTGGTTATGGTGAAGTTGGTCGTAAAATTGCAAAAATACTACTCTCTAGCTACCCAAATAGAGTATGTATCGCTGGTAGAAATTTAGAGAAAGCAAAACAGTTTTGCGCACAACACAAAGATCTTGCAACACCTTTACAAATGGATGTTTCTAAAACTGTTCATTCACAGCAATTAGCCAATGTAGGACTGGTCATTATGTGTTTAGAACAACCCAATACTGCATTTGCGCAGCTCTGTTTGAAAGAAGGGATTATGTACATTGATATTACAGCAAGCCATTCCTTCCTAAAACAATTAGAGAACCTTCATTTTACTGCTATAGAGCACAATTCGACTGCTATATTTAGTGTTGGTATGGCACCAGGATTAACTAATTTAATGGCTATGCATGCTGCCAAGCAATTAACCTCTATAGAAAGGCTCCATATTTCTATCTTGCTTGGGGCAGGAGATACACATGGCACTGCAGCAATTCTTTGGATTTTGCAACAATTAAATATTCCATATCACAATTACGAAAATCAGGTCATTACTAATTTCACCAATAAGAGATCTGTACAATTTAAGGATATTGGAAAACGTAGTGTATACCAGTTTAACTTTTCAGATCAGCACACATTAGCCAAACATTTTCCTAGTATTCCCATTATCACGAGATTAGGTTTTGATGTAGAGTCTCTCAATTGGTTCGTATCCTTCTTACAAAAAAGTCGTATTGCCTATCTATTGAAATTTAATAGAATACAATCCATACTTGCCTCACTCATTCAAAAAATAAAAATGGGTTCTGATGTATGCTCCATACAAATTGAAGCCATTGGTAAGATGCCACACAAAGACGCAACTGTGACACTGGACTTTAAAGGTCGCGATGAATCTCTTGTTACAGCAAAGATTGCAGCGGCTATTGCTAGAGAACTCTTAGAAAACGAACATCCATCAGGAACCTATCATATCGAGGAGTTATTTACATGCGAAACATTACAAAATCAATTTGATGCATCTTCTTTTTCTCAATCAATTACACCATAATAGAGAAGTAATGACAAAAAACGCATTAAGTTTCCTTCTCAAAGAGAGCTTAATGCGTTTCATTGTTTATTTATAAAACCTTCTCTAAGAAATCCTTTGCACGCTGTGTTGAAGGTGCTGTGAAAAACCGCTCTGGTGGGGCATCCTCAATGAGCTTGCCACCATCTAAGAAGAGTATACGATCAGCAACTTCCCGAGCAAAGCCCATCTCATGTGTAACAATTAACATTGTCATGCCACTGTCCGCTAAGTTTTTCATTACAGCCAATACTTCTTTAACCATTTCAGGGTCAAGCGCTGACGTTGGTTCATCGAATAATATGACCTTCGGATCCATCGCAAGTGCTCGAGCAATGGCAACACGTTGTTTTTGCCCACCAGATAAACGGTTTGGGTATTCTTGACGCTTCTCAAATAGACCTACTTTCTTAAGTAACTCTTCTGCATTTTTGATTGCGACTGCCTTATCCATTCCTTTTACATTAATTGGGGCGTACGTTAGATTTTCTAGCACTGTTTTATGCGGAAATAGGTGAAAATGCTGAAATACCATCCCTACTTCTTCCCGTATTTTCATAATATTTGTCCCTTTATCTGTCAGGACATCCCCTGCGATTGTTACCTTTCCACTCGTAGGGTTTTCTAATAAGTTTAGGCAACGAAGGAATGTTGATTTACCAGACCCTGATGGTCCGATAATAGCAATTACTTCTTTTTCTTTAACTTCGGTTGAAATACCTTTTAGTACTTCATTCTGTCCGTATGATTTGTGTAAATCTTCAATTTTAATCACTTTTTCTCATTCCTTTCTCGATCCGTTTACCAAGGAACGTTAAAACAAGTGTCATGAGGTAATAGATAACACCGGCAAAGAGTAAAGGTTCGAGATATCGATATGTCGAACCACCTACGATATAAGCACGACGCATTATATCAAGAGCACTAATTACTGTAACAACTGCTGTTTCTTTATTTAGTGTAATAAATTCATTAACTAGAGAGGGCAAAATATTTTTTACTGCTTGTGGAATAATAATATCCTTCATCATTTTTGCATAAGGAATGCCAAGAGCTTGTGCTGCTTCCATTTGCCCTTTATCTACTGCATTAATACCTGCACGAATAATTTCCGAAATATAAGCGCCTGAGTTTAAGCCAAATGCAATAATCGCTGTTGGAATAGGTTCGATTTGAATATCCAACAATTGTGGTACTGCATAGTAAATAATCAATAATTGTAATACTAGTGGTGTTCCACGGAAAATTGACGTATAAAAATCAGCAAACCAGCGTAAAACCTTCATCTTTCCAATTTTACATAAGGCTAGTAATATACCGACGATAAAACCAATGATGGACGCACCAATTGCAATTTGAAGTGTAACACCTATCCCTTTTAAAATATAAGGAATAGAGGGAACGATAGCCGTAAAATCTAAATTCACAGCGCTCCCTCCTTTCTTTTTCATCTTGATTCAGCAATTGTTTTTTGTACTGAAAAGCGTAAAGCGAGTACAGAAGCCTCCAGCGTATGTCACAGATTTTGGTGAGGCGTTTTTCAAGCAAGCTCGAAAAACTCTGGACACAGTAATGCCGAGGCATAATTGATAGAAATGAAAAGCACAAGCGATAGCCCAAATAAGAGCTATCGCATGCTTTAATTATTCAACTTTTTCTAACCATTTTTCTTCTAGCTCTTGGATTTTGCCTTCTTCAGCTAGTTCTTTTAATGCCTTGTTAATTTTATCTTTAAGATCGCTTCCCTTTGGAACAGCAATTGCTTTGAAATCCTCTGGCTGCTCTTCTACAGGGAAGGCTACTAATTGATCATTTGTTTTTAAATAACCCTTCGCAACGCCACCCTCTAAAATACCAGCGTCTAAACGTTTAGACATCATATCTTGAATAATTTCAGGAATTCGTGTACGTCCTTCTACTGAAACATCAACCTTTTTGGCAATTTCATTACCTAAATTTTCTTGAATAGAGGCAGTTTGTACACCGACTTTTTTACCAGCTAAATCAGCTTCTTTTTTAATACCGCTATCCTTTTTAACAATGATCACTTGCTCTGTTTCATTGTATTTATCAGAAAAATCTACTACCTTTTCACGATCAGGATTTGGTGTCATACCGGAAATTACTACATCAATTTTCCCTGCTTGTAACGCTGGCACAAGACTGTTGAAGTCCATATCTTGCACTTGCATATCAACGCCAATTTTTTCTCCAACCAATTTGATTAAATCAATATCAAATCCAATAATTTCTTCACCTTTTGCTGCATCAACATATTCAAATGGCGCATAGTCAGCTGAAGTCCCCACTTTTAATACTTGCTTGTCTGTACTAACATCAGCATTAGAACCAGAATTGCTTGTATTATTGTCCTTAGCACCACATGCTGCAAGTACACCAATAACTAGTACAAGGATTATCATGAATAACTTATTCTTCATTGTTAAGTATCTCCTTTTATTTATAATTTATTGTGTATGAGAATACATTTCTCGAAAATAGTTGATTGGATATTTATTCATATTTAAGAATAAAAAATCTATCTGCTAATTAAGATATACTCTTTTGAAATAATAATCAAGATAAACTAGAAAATTTTTAGCGAAATATTATATACACAATTTTCTGATAAGTCAATTTATTATTTTCGAGTACGCTTTCCCTTACTATTTTCCGAAAGCTCAATATTTATCCCAAAATCCTTAGCAAAATTTCTGTGGAAATAAAAAAGACCCCCATTTGGAGGTCCCATGCTTATTTTTCTTCTTTAAATAACTTTGCTTTCAGTTCGTCCTCCCCAGAGCCTTCTGCTAATGGAACACGAGAACGATAAGCCGCACGACAGATTAAATGTCCGGCAACTGGAGCTGTAACAAAGACGAATAGAATACCTAAAATCAAACGTACACTGACGAAACCATCATGCACCCAAAAGTAAATAAATGCGCCTAATAAACAAGTTAATACCGATAACGTGGAGCTTTTGGTGGCCGCATGTGATCGTGTATAGACATCTGGTAAACGAATCATGCCGAATGCACTTATAACACTCACAATAGAACCTATTAGAATAAGGATGACTGCCGCCCATTCAATCATTTGATTTACGTTCAACAATCACACCTCTTTCAATATATTTTGTAAAAGCAATGGTACCAATAAACGCTAAAATTCCTAATATAAGAATGGCCTCTAAGTAAGCCTTCGTTTTTAATATAATCGAAACTATCGCAATGGCAGATAAAAGATTTACACCAATTGTATCGAGAGCAATGGCTCGATCCGGCATAGATGGACCACGGATAACCCGATACAGTGACAGCGTGATGGAAATACTAAAGAAGGCGAGAGCCAGAAGTAAAATATTCTCAATCATTAACGCGTTACCTCCATTATTGCTTGCTCAAATTTTCCAATCGAGCGAATGACAGCTTCCTTAGACTGCTCAATGTCCATGGCATGAATATAAAAAACATCGCCCTCTTCAGATACTTCCATGACGACAGAGCCAGGTGTTAGTGTTAGCAGTAATGCAAGTGCTGTAATCTCCCAATCACCTTTGAGCACGGTTTTATAAGTGAATATACCTGGCGTAATGTTAAGCTTTGGTGTAGTAATTTGTCTTAATACGCTATAGCTTGATAAAAATAGCTCCCAGTTAAAAAGCCATAATAACTTTATAATTGAAAAGACTCGTCGCAAGTAAAATTGGGTGCCATAAAAGCGATGCATGGCATATAAAATACCCATTCCTACGATAAACCCCATTAAAAATGTTGAAAATTGTGGTGTCACTTCATCTTTTAAGAGTAACCAAAGTGTTGCGATAAATAAATTTAAAATAAACTGCATCGCCATTATTTATGCACCTCACCATGCCATTGTTCACCATCTAGTACAGCATCAATATAGATAGATGGTGTATATAATGTTTCTGCCGCATCGGTTACAAAGGGAGCTAATTTCTCAGCCCCTATACCTAAACTAATTGTACAAGCAGCTAGTAAAGTTAACGGCAGTATAACACGTTTGGGTAAAGGTTTTTCATCTTCTAAGCTAATAATTGTTTCACCAAAAAAGGAGGAAAGAAATATCCGCAGTAGTGAATACAAAACAATTAAACTAGATAAAAACCCTAGACCTAATAGAACAAAATTGCCGCCTTCTATAGCACCTTGTCCAATTAAAACCTTTCCTAAAAATCCACTCAGTGGCGGTATACCAGCTAGTGAACACATTGCCACAAAAAATAGCCATCCAAAAAAAGGATAATTCCGAATAAGCCCACTCATTTTATCTATGACTGTTTCCCCAGTCACATAAATCATCATGCCAACTGCTAAAAATAACATAGCCTTTGCTACCATATCATGCAATAAATAATAGATAACACCCTGTAAGGCCGACTCTGTACCAATCGATAGACCAGCTACTATAAAGCCAACACCAATCAATACATTATATGAGGCAATTGTTCTAACATCACGCCCTGAAAGAGCACCGACACAACCAGCTACAATTGTGACCCCCGCCATTATGCCAAGTGCCATGTGTGTAACTTCTGGATTACTTGGGAAAAGCAATGTAAAAGTCCTAACAAGTGCATAAATTCCGACCTTTGTTAATAAAGCTGCAAACAAAGCTGCTATAGCAGTGGGAGGTACACTATAAGAGCCTGGTAACCAGAAGAATAATAATAGTCCAGCCTTCAAGCTAAAGACAATTAAGAAAATGAGTGCCACTGTTGTAATAAGGGGATTAGCACCTGCTTCCGTCACACGCACAGAAATATGGGCCATATTTAATGTACCGACTGTTCCATAAAGAAAGGCAAGTGCCACTAAGAAAATCCAAGAAGCAACAATATTGATGAGCACATATTTTAATGCTTCACGCAATTGAATCCTTTCGCCACCTAGGCTAATAAGTGCATATGACGCTAGCAGCATAACTTCAAAGCATACAAATAAGTTAAAGATATCTCCCGTCAAAAATGAACCGTTAACGCCCGCTACCATGAGTAAAGTAAACGGATAAAAATACATTTTTTCATACCTTAACTCCATTGTAAAAATTGCATATAGCATACAGATAACTGCTACAAGATTTGCAACTAACACTAGTAGTGTTGCGAAGGAATCTGCCACAAATGAGATACCAAAAGGCGGTGCCCAGCCACTAAAGTCAATGCGCATTATTCCTTGTTCTTGAATCTCTAACAATAAAATGATGCTAATAATAACGATAAAGCTTAATGTCAGCAAACTAATAATCCGCTGTAAAAAGACATGCTCTTTTAAAAACACCAGTAAAATAGCTGTAATTACCGGTACAATTAATGGTAAAACAATAATATTACTCATCCGGCGTACCCCTCAATTCATCAAAATTCCCTGAACCATTTGTTTTGTACGCTCGATAGCCTAAAACGAGAACAAAAGCAGTTACAGCAAAACTAATAACAATCGCTGTTAAAATTAAGGCTTGCGGTAATGCGTCTGTATAAGGACCCTCTGATTCACCTAATAATGGCACATCCCCTTTTTTAAGACCTCCCATTGTCAAAATCAGCAAGTGGGCAGCATGTGATAAAACAGCAGTCCCTAAAATAACACGCAATAACTGTTTTGAGAGGATTAAGTACGTCGCAACAGCTACTAATATACCTACTAAAACAAGTATTAAAGATTCCATTGGCTACTCATCCTCACTTATACTTAAAATGATTGTCACGACAACACCCACAACCGTTAAAGCTACACCTGCTTCAAAAATGGTTACGGTTGAAAAACCCATTTTCCCGAAAATCGGAACATTTATATACGTATAAGCCTGCGTTAAAAAAGGGACATCGAAAAACAAAGAACCAATTGCCGTTCCTGTTGCCAGCAATACACCAAGAGCTGCAACCTTTTTAAAGTCAAATGGCATCCCTTTATGCACAGTCTCTATATCGTAGGCAAGATACAATAAAACAATGCCAGAAGCTAACACGAGGCCACCAATAAAGCCACCACCTGGAGCGTGATGTCCAGCAAAGAACAAATACACCCCAAGTGTTAAAATAATGAATACGACTGCCTTAGTGACTGTCCTTAATATCACATCATTAATTTTCATGATCTTCTTCCTCCTTTTGAGGCTTAAGCTTTGTCAATGTATAAACCCCTAAGCCAGCAATCAGAAGCACAACTACCTCAAGCATCGTATCAAAAGCACGGAAATCTCCTAAAATTGTATTAACAATGTTGGAACCACCCGCCAACTCATAGGCATCATTAAAATAAGTGGACACCGGCTCAAAGCGGTCGTAGTGTACTACGGCCAGGCCAACGATTGTAACGGTTGCCCCAACAAAGATAGAGATCATGGCTTTAGACCATTGCACTTTTTTGCGAGGTGCCTCAGGCATTAAATCTGGTAAATATTTAAAACATAAAAGGAATAGTGCAGTTGTTACTGATTCTACAACTAATTGTGTTAACGCTAAATCTGGCGCGCGGAAAATGACAAAGAAGAAGGCAATTGAATAGCCTAATACGCCATTTAATAACATCGCTGTCACACGGCCCTTTGCGAAAATCATCCACACTGCAGCGAATACCATGACAAATACAAGAATTAATTCGTATGACTCAATAGTAGAGTCCATATCAAAATTGAAGGTCATTGCATCTGACCAAATAAAATAGCCAGCAATAAGTGCAACGAAAAATACATATATATAGACAAAATAATGTGTTAAATTACCTGTCATATATTTGCGGGTAAGCTTCTCTGAGCCACTTTCACTTATCTCGATCATTCGATTGTAGTACGTATTAAACGTATATTTTTGTGAAAAAATGCGATACAGTGGCTTCCAGCTTTTCAATGTTTTGAATAAGATGATCCCAACTACAATCACACCTAATGTCATTAACAATTCAGCATTAACTCCATGCCACGCATAAATATGTGGTGTTAATTCACTGGTTGTTGGGAATGTAGGATAAATACTGGCCATGGCAGGCTCTAAAATATAGTGGCCTAACACGTTTGGGAAGAAAAAGATACCGACCACTAACATGCACAAAATAACTGGCGATATTAACATGCCCAGCGGAGCTTCGTGTGGTTTTTTATCGATCTTCTCAGGCTGTATTTTACCCAAAAATGTCCGACTAATTAAAATCAAACTGTAGACAAAGGTAAAGATACTAGCTACCCATGCTATCAGTGGGAAAAATAATCCTAAATCAGCAATGGAAAATGCTTCTACATCTTGAATAGCCAAGACTGCTGCAAAAAACATTTCTTTACTTAAGAAACCATTAAATGGTGGCAATCCTGCCATCGAAAAGCCACCAATTACTGCGATCGTAAAAGTGACAGGCATTAAGGACATTAAGCCACCTAAACGGCGAATATCACGAGTCCCAACTTCATGATCGACAATTCCGACCATCATGAATAGGGCTCCTTTGAATGTGGAGTGATTTACGAGGTGAAACAGTGCCGCAAAACTGGCTTGTGTATACACGATAGAACTATCGGCATAGCCATAATAATGACCAACAGACCCGAGGCCAAATAGACTCATAATTAAGCCTAGCTGACTCACCGTTGAAAAGGCCAATAGAGCTTTTAAATCCGTTTGGCGAACTGCATTAAATGAACCCCAGAAGAGTGTGACTAGACCAATGACACTTACTAGCCAGAACCAAGTCGCTTCTCCACCAAAGATTGGAGAGAAACGGGCAACTAAATAAATACCTGCCTTTACCATTGTGGCAGAGTGTAGGTAAGCACTGACAGGTGTCGGCGCTTCCATCGCATCTGGTAACCAAATGTGGAATGGAAATTGTGCAGATTTTGTAAAAGCCCCTAGTAAAATCAAGATTAGTGCTGGAGTAAATAGGGCATGATCACGGATTATCTCTACATTAGTTACAATTTCGCGAATACTAAACGTATTGGAGGCTACATAGAGCATTAGGAAACCTGCAAGCATAGAGAGACCACCAAAGACTGTGATCATCATTGCTTTTTTAGCACCTGCACGTGATGCCTTTCTATGATGCCAAAATGCAATTAATAGGAATGATGACACACTTGTTAATTCCCAAAATGTGTATAATACCATTAGGTTATCTGAAAAAACAACGCCAAGCATAGCGCCCATGAATAGTAATAAGTAGCAGTAAAAATGATGAAGAGATTCTTTCGTTGATAAATAAAAAATAGAATATAAAATGACTAAACTACCTACACCTGTAATCAGTAAGCCAAAGATCATACTGAGCCCATCTAGGTAAGTTGTGATATTTATATTAAAAGAGGGAATCCACTCATATGTATGGATAAATGTTTTACCTCCGGCAATTTGAGGAATATAGCGCGCAAGTAAAAGAAATAAGATGAATGGAACAGAGAAAACAAACCAGCCAAGATGTGTTACACGCCTTAGTCGCCTATAAAGCAATGGGATAAGTGCAGCACAAACAAATGGCAAGAGTATCGCGATGAGAACTGTAACCAAATGAAAACCTCCTACTATCAAAATCATCAAGCAAATTTTTGTGGTGATTGGAATGTTAAGTGCTAAGATTATAGCAATTTGTTTAAGCTAAGTAACATATCAGATTTATTCTTGAAATTTTGCAAATGGAAAGTGATGGGGTGTTAAAGTACCTTGTTATTTATTAAAAATGGTATGTTTAGTTATTTAGTCACCTCTAACCCGATGCAAGCCTAAATAACTTGTGGAAAATCAGATAATTTATACAGTTGCAAATCAATTTAACTCAATTATATCAGCATTATAAAGACACTTGACTAACTATTTAACACACTGCATAATAGTGTGGCATATGGAATCAATTTTGCTTAGATGCACACAATGCATAAATTAAATAACTTTAAATTATTGATTTAAGCTTATTACTTCAAGGGTTTTCCAATATATTTTCGTTAACTTTTATACATTTTTAAGTATACAATATAAATGAGCATAATGCACTGTAACAGCATCAATTTTAGCTGTTTTAGGATAATTTTTTCAAAATCAACAGTGAAATTAACAAAATACCAACAGATAAGAGGTGTACATTTTTTATGAAGCATGTAAAAGGGCGTTTAGATGAAAGTATTTTAGTTTGTGTTTACTATGGCTTAAATGGCGAACGTTTGATACGTCGGGGTCACAAAATGGCCACAATGCTAGATTGCCCACTCTATATTCTTTCAGTTGATTCGCAACCCCTTGATGCATTTGACGCTGAGAAATCTAGTTATATTGAGCAATGGAAAAAGTTATCAGATGAGCTTGAGGTTGAAAAATTCATTTTGCAAGATAATGAAAAACGCCCCATACAGAAGGTCATTGCAGAAGTCGCGAAAAACTTTGGCATTTCACAAATTATTGTAGGACAAAGCGCACAAAGTCGTTGGGAAGAGATTACTAAAGGATCTTTCCTTAATGTTCTGTTAAAAGAAGTTCCATTTGTAGATTTTCATATTGTTGCTGTTCAACGTCCAACTGATGATGATGCAAATGAGACATACGAAAAAGGTGTTCGTGCTTACTTAATTAAAGAACAAGAAAACTTTAAAGTAGCATTTACCTGTCCGAAATATGTATCCATTGAAGGTATATTTTTTAAGGAAATTGGCACCGATTTTGACAATGGTGTCTTCAAATTCACTTACAACGATAAGATGCATGAAGTTCATATTTCAGAAGGCTATGTGGTCGATCAAGAGAAGCTTCCTGCAGAGTTTTTATCTCCATTAAGACAATAAAAAACGCGTGCCTCTTTTTTTAGAGGACGCGTTTTTTTCTAAACTGCTGTAGATGCTGGTTTATCCTTCGGTAAGAAGAACGCAATTAGCAATAATAATGGTAATATTGAAACGACCATCATTGTAAAATCAATACCTTTGTGGTCCATCAAAACACCAATAACCATCGCCCCTACTGCCCCCATCCCAAAAGCAAAGCCTGTTGTTAAGCCTGCCATTGTGCCGATTTTTGTTGGAACGAGCTCTTGCGCATATACCACTGTTACAGAGAAGCTAATCATAATCAATGTACCAATAATGACTAAAAATATCATAGCAGCCCATAGCGGTACATAAGGCAATGCTAGGCAAAATGGCATTGGTACTACAACAGAAAGAATAATGACATTTTTTCTACCAATACGGTCTGATAGAGATCCCCCGAAAAAGGTTCCTACTACACCAAATGCCATGAACAAGAAAATAAGGATTTGTCCAAGTCGAAGACTCACATCATAATGATCCATCAGATAAAATACATAAAAGCTTGTTATATTTGTTGTATAAAATGATCGTGCAAAAATAATAGTAAATAATAAGGTTAAAGCAATACCAACTTGTTTCTTTGTTAAAGGTGGCAATGTTGAAACCAATACACGTTTTTTCTTCGCTTGACGTTCTAGCTCCAATTGGTTTTTATACCATCTAGCAATCTTACTTAATAAAATGATACCGAATGTTGCAGCCACTAACACAATTGCTGCACCACGCTGGCCGAAAATATCAAAAATGTAGGCACTAATTAATGGGGCTAAAGCTTGTCCCGAGTTTCCCCCAACTTGATAAATAGATTGAGCAAGTCCTCTTTTAGAACCTGCTGCCATAAATGATACCCTAGAACCTTCAGGGTGAAATATTGCCGAACCGAAGCCTAAAAATAATACGGCGATAAGAATAATCCAATATTGAGTTGTAAATGCAATAATTGCGATAGCAATAAATGAGCTGATCATTCCTATTGGTAACGCATATGGCATTGGCTTTTTATCACTGACAAAGCCAACAATAGGTTGTAATGCAGATGCAAATATATTTAAGACAAATGATATAAGGCCGATTTGGGTAAAGGTCAGTCCTAGCTCACTTTTAAAAATTGGAAACATAGCTGGAATAACAGCTTGCATCGTATCATTGATCAGGTGAGCAACACCTATTAAAATCATTATTGGATAGATTGGGTTTGTCATGTTTAATTGATTATTCATGCTGCCACCTCGCTCTTTTTAGTTTTTGTTTATTCATGATTGTCGCATACTATCGACCATTTTGCACAAGCTATGTTTCGACAGCTTTAAAAGGAGTTGATGTATGCATGGAAAGCTTTATTCATGCTCACTTTTGGGAAATGATTCTTCGAACAACGCTCTCTTTCTTCATATTACTTATTCTGGCACGTATTCTCGGAAAAAAACAATTGGGCCAACTAACATTTTTCCATTACATTACGGGTATTACATTTGGATCGATTGCCTCGGAAATTGCCTCACAAGAAGAAACACCCTTTTTAGATGGTGCCATTTCTCTTATTTGGTGGAGTGTCTTGACCTACTTAATGACCATCATTACGATTAAATCAAAAAAGGCTCGCGTACTTATTGATGACAAACCTACGATTGTAGTGCAAAATGGTCTCATTTTAGAATCTGCCTTAAGGAAAAATCGTTTGCATATGGATGAGCTGACAATGATGCTGCGTGAGCAAGCCATTTTCTCTGTACAAGATGTACAATACGCATTACTTGAAACAAATGGAAAACTAAGTGTGTTGCAGAAAACCTCCGAACAAGTTGCTACAAAGCAGGATGTTAAAGCAGATGTTAGCCCACCTACCTATCTGCCTACAGAGGTCATATCGGATGGGCAACTCATCAAAGAAAATATTGTTGAGCTTGAATTAACGGATGACTGGGTAATGAAGAAGCTTAAAAAACAAAATGTTCAGTCCGTTGAAGATGTCTTTTTTGCACAAGTTCAGACAAATGGGTCCTTATACATTAGCTTAAAAGATAAAGCGAGACAATCAAGCCCCTAAATGCTTGACTTGTCTCGTCTTTTTGTTAATCGATTTTAACAATGTCTAACGGTGTGATGATTCCTATTAATTTTTGATGTGGTTTGCCATGCTCCGTTATTAGTAAAGCCTCAAAGCGCCTACCTCTTTCAACACCTTGTTTAAAAATTTCTTCGGCTTCATAGATCGTTATGTATCTACTGACAAATTTGTAATTCACTCTATTTTTTTCATGCATTAAAATATCATGCAACGTAGGAATCCCTTTCGGTAAATAGTCACCACCCACTTTAGAGGCAAGCCAATTGGTAATTCCTACGGTTGTAATAAGCCCTTGAAATTGCTTATTAAAATAGACGGGGAATTGTGTATATTTTCGTTGGCGAATAACTTTTAACACATGTTTTAGGGAATCACTCTCTTGAAAAACAAGTACTCTCTTTCGGAACATTTGCCCCACAAGTGTAGGCTTTGCGAGAGTAGCATCTATGTATTCAATTCTTTCGACTACATCTGTATGTGGTTCTGCAATTACATAATTTAAAGAAGTACGATGATGTACAATTGCATTTCGCAAATCAGCGTATGACCGTAAATCATCTTCATATTTTTTCACTAATACATCTTTTTTCTTCGCTTGATCAATGAGCCGATAAAAGGGCGTAAAATCATTTATACCTACAATATCTCGTAATCTATGGTCTATCCGATTAAACGCTGTCAGGAAACGATCGGAATTTTCTGTCCCCACTTTTTACGTACCTTCTTTCTATATTAACTTTGTATTTTCCGAGTTATTTGACAAATTTCGAGTTACATCCCCATTATATTCCTAAGTTATGGATATTCCAAGAATGTAGTTTTGTTGTATTTTGTATTTATATTTCCCCTTGAAAGTTACGTTACGTCATTTTGTATAATGGCACTAGTATGGAAAGGTGCTGGATAATTTGCTAACGATTCAAAAAGTATCCAAACAAACTGGTATTTCTGTTCGAACATTACGTTACTATGAGGAAATCGGACTGTTGTTCCCAACAGCAAAAACAGATGGTGGACATAGGATTTACAGCGCAAATGAACTGAAGACTCTACAGCAAATCATTTTTTTTAAAACATTAGGGTTCAAATTAAAAGAAATAAAAACACTTTTTATTAAAGCATGGGGGTGGGAGGCAAGTTTAGATCAACAACTTGCTTTTCTAGAAGAGGAGCAAAGGAAATTACAACAGATGAAGAGCGCGATATTTGGTTTAAAAAATGCTTCAGCCATTGAGGTTGGGCTTACTGAGTCCCTTATACAAAAGTTCATTAAGCTTTCAAATCAAGAGTATGATAAGACGCAAGCTATCCGACAGGAAATTTTTGAGGCATCAGAAATGGACCTAATGAGCAAACTTCCTAATGTAAATCGTAATGATCCAAATTCTTTAGAATGGATTGGATTATTAGGTCAACTAGAGCGACTGAGAAATAGTGGCCCTGAGGCAGATTCTGTGCAGTCCATTATAAAACGAATGATGGAAAAGGCCGAGGGGGAATACAAAGGTAATGATGAATTTTTAGAAAAAATGTGGGTAATACGTAAGTCTCCTCTAAAATCTGAACAGGTTGGATTATATCCTTTAGAGGAAGAATTCTTACATTTTATCGAGCAGGCTTTCAAAGTTTATGAAGAAAACGGTCAAGTATTAGGTGATTCACTATAATGAACACAGAATTATTGCTGCTGATAGGCGTTTTAGCTTTATTAGACATGTTTAGCCCCTCTATCCTTGGTGTAACGGTCTATTTATTACTCACCGCTAAAAAATGTAAAATTCGACTGTTACTTACTTATTTAATGACTGTTACCTTGTTTTATTTTAGTACAGGGGTTTTTCTAATGCTAGGTTTAAATGTTATATTTGATCCTATTGCTAATTTGTTAAATAGCTACTCCGCTCGGTTAATTATGACCATTGTGGGTGGAATATTATTTGTAGGTAGTTGGTTAGTACCTAAGAAAAAGGCGCAAGGAGCACCTAAACCAAAATCCTTACATGTGGGTGCTATGGTAGCCCTAGGTTTCACTACTTCTATTCTAGAGGTAGCTACAGCTCTTCCTTATTTTGCAACAATAGGTATTCTAACAAGTAATCATCTAGCATTTTATGAATGGCTACCATTATTGTGTGGTTACAATTTAGTGATGATTACACCAGGAATACTCCTATTAGGCTTACATCTTTTATTTAGCAGATTTATGAATAAACCCTTAAGAAGGATTCAGACACTCTTTGATCGAAGTACTAGTTCTGCCCTTTCCTGGATCATGTTTTTTGTTGGGCTTCTCCTGCTGATCGATGGTGGGATGCTTTAAAACAAAAGGACGGAAAAATCCGTAAAAATACGATTTTTCCGTCCTATATTGTTTATATTTTTGCCATAGCCGCATTTCTTTTCATCATAATGATTCCAATGCAAATACAGAGGATTGTCAATGCTATGGTAATCGTTAAGCTCCACCAGTAATCTGACATCTCCATCGTTCCACGAACTAACAAAGTTCCATAGTTCGCTAACTTCCAAGGGGATATAGTCCAAAAAAGACCTACGATCATATCTACTATTTGCCCTACAAAGATAACCGTAAAGGCACATGTAGTAGCTATAATCGTTTTAAAGCTAGCGCTCATCATTAAAGTTACAGCTATTACAAATAATAGCCAAATATAATACGTACAAAGGCTTACAAGCAATGATCCAATTTCTAAAGTACCGTATAGAATACTAGTGTAATACACACTCGCTGCAAAACCCGCTAAAATACTTACAAAACTAACTGTACTCATAACAATAAATTTACTCATAAAGTAGGCTCCAAAAGAAATAGGTCTTACATATAATAAGGTAGCCATACCACTTGCACGCTCTTTACTAATAACACCCACAAAAGTAGCCATCATCACCAATAATCCTATAGTTTGAAACTGCCCAATAGAAGCTTGTAATAGATCAACTGGCATTAATTCCGGCATCAACATTTCAAAGCCTTCTGGCACATTTCCAACAGCATTTAAAATATCCATCATATAATAATTTGTCAGAGGGTCACTCATTCCCAGCAAGGCAAACACAAGAGGTATCCACAAAAATTTCCAGCTCCGCCATGCCTCTTTAAATTCCTTTTGCAGAAGTACATTGAATCCTCTCATGCTTTTTTCGCCACCTTCATGAAAATTTCCTCCAAAGATGCTGTTTGTCGTTCCACTTTTCTTATTGTATAAGGACATCCACTTAAACGCTGAAGCAACTCCTTCATCGTCGGCTCCTCATTCACTATCTCTATATACACATAACAACCTATTACATGTTCAGATGAACTTGCAAAAAGCTTTGCCTCTTGATCGTTAGAAAATTCAACTACATAATTTTGCTCATCAAAACGTTGCCGTACCTCTCGTAATGTTCCTTGCTCTACCAGTTTTCCATTTTGTAAGAATAGTAACTGATCTGTCATTTCTTCCGCATCATTTAAAATATGCGTTGAATATAAAATGGTCGTCTCTTGTTGCAATCCTTTTAATAAATCAAGTACTTCCCTACGGCCAACAGGATCTAATGCTGAAACAGGTTCGTCTAATAGCAGTAATTTAGGCTTATGCACAATTGCCTGGGAAATACCAAGTCGCTGCTTCATCCCACCAGAAAAAGTAGCTATTTTTTTATGTTGGGCATTTCCTAACCCTACAAACTCTAATGTTTTTTGCGCTTCCAATTTAGCATTTTTTGCTGTTACACCATTCAGCCTTGCAGCCATCTCAGTAAATTCTAACGCACTTAGCCAGGGATAAAACTGGGGATATTGAGGTAAAAACCCTATATTCGTACGTAAATCCCCATTTAGCATCTTTACACTCCCAGCAGTCGGTTTTAAAAGCCCTGTTAGCATGGATAAAGTGGTTGTCTTGCCAGCCCCATTTGGTCCTATTAACGCCGTTGAAGTCTTTTCCTCTAGAATAAAGTGAACATCATCGACAGCTTTGTGCTCTGCAAATTGCTTGGTCAAACCTGTTACTTGAAGTATTGTTGTCATGACTGCTTTCTCCCCACTATAAAGTACGCAATCGATCCTAATATATTTGTAAATAGAATGATAAATACCCATAAAATTTTAGGTCCATTTGTCGCATGTATTTTACGCAAGTCAATTAGTGCTACGATCATTAATATTATTTGAACTATGATGAGCGGTGCTATAACTGCCCATGGAACCTTCGCTAATTCCTCCATCATACAGATCACCCCATTTATTGTTATACATAAACTATAACAATTTTGTTCTAATATGTATAGAACAAAATTGTTACAGCACCAATCACACCTCTGTGATATTGGCTTCTAAATTTTTTCGAGCTTGCTTGAAAAGCTCCTCTTCAAATTTAATCTGCGACTTCTGCCAAAGGATTTAGAGCAACTTGCTATAGGTCTCACCGTCATTGCCACAGTGCTGGGCGATTTTTGAAGGTGTTCCCCTATTTCAACTTTCGGTTTCTGCTTTAGAATCAGTACTACCCCTCCCTTTCGGTATAAAATTCAAGAAAAAAAGATGTACCCTAATCAGTACATCTTTTCCATTATTTATAAAGTTTTTGTAGAGCATCTTCCATTATAGGACGAATAGTTACTTGTGGACGAGCTTTTTTGACTGCCGCCTCCGCTTCCTCTAGTGAATTAGCCATCCCTAACTCCATTAACACAGCAGTTGCTGCAACTCCAGCACGACCGCCACCACTCCCACAGTGAACATACACTTTCTGTCCTGCTTCATAGGATAAAGCAATTTCCTTCGCCACATCTTGAATGGATGATGCTACTGCGATATCTTCATCTGCAATTGGCATATGTTTATACGAATAAGAAACGGCCTCTTCCTCTTCGGATGAAAGCCCCTTCACTCTAACATCTATCACAACATCTACAGCTTCTTGCGCAAATGCCTCATTCGCATTTTTTGCACCGCCAAAGAATATTCGATCCTTTACTAAAACATCATAGCTTTTTTCCATACTTGTCACACTCCACAAGATTATTTCAGTAAATGCTTAATATCCTCGTAATATGGTAAAGCAGTTAAGGCGCCTGCCTTAGTTGCTGCAAATGCCCCTAATTTATTGCCAAAGCTTGTACAACGAACAAGCTCTTCTTTCGTTGTAGGTAAGCCATTGTAATGAACATCACGTAATACACCTGCCATAAATGCATCGCCTGCACCAGTAGTATCCACAGGTATCACTTTCTCAGTTGGTACATGGATGACTTCACCATTAAGTACGGCATAGGTGCCATTCTCTCCTACTGTTACTAAAATAATAGGCACTAAATAGCTACTTAGTTGTTCAATACCTTCTTCTAAACTAGTTGTTTCTGTCAGGAAGAATAATTCATCATCCGTCACCTTTAAAATATCTACATCCTCAAAAAACGAGGTAATTGTTTCTCGACAAATTTCTTCACTGCTCCAGCGTAATGGACGAATATTTGCATCCATCGCAATGATTGCACCCTTGTCTTTCGCCATTTCTACAGCAGTTCGTGTTGTGGCTAGAGCCGTTGGATGGAACATAGTACCTGAACACACCGTTAAAGCAGATGCATGTTTAAATGCTGCTTCATTTAACTGTGATGGCTCCACTTGTAAATCAGGTGTTTCATCAACATAATCTTTAAAAATCCGCTCACATGCTTCTGTTAGATGCACATATACGCCACTTACTCGCTTAGCTGGATCAAATACAGCATAATCTAGCTTTACTCCCTCCTGTACAAGCCCATCACGTACAAATTGAGAACCATCGTCATCCCCTGTAATTGTAATTAAGGCGGAAGGCGCACCAATACGGCTAATACCAGCTGCAACATTGACCGTTGCACCACCCATATATTTAGTAAATGATGTGTTTGTTACATCATCAGCAATATAGTCAATAAAAGCATCTCCATAGACTAAAATAAAATCCTTCTCTTGCTTCGTCATGATTGTCCTCCTGAAAGTCTAGTCATTATAGATTAACACGAAAATTGTCATTCTATAAAGGTTTAACTTTTGAGAACATGCCAGAAAATTTGAGTCATCCTCTTTCTTTGTTATACTTGCCTATAGAAAGGTAGGGATTTTCAAGATGAGTATTACAATTCGACAAGCGCAACCCCAAGATGCCCATGCCGTTGTGCCTTTAATTATCGATGCAATTGGTGATATTGCAAATCGCTTAACTGGCGAGCAATCAGCCGAAGCTGTTAGTCAAGAACTGACAATTCTTTTTCAACGTGATGACAATCGACATTCTTATTTAAATACCTTTGTCGCTACGGAAGGTGAGCAAATATTAGGGATTCTCGTTTATTATTATGGTGCACAGGCCATTGCCATGGATGCTAACCTAGTGAAGTGGTTAGCATCAAAAAATGCCCCATCGATCGTCATTGATCAAGAAGCCCATGAAGATGAGGCTTATATCGATACAGTTTGTGTAGCACCCGAAGCACGCGGTAAAGGAATTGGCACATTGCTTTTACAATTTGCCGAAGATCTGACAAAACAACGCGGTTATACAAAATTATCATTAAATGTTGAAACCCAAAAAGAAGATGCTCGCCGTCTTTATGAACGCTTAGGCTTTGTTATCACTGAGCAATGGTCCATCATCGATGAGCCATTTCATCATATGGTGAAGCAGTTTTAGGAAGTGAAGAATTATTTATGAAAACGAATTTTATTTATCCTCTTTTGATCGTCATTGCTTCTAGTAGCTATGGAATTTTGTCGACTATTGTCAAAGTAGCAATGCAACACGGTTTTACATCTGCAGAGGCAGTATCAAGTCAGTATATTATTGGCTTTATACTTGTTGTAGCCATTTTTATTTTTACAGACAGAAAATTACCTAAGCCGTCCAAAAAGGGCTTATTTATTTTAATTTGTGCTGGTATTTTTACAGGGACGACAGGTATAGTGTACGGAGAATCTCTAAAGTATTTACCCGCTTCTCTAGCGGTAGTAATGCTGTTCCAATTTACATGGATTGGTCTGCTAATTGATTGTGCCCTACATAAAAGATTACCAAGCCGACCTGAAGTGATTTCCATCATCATCTTATTTGTAGGAACTATTTTTGCTGCTGGTGTTTTAAATGTAGATTTAAGCGGTATCCCTATCCAAGGGTGGTTATTTGGCTTTGCAGCTGCCGTTACCTTTGCCTGCTTCATTCAATTTAATTCTCGTCCTGTCGAGGGTGTTACAACCACATCAAGGGTATTAATCGTTTCCTTTATAGCCCTTATCATGATCAGTATTTTCCTGAGTCCAGAAGTTATTTGGAACGGCAAATTATTTATGCAAGGCTTGTGGAAGTTTGGACTAGCACTTGGTCTATTCGGTATCATTTTACCAATTTACTTATTTTCAATTGCTATTCCTAAAATTGGTGGCGCACTTGCTTCCATCTTAAGTGCTATTGAATTACCCGTTGCGGTTACAGTTTCCGTTATTGTTCTACATGAACCTTTAACTGCACTGCAAATAATGGGTATTATTCTAGTAATAGTTGGTATGATGTTGCCGACAATTATTGCACAACGTCGACAAAATGACAGCTTATTAGAAGCACATTCTTAAACAGACATAAAACTCCTTGAAAATGGAATTATTCCTTTTCAAGGAGTTTTTTTGAATTTTACTGAAATGCCGTTGCTATTGGATTGGTACTTCACTATGATGTGGGTAAGTGTAATTTTTTAATAATTCTAACATTAATGTTCCCCCTTCGTATTATACTGCAATATGTAAGTACCTTACTTTAAGAAAGGGGAAGTTGATGAAAAAAACACGCATTCTTAGTTTTTTCCTTGTGTTCATGCTTTTCGTTTTAGCTGCATGTAGTGGAAACGAAAACCAAAATTCTACAAAAAACACAGCAAATAACGACAAGACAGAAGTAGCAGCAACAACGGCATCTGGAAAGCTAGTTATTTACACAGGGCGCGACGAAGAAATGGTGCAAAAGGTAATCGATCAGTTTAATGAAAAGTACCCAGACATTGAAGTAGAGTTTTTAACTATGGGCGCCCAGCAAATTTTAGAGCGTTTACGTGGTGAAAAGGCTAATCCTCAGGCTGACTTTTGGTGGGGAGGCACACAATCTGCTCTCATCGTTGGGGCAAATGAAGACTTATTACATGCTTGGCAGCCTAGCTTTAACGATTCCATTGATGCTACACATAAAGATGCAGATGGACGTTGGTTCGGAGAGATGCTGCTTCCAGAAGTTATTATGATTAATAGCGATTTATTAACAAAAGAAACTGGGCCACAGGATTGGGATGATCTTCTAGATCCTAAATGGAAGGACCAAATTTTAATTCGAGGTGTGCTGGCGTCAGGGACAATGCGCACAATATATTCCTCCATGATTGTACGACAAGATGCTAACTCTCCTGATAAGGGCTATGAATGGCTATTACAATTAGACGCTAATACAAAGGAATATACGCAAGACCCTAATGCTTTGTATTTAAAGCTAACACGTCAAGAAGGTAGTGTCTCCTTGTGGAATCTACAAGATATTTTATTAAAGAAATATACGACTGACTATCCTTTTGATTATATTTATCCAAAAAGTGGAGCGCCTATTTTAGTAGATGGCGTAGCAGTTGTGAACAATGCGAAAAACCTAGAAAATGCAAAACTATTTGTCGAGTTCTTATTTGAAAAAGAGATGGTGACACAATTAGCGAATGATTATTATCAAATTCCTACACGTTCTGATATCGATAAAGGCTCCATGCCAGAATGGTATCAAGAATTAGATTTAAAAACATTTGATATAGACTGGCAGCAAATGTCTGACAAAGAAGCTGAATGGATGGAATACTGGGATAATAATATTAAAGGTCGCGGTAAATAAGTATCAAGGTGAAAATCCGGCTTTTTTAGCGGGTTTTTACCTTACTATAGCATCCCCTGCACGGCAATGAATTCTCTGTTGGAGAGGAGCTTTTTGTTGAGAAGTGTCAGAATCGAAAATGTCTCGAAGCAGTTTGGTCAATTGTACGGTGTAAAAGATGTAAACCTTAATATAAAAGCTGGTGAATTCTTTACTTTTCTTGGTCCTAGCGGCTGTGGAAAAACAACTACTTTAAGAATGATTGCTGGCTTTTATTACCCTACTAAAGGCAAAATTCTTTTTGATGAACGGGATGTCACTCGTCTTCAGCCGAATAAACGCAATATCGGTATGGTATTTCAAAACTATGCCCTTTTCCCCCATATGACAGTTGATGAAAATATCGCTTTTGGTTTACAGGTTCGCAAATTTTCAAAGGCTGAAATTAAGCACAAAGTTGATCGCATTAGAGGACAAGTACGTCTAGAGGCCTATGGAAACAGAAAAATCAATGAGCTTTCTGGTGGACAACAGCAACGTGTTGCTTTGGCTAGAGCACTGGTGATTGAGCCAGATATTTTATTACTTGATGAACCATTATCTAATTTAGATGCAAAATTACGTGAGGAAACACGTATTGAAATCAAACGTATTCAATCTGAGCTTGGTGTCACTACTATTTATGTTACCCATGATCAAATGGAAGCCATGGCTATGTCTGATCGAATCATGGTCATGGAGGAAGGCCATATCAAGCAAATTGGTACCCCTCAAGAAATATATAATCAGCCTGTAAATCGCTTTGTGGCAAACTTTATTGGCGAAACCAATTTAATAGAAGGCACAATACAAACGATTAATGGCCAAGATATACAAGTGATAACAGCAAATGGACATATTTTTACTGGGCGAAAGCAACAAAGCTCTCCGACTTTAACGCATATGATTGGAGACAAAGTATTTATTTCAATTCGTCCGGAATCTATTCATTTAGGTTCTGGGGACAATACATTAACAGGGAAAATTACATTTGTTGAATTTACAGGTATTAGTGTCAATTATATTGTAGATTTTAACGCCTTTTCACTTAAAGTAATGATTATTAATTCTTATGACCAAATAAAAAAGATCGGTGAGGACATTACCATTAATGTTACACATGACTCACTATATTTTTTAGGGGAATAGGAGGAAGCCAATATGGAAAAACAAACTGTCAATGCTTCTCAAGAAAGTGCGTGGACACGAATTTTTCATTCCAATTGGTTTATTTATATATTAATATCGCCATTATTTTTAGTGCTGTTCGCCTATGTGGTTTATCCCTTCTATCAAACATTTATTCAAAGCTTTGCTGGGGATGAGGCACTCCTTCATTATCGAAAATTTTTCGATCTAGCAAGTCCAGCAAATTTAGAGGCTTTGTGGACCAGTATCTATATTTCAATTATCAGCGTCCTTTGCTGTGCAATTGTTGGAGTAACAATGGCTTTTTTACTTGAACGCTATAATTTCCCTGGGAGACGAATACTTTCAATTTTAGTGTTGGTCCCTATGGCGCTTCCTCCTCTAGTGGGTGTGCTATCCTTTTCTTTTTTGTACGGAGATAGTGGTATTTTCCCTCGAATCTTTCAGCATTTATTTGGCTTAGATCATGTACCGTTTTCATTGAAAGGGATTTGGGGAGTCATCGTTGTTCATACATTCACGATGTATACTTATTTTTATTTAACCGCATCAGCTGCTATCAAGGGACTAGATCCAGCACTTGAAGAAGCTGCAACTAGTTTAGGTGCAGGACGTATTCGCGTATGGACAAAGGTTATTTTACCCATGCTGACACCTTCCATTGTTGCTTCCTCCTTATTAGTGTTTATGATTTCTATGGCTTCTTACACGGCTCCATTAATGTTTGGTGTAGAGCGAACTATGACGATGCAAATCTACTTATCTCGTACAAATGGCAATCTTGAAATGGCAGCAACACAGTCCATGATACTTTCCTTTGTCTCTATCACTTTTTTAATCATCATGCGTTGGTATCAAAATCGGAGAAATTATCAAAATCTCAGTAAAGGAATTAGTGTCCATCGATCGGAGGTATCCTCCAAAAAAATAAAAATGGCAGCAGCTATTGCCTCATTTATAGGTACTTTGATTTTGATTCTACCGATATTAGTGCTGATATTGATATCCTTTTCTGTTGATGGGGCATGGAAGACTCAAATACTCCCTACCGACTATACAATGGATCATTATATTGCGCTTTTTTCCGATGAGCGTACATGGCGACCTATTTGGAATTCTATTCAAATGGGGATCGTTGCAACATTTGGCAATATTATTTTTGGTGTCGCCGCCGCTTATGCTATGGTCCGTTTAAACTTTAAAGGGAAAACCTTACTCGATATTTTAATAATGGTACCTTGGGCATTACCAGGAACAGTTGTGGCAGTCAATTTAATCGCTGCCTTTAGTACGGAAAACATTTTTGCTTTTAATCAGGTATTAATTGGTACATTTTGGATTTTACCATTAGCCTACTTCATCCGACATTTGCCACTAGTTTTTCGGTCAACATCCGCCTCTCTTGTACAACTAGATCAATCCATTGAAGAGGCATCTCGTGGATTAGGCGCCAATTGGTGGTATACATTTAGACGTATTGTCGTACCTTTAACATTTACTGGGATATTAGCAGGGACACTATTAGCCCTAGTACAAAGCTTTGGTGAATTTGTTGCATCCATTCTTATATACAGTACTTCCACTATTCCATTGTCTGTAGCGATATTCCAAAAATTATATGCATTTAAATTTGGAACAGCCTGCGCCTATGGTGTCTTACAAATTTGCTTAATTTTAGTTGTCCTTATTATTTCTGAAAAACTATCAAAAGGCAGTGCTGGTACAGCCATTTAACTGCTAATCTATTAGGAGGCCATTACAATGTTTGAAGATTTTCGCAACAAAACGCAGCAGGAAGATGGGATGATTTTCCCTTCTAACATCTATCGAAAAATTGTCTTACAGCCAGCTTATGATGAGGCAAAGAAAAACTTTTTAACAATTATGCTACAAATCAATATAGCCCATTTAAAAATGTTAGAAGAACAAGGACTTGTAAAAAAAGATGAAGCGAAACAAATTGGGACAGCACTAAAAAATATTGATTTAAATTATTTTCGCTTAGAGGATTATAACCCCCAATACGAGGATTTATTTTTCCGCATTGAAAATAAGTTAATAGAGCTTGCTGGTGATGTTGCTGGAAATCTTCACATAGGACGAAGTCGTAATGATATGGGCATCGCCATCTATCGCATGACACTAAGACAAAAATTATTGTTATTAATGCGAGAACTACTAACATTACGAGATGATTTAATCGCTGCTGCTGAGGAGCATGTAGATACTATCATGATTGGCTACACACATACGCAACAGGCTCAGCCTACAACCTTTGCCCATTATTTAAAGGCCGTCATCGACCAGCTTGAACGAGATTTTGAGCGCATGCAAAATGTCTATAAAACTGTTAATCGGAGTAGTATGGGGGCTGCTGCTTTAACCACAACAGGGTTCAATATTAATAGAGAACGCATGCGTGATTTGTTGGCATTCGACGATATTATCGAAAATGCGTGGGATGCAGTGGCAGGGGCAGACTATATTGCCGAAGCAGCAAGTATTGTACAGCTTGCTGCACTCAATCTTGGCCGTACCTCTCAGGATTTTTTATTATGGGCTACCCAGGAGTTTAATGCCTTCACACTCGCAAGTCCATATGTTCAAATAAGTTCTATTATGCCTCAAAAGCGTAACCCAGTTTCAATAGAGCATACACGCTCTTTACTATCTGCAGTTGTTGGAGATGCATGCACTGTATTACAGATGGTACATAATACACCGTTCGGAGATATCGTAGATACTGAAGATGATATGCAACCCTATTTATGGCGTGCCATCGACCGTTTAATTGGGATATATAAATTATTTGGCTCACTTGTTGTCACAATGGATGTTAACAAGAAGAAATTAAGAAATCGGGCAGAGAATAGCTTTGCCAATGTCACTGAGCTTGCTGATACATTAGTGCGTTCAGAGGATATTTCCTTCCGACAAGCACATAGCATTGTTAGTAAGTGCATTAAAGTACTACTTGCTCACGGTGAGGAATCACTAGCAAGCCTTACATGGGGCCTCGTTAATACTCAATCTAAATTGATTACGGGGAAAGAATTAAAGATCTCTGAGGAGGACTTTTATAAAACCCTAAAACCAGAATCTTTTGTTGGTGTTCGTACATTACCAGGTGGTCCAGCTCCAGCCACGATGAAAGCAGCTCTTGAACGTTCCAAAATGAATGCTCACAATCTTTATGAATGGATTCAACTAAAAGAAAGCTCCATTATTGAAGCGGAAAAAGAATTAACGGTCTTTCTTGAGGAATGGAATCAATGATGAAATGGCTACTAGTTATTGATGGTGGTGCGACAAAAACGGCATGTGCAGTCATTCATGCTGAAACTGGTGTTATGCAATATTCAACTGCAACAAAGGGCTCTAACTATCAAGCAATTGGTATTGAAGCGGCTACAGCAATATTACAAGAACTTTTAGCAAAGGTAGGAACATTTTTGCAAAAGTACCCTCCCTCACAAATTGCTGTAGCTACCTTTGCTTTAGCTGGTATTGATTCTCCAAAAGACCAAGAAATTGTTACAGTCATTGTTCAAAATGCCCTATCTGCTACACAGCTACCTATCGATACACTTATTATTGAAAATGACGCTGAAGCCACACTACTTGGTGTGACCGCTGGACAGGCCGGTGCATTACTCATTGCTGGAACAGGAGCTATCGCTTACGCCTATGATGGACAGCAAATTGTCCGTGCTGGAGGCTGGGGACATCGGGCTGGGGATGAAGGTAGTGGCTACTGGTTAGGGCAAGAAGTGGTAAGAGCCATCTTTAAAATGGAGGATGGTCGTGGAGAGTCAACTATCTTAAAAGATGCCGTCTATCATTCTTTAGGTATACAACATGTAACAGAACTAGCTGAGTGGTTATTTCAGCCCTCCTATACGAATGCACAATTGGCCAAGATGGGCTCATTTGTCGCTCAAGCAGTTGAACAAAAAGATGCTTGTGCCATTCAAATATCACTACAAGCTGCTCAAGAATTAACCCTTTTGGTAAGGGCCATCTTGAATAAAGCAAGCTATCAGAATGGTCCGTTTCCACTTTATTGTAATGGTGGTGCTATCAAACATAATCCGCTCATTTTAAAAACATTAACAGATAAAATAGCATTAATGTATCCGCAAATTTCCATTACACTTTGCCAACACCACCCCCTTACTTATTTGATTGAACGAACAAAAAGGGCCTATGACTGTTTATAAGTCATGCCCTTTTTTTCCGCCCAAATTTATAGGGCCATTTTCTTCAATTCATTAGTTGTGAAATAAAGATAGCCATCTTTCACAAACAAATCCTTCGTATCTTCTCTATTTAGGAGCTGTTCCCCGCTTCCATCTGGACGAATCTTTGTTAAATAAGCCCCTCGGGAATAGTTACTATAATAGAGCCATCCATCTGCATAAACTACGTATTGTACACGAGAATTTGTTAGTCGTTTCGTTTTATTAGTTTTCATGTCAAGCACATACAACTTATTGTCATCAGAGATATTACTATAATATAATTGGTCGCCAACCTGTGCTGGAAAGTCTATAGCATGATAATAGCTATAGCGTGTACTTGTTGCCTTAGGATAGTCTTCGGCAATCCATGTGTGATCTTTTGCCATTGTACGATCATCCACTAAAAAGTATTGGTAACGAATCGCACCCTTACGATCTGGGACTGGATCATTCCATGTCGTATCAAGGTGATACCATTGATCACCTAACTTCACTAAATTCCATGCATGTCCTTCTTGACCAACATAACCCACAATATATTTCGTTTCAATCCCAAGCTTTTGTAGCATAGAGTGAGCAAGTAAGGCATAACCCTGACATACCCCTCCATGCTCTGCAAGAACGGTATAGGCACTATGGGGACTAGAATTCGTTTGATCAGTATAAGATGTATTCACAACAATGTAGTCATTAACTGCTCGTACCTTTTCTACGTCTGTCATAGATTTACTATTGATTTTGGCGATAATGTCTTGGACATTCATCTCTACATAGGCAGCCTGATCAGGCGTCATTAAGTAGCTTTGTTCCCCAAAAATAGTTGCCTGGTTCCTACCATATTCAAAACGAATAGAGTGTTTACTAATATGGCCATAGACATAATCATCTCGTTCGATGGCATTGTTATAGGCCTCTTCTACAATTTGTTCGATTCGTTGTGTATTACCCTTATATTGAATTTCAAACTTCGGCGAAAAACTACTATAATATGCATACATTGCATCAGACATTTCCTTGGCATTTGTCACAACTAGCTTCGTTTCCGGTTTCTTAATGGCTTGAGCAGTAGGTGCTACCTCCGCATCATGCATATCTTCTATAGGTATGGCAGTTTCTATTGAGGCATTGTCTGAAAGTCTAGCAGTCACATCAACGATTTTATCCTTTGTTGAAAGAAGCATTGTTTCTATTTCATCACTATTTTTCCACTCTACTACCTGCTGAACAACTGCTTTACCAGCCGTATAAATAGGGTCAATGAAAATAATGATAATCATAATAATGGCTAATTTCTTCCACAAACTCCTCACCTCCAACCGTCTTCTTATATTCATTATATACAAAAACAAACACAAAGAACCCATTAAGAGTCCTTTTGTGCCTGTAAATAATTGTTTATTGACTTAATTTAAGTTTATGTTCTTTAGCTTGAATATTATAGATTAAATAATTGTCATGAATCTTTAGATTCGTTACTTGCTGTTTAACCAACACTTCAGCTTTTAATGTTTTCAAATCTAGTTTTGTTAAGTATCCACTGTTGCTATAATCACTATAGTATAGATGTTGATTCATTCCAGTAATATACAACGCTCGTTTATCCAATACCTTTGTTTTTTTACCACTTGCCATATCTAGCTTATACAATTTATCGTTATCAGCAGTATTACTAAAATAGACGGTATTATTTAACTGATAAGCAAAATGGACATTGTGCAAAAAGCTATATTTAGTGCTTGTAGCGGCTGGATAATCTGCCTGAATCCAAGAATGATCCTTGTTAAGCTGTTCGTCCGTCACTAAAAAGTAATCATATGACGCAGCACCAATGCGATTTGGCAGTGGATCATTCCAGGTTGTATCTAAATGATACCATTTGCCATCCACTTTTACTAAATTCCAAGCATGAGCCTCGTTTCCATTCACAAAGCCTACAACATATTTTGTTTCAATTCCAGTCTGCTCTAGCATAGTTTGTGCAGTTAAAGCATAGCCTTGACACACTGCTTGTCCTTCAAATAGCAATGCATAAGCACTGTGGGGACTTGCCTTTGTTTTGGTACCATAACTTGTATTCGACACAATATAATCGTTAATAGCTTTTACTTTATCGAATTCATTCATAGAGGGTTTAATAATGTTTTTCAGTACTTGACCAATCTTTTTTTGTACAGCCGCTTCTTGTGTTTGATTTGTCAGGTACTTAATTTTATAGGTTACGTTACCTAAAGAATCAGCGGATATTGTGGTACTTTCCATATGTCCACTTGCATATACAGCCTGTTTTTTAGCTTTTTCAAAGGCATCCATAATTTCTTTTTTGAAATCACCCATCGGTCCAGTATATGTAATTTTTATATCCGTTTCAAAATTATTTATTTGCTTTACCAGTTCTTTTGTAAACTGCTCCCAAGTTGTACCTGTTGAATTTGCGACAACAGGTTGTATTGGGGAAGTATTTTCTGCTTGCTGTGCATAAGCGGCAGTTGGGCTTAACATCAGTAAAGTAGCGCCACATAACAACCATTTCTTCATAACTATCACTTCCCTTTAAGTCTATTGTTAGTATTTAGCATAACAAAGAAAGTGACTACTAAGCTATCAGACAAGTTCCCCAACTAAGACTTTCAACTAAAAAAATAAAATTACCATTGTAATAAAAAATACCTATTATTAAAATATATGTATCGAATATAACTATTTATTTGTAAAAAAATAAAACTCACTACATTCCAGTGAGTTTTACGACTATTAACGACTTTTCACTACTAAATTAACAGCTTCCTGAATGGCTTCATTCATCTTATCGCCATCCCCTTCAGCATTTTGCACACATTCCAATAAATTTGTACTAACAATCACACCAACTGTTCGGTCTACTGCAGAGCGTACGGCTGACAGCTGTGTAATCACCGCCTTACAATCTTTTTCTTCCTCCATCATCTTCAAAATACCACGTAGCTGTCCTTCCATTCGTTTCACACGATTTTTAACTTGATCTGAATATTCCATAAACATCGCTCCTTCTTTCTATACTCGCTACGTTCTATTGAGTAATTGTTATACTTTATCCTAGCTCATTATTTCAAATTTAAACCTAGTCATCATTGTTTCTTGGTTTTAAATAATTCATAAGCATTCGCCTTATAATGGAGCTCGCATTTGTTATTTCATCATACTGAATAATGGTATTCTTTTTTATTCGTAATTGCCCAATCTCTACCTCGAAAATAGGGCACTTTCTTTTAAGTGCAGCAATTAGCATATTTGTATCATAATCATAGTGATCACCTTTTATTTTCATCAGCCAAGGTAATTCATTTATAGAAATATAACGTAAACCCGTTTGAGTATCCATCAATTTCCGATGATACAGTAGTTCAAAAAAGAGGCTCGTTGCTCGATTACCCCAATAAGAAAGAAATGTACTATCGGCAGAATGGAAGTTCCGCACGCCTAGTACAATGCCTTCTGAAAACACCTTTGTCATTGTTAAGACAAGCTTTACATCTTGTAATGTATGTTGACCATGCGCACCTACTGTGAGTACCCCATGGCATAAACTTTTTTGCTCTCGTATATATGCAAAGGCTGTTTTAAGTGCGCCGCCTTTTCCAATGTTGTCATCATGCTGAAGGACTTGGCAACCTTCTATTTTTTTAAGATCCTCAAAAATATCTTTATATTTCTGATCACTCCCATCATTGACAATAATAATTTGTGTAATGGTCGTTGCTAATAACTGATGTACATAGGTAATAAGTGATTGTTGCGGATTATATGCTGGAATAATAGCTGCAATATTTTTCATATCTATCCTCCACCTAAGGCTGTCAGGCTTTTCATATCTATGAATTTCCCTTATATCAAATAGTATCATGTAACAGCAACAATTCAACTGATGAATCCCATTAAAACATATCAATAAAATCGATATTTCTCCGATATATGAAAAAAGAGAATAGTATGAAGGAGGTGGGTACTATCGTCATACATTACGAAATTCTAGAAGAACAGTGTCAGAAATTAAGGAAGTTGTCCTTCACAATATTAGCTAACAATTTACAGGATGCTAGTTTGCTCGCCATTTCGAATCCTGCAGTTTCTTTACAAAAGTCCCTTCTCGTTTTAGAAGAAATTCTATATGAGATTTATCGGCTGGAAATGCATACTGCGCCAAAATTAAAAAATGTTCGCGTGCTGTTAAATAATCGGAGTTTTGCAGCCCAAATTCATCCTCGTCGGATTTTCCTATTAATGAATCTAGTTTATAAAATGACGAGCCATACTAGTAACGAACTTGTGGAGACAAAAGCAGCCAAAATTGTTATTGATTATATGAGTGATATTGTTGAATGGTTTATGAAACGCTATGATCGTAGCTTTAGATCAAATAACGCCGAAGAGGCAGTTTCGATGTTTGATAAAAACCTACATCAGCATGACCAATCAACAGAAGCCTATAAACATGCTGCTAATTGGTTTGAACTTGCTGCACAAAATGGTGATGCCAGTGCTCAATATAATTTAGGGGCTCTTTACAATCATGGGCGAGGGGTCAAAAAAGATTATGCATTTGCAAAAATGTGGTATGAACGAGCTGCAGCACAAAATGATGCCAATGCACATTATAGTCTTGGGGTACTCTTTCATCTAGGACAAGGTGTGGAACCAAATTATATGCAAGCCGCCCACCACTACCAAATAGCTGCTGATTTAGGAAATGCAGATGCTCAGTACAATCTTGGTGTGCTTTATAATCAAGGACTAGGCATGTCGCAAAATTTCCTTGAGGCGGCCAAGTGGTACACCTTAGCCGCCAATCAAGGGAATACAAGTGCACAAAACAATCTAGGGTTTCTTTATCACAATGGTACAGGTGTAGAGCAAAGCTATGCGGAGGCCAGCACTTATTTTGAGAATGCTGCCTTAGCGGGAGATGCAAGTGCACAATATAATCTCGGCTATATGTATCTTAAAGGTCGTGGGGTTTCACAAAGCTTTGCAGAAGCAGCAAAATGGTTTCACAAGGCTGCTTTACAAGACCATATGAATGCAGAATTTCAAATTGCCATGCTCTACAATACTGGCCAGGGGATCACCAAAGATCATATAGAAGCCTTAAAATGGTTCAAGTTAGCCGCGCATAAAGGTCATTTAAATGCACAGTATTATCTTGGCCTTCTCTATGAAAAGGAACAGGATATGGTATTAGCAGAGAAGTGGCTAATACTCGCTGCTGAAAAAGGACATATTAGTGCTGGCTTCGAGCTTGGGCGTATTTATGTCTATCAACTTCAGCAACCCGATAAAGCTTTACCACACCTAAAGGCTGCTGCTGAAAGAGGTTATGTGGAAGCTCAATACGAGCTAGGCCTATTACTGACAGCTGGCGTTGTTCCTGTTAACTATCCAGAGGCAGTGCAATGGTGGAGAGCCGCAACTGATCAGTCCCATATTCAGGCTGAATATCAATTAGGCTTATTATATGAGCAAGGGTTAGGGGTTTCTATGGATTTGGAAGAAGCACGTAGATGCTATCGACTGGCTGCCATTCAAGGGCATGCAGGTGCCCAATATCAGCTAGGCAATTTATTTGATAAAGGCAAAGGTGTTGCACAGGACTACACAGAAGCCGCAAAGTGGATTGAACAGTCTGCGGCACAAGGACATATGAAGGCACAATTCCAATTAGCACAAATGCACAGCCATGGACAGGGCGTACCAAAGGATTTTGCAAAAGCTGCCCAACTATATAGACTAGCCGCTAATCAAGGGCATCAAAAGGCGCAATTCCAACTTGGTATGCTCTATAAAAAAGGGCATGGTGTTGCCCAAGATTATCAAGAGTCCACAAAATGGCTGAAAAAATCACTTCAAGATATCCAATAATCAATTAAAACCTACCGCGTCTCGAACTTATCGTGACACAGTAGGTTTTACTAATTTTTCATATCCTCTTGTTGTATGATCATAAATGTTACTACAATGAACAAAGCAAAGCTAATTAATAACGTAGTTCCACCTACAATAAAGAAAACTAATGTAAATGTGCTACTGAAATGAAATGGATTGATATTGTAGAACCACATCCCTACTGTTAAACCCATAACACCAAGAATAGCTGTCCAACCATGAATATTCACTAATTTTTGTGATTTCACTTTAAAAGCTCGATAAAAAATACCCCATGCAAACATACTCAGCCAACCAACAAGCAAAATATGTGCATGTATTGGTCTATACTCGTAGCTTCCTGAACCGGACATATGCGAGCCTAAATACGTTCCGATTAAAGCAAAAATGGCAGCCAATCGAATAAGGCGTATACTCCACTTCTGTTCCATACGAAAACTCCCCCTTAGTTTGTTTCAACTAAGTAGCAGTTTATAGGGGGAACATGAACTTTACATGAACTCCTTATGACAAAATTGGTAGATGAATATATACCTTTGTCCCAGCATTTATCATACTTTCTATCTGCACAGTGCCTCCATGTAGCTCTACGATTTGTTTAACTATCGCTAGTCCCAATCCAGTCCCTTGCTTCGTTCTGGAGGAGTCCGCACGATAAAAACGGTCAAACACCTTTGCCAATTGATCACTAGTCATACCTATTCCATTATCCTCAACAAGGATTTCAAGTGAAGTAGGTTTTTCCTGTAAATATAGATGTATTTGTCCACCCTCCACATTGTACTTAATCGCATTTGTCAGCAAGTTATCCCATACATTTTGTAGAAGCCCTGCATCCCCATTAAAAATAACTTGGTCTAGTTTATAGGTGATTTGAAGTTGCGCCTCCTCAATCTGCCAGCGATATTTCCGTACAGTTTCCTTGAGCTGTTCATCTAATCGGTAATGCTCACGTTTGGCAATTCTTGTCGATTGATCAAGTGATGTTAATAACAATAATTGCTGCGTTAAAGTTGATAAGCGCTTTGTTTCCAACTCAATAATTGCTGCGTACTCCTGTCTTTTCTTCTCTGTCAGCAAAGGATTTTTAAGTAAGTCAACATATCCTTGAATATTTAATAAAGGTGATTGAAAATCATGTGATACATTACTAATAAATTCCTTTCGCACACGATCATTTTCCTGTAATTTCTTGGTCATTATATTAAAACTAGTAGCTAATTGGCCTAATTCATCCCCACGGTCAATGTCCAATACTGTAAACTTTTCATGTGCAAGCTGTTGAGTAGCCGCTGTTAGCTTTGTAATGGGACGAATTAATGCCTTAGCAAATAGTAGCATGGCTAGTAAACTCAGCACTGTCATCACAAGCATTAAGCCGCCCAATAATGTGTGCACCTCAGAAAATAATAAGCGAATATCTGGTCTGATAAACAATGCATATGACTTATTTTCATATGTGAATGGTACACCAATTGTATTAATCAACTCGTTAGCAAAAAAGCCTGTCATAAAAGTTTCTTTTGGGAAATCCCGCATACCATGATAGACTTTCCCATTTAAAACATATTCAACAACAGATTCAGACAATACTTTATCACGATATTCTCCACCAAAAAAGTGCCCTTCTCGGCCAGATGTTACATATATTTGATAGCCAATTTCGCCAAGTGTCATTAAATAGTTGTCTAAATCCTCTGGCTTAGCTGTCTCAATATAATGAGCAATCCCCTGTGCTATGATAACGTTTTTTGTATCGTTTTTTTCTTTTACCACTTGATGATAATATGTATTCGTCGCTAAAAAACCAATACACAAGCTTCCAATCATCACTAGCAATGTTGTCACAACAAATTTACTGTATAAAGTCTTCATGACGTTTCCTCTAGCTTATAACCAACGCCTCGTACCGTTGTAATCTCAACAGCAGTTTCAAAACGATTTAATCTTTCTCGAACCCGCTTCACATGTGTATTCAACGTCTGCTCGTCTCCATCATAGTCATAGCCCCATATTTGCTCCATTATATAGCTCCGTGTAAATACTTGGCTAGGACGAGACGCCAATAAAGCCAGCAATTCAAATTCTTTTAAAGGTAAGATAAGTGTCTCTTCCCCAATAATAACCTCAAAGCTACGGCGATCAATTACTAGTTTGCCGATTTGGATGGTTATTTGATTTTTCTTATCCAATCTACGTAATATGGCTGCTATACGAAACAATAATTCTTTCGGCTCAAAAGGCTTCACAACATAATCATCTGAGCCTGCTAAAAAGCCTCGCTCTTTATCTTCAAGTTCACCTTTCGCTGTTAATAATAAAACAGGAATATCGTAATCTTGTGTTAAAGTCTCGGTAAGTTTGAATCCATCCATACCTGGCATCATCACATCAACAACAGCTAAATCAGGTAGATTCCCGTTCAGTAACGCTAGTGCTTGCTGGGCATTTTCTGCCCGTAACACTTGATAACCTTCTCTTGTTAGATAAATATTTACTAGCTGTAAAATATGCACATCGTCATCGACAACAAGTATTCTCATCGGACTACCTCCAATCAATATGAAAAAAATTCGCTCACTTGGAACGAATTTTTCATCATATATCACTATATATTTTATAACGAAAATATAGAAATCAACAGCAATAAGAGAAATGGTAAGACAATGACAATATATCCTCTTGGATTTGCAAGATTCATGGTCCAACCTACCCCAAATCGTTTTTCTACAAATATGGAGGGATCCTGACGATTCATATAAATTAAGCCGCCCCTCCAATAGCGATCTTCATCCACATCCATTATCTGTGAATCAATATTTTCTTCATAGCGTACTCTATATTTGCGTTTTTTCACAACATAAATAAAGAGTGAACCGAGCACAACAGCTAAAAATAAAACAAATACAGGTAATAGCTTATAGCCCACAGTCATGGCAGGATAGATATTACTAAGTTGTAACACCGTTAATAATACTGTTAAAGCATAGCTAACCAACAAAATTTGCCAACTCATATATTTTCGAGTCTTTAGCTGATCCTCCAGTGACTCCGCCTTGCGATTTACAGCTATTTTGATAGCAGAACGTTTAATGGAATCGGTAATTCCCCACATCATGCATTGCATCATTAACATACTAAGGGGCAAAGAAATAGCTGATAAATACGTCTTGTTTCTCCAAGCATCAGCTTCCCCATTTGGCCCCCAATGTACTGCTATATTAGTTGGCATTTGATCGTAATGAAGAATGCTATAAATAATTAAAAATCCTGCTATCCCTAAAGGTATAGCAAAGAACGACCAAGGAAGCATCTCATCACGACTTCGTGCTGTGAGATCAACTGCACGGACTTGTTTGATATTTACGCCCCACTGTTCCTGCTTTTTCAGAGTTAATATCTTTTGGTGATTTACCCAGTACAGTACCATACTCAAGGTAAGCATACTAAATAAACAACCCAGTAAAACCATACTTTGATTAGATTCAGAAGTTAGTATATTGTAACTAATAATCATAACGATTAACAATACAATACCTGTGCCACCTACTATTTGAGCATAACGCTTTTTCATATTAGCTAAGACAGGATGCTTAATGTTTTGATCAGGTACAGTGACTCCAAAAACAATGGTCTCTCGTACGATAAAAGGAACGATCATTTGTAAAACTAATGTCATGATGTAAATAGATATAAAAACACCAAGTAGCATGTTGCTACACTCCCTCTGCTGGTATTTGCAAATCTGCGAACACCTTTTTCATCATGTGCTCAATTTGTTCCACTGTTGCACCGAGCACCATACCTTCTGCCACAACAGGCTTCAAATTCTTTTCAATTTGTTGTAGTTGCGCATGTGTCAAAGCCCTCTCCTCTGTTGAACGTATAATGGCTCCAGATTTAGCACGTATAGCTATTATTCCTTTGGCTTCTAATTCATGATAGCTCTTATTAACAGTGTGCATATTAACGCCTAAATCAGCAGCTAAACTCCGAACAGATGGCAAGGTATCGCCTTGCTTCATATCACCTCTTGCAATACCTTCAATTATTTGACGTGTCACTTGTTCATAGATTGGAACATCAGATTGCGGCTCTATTTGAATAAACATGTTTATCAGCTCCATATTTGTTATATAACTAGTATAACAAATTTTATTTGAATGTGCATGAGGTACGAAATTTTTATAGGGAACTCTTAATTTTCTCGATAAATTTTTGCACTAATAAATTTTGTTTTTCATTATTCCTCGTACAAATAGCGATTTTATGTTTAACAGGATGTATATCTTTAATATTGACCCTTGCCAATTGCCCACTCTCGACATATTCCCTAACTGCAAGGGAAGAAATAAAGTTCGCACCATATCCTGCTATAACAGAACGTATTGTTTCATTTATCCCATTAAATTGTAGCGCAATTTTTGGTGGCTTTACTTGATATGTTTGACACAAGGAAAAAAGATGCTCCCTCATCGAACTCCCTTTCTCTCTCATAATAAATGGCTCCCGAAACATTTCAACTAATGTAATGGTTTGATGAGCATACCTATGATTGGGTGACACCACAAACCATAATTCATCCTCATATAGTTCCTCCCACCATATTTCTTTAGGTCTCTCGGAAATTCCTCCACCATATATCGCAATGTCGGCTTTATAGTGAATAAGTTGCTCAAAGGCATCCTTGGTATTGGTCGTTGTAATCATTAAATTCACATGTTCATTAGCAGCTTTAAAAGTAGCGGCCCATTTTGGGATTAAAAAATTTGCTGGCAGGTAGGTAGCCACTATATGTAAATCCCCTGCTTTTGCAAGGCGGTAATCTTCTACAAATGTTTCGATATGATGTTCAAGGGCAATAAGATTTTGAGCTTTCTCCGCTAGGGCTACGCCAAATTCTGTGAGTACTACACCTCGCCCCTGCTGCTTAAAGAGCTGTACCCCAATTTCATGCTCAAATCGTTTAATTTGGCTCGAAACAGCTGGCTGGCTAATATGTAATAACTCTGCGGCTTTAGTGAAACTACCTGTAGTAGCAACATGATAAAACAATTTTAAGCCATGAATATTCATGATTTCACTCCCATCTATAATCTGAGGTTATACATAAATAATAATAATATATTTTTTTTATGATTAATTTTATCATACACTCTATATGCAAGCTTGCACTTTTAAATCACATAGAAATGAGGACTGTATGATGACAGAGTTAAATGTTTGGCATAATGTAGATGGATATTTTATGGATAAACTTCTACCAGAAAACAGCTATCTTAATGCTGCACTACAGGCTAATAAAGCTGCAGGAATACCAGAAATTGATGTGTCCCCGACTCAAGGTAAACTATTGTATTTACTAGCTAAAATGAAAAGAGCAGTAAATATTTTAGAGATTGGCACACTTGGTGGCTATAGCAGTATTTGCTTAGCTCAAGCCCTCTCTAAAGAAGGGAAAGTAGTGACTTTAGAAATTAATGAAGAGTATGCCTCAGTGGCTAGGCAAAATATAAGAAATGCAGGTTTTGAAGAAAAGATCGAAGTTATTGTCGGAAATGCATTAGATACATTACCATACTTAAAAAGAAATGGACAATTGTTTGATTTTATTTTTATTGATGCGGATAAGCCCAATAATCCTGAATATTTGAAGTGGGCTTTAAAACTTGCGAATTCTGGTGCTATTATCATGGCAGATAATGTAGTGCGTAATGGTGCCGTAACAGATGTAGATAGTGTAGATGAACGTGTTAAAGGCGTACAGCAATTTCTAGATCTGTTAAAAGAGGAGCCCCGAATTGAGGCAACAGCTATACAAACCGTTGGTGTCAAAGGCTATGATGGCTTTGTACTTGCCATAGTAAACTAAAATAGGAAAAAATCCGCGTAGACTTGTAAAACAGTTACGCGGATTTACCAAAAAGATGTCTTACAAGCTCCCCATCTAAGCTCGTAAGACACCTTTCACCCCTTAAAATCTCTATACTTTTATAAATAGACCCCTTTAATACGATTGTGCTCATCTCTTTAGAAACGGGGGAACAGACCCCGTTACCTTATAGGATGGATTGTATTTAAATGCAATCCAGTGTTATTAGGAAAGTTGGATATGTTTTTAGTAGATTTGTATTTTACGCTAATTTTTCGTAGCCTGGAAGTGTCAAGAATTCCGCAAATTCATCTTGCTCAATTAAAGATTTAAACAGTTCAGCAGCTTCCTGAAAGCGACCACTGTTATAAGCTTGTTCCCCAACAGCCTCTTTAATTTTCACAAGCTCTTCTTCCAAAACTTCAAAGACAAACGCTAAAGTAATACCGCGTCCATCGTCTAATATCCCTTTTGGATGACGAATCCATTGCCATACTTGTGTACGAGAGATTTCTGCTGTCGCAGCATCCTCCATCAAGTTATTAATTGGTGCAGCTCCATTACCACGAAGCCATGAAGCAATATATTGTACTCCAACACTACAGTTAACGCGAAGACCCTCCAGTGTAATTGTGCCCTCTGGCACAGCTACTAAATCTTCCGCAGTAACGCGTACATCCTCACGCTTTTTATGAATTTGGTTTGGTGTTGTCATAATGGCATCAAATTGTTCCATTGCTGTTGCCACCATACCTGGATGTGCTACCCAAGTACCATCATGCCCCTCTGTTGCTTCTCGTCGTTTATCTTCAGCTACCTTTGCAAATGCCACTGCATTTGCCTCATCGTCATTTTTAACCGGAATTTGTGCAGCCATTCCACCCATTGCTGGTGCATTACGCTTATGACATGTTTGTATACATAAAGATGTATAGGCTTTCATGAATGGAACAGTCATAGTAACTTGGCCTCGGTCTGGTAAAATAACATCAGCTTGATTTCGAAGACGTTTAATGTAGCTGAAAATATAGTCCCAGCGCCCACAATTCAGACCAGCTGAATGTTCACGTAGCTCATATAAAATTTCATCCATTTCAAACGCCGCTAAAATTGTTTCGATTAATACAGTAGCTTTTATAGTGCCCTGCGGAATGCCAATATAATCTTGCGCAAATACAAAGATATCATTCCATAGACGAGCTTCTAAATGGCTTTCAAGCTTTGGTAGATAGAAATAAGGCCCAGTACCTTGCGCCAGCGCATTTTTAGCATTATGGAATAGATACAAACCAAAGTCAAAGAAACTTCCTGAAATCGGTTCACCATCAATAAGTACATGCTTCTCAAGCAGATGTAAGCCTCGCGGACGAACTAATAACACTGCTGTTTCATCATTTAGTTTATATGTTTTACCATTGGATGCTTGTGTAAATTCAATCGTTTTATTAATAGCATCACGCATATTAATTTGACCACTGATCATATTTTCCCATGTTGGAGAAGATGCGTCCTCAAAACAAGCCATAAACATCCTTGCTCCAGAGTTTAAAGCATTAATAACCATCTTACGGTCAACCGGCCCTGTAATTTCAACACGCCGATCCTGCAAGTCCTGTGGAAGCGGTGCAATTGACCATTCACCTTCACGAATATGCTTTGTTTCAGGTAAGAAATCAAGTTTCTCTCCCGCATCAAGGCGTTTTTGCCTTTTCTGACGAGCCTGCAATAACTCTTTACGGCGAGCATCAAATTTTTCGTGTAGGGCAAGAACAAACTCAAGAGCTTCAGGTGTTAAAATTTCATTTGATTGCTCGTTTTGTTCGCCAACAATTTTAAGCTTACCTGTCGTTGCTTGTTTCATTGGTTGTTTACCCACCTTTGTGATTTTAGTTTTGTCTTCCTCCGCTTTAGGAGGAGCGGAGGAGACTACTCTATGATTATGAATTTAGGAAAACACGCATTTCTTATACGAACTGCTCAGTTTCTGTAGATCCAGCCATTGCCGTTGTTGAAGAAGTACCACCAGAGATAACCTGAGAAATCTCATCAAAGTATCCAGTACCTACCTCACGTTGGTGGCGTGTAGCTGTATAGCCTTTAGATTCAGAGGCAAACTCAGCTTGCTGCAGCTTAGAATATGCCGCCATACCATTATCTTTATAATCATGTGCAAGCTCAAACATAGAGTGGTTTAATGCATGGAATCCTGCTAAAGTAACAAACTGGAATTTGTAACCTAGCTTACCAAGCTCACGCTGATACTCTGCAATTTCTTCTTCTGAAAGATTTGCTTTCCAGTTAAATGAAGGCGAGCAGTTGTATGCAAGCATTTTTCCTGGGAACTCTGCATGAATAGCTTCTGCAAACTCACGAGCTTCCTCAAGTGATGGTTTAGAAGTTTCACACCAAATTAAATCTGCGTATGGTGCGTAAGCTAAGCCACGCGCAATTGCTTGTTTGATGCCTGCTTTTGTAAGGAAGAAACCTTCAGGAGTCCTTTCACCAGTAATAAACTCTGCATCACGTGGGTCAATATCTGAAGTAACCATATCAGCAGCATCAGCATCAGTACGTGCAATTAAAATTGTATCTACACCCATAACGTCACTTGCTAATCGCGCAGCAACCAAGTTACGAACAGCATTTTGTGTTGGAAGTAAAACTTTACCGCCAAGATGCCCACATTTCTTCTCTGAAGCTAATTGATCTTCTAAGTGAACACCAGCTGCTCCAGCTTCAACCATGCCTTTGACAAGCTCGAATACATTAAGAGGACCACCAAAACCTGCCTCTGCATCTGCTACAATTGGAGCAAACCAATCAAATTGATCGACACGTCCTTCCGCATGATCAATTTGATCTGCTCGTTGAAGTGCTTGATTAATTCGTTTAACTACTGCTGGTACAGAGTTGGCTGGGTATAATGATTGATCTGGATACATTTGTCCAGATAGGTTCGCATCCGCTGCTACTTGCCAGCCTGATAGATAGATAGCTTTTAGTCCAGCTTTAACTTGTTGTACTGCCTGATTACCCGTTAATGCCCCCAGTGCATTAATAAACGGTTCCTCCTGTAATGAATTCCATAGTCGAGTCGCACCCTTTTTTGCCAATGTTTGTTCAATTACTACAGTACCCTGTAGTTTAACAACCTCTTCAGCTGAATATGTGCGCTCAATACCAGCCCAGCGTGGGTTTTCAGCCCATTGTTTTTCTAAAGCCCCAATTCTTTCTTGACGAGTTGACATATTGAAATTCCACCTTCCCCTTTGTGTACAATATCCTCTGTTAAAAAACTTTAATTTACTGTTCCATAACAGGTTTATTTGTTGTAAATTAATATATAACAGAGTATTTGAATTTTCATTATTTTTTGATAAAAGACCAAATTTCCATGACGAAGCTACCTTTTTCAACGACGGAATTTGGAATATTATTTACAAACAAGGGGGATATTCACAATGAACAACAAGTTAAATTCTTTGGCAAAAGCTATTTCAGAACAATATATTTTAATGTTGAAAGATTGGATTCCTGCTGATTCATCCATTGCAATTGCTGTTGAAAATTCTTATGTCTTTAGTCATTCTAAGCATCATAGTATGCATTTAGAGATTGGGCAGCAAGTATTACCAGATAGTATTGCTGATCAGGTATTGCGCACACAGCAAAAGACGGAAGCAATCTTAGATAATTCGTTATTTGATTCACCCTATTACGGTATCGGATATCCTATATTCATTCAAAATGAACCAGCTGCTCTAGTAGTGATCCTGCCTTCAACTTTCCCTATTAAAAGAACAGAACCATATCAATTTTTAACGGGGAAACAAGACGAAGAGTGGAATCCTGTGGCCATCAATAAAATATCCCATATCGAAAGCCTACAGAAAAAAACATGGTTTTATGTAGAAAGCGAACAATTTAAAACGAACATTACCCTTAAAGAACTCCAAATAAGGTTACCATCATACTTTATTCGTATTCATAGATCCTATATTGTTAATATTCATTTTATAAAAAAAATGGCACGTGATTTAACGTCAAATTTTATTATTACATTAATGGACGGTAGTGAATTACCAGTGAGTCAGTCTTATATCAATCACTTGAGAAGTGCGCTTGAATTTTAACTATACCAGCTGTCTTATTCAAGAGACAGCTTTGCCCTCTTCCATTGAAAACCACAAAAAAGACCAGAGATAATCTTCTCTGGTCTTTCAAATGCCTAGCGACGTCCTACTCTCACAGGGGGAAGCCCCCAACTACCATCGGCGCTAAAGAGCTTAACTTCCGTGTTCGGTATGGGAACGGGTGTGACCTC